>NZ_JACEHH010000041.1 GCF_014154935.1 Stieleria mannarensis
GCAGCTTTGACGAGATCGTGTCCGGGTGGCGGTAAACAAACCCGGCGTTTACGCACACGATCGCAGGCTTCCTCCCCACGGTCGGTCGCCCTTCCGCAGTTGCCCTCGTCTAGTACTTCTCTTTCGATGTCGATCATTTGGTATACTGTCACTCGAAAGTTTCCAGTCTCGTACAGGGGACTTTCACCCCATCACAATCACGCCCGTGCCGGGCGTACCCATCGGATGCATGACGAACGGCGAAGTCGAGATGGCTGGAGTGGAAGATCGCTTGTCGCCGCCGCGTGATCCTTCTCAGGGTCGGAGTCAATGGGCCCACGGATGGCAGCGCGACCCCACGGATGAAAAGCAGCCGGGGAGTCCGTCAGGATCCGTTATAATCCAGGTCAGTGACCGGCCCATCTGAAGGCCGACCAAGTTCTGGCGCACGATCGATCCCCGTTGCTTCGCATGCGCGGATCGATCGCAATTCGTTCCCCGATTCGACCCATGCGATTCGCGCTCGTCCTTGCTTTCCCGCTTCTCTTGGTGGGTTGCTTCAACCTTGAGCCGCAACCACTCACCGATCAACGGATCGCGATCATCTCCAATACTCGAATCCAATCCGCTTCTGTCACGTACTCAGGCGGAAGTGGACACACGCTTCCGCCGGATGACTACGAGCAGTTTCGGAACCTACTACGATCTTTAGCTCCAATCGAAACGGTCAACGACAATTCAGGGTTACCGGCACTTCCCGACTATCGATTAATGCTTTCTGCGGCTGGAGACGTCGCAAACATCGACGTCCTCGTCGATACGAATGACCAACTGATCTATACCCTTGATGGTTTCCGGTATAGCGGAGGTCAGGCTGGACGTTTCGTTGCTGCTGCCGATGCAATCCGGTCTCACTACGCTAAGGATGAATCAGACGGCGAACCAGCGGATGCGCGTAAGCCGCCGGGTTGGGTTGATTGAAAACACCGCCTGGGGTCTGTCCCCGCGCGCAGGATCGTGTCCCCGCGCGCAGGATCGGGCGGTCCTTGAACGTGCTGGCTGCTAGCAATGTCCCAACGTGCTGCTGGGGTCTGTCCCCACGCATTTCCATTTACCTACGCTCAGAAATTCTTTTGGGCATCCGCCGGGGCTTCCGGTTCGGCTTCGCGGTCAGCAGCCCGCTGGAACGCCTTGGGTCGCTCTGCGACGGGCCTGGAGTCGTCGGCCTCATATCAGGTTTCTGTTCGTAACCTGGCAGGTCTTGGCGTGAATGCGGTCGACGGCGATGCACAGGTCGACACTTACGCTCACATTCGCAGGCTTCCTTCCCACGGTCGGTCGTCCTTCCGCAGTTGCCCTCGCCTCGTACTCTCTTTCGTTAGAATTTCATTTGGTATACTGACCTCTCGAAAGAACCGGAACTAAGTACAGGGGACTTTCACCCCACAAGATCACGCCCATGTTGGGCGTACTGCACGCGAAGGTCGGGAGTTGTGTCAATTGAAGTGGTCAGTCCACCGCCCGACCTTGGTGACAGCCGCCGTTCACGCTGCGAACCGACGCCTGAAACGGTGACCGTACCGTGTTTGCCGAATCCAACGGGAGCGATGGATCGCGTTTGGCTGGTCGGGCGACGTGCCTTAGGCCTGGAGGGCCGGCAGAGTGTCTGCCGCGGGTGTCAGCCACCGGGGATGGATCCCTAACAAGCCCCAAGGCCCAGCGGGGCCGACACAATCGGTTTGCTCTGAGTCGCTCGTGCGGTCCCGCTGAACCCTACCGCTGAACTTGATCGAATTGCTATCCGCTGCGATGTTCAACGTGCGGTCACGGTGGGGTGGGTCAGACTCCAAGCCAAAAGGCTGGCGCCAGCTTCTGGAGTCTCCTGGCCGCAGGTCGTCAGCGGCGTGTTGCGATCGACGTTTTGATTTCTTGTGGCCCATCGAATGATCGACGGGCGCATGACTCCCCCGCCTATGCGCATCGGGTGGTCTGAGGGGGTTCGTCTTTCACTAAAAGACAAACCCGACTGAACACACAACGCGCCGCCCCTTGGGAGTCGAGCGCCGTCGGAATATTGAAGTGCACACTAGAAATCAAAACGCGGTTGCCAGCTGGGCATCGATGAATTGCGGCCAGTTGATTCGGGAAGCGGGCGGAGTGGAGGCACCGTGTGCCGCATCCGTGCGAGACCTCCGCTCGTATCCTTGCAGTCGCCCAAACACTACCCGCCGGCTTCGGCCCCCGTGTCGTTGCAGGTCACTCGCGTCGCCGGGTCTTTTCTGCCGGCCGAGACCTCTGGCGTTTCCAGGCTCTGCTCACGGCGGGTCTTTCAAAAGGAGTTGATCGCTGATGCGAGAATCTATCTCGGGCACAGTCCCCGGGCACAGTAGCAAAACAGTTCATACCAAGTCCCCGACCGTGAAGAACGGGGGCAAAAGATGAATTGGTCAAAAACTCAGCAATGAACCGGCACCATCTTTTGACCCGCCCATTTTTTGACCACCTCTCCTTCCAGGTCACGCCCCAGGGGACAGCCCCCCAGCACGGGAACACTCAACCGACCAGGGCATCGATTTCGCTGACCAGTTGGTTGAGGTCGGGCTGGATCGCGGAGTGGACCGACGTGACGGTGGACTGGTCGCCGGCGCGGGCGGCGTCGATCAGCGGTTGTAGTTCACAGGTGGGTTCGCCGGTTTCGAAGGTACTCAACAGGCCTTTGAGCGCATGGCCGACGCGGGCGGCTTCGGCGAGTTCGGATTGTTTGACGTAGTCGTCCAATTGGGACATCAGTCCGGGAGCGTCTTCGGCGGCGATCTTCGCCAACATCTCCAGGATCTCCTCGTCGCCGGCGACTCGCACGAGGGCATCGGAGAAACGCTGTCGTTGAGATTCATTCATCGTCTTCGGTTATTCCTCGACCAGAACGTCGCTTTTGAGCACGATGTTGTACGAGTTGATTCGATCACGCAGTTTTCCTCGTGTGATTCCCAACATCTCTGCCGCTTGGCTCTGGTTTCCGTCGGTCGCTTGCAACACCTTCAGGATGACGAACCGCTCCATGTACTCCATCGCTTCGGCATAGATATTGGTCGAACGTTCATCTAGCAAACGCCGCACCAATTGCGGTAATTGACTGCCGGCGACGGACTCTTGCTTCGGCGTCGCATCGTCGACGGGCGTCTTTTCGGCCACCGAAACGGTGCCGGTGATCTCATCGGGCAGGGTGTCGGGGGTGATGACCGGCATGACGGTGTCCAGCACACACCGGCGGATGACCGCGCGCAACTGACGGACGTTGCCGGGCCAGACATAGGCGGTCAGCAGATCGACCGCTTCGGGGGAAAGCCCCTCCAGATCGGGTTTATTGAACTCCTTTTTGGCCTGTGCGAGAAAGAACCGGATCAGGGACGGAACATCGCTCAAACGATCCCGCAACGGCGGCAATTCGATCGTCACCCCGTTGAGGCGGTACAGCAAGTCTTCGCGGTAATCACCGTCTTGGACCATCTGTTCCAGCGGCCGGTTGGTCGCCGCGATGATGCGGACATCGGTGGTCAGTTCTTTGTTGCCGCCGACCCGTTCGAAGCGTTGTTCTTGCAACACCCGCAGCACTTTGGCCTGGACCGAGGGGGCCATGTCGCCGATCTCGTCCAGGAACAGTGTGCCGCCGTTGCATTGTTCGAACTTTCCGATCCGGCGGCTCTCGGCGCCGGTGAAGGCACCCTTTTCGTGGCCGAACAGCTCGCTTTCGAGCAAATTGTCGGGCAGCGCGGCACAGTTGACCGCCAGGAACGTTTCGTCGCTGCGGTGGCTGTATTGAAACAATGCGCGCGCGACCAACTCTTTTCCGGTCCCGCTTTCCCCGCGAATCAAAATCGGCACGTCCTGCTTGGCGACCTTTCCGATTGCCTTGAAAACGTCCAGCATGGCAGGTGATCGACCGATAAACAGCTCCGCCGACTGATCTCCTCCTTCATCGTCGGCGGAAATGGCGACCGGCACGCTGCTGATCTGGCGTTGCTCGATCGCTTTTTCGACCAGATCACGCAGCGGTTCGACGTGCAGCGGTTTGGCGATGTAATCGAACGCGCCCAGCTGCATCGCTTCGATCGCGGTGTTGCTGGCCGCTTCGACGGTCATAAAGATCACCGGGATCCGGCGATCGTGCTCGCGGATTTCGCAGTAAACGGCCAAGCCGTTCTGGTCCGGCAACTGGATGTCCAACAGCACCGCGTCGTACGCCCCTCGCCGCAGTTCGGCCAGTCCTTCGGCGGCACTGGCCGCGGTGGTGATGTCCGCGATCGGGGAGAGCGCCTTTTCCGCGAGCGCGAGAATCGTTCGGTCATCGTCAATGACTAAAAGGTTAGGCATCGCTTTGGACCACTTGGAAAGGGGGGTGGACGTCGGTTGGGGTAAAGTGGCGCCTGTTGGCATCGGAGATCACCTGGAACAAAAAAATATCGTGGTGCTAGCGGTTTGTCGATCGGATTGGTCGCTGATCAAGCAAAACGCGGGCCAAACGCGATCCGGGCGTGGGTTTAGACTTCATCGCCTTCCAGACTGGCCCGCAATCGTTCCGCTCGGGCTTTGCGTTTTTCCTGCAGTTGCTCCACCGGAACCTGATGGGCATAGCGGCCGACCATGGCGACTAATTTGGCCTGATCGATCGGCTTGGCCAGATAATCGTCACAGCCGCCGTTGAGACAGCGGTCGCGGTCTCCCTTCATCGCGTCGGCGGTCAGGGCGATCACGGGCCACTGAATCCCCAACGAACGCAACATTGCGGTTGCTTGCAGGCCATCGACGTTGGGCATTTGCATGTCCATCACGATCACGTCGAAGGGTTCGCCCGAATCGCGAGCGGCGATCGCCGCGTCGATGCCTTGTCGGCCGTCTTCGGCGGTCGCCACGGTCGCCCCGGCTTTTTCCAGAAAGTGCTGGCTGATGTGTCGCACGTCGCGGCGGTCATCGACCACCAGCACTCGACAGGAAAGTTGTCCCGGAGCCGCGAGCAGGGCTTCCGGTTCGCTGTTTCGCGTGACCAAATCGGGTTTGATCAATTGGATTTCCGCGAACGACGTGATCGGCAACCGGACATAAAACGTCGACCCCTGGCCGACGGTGCTGTCCAGATCCATTTCACCGTCCATCATTTCGACCAGACGCTGGCTGATCGCGAGCCCCAAACCGCTGCCGCCGTAGCGCCGCGTGACGGACGAGTCGCCTTGGGAGAAGGGCTTGAACAGCCGCCGGATTTGGTCTTCACTCATCCCGATCCCGGTGTCCATCACCGCGAATTCCACCACCGGCGGGTTCGCGTCCTCGATGAACCGGACTTTCAATCGGACTTCACCTTCGTCGGTAAACTTGATGGCGTTGCCGATCAAGTTGATCAAGACTTGACGCAGCCGAATCGGGTCGGTCGTGATCGTCCGAGGCACCTTGCCTTCAAATTCCACGTCAAATTGCACGTGCTTTTCCTCGGCCCGAACCAGCATCAACGATTGGATGTCGGCGACCATTTGAGGCAGCGGGCAATCATCAGGCTCCATCGTCAACTTGCCGGCTTCGATCCGTGACAAGTCCAAAATGTCGTTGATCAGTTCCAACAAGAACTGGCCATTCTTTTTCATGATCAGAACACAGTTGCGGTTGTCGGGGTCCTGCAAGTGCCCCAACAGGACATCGGCATAGCCCAGAATCGCGGCCATGGGCGTGCGAATCTCGTGGCTCATGTTGGCCAGAAACTCGCTTTTGGATTGGCTGGCGGCCAAGGCGATTTGCTCGCTCTCTCTCAGCCGTTGTTCTTGTTCCTTGCGTTCGGTGATGTCTTGCACGATGGCGCTGACGGCCGTCACCGCGTCCTGCTCCGCGTCGCCGTTTTCACTGGGCAATTCGAGCGGGTAGTAACTCGCCAGCCACGTGCGCTGTTGGTCCGATGCCGGCGTCTTGCCGACGATTTCCACGTCCAGCACCGGCCTGCCGGTTGCGAACACGCGCCGGTAGATCGGCAACAGCTGGTCGTTTAACTCTTTCAGCAACTCGTCGGCACGCCGTCCGATATGTTGATCGCGGGTATACCCGTTGATCTTGGCTAACGTTTCGTTGACCCGCAGATACTTCAGGTCGCGGTCGATCAAACTCATGCCGACCGGCGCAGCTTTGTAGATCAATTCCAGTTCGCGGTTCTTGCGGGCGAGTTCCGATTGGATCACGCCCAGGTTGGTCTGCGCCTGGTGTTGTTCTTCGATGTCTCCGACGGTGCCCACCCATTCGCGGATCGTACCGTCGTCATTTTTGACCGCCACCGCCTCGACCGCGAAGGTTCGGTAGGCCTGGCTGTCCTGGTGCCAGATCCGACCGCTCGCCTGGTATTTCCCGGCTTCCAATGCTGCTTGCCAACGACGCTTTAACGAAGGTCGATCATCGGGATGGATGGCATCGAGCCAACCAAATCGTTGGTGTTCGGTCCACGTCTGTCCGGTGTAGCGTTCCCAAGAGATCTGCGGTGTGGTAAAGCCGCCTTCGGGGTCAGACGTCCAAACGATACTGCGCGTGCCCCACAACAACGCCTCATACCGCGCTTTGACCAACCGCAGTTGCTGCTGCGTTTGTTCCCGCTGGCCGACTTCCAATTGCAACCGTTCATTGGTTGCCACGATCGACGGCAAACGCAACAGATGCGGCATCTGTTGAACCAGAACGATCACCGTCCCCCACGACACGACGGCCGTGATGAACTTCATCAATCCCGACACCCGATAGACCGGATGCCAAAAAATGATCGCTTCGATCAGATGCACTAAACCGCAAGCCGCAATGAAAGCGGCGAACAACCAGAACAACCGGGTGAACGGGATGTCATCTCGCTTGCGAGCGAAGTGAACCAGAACACCCGGGATGGCGAAATAGGCACCGAAGGTCGCCGCGTCGCTGGCGATGTGCAGCCAACCGAGAAACTCCGACCAATTGCCACACTTCCATCGGGCCGGAAAGTCGGAGGTGTCAAAGAAATTCGAAACAAAATCGCCCATCTATACGTTTCCCCAGAAGAATCTCGGGCGATGAAGCAGGGAAACCCAGACCGACCTTACCTCAAACTCACGCCCACTGTGCTGCCCCGCCTCCGCAAATTGAATGCGCTCGCGGCGGCATCGTCAATCAGGCACCTGGGTGATCGCGATCAAGAACTCGGAAGTCCGGGTGGGCGATTGAGAAACGCAAAGCAGAATCAGTCTTCCGCCACGGCTACCGATTCGACCTCTGTTTCGACGACGTCGTCATGGTGACGTTGCTTTGTCGGCTCTCTGGGATCGACCTCTTCCAAAAGTTCGACTTGGTCGACGCGTTTTGGGCCGACGAGGGGAAAACAAATCCCGTGGTTGGTTTGAATCAGGGGCGGATGGTTGCTGGTGTCCATCGAAGAAATGCTCCGAGCGATTTTGCAGTCAAGGGTGAAGAGAAATCAACAATCCATTCACTACGATGCAAACGGCGCGCCCATCGCACAACGACGATTGCCGGCGTCGCGACGGTTCGAAAACGGTCGGGTTGTGGTCGATTACAACAAGCATTGGCCGCCGATCGACCAGGCTGGTCGGAAACAAACCGCATGGACGTCGAGTGAAGAGATGGAACTCTCCACCGAGAAAGTCTCCCTCCCTCTGCAAGGGTTGCGGAGGAGTAAGCGTTCGGAGCGGGGAGGGTTGGTCCACGATTTGACGGGACCGGCGGACGAACGCTTGTCGGGCGATTCACCGTTCGACCTCCCCTCGCTGCGCTCGACCCTCCTGCCAGGAGGGTTAATTTGAAAAACCGTACGACACTCTGCCGAGGAAGGTTTGTCATTGAATTGATGCGCAGGGCTAGTGAGAAGCGGACCGGCGTGGGTGTCGTCGGAGGATTGGCCGCGTCCTTATCCGTTGGCCAGATGCTCGTCCGTTTGCGCCGGTGGCAGGTAATGATCGACGCGCAAATGGGTGACCTGCACTCGTGCGCTTTCGACGCAAAACCCGACCACGCCATGCGTGAAGGTCTGATCGGCCAAGGAAAGCCTAACGCGACCGCCGATCGAGACCTCAAGGTAGCTGCCGTAGGCCAACACTTGGATTTCCGCTTCGCCTCGCTGTTTTTGTTCCCAGAATGCGGATTGGATCGAACGAAACTGCATCATCTCCTCACCGCTGCCATCGGGGCCGCTTCCCCAAGCCCGCAGTTGCGCGACGCCTTTAAACAGGTCCAGCGAGAGGTAGTATCCGTCGTGCGTCTGCCGATCGAGACGAAAGACCAGCCCGCACTTGCCCTCGCTGAGCATTTTCAACGACGCCCGCAACCGGAAACAACGGAATGATTCACGCAGCGCAAAAATCTGGAATCCGCACCCGCAATGCAGTTCCAACGCATCGCTGGCGGGTCGTTCCAACGCGCCGTCGCGCTGGTCCTTCAACGGACCATCCATGTCCAACGAGGCCGGGCGATCGATCACGGACTGAAACCCTTCGAAGGTGTGCACGTGCAGTTGACCGGAGTCGCAGCGTGAGAGTCGTTTGGGCGGAGGCATCAGGTTGTTGGACAACCGGTCGGCACCGCCGGGGGTAAAGAAGTTCCAAAGCAACAATCCGCGATCGTCTTGGCAAACGCGGCCGGCATAATTTCCTTCGGCAAGCAGCACGTTGTCCGCGTAACTTCGCCACGGCGCATCGATCCGCGCGGTGTGCCAATAACGGATCTTTGCGTCTTCGCGCATGCTGCCGACCAAATAGTATTCCCCGTCGATCTTGAACAGGTTGGGGACTTCAACGTCGTCATACAACCCGGGATGGTGAAGCGGCGGGCGTGCTTCAAATTGGTTCGGTGCTGTCTCTTCCATCACCGCCACGCAGCCACGCCGGACAACCGGTCCGTGGTTGACTCGGCCGGCGGCCAACAACCAACCCCGTTTCCCCTCGCGATAATAAAAGGGATCGCGCCACGACAGCCAGTGACGGCCTTCGTTAAATTCCGCTTCGTAATATCGGCCGTCGGGATCAAGCGGGAAGCAACTCGATGCGTCGTAGTCAAAGGGAGGCTGCGGCGGCCGCCCGGGAAGATCATACGGCAGTGCCGAGCGTCCATCGGTCCAACTGACCGGAGCTTTGCGCCAAGTGTAAAGGTCATCGCTTTCGGCCATCCCGATGCGTTGTTTCTGGCCGTGGTCGCGGCGTGAAAGCCCGGTGTAGAACATCCGCCACGAGCGCGGTCGATGAGGGTTGGGCGAAACATGAATCGTCCACAACATCGAATCGTCCCACGACCCGGGGTGTCCGAGGAACAACGCGTTTTCCACGCGCCGCCAATTCATGCAGTTATCGCTGACCGCGTGCGCGATAAAATCGTGGTTGGGCAGCACCAGATGGAACAGATGATAGATGCCATCGTGGTACAGGACGTCAACGTCACCGAGCGTCTTTCGGGAACCGGACGTTTCAGAATACATGGCGGATCACTCGTTGTGAAATAGGCTTCCGGCCTGTCGTCGCAACATCAACTCGGCCGAAAGCCTGTGACGACTGTCTCCGCCTGATTCGCTCCATTATGCGCGATTACGGCCTCAGCTTCCAACCGACGATGACTCCCAACCCGAAGGCCCAGCAAGCGGCGACATCGGGGTGGTCTTTGGCGTAATCCTTTGCCAAGCTGACCAAGTCTTTGGCGGGTTCTCGGACGTAATACTGGGCGGCGTCGTGACCGAATCCCATCGCGCCGGATGCGACCCGGTGCGCGGTTTGACGGGCTTGATCGGAGACTCCACCCTGGTGGGACTCGCTAGGGTTGCCCGAATTGGAAGACGCGGTGTCCGACGCGTTGGACTGAGAAGCTGTTTTATCAGACATCAATTTACCTCGGTGAATGTGGGTAGAAAGGTTCGGAATTGGAGTATCGGTGGCCGTGATGATCTGGGCCGACAAATGATTCGCGACGAAATTGATTTCGCGGCGAGGATTGCGGAGCGACCAGCGTCGCCTTCAGCCAACGCAGGTTCTCGGCCAACTCCGACTTCGACTGACTCATCGCGGCCGAAGCCGAATTGATCGAGCGCCAGGCAACGAAAAGCAGAAGGAGGACGATCGCCAAGGTCGCACCGCCGATCAGCAAGAGTGCCGCACCGGTCGACAACTGTGTCAATTCATCGAGCAGGAATCCTGCGCCCAAGAGAGCCACGGTCAATCCGGTTCCGGTCAACAGGAGCGCGGCAAACGCACACCCGATCGCCTTGGCAACACTCTGCTTGGCGGCCTGGGAATCGACCGATAACAACTGGATCTGCAACTCCCACAGGTCGATGAAGTCGCGGATCACTTTTTGAATACTGGATCGTTGTTGCATCACAATCACCGCCGTTGACGTTTGACGAGCCAGCCGAGCGTCAACCCGATAGCGCCGGCGGCGGCCAGCGCCCACGTGGGATGATCGGCAATGGTTTGTTGGATCAAGCCGAGTTTTCCGTCGTGTTTTCCGTCGTGCGATTCGTCGCCGACCGGCGGCAACTCGGCATCGCCGCTTCGATGATCGTCGCGGTGACGAGACGGTAGTGCGGGAGCAATCATGGTGTTTTCGGTTTGGACAAGAGATGGTTAATCTGATTGGCTGCGATCGAGGTGAGTTGTCTCATCGCAAGCGATGCGAGTGCTCCGGTGATGCCTCCGACGAATCCCCGTTTGACGGTCGGCTTCGCCGCGGCTTGGCCGTCGGCCGACGAACAATCGCAGTGACCGGTCGCGGAACTGCGCCCGCCGGTTTCGCTGCCCGATTGTTTCTTGGGAACCAGCAGGTAGCCGATTCCGGCCGCGACCGCCAACACCGGCAACGGGTGCCGTGCCATGTGGTATTTCCAGTCCGACAACTGGCGCACTCGCCGCCGTGCGTCGTCGACGTCGTAGGGCAATTCCGTTCGGATCTCCGACATCCGCTGCTTGATCGCTTCGGCTTGCTTCCTCGTGGCAAGGGTATTGGCCATGACTATTTCTTATTTCCCATGAAGAACAGTGCGCCGGCGGCGATGCCGAGCCCGAAGGCGATCGCCAGCGATTCGGCGGGGCGACTGCGAACGGTTTCGGCGACCTTTGCGGTGTAATCGCCCGATTGGGTTGCCAACCGGCGATAGTTTTCGCGTGCGTACGCCGCGGCGTCGGCGGCAACCGCCTGGGCTGCATCGGCGTAGTGCTGGACGGCATCAGCGGCTTGATCGGTGTAGCTTCCGTGGAGCACGTTCTCAAGAAAGGACTCGATTTCATTCCGCGTCGCGCCGGTCTTTTGCTGGACCACACCGACGAGCTGGTCGGCCGACCCTTCGGCGCGGCGAAGATCGTCCTCGGTGAGCTGGCCCCAATGCTCCTTCAAACGTCCTTTGACTTCGTTCCATTGTCCTTTCAGTTCTTGTCGATTGACCATCGAGTGGTTCTCCGTTGTTATGAAGTTCATGTTCTCGGTTGCAGAAGTTCACTTCGAAGCGACGCATATCGTGGGCCAAAACGGATTCGCACGGTGAAATCTTGAGATCTGAGGCGTAATCGGACGTGCGAGTGGATTGGCGGAGCGCAGATTGGGCGATAATCATCCAAACGTCGTCTGATCCGACAGGCTTTGGTCGACGTCGCCCGATCGGAACGCGGTTTGCGTTCCGCTGCGGTTCGAGCCGACGCATCGGTGATATCAAGCCCTCAGACAAACCGTTTCCCTTCACTCGATTTCCTTTCGCCCCCGTCGATCATGCGATTGTTCCACAGCCCACTGACGGTTCGCACCTGCGCGCCGGCGCCCTGTGACCGTGAGCATACCGACTGGGATTCGGGCGAACGGGTTTCGGCGTCCTCGGATGTGGGCGCGATCCGATGAGGGCTTACCTGCAGCAACTCGTTTACCGCATCAAGGGCAGTTATTGGTTCATCCCGTCGTTGATGGTGATCGCGGCGTTTGTGTTGTCGCAAGGCGCGATTTGGGTGGACCGTGCGATCGGCAATGAATGGACCAAGGAATTTTGGTTCACGTCGATGAACCAGCCCGACGGTGCGCGAGCCTTTCTGGCGACGGTCGCCGGGTCGATGATCACGGTCGCCGGCGTCACGTTCTCGTTGACCATCTTGGCCGTGTCCCACGCCACGAGCCACTTCGGTCCTCGGTTGCTGGACAACTTCATGCGCGACCGCGGCAATCAGGTCACGCTGGGGACCTTCGTCGCGACGTTTCTGTATTGCTTGTTGGTCCTTCGCGTGATCCGCGGGAATTGGGAATCCACGGCGATGGGTGTTTCCATGGACGCTTTTGTGCCTCAGTTCGCATTGATCATCGCGATGGTCTTGACCATCGCCAGCGTGGGCGAATTGATCTATTTCATTCATCATGTTCCCGACAGCATTCACATCTCGACGGTGCTGCAACGGTTGGCCAGAGACATGACGGCGAAGTTCGACGAGTTGTATCCCGAAACACTCGGCGATCCCTTGGAAGCTGAATCGAAGCAGCCCGAACCGGAGTTTGATTTTCGGCACCAGGTCCCGGCCACCCGCAGCGGATACCTGCAAGGCGTCGACGACACCGAGCTGCTGGCGTTTGCCCGATCCAACGCGACCACGGTGCGATTGCTGCGACGGCCGGGCGACTTTATTCGCGAAAACGAAGTGATTGCCGAAGTCGCGGCGATGGATGATTGGTGTGACGA
The DNA here is from genome assembly GCF_014154935.1 of Stieleria mannarensis. GTDB lineage: Bacteria > Planctomycetota > Planctomycetia > Pirellulales > Pirellulaceae > Stieleria > Stieleria mannarensis. The sequence goes on from NZ_JACEHH010000041.1 coordinate 12,677, forward strand.
CCACGCCGATCAGGTCCGGCACGGGGTCGCCATCGGTTCGATTCGGACGCCGACGCAGGACGTGTTCTTTGTCTTGAATCGATTCGTCGAAGTCGCAACACGGGCTCTTTCGCCGGGCGTGAACGATCCGTTTACCGCCATGCAGTGCATCGATTGGCTGTCCGTCGGACTGGTCAAACTTGCCGAGCGAAAGATTCCGTCGAGTCATCGCACCGATTGCGACGGAAACGTCAGGATCATCACGACCGACGTGACGCATGCCGATTTTGTCGAATCGATGCTGGCGCAGCTGGTGCCGTATGTGAAGCAAGATCGGAATGTCACTCGCTACTGCGTTTCTTCATTGCAAAAAGTGACCACGATCTCGCAGAACAAACCTCTGAATCAACTGATCAACGATCAGATTGAGCATCTCCAACAGTAAACGTGAACTCTCTCATGCCACGAATTCTCTTTTGCCTGCTAGTGTTCACGCTCGTTCCGTGGGCGGCTGAACTCCATTCGTTCGCTCACGCTCAGGATCCGTTCGCCGCCGCGCAAGAGGCGGAGGCCTCACAGGAAGGCGACGATGCCAATGAGCCCGCCGAGACCGTTTCGGTAGAGAACGTGGCCGACGATCAGGCGATCCGAGATCGATTGTTGAAAATCTATCAGGCGGCAGAAAAGTCGGGTTGGCTGACCGAGGCGGAGGTGTTGCTCGACAGCGGCATCGTGACACTCAAGGGGCAGTCGGATACCGAAGAACACCGCCAGTGGGCGGCCAACGTCGCCCGAAAAACCGAAGATGTGGTCGCGGTGATCAATGAATTGACTGTCGATCATCAAGTCGACTTGGAATCGACCAGCGACGTCGTCGCCGACTCGCTCAACACACTCTGGACCGATTTCCTGGCTCGATCGCCGCTGCTGTTGGCCGCGCTCGTCATCCTGGTGCTCACTAGTCTGACCGCCAAGGGTGTCGGCTGGGGCGTGCACCGCTTGCTAGATCAGCGCGGCATGCGAGCCAGTTTGAAAGATTTGATTTACCAGATCACCGCTATCCTGATTTGGATCGTCGGGTTCTTGGTTGCCACCGTGGTCGCATTTCCGGGGATGACGCCTTCCAAAGCCTTGACGGTGTTGGGGCTGGGTTCGGTCGCCATCGGTTTCGCCTTTAAAGACATCTTCGAAAATTTCTTTGCCGGGATTTTGATTCTGTGGCGTTACCCGTTCGACCGCGGGGATTACATCACGTGCGGCGACCTGACCGGCGAAGTGAAAGAGATCACGATCCGTAACACGATGATTCGGAAACTCGATGGCGAACTGGCCGTCGTCCCCAACGCGTCGCTTTTTAAGAACAACGTCGACGTGCTGACCAGTCAACCGCAACGTCGCGTCCGGATCATCTGTGGCGTGGCCTATGACGAAGATGTCGACCAATCGCGGGACGTGATCGCTCAGGCGGTTCAGTCGTGCCAAAGTGTGCAAGGCAAACGGACCGTCGAGGTGTTTGCTCAAGAGTTTGCCAGTTCCAGCATCAATTTCGAAGTCGCTTGGTGGACGGGATCCAAGCCGGTTGAAATCCGCCGCAGCCGAGACGAAGTGGTTGCGGCGATCAAGCGAGCATTGGATGACGCCGGCATCGAAATTCCGTTCCCGTATCGCACCTTGACGTTCAAGAATCCCGCGATCGGAGAAGTTGTCGCAAAGGCGACGCAACACGGGGAGGAGACTTGATGAACGATCAACGTCTGATCCGTAACACGTTGACCGTCTGCGCGTTGGTGATCGCCGTGGCCGCCGTCGCGTCGTTGTTGTTTGTCGCGCGTAACTTGTTGCCGTTGCTCTTTGGTGCCATTTTGATTGCGGTGGTGCTCAATCGAATCGCGGGCAAATTGGGCGGGCGTCTGCGTGAGCGACTCTCGCGTCGCACGCGGGTGGCTCTGGTGATCGGCACGCTGCTGTTGCCGACGATTGTTCTGGCTTACGCGTTCGCCAATTCGGCCAGCGAACAGATCGTGCGATTGACCGACCGAGTCGACGCATCGATCGGCGAGGTCGTCCAGGCGGCCAAGGAGCAGCCGTTGGTCCAGCGTTATGTCGGCAACGGGTCCGGGTTGACGTCTCTGTTGCCGTCGTCAACCGAGTCGCTGGGGTTGGCCAAAAACTTCTTCGCAACCGCGTTCGGAGGACTGGCCGATTGTTTGATCTTGTTGATCTTGGCGGCCTACTTTGGGTTCAACCCGGACAAGTACCGCAGCGGCGCGATTCGGGTGGTATCGATCCGCTGGCGAGATCGTCTATCGACGCTGTTGGATGATTCTGGTGAGACGCTCTGGCGTTGGATGATCGGACGTGTGTTGGCGATGCTGATTGTCGGCTGTCTGTTCGGGGCCGGGCTGGCGGTGATCGGGGTGCCGATGCCGGTGGAATTGGGGGTCTTCGCCGCCCTGGTGACCTTCATCCCCAATCTCGGCGGGATCGCGGCGGTGATCCCTGCCCTGCTGTTGGCATCCCAGCAAGGTTCGACCGCAGTGATCAGCGTTTTGGCGCTTTATCTGACGATTCAGTTTGTCGAAAGCTACCTGATCACGCCGATGGTTCAAGAACATCAAGTCTCGCTACCCCCGGCCGCGGTGATCCTGGCGCAGATCATTGGTGGATTGGTGTTCGGATTTTGGGGCGTGGTGTTTGCCACGCCATTGGTCGCGGTTGTGATGTTGTGGACGAAGCGGTTGTATGTCGAAGGTTGGTTGGAGGCATAACGTGTTTCGGCATGTCGTTTGCTCGGATGGTTTAGCCGGGCTTTTCAAGCATGCTGTGTCGACGTCGGGCGATCTCCGCGACCGACTTCGGACCTCCCTCCATTACCCCGTAGGACGACTGAACCGCAATGTGCGACCGAACGGCCTGATCTTGGGGTGGCGTTGCTCGGGATGATGACTCCAACACCGAAATCCAGGTAAGCCGAATGATAAAGCCGATCCCCTTTCCCGGACCCATTCGGTCGTTGAGGTCGCTGGGAATGCAAACCGTACTGATCGTCGATGATGTCCCGACGATGCGAGCCATCGTCGATCGAGCGGTTCGGCAGTTCGATGTCGCGACCGTTCAATCCGGAAATGGCAAGGAGGCCTTCAAACAGCTTCAGCAGCAGCGCGTCGATTTGGTGATCACCGACGTCGAGATGCCCGTATGGAGCGGGTTTGATCTATTGCAGGCGATCCGTCGGTCGCATGATCGCCGCTTGCGAACGCTGCCCGTCATCGTCGTCAGCAGCTTAGATGATCGCGCCATCGCGGCCAGAGCAAGACAGTTTGCCGGGACGTATTTTTTGCCCAAGCCGATTTCGATTTCTCATTTGCGCGTCACACTGAAACGGATCGCCGGCCGCCGCTGGGCCCGTCAACGCGGTGCTCGCTAATCGACCACACTGGTCTGTGTCGCATCAGATGGCACTCGCACGACCGCGATACGCGTCGTCCGGCACCAGATCCACATCATCGGCATAGCGTTTGCTTTCTCGGCAGGGGTTTCCATCCGTCTGGCAAACCAACCCCGCTTTGGGAGCGGGATTCCCTTGCTTCATCCGCCGAGCAACCAACATGCTGACCACGCTGCCTGCTGATAGCCTCCATTACGCCAAGCTCTCTATGTTGCTGTGGAAGTACGGACGGCGCGACATTGCCGAGAAACTCGGCTGGACAGATGCGTTTGACGACGATGGCACGTCCGCGCAGCGTTCCAGCGGGACCGCTCGGGAAGCAGCCGAGGAATGTGCCCGCGATATCGAACAACTCGGGACGGCGTACATCAAACTGGCCCAGATCGCCAGCACCCGACACGACATGCTACCGCCCGAATACGTCGATGCGTTCGGGAGATTGCAGGATGATGTTGAACCGGTTCCCGTGGAGGAGCTTGAATCGATCTTGGAAGAATCGCTCGGCGCTAAGGCCTCGGTTCTGTTCCAAAGCTTCGATCGAACACCGCTGGCCACCGCATCGATCGGACAAGTCCATCGCGCGGTCTTGCGCGACGGGCGAGAGGTGGTTGTCAAATTTCGGCGGCCGGGGATCGAGCAACAGGCCACCGAGCAGCTTGCCAGTCTGAAACGCTTGGCGGCGACGATCGACAGCAAGACGGAGATCGGACGACAGGTTCGCTTTCGATCGCTCGTCGGCGCGGTCGAGTATGCACTCAGCCGCGAACTGGACTATCGCCAAGAAGCCAACCACCTTCAGCACTTGGCCGAGAATCTTAAGTCGTTCCGCCGCATCCGAATCCCCCAACCGATCGCACAAATGGTCTGCAGCGATGTGCTGGTGATGGAGTATCTCGGTGGGCCGGCGATCAATACCGTCAGCGGCGTGGTGCTCAATGAGTTGGACACGGGGGCACTGGCAGATGAACTGGTGCGTGCCTACTTGCAACAAATCTTGATCGACGGTCTGTTCCATGCCGATCCGCACCCGGGTAACTTAATTCTTCACGCTGGGAATCAGATCGGATTGCTCGATGGCGGGATGGTCGTGAACCTGCCGCCGTTGTTGCGCCGCGAAGTCGCCGCGCTGCTGCTGGCGTTCAGTGCGGGCGAAGGCGAGCGGGCGGCAACGATCGCAAGCCGCATCGGCCAGACCGAAGTCGGGTTCGATGCCAAGGCGTTTCGGACGGCAGCGTCACGGGTGGTCGCCGCCGCCGGGGACGGCGCGTTTGATTCGATGTCGCTCGGTCGTACGCTGGTCGAGTTCTTGAAGATCGCCGGCGAACATGGTTTGGTTCTGCCGTTCGAAATGATCTTGCTGAGCAAGGCGTTTCTGCAACTCGAGACCACACTGGCGCGACTGAACCCCGGCCAAGACGCCAAGGCGATCATTCGCGGTTATACGTTTGAACTTTTGGCCGACCGTGCCAAAGAACAATTGAGCGTCGGTCAAATCGCAGCGGCGGCTTTGGACTCGGCGGCCCTGGCGTCCAACTTGCCTGCACGGCTGAACGAAATCACTCGATTGGCCGCCGAGAACCAACTGCGACTGGACATCGATGCGATCGATGAAGCGGCGCTGCTGGCAGGACTTGGGAAGATCGCAAACCGCATCACTTCTGGTTTGATCGTCGCGGCGATGATCATCGGTGCTTCGCTGATCATGCGAATGCAAACGGGGGCACAGTTGTTTGGTTACCCGGTGTTGGCGACCATCTTCTTCTTGATCGCGGCCGTCATCGGTCTGGTGCTGCTGTACCAAGCCATGTTTGGGGACGAACGCTAATGTGTGATTTCACGGGAACGGCAACTCTCCCCTCCGAGGCGGAGGAGACTGCAGAGAGCACGCATTCAGACACCACCGCGGCGACCGAACTGCTCGCCCGTCGCGTCGGTTGGGCGGCGTCCGGAATTTGGTTGTGTGCAGGGCTGTTGTCCATCTATACGCTTTACATCGGCCGAAATCTGTTCGTGCCGATCGCTGTTGCGCTGTTCGCTTACCTGACCGTCCGTCCGATGATCCGGACCTGTTCGCGGTTGGGGATCCCGACGGCGGTTTCTGCCGCAGCGATCATGATTGGATTGTGTTGCGCCTCGGGCGCAGCGATGTATATGTTGTCCGGTCCTGCTCGTGAGATGTTGCAAGAAGTCCCGCGGTCGATGAAGGAGGTCAAGCACAAATTGGCGTTTGTGTTTGATCACCTGGAAACGGTCAACGATGCGACCGAAGACATTTCTCAAGCCGCCGACGAGGAAAACCTCTCACCGGATGAGAAGCCGGTGCCGGTGCAGATTAAACCGACCGCCTGGACGACGACCTCGCCGTTGATTGCGGGGACGGGCAACGCGATGTCGTTTTTTTCGATCGCGGGCGTGTTGCTGTATTTTTTGATGGCCGCCGGTGACGCCTTGATCCGCAACCTGATGTCCGCATTGCCGACGTTTTCGTCCAAGCGACGGTTTATCGAAGCGGTGGAAAGTGTCCAGGATGCGTTGAGCAGCTATTTGGCGTGGGTGACACTGATCAACGCCTGTCTGGGGATTGCGATCGGAACCGCGATGTGGGCGCTCGAGATGCCCTCGCCCGTGCTCTGGGGGGTTGCGGCGATGCTGCTGAACTTCGTCCCGATCGTCGGCGCGATGGTCGGCATCGCGTGCGTCTTCTTCGTCGCACTCGTCAATCACGAACACGCCTCGTACGCCTTCATCGTGGCGGGAACCTACGCCACGCTGACGACTTTGGAAGGCCAGTTCATCACACCGTCGATCCTGGGGCGGTCGATGAAACTCTCCTCGGTGTTGGTTTTTCTGTCGATCGTGATTTGGGGTTGGATGTGGGGCATGATGGGAGTCTTCCTGGCTGTCCCGATCCTGATCGCTTTGACGATGATCAGCCAAAAACTGGACGCGATGTCGCCGATCAATGCGGTGCTCGGCGGCAGCGAGGCCGGTGAACGCGAAAAGCCGGCTGTCGACAATCACTAACACTCCGGCACTACTCGGTCTTCGGGTCGTGGACGAGCCGCCGAGCCCATTCGGATTGCCCACTGCGAGGACTCCTCGCCTCGGTCACGACGGCTTACCCGAATCCCTCTTTCCTTAGAGTCCGTTCCGTAGGTCTGGCCCTCAGTTGTCAAATCGCCCGTTGATCCCAGTTTCAGGATCGGCGGAGCATCAGGCCTCGCGACCACCAAGCATCACAACGGCAGTCGATTCTGAAAACGTTGGCAGACGGCGTCGCACGACGCCGCGTCCTGGTCGGCATTCGCTCAGAATGTCGCCTCAGCCATCATGTCGCTTTCGCAGGCGTGGATGTTTTTGACCAATCGACGCGTTTGGGTCACCGCTCGATGGATCGGCACGGTCATTGCAAACAGGGTGCGGCTACGCGCGGTGATTGCTCGCGTAAATCTTTCCACTCAATCAGGAGGCATCGATGAGTCTTGAAACGAAGATGAACTTGAACGATACCACCATCACGAAACTGCAAACGTTGATTCAAACCAACCTCGATTCTTATCAGGGGTTTCACGAAGCGGCCGAACAGATCGATCACGCCGAGCTGTCCACCCTTTTTCGCAACCTCGGCAACGAACGATCGGCGCTGGCCAGCGAGTTGCAGCAATATGTTGAATTCAATGGCCAGCAAGCCCGCGAGGAGGGCAGTGTCTCGGCAAAGATGCATCGTCTCTGGATCGGTCTTCGCGGCAAGTTGAACGGTGGCGATCCCCAGGTGATTCTGAACGAGGCCGAGCGGGGGGAAGACTACATCAAACAGGCGTACGAGGACGTCTTGAAGGAAACCGCCGGAGGGGCGATGAACGATGTGTTGACCAACCAGTATGCCAAGGTCAAAGCAGGGCACGATCAGATTCGTGACCTCCGCGATGCTTGCAAGGCGAAGTAGTCGCTTGGCGTCCCGTCAGACGTTCGGGTGAGGCAGTGTTGACTTGGTGTGCACCCGATGACTTCTACGTTCAATCTCCAATCACTTGGGAACACTCATATGGACATTCCCCAAATCAAGCCTCAACGAGACGCTCAGACCGGTGCCATGGGGCAAGAATACTTGGTCTCGGGAAAGCAGGTGGCACTACGCCGCTGGAGCGAGCAGCCAGGCGACTTCAGTCAGCTGCGACGTCGGGACTACGAAATTGTCGGTTTTGTGCTCGAAGGGACGCTGCAGGTGGTCCTGGACGGTGAAACCGCGACACTGCACTCCGGCGATTCGTGGTTGGTCCCCGAAGGTGCCGACCACCGTTATCGAGTGATCGAACCGGTCGTCGCCATCGAAGCGACCTGCCCGCCGGCTCGTTTCAATGACCGCGACGATCCCGCCTGATCGCCACTGCTGCCACTCAAGCGGACTCTTTCAACAGGATTCCGATGGATCGGGTTTCCGTCGATTCGTGCTGTTCCAGGCGGTGGACGAACTTTTCGACTTCCTGCATCGCCGCCTGCCAGGAACGAAACGGCGGATCGGTTTGGCTAAGTCGGGCCAGCAAATCGTCTAAGTGCGCGAGCATCAACCCATGTTCATTGGTCGATTCGAAACGCAGGTGGTCGAATTCCGCCGACGGTTCGACCAACGACGACGCGAGTTGGGTGATCATCTCGTCTTCACGCTCGAAATGCTTGACCAGTCGATCTCGCAGGGGCTCCAGACGGGTCGCGGTCTCGCCGAAGTGGGGAATGCCGAGCTGCTCCACCTCCTTCATCCACGCTCGAATTTCGCGGAGCGTTGCCTCCATCGCCCGGTCTTCACTCAGCCAATTCTGATAGATCTGTGACAGTGGTTCACTGATGTTCAAACTCATTTTGCTAACCATTGAAGAGAGACTGTCGGACCTGTGTGGGGTTCCGCACTGACCGGGAACAGCATCGCAGTGTGGCAAACTGCACACACTAGATCGCACGGCAACACGTATGCCAAAAAAGCTGGCCGAGACGGGGTGGCGGAGGCCGTTTCCCATCGGTGACGTATTGCACATCCCACGGCGATCGACCTACGTTCGGAGCACCAAAATTGGCATGCCGAGTGCACGCGGCGGACACAACGCAGTGATCGACGGGGGCGGAACACGTCCGTCGAACTTCAGCGTCTCGAATCTCGAAGACGTTTGTCGAACGTTTGCGGCGAGCTCATTGCCGCTAACTCGTCGTCCGCTGCAACCGAATGCTCTGGGATTGGGGGCGAGAGAACTGACAAAAAACTCAAGAAGTTGCGGTTGCCGGTTTCGTATTCCATGATTTAGATCGACACTGTGACAAATCAGCACACTTGAAAGGTCGCACAATGAGGCGGAAACGTGGGCCTTCGTGTTGAACCATGAACTCAACCAGGTCTTCGTCCCCGGGCAAGTTGAGGAAGTTATTTAACGTGCGTCAATCGTCCAGCAGGGTTTCAAGGTGAACCGTGACGCAATCGGTCAGGGCGTGTGGGTTGTATCCACCTTCCAAAACGCTAACCAGCTTGCCGCCGGCATACTGGTCAGCGACTTCCATCAGGCAGCGCGTCAGAACCCTATAGTCTTCGCTTTCCAACCCTAGAGATCCGATCGGGTCATTCTTGTGAGCGTCAAACCCGGCGCTGACGAGAACCAGATGAGGCTTGAGCGTCGCGGCAAAGTCGTTGATTTCGTGCTCGAAGGTCTGCAGTAGCTCCTCGCGTGGTGTCCCGAATTTGATCGGCAGGTTGAGTATCGTTCCGGCTCCGGCTCCGGCTCCGATTTCATCCGCCGCACCCGTTCCCGGATAGAAGGGGTATCGATGCATCGAAAAGAAGCCGACGTCAGCCGCTTCCCAAAATATCGCTTGTGTGCCGTTGCCGTGGTGTACGTCGAAGTCCACGATCAGCACCCGATCGAGTCCGAGCTCTTGTGTTGCGACGCGTGCGCCGACCGCGATGTTGTTGAACAAGCAGAATCCCATGGCGTGGTCCGGCATCGCGTGGTGCCCCGGCGGTCGAATCAAGCATAGTGCGGTTTGGTCGTCGCCGCCGACCACGCGGACCACCGCATCGCAGACCGCCCCGGCTCCCATCCGCGCGACTTCGTAGCTCCGTAGGCTGACGGCCGTGTCCGGTTCGATGTATCCGCCGCCGCTGGCTGCGAACTGCTGAACCGACTCGACGTATGGGGGTGTGTGCACATAATGCAGTCGCTCTAACGTTGCCGGCGCCCAGGCGGGGCGATTGCAACTGGTGTCCAACGCGACGAAGTTCAAGTGCCGGACCACCGGAAGAAGTCGGCCGCCGTTCTCCGGATGGTCTCCCGTGACGTGTTCCTGAAAGACCGGGTCGTAGTAAAGCAGTGTCATTGGGGATCAAACGCGCGTGTGTGTGCCGCACATGAATTGTACCCAGTTTCCCGCGTCGTCTTGCAATTCGCTCGACATCAGCCAACGATCGGAGTCCGCAATTTCGATCGTGTCGCGATAGTTGCAGGTCCCCTCGCCGTCGAAGCGTGGACCGAGGGTATCGAGCACCAAGCGGTCTCCGTTGGCTTCGCGATTGCCATTGTACTGCCAGAGGTTGGCCATCATCGAACCGAAAAAGGTGCCGACATATTGGTTTTGTGCTGGGTCAAAACCGAGTGTCATGATCGACGACCAAGGGCCACTTTCGGGTGCATCGCCGCTGCTTTCGCAGACCAGCCAGAGCCCGCCGAGGGAGCGGCAGGTCATTTTGCCCTCGGTTTTCGACGTGTTCCCATCGGGCATTTGGCAGTCGTGTTCAAACTTCCAGTCGCCGATCAATTGATCAAGCCAAGCGTGCTCAGATTGCGGTTTGGCAAACATTCTCGATATCCAGAGGACTTGTTGGAGTGGGGGTGGAACGAACTGCCACATGCAGAACCGCCGATCCCGACCGATTGTTTCCCGAAAGTCGATGCCGCGCGCCCGAATTCGACACAAAAACCGGGATTTGATCGGAATTCATCCTCACATCATCCGACCCAAAACCCGAATTCAGTGCCAAACGCCCCCAAGACAAACACGCTGATGACCGGGGTCTGTCCCCGTATCAAAGGTGGAGCAGCCCACCGATGGCAAGGCGTACCCACAGATCCCTGACTGCATGACATCCGTGGGGACGCGCTGCCATCCGTGGGTTTAGTTCCGGGGCCACTAGGGACAGACCCCCGACGCGGGGCCAATGGGGACAGACCCCGGTCAAACGCTGACCCCGGTCAAACGCTCCTGGCATGGTTTGAACAAACGAGAGCAATCAAGACTCGCTATAATTTGGCGAGTCGTCTGATTGCAGTCGTTGTCGATTCCGACCGCCAAATGGAGGTCACCATGATCGGTTGGCTTAAGTCATTGTTCGCCAGCGAGAAACGGTGCGATCCGGAACCAGACGACTTGTGGAACGCCATGGAATCGATGGAGCCGCGGAATTCCCTCGCTCGACTTCATCAACTGAAATTGGACTCAAAGCAATTCCCTGTCGTGAAAGGATTGCTCGACGGTACGCTTTCTCCGGCGGATTGCCCAGGCGTCACCGAATGGTGTCAATCCGAAGCGGTGAGCCCAACTGGCATGGACGGGCTTGTCTATGCCCTGCAGCTTGCACTGCGGAGCTCCGGCACAACCTATGTCATTCCGAAAGGTCAGAGTGCTCCAGCCGCAATGCTGCCAAAATACGTCAGTCGCGGCCAGCTGACGATTGTCGTCAGCTACGTGGGCGGCACGCCGGTGATCATCACATCGCTCGATGAGTTTCTTTCGAGCAACAACATTGTTGACTTCTCCTTGGAAACGCTGACGCCGTCAAGGTTGCGTCGGCGACTACCGAGCCAGTCGACGACCGTACGGGATCGCGAGGTCACTTCAAGCGTCACTATTGAGAAGCGTTCCAACGACCAAAATCGTCTGTTTGAACCGTTGGAGGTGAAGGAATTGGTCGACGCGATCAACCAAGAACTCGGCTACGATTTGACAGCGGACCAGCTACCGCAGGATTTACGCCCCATCGATCAGTTGGGGCTCTATAGTCTTGATGTCCAAACCGATCCCTCGACCAAAAAGAAAATCAGCGTCTGGGTGGTCCCCTCCGCGGATTAGATCGAAATGCGACAGGTGTGATGGTTGACACACCGTACTTAAGCCGCCTGTCCAAACAAGACGCGGGTTTGTTTCGGGACATAAAAACGTCGCCCCGTCTGTTTGGTCCGTTCGGTATCGATATGCTCCGGGCGGCCCGCGATGGTGGAAAAGAGTTCCCCGAATTTTGCGACGAGCGCCAACCAAACGGTCGGCGATAGACCAAGGCGTTCAAGGATCGGAGGGAGATCGCTCGGCGTCTGGCCTGGTTTGCCTTGGGCCAAGTTACGTGCACTCCAGTCCAATAGCTCCAAGTAGTGCTCCTCGCTCATCGGCAGGAAACCTTTATCGCTACAGCGGTCGCCCGCCTGGTTCGGTTGCGGTCCCGCTGCGTCAGTCGTTTCATCGAGATTGACGGGTGCAAGAAAGCTATCCGCTCGTTTATTTTGCTTGGCGGGCTCCGGCGCCGCGCCGTTTGGCGTTTGGTCATCAGTCGCCTCCGTCGGCGCATCTTGTTGGGGTTGCTCGGGCGGTCGCACCGATTCGGCGCGACGTTGTGCCGACGTATGGTCACTCATTTCAATTGTTTCTGCGATGCACGCGCGGATCAAATTCAAATCGACATAGACAGAACACGCCAAAACCGATTCCTCATCAATCAGTGGAACGGCTGTAAATCGTTCTTCGAAGAAATGCCCCTTCACGCCATCTTCCTTGTTGGCACGCTGAGCGATTCGCTGATTTAAAAGACGCATCCACCACGAAAGATCGCTCAGTCGCCGCCGGATCTCGGCAACTTTTTGGGGAGACTTTCGGATACGATCAAGCTCTGGCTGCGATGGTGGCATGGGATCGCCCTGGTCATCCTTACGAACCGGGCAGATCATCAGCCAACGCCGGGCCACTTCGTTGTCATCCCACGTACTGACAACTTCAGGGCGAGATCGCAGCATCAAGTGGAAATGATTCGATAGGATCGAAAAGGAGAGTAAGTCGATCCCAAAGGAGCCCGCGAATCGCACAAGCAGTTCTTCGATCCAGGCTTTGCGATAACCGAGGTCCTCGCCAGAGATTGGGTCTTTGCCGAAGAACCACCACGCCCGGTTGGTTCGGCTGACCGCGTGGAAGATTTGAACGTCGCTCGGATCCACGGTTTCGGAACGGTTTGATCTTGCCATTGCAGAGTCTCCCCAACTCGTTTCTGAAAACTGCCGCGGGCATGAGGATCTTTCTCATCCATTCGCGGCGAAACAACGAGTAATCGTACTACTCTGCCTGACTGATCCCATTCCACCCGATGGGAGACGTCGAGTCAAGCAAAAAGCCAAATTTCTCTCCAATCGGGGTCTGTCCCCAGGCCTGGGAATCCCCGCAAACGAGAGAATCAGGGTCTGTCCCCAGGCAGACCTGGGCGCCCCTCTTGAATCCCGGGTCTGTCCCCGGTGGTGGGAATGGGGATGGTGAGGTCGGGGTCTGTCCCCGTATGGGATAGAACCCGATCTGCGCAAGAGTTGGGGTCTGTCCCCGGGTGGGGAGTGGATTTGGTAGGGTGGCGGGGCTGGGGTTTTGGATCGCGGTTTTATTACGTGTTGCTGGTGGTGCAGCGGGAGTCCAATGTTGGTGTTTTTGATGAAGCGGTTTGTTTTTGTTGTGTCGGTCATCATGGCGTCGGTGACCAGTGGATTGGTTGCCGAGGAAGCGAATCGGCAGGCGGTGGTGCTTCGGTTGCCTGCGACCCCGTCGAACCCGCGCAATAGCGAGGGCGATTTCGTGCGGCTGAAAGATGGCCGGTTGCTGTTCGTCTATACACATTTCACCGGCGGCGGTGGCGATCATTCTTCGGCGCATCTGGCCGGACGCTTTTCCTCCGACGACGGCAGGACCTGGGATGACGCCGACACGCTGATCCAGGACAACAACGCCACTTGGAACATCATGTCGGTGTCGCTGCTGCGGCTGGCCGATGACCGTATCGCGATGTTTTATCTGAGAAAACAATCGCTGCAGGATTGCCGTCCGGTGGTCCGATTCAGCGATGACGAAGCGACGACGTGGAGTAAGCCGACGGAGATCATCCCCGAGTCGGAAATCGGCTACTACGTCTTGAACAACGACCGCGTGATCCAGCTACGCAACGTCCAACAACACAACGGACGTCTGATCGTTCCGGTCGCCCTGCACCACACGCCGGATCAAGAAAAACCGGATTGGACCGGCAGCGTGATGTGCTACCTGAGTGATGATGCCGGAAAGTCCTGGCATCGAAGCAAAATCACCATGAAGGCCCGCGATCCAAACACCGGCCGACGTCTGGTCGCCCAGGAACCGGGCGTCGTCCAGCTTCACGATGATCGCGTGATGATGTTCGTCCGATCCAACGCCGGAAGCCAGCTGATCAGCCATTCACGCGACGGCGGTGACACCTGGTCACCACTGACCCCATCAACGCTTCAATCACCGACCTCTCCGGCAACCATCGAACGCATCCCGGAGAGCGACACTCTGGTCTGTGCCTGGAATGATCACGCGAACATCACGCCCGAACTGCGCGGGAAACGGACACCACTGTCGCTGGCCACCAGCCGTGACGGGGGCGAAACGTGGAATCCTTCGATCACCCTGTTTGACAACCCCGACGGCTGGTATTGCTACACCGCCCTCGAATTCACGCCGGACGCCATCCTGCTGGGACACTGTGCCGGTGACCGCACCAAAAACAACGGCTTGGCAGAATCTCAGATCACTCGCGTCCCATGGAGCAGTTTCGGCAACCTGCGCCCGTGACGGCGCGGCGTCCTGTCGCGTCGGTGGGGGTCAGGGGAGGGATGGCAGAATGATGGGGGCAGAACAACGGGGGCGCTTCGGCCGGCACCAAGCGGCTGATCGTGCGGAAGCGGGAATCGAAAGGAAGTCGGGATGGAAAGGTTCTGTGGATTTCAAGCTGGGCCACGGTGCTTTGACATCAGCGCCGCTCGTTTAAGTCTGACTTACGTCGGAGATCCATTTTCTGGTGAAGGCAGCTACGTTCGACCGGCGGACGGTCCGTTCGCGATCGGTCAGGCACAGCTTGATTAACAAGGAAACGCGAACCTCCAATTACGGCGGCCTGTCAGACGATCGCCGCACGCATCGCTTTAGTGTGGGGCATCGTTGGCGCGGACCAAATCGTCGACGAGTTGTTGTTCCATTTCAGCCTTCTTCGCTCGATCGGGCATCCGCAGAATCGCGGCGGGGTGCCAAGTCGCGATCGTGCGCTCGCACCAATCGGTCGCGACGAACTGGCCACGTCGTTTGGAGATCTGAAAGTCACGCCCGAAAAGCGATTGCGCCGCCGTCGCTCCCAGGCAGACAATCAATTGCGGCTGGATCAGTGCCAGTTCGGCTTCCAACCAAGGCCGACACGCATACACCTCGCGTGCGTTCGGTTTCTGGTGCAGGCGACGTTTTCCTCGAACACCGGTCTTCTCGACAAATTTAAAATGCTTGACAACGTTGGTCACATACACGGCGTCGCGTCGGATCCCGGCCCGCTGCAAGGCCTGGTCGAGCAGCTTGCCGGCGGGGCCGACGAAGGGGCGGCCTTGCCGGTCTTCCTGGTCGCCGGGTTGCTCTCCGACCAGCACGATGCGGGCGTCGACTGGGCCTTCACCGAAAACCGGTTGCGTCGCATGCCGATGCAGATCGCATGCTTGACAACATTGAATCGCTTCGCGCAGCGTTTCCAACTCCACATGCTCGGGCATGTAGTGCATCGCCGTCTCCGCAAAGCCCTCGTGCTGGTCGATCATCGACTCGACTCGCTCGGGCGCCTGCTTCAGCAGATCGTCGATCATCGCCGTTTCGGGCAGCGTCGGCCAATGACGCACCGCATCTCACGTTTCATCGTCGCGACTTTCACGCGTGCCGGATTAAAGATCGAAGCATAGTACGTTTTCCACAATTCCTCGAGTGCATCGGCATCGGGCGCTTCACTGACCGAAACGCCGGGACCGTATTGCAAGGACGACTGGTCCCAGGTCACTGATTCGTCTGGCGTAAGAATCGACCACGTCATCCCACGGAATCGGCGGCTAAAGAACGGGGCAACCAATCGGACGATGCGATGATCGGGCCGGTGCCACGCGACGTAGTTTTCACGGCCGCTGGAATCGGCCACCTGACGAAATCGCACAAATGCCTTCATCTTGTGCGCATCGCGCGTGACCGCTTTGCGCATCTTCATCAGCGCGTCAACATCGTCGTCGGTGGTGATTTTCATCAGGTGGGGTTCGCCATGAGTCAGTCGCCACAACGCTCGATAGAGCAAACTCCATCGTGACGCGTCGCGGTGACAGGCGACGATCTTGGCGAGTTCCAAAAACGATTTCGGAACTGTGAAGGTGTTCGGTGTGGGGACCGGCGTCGCCTCGTCTACGGTCGTTTCGAAGAGTGCGAGTTGCTGGTCGTCGGCGCTCCAACTGACTTGGTCGGGCGGCACGCCGGCCTCCAGAAGCCGTCGCGCCGCGGATCGCCATTGGTCGTAGGTTTGGACTTTCAAGAATTGCATGCTGCGATCCGAGTGCTTCGTTAACACTCGATTTTGGAGATGGGCGGCGCTTGTGGGCTCAGGACCGAATGGTAGGGGCATGAGTCGCAGCGCCGCGGAATTGCCGAAAGGCTAGACACCGACGTCCGGACACACTTGCTTGCGCTGCGTGCTTGTATTCAATCTCGAACAAGGTGGCGTTTTCCGGCTAAACCTCACCGGTCCGTGCGGATTGACCGGTGTCAAACAACATCAACTGCTGGTGTTTGGGTTTCGCACGGTCGCGAAGATCGACCTTGTCCAGATCGGCAAGCTTGGGGTTGTGATCGGCGGTCAACACAAAGTATTTGGCTCGGCTCCAAGCCACACGCAGTTTTTTTAGATCGTCGGTACGGAGGCTCTTGTAGCGGCGAATGCTTAGAATGCGTTTGACGTTTTTGGCGCCGATCCCTGGCACTCGCAACAACTCTTCGCGGCTGGCCCGATTCACGTCCACCGGAAAGAAATGTCGGTTGGCCAACGCCCAGGCAAGTTTCGGGTCGATGTCCAAGGCCAGGTTCTGGTCGGCTTCGGTGACGATTTCACTCGCGTCAAACCCATAGAACCGCAACAACCAATCCGCTTGATAAAGCCGATGTTCGCGGACCAGCGGCGGCGACTGGCCGGGCAAGCGGGCATCGGCGTGTGGGATAGGGCTATACGCCGAATAGTAAACGCGACGCAGGTTGTGGCCGTCGTACAACTGCGACGCGGTGTCCAAAATTGCGACATCGGGCGTCTCGGTCGCACCGACGATCATTTGGGTGCTTTGCCCGGCCGGCGCGAAGCGTGGCGGGTGCATGCCGGATTTCTGGTCGGCTTTGGTTTCGTCAATCTTTTGTCGGATACCTTGCATCGCGCCGACGATTTGCGTTTTCTTTTTTTCGGGGGCGAGCGTGTAAAGGTCGCTTTCGGTGGGAAGTTCGATATTGACGCTCAATCGATCCGCCCAAACGCCTGCTTCGTCGATCAGACTCTGCGACGCGTTGGGGATCGTCTTGAGATGGATGTAACCGCCATAGTGTTGCTGGGTCCGCAGCTTCTTGGCGACCGAAACCAATTGCTCCATCGTGTAGTCCGATGTTTGGATGATGCCCGAACTGAGGAACAATCCCTCGATGTAGTTCCGCTTGTAAAACTCCATCGTCAACGAGACCACTTCATCGACCGTGAACCGGGCCCGCGGCGTGTCACTGGAGATGCGGTTGACGCAGTACTGGCAATCGTAAATGCAGTAGTTGGTCAGCAGGATCTTCAGCAGTGAGACACAGCGACCGTCCGGCGTGTAGCTGTGACAGATGCCCATCCCTTCGGTGCTGCCGATCGAACTGCCGGCGCGCGTCGACTTGGAGCCACTGCTGGCGCAGGACGCATCGTATTTGGCGGCGTCGGCAAGGACGGCTAGTTTTTCACGAACATCCATGGGTGGGGCGGCGGGCCTAAGATGAGACTCGAAGTGGAGCTTGGCGCTAGTATTCCGTGTCGCCCCAAGATTCGGGTAAACCGGAGTGGAAACGACGTGAGGAGTCCTCGAAGCTGGCAACCCGAATGGACTCGTCGCATCGTCCACGACCTGAAAATCAGGCTGCGGCGGAGCATTGGCATGATAGAGATCCGCCAAGTGCGATGGAAACGTCGCAGTCCTCACCGGAAGGTGGGGGCTGGAGGGTCACGCTCTGGCGAGCGTCGCTACGTTGGGACTCACTTGCTGGCGCTGCGTGCTTGTCTTTTGTTCGATTGGGGACGAAGTGCCGCTGTCCGGTTAGGCCAGGATCGAAACCAATAAGTCTATCGGCAGGTGTTCTTGCTCGATCCGCAAATTGCCCTTGCAAACCGCCGCGTAGCACGCTTTTTCCTCGGCATTCAGGTGGGTGAGTTCTTTCGGCTGCGCCCCGTTGCCGACGGTGGCTAAGTCTTGAAACCGCTCCAAAATGCTCCGATCCATCAACACACTCGTCACGCGGGGAAGCGATTGCCTCAGTCGGTCCAGGATGACGAACCCTTCCGCATCCAAGTCACCCCAATAGTACAGCGGATTGTTATGCAGCCACTCGACGTCGGCCAATTGCGTGACACCGGCGCCCAATCCTCCCAGCGCGATGCTGCGGTCCATGTTCGGCAACGAGAGCAAGTTGATCTTGTTTTCGACGATCAAGGTTCGCGCGTCCGCAACCGGCAAACTCGCGAGCGACTCGGCCGGCAACGACAGTTCATCAAAGGCCAGACCGAGTTCGGACTGCAACTGATCGTCCAACGTCCTGATCAAAAAATGCGGGCGGGCGTAGCGTAGCCCGTACCGCGGTTCAAATGCATCGTATCCGTAGCGATGGTCGATGGTGTGCGGCGGCAGAACGATGTCCAACCAGGTGGCCAGTCGCCGCCGATGGGTTTCCAGGAGTTTGGTGGAGACGGCCAGTGGCAGCTCGCGGGCGAAACAATCGGGGCGCGGGTGCGTTTGGAAATAGTCCACGATGTCCAACAACCCGTCCAGAACAGCGGCGATTTCCGGCAGCGTTTTCCAGTGGTTTCGCTGAACCAGCCAGGGCCACAATTCTGGTTTGCGGCGGCGCAGCGTCGCGACAGATTCCTGCAGCGTGTCCCATTGCGATTGGCATCCGGCCAGATGAACCAGATCGTCCATTGAATCAATCAAGATGGCGCTGGGGAACTGGTTCAACCCATACGTGCGGCTGCGACGCGATTCGTAGCACACCGTGTAACCGCGACCGGTGACGTCTTTGGACGCTTTACGCAGTTGGTCGACTTGTTCGATTGCGGCCGCGTGGTCTTTGGAAAGCGACAAGTTGGCGGGCACGCGGTGTGGAAAGAACGTGTCGATTTCCTCCGACAACCAAGCGCCGACCGCTTTGGGGTAAATCCGTTTCGCTTTCTCGGCAATCGCCTCGGGCGTGATCATCCGTTTGCGTTTTCCTCGTCTCCGACCGCGCGGTACTGCTGGGCGGTCAAACTGATCAGTTCGCTGCGATTGGTTTCGGGGTCTTTGATGATGTGCCCATACATCCCGACGTAGCTTTCGGTGATTTTGGCTTTGGCGTCCAAAGGCGCGACGATCGCCAGTTGCAATCCGAATCGGGCGAACAAGTTGAGCGCGTACTTGGCCCTGGTGTCGTCGCTGCGGGAAAACATTTCGTCGACCATGACGAAATGAAAACGATCGCTTTCGGTTTCATCGGGTTGCAGATCATATTGGTACGCGATTGCGGCGACCAAGACCAAGAAGGCCAGTTTGCCTTTTTCGCCGCCGGATTGTCCGGTTCCGCCGTCGTAATAGCTGCCGGGGTTTCCCGTCGCGGCGTCGTATTCGCGGGCGGCAAAGCGGAACCAGTTACGGACATCGATCACTTTTTCTCGCCAGCGTAGATTGGCATCATCACGCAGGCGGCCGACGAGTTTTTCGATCCGCCCGAACGTCGCTTCGTTGGCATCATCGGTCCCGTCCAGTGTGCCTTCCAGACAACCGGCCAGATCACGGCGGAAGTCACGAATTTCCGCATCGGTGGTGTCGCTCGGTTCGAGCCGCATGTAGGTTCCCGGTCGCCAATCGAGTCGCCGCAGGGCTTCGTTGAGCACTTCGATTTTGCTGCGAATCTCCTCGCGTTCGTCTTCCAACGATCCGTGCAGCAGGCCAATTTCCTGCAACACTTTCTCTTTCAGTCGTTGTCGAAAACGGCGTTCATGACGCGGCAAGTCGTCTTGGATGATACGTTGTTGCAAGGTTTCGAAATCCGGCAACGACTGCGGCGTCGGGCTCAATTCGGATTCAAAGACCGGGAACTTCGTCAGCAATCGTCCCATCGCCCGGGTCAGGTCATCGCGGATGGGGCTGACGCGTTGTTCTCGCTGGTTGACCCCGGCTGACAGCTCATGAGTGACCTCGGTCGGCAACCGCCCCATGTTTTCGATCGTCAGTTTTCGATCACCCAGATGAGTTGTGATTCCTGCGAAGTGGACTTGTGCTCGTTCAAGGTCGCCTGCCTGGCGAGCGTCGGCCAGCGATTTGTCGACCGACCGCAGGGTGCGATTGCCACTGTCGAGTTGGTGTTGGGTTTTGGATCGTTCGTCGAACGAGCGATCGCGATCGGATTCCAGGCCGTCAATTTCCGCCCGCACATCGGCCAACTTGATTTTCAGTTCCTTCACCCGGTCGTTGGACGCTTCCAGTTTCTCCTTTTCCAAACGCAACTGTGACGCATCAAATTCGTGGCGATGATCGTCCATGGCGTCGAAGTCGGTCATCACGGACAGTTCGTCCAGCACTGTCAATTGTGCGGTGGACTGGTCGCTGGATCGACGGAGCGACGCGATCTTGGATTCCATGTCCGCGATCTGGGCCTGTTGATCACGAATCGACCTTTCCAGAGCCTCGCGTTTCGGGCGGTTATCCCAGCCGAGGACGAAGTGTCGACGGTCGTCTTGGCGACTGCGGTCATCCTTGGCATGTTGGCGATGGTTTTGTTTGACGTGTCGATGAATCGTCATCGCCCGGCGATTTGCCATCTGAAAATCGGCGATGGATTCGCAAGCCAGGTGGTCAAAGCGGTGCAGGATTTCACCGCGCACATAAGACGCCAGCGGATGATCATCGCGATAGTGCAGCATTTCCGGCAGCGACAGGTCGTCGGAAACCGGGCCGGCCGGCGGTGCCGTCGGGGCGACTCGGTCGTAGGTCAGTCGCAATCCGCGTCCGCGTGAATCGGTCAGACGTGTCCCATCGACGTATCCGGAAACCTTGGCGTATAGATCGTCGGGCACCAGCAAGGTCCGCGCGAACGAATGCAACACCTGCTCGATCGATGATTCCCAGCGGCTGTGGTCGGGATCAACGGCGACCAGTTCGGCGACAAAGGGTAACTCCGTCGGCGGCAGCTTGAACGCGGCACAGATCGCCGCGCGGACTTCAATGAACGCGTCGGGCAGGTTGCCTTTGCGGCGCCGTAATGATTCCAGTTCCCGCGCATCGTCATCGAACTGTTTTCGCAACACGCCCAACTCGTAATCGTAGCGACTGAGCTGGTCGGTGATTTCTTGCCGCTGTCGCACCAAACTCTCATGTGTGTTCGCGATCGCTTGATGAGCTTTCTCCAGCTGCTGGGCGCTGCTAATTTCGAGTTCGATTCCCGTTTGCTGCAGTTTGGTTTGGAAGGCGAGTCGTTTTTCGCGTTTCGATTTCGCCTGCTGTTCTTCGGCGGCGATCAAGTCTGGCAGCCGCTGCAATCGGGCGCCGCCGCTGTGTGCGATCTCATGTTCCAGCCGGGCCGAATCATCGCGTTTGGTCTTCAGTGACGCGTCCAGCAACTCGATCTCCTGGTCCAGGTGTTCGATTCGCAATTGCCATTGTTGGCACAGCGGACGCAGCAAATCGGCGATCGCGTTGTCAAAGAACAACGGCGCGGACTCGTGCTGATCACGGGCTTGTTGCAGTTGTTCGTTGGCGTTTCGATAGCGTTTTCCGGTCTTGATGATCGGCGCCAATAGCTCGGATTGTTGACGCACTTGAACGAGAGCACGGTGGGCTTCGCTGAGTTCGGCGAAGTGCTGCAGCAGACTGGAAACCTTGTCGTTCCACGGTTTCTTTTCCAGCATGTGGTCACGGATGAACTGATCCAGCCGCTGAACGTCCTTGACTGCGACGGTCTGGTTGAAGATGTCCATCGCTTTGGGACGAAACTTGACCTGCCGCTGGAACCAGCCGTGGTACTGCTTGTAGCTTTCGGTCACTTGGAAACCGCGATCGGACATCTCGGATTTGATGTCGCTGCCGGACTTCAGCCCGCCCAGGTCGGCGGCGATGCTGCGCGGCCGCGTGTCAAACCCGTAATAGATTTTGCGGTCTCCCGAGGCGGTCAAGTACATGACTTGGCAAAGCGTGAACTTTTTGCCCGACGATCCACTGGTGAACGTCGCCAGCAGCGCGGTGTAGAACCCGCTGCCGTCGCGAAGGTATTGGATTTTCGGTTTTTCGTCTCTGCCGGCCGTTCGATCGTAGGCGCCACGGATGTAGGTCCTCTCGTCACGTTCCTTCTTGGTGGCTCCGGCGGCGACGTTGTAATTGCGAACACCGGGACGCACCAACAGCGTCAACATCGCATCGACAAGTGTTGATTTACCCGCACCGTTTTCTCCGACCAGCAGTGCCGTTTCGCCGTTGGGGTGAAAGGAGTGGACTTGGCCGTCGAAGGTTCCCCAGTTGAAGACCTCGAAGGTCGAGAGGCGAAATCCTGGCCGGATCGGATCGGTCGTGGAATCTTGGGCGTCGTCGAATAAGGACATGGGGCGGGGCCGCGACGTGGATTCAGTCATCGGAGGTCTCCACGGCGGCATCCAACTCGGGGTCCGCGTCGTTTTCCGCGCGTCGCTTCAGTTCCGCGGTCAGATCGGTGCGCAGTCGTTCCAGTTCCTCCAGTGGCAAGCGGGCTTTGAGAATGCGGCGGACTTCCCAGCTGGGCGGCTGCTTTTCGAACCTGCGGACAAACTTGAGTTCTTCCAGTTTTCGCAGCTGTCCGCCCAAGTTTCGATTCGCGCGGACGGCGTCGTCGTTGCCGGGAACAAGCGACTGCCAAATCTCCAGCAACGATGCCTGGGTGACCACGCAGCGATCATCGCGATGGATTTCTTCTTCGAAGCGTCTCAGTTCGTCGCGCAGCAGCACGCACAACAGCGAGGCTTCGAAGCTCAGCCGGATGCTGCGGAACAATTTCGGGATCGACGGATAATCCGGCGGCAGCACTTCCGGCTCGATTTGCCGCAGGTAGGCCATGCCATCTTCTTCGTTGACGATCAACATCAATCCGATGCGGGCAAAGTAGTCACTTAGCGGCGTCGCTCCGGCGAGGATGCGTTCCCAGGTGTCACCGGCGTCGTCGTGATAGACGATGCCTTGCAGCAGGCGAACCGCGGCGGGCGCCCAGGGGACCGGCGGCGGCAACGCATCGGATGCAAGGACTTCGTGATTGGAATCATTTGTCATCGCGGTCTCTTGGTTCGAATCGGCTTGGTTGCTTTTTCGTTCGTTCGGTGAAAGGTGACCAACGGAACCCGGACACGCAACGGGCGTTTCTGTCCCGTGATCGCGTCTTCAGTGGTCACGCGGATCTCTTCGGTCGCATCGCGATCGATACGGTGTCCGTCTTCGTGGGCGATTTGAATCCACCCCACCAGTTCAATGATGCCGACGTTCAGGGGACGGGATTGGAGCAGCTGTGAGAGCCGGACCGAAGGCGAGTTTCCGGTGGCGTGGGCGATCGCTTCACGCATCCGATCCCATTCCAATCGCTTCATACCGGCAAGTTTTCTGGCCTCGCGGCGGGCCGTTTCCAAATCGACGACGCGGGTTTCCGGCGTGGTTTCAAAGACCTGCGGCGGCGTCCAGAAGGGGCGGGCGAACGGGGACGCCAGCCCGATCGAGGTCTCGACGGTCAAACCGATCTCGCTGGGCGGCGGCTGATCCGACTCGGCGACATGGTGTTTCAAACGCGAGGCCAGGGTGCGGATTTCGCGAAGAACTTCCGCGGTCCGTTTTCGATGACCGGCGGATTGATCGTCCAGCAACCGCCGCAGGGTTTGCGACAATCGGCCGGTTTGCCGCAGCACGTTGTCGGCTTCGGCCAACAGCGACGGGACCATCGCGCGGATGTGTTGGACGGCAGCCCGCTCGCCGGTCAGGGCGTCCAGATGCGTGACTTCGGCGATCGTTTCGCGAAGTTTGGCTTGGGCCTGGGGGGCAAACAGAAACGCGACGAAGGCGTCAAAACTGACCCCTTCGTCTTGTTGTTTAATCAAGTCTTCGGCGTCGAGGGCGGTGGCCAAAATCTCTCCGCGGCGGCGATCGTCTTTGATCGCTTCTCGTTGCACCTGTCGGCCGATCGCTTCGAAACGATCTTCCACGGCGCGGAAATCACTTTGCAGCGTCTTCAGCAGGTCGACGGCGGTGTAAAAGCGTTCGCGGATTTGTGCCGGGTGATACGTTTCCACTTCGCCACCACCGCGAATCGCCGCGATCTGTTCATCAATCCGCTTCCGCTGGTCCAGCAAGTCTTTCATGCGACGATCCGGGTCGGGGGACGCACCGCGGACCAGATCGACCAGCGTGTCGATGACCAGTCTCAATCGGCTTTCGGTACCGACCAGCCGTGTGTCGCGATTGAGTGCGGCATCGACGATTCGAATGGCATCTTCGCTGTAACGGGTGAGTTGGTAGTGGGGGCCGGTGGAATCGGCGGGCAAGAACCGTCGCAGCCATCCGGCGTCGGACCACTCGCGTAAGTAGCGATCGGCCGAACCGAGCATCTCGGCGCGTTCCTCATCGCGAAGTTCGTCCTGAAAGACTTGCAAGCGGCTGGCCAGTTCGTCGTGCGAAAACGAGATCGCCGAGTCTTCGCTGTCGGATTTGAACGCGCGGCGCAGAAAGAAAATGACGAACGGCCCCAGGTCCGCCTTGAGCAGGCGGATGGTGGGGGAGGATTCCAGGAACGTCAGGATTGCGTCGAGATTCATGGCCAGATCTTAATCACAATCTGGACACGGTTGGTCAGCTGCGAGTGGGAGGCGTTGACGGTCTCGGAGCATCCACATCAAGTGAAAACTTCACCCTCCCTGGCAGGGAGGGTGAATCCGATTCAGCGATGAATCGACTGCTTCACTTGGTGCCTATGGGGTGGCGCCGGTCTCGGAATCTTGTTTGAGCCGCTTTTCGAACGTCAGCCCCAAATCGGTGATTTTGGTTCGTAGCGTGCTACGGGCGATGCCCAACAGTTCGCTGGCTTGGGCCTGGTTCCCTTCGGCATGGTTGAGCACCTCGGGCAGCAAGATGCGGTCGATCTCGCTGTGCACTTCCTGGTACAGGTTCGCGGGGGCTTCGGACAACAAGTCTTGAACGAATCGACGGATGTTGTCCGCATCCAGTTTCGGCGGCGCTTCGCCGCCGCCGGCCGGCGCGACACGGCGGCAGGTTTCCGGCAACGAGGAGACGGTCAGGACTTCGCCGACGTTGCGCACCAGGGCGTGCTTCATCGCACTTTGCAGCTCTCGGACGTTGCCGGGCCAGAGGTACTGTTGCAGCCGCGCCATCGCATCGGGGGCGATGGAGCGAATCTGTTTGTGCATGTCCCGGTTGAGCAGGTTGATGAAGTGTTCGGCGAGCACGGGGATGTCTTCAGGGCGATCGCGTAGCGGCGGCAATTGGATCATGAAGACGCTCATGCGATAGTACAGGTCTTCGCGAAATTCGCCGTCCTGGACCATCTGCAGCAGGTTGCGATTGGTCGCGGCGATGATCCGCACATCGACGCGAATGGTTTCGTTGTTGCCGACGCGTTCGAAGCTGCCGTCTTGCAGCAAGCGGAGCACTTTGGCTTGGGTCGCCGGCGTCATGTCGCCGATTTCGTCCAGGAAGATCGTGCCGCGATTGACTTGTTCGAACTTTCCGATCCGCCGTCGATCGGCGCCGGTGAAGGAACCGCGTTCGTGGCCGAACAATTCACTTTCCAGCAAGTTCTCCGGCAGTGCGGCGCAATTGATCGCCATGAACGGTCGATCGGCGCGGCGGCTGTGTTGATAGATCGCGCGGGCGACCATTTCTTTGCCGGTTCCGCTTTCACCCAGGATCAACGCGTTGACGTCTTGCGGGGCGACTTGGCCGATCAGTTTGTAGACCTCCTGCATCGCCCGCGAGCGACCGACGATTTGATCGGCCGACGTGTCTCCGTCGCCGGCGATTCCGAACTGGGCGGGAATCCGACTCATCAAACTGACGTCGATGGCGCTTTGAACGGTCGCCAGCAGCTTGTCAAACTCGACGGGTTTGAGCAGGTACTCGAACGCGCCATGCTTCATCGCGTTGATCGCCGTTTCGGTCGTCGAATACGCGGTGATGATGATGACCGGAACCCTGGCATCGAGTTCATGGATGATGTTGAACGCGTCCAGCCCCGACATGTCCGGCAGCCGCACGTCCAGAATGACGGCGTCGGGTTGGTGCTCGCGGACTGCGGCGATGCCGCTTTCGGCGGTCGCCGCGGTGATGACCTCCAAAGAATCCGTCTCCAAACTCTTTTTGAGCGAGTAGCGGAGGTTGGGTTCGTCATCGATGATGATTAGTTTCGGCACCGTGGAGTCGTCCGATTACGGGATGGGGTGAGTGCTCTGTCAGCGTTTAATTGACGGGTTGCGTTTGTCGATCGGAAAAGGGGTCAGGTACCAAAAATGCGAAGCACCCTGCGGGCCATTTGGTTTTTGGTACCTGACCCCTTTTCCGCGGCAGGTTAGGCGCGGAGGGTGACGGGGGAGGGCAACGGCAAGATCACCTTCATCACCGTTCCGCCTTCGGGGCGATCTTCGGCGACGAGTCGACCGCCGTGTGCGTCGATGATCCGTTGGGAGATTGCCAGACCGAGTCCTAGTCCGGGATCTTTGGTGCTGAAGAACGGTTCGAACATTCGATTTCTCTCGCTTTGGTCGGTGGGCATGCCGCAGCCGTCGTCGGCGACACTTAAGCATACCCACTGGGCAGCCGGATCGAATGCCGGTTGCATGGTGTCGCTGCGCCCGGTTCGCTCGATGGCGATAGTGATGCGTCCGTCGTTGGACACGGCGTCCAGGGCGTTGAGCAGCAGGTTCAACAGCACCTGACGCAACTGCATCGCGTCACCGCGGACCTCGGCCGATTCACAGGGCAGTTGGCATTCGATTCGGATGTGCCGCGTTTCGGCGCGGCCGGCGACCAGATCGACGGTTTGGCGAACGATCGGCGCCAGTTCGACCAAGCAGAACTGTGGCTCCGACGGCCGTGCGAAATCCAAGAACGTTTGCAGCAAACTGTCGACCCGCGTGATCTCTTCGTCCAACACCGCGATATCGGTGGCGTTCAGGCTTGCCGAATCCGGATTCCGCGCGGCCGCTTGCACCAGGGTCTTCATGCACATCAACGGGTTACGCAGCTCGTGCGCCAATCCGGCCGCCAGCTTGCCGACGGCGGCCAGTTGGTCGGCGCGGACGATCTCCTGGTGCCGTTGATGCAACTGTTCGACGACAGAGCCCACCCGTGAGGAAACCGTTTCGAGAACCAGTTGCAGGTCTTGCAGACTGGGGTCCGCCGAAACCTCCACCGGGCCGACGACGGTTTCCAGTTTGCCCGCCACGTCACGGATCGGGACCGACAGCATGAACATGGTTCGATTGATCGCCCGAGCGACACCGTAGCCGGCCTCCAGGCCGGCGATCGCGCCGCAGACGCCCAAGAAGACCATCACCATCGCCAGCTTTTGTGCCAACCGTTGGTTCTCCTGGTTGCTTTGCTGAAGCTCCGACTCGTTGAACCGCAGGTAGTCGTGGGCGGCGACCAGGACCTGCTCGGACAACGTTTTCTCTTCCAGGGTGTCGACCGCTTCGGTGGAAATCTCGACATCGGGGTCGTCGATCAGGCGATGCAGCTGTTCAAAGTAGCTTTCCAGTCGCTGTTCGAGGTCCGCGACGAAGGCGCGCTCCTGGTCCGATGCGGACAGCTGTCTTGCCTTGGACAGCCACTCGTTGGTTTGTGCTTCCTTTTCCGCGGCCCGGACCAGATAGCTGCGGTCCATCGTCAGCAGGAATCGATCCAGTTCGTGACGCATCTCGCGGGTGATCAATTCCAGCTCTTCGGCGCCGCGGATGCTTGCCACGTTAACGTCCAGCAGGTGCGAATTCTGTTTCTGAAGCTCGATGACGTACCAGGCCCCTGCCACGCCCAGGCACAACAGGACGCATCCCGTGATGGGTAGGAAGCAGCCGATCTTGTCTCGCAACTTCATGAATTTCGGTCTCGGGGGTGCATTCGGGTAGACGTGTTGGTGTCTAGCTTTTAGGCGATTCCCGGTCGCTGCGTCGCAGCGATGGTGGAGCCTCAAGGGAACGTCCAGCTTCGGGCGATGCGTTTCTGATGTACGATGGCCCCTTCCGGGCCGTCGCCCGTGGGGCTCAGCGCGACGACCTAGAGAGGACGTCGCACCCCCATCCACCGACCACCTCTCACCCAATCGGCCAGATCATTTGGATTCGCCGCATTTCGCCTCGGTCCTAAGTGGGACGGTCCCTAACGCCTGGACACCAACGGTAATCGCCGCGGGGCAAACGCTGTGCCTACCCGGTTTGGATCGCACGCTGGCTGTTTAATCGTCGCAATTTCGCCTCGGGTGGCGGAAATCTACCAGTGCGACTGAATTTCGACATCCCTGCGGGTGTCCGTGACTGCGGCGATCTTGCACGTGCCCCCTGTGGGGCGAGGATTTCCGGCAATGCCGTAGGAATTCATGGGGAGCGTGGGCTGGCCCGAGAGTGTTGGCGCAAGCTTTGCTAAACCGGCAGGCTAACTGGGCAAGCTGCCCGCGACCGACTCACGATGGAGACCAACTGGACGATGGACGATTCCTCCAACTCGATGCTTTCACCGGCAAATCTATTTCGCGATTTTACCGCGTCGATTGTGGTGTTTCTGGTGGCATTGCCGCTGTGCCTGGGGATCGCGTTGGCATCCGGGGCGCCGTTGTTTTCCGGGTTGATCGCCGGGATTGTGGGCGGAATTGTGGTCGGATCGCTAAGCGGATCGCACACCAGCGTCAGCGGGCCGGCGGCGGGTTTGACCGCGGTGGTGTCGGCCCAGATCGCCAACCTGGAGACGTTTGATGCGTTTTTGTTGGCGGTGGTCGTCGGCGGCTTGATCCAAATCGGGTTGGGGATTGCCAAGGCCGGGGCGCTTTCGGCGTTCTTTCCCAGCAGCGTGATCAAGGGGTTGTTGGCGGCGATCGGGGTGATTTTGATCCTGAAACAGATTCCCCACCTGTTCGGACATGATACCGACCCGGAAGGGGAGATGTCGTTTTCACAGCCCGACGAGGAGACGACGTTTTCGGAGCTTGGGACGTTGATCGCCGGGGAGCTGCACCTGGGTGCCGCGGTGATCGGACTGATCTCGCTGGCCTTGTTGGTGTTTTGGGACCGGACGAGGCCGCTGAAGAATTCCGGCGTCCCGGGCC
The DNA here is from genome assembly GCF_014154935.1 of Stieleria mannarensis. Classification (GTDB taxonomy): domain Bacteria; phylum Planctomycetota; class Planctomycetia; order Pirellulales; family Pirellulaceae; genus Stieleria; species Stieleria mannarensis. The sequence continues at coordinate 41,778 of NZ_JACEHH010000041.1, forward strand.
CGCTGGTGGTGGTGCTGGTCGGCGTCGCGTTGCAGGCTCTGTTTGCGACCTTCGGCGGCAGCTGGATGGTCGGCGCGTCGCACTTGGTGCAGATTCCGGTGGCGGAGAGTTTCTCGGACTTCGGCAGCTTCTTGCGGCTTCCCGATTTTACCCAGTGGGCCAACCCCGCGGTCTACATCGGCGGCATCACGATCGCCATCGTGGCTTCGCTGGAAACGCTGTTGAACCTGGAAGCAACCGACAAGCTCGACACCTACCGTCGCAGCTCTCCGCCCAGTCGTGAGCTGTTGGCGCAAGGGGTCGGCAACGTGACGGCCGGAATGATCGGTGGCATCCCCGTCACGTCGGTGATCATTCGCAGCAGCGTGAACGTCAATTCCGGTGCCCGATCGAAGTTGTCGACGATCTCCCACGGCGTGTTGTTGCTGGTCTGTGTCGGTCTGTTCCCGGTTTACTTGAACATGATCCCGCTGTCCTCCTTGGCCGCGATTCTGTTGGTCACGGGATTCAAACTCGCCAGCCCCAAATTGTTCAAACAAATGTGGAGCGAAGGCCGTTATCAATTCATTCCGTTCATCACAACGGTCGCGGCGATCGTGTTGACGGACCTACTGATCGGCATCTTGATCGGGCTGATGATCAGCGTGTTATTTATCCTGAACAGCAACCTGCGACGTCCGATCCGCCGGGTCGTCGAGACCCACCTGGACGGGGACATTGTCCACATCGAGCTGGCCGACCAGGTTAGTTTTTTGAATCGTGCCGCCTTGGACAAGGTCTTCACCGATGCAAAGCGTGGGACGAAGGTGTTGATCGATGCGTCCGGATCGGATTACATCGATCCCGACATTTTGAGTCTGATCCGTGACTTCAAGAACAACATCGGTCCGGCCCACGGGGTCAGCGTCAGTCTGCGAGGTTTCCGCGAGAAGTACGAGCTTCACGACGAGATCCAATTTGCAGACTATTCGACACGTGAGCTGCAAAGCCGCATCACGCCGGACCAGGTGTTGACGATTCTGCGCGACGGGAATGAACGATTCCGCACCGGGCACCGCATCACGCGTGATTTCGGGCGTCAGGTCGGTGCGACGGCGACGGGACAAAGTCCGTTGGCGGTGATCCTCAGCTGCATCGATTCGCGTGTCCCGGCCGAGCTGGTATTTGATCTGGGCATCGGAGACATTTTCAGCGTCCGCGTCGCGGGCAATATCATCGGCACGAAGTCTTTGGGAAGCATGGAATATGGCGTGGCGGTGGCCGGTGCGAAACTGATTGTCGTGCTCGGCCATACCCGATGCGGCGCGGTCACGTCGTCGGTGGAACTGTTCGATCAGCGGGCCGATGTGGAACAGGCCAGCGGTTGCGGTCACCTGCACGCCATCGTGTCGGAGATCCAGCAGTGTATCGAGCCGGATCAATGCAGGGGCATCGCCGAGATGACGCCCGACGCCAAGGACGCCTGTGTCGACAGCGTTGCTCGGAAGAACGTGCAACGAACGGTGCACGAAATCATTGCCCGCAGCAGCGCGATTCGCCAAGCCGTCGACGCCGGCGAGGCGATCGTCGTCGGCGCGATGTACGATGTGAAAACCGGTGAAATTGACTTTATGATGGATCAGGCGGTCAGCGCGGAAACCGCTGGCAACGTCAACGTCTAGTGCTGCGCTCTGATTCTCTCGCTCCGATTCATGGGTGGTTTGCGATTAGAGGCTGGTGCTTAGCCCAATGCCACTTACTTTTTGAGCCGACAGCCCGCTAGCCGCGGGCCTTGGATTGCCCTTCGAGGCTTGTAAGGCTCGAGGCTTGAGGCTCAGTTTGTGATCGAAAGTAAGTGACATTGGGCTTTAGCCGCCTCGGTCACTGTGAAGCAGCGACAGGGAATCGCCTAAAGGCTAGACACCAACACTTCTGCCCGTAACATTCGTATCTGACTTTTTACCCTCGTTCGTCGTCAACAGGAGGGACGCGGATGCATCCCAATGAGAGTTTGACGACGTTCACGTTGGCCGCCGCGCTCGGCGTGTGCCTGTTCACGGTGGCGACCTATTTGCGGACGTCACCGATCGTTGTCTTGTTGCTCGGCGGCGTGATCGTCGGTCCCGAGGGACTGGGGCTGGTCCATCCCGATTCGCTCGGCGAGGGGCTGGGCACGATCATTTCGCTGGCCGTGGCGATCATCCTGTTCGAAGGCGGATTGACGCTTGACCTGAACGGTTATCGTTCGGTCAGCCAGGAGATCTGGCGGGTGCTGACGATCGGCGTGTTTGTCACTTGGATCGGAACGACGGCGCTGTTGCGATTGATCTTCGGATTCGACATCGTCTTTTGTGTGCTCGCGGCCAGTTTGGTGATCGTAACCGGTCCCACGGTGATCGGTCCGCTGCTGCATCGGATCCGCGTGCAAGCCAAGCTGCATCACATCTTGCACTGGGAAGGCGTGCTGATCGATCCGATCGGTGTCTTCCTGGCGTTGCTGAGTTTTGAGTTCTTTGTCAGCACCGACGGCACGTCACAGTTGGTCATCAAAGACTTGTTGCTGCGGTTTGCCGTCGGCGTGGTGTTGGGAATCGCGTTCGGTTTTGTGCTGGACTGGGTGCTCCGTCGCGACTGGATCGGCAAGCCGCACCTGAACACGTTTGTGTTGGCGATGGCCATGTTGAATTTTGCGTTGGCCGACATGGCGATCAGCGAAAGCGGCTTGCTAAGTGTGACCGTTGCGGGGCTGGTGCTGGGCAGTCGAAACGCACCGCCGCTGCGTGACATCGTTCGTTACAAGATGGCGCTCAAAGATTTTTCGATCGGGCTGTTGTTCGTCTTGTTGGCGGCCAATCTGGATCTTGCCGCATTCGTCCGTTACGGCTGGCATTTGGTCTTGGCTGTCGCCGGGATCATGTTGATCGTCCGCCCGCTGAACATCTTTGTGTCGATGCGGCGGAGTCTGTTGACTTGGAAGGAGAAACTGTTTCTCGGCTGGATCGCACCGCGGGGAATTGTCGCCGCGTCGATGGCTTCGGTCTTCGCACTCGAACTGGGGCGGCGCGGGGTCGAAAACGCGGTGTTCCTCGAATCGTTCACCTATTCGGTGATCGCCGGGACCGTCGTCGTGCAGGGGATCACCGCAGGGTCGGTCGGGAGGTGGTTGGGCGTCGTCCGCCCGGTGCCCACCGGATGGATCATCGTCGGGGCGCACGCGCTGGGCCGATGCATCGCCACGTTCTTCACCCGACACGGCATCGATGTCGTGCTGATCGATACCAACGCGCGCGAAGTGCGGGATGCCGAACGGGAGGGGCTGATCGCGATCAACGAAGACGCGATGCAGCTCAATCCCCAAAAGCACGCCGAATTGTATCGCTGTGGAAATCTCTTGGCGCTGACGGCCAATGCCGACCTGAATCGGATGCTGTGTCGACGCTGGGCGGAGTTGCTGGAGGATGCGACGCTGTTTCGGTGGGAAAAGTCCGGGTACCAAACGGCCGAAAACGAACACCTGTTGGTCGGAAAACGCGTTTGGACCGAGTTGCCGCTCAGTCGTTGGATGCACCCCAACAGTGAATCCCCGCCGCTTCAGGTTGAACGCCGCGAGACGAATGCGGGGCCGGAAACTGGCAACGTTCTGATGACGGCCCGCGGCAATCAAGTGATCCCCGGGAATCCGCATGAACTTCACAAGGAGGACGTCGAGTGGTTGGTGTATGACGGCAGCGGCGAACAAGACTCCTGTGTCCTCCCGCTCACGGCGGAGAACGTCATCTTCTCCGAGCAAACCGACCTGCACGAGCTTTACCGCGAGATGCTCCATCACCTGCATCAGCAGCTTCCGGGCATCGACCCAGAACAGATGTTGGTCGAAATCTGGCGACGCGAAGAGGACTACACCAGCTTGCTCGGTCACGGGATCGCGTTGCCGCACACCTGGTCCCCCGCCGTGGACCGGGCGACGTTGATGGTCGCACGACCGCGACATCAATTGCTCTGTCCGCTGACGGATCTGCCGATCGAAATCGTGTTCATGTTGCTCAGCCCCGTCGGCGAGCCCGACGAACATTTGGCCTGTCTGTCGCACATCGCGCGCCTGATCGGGACGGAGTCCCAGCGTCAGCGGATCCTCGATGCCGGCGACGCTGAACAATTGCACCGGTTGATCGCGTGCAGTTGATCGGATCGGCGACGCAACGAATGTTCCGACATACCCGTGTGGTCCCGTGATCGATAGGACCAATAGGACAGATAAGACCTAGAAGTCCGATGCGTCCTAGCAGTCTACCGCAGCTTCGTATTCTATTTGGCTGGACAGTCGCCGTCCTCTCCGAGGTCGGCGCGGGGCAAAGCTTCGCTTTTTCGCGAGCGCCGAGTTCGGAGAACACGGCGACCCTCTCAGTGCATCGTCGAACAACAAATTGAGTTGCGGTCGACAACTCTTGGCCCCCTCAACCTGCGCTGTGCCGTGCATCTGATGGGTGGCAACAAATTGATGCGGTACAGGATGTAACAATACGACACACTTGTGCGAATACGCGCGGAGTACACGTTGCGTTATCAGGCAATGGTAACAACGACCACGTCCGTCGCGATCGACCGCGCGTGAATTCCTGATGAAGGACATCTGGAAGTCATCGCACTCTCCGATGCGGGGTTGACCGGCGGCTATACTGGCCAAATCTCCTCTCGCGCGATCATACGCGCCGCGCTCCGTTTACCTCTCACTGCTAAGAATCTGCGATGCAACAGGTATTCAAGTTGATCATGGCGGCGACCATGATTGTGACACTGTCTATTTCCGGCTTTGCGACTGCCGCCGACAAACCGAACATTCTGGTCATCTGGGGTGACGACATCGGATGGAGCAATCCCAGTTGCTACAACAGCGGCATGATGGGCTACCAAACGCCCAACATCGATCGGATCGCGCGAGAGGGCGTGCGGATGACCGACTGGTATGGGCAAAACAGTTGCACCGCCGGTCGATCAACGTTCATTACCGGCCAGAGTGGTTTTCGCACGGGTTTGTTGAAAGTGGGGCTGCCGGGGGCGAAAGAAGGCATGTCGACGTTGGATCCGACCATCGCCGGTTTGCTGAAAAACCACGGCTACATGACCGCGCAGTACGGCAAGAATCACTTGGGCGATCGCGATGAACACCTGCCGACCAACCATGGGTTCGACGAGTTTTACGGAAACCTGTATCACTTGAACGCCGAGCAGGAACCCGAGCACCCGGATTACCCGAAGGACCCTGAGTTTAAAAAGAAGTTCGGTCCCCGCGGCGTGATCAAGTCCAGTGCCGACGGCAAGATCGAAGACACCGGACCGCTGACCATCAAGCGGATGGAAACGGTCGACGAAGAGGTCACCGCGGGCGCACTGGATTTCATGGAGCGGGCCAAGAAGGCGGACAAGCCGTTCTTTCTGTGGTGGAATTCGACCCGCATGCACGTCTGGACGCACTTGAAGGACGAGTCCAAGGACAAGACGGGCTTGGGAGTTTATGCCGACGGAATGGTTGAACATGATGGCCATGTCGGCCAAGTGCTGGACAAACTGGACGAACTGGGGCTGACCGACAACACGTTGGTGATGTATTCGACCGACAACGGCGCGGAGTGTTTCACTTGGCCGGACGGAGGCACGACGCCGTTTCGAAACGAAAAGAATTCCAACTGGGAAGGCGCTTACCGTGTCCCCTGTATGATCCGCTGGCCGGGCAAGATCAAACCGGGCACGATCAACAACAACATCTGCTCGCATGAAGACATGCTGCCGACCATTCTGGCGGCCGCGGGTGAACCGGACGTCAAGGAAAAACTGTTAAAGGGGCATCAGGCGATCGGCCGCACCTACAAGGTCCATCTGGACGGTTACAACCTGTTGCCCGGGCTGACGGGCGAGGTGGAAGAGTGGCCGCGGAAGGAGTTTTTCTACTGGACCGATGGCGGCAGCCTGTGTGCGCTGCGGTACGGTCGCTGGAAAATGGTTTTCCAGGAACAGCGGGCGCATGGTTTTGACGTCTGGCAGGAACCCTTCGTCACGCTGCGGTTGCCGAAACTGTTTTGTTTGCGCACTGATCCGTATGAGCGGGCTGACCATGAGGCCTATCAGTACGACGGATGGCGATTCGATCGTGCCTTCGCCTTCGTCCCGGCGCAAACCTTCGTGGCCAAGCACTTGGAAACGTACAAGGAGTTTCCGCCGCGTCAAAAGCCCGGCAGCTTTGCGCTGGACGATGTGCTGAGTGCGTTGCAGGAAGGCTCCGGGCCGAACAACTGAGTGAAGGTTCTTGTGCGATCTTGATTGCGTGTCGTGGCCGTCGGATCCCGACCGGCGGCGACGGCGCGCAGTTTGTGACGTGAGGCTCGATGAGATGACGACACGAGAAGCGTTCCTGCAGGTCTCCGCGGCGATGAATGCCGCCATCATCGGCCAACAGACGGTCGTTGAACGGTTGATCATCGCCCTCTTGGCCAACGGAAACGTGCTGATGGAAGGGCTTCCGGGCACCGCCAAGACGCGTGCGATCAAAACATTGTCCAAGCTGATCCGAAGCGACTTTCGACGCGTCCAGTTCACGCCCGATTTGCTGCCGTCGGACGTGACGGGCTCGGAAATCTACCGCGAACAAAACGGGACATTCGAATTTCAACCGGGGCCGCTGTTTGGCAATTTGGTGCTGGCCGATGAAATCAATCGCGCGCCCGCCAAGGTTCAGGCGGCGTTACTTGAGGCGATGGAAGAACGTCAGGTCACCGTGGCGGGAACGACCCATCCGTTGCCGCCGTTGTTCCTCGTGCTTGCGACGCAAAACCCGATCGAACAGGAAGGCACCTACCCGCTACCGGAAGCCCAAATGGATCGCTTCTTGGTGTATGTGAAAGTGCCCTATCCAGCCGCCGACAACGAATTGGCGATCTTGAATCTGGTTCGCTCGGAAACGAAAGGAGATCCGCCGCCGACGCCCGAGCCGATTTCTCAGGACACGGTGTTTGCAGCCCGCCGCGAGGTCAATGCGGTCCACGTGGCCGAAACGGCGGCCAGGTACATGGTCGATCTTGTCATCGCAACCCGCCAAGCGGAACGCTACGGCGATCAGCTTGCCAACTGGATCCACGTGGGCGCCAGTCCACGCGGGACGATCGCACTGGATGCCGCGGCGCGTGCGCGGGCGTGGCTGCGTGGTCACGATTTTGTCTCACCCGAAGACGTCCAGGCGGTCGCACCGGCGTGCCTGGCCCATCGCGTCCATTTGTCCTATGAAGCCGAAGCGGAGGGCAAATCACGCGAAGACGTCATCGATGAAATCTTGCAGCGCGTCGCAGTGGGTTAGCCGAACCTATGATTCATCCCACACTGGAGCAACTGGTAAGGCTGCAATTCGAGGCCCGCGAGTTTTCGTTGCTGCCCCGGCAACCGGTGCACAGTCTGCTGAGTGGACGTCATGCATCTCGGTTGCGTGGTCGGGGGTTGATGTTCGAGGAATTGCGTGATTACCGTCCTGGCGACGACATCCGCACGATGGACTGGAAAGCCACCGCGCGGCTGCGAAAGCCCCACGTGCGCGTGTACACCGAGGAACGCGAACGGCCCGTGTTGCTGGTCGTGGATCAACGCGTCAACATGTTTTTCGGAAGCGCGCGAACGACCAAGGCGACGACCGCCGCGGAGCTCGCCGCATTGTCAGCCTGGCGGACACTCGATGTCGGTGATCGAGTCGGCGCGATCCTCTTTGACGACGAACAGATCCTCAAGATTCGGCCGCATCGAAGTCGTCAGAATGTGTTGCGAATCTGTCACGAACTGGTTCGGATGAACGGTCGACTGTCCGCCGAGCGTCGGTCCGATCCGTCGATGCTGAATGAAGCCCTGCGCCGAGCGTGCAACGTCGCGGTGCATGACCATCTTGTTGTGTTGATCACCGACTATGACGGTGACGATTCAACCACGCACCGATTGGCGACGCGTCTGGCAGCTCACAACGATGTGCTCGCCGCACTCGTTTATGACCCACTGGGTGCGGATTTGAAGTCTGACGCGTCGTTGCAGGTGACCGACGGAAGTCGGCAGTTAGTGTTAGAACCCGACGAGGAGTTTTCGTGCCGATTCCGCACCCAGTTTCAACGGCGATGTGATCAGCTGCGTGAGCGGTTGAGTGCGATTCGCATTCCGATCCTACCGATTTGCACCCACGACGGTGTGATCGATCAGGTGTTGGCGGCGCTGGGGAGGCGACGATGACTGCGGATCCGTCAAGCCTGGATCGTTTGCGTGACATCGTCCAGCCGGTTCCCATCTCGTGGTGGCCGCCGGCGGCAGGGTGGTGGGTCTTGCTGGGAATGGTGACGACCGGGGCGGCGGTCTACACGATTCAGGCGATCCGCCAATGGCGATCCAATGAGTATCGTCGCACCGCGGTCCGGGAGGTCGAAGGGGCGATCGGCTGCGCAGCGATTTCAGAGATTCTGAAGCGAACGGCACTGGCAGCGTTCCCGCGCGATGAGGTTGCCGCGATGTCGGGGGCACGCTGGTGTCGATGGCTGGGCGATACGTCGGGCATCACTGTTCCGCCAGAGGTGCTCGATGTCCTGACGACGGGCGTTTATTCACCCCAGACGTCCGACGGCGAAACAGACCTGCGCCGCTTTGCGCTGGCCTGGATCCGTCAGCATCGGCAGCCGGGTAACCCACGCGGGAGGACGGCGTAATGTGGGTGTTCGCCCATCCCGTGCTTTTGGCGTTGCTGCCCTTGCCGCTGATCATTCGATGGTTCATTCCTCCGTCGCGACAGCCCCGTCCCGCGGTACGCGTCCCCTTTTTGCCACGGCTGGTTGCCAGTCAAGTGCAGCCGATCGCGCGTTCAACATCAACCGGGCGTTCAACCCAGGCGGTGACGTGGACCGTCTGGACGCTTTTGGTGATCGCATTGGCGAGGCCCCAGGTGTTGCAGCCGCCGATCGAGCGGACCGTGCCAACAAGGGATTTGCTTTTGCTGGTCGATTTGTCGGGGTCGATGCAGCACGAGGACTTTACCGATGCCAGCGGGCAGACGGTGGACCGGCTGGCGGCGGTGAAGGAAGTCTTGGGCGAATTCCTGCTGCATCGCCAAGGTGATCGCGTCGGGTTGGTCGTGTTTGGGAATTCGCCGTTTTTGCAAGTTCCCTTCAGCACCGACCTGGAATTGTCCCGGCGGTTGTTGGAAGAAACGGCGGTGGGGATGGCGGGGCCGCGGACCGCGCTCGGTGATGCCATCGGGTTGGGCATCGAGCTTTTCAAACGCAGTGACGCTCCCGCCAAGACGATGATCGCATTGACCGACGGCAACGACAACGCCAGCGCGGTCCCGCCACGGGAAGCCGCTCGCGTGGCCCGCGATCGCCAGATCACCATCCACACCATCGCGATGGGCGATCCGACGACCGTTGGCGAAGAGAAGATCGATGAAGAGGAACTCAAATCGGTAGCCAAGGCGACCGGCGGTGAGATGTTCTTGGCTCTCGATCGCGGCGAACTGGCCAAGGTGTATCAGCAGCTGGATGAGATCGAAACCCGTGAGGAGAAAACCATTCGCCATCAACCCCGACGTGATGTCTACCACGTGCCCGTCGCCGCGGCGTTGCTGTTGTCTTTCGCGGCGTGTGCGTGGTCGCTGTTGGTCGGTCGCGTCAAACGAGTGGCAGCGGATTCGCAGACCCGGTTGAGGGTCAATCCACGCACGTTCGAATTGGAGGTGACCGAGACATGATCGACCTCGGCAGTTTTCACTTCCTTCGGCCGTTTTGGTTGCTGTTGATTCCCGTCGCGGTGTGGCTGTGGTGGTGTCGGCGGGTCGAGGGAGATCCGCTGCGTGGTTGGCGTGTCGTCCTGCAACCGGAGTTGCTCGATGCCCTGACCGTGGGACAAGGACATCGGACGCGACGGTTGACACGCGACGTGCCCCTGTTGCTCGGCTGGCTGTTGGCGGTCATCGCGGTTGCGGGACCGACGTGGCGGCCGGAGCCATCGCCGTCGGTCAACGATCCGCCGCCGGTGATGATCGTCTTGAAGGCCGGTGAATCGATGAACCAGACGGATTTGATGCCGACGCGGATGGAACGCGCACGATTGAAGGTCGCCGACTTTGCCGAAGCAGCGCCGGCGCGTCCACTCGGTCTGATCGCCTATGCCGGTACGCCGCACTTGGTGTTGCCCCCGACACGCGACGCCGCGGTTGTATCGGAGATGGCCGCCGAGCTTGATCCGGAGATCATGCCCAAGGCTGGCGATGATCTGGCAGCCGCGCTCACGCGGGCAGACGAGGTTCTTGGCACGGGTGGAGGATCGATCTTGGTGATCGCCGATTCGGTGACCGGCAATGCTTCGTCACTCGCTGAATATCGCACGAAGAGCAAGCGGCCGGTCGGCATCTTGGCCGTTGCTCGCCCCGACACGCCGGAGCTGGACACGCTGAACGACGCCGCTAGATCGATTGACGCTACGATCAGTCGGATCACCCCCGATTCCAGTGATATCGACCGGCTGATTCGGCGATCCACCGAAGCGTCCGTTGCTGCTGCAGCAGAGGGTGACGAGATTCGCTGGTCAGAAGCAGGCCGGTGGCTGGTGCCGGTGTTGGCGGCGATCGTTTTGGGCAGCTTTCGACGTCAGAACCAAGACTACCCGCGGGAGGGGGCGTGATGAAGTTCGCAGTTCTTTTCAGCCTTGTTGCCGCGTTGACATGGACCGGGCTATGGTTTTCCCCGGATCAGCAGGGACAGCGGTTGATGCGTCGTAGTCAGTTTGAAGCGGCGGCGCAGACGTTCCGCGATCCCGAGTGGGTGGGGATTGCATGGTATCGTGCCGGAGAGTTTGAAAAGGCGGAACAGGCCTTTGCCCGAGTCGCCTCGGCGGAGTCAGAATTCAATCGTGGCAATTGTCTGGTCATGCAAGGCAAGTACGACGCCGCGACGCAGCGCTATGACCGTGCATTGGAACTCCGTCCGGGTTGGTCCGACGCAAAGATCAACCGCGACATCGCGTTGGCGCGGGCGGAAAAGACGCGTCGCGCTGGCGGTGAAATGGGAGAGCAGAAGCTGGGGGCGGACGAAATCGTCTTTGACAAAAACAAATCGTCCGAAGGTGAAGACACGGAGGTCAAGGCAACGCAGCCGCTAAGCGATGCGGCGATGCAAGAACTTTGGCTACGCCGCGTGCAAACCAAGCCGCGAGATTTCTTGAAGGCAAAATTTGCGTTCCAGCTTGCCGAGGAATCGCAATGAAACGGTGTGGAGTGAACCGGAGTTGGGAGGGCGTGAGGCGGCGAGCCGGTTGGCGATCCGCAATCCTTGTCGGCCTGCTGTGGTGGTGGTCGGCGTCGGGAAACCTGCCCGCTGCCGACCCCGTCACAGCTGAATTGGCACAGGAGTCCGCTTGGACGGGCGAAGGCGTCTCCCTGGTGATCACGCTCTATTCACCCGGTCCATTTTCGGGCACGGCGACATTCGAGTTTCCGGAATTGTCGCAAACGGTGCTGATTCGAGGGGACAGCCCGGTGGTGGGCAGCGAATCGATGGACGGCGTCACCTACTTCACCCAACGTCATGAAGTGACCGTCTACACGCAGCGCAACGGTCGGATCGTGATCCCGTCGTTTCAAGTTCGCTTTGCGGGAAAGAAGACGTTCACCTCAGCTCCCGAACCCATCGAAGGCGTCACACCCGAGCTGACGTTCCAGTCCAAGCGACCTCCCGGCACCGACTCTCTCGGATTCGTGTTGACCGCCAGCGACATGCAAGTGGCTCAATCCTGGTCGCCCGAGGTGGTCGAGACGCTGCGCGCCGGTGATGTGATCGAGCGGACGATCACACGCAAGGCGACCGGTACGACGGCGATGATGATGTCCCCGATCGAAGCGGTCGCTCCGCCGGGCGGACGCGTCTACGTCGGCGAGCCGATGGTTCAAGATCGCAGCGATCGAGGCGACGTATCGGCCCAGCGTCGTGACACCTTGAAATACCAATTTGGGCACGCCGGCACGTTTACACTAGCGGACATCCCATTGGTTTGGTGGGATGCGAACGCGTCCGAATTGAAGTCCGAAATCTTGCGCGGCAAGACGATCCGTGTCGCGGGAGAACCCGACGCGATGCAACTACCCATCGAATCCGAATCGAATTCGGGTGCACCGAGTTTGGGTGTTCTGTACGCGGTGTCTGCGGTCTCGATTTGCATCGGCGTCGCTTGCGTTTGGATGCTGATTCCCCGCTTGATTGGATCGCACAGGAATCCCGAATCGGATGCCGCGGAGCGTCTACTGGCAGCCTGTCGTGACGACGATGCCAGCGGCGCGTATGCGGCGCTGCTCCACTGGAAACGAACGGTCGGCTTGCAAGACACCGAGCAACGTCTGGAGTCGTTCAATGCCCTGCCGTTGTCCGGCGAACTGGAGCGTTTGACACGACGTCTGTTTCGTGGACACGCAAGAGAAACCGTTTGGACGGGCGTTGCCTTGGCGTCGGCCTTCCGGCAATCCCGCCGGGCGGTTTTGGAGCGACGCTCCCCGGGCCGTGCAAGACACCGTTCACTGCCGGACCTTAACCCCATCGACTTGAAACAACGATCACCACAATGACCTACTTCCAATCAAGAGACGGCGTCGCTGAACAGCGCCACGTAGATGTCGCCACGCTCGCCAGAGAGTGGAAAACGCCGGGGATCCACCTTCTGGCGAAGGTAGCTACGTTGGCGCGGCGAACACGCGCTGTTGGAAATCGTGATGGCCACCCACGCCGGCATGACGACCGACGAGTTCGAGCAAACGGTCACCCAGTGGATCAACACCGCGCGTCACCCACAGACCGGGTTGCGATACACCGACATGGTGTTTCAGCCGATGTTGGAACTGATGCAGTACTTGCGAGCACACCAGTTCGAAACTTGGATCGTTTCCGGAGGCGGAATCGAATTCATGCGTCCCTGTTCCCAACGCGTCTATGGTGTTCCGCCGCAACAGGTGATCGGGTCGAGCATCGAAATCAGATACGTCCTTCGCGACGGGGTTCCCGTGCTGGAGCGTTTGCCCGAAATCAATTTCATCGATGACAAAGCGGGCAAGCCGGTCGGGATTCATCGCTTCATCGGGCGCCGTCCGATCGCCGCCTTCGGCACCGCCGACGGTGACCTACAGATGTTGCAATGGACGACCGCCGGCGATGGCGCGCGGTTGGGGTTGATCGTTCATCACACCGACTCCGAGCGGGAGTATGCGTACGACCGTGATTCTTCGGTCGGCCGTTTGGACAAGGGGCTCGATGCGGCCGCTGAGAACGATTGGACGATCGTGGACATGAAGACGGATTGGTCGCAGATTTACCCGCCGGATCAGCCACGGGGGCAGTGAAACGTGAATCCGAACGCAACAAAGTAGCCGTCCAGCATTGCCGTGGTGTCACCGAACGTTTTTTCATTTTCGAAGACTCCACCCAGGGTGACGTCGAAGTTCATGTTGGGGACAAGATTCGCGATTCCGACACCGCCGGTGATCCGATGTTGCGCGATCGCCGCGAATTGACCTTGGATGTACTCGACGGTCGGAATGCCGCCGACGGGGACCACGCCGCCGATCGTGCCGGGAACGCTGTCGCGGGTCGGGTCTTCGTTGAACGCATAACCGAATCGCAATTTCAGCCGTCGTGACGCGCGGTACTGACCGCCGAACTGGAATGCCCATTGATCGTGATACAGGGAACCAAAGAAATCGGTGTCGTCCCAGTTCTTGTAAATCACATCGGCGGCCACCAGCAGTCGGCCGCCCATCAAGCAACGGTTCGCGATTCCGAACCCGAGATTCATCGGATGATCCAGATTCAGGTCCTGGTAGGTGTTTGCCAGCGGGCCGTTCGCGAAGCGAACGACGTTGTCGAACTCCAGTTGCTTTTCCGATTGCCAGAATCCTCCGATGCTGGTGCCGCCGCCCAGTTCATAATTGGCTCCCAGGGTGAATCGAGTTGCGTAGTCGGTTTGTGAGGAGCTGGACTGGACGAAGGGTCCGTCCAGGACGGAAGTGCCCAGCGTGAACGAACCACCGACCGCCAGCCGCGGCGTGAGCTTCACGGCGGCTCCGCTGACCAGATCGAGTGCCAGGTAAGACGCCTGCGTTCCGTTGGATTCGGGAATGTGTCGAAAGTCCACCGCCAGACCGGCGTTGGTCATGAAGCCCAGCCCGAAGGTCACCGGTAATCCCAGAAGGTCTGCCTGGTGAATCGCTCCGATGTTGGGTGCCAACGAGAGCGGGGCATCGGATTTTCCAGAATACGGATCAACACCAACCAGAGGTAACGAGTCCGTCTGGGTGACGTTGTAGGTCGGTTCGATCATGGCGCCGCCGAAGCCGAAGGTCGGGCCGCTGAATTGGGCCATGGTCGCCGGATTCCCATTGATCGCCGACTGTAAATCTTGGGGACGCGATAAACTTGCGCCTCCCATCGCGCCCGACGCCGGCATCATGTTGTTGTGCAGTTCGATGCCATAGCTTTGGGCAATCGCGGCCCGGCCGGCGATCAGCGAGCCGACCAGGGGCAACAGGCAGAGAATAAATCGACGCATGATCAAACCGTCTGTCAGCGTAACAATCGGGAAACGACCTTTAACCCACACCATCGGTCCAGGCCGACCATCGGGGCCGGAGAATCGGTCGAAACGGCCGGGGGGCGGGGAAGATGGCAGCGAGAATCCGTACGGCCGACAAAGGGGCGGCAACCCGCAAACCTTGCCGGTCCGGGGCAGACAGAACTTGACAGGTGGTGTTAGGGATTTTGACGATTGTTGTCGATTTTCGAATCAGTCGCTTTGTTCTGTTTTCCAGCAAGAGTCTGCTGATGCGATGGTTTGCCGCAATCACGTTTTGCATATTGCTGTCGATGTTCTTGCATCGATGCAGTGCTCAATCGTGCAACAGCAATGCGGCTGCTTCGGTGGCGTCTTCCGGCACTGAGGACGATTTCAGTTGGCTCGATCGAGTGAAGGTGGGCTATGACGGCGGATTTGTGATCGCCAGTCAGGGCAATGTTGACCTGAATGCCTCGCGTGATCCCTACCGCCTAAAAATCAACGGCTGGGGCCAGCTGCGGCACACCGTGACGGATCTATCGCCGCCCAGTCGCGACTTGAATCAATTGCAGCTCAAACGCGGACGTCTTGTCTTTTCCGGAAACGCCTTCAATCCGAACTTTCACTATTTCATCCAGCTCGATGCCCGCAGCACCAATGGTGACGACGTGCGTTTGCTGGACTACTACCTCGACTACGACGTCGGCAACGACCAATTGGGACTCGCGCCCGGAACGCTGACGTTTCGCACCGGCAAGTACAAAGTGCCGTTCAGCATGTCGCGTTGGTTGTCCGGCCGCGACTTTGAATTTGCCGACCGCAGCGTGGCCAGCATTTTCTTCGATGTCAACCGAAGTTTTGCTTGGGGGCTGCATGGCAAAAACGAACGATTGGGAGTGCCTATTTTCTGGGACGCGGCATTGTTCAACGGGTTGGTCACCGGCGGTGCGGAGACGGGCAGCAGCGGGACGCTGGATGACAACTTTGCCTACTCGGGACGTGTCCGCGCCTATCCGATCGGGGATTGGGGGGATGAAAACCTGGCCGATTTCGAATGTCACGATCGACTGGCGATGCGGGTCGGAGCGGGGTTCGCCGCATCAACGATTGATCGGTTCGGCACAACGGAATTCAACCGACTTCGTGTCGTCGACTCGGGGGCGACGTTGTCCACGCTGTTGCCGGCGACCGTCTCGGGCTATGACGTTTCGCTTTATGCGGTCGATACGTCCATCAAGTATCGCGGCTGGTCCTCAAGCTTCGAGTACTACTTTCGAACCGTCAGCGCCGTTCGCGGGGCCGCAATCGACGAGCTGTTCGATCACGGGTTTTGGTATCAATTGGGCAAGTTTATCGTCCCGGGGAAACTGCAGCTTGCCACTCGATGGTCACGCGTGCAAGGTGACTCGGGAACCCTGGGCGGTCGCGATCAATGCGCGGAAGAACTCGCCGCCTCGTTGGCTTGGTATTTCCGCCGCAATCAAGCCAAGTTGGTCGTCGACATGACGCACGTCGACGGAGCACCGATCAGTTCACAAGCACTCGACATCTCGCCCGGCAACCACGGTTGGCTGTTCCGTTCGCAGATCCAGTTTAGTTTTTAGCGTCCCCGCATCGCTTCGATAGCCTTGCGATCAATCAATCGAGGTAGACTGGAGCGTTGCCTCCAACGGCGGCGAATGAATCTTCAGGCTTACCGGGGAACGAAAATGAAATGTGTTCAATGTCAATCAGAACGTCTCGTCCATGATGCAAAGGCGGTGGACTATTTTGATATGGCGATGAAGCGACCGCTGAAGCTGGAGTTGGATGCGAATCCCGATGCGTGGCTGTTCAAGGGCACTGAGGCGGGCGAGCTCAACGCGAGTGTCTGTGCAGATTGTGGCTTTGTGCTGTTTACGATGGCCAAAGAAGACGCCGAAAAACTCTATCGCATTCAGAATGCTCGGTAACCGTTGGTGTCTAGCCTTGAGGCGATTCCGGGCGCTGCTTCGCAGCGCCAGTCGGCAGGCTCCACCGCAACCCTCGCTGTCTTACAATCGCCAACTCACAATCCAACCGAAAGGAGAGTCCGATGAGCAAAATCGCAGTCACATCAGCCGGCGGGCAATTGGGAGCCGAGATCGTTCGGGCGAACTCGGTGAATTCTTAGGCAACATCATCGCCGGGATTTACGAAGGCATCCGCAACGGCGTTTTGGACAGCGAAAGCCACTTCGATGCGCTGAATTGACGCAGTGAATCGGAACGGCCTTCGGATCGATCACGTCGGTCTCGTGTTGATGTTGGTCAGCGGGTCGCCAATCGACTAAAATGATGGGATGTCGAAATCAACACACCATCGTCGTTTTGTGCTTCAATCCATCGCCGGATCCCTCGCCTTGCCGGGGCTGCAGTCGCTGCGGGCCGAGTCGGGGGGCGCTTCGTTGCCGGTCCAAGCCGCACGTGAAACCGGGTTGGGGGGCGACGGTTCAGGATCGCGACGCTTTGTCGCGGTGGGCAATCTGCTCGGGTTCCAGCAGAATCAGTTTTTCCCCGAGACGCCGGGCAAAGCGTTCGAGGAAACGACGCTGCTGAAACCGCTGGCCGAAATTCGTGACCAGATCACCGTCTATCGTGGGCTCGATCACGGGCTCCGTGGCGGGCACTTCGCGGTCCACACGTTTCTCTCTGGCGTGCTGCATCACGAATCCAAACAGCGGCCCGACGGCAACGTCACCATCGACCAGTTCATTGCGGACGAGATCGGCACGCAAACCCGGTTCCCTTCACTGACCGTCGGCTCCGAAGGCGGCATCCATGGCGGTTGCCAACTCTCTTGGACCAAGTCCGGCGTCCGCGTTCCGCCGATCACCGGTCCCGCCGCGTTGTTTGAAAAACTGTTCGTCACCGAATCGAAAGCACGTCGCTCACATCAGATCCGCGAGAATTCGCTGCAAGCGTCGATTCTGGATTCGGTCGTCGAGCAAGCCGGTTCGCTTTCTAAACGCGTCAACCGAGACGACAAGGCCAAGCTGGACGAGTACTTCAGCTCGATTCGCGATGTCGAAAAACGATTGCAAGCCCGTCGCCGCTGGGCCGACCAGCCGAAGCCCCAGCCGCCGTTTGAGAAGCCTGCCGATACCAACACGGTGGACGATCTGCCGTTGTTGTATGAGCTGATTGCTTTGGCGCTGCAGACCGACTCGACACGGGTTGCGACCCTGGAAATCGGCGGCAGCTTCTTGCCCCAGGACCTGGGCATCGACAAGTCCTACCACAGCCTGTCGCACCACGGCAACGATGACGAAGCGATCGCGAATCTGATCACGCTGGAGACGTATCAACTGGAACAGTTCGGCACGTTCTTGAGTCGACTGGCGGCGATCGAGGACGGCGATCAGTCCTTGCTCGATTCGACGGCCGTTCTGTTCGGAAGTGGGATGGGCAACGGGAATTCGCACACCAACACCGATCTGCCGATCGTGCTGGCCGGCGGAGGCTATGGGCGCGGCGAGTTCAAAAAGCTCGCCACCAAAGGGCCCGCCAAGGTTCCGCTCTGCAACTTGTTTGTTGATATCGCCCAGCGAATGGGAGTCTCGACGGAGTCCTTCGGGACCAGCACCGGCAGTTTCTCCTGACAACACCTCCTGCCCCCCATGCCTTCCATTGATTCTTTCATGTCGGGGGCCCGTCGTGCCGTGTCCGCGACCGCCCTCGCTCTCGCCTGGTGGGCCGTACCGCAAGCGGCCGCATCTGAGCCTGCGAACCCATCGCCGGCCGGCCCCGGAACGCTGGTCGCCGATTTTTTGGGCCGTTACTGTGCTGAATGCCACAGCGCCGATTCGGCCGAGGGCGATCGCGATTTCGAATCGTTCCGGCTGCCGCTCGCGTCGGTCGATCAATTGATCACGGCGGACGAAATCGTCGATCAGGTGACGTTGAAGCTGATGCCACCAGAAGATGCCGCGCAGCCGACTGACGAGGAACGCCTGGCGTTGCTGGATGCATTGCGAAAAGCCGTCGAAACGTCGCGTGAACGATTCAATCCCTCCGGCGGCCAGACCGTTTTGCGTCGGTTGTCCAATCGAGAGTATGAAAACACGCTGGCGACACTTTTTGGTCGCCGCGTCGATACCCTTGGGTTGACCGCCGATTTTCCCAAAGACAACACCGTCGCCCACATGGACAACCTGGGGGAAGCCCTGGTGACGTCTGGTTTCTTGCTCGACCAGTACTTTCAGGCGGCTTCGCGGTTGGTGGAAGCGCGCCTGGGCAAACCCGCGGTGGAGCCGAAAACATGGCACTTTCGCGACAACTTTCGACAGTACGAAGAACTGTCGGGTGCCCACCGCAGTGTCTTCAACTATGAGTACCTGTGTTTGTACGAGCAACCCAACACCGACACCCGTCAGGGTGGCTACGGGCACATCGAAGACTTTTTGGAGGGCGTTCCGGTTGCCGGGCTTTATGACATCGAAGTCCACGCCCAAGCGATGCACCGCGACACGCACTATGATCCAAAGATCTTTCGCATCGATTTTTCCGAACCTTTTCAACTGGCCGTCGTCCCGGGTGACGTCACCAAGGGGCACATCCACTATCCTCAGGCGATCGAACCGATCTTGGGGCAGGCGATCGTGCCGGATGAACAGCCCGAGTGGTTGAAGTTCCGCGTTTGGTTGGAAGCCGGACAGACGCCCCGATTCATTTTTCCCAACGGCCCGTATGAATCGCGTGCGTCGGTGATCGAAGTCAACAAGCGGTACAAGGACGAATTCGACCCCAAGAAATACAAAGCCGGCGTGAGCCGGACGCACATCCTTCGTGAAGGCGAGTTGCCGCACATTCGGATCGGAGAGATCAAGGTTCACGGTCCGATTGCCGAGCCGCACGGTGGGCGAGAAGAGTTGGCGGTGTTCGGGCCCGACGGATTCGACGCCGAACGTGCGGTCGAGCAACTTCATGCCTTCGGCCGGCGAGCTTATCGTCGCCCGTTGGAACCGTCCGACCGCCAGCGGATCAGTACGTTCTATGCGGAGCGATTGGACGAGGACGCGACGCCACGACAGGCGGCACTGGACACGTTGAAAATGATCCTCTGTTCGCCGTCATTTTTGTACCTCAGTGAGATCACGGCGGAGAATGAATCGCTGCTGGGACCTTTCGATTTGGCCACGCGGCTTTCGTACGCGCTGTGGGCCGCTCCACCGGACGATTTGCTTTTTGCCGCGGCGGAATCCGGGCGGCTGACCGAATCAAAAGAACTGCAAAGCCAGATCGCACGAATGCTTGCCGACGAGCGATCCGATGCGTTCGTCAACGGATTTACCGACAGCTGGTTGAACCTGCGAGAGATCGGCAATCTGCCGCCGCCGCGGAAATCGGCTCCGCAGTACTATTCAGAAAACCTGCCGGAATCGATGAAGCGGGAAGCTCGTCAGTTCTTTCGTCACTTGCTGGATCAGAACGGGCCGGTGACCGAGTTTCTGGATGCGGACTACACCTTTGTCGATAAGAAACTCGCCAAGCTGTACGGGTTGCCCGAGCAGGACACGCTTCGACTGGCCGACGGATTTCAACGCGTCTCGTTGGCCGGCAATCAACAGCGTGGCGGCGTCTTGGGGATGGCCGGCGTATTGACGGTCAGTGCCAATGGGGTCGACACCTCACCGGTGACCCGCGGCGTGTGGGTGATGGAAAACATTCTCGGCACGCCACCGCCACCGCCGCCGGACGAAGTGCCGTCGATCGACGCCGACGTCAGCGGTGCGAGGACGATTCGCGAAAAACTGGCCAAGCACAGCGAAGACAAAACGTGTTTCGTCTGCCACCGCAACATCGATCCGTTGGGATTTGCACTGGAGACCTATGACCCGATCGGACGTTGGCGGACCAAGTACCCCAAACCCAAGGGAAAGGGTTCGGCGGCAAAGATCGATGCGTCGGGCGAACTGCCGTCGGGTGAAACGTTCCAGGACTTCGCAAGCTTTAAAATCGTGTTGCGGGAGAGTCGCGGCGAGTTGTTCGTTCGCAATTTGATCGAAAAGCTGACGACTTATGCGACGGGGCGTCAAATGGAACACGCCGACCACTTCCAGATCGACGACCTCGTTGCGCGGGTGCAGTCGGACGAAGTCGGCGGGCTGCGGACGATGGTCGTCGAAGTTCTGACCAGCGAGCTGTTTCGGTCACGTTGACAGCGAGACCTCAGGACGAGAGTGCCGTCACAAAGTGGTGTGCCGCTGGTCGTCGCTGCGGTCAAGGAGCATCGGTCTCCTGTTCGTCGTTTTCAAAGAGCTCCGCAGCCTCGCCGAGTGCCTTTTGGACCATGCACCAGACGACGGGGCGATCCTGATACGGAAGCGGCGGCCCGGCCGGCCGGGCAAGCTGTGTTTCGGCATCGTTTCGAGCCTTTTCGTACAACCGCTGAGCACGTGCGTCGCGACCGAGTTGCTTGTGGGCCATCGCCAAAAAGAGTTGTCCGAGAATGCGGTCTTTGGGATTGACTGCTCCGTCGGTCGAAATGGTCGCCGCCGCCTCCTCGTACCGCCCCAAACGATAGAGTGACATGCCCTTTGTGATTAGCAGGAAAGCCCGCTTGGGGACGATTTCGAGCGTTTCATCGGCAATCTGGTCCAACCGCTCGCGGTCAACGTCTGGGGCCGAATCGAGGGAACACATCAGCACCACATCCATTCGGGCCGACGGTTGATCTGCGTCTTCCCATTCCTCGATCAGCTGTCGACAAACGTTGTTTTTCTCTGCTGCCGTCCCATGCAGCAGCGTGAGCGCCGTTTCGCCTTCCCGGAAGCGAATCACCGTTGGCGTCAGTTCCGCGGCACGACGATAGTCGGCGATCGCTTGATCCCATTTTGCCAGATTTCCATGGAAGCGGCCGCGCAAACGATAAGCGGCCGAAAAGTCTGGGTATGCGTCGATCACCGTCTGGTAAGTCGCCAATCTCTCGTTTGTTTCCATCGTTCGCGTCGCCGGTGTTTTTCCAACAACTTCTCGCGACATTCCCATCCACCTGTTCGCCGTCTGCGATTGATTGTTTTCGAGCGTTGCAAGCTTGACGACCAGTTCCTCGCCGAGCGCATGGCAAGCATTCGCCAAGTCAACATTTCCGGCATCGTGTTCGATCATGCCTGCCAAAAAAAAGCTGATGAATCCGGCAGACTCGTCAGCAAGTGACTCCCTGATCGTCCGTCACGCCGCTTGATGATCTGCAAGCCGGTAATGCACGAACGCCTGCAACCAGATTCGCGGGTCTTCGGGCGAAAGTTCTGACGCTTTCCTGGCCAAATTCAAAGCAACGCGCAGGTCTTCCTCGGGTGTTTCGGTGTCCATGCAAGCGTTGTAGGCACAATCCCTGCAGACACTCAAAATTGCGTCCGTCGTCTTCTCGATGGCGTTCTCATCGATCGAGGTTTGATCGGTGAGTGCTTTCTGTAAGCTCTCCAGAACCTCCACCGATTCCAGGTAACGCTTCTGTTGCAGCAGCCAACGGGAATGCGATCCCTTGAGATCCACCAACTTCGTGTGATCGGCCTCTGGGTGTGATTCGAAGAAATCGATCGCAGCTTGTAGGTATTCGCCCGTTTGATCCGCACTCATTTCGTACGGAGCGACGCCTTCCCGAGAATACGATTCGCGGAGCGGAGTGCCTGGAGCGTCCTGCATCGGCACGACCGCAAACGTGTAGTGATTCTGATCGTGAACGGTCACGACGTTGATGGTTCTCCGCGTCCCGTTCTTGCCGATTTGCGTACACGTACCGACGAGTTGAAACCACTCACCATATGGAATGACGTCGTACTGAGCGGTCCGAGTGACGCCCCAGGATGCGAATTGGTTCTCTCGAATTGTTGCTTGGTCACCTGGATCCAGCATGCGGACCATCAGGAGCGTGTTGGCAAAGTTAGCCCCGAAGAACTCGTTGCGATGGGTAAGGATCGTATGGTGCAGGTCCCACTCAGCCGTTTCACGACCGGTGTACTGGTAGGTGCCCTGCTTTCCCACACCTCGCCAATTTCCGGCGAAGTAGTCCATTGCCTTTTTTGGTGGGATCGTTTGATCTTTGTGACTCGATTGCCCTTCCTGGGCGTTTGAGTTACTTGAGCAGACAACCGCCAGGGCCAGAAATACAAACGACAAGGTTCCAATCGAAGTTTTCATTACGACACCTTCGTTACAGAAGCGGAAAAGCGAACGCCCAACCTCATGGCACTCTCATGCCCGGGTGGGCCGGGTTACCTAGAAAGGTGGAATTCTACCTCTGAAGAACAGGAGCTTGCCACTCGAAAGAGCTGGTTTCCCAAGTGGTTTCCTGGCAAGGGCGATCCACGCTACTCCCCTGGGTAGATCCGCTTCCAGTCCTGCTTCATGTCGACGACGGTCCAGCCTTGGCGGGGCGCGTCGTCAAGCGCTTTGTCGAGTTGGCCGATGTGGGAGTCGCGGTCGTAGGCCCATTCGCGCCGGTCGTCGGTGTGATGTACGATCAAACCGAAGCTGGGCGAATGGCCGATCGTCGTGTACTGAAGCATTTGCCAGTCACCATCGGAATTACCGGCGGCGAAGATCGGTCGACGCCCGATGTGGGAGTGAATCCCGACCGGCTTTCCTTCCTTGTCATCGATGAAGTCAATTTCTGGCAGGCGGACGATCACCGGTTTGCCGTCGCGGAGTTCGAACTGCGTTTTGATGCTGCTGCCGACGACCTGTTCCGGCGGAATACCGTAGGTCGCTTCGGTCCAGGGTCGCATGAACTCGATACCGCCGCCGGAAACGATGAACGTTTTAAAGCCATTGGCTCGCAGATAGGCCAGCAGCTCCAGCATCGGTTGATAAACCATGTCTTTATACAGCCGCCCCGTCTTGGGATGTTTTGCCGTGGAAATCCAATCGGTCACGATTCGTTCGAACTCTGCCGACGTCATTCCTGAATGTGTTGCGGCTACGATTTCCAACAGAGACTTTTTCCCGCCCGCCAGGACGGCTTTGGTGTCCGATTCAAGCACTCCCTTGAACGGCTGTTGATTTTTCCATTCGGGGTGCTCCGGTGCCATCGTCTTGACCCGATCAAGGGCGAAGGCGAGCTGAAAGTACATCGGCTGTTCGCTCCAGAGTGTGCCATCGTTGTCAAACGTGGCGATACGCTCGGCTGGCGGCACATAGTCGGCCGTCCCTTTCCGAGTGACTGTCCCAACAAAATCAATGATGGCCGCTTTGGTCGCAGTGTCATTCCACGACGGAAGCGGGTCGGCAGCATCCGAACCGGTCGCTGCGAATCCGAACAGGCCGACGAGTAGAGCGAAAACGAGTTGCCGATAGTGATTCGGAGTCATGCGTGGGACCTGCGGTAGAGAATAAAAGGCGGGCTCTCACCGGTGAGAGCCCGCCCGAATCATGAATGAATCAGCGGCCTCCCATGCTCGCCTCGATCTGTTTCTGAACCTTTTCCAGGTTGAATGAACCCGGTGTTTGGCTCGGCGGAAACTCTTTCATCGTCATCAAAAAGTTGGCGGCCAGCTGTTGCATCGGGGCGAGCACAAACACGCGTTCCAGGAACCAGTCGTTATAGGTGTTTGAATTGTGTTGTGCCTTTTCGAACGGATCTCGGCGCAGGTTGAATAGCAAGGGGACGCGGAGCTCGGTAAAGGGTTCACGCCAGACGCCGAATGCGACTCCGCGATTTTCCAAGAACACTGCTTTCCAGGCGTTGTACCGCATGGCGACGATTTGCCCATCGTCGTTGACGTACATGAATTCTTTACGCGGAGAGTTTTCGGATTCTCCCGTCAAATAATCCAACAGGTTGTAGCCATCGATGTGGTTTTTGTAATCGCGGCCATTGAGCGTTACGCCTGATTTCAGCTGGTCTTTAATCTCAGTGCTGCCGCCGATTGCGGCAAACGTGGGCAACCAATCTTCGTGGGCCACGATTCCATTGAGAACCGTTCCCGCGGGGAACTTGCCCGGCCAGCGGATGTAGCAAGGCACACGGTAGGCACCTTCCCAGTTGGAATTCTTTTCGCTGCGAAACGGCGTGGTGCCGGCATCGGGCCACGTGTTGTAGTGCGGGCCATTGTCGGTCGAGTATTGAACGACCGTGTTGTCGGCGATTCCAAGTTCATCGAGCAGGTCCAGCAATTGTCCCACGTGCATGTCGTGCTCGATCATCCCGTCGGTGTATTCGTCGTTGCCTTCATGCCGATGCTCTTTTTTGACATGAGTGCGGAAGTGCATTCGGGTGCCGTTCCACCAGCAAAAAAATGGTTTTCCGGCCTCGTGCTGACGCGTGATAAAGTCTTTCGCCGCGGCCAGCGTTTCTTCATCGATCGTCTCCATTCGCTTTTTGGTCAGCGGACCGGTGTCTTCGATGGTCTGGCCACCATTTCCGTCGGCTTTGCAACGCAGGACTCCGCGGGGACCAAAGACGTCCGCGAACTTTTTGCCGTTCGGCAACACCAGGTCCGTCGGATAGTCTTCATTCTCCGGCTCTTCTTCGGCATTCAAGTGGTAAAGATTCCCGAGAAATTCATCAAACCCATGCATGGTCGGCAGGTGTTCATCTCGATCACCCTGGTGATTCTTGCCGAATTGCCCGGTGGCGTAACCGAGACTTTTCATGACGGTCGCCATCGTGACATCGGTTTTTTGCCACCCCTCTTTCGCGCCCGGAAGCCCAACCTTTGTCATGCCACTGCGGACCGGCACGCTTCCGCTGATGAACGCCGCACGGCCGGCAGTGCAGGATTGTTGGCCATAATAATCCGTGAAAAAGACGCCTTCTTTTGCGATGCGATCGATGTTGGGCGTCTTGTAACCCATCATGCCACGGTTGTAGTGGCTGATGTTTTCAGTGCCGATGTCATCGCCCCAGATCACCAAAATGTTCGGTTTTTCCTGGGCGCGGAGTGAGGCGCATATCGCGAACGATAAGACGATGGGCAATAATCGCGCAGAGCGAACGTTCATGATGAGAGTCTCCGATGGTTGTTGATAAGTCTCACTCGGTTGTCATCGCCCAGGGCGATGCCCGCTTGGCGCAGTGTAATAGGTTGGAGTGACGGAGGGTATACGGAAGCGACAAACTTCATAAAGGTCAAATTGATGCCAGTTGACACATGGCCAGCGATCCAAGATGACGCCTGTTGCTCCGGTAAGAACGTGTTGCCCAGAGCAAGCGTGCGCTCTGGCGATGTAGACCGGCGCAGCGGACTGGCCTGGAAACTCCGCCCCCGAAATGGCACGGACACAACCGCTGGTGTCTTAGCCTTGAGGGAACGTCCAGCTTAGGAGAGAGCTGAAACGTGACAAATCCAAACGATCTGACCGATGGGGTAAGAGGTGGTCGGTGGATGTAGGCCATAGTTGCACTCATCCAACCGACGTCCCTCGCGGCAATGCCTGGACGTGAACGCTGCCTCCGACGCGTAAGCCCGCGCCCCAACCGATTTGATACCGTTTGTCCTTCACGCCGCGGCGGCGATCGCTTGGCCTTGGGCGAGGGCGACGATGGTAATGCCGTGCTGTTTGGCCAAGCGGAAGGTTTCTTCACGTTCGACCAAGATCGTCTTGTCGGCTTCGATCACGATCGCGGTGCCGCCGTTTTCGGCCACGCGGGTGACCGTTTGCGGCCCGATCGTAGGCACGTCAAATCGCATGTCCTGGTTCGGCTTGCTGACTTTCACCAACGTCCATCCGCCACGACGGCAAAGCGTTCCGGTCCGCGCGATGCACTCGTCGGTTCCCTCGACCGCTTCGACGGCCAGCACCGTGCCGTCTTTGATGGTGATCGATTGGCCGATGTCCATTCCGCCCATCTGCTTGGCGACCTGCCAACCGAACTCGGCGTCGCGAGATTGCTTTGGGGTCAATGGCGTTCCGATCAAATGGCCTTGGTCCACGAGCAGCTCCGGTGCAAAGTCGGTGGCGGGGCAGATGGTCAACGAGTGTTTGGCGTAGGTGTTGGTGACGGCCAACAGCAAACTGTCATCGCGCGAATCGGGGCGATTGCCCAGCAAGCAGGGGCCGAAAGTTCGAATCGCCGTCAGGTCCGGGCAGTGTTTGATCCAGACGCTGCCTTGAAACAGCAGTTCCGATTTGAACAGCTTGCCCGCCATCGTGACTTGGCGGATCCCGTGGCGGCGGAAGTAACGGATGTGGGCGCCGATCTTACCGACGCCGGACCACTTGACATGATCACAAATCGATTCCAAATCGGTCGACGCATGGTCGGTGATCGCGATGCAGCAGACGCGTCGTCCGCTGGCGACCACGTGCTCGGCGACTTCGACCGGAAAACTGCCCCAACCGGCGATCAGCCCGATCGGAGGTTGGGTGGAAATGTTTGACGATGACGAACACCCGGGCATCAGACTGCGAATCAACTCGCGCCCGTATCCACGACGCTGGATCATGCCGCCCGCTCCGATCGGCCCTGTTTCGATCGGCCCTCGCTGGTTTGCCCCTGGCCGAGTTGTTTGTTCATTACATCGAGTTGTTTTCGCAACGCTTTCAGTTCGCGGCGCATCTCGGGCAGCTTTCGCTCGATCGCAAAGATCTGCATCTGGTCGCGTTGGGGCATCGCCGGCGAACCCAACAAGACCTGGTGTCCCTGGCAGTCGTCCATCACGCCCGCTTTGGCGCCGACGATGGTGTGATCGCCCAGCGTGACGTGGTCCTTCAGTCCGACCTGGCCGGCCAGGATCACGTAGTCGCCGGTGCGACAGGACCCCGCGACGCCGACTTGGCTGCAGATCAGATTGTGGCGACCGATCTGGCAGTTGTGTGCGATCATCACTTGGTTGTCGATCTTTGTTCCTTCGCCGATCCGCGTCGCGCCGTAACTGCCGCGATCGATCGTCACCCCGGCCCCGACGTCGACATCCGAATCGATGCGTACGTAACCGAGTTGTGCCGATGGCAGGTGCCGACCGCCTCGTTGTTGGTAACCAAACCCATCGGCCCCGATGATCGTTCCGGCGTGCAAGACGACGCGATCACCCAGTGACGAATATTCGTACAGCGTGACGCCGGGATACAACACACAGTCGTCTCCGATCGTGCATCCGGGCATGATCACCACGTTGGGCATCACCAGCGTTCGTTCACCGATCGAAACCCCTGCACAGACCGTTGCCGTCGGATGGATCTTGGCCGAGTTGGCGATCGAGGCCGATGAATCGACGCCGACGCCGGGCAGCGCTGTCGGGATCGGCGGTCGAAACTTGGAAACCACCGTGGCAAACGCCGCGCGAGGATTCTCGACAATGATTTGGGGCCGCGGGTCCGATGCCACCGGCTCGGCACAGATCACCGCCAAGGCATCCGAGCGAGCCAGATTGGCCGACACGTTTTTGCCCACCAACATTGTGATCTCGCTGGCCGTCGACTCGTCCGGTGGGTTGGCGCCGTCGCAGATCAGTGTCCCGTCACCGTGGAGGGTTCCGTCAACCAGTCGTGCGATTTCATCAAGTCGGATTTCCACGGCGAAGTCCTTTTCGCTGAGTTGATTGTTAATTCGGACGGCCCGAATCCTCCACTAGCCCCCGGTATACCGCCAGTTCTGGGATCGCTGCAAGGCAAAGTTGGCCGTTCTGCCGGGGACAGGACGTCACATTGATCCACCCAGGTGTCTGCTTCTGAGATGATTTGTTGTCAATCCGATACCGCCACGGTTCGGCTGCGATTGAGCGGCGGCGGCTTTGATGAACACCTAAGTCGTTCCAGGTTAAGCGTTTAGTGACGTTGCAGTGGAGCGATGGCACGCGGAGTGCGATGCTCTGGCGGGGGAATCGTCCGGCCGGGTCGATGGGTGTTCAACGAGGGGAGGACTTCACGTGATGAGATCAGGCAGTCTATGGGCCATAACGCTGGTTTGCATTTTTGCCGCGTTGCTAACGCCGCGCCGGGCCGAGGGCGGAAGCAACTCGCCAATCTATGCGGCGGCGAGTGATTATCGAGACGCGGTGCGAGAGTTCGAACGCGTGGTGCTGCGGACGCCGAAGATTCGCAGCAGCGTCGAACGTTTGGTGGATGATTTAGAGGACAGCACCAGTGATTTGAAGTCGGCCGCCCGCGATCCCGCTCGACTGGATCGATTGCTCAGCCGGTTCGTTGCGACCGACGCATTGCACTGTCGTGTCGAGTTGACGTTTTTTGGCGACCCGATTTTTCCCGCCGAACCTCGGTTGGAGGAAAGTTGGATCGCGGTTCACGAAGCGTATGCGCGATTGGTTTACGAGGTTCATTACCTTCAGCAATTGCGCAGTGCCAAGCGGGGGCGACCGATCGCGATCGTCGACCATCGCTATGATCAGCCGCCCGCCTACGTTCCCGCTCCAGCCGTCGGCGACCCGGGCGTCCGCGGCCCCGTGTATCGCAGCCGAACTATTGATGGGAATCGCTCCGCCGCGGCAGCGGCGGTTGGGCCGTACAGCGGTTCGGTGGCGAGCCCTTATGGTGCCCAGCTGCAACGTTCGCCGGGGGCAGCGTTCAGCGGCGCAGTGTTCAGCGGCGCAGTGTTCAGCGGGGCAGTGAGTACCGGGGCAGCAGCACCGACGCGACGGATCATTTCGACGCCCGAACAGCTCCGTTCGGCAATCCTGGGGGCGATTCTGCAGCGGCAGCGCTAGAAAGTCCGTTTCGGGCTAAAGACAACGAAACGAAGAGCTTTTCACCGATTAGGGGGTGCGTTCGTAAAAAGTTTTGGTTTTTTCAAAATCCCCCCGCTTGGGACTCGACTTGGGTTTCCTGATTTACTAGCCTTGTAGAGGGTGCTGAGCACGGCTCGCATCAAGCGTCTGGGATATTTTGCCCCGATATCCCGGGCGCGTTTTTTTTGCGCTCTCTGGCGTTTGCTTGTTGCGCATACGCTGTTTCTTCCAGACTGAGAGACTCTCTCAATCGTTTGCCGAATGCAGCGGTAGGGCAATCGACGTCGAGCGCCGGATGGTTGCAGGTGCCGTTTTGACTTTCCCGATGGTCCGATATCGCGGTTGTTTTGCTCGGCCGTCGATCCGACTTGGCGTGTGTTTGAAAAAAAGAATTTCAAAATCAGCGAAATTGGTGGCGGGAACCCGGCCGATCTCTTGATCCTCTGAGAGCCTGTCCAGCATTTGTCAGGTCTCGGGACCGAATCAACGAAACGATTTGGGGGGCGACCCGCGGTCTGAGGGGGCAAGCTGGACGGGTGTTTTTTTTGCACGGGAGCGAGTGCGGTTGTGACGGGGCATACTTACTTGCGTAGTAAGCAGTTCATGGCCGCGCTCGCCCGTTGCAGAGTGGAGGCGATGGTTGAGTTTGGGGCAGTGGCGGTTATGGTTTCACCTTCCGATCCGCGTTTAAAATCCTGCCCCCGACCGACTCGTGAGTCCAGCGTCCCCTAACCCCATCGAGTTCACTCCGACAGACAAGTCGCTGGTTGTCATGATCCGCGATGGCGACGAGGAGGCGGCCGAAGCGTTGTACGACCGATACGCGCGACGCGTATTCGGTCTGGTCCGCTCCAAGCTCGGTGCTCGCTTGGGCGCGATGACCGAACCGGAAGACATCGTGCAGTCGGTTTTCAAGAGCATGTTTCGCGGCATGCAATCGGGAAACTATGACGCACCCCCCGGGACAACGCTTTGGAATCTGTTGGCGGTGATCGCGGTTCGCAAGCTCAGCAACAAAGCCAGCCACTATTCGGCACAGCGGCGTGACGCCAGTCGCAATGTGCCGTTGGATGCGGAGCTTGACGGGGTGGATGATGGAATGGATCTCGCGTCGGCGGAGTTTTTTCAGGTTTGCATGCAGGAGGCACTCGATCTGCTTCGGCCGCTGCATCGCAAGATTCTTTCGTTGCGGATCCAGGGGCACAGCATCGATGAAATCCGCGACCTGACGGGGCGGAGCCGCCGCACGATTGAACGCAGTTTGCAGAAAAGCCGCGAGCTGTTGGCCGAATCGTTGCTGGACGAAGGTTAGTCGCCGGGAAAAAATGCAGGACCGCCGTCGGGTCCCGTGCCGCGCGATCGATTCTCCCTTTCAGAGGTCGTGCGTTTTTTCACCTCTGAAACAGGCAGGTGTTTACGACACCACCCTCCCACTGGGAGAGTTTCATCGGTCGCGAGGTGATGGGCAGGCCGCCCCATGTTTGACAGCGGTGGACGACCTGCGTTTACACCCGCCAACTTTTTTTGCTAAATCCGTGGCGGACATCAGGGCGGTTCGCTGCTCCTCCTGGCAACGATTTCATCGGTCTGTGTTGCGACGGACTGAATCCCACCTTTGACACGCCTAGGTTCATAACCGGATGATCAATCGAGGCACGCTGGATCGACTTGAAGACGCGATCGATCAATTCGAGGAGACGTGGTCGCCGGAATCGCAAGCTAGGATGGAGGATCTGCTGACCGCTTATGGTCTCGGCGACGACGATGAAGCGATTGTCGAATTGATTCGCATTGATATCGAATTGCGCTATGAACGCGGGCTCTCGATCGAGCTCGGCGACTACCTGGATCGATTCACGATTCTGCACGACCGACCCAAGCGGGTGGCGGAAATTGCATTCGAGGATTATCGATCACGCTCGGCCAATGGGCATCCCGTTTCGGTGATGCGGTGGCGAGGGCTGCCGGGCGTCAATCGCGAACCGTGGTTCCAGGACTTGATGCGTCAGACATCGGTTCCTCCGCGACGTTCACGCAAACGCACCTCGCCGTCGGACTGGTCGCCCGACGAGGCGTTCGAGATGGCGTTGGAAGAAGCCGGGTTTCATCTGGTCCATGAGATCGGACAAGGCGCCTTCAGCCGCGTTTATCTGGCCAATCAGATCGAATTGGCCGACCGGTTTGTGGTCTTGAAGATCGTGACCGAAACGCTGGCCGAGCCGGAGTACATGGCGCTGCTCCAGCACACCAACATCGTGCCGATCTACTCCTTCCACCGCATCTTGTCTCGGTCGGTGCTCTGCATGCCCTACGCGGGACGGGTAACGCTGAGTGATTTCTTGAAGGACAAAGCGGACGTTTCGGCACGTGGGGGACAGAGTCTGATTCGGACCGTTCGTGATCGCATCGATGCGACCACGAAATTGACCGACGAGGGATCCCCGGTCGACAACGATGGCCTGCACCGACCGCTGGCCCCGGCCGCCGATGACCAGGGTGTGATCCGGCCGCTGGAGACGTTTCGGTCGTTGGACTGCCAGCAGTTGGCGATCTGGGTGTTTCAACGCCTGGCCGGGGCACTGGCCCACGCCCACGCCCGTGGTGTCTTGCACAACGATCTCAAACCCAGCAATGTGCTGATCCGCAACGACGGTGAACCGGCGCTGTTGGATTTCAACCTGTCCCAAACGCTGGGCCAAGAGAACTTGCGGCACGCCGGGGGGACGCTGCCGTACATGTCGCCAGAAACCTATCGGGCGCTGATGGGACAACAACCCCACAGCGGTGCGGCATCGGACGTCTATGGGTTGGGCGTGATGTTGTTCGAGTTTGTCACCGGTCGGCTGCCGTATCCGACACCCGCGTCGATCGCATCGATCGATCTGGATGCTGCGATCGATGCCCGGCGGGGGCAACCGGGCTGGCAGGAGGCCGATGGCGTCCATCCGGGACTGCGCTCGATCATCGATCGTTGCTTGCACTTCGATCCCCAGCGGCGCTACGCCAGCGCCGATGATCTGCAAGTCGATTTGCAACGCGAACAACAAAGTCTGTCGCTGGTCCATACGGCCGAACCGACGTCTTGGAAGATGAAAAAGTGGTCGCGTCGACACCCCCGCGCCGTCTCTTCCGGACTGGTCGCGGCGCTGTTACTGGGGTTGCTGGCGCCGCTGACTTACATCACGGTTGATTCGCTTCGCGACAATCGCGTGTTGCGATCACAAGCGACCTTCCAAACGTTTTCCGAGCAGTCGGCGGAGTTTCTGGCGACGTTGATGGCCGATCCGAATCGGCAAAAGGCGTCCAACGTCCGCCGGGGCGTGGAGATGCTGGAGGAGTACGATGCGTTGGAACGGGAGGGAATTGAACGTTTGCTGGGGCAGGAGGGTTTCCAGCAGCAGCAAGTCGCCCGCGAAACGCTGTTTCGCCACATCGCCCACATCGCGATCCTGGAGCTTCAGAACCTCGCACAAGTGCGTTTTTCCGACCCCGCGGCATCCTCTGACTACCGGCGATTGGATCGATTGATCGAAGCAGCCAAGGTGGTGGAAAATGGCGTCCCGGCTCGAGCGCGATTGTTCATCGAAGCCGAGCGAGCTCGATTGGCCGGCAACGACCAGCGGTATCGGGTGTTGCAAAAAATCGCGTCGGACACGCCGGCGCAAACCGATTCACAGTTGTACCTGGAAGCGGTGCGATTGTTGGCCGGTTACGATCACCAGCGGGCCAGCGAACTGTTGGCGGCACTGGCCGATCGAAACAGTGTTCCGCCCGCGTTGCGCTGGACGATGCTCGGTCGCGCCCAATTCGCCGCCGGACGCGTCGAAGATGCCAAGCTATCGTTCACGCAATCGATCGAACGGGCACCGAACTCCGCGAAATTGCGGGTGCTAAGGGGACGCTGCCACTTTGACCTAAGAGAAGATGCCAACGCCGAACGGGATTATCGCAAGGCGATCGAATTGGATCCAGAGAGTGTTGGCGGTTGGTCACAGTTGGGGTTATTGCACCATGCAAGGGAGGAGTATGCCGAAGCCTTGGAGTGCTTCAATCGTTCGCTGGAATTGGCGCCCGATCGAATCTGGACGCTGCTCAAGCGGGCGAAAACCTATCGCGCCATCGGCGAGGATGGTTTGGCTGACGCCGACTACTCGGCGGCGATGTCGGTCCCGTGCAACGACCCCAATGAACTTTCCTATCGAGCAGGTGCACGGTTTAGAATCGCCCCCGACGCGGCGCTCGCCGACCTTCGAGCCGCCCATCGATTGGACCCGGACCGACCGACGTTGCAGCGGGAAATCGCACACGTTTTGGCGGTCGGGCTGGAGCGACACGAAGAGGCGATCGAGGCATACACCAAGGTGCTAGAGATGCAACCCAATAACGAGGTTGCACGAATCGACCGTGCCTTGTCTCTGGTGCGACTCGGCCGCACGAAGGAAGCCCTGGCGGATACCCAAATCGCGATGGAGGATCCCAATTCGGGCCGAACGCTCTATCACGCCGCCTGCGTGCACGCCTTGATCGGCAAAGAAGTCAACAAGCGAAGGGCGGTCACCCTACTCGCCAAAGCGGTCGCCCACGGCTACGAGCCTGACGACATCGGCCAGGATTCGGATCTACAGTCGATCCGCGACCTCGAAGGATTTCGTGTCATCGAACGCTTTTTAGAAACATCGCGGCGGGACCAACTTCGACGGTTGCGGGCCGCCAAGGACGAATCGCAGTCCCCCGATTTTCAAACGCTTTAACTCACCGAGATTACTCACCACCAGGATCCCAGCGACATGAAACGTGTCACTCGCGGTCGGGCCGTCCCCGCCGCCTCCATTCAAGCCCTCGAAGATCGACGCCTGCTGGCGGTCTTCGGGGATGCTTGGTCCAGCCCACGCGATTTGACCATCAGTTTTCCCGACGATGGTGTTCAAATCGGCAGCCACCAGAATGACCTCAACGCTCTGCTGGATGTGCTCGCCGATCGCCCCCAATGGCAAGAACTCGCGCTCCGCGCCTACCAGACATGGGCCGTCAATGCGGACATCAACATCGGTCTGCGCAATGATTACAACAACGCTTTCGGAACGCCGGGGATGATCGTCGGCGACCCGCGGTTCGGTGAGTTTCGTATCGGCGCGTTTCCGCAAGAAGGTCTGGTTGCCAATTCGATTCCCTTTCAGGCGGTCGCGGGGACGTACTCGGGCGATCTGCTGCTCAATTCCAATGACCAATTCACCTTCCATGACTGGGCCAACGATCACGGGCCCGATCCGATGACGATCGCCGCCGGTGACCGTGACCTGTTCAGCGTCCTGTTGCACGAGGCGGGCAATACGCTGGGCGTGGACGACAACCTGTTGGACTGGTCGGTCATGTTTCGCCAATACACCGTGCCCAAAGGAGTCTTGGCGGCCGAAGATATCGATGCGATCACGGCACTCTACGGACAGCGCAGCGACCCGTACGAGCAAATCGACAACGGCAGCCTGTACACCGCTTCGATGATTCCGACGCCGGTCGGACTGGACCCACAGACCCAGGTGATCCGTTCGCGGGGCAGCCTGTCCACGGGGGACGATGTCGATCACTACAAGATCAATCCGATCGCCGGCATGGATTCCGTGACCGTTCGTGTCCGGGCCTCCGGCGTCAGCTTGTTGCAATCTCGCTTGGAAGTGATCAATTCCTTTGGCCATGTGGTCGGCCAGGCCAGTGCCGCATCGGTCTTTGAAAACGACAACGAACTGACGATCCATGGTCTCGCCTACCAGGGGGACCTGTTCCTGCGTGTCTCAGCGGTCGACCCCAGCGACGTCTATGCCGTCGGGGACTACTGGATCGAAGTCGATTATCGCAGCGACACCGTGCGGGCCGCCGATCCGGTCCTGGGCGCTTATGATTCGGGCCCGGATTCGTTGTTTACGAATTTCGATCTGAACGATCCCGAATTCGGTTTCAACGACGAATTGGCCGATGCGGTCGATCTGGTTCCCACCGCAACGCCCCAGGCCATGCGGTACGAAGTACAGTCCTCGGTTTCGGCCGCGTCGGACGTGGACTACTACAAAGTCACCGCACCGGACCTGATCCAAGGGCGTTTGGTCGTGCACGTTTCCGGTGTCGGTGTCGGCCGACCGGACGTGCGGTTGCAGGTGGTCGACGCCGGTGGTCAAGCGGTCGGAACGGCGGCAAAGCTTCACCCCGACGGAACGTTCACCGTCGAAGTCGCCCAGCCCCAGGCGTCGCAAGACTACTTTGTCAAAGTCAGTGTCGATCCCAATTCAGCCGTCGGCGTCGGGAACTATGTGGCCGTCGCGGAATTCGAAGCGCCGCAAACCCAAATGAACGATCTGGCGAGTGGCGACCTGACCAGCGAATCGGACAAATTCATCCGCTGGACGGCGGGAAAAACCCGCCTCTATCGATTCGACTTGAGCGCCACCAGCGCCGACGCCGACCAAGCGGTGCGTTTGACCGTGTATGACGCCCACACGCGGGAAATCAAAATGGTTTCGGTCGCGCACGCCGGCATCACACGCGGTGCACTGGCGTGGTTGGAACAAGGGGAATACATCCTGCGGTTCACCGCCATCTCGATCGGGGACGCGGCCGTCACCCAAGTCAGTTACGCATTGGCAGCGGACGGGATTTCCGATGACCAGGATGACGATTGGGTCGACCCGGCAGACGACCCCTATTATGACCCCTACTACTACAACAGCGGTGAGTACGACGAGGGGTACTACGAATCGGGGTCGGACTATTACTACTACTATTACGACTACGGGTATTGATAAGGCATGGTCCTGAACGCCCAGAGACCGCTTGTTCCTTCGATTGAAGTGGATGGATCCGCGTTGACGGATCTGTTGGAATCGATCTGTCGCCGCGCCGGCCGGTCGGTTCGGCAGTCCAGGGAGACGATCATTCGCCAATCGCGACAGCGGTTGTCCCGTGATCCGTTTAATAGACAAGCCATGCACGTCGTCGCCGCGTCATCATTGGTGCACAGGCAGCCCGAAAAGGCGTTGGATCTGTTGGCGAAAACCGGCGAGGGATTGGCTTGCGATCCGGTGGGCAACCGGCTTGCCGGATACGCTTGGCTGGTGAACAAAGACGTCAGCCGGGCGAAGCAATCGTTCGACCAGGCGGTCCGCTTGGATCCCAACCAGCCGGACTGCTGGAAATGGCTGGGCCATCTTGCCGAGCAAGACGAGCAAGACGAGCAAGCCGCGGAGTATTACGAACGCGGGATCTTGTTTGACGATGGCGGCCACGAGTCGGCGCTCGCACTTTCACGGTTGCATGCCCGGAATCGGCAACTCAAGGACGCGATTCACACCTTGCGCGTTTGCCTGATTCGCGATCGTCGTTCACCCAAACTGAATTTCGCTCTCGCCCGCCTTTTGGATCGACGCTCGGTGATGCTGGGCCGCAAGCGGATGCACCTTGCCCAACACCGTTTGCGACGCGAGGCGTTGGAGTGCTATCGAATCGTCAACGCGGCCGCACCGACCGTCCAGAGCTGGTTGATGCAAGGCCGGTTGGAACAACAGTTGTTCGCCCATGCGGCTGCCCGGACGGCTTTTCAGAAAGCCGTGGATCTCGACGCAACGTCGGCCAAGGCGCTCAGCCATCTGGCCAGTGCCAACGTGGACTTTGGCGACATCGAAACCGCACTCGGGCAGTTCGAACAATCGATTCGGTTGGATCCGCAACGCGGTGAAGCCCATTTCCGATACGCGCGGGCCAAACGTTTCAAACCGGGCGATTCCACACAGCGCTATCTGGATCAACTGGAACAACAGCTGTCCATCGACGATCAGCCGCGACAGAAAAAGATCTACCTGAACTTTGCGATCGCCAAGCTGCACGACGACATCGGGAACTACGACCACGCCTGGCAGCACTACGATCGCGCGAATCGGCTGAAAACATCACGTGCCCAGTCGGCTGCCCGATCGAAAGGCCCGCGGCGATCGCCACTGCAATCGGATCCCGCACCGATCGACCCGGTCGAAGATGGACCCTGGTTCGAAGCCTTCACACGTCAGTCCCTACAGGCGTATTCGCCCGAATACTTCAAGTCGATGCGAGGAACATCGACGTCGGAACCTGCGAGGCCGGGGATCGGGCATCCCAGCCGGACCCCGATCTTTATCGTCGGGATGCCGCGTTCGGGAACCACGCTGACCGAACAGATTCTCAGCAGCCATCCGGCGATCGCCGGCGCGGGGGAATTGAATTACATCAATCAACTCCGCCAGGAGATCGCGCGGGTTCACTCACCGTCGCCAGACCGCCAGGCCGCTTGGAGCCGCCATCCAGAGTGGTTGCAGTCGATGAACCCCGCCGAGATGACACTTTATGCCGAGCGGTACTTGGAACAACTGGAGCAATTTCGATTCGGGGCACTTCATGTGACCGACAAGATGCCGACCAACTTCATGCATCTGGGGTTGATCGCGACACTGTTCCCCAACGCGACGGTGATTCATTGTCGCCGCAACCCGATGGACGTGTTCGTGTCCTGTTATTGCCAGAACTTGAATGCCCCGTTTTGCGATCTGGACCAATTGGCCGTCTACCATCGCAACTATCGACGGCTGATGGCGCATTGGGAACGTGTCTTGCCGATCAAGATCCACACCAGTGACTATGAGTCACTGGTGGCCGATCCCGAAACGCAGGCCCGCGACATGATTCGCCACTGCGGTTTGCCGTGGGACGATGCATGTTTGCAGTTCCACAGCAACGACCGCGCGGTGCACACACCCAGCAAGTGGCAGGTGCGGCAACCGATGTATCGATCCTCGGTCGAAAAATGGCGCCGCTTTGAAAAGCACCTGGCACCGATCGCCGAACAAGTGTTCGCGGAAATCGACGCGGAAGCCGCCTCGGCACTGTTTGAGCCATCGTCGTTGATGACCAATGTACCCGATCGGAATCGCAGCGGGGCCGTCCACGACCATGGCTCTGCCGATTTCGCTGGACCGTCACGATGAAGCCCGAAGGGCTGGCACCCGGCTCACTATTGTTTCGGTTGCGACTAAATCGACCGCCCGTGACATCACCGACCGACAACCTGCCGGCGTCCAGGCCTAAGGCACGTCGCCCGACCAGCCCAATGCGATCCATCGCTCCCGTTGGATTCGGCAAACACGGTACGTTCATCCTTTCAGGCGCCGGTTTGTCTTCCTCGGCCGAGTCGACCGCGCACCGATCGAACGATGACATCAGTAGCGAATCCTTGGAAGCAAAGGTCTGATGAATTCAGTTGGGCGCACTTCGAGCGCACCAATCAGCGGCATCGACGAATGGCGTTGGTTTGCTTGCGGCTGTTTCGAGTACGAGTACGAGTACCGGCTGACGCCTGAGTACGAGCACGATTTGGCAGCG
>NZ_JACEHH010000042.1 GCF_014154935.1 Stieleria mannarensis
GGAACTCGGCATCCTGCCTCGTCTGTTTTTATCGGGCTCCGCCCTCGGCATCGGTGATGCTCGCTGCGCTCGGCGCTACCCTCATCCTTCGGTCGCTTCCATCACCTCTGTCAACCGTCGGCTCCGCATCGCTACCGCTCGCTCCGGTCGGCGCGAAACGACCCGCTCATTCTGCTCAAGCGTCCAACTCTTTTCGACCAGTCTTGAAGCCTGGAACTTGAAACCCGGAACTGTGCTCCCGCTTCCCTGTCGTTTTGCTTCGACTGACATCCTGTCCCCGCCGGGTTTCAATCGACGGGCATCCTACCCGCCGTGCCTAACGGCGTTCTTTTGTGCTTGAAGTTGCGCGGTCCGGCATCGTGCCGAAGACATCGGCGGGCGTCCGCCCCGCCAACAACTGTGAAGCAACGAACCGTCCGTTGCGGCGGAAGCTGACTCGGCTGTGTGGTCGCGTGT
The DNA here is from genome assembly GCF_014154935.1 of Stieleria mannarensis. GTDB lineage: Bacteria > Planctomycetota > Planctomycetia > Pirellulales > Pirellulaceae > Stieleria > Stieleria mannarensis. Next base: position 457 of record NZ_JACEHH010000042.1, read on the forward strand.
ATTGCCCGCCGCTTTCACCAGCCGCCGGTTTACTTTGAGGCCGCACGCAAATCCTCGTTTCGGAAATAGACAAAGAGTCTTTGCGAGGCCTGCCCCCCTTGATCCGTTCCTCAAGAAAGACTTGATAACCATGGAATTGCAAACGCTAAGATTGCGGCAATGACGAACCACAGGAAAAGTCGCCCCATCCACCGATCGAAGTTGCTATTCTGCACTGTTACGACCGCGCCGAATTTGACGAGCATCATCCCTGTAAGCCCAAGGAACGCTAATAACGCAACGGCAGCGACAAATGCTGTCACCCAAGTCAACACGACAGGTTTCCTATATGATTGGTGAATTCCAATAATCTTCGCCTTGGTTAGCGTAATACAAAAAGTGTCCACAGCTGAACGCAGTGAAGATATTGCATTTCTCGTTTAAGATTACGTAAAGGCCTGTTTTGTATTTGTAGTTCTTTCCGCAACGGGGAATGCAAAGGAAAGTTTGGCCGAATGGACCAGGATAGCGCGTACATGTCACGACACGAGTGAAACTAATGTCATACGACGGCTCTTCCGGCTCCGGTTCCGAAGGCTTCTTTGGCTTTGGTGGAATTGTTGGATTAATACCACCATGCCCGCCTATGTACTTGCCTGTCGGATCAACAAAAGTGAGCGGCATATTCCCAACATAACGGTATAAATTCACGCCGTCTCGATACCCAATCGGATCTCTGGAGCAGAACCGGCCAGCAATCGAGTCGTACATGCGGGCGCGATAGTGGTAGAGATCAAGGACGTCGTCGTACTCGCGACAGGTGTACGTGCAGCGATTGTCCTCGGCAGTCTTCGTACGTGCAGTTCCGCTACCGTCGAACACCGACAACCCACCATACGCATCATAAGCGTAACGTTCCTTGATCGTTCCACTTGAATCAGTCAGTGCGTTGACACTGTACTGTTGGGTGCGATGGTAGTAGCGCAGTCCGCCGGTGCCGTCGCGGACGACTGGTTCGTCGATGTAGCTGGCGTAGACGTACGTGTAAGTTGGGCTCGTTGCCGCCGTGCCAGAGGTGTAGTCGGCGATCGTCTGCTGACCGTTTTGAACGAAGATGGTGTCGGTCGTGCCGTCGTCGCGCGCGACGCGGCGACCAAGAGCGTCCCACTCGTAAAACACATCGTCAGTGCTGTCGTTGTCGACATCGGCCGATGAAAGCCGGTTGTCGAAGTCCCAGGTGAGATTCAAGGGATCGCTGCCGGGACGGAGAACCGCCGGGATTACCGTCATGTTCCCCTTGACGTCATGATTGACGCTCTGGCTGGCGGCGCTGAGGAGTTCGTGGGCGTCGCCGTGGACGCGCGGCTGAATACTGGAGTACTCGGTGAACTCATCCCAGTCGCCGACGAGCGACAGATCCCAGGATTGATCGAGGTTCGTGTCATCGCGCTCCCAATTGACCAGACGATCTTCATCGTCATAGTCACTGCCGCCGACGTCGAACCCGTAACCGCTCATCGTCCCCGTGATCCCCTCGCTCGTCTTGTTCTTGTTGTCGTCCCAGGCATAGCTGAGGTTGCCGACCGCTAAACCAGTATAACTGATGCTTGAAAGCGTGTTGTCTTGGCAACGTAGCGTCCTCGATAGCCGTCGTTGTCGCCCGAATCAGTATGCGATGGAGAGATCCCTCTCTTGCGTTTGCTAGTTGCGCAAATGCCGTCTCTCCCTGAGGGAGAGAATCTGAGTTGGCTGCCAAATCGCTCGATAATACAATCGACGTCGCAAACCGCGAACGGGAGCGGCGAAAGCCTGGACACCAACACTGATGTCCGGGCACCATTGTAGTGGGCTGATGAATTAGAATTGGAAGTACACGAATGGTGTGAACCCGCGTGGTGCGTACAGCAACAGGCACCAGACCAGCACGGTCGTGGCGATCGGGGTGTACCAGCGGTCGGCACGCAATCGCATCGCGATTCTTAATCGCGTGGTCCAGGCGGCGTGTTCTAAGATCATGATCGTGATCGCGGTCATCGCCAGCGGCGGGTACCAGGCGATTCCCGGAGACTGAAACAACAGTTGCCCGATGACCGTTGTGAACTGATCCAGCGAAGCACTGCGAAACAGCACCCATCCGAATAGCACGACCAACAAAGTTGACAGCCGCCCCAGCCAAACGACTTTGCGCAACTCGATCCGCTTGCGGAGTTCCCGTTCGCAAACCAGTGCCGCGCCGTGCCACAGCCCCCACAGCACGAACGTCCACGCCGCCCCATGCCACAATCCGCCCAATCCCATCGTGGTGATCAGATTGATGTTCGTGCGAAAGGAGCTGCAGCGGCTGCCGCCGAGCGGAATGTACAGGTAGTCGCGCAACCAGCGCGAAAGCGTCATGTGCCAACGGTGCCAAAAATCGGCCACGCTGGTCGCAAGGTAGGGGTGCCGAAAGTTCTTTGGAAAACGATACCCCAACATCTTGGCCACCCCGATCGCGATGTCGGTGTAGCCGGAAAAGTCATAGTAGATCTGCCCGGCGTACCCGATCACGGCCAGCCACATGGTCAGACCGCCATACAATTGCGGGGCGGCGAACACGACGTCGACCACTTCGCCCAATCGGTCCGCCAAGAGTACCTTTTTGACCAGGCCGCACAGCGCGAGTTGAAACCCGCTGTAAAAACGTCGCCCCGACCACTCCGGCCGCTGTGAAAGCTGCGGCAACAACTCCGAGGCGCGAACGATCGGACCGGCGACCAACTGTGGAAAAAACGCGACATACAATGCAAAGTCCAACAGGGAATTCGAAGGCCGGATCTTCCCGCGATAGACGTCGATCGTGTAGCTGAGCGTTTGGAATGTATAGAACGAAATCCCGACCGGCAGAATGATGTTCAGCGTCCCGGGGTGCAACTGCCACGATTCGAACAGGGCCGCGGCGGAGTCGATGAAGAAGTTGAAGTATTTGAAGAACCCCAGGACGCCCAGGTTGACGCACAAGCTGACCAGCAACCAGGCGCGTTTCGCCCTTCGACCCGATGCCCGCACGATCCGCTCGGCCACGAAATAGTCGACCGCCGTCGACAGCAACAGCAAACCGCAGAAACGGTAGTCCCAGTAGGAATAGAAATAGTAGCTGGCGGCGAGCAGAATCAGGTTGCGCGTCACCCGCGTGCGACAACGCCAAACCGCCAACAGGATCAATCCCAAGAACAGCAGAAACTCGATTTGCGTGAACTGCATCGTTGTCAGTCCTTCGCCTCGTCGAGCGACAAACTTCCATCCGATGGGGTGATCCGATCGCGGACGTCTAACAAACGTTCCGCAATGATTCGATTTCCGCTGGCGTTGTAGTGCCCGACACCGAACTGACCGTTGTGGAACCCGCGTGGCCACTCGCCTTCGATCGCGGCGGACTTCATCGCCGGCCGCCCGTCGATCACGTGAAAACCGTGATCGGCACAATGGCGTTGAAATCGTTCAAACAACCGCTGGTCGGGATCGTTCCAGCGAACCTGACCATCGGTGATTGCGGGGATCATCGGCGCGTAGACGAAGATGCAGGGCTGGTCGCAGCCTTGCCGCAGCCGCTGCAGCTGCAACGCGAGCAGCTTGGACTGGGACTCGATGCGGACATTTGATTGATCGACCGGACCGGAGACGTTTCCAGCCCGAACGGCATCCACCGGACCGGGACGGAATCGGAGTCGTCGTCGTGTCGTTCCATCGCCGCGGGTAATGATGTTGCGCACCGTTTGGATGACAAAGGCCGGCAAGGTGGCGCTGATTGTCGAAAACGTCGTCGAAATCGACTCTGGGGACTCATCGATTTCGATGCACCAATCCGACCACTCGACGATCAAGAAGACGTGGGCATCGATCCGACCGCGGGTTTCGGTGTTCTCGGCCAGCGCGGCGATTTGAGGGATCCAGTCGTTGCAGTCGTCGCCGCTTCTCGCAAAGGGATAGATCTGGATCTGATCGGATGAAAGGCGCGACAGCTGGGCAGCGATCTTGTCGTGATCGTCCACGCAAACGCCTTCGGCTTGCGAATCGCCCCACAACGTCAGTCGGATCGCGGATCGATCCTCGGCCGGAAACGATGTTTTCCCTGGCATGCCCATCGGACCGATCCGCGTCGTCGCGTACCCTTCACTTCGCCAGCGATAGTGCGCTCCCGGCTGCAGCACGGCGACTCCGCGCACCGGATCGTTGGTGCGTGGCACGTAGCTGCGAACAAACAACGGGGACGTGACGCCGACGAGCGCCGTGCCGATCAGAACTCCGGTGATCCAACGACGAAACATCAATGCACCGGGAAACGCGGTGCCGAACTGACGGTCCGGGTGAGATCTGTCGACAGGGAAGGCGAGGTTGTGAGCATCGTTGCAGGAATTGACGTGAGCGAGTTGGCCGATGGAACGGTATAGGATAGCCACAGCGGTTGGGTGACGCAGGTCCGGTGCAGGCATCCCATGCCAGCGGGAAGTGTGAGCGAGCGGCACGAGGGGGTTACCCCGCGGCAAGCGCCTGCCACTCGCTGACGCGTCGTGCTGGCATCCCATGCCAGCGGGAAGTGTGAGCGAGCGGCGCGAGGGGTTGACGCCGCGTCCGGCGCCTGCCACTCGCTGACGCGTCGTGCTGGCATCCCATGCCAGCGGGAAGGGTGAGCGAGCGGCGCGAGGGGTTGACGCCGCGTCCGGCGCCTGCCACTCGCTCACGCGTCGTGCTGGCAGTGCCCATGCCAGCGGGAAGTGTGAGCGAGCGGCACGAGGGGGTTACCCCGCGGCAAGCGCCTGCCACTCGCTTACGCGTCGTGCTGGCATTGCAACACCCTCACTGCGGTCCGAAAATCTCTCGGGCGGCGAGTGCATCTTGGTGCTGTAACAAATACGCCGTCCTGGAATCCGGGTCGACACACAATTCGCGGAGCGTCGATTCGCCCAGGCTGGCTAAACCGCGGTAACGATGATGTCGATGCCGGATCTGTTTCTCATCCAGGACGCTGCGGATACGTTGCAGATGATCTTCGCTGTAGGCATGCAGTGTGTCGGCATAACCCTGGGCTCGGATTTCGAACAACGGCGACTTGATCAGCGAGACGCGATGGGCGTCCAACAGTGGTCGCAGGTACGTGTCAAAGAACAACAACATCAACGCGCCGCAGTGAATCCCGTCGGCGTCCGGGTCGAACAGAAACAGGACACGATCGTAACGCATCTCCGCCAGGTCTTCGGCGTGCCATCCGGCGCCCAACGCCTGGATCAGGGCAGCGTACCACTGGTTCTTGCGCACCGCGGCATCGGACGCCTTGGTCGCGTTCATCGGTTTGCCTTGCATCGGCAAGACGGCTTGGAATCGGGCATCGCGAACGCGGGCGACGGACTTGGACGCCGAATCGCCTTCGACGATAAACAGTTCGCGGTACGGCCGGTCGATCCCCAGGGCACCGCTTTGGGCCGGGCGTGGGGTCGGTGAGCAATCGATCAGCTTGGTTTTTTGGGTGATGAATGTCATGTCGCCCTTTATCCCGGTCCCGATCGACACGTTTGGTCCTAGCGGAAAGCGATCAATCGATCAAGCGTTTGCCAAGCCCCTGGTAGGCGTCGATGCGTCGGTCACGCAGGAACGGCCAGTGCGTCCGCACGACATCGATTTCATCCAGGTTACAGTCGACGCAGAGCACCTGTTCGTCCGAATCACCGCCCTGCGCGACCACGTCGCCGCGGGGTGATACCACAAACGAAGATCCCCAGAACTCGACTTGACCTTCTTTGCCGACCCGATTGGGGGCACCCAGCCACAGTCCGTTGGCGATCGCGTGGGCTCGCATCGAGGTCTGCCAGGCATCCAACTGGCCCGCCCCGAACTCTTCCTTTTCACCATCGATCCAGCCGATCGCGGTGGGATAAAACAGGATTTCTGCGCCGGCCAGGGCGAACAATCGTGCCGCCTCGGGGAACCATTGGTCCCAGCAAACGCCCACGCCCAGCTTGGCATAGCGGGTTTGGATGGTGCGAAATCCCAGGTCACCCGGCGTGAAGTAGAACTTTTCGTAATACAGTGGATCGTCCGGGATGTGCATCTTGCGATACGTGCCGGCGATGCTGCCGTCCCAATCGATCACGACCGCGGTGTTGTGATAAACGCCGGCGGCACGCTTTTCAAAAATCGGCGCCACGATCACCATTTCGTGCCGTTTGGCGAGCGCCTGCATCCGCCGAACCGACGGCCCTTCCAGGGTTTCGGCGAAGTCAAAATTGCAGTGGTCCTCTTCCTGGCAGGGGTAGGGGGTTGCAAAAAGCTCTTGAAGGCAGACGATCTGAACGGATTCGGAAGCCGCTTCGTCGATCCGTTTTTCCACTTCGTCCAGCATTTGGTCCAGAGAGCCGGCGTACGACATTTGCAACAGTCCGATTCGTACGCTTCGACGGGGCACGCTTTCGTTCATTTCAGATCGGGGAAGAGGTATTGCTTTGAAGATTGTCTTCGTTTCGGGAACCGGCACGGAAGTCGGAAAGACTTACGTCGCACAGCAACTTGCGGTTGCCAGACGGGACGCCGGGCTTCGCGTAGGAGTTTACAAACCGGTTGCCAGTGGTTGTATCCGGCAAGGGGGCAATTCGGAAGCGAATTCCACCACGGTGGGCGACGAACTGGTTTCCGCGGACGCCATCGCCCTGTGGGAAGCGGCCGGATGCCCGTTGGATCTGGATGCGGTTTGCCCGCAGCGATTCGAGGCGGCGGTGGCACCGGACGAAGCGGCCAGGCGGTCCGGGCAACAGGTGGACGTGTCGCAGCTGGCGCGCGGCGTGGACCGCTGGCGCGGTCACTGTGACACGTTGATCATCGAAGGCGCCGGGGGGCTGTTGAGTCCACTTGCCGAGGACCTGTTGAACATCGATCTATTTCGCATGTTCCCCGATGCAGAACTCTACCTCGTCGCGGCGAATCGACTGGGCGTGATCCATGAAGTCCTGGCGACCTGCCGTGCGGCGGCCTTTTCACAGGTCACCGTCGACCGACTGTACCTTTCCGCGAGCGGCCCAACGGCGGATGATTCCGGCCACAGCAACGCCGCCCAAATCCGTCACTGGTTGCCGGAGTTGGACGTGTGCGAGCTGAGTTGGGGACAGAGGTGGGCAGAGGATAGGGATTAAACGAGGCTAAAAGATTTGGGGGGTAAAAAAATGGTGAATTCCCCGTCCCATCGACGGAGCAAATCTTCCTACCTCCAAAATCTTCCTACCGGTTCAGCCGCCGAGACGCTCAGGAACGGAGGCGCGAGTCAGGAGGGAGATGACAGAATGATGCAGGGCAGAATGATGCAGGGCAGAATGATAGGGTGCGCGACGGCAGCCGCTCGGCGGCTGACCCTGCCCAGCACGCAAAGGGGTCCAGCACGCAACCGAACAACGGGGATGAATCGATCGAGTTAGCGCAGCCGCCCCCCCGAGTCACCAAGACCGTGGTTTCCTAGACATCGGAAACATTGGTCCGCCGGCGCACGACGCGTTTGCGCTGAAAGTGCGGTGGCGGGACGACCGGGTGCGGTGCCGTCGGAGGCACGTCTTCGGTCGGCGCTGGTGTGGGCATCGGTTCCATTTCGACTCTCGAACGAGCCGCGCCGTCCATGTCGCCCAAGTACTCTTCGCGGACCTTGGGGTGTTGCTTGACTTCCTCCGGCGTGCCGTCGATCAACACTTGACCTTGGTAGATGACGTAACAGCGGTCGACCGTTCCCAGAATCTCGCGGGCCGCGTGGTCGGTGATCAACACGCTGATTCCTGAATCACGCAGTTGCGTGATCACGCCTTGGATCGACTGGACCGTCACCGGGTCGATGCCCGCGAACGGTTCGTCCAGCATGACGATCTTGGGATCGGAAACCAGACAACGGGCGATCTCCAATCGCCGCCGCTCCCCCCCACTGAGCCCCGCGGCGCGGCTTTTGCGAATGTGCGTTATATTGAACTCTTCCAGCAATTCGTTGGTTCGCTCTTTGCGCTGCTTTCGATCCATCCCCAACAGTTCCAGCAACGCGGAGATGTTCTGTTCGACGGTCAGCTTCTTGAACACACTGGGTTCCTGAGGCAGGTAGCCCATGTGTCCATCTCGGGCGCGACGAAACATCGGCCAATCGGTGACGTCGCGTCCGTCCAAGTAGACACGCCCGCGATCGGGCTGGATCATGCCACAGATCATCCGAAAACTGGTCGACTTGCCGGCCCCGTTGGGCCCCAACAGTCCGACGATTTCCGCTTTGCCGACGTGCAGATTCACCCCGTCAACGACACGTCGCCGGCCGTAGGTTTTTTGCAGATCGGTCGCTTCCAGAACGGTCGTCGCTTCGTCGTGATCGGAACGCATCGAACTTGAAATCCATTTCGAGAAAGATTGAGAGCCCGTGACCGCTAACGGATGAACCGGAAGCGGTCAAAATTAGGCGTGAAGGGGACCGGGGAGTTCCAGGGGTGTGGCCAGAAGACCATCAGCGCCTTGCCGACCAACAGATCACGCGGGACATACGATGCATCGGCGAACATGTAGGCTTGGTCGCGGAATCGGTCCGGCAGCCGATTCCCCAGCTTGGTCCCGGCCCAGCAGCGCGCGTCCAGACTTTCCGGGCTGTTATCGCCCATCGGAAAGAACTGGTCCTCCGCCAATGGGAAGGTGACTTTGCGGCGGGTTTGCCAGCCCGGAAATTGCTCCCACAGATCTGGCCGTGCCATCACCGCTTGGATGTCGCGGAAACTGACGTTCTGTTGTGCAAGTTGAAACAGCTGGTTCATGTCATAGTCGAAAATACCGAACGAGCTGTTGTCGGTGGCGACGTAGTACTTGTCGCGGTCGATCTTCACACGATCAATCGTTGCCGCTCCGCCGCGCACGGCGATTCCGACCGGGCCGGCGTCGAGCGGATGGACGCCGTTTCGGTAGCGTGGATAGGCGTCTTCCATGCTGCGAAACTGGCGGGCGTCGAACGTCGTCGGGCCGTCAAATTCGACCAGCGAATCGTCGATCCACAGCAGCAACTGGTCGTCACAATTGCTGTACCGCACCGAGAACGAATCGCCGGCGCGGGCGGCGGTTGATCCGGTGACCGTCGCGCTCGTTTTTCCGTCAGGTCCGGAAAACTCCAACGCTTGTTCGCCGTCGACGATCGAAAGCGTCGCGTTGCCGTTTTCCAGGTCGATCCGGCATTGGTACTGGATCCCCGCTTCGACCAATTCCAGCGTCAGTTCCTTACACTCGCTGGCCACGGTCACGTCGGATTCGATGATCAAGTCGCCGACCCAATGCAGTCCGTCGTCAGCCAAGTCGCGTTCGCCGAATCGGGCGTCACCGCGAAACTGAGACAACGGACCGCCGGACTGGTAATCCGGATTGAAGGTCGTCGATCCGGACCACCGTCCGTTGGAAGGCGTCTTTTCATAGACGTCGCGGCTGGGAACGGTGATGTAACAGTCATAGCTGTAGAAATCGGTGATCAGCCGACTGCTGTAGGGATCGACGCTGCCCAACGTGCCTCCGTTGGCGGCGCTGTCCCACTGGGCTTGGGTCGGCCAGCGATGGAAATACCGCAGCCAATGCGTCTTTGATGCGTCACCCGGTTCGACTTTGGCCACCAAGCCTTCGTTGCTGCGTTCGATTGCCCATGAATCGGTCGGCGGTGCCGACGTGTTTTCGCGCCACGGTTGGATCCGGCTGGGGTAGTTTGATTTGATCAGCAAATCCGGTTGCTGGTCGGAGTCGTAAACGTGATGCCGCATCGCCAACAGTTTGTCGGCCGGTTTGCGGAGCATCTGTTCGCCGACCGGTTGCCCGGTTGGGGCGGCGTAGACGTCGCCGTGCATGACGCTGATCGTTTCGTTGGGCAGTCCGACCAGCCGTTTGATGTAGTTTTGTTTCGGGTTCCCCGGGAATTTGAACACGATCACGTCCCAGCGTTCGGGTTCGCTGAGCGTGTAGGCGAACTTGCTGACCAGAATGCGGTCGCCGTTGAAGGTGGTCGCGTTGCTGTCGTCGGCCAGATCCAGGTTGTTTACGAAGCGACAGTTGGGGCAAATGCCGGCGACAACCGTGTCGTCTTGGTAGGGGCCGCGTCGCTCCTTGCTGGCGCCGATTTGAAAGCGATGATCGCACTGCTGACAATCGATATCTTTGTGGGCCCCCATCAGCGTCGGAGCCATTGAACCGGTCGGGATCACAAAGGCTTCGGCGACAAAGGCCCGAAACAGCAATGCCAGCACGAAGGCGACGACGAATGCTTCGACCGTTTCACGGTGCGCGGACGTGCGAATCGAATCGCCGAAGCGTTGTTCGGGGGTTCGATCGTCTGCCTGCGACTCACCTTTCGAGCCGGTCGTTTTGCCGACCTTGCCGGGATCGCTTGTTTTCTTCGAATTTCGCGTCATTCGTCGCTGCGTGTCAGGATTGCTGTGTGTCGGGATGGATAGGAAAACATGAACGAACGGCCTTGGCCGACCCTCCCCTCGCTGCGCTCGACGCTCCCTTCCAGGCAGGGTGCCTCGGGTGTGTTTCTTGCAGTTGCTCGGTAGGGGGCGGTCAACGGGAGGATATTAGCCGGTTTGTCGCCCGCTGGGAACTTCGATTGCACGTGGCGATTCTTGGCCACCGCCGGGGACACCCCGCTGAAAACCTCACCACCTGTCTGATTGAGTCAATTTTCCTACCTCCAAAATCTTCCTGCCATTTCCCCTGACGCGGCGTCTGGCCGCTTGGATGGGAAATCTGGCCACAGATGGCAGAATGGAGGGGTGGCAGAATGATGCGGGGCAGAATGATGGAATGCCCGTCGGCTGGCGGCAAATCGGCCGTCGGCTCATAAAGTAGGTGCCATTGGGCTGACGTTACAACGCTCGCCCCTGTGCGGCATAGATCGGGGACCCACCTTCTGGCGACGGTGGCTACATTCACAACGGTGATTTACGGCGTTTCTTCGACAAAGTGAGGTTGTCCGACCCGACATCCGAGCTGCACTTTTGGGGCGAAACCGATAGAATAGCGACGGTCCAACGATCGTGAGTCTCCTCGCCGGGTTAGTCGAACAGATGCAGTATTTTTCGCGAAACGATTCCCGCCGAGGCCGCTTGTTGGTCGCCGCGTTGATTGTCTTCTGGGTGGCCTGCCTTGGTTCCATCGCGTCTCTCGGGGCTGCCGATGGGGCTGGCGGCGACACGGGGGGCAAGAAATCGACCGACCAGTTGATTCAGGAGTTGATCGAGAAACTTGGCAGCGACAGTTACGCCACCCGGATCCGGGCCCGGAATCAGCTGAAAATGTACGGGTTGGAAGCGTTCGACGCCCTGCGTGAGGCGCAAAACCACGACGACAGCGAGATTCTGTCGGCGGCCCGCTATCTGATCAGCAGCCTGCAAGTCAGCTGGTCGAAGGATTCGGATCCGAAGGAGGTCCAAGAGATCCTGAGCGAATATGGTGCTCAGAACGAAGCCGACCGGCTGGGACGCATCGAATTGCTGGGGCGATTGCGGGATCAGATGGGCGTCGAGCCGCTGGCCCGATTGGCTCGTTTCGATCCCAGCATCCCGCTCAGCCGCCGCGCCGCGATGTTGGTGCTGAAACAACCACTCAGTCGTGAAAAAGCCAACCGACGCCGATTGGCCGAACGCATCGAATCGGTGATCGGTGAAAACGACCGCGATCCGTCCCAGTGGCTGCTGGCCTATGCGGCTGATTTGCGTGCGGGAAGTTACTCGCCCGAGCGTTGGTCGGAACTCGTGCGTCAGCAGCGAATGCAGGTCGATTCGGGAGTCAGCCCGGATGTGACCTCTGCCTCGGTGATGGAAATGATTCGTGTGCTGGCCACGCGGGCGCTGTCCGAAGATGCGCGCGAGTCGGCTTTGGCGCTGGTGATGGAACACATCGACTTGATCGCTCCGGCGACGCGGGACCTGTCCGAACATGCCGGATGGTCCATCCGCCAGGGACTGTTCCCGATCGTGGTGACGCTGTACGAAAGGCATCAGCACACCTTCCGCGAAAACGCCGAACTGCTGTACTCGGCCGCCCAAGCCTATGACGAGATCGGGCAAAGCGAACTCGCCCAGGAACTTGCCTCCGAGGCGTTGCAGATCAATCCGTTGCCGGAGATTGCCGCCAGCGATTCGGCCGAGCCGGGCGACGAGGAGAAGCCGAAAGCGGTCGAAAACGCGATCACCGACCACCAACTGCAGGAAATCGCCTACGCCCACTACCAGGTCGCGCTGCTGTTACGTTCGCGAGGTCGATTCGAATGGGCCGAGCGAGAGAATCGCGAAGTCATCAAGCACTGCGACATCGAATCGATCGTCGGCGTCAGCGCACGTCAGGAACTGGCACGAATGTTCAGCGAACAACTGCGACACGACGATGCCGCCACCGTGTTGTTTCCGATCGCCGATCGGGCCCAAAAAGATCGCCTGTACCAATCGCGGATGGGTCGCTGGCAAATCAGTCTCAGCCGAATTCGAAGCCTGTATGAATACGAGTCCGGACTGGCGTTATTGGAAAAGGGCGGCGAGGATCGGACGACTTTAAACGAGGTCAAAAGCAAGCTTCAACTGGCCTATCGGTTCGACAATGACAACATCGACATCCTGATCCGCATGTATCGTCTGGATGATCCCGGCGACCCGGACTGGAAACAGTCGGTGACCAAACAGATTGTCCAGAACCGTGACGCATTGAAACAACGGATCGCACGGATCGAGTCCCGCAAGAAGATCATCGATCCGAAAGACTACAAGGCAGAATTGGGCGACGCGTACAATCAATACGCCTGGTTGGTCTCCAACACCGAAGGCGACTATCAAAGGGCGTTGAAGTGCAGCCTGGATTCGCTGGAGTTTCTCGATGCGGATGACATCCCCTATCGCGCCGCCCGACTGGATACCTGTGCCCGTTGTTACTTTGCCCTCGGCCGGGTCGAAGAAGCGGTGGCGACACAGCAGCAAGCGATCAAGTTGGATCCGTTTTCACCGCCGATGCTGCGACAATTGGAAGAGTTCCAAGCGGCGCTGTGAGCGTCAGGAATCGAGCGGGATCAATCGAGTCACGCCCCCCGCGCCAAACTGAGCAGTTCGTCGCGTTTCCTCAAACGCGCTTCTTTCTCGGGTTCGATGACCTGATCTTGCGGCGCGACGATTTTTTCCAGCGTTGCGATGGCGTGGTCGTTCCGCTTAAGAATGCGCAACTGAATCTGGGCCAGACGCAGACAGGCGTCGTCGGCCATCGAGCCACGTTTTTCGATCAAGATCGCCAGCGGGCGAATCGCGTCGACCCACCGCTGGCTGGAGCACAACTGAGTGGCATAACGCATCAACGTTGACTCGGCCAACCCCGCTCCGATCTTCAATGCGTCCAGCCGCAAAAAAGCCTGCCCGGCCGCGTGCAGATTGTTCGAATCCAAGCTTTGGCGGAGCACGTAGGCCAATCGGTTGAACTCCGGATGCGTCTGGCATTTCTGGGCCACGCGTTCGGGTGTCACTTCGGTCGACTTGCGTTTCTTGCGCCGCGCTTTCTTTTTCGGCGCGACCGCCGTGGATGAGGTACGCGATGAAGTTTTGACTGGCGTGGTTGCAGGTTTTCGTTTGCGAGAGGCCAGCCCGATCCACTGGCTTTTGGATACATCACCACCGGTCACCTGCAACGCCTTTTCGACCGGGTTCTCGATCTCGTCGTGCTTGTCCTGGTCGCGCCGGCGTTGCTTTTCGCCGTAAAGCAACGGGTACTCCTGAAGCCAATCATTGCGCGAAATCACGTCCCAACCTTCGCAATCGACCTGGTCGGTCCGCAGGTAGTAAATCCCGATCGGCAACCCCATCAACGCTCCGATCACGTGTCCCATCGCGCCCGACATCGCAAACCCGCTGAACACAACAGACAACACGTCCATGCCGATAAAGAAGACGCAGATCGTCATGATGCGGGCTTCGGCATGGCCGACGAACAGAAAGAACCAATAGAAGAAACTGATCTCGTTTTCCGGTGCCCAAACCAGTGCGATCACCATCAGGGTCGAAATCACCCCCGAGGCGCCCGCCGCCGCTTCCTGGCCGCCCATCAAGAACATCGGCACCTGAGCCACCGCGCCGATCAACAAACAGGACACGAGATAGATCGCCAAGAAACGGGCGTTGCCGACCTTGCCTTCGACCACCAACCCGAAGCAGAACAGGAAGAACATGTTGCCCAGCAGGTGGAACGGGTCAAAATGCATGAAGTTGCCCGTTAACCACTGCAGCGGATTGATCTGGTTGAACTGAATCAACAACCAATCGATCTGCTCCGGTTCCAAGTTCCCGATCATCACCTGGAACGTGGTCGCAAAGAAGATCACCACGTTGGTGACGATGATCCCGCCGGTCACCCATGGCAGGTGATACAGAGGCGCGTCAGTGCTGTAGGGAATGATCATGCAAACGACTCAACAAAATCGGTCCGCCCAGACACCCGGATGGTCAACCAGGCCGGGGCAAATCATACACCAAGCTACGGTCGCGAGTTCCCCGTCGAGGAGTGAGATGTTTTGGTCAACCGATTCTTGACGCTCCCTGGGCGACATCGATTTTGTCGCTGCACGATTTCGCAAGCGACATGGTTTCTCTCCCTTTGGGAGAGACGGCGTTTGCCCAGCAAGCAAACGCCCGAGAGGGACCGCGCGGTGCGAAAGTCTTGGCGGCTCTTCCCCTCATGGGTACCGGCGAAACGGCGAAGCTGCGCCGCCGATTCGCATTTTGCGATTGCCAGCACCCTAAATGTACCGGGTTGCTGATGATTCCCCAGCGGGGCCGCAACCCCCTTAATCACCGCTTTAGCGTGATTTCGATTGGCATTGCGGGCAAAGATCAGTATCATTTAGACCGCTCGTGTGACGCATGTGCACACATGAAGCATCGATTATCGGGGCGATCGATCGGCTGGTGAGCCGCGAGAGTGCGGTCCTGTGGGACCGTTTTCGCGAAATCAGCTGGCGAGGGATCGAACTCGCATCCGAGTCGGGGCAGCTCGGATGCGGGGCCCTCTCTCATCGCCTTCTCGATAGCCATCCCGTCGAGCATCAACGGTCGTAGATCGGAGGCTCCCCGACCGGTCGATTGACAATCCCGAAGTGCGCCGATGGTGCTAGCGAAGGGCGATGCTGGGCCGGCGGCTCACTCGATCAACAGGCCCGCGGCTAGCGCCGGCGGCTCATTGAATCGACCGCCCGCAAGCGAGTGGATCAACGCAGCTCCGCGGCCAGTTTTTCGCGAAAGATCTTGCTGTTGTGCCGGATGTCGACCGGCAGCGGTTTGTCCCGGATGATCACTTCTTGGATCGTTCGCGTGTTCGGGTTTCTGGCGGCCAGGTCTAACAGTTGCTCGACCAGACGTTGCGATTGTTGGTTGGTCTTTGGCCAGAATTCTCGCAGCGGTTCGATCAAGATGACGGGCGTTTGGTTGCCCGGCTGGCCGCGACCGACCAGGGCCGATCGATAAACATGTTCGTGGGCGTTGAAGATCGCTTCGCAGGGGACGGTGAACCAGGTTCGATTTCCGTTTCGAACACGGTGTGCCTTTCGACCGCAGAACCAAAAGCGATCTTTCGAGTCCAGGTAGCCGACGTCACCCATGCGATGCCACACGGTGTCTCCGTCAGCGACTTTGTGCATCGCGTTCTGGTCGCTGCGGACGACATACTTTCGCGTCACCATGGGGCCGGTGACCATCAACTCGCCGATCTTTCCATGGGGCAATTCGGTCACCTGATCGATCGTTTCGATCGGGCCGTCATCGATTTCAATGACTTTCCAGCGGACGTCCTGGAATCGGGTGCCGACACAAACGCCCTTACCCTTGATTGCCGCCGGTCCGGTTTCCGCGATCACTTCGCGCGATTCGATCGACGCGATCGGCAGCGCTTCGGTGGCTCCGTAGGGCGTAAAGATCTCTCCGTCCTCGGCGATCAACCCACGCAGCTTTGCCATCGTCGACGCGGGCACGGGAGCGCCGGCGGAAAGCACGCGCCGCAACGTCGGAAACGGTTGCTTGACGTCATTGGATTCGCACCAGCGGACGACGGTGTTCCAAAGCGCGGGCGACCCGAAAGCCTGATCGACTTCCCATTGCCGGGCCGCCTCGATCAATCGTTGCGGATCGACATCGGCGGGCCGCGTGGGATCCATGTCGGGAATGATCGTGGTGACGCCCATCACGGCATCGAACAAACCAAACAGAGGGAAACAGGCCAAGTCACGCGAGCCACGATGGATGTCATAGCGTTCTCGGATCCGGTCGATTTGAGCGTGAAAGGTACCGTGGCTGTATAAGACACCCTTGGGCGGGCCGGTGCTGCCGGTCGTGAAAATGATCGCCGCGGGGTCGGGGCGATTGATCGTCGGCAGCGGCGTGGCCTTTCGCGACGATGTCTTCTCCTCAACCGCCGCCTCGGCACCAAGCTGGATGATTTGGTCCAGGGTTTTCCCGCCCCAGAAATAGCGTCGTCCGAGAGTGACGTTCCAGGTCGCGGTCGGGAAACGATGCCGCAGCAGGGTCCGGATCGCCTGAGCTTTGGGGATTCCGACGAACCCGTCCGGCCGTGCGTCGGAGAGGCATTTGACCAGGTGTTTGCGTCCGATGCCCGGGTCGATCAACACGACGATCACGCCGGCTTTTAGAAGGGCGAACACCAATTCAATGAATTGCGCGCCGAACGGGACGAGCATCGCCAATCGCATGCCGGGTCGGATTCCCCAGGCCACCAACCCGCGCGCGATTCTGTCGGTCCGCTCGTCCAGATTTTGAAACGTCGTCAGGGCGTAGCTGCGGTTTCCGTCTTCGGCGGGCGGCCCGTTGGGCTGGGCGATGGCGATCGCGCCGGGCGCCAACGACGCGATCACGCGAAGCCGCGAAGCGACGTTTCCGTCTCGAACTTCGCTGCTCATGATGTCAACCTCTCGGATTCGGTCTCCAAAGCCTCGATCACAGAATCGGCGATCGAGTGGTCGATCACGTTCTGGGCACCTTTCCAACCCGGAATCGCATTGACCTCCAAAAACAGCGGTGGGCCGTGTTCGTTGTCGATCAGATCGACCGAGGCGAACACCAGTCCGAACCGTTGGGTGATTTGCCGGGCCGTCGCTTCCAGCGTCGCATCGACTTCGAATCGCTGGCACGTCGCTCCGGCAGAAACATTCGACCGGAACGATCGCTCGTTGGATCGTCGCAGGCCGTAAACCCGCCGGCCGACGACCAACACTCGCGTGTCGCGGCCGCCTGGGGAAATGAACGTCTGAAGTTGCAGCACGGCGTCCAATTGTTCGAGCGTGGAAAAACTGTACCAAGCGAGTTGGGCATCGCGGATCCGCATCACGCCGCGTCCTTCCCCGCCGAACAGTGGCTTGACGACGCAGTCGCCGCCAAGTTCTTCGAACGCCTGCATGGCCTCGCGACGTGATTGTACGACACGCGTCGGCGGCGTCGGGTAACCGGCAGCAGCCAACTTTGCCAAACTCGCAAATTTGTCGATCGACCACTCCAGCGCTCGCGGGGGATTGACGATCGCCGTCCGGTGCGGTGTCAGCTGGTCAGAAATCGCATGCAGCATCGCCAAGCGGAACGTGATCTTCTCCATCGAACCGGCCGGCATCGTCCGCGTCAGGATCGCGTCATAGTCGAGCATTCGTCCCGCATCACAGCAAAGCGACAGTGGTGATCCAGGATTCGCCACGCCGGCGGCCATCGATTCATACGATGCGATGTCTAAGTGGTGGCCGCGCCGCCGCGCCGCCGCCCGAATCTGATCGGCATGCCACCCGGTATCCGGCCCCAACATCAACAGTCGGCGTCGGGCGCTGGACGCCGCGGTCATGTGCCGAACGACTCGCGCAAGATGTCCGTGACGATTCGACCGGCGGTGAAGGTGCGTCCCGAGCGGAGGTTGTGCAGCGTCACCACCGCGGGACTGAACAGCGACGGGTCCACGGCATAAAAGTCGTGGTTGTAATCGGCAAAGATTGTTTGAAAGGGGCGACCATGATCGGGCGACGCCGAGCTGGGGATCCTGTCCACGATCGCTTCGATCGCTTCATCGGGACAATCCACCCACAACGACACGTTCGCACCGTACAGCATTGCGTCATTGGTTCGTCCGATCCCGCCGATCGAGTCGCCCGATTTTGCCGGCGGCGGCAAGGGAGCCGCCCCGGTCGCGGAAATCACGCGGCGGACGTCAAATTCTAAGTCGTCCAGTTTGTGCATCGCGGTTTCGACGCTGCGGGCAACAATCTGAATCGATCCGGCGATCGAGGTGCTCGGTGCAACGGCAACGGTCACCGATTTTGCCGGCACCCCGCAGTCGGCCGCAATGGATTCAATCGCCGATGCCGTCGGCAACTTGTCGGATTCCAAGACGCCGCAGGCTGCGTCGGTGCGGCTATCGGAAAGATCCTGTTCGATCAACATCGCTTCTTTCCCACGCAGCAACCGCATCGGACCGCTGCCCATGGCAAAGTAGTCGTCGGATTGGACGGGCCAACCGGCGTACTGGCATCCCAGACAACCCAGTCGCGGGAAATCGGTTTCGACAAACACGGCATTGGCGACGGCGTATCGAGTCGCGTCGCAGGGCACGATCGAAACTCGCCCCAATCCGCCCATGCAAGCACGCGCCAACAACAAACCGGCCCGAATGGATCCCGGAGTAGCCACGCCGAAATCCAAGACGGTCGATTCGGCGATCCTGTGCCCCAGGACTCGCGACTGTGGGTCACCTGGCAGGCTGGACCAGAGTTCGGCGGCGGCTCGGTTCGGCGAGTGATCCATGGGCAGAGACAGTGATCGATGAGGAGGGATCGATGAGGGGTGCAGGAGTGACGCAATCCGGTACAACGCAACGTTGTTGTGCACGAAACTGTCGAGCGTGCTGACCCAATGTAGCTACCTTCGCCAGAAGGTGGATCCCCGTCACTTTCCACGCTCTGGCGAGCGTCGAACCGTCATCGTGCCAATGCGACGTCAAAGTGCCGCTGTCCGGCTGGTTTGCAGCGTCGTCCGGTACAGGATCCTTGTCGACCGAATGGAACCTGTCGAGAGGGGGGGACGGCGAAATCCGGATCCGGCGAAAGACCGCTCGCAGAGAATCCGTCCCAGATGGCGCGCATTGTGGTGCTAGCCGGAATGACAAATCAGGTCCGATCGGTCATCCTGTAGGGCGAGGAAGTTGCCCGTCTGTCCGATCCATCTCATTGCGTTGTTTGCGGCTTGTCATGTCTTTGGAACTCATTTACTACCCCCACCCCACGCTTCGCTACGTCAGCAAGCCGATCAAACGCGTCGACGCCGAACTTCGGAAAATCGCCGACGAAATGCTGGAACTGATGTACCAGGCCAAGGGCGTCGGGCTGGCCGCCAATCAGGTCGATCTGCCGCTGCGGATGTTCGTCGCCAATCCCAGCGGCGAAAAAGGCAGCGGCGAAGAATTCGTGATTTTGAACCCCGAAGTCAGCCGCCCCAAGGGCAATGAAGTCGGCGAGGAAGGCTGCCTCAGTTTGCCGGGGTTGACCGGAGACGTCGTGCGTCCCAAATCGATCCGCATCAGCGCGTTCGATATCAAGGGGAACCCAATCGAAACGACGCTGGAAGGATTCTTGGCGCGAATTTTTCTGCATGAAATCGACCACCTGGACGGGACGTTGTTTTTTGACCGGATGGGCGAGCACGCGGCCCAAGATCTGGAAGCCGGAATTGACGAACTGGAAACCGACTTTCGATCCAAACAGGCGACCGGGTCGGTGCCGCCGGATCAAGAATTGATCGCACGATTGGCCGAGTGGACGAAGAAGTATTGCTGAGACCGAGTCGCCGAAGGCCACCAGTTTATTTCAAGAGAGCATCACCTTGCGTATCATCACCATGGGGACCGGTCCGTTTGCCGTTCCCTCGTTCGAAGCCATCCGGCAATCCGATCACACGCTGGTGTCGGTCGTCACCAAACCCGAACCGCCGGTCAGAAGCCGCAAAGGCCCGCCGCCGGCGCCGGTGCGTACCTGGGCCGCCGAGCACGATCTGCCGATTCTGGATCCTGCCAATATCAACGACGGCGACGCGATCGAACAGCTTCGGTCACTCCGTCCAGACCTGCTGGTCGTTTGCGACTACGGCCAGATTCTGAAACCCGACGCGTTGGCCGCCGCCAAACTGGGCGGAATCAACTTGCACGGGTCACTGCTGCCGGCCTATCGCGGCGCCGCACCGGTCCAACGAGCCCTCCTGAGCGGTGACGCCGAAACCGGGGTCAGCGTGATTCACATGACGCCCAAACTGGACGGCGGCCCCATCCTGGCAACCAGCCGCACCGCGATCTCCGACGACGAAACCGCCGGGCAACTCGAACAACGACTCTCGCTGCTGGGCGTCGATCTGGTGCTCGGCTGCATCGACGACCTGTCACGCTGGGACGGCGAGTCGACGATGGGCGAAATCCAGGACCCGGCGCTGGCCACCAAGGCGCCTCGGTTGAGCAAACAGGAAGCTCAAATCGATTGGCGACGCGGTCGACGCGAGATCGATTGTCACGTCCGCGGCATGCAACCCTGGCCCGTCGCCTTCAGCACCATCCAGGTCCGCGAGAACAAACCCCCGCTGCGTTTGACCGTCCTGTCGGTGACCGCGGTCGACGAGGACATCGATGGGCTGCAGCCCGGGCAAATCAGCGGCGGCAAACAGCTGGTCGTGGCGACCGGCGGCGGTGCCTTGCGGATCGATTCGCTGTGCCCGGCCGGCAAACGCGAAATGAGCGGTGAAGAATTCCAGCGTGGCTACCAACTGCAACGCGGAGCCCAATTTCAGTCGCCCCAAGCATGACGCCACGGCACGGCCTGTTGATTGAATCAGCCGTAGGGTGCGAGCCCAATCGCGCCTGCTTTATGAGCCGACGGCTCCGTTTGTGATCGGAAGTTACGCCAAGATTTCTTCGACCACCCGCGCCGGTTTGACACCGGTCAACTTTTGGTCCAACCCTTGAAACGGGAACACCATCTTGCGGTGATCGATGCCCAACAAATGTTGCAGCGTCGCGTGGAAGTCACGCAAATGCACCGGTGACTCGGCGATCTGGTATCCCAGTTCGTCGGTCGCTCCGTAGGTCATTCCCGGCTGAATGCCACCGCCGGCCATCCACAGGGTGAAGGCGTTGGGATTGTGGTCGCGTCCATGAAATCGAGTTTTCTGGCCACCGCGATTTTCCGCCATCGACGTCCGACCGAATTCACCGCTCCAGATGACCAAGGTGTCTTCCAACATGCCACGGCGTTCCAGATCTCTCAACAGCGCCGTCATCGGCCGGTCGACTTGTTCGCACTTTCGGCTCAACCCTTTGCCCAGCGATTCGCCTTCGTTGGTTCCGTGCGAATCCCAGCCCCAATCAAACAATTGGATGAATCGCACGCCGCGCTCGGCCAGCCGGCGGGCCAGCAAACAATTGTTGGCGAATGATTCTTTGCCCGGTTCGGTACCGTATTCCTCGTGCGTCTGCTTGGTTTCCTGGCTGATGTCCATCGCGTCGGGCACGGCGGTCTGCATGCGGAACGCCAGCTCGTATTGCTTCATCCGCGTCAACGTTTCGGGATCACCGAACGTTTCGTAGTTCATCTGGTTCAACCGATCCAGCGTGTCGAGTGCCATCCGCCGTTGATCGCGTGAGACACCTTGGGGGTTGGAGACGTTCAGGACGGGATCGCCTTTGGAACGGCATTGCACGCCTTGATAGACCGAGGGCAGAAATCCGCTGCTCCACAGCGCCTTTCCCACACGCGGTTGGCGGCCGCCGGAAAGCAGCACGATGAAACCCGGCAAGTCTTCGTTGTCTGACCCCAGCCCCCAGGTCACCCAGGAACCGATCGACGGGTATCCGACGCGAGCTTGGCCGCAATGGACCATCAGCTGTGCCGGTCCGTGATTGAACTGATCGGTCTGCATCGATTTGACGAAGCAAACCTTGTCGACGACTTTGGAGAAGTGGGGCAGCCGGTCGGACACCCAAGCCCCACAGTCGCCGTGTTGCCCGAACGGGTAACGCGGCCCCAGCATTTTGGGCGTTCCCTGGATGAACGCGAACTGGCTGCCTTCGAGATACTCGGCCGGGCAATCCTTGCCGTCGACCTTCTCCAGGGCCGGTTTGTGGTCAAACAATTCCAACTGGCTGGGCGCACCGATCATGTGCAAAAAGATCACACGTTTGGCCTTGGCGGTAATCGGGGTTCCGCCAATCGACGTCGCCCCGGCGGTCTGACTGGCCAGCCAGGCGGCGCCCAACCCGGTCGCCGATTGCTTTAGGAAATGCCGTCGTGTTTCAAATTCCAGCGTCCGCCGGGCGGCTTCGCTGACCAATCGTTGTTCCATGCCACTCATTTCGTCAGCACCTCATCCAAATTCAGCAAGACACTCGCGACCGTCGTCATCGCGGCGTGAACATCGGGTTTCTCTCCATCCTCCAGTTTTAGCACCGAATGATACAGTTCACTGATCGCGTCGGCTTCCGCGTCCTCGGGGACACGACAGGTCGCCAGTCGGAACCCGTATCGCAACTGTGCCTGGATATCATCACCAGCCGCGATCATCCGATCGGCAAACGCTTCGGCCGCTTCGACGAACGTCGCATCGTTCAGGGTCATCAGCGCCTGGATTGGCGTGTTGGACGGCAGGCGTCGCACCGAGCAGAATTCCCGCGAGGGCGCATCGAAGGACGCCATCATCGGATACGGGATGGTCCGTTTGGTGTACGTGTAAATCGTACGCCGATAGCGATCCGGATGATCCTTACCCACGGTCGCCCATTTGTCGCCGCCTTGGAAGGGTTTCCAAACGCCTTCGGGCAGCGGTGGATGCACCGGCGGACCGAACCGTTTTTCACTCAACAACCCGGCGATGAACAACGCCTGGTCCCGAATCGTCTCGGCGGGCAATCGATCGCGCGGCCCGCGACTGAGCCATTGCCCCGACGGATCGGCCTGCAGACGCTGGGGATCGGCCTGGCCGCTCTGGCGGTAGGTCGCGCTGAGCACCAGTTCGCGCAACAGCGTTTTGACGCTCCAACCCATCTCGGTTCGAAAACGCACCGCCAGATCATCGAGCAACTCGGGGTGCGTCGGCGGGGCTCCCGCGATCCCGAAATCCTCTTGTGTTTCGACGATCCCGGTCCCGAACAACTGTGCCCAGAACCGGTTGACGGCGACCCGCGCGGTGAGCGGATTTTCGGGGCTGACCAGCCAGCGGGCCATGTCCAGCCGGGTGAGCGAGGATTCGGATTCAGCCGCGGACGCTTCCCCAGAGGACGGTGCCAGAAACTTCGGGATCGCCGGGTCCACGGGATCGGTTTTCGTCATCTGATTGCCGCGATCAAACACGCGTGATGGACGAGCAAAATCCGGATAGCGTTCAAGAAGAATCGGCGTGCTGATCGATCGAATCTTGGACCGTTGCCCGCGCAGTTCAGCGATCTGGTCACGTGCCGCGACGCGCGCCGGGTCGGTCAACCAATCGGTGAATCCGGCCGAATTGCTGAGCGAGATTCGACCGCGGTGGGCAATCAATGGGAACGCGCCAAGTTCGACATCATTGAAAACGATCTCCACGTCCAGGCGGTCACCTGGTTGAACAGCAACCGGGGGATCGGCCAGAAACGCGGCGGTTCGCGGGTGATGGATTCGCGAATAGGGGCCGAACCCACGGGACGATTTGGCGTTCAAACTTTCGTCGGGGTCCAGCAACGGATCGGGTTCGTCGGAAATCACCTTTTGAAATTCAATCGCCGTTTCCGTTCCATCGGTGGCGACCAATTTGGCGGTCAGGTGCGACACGATGAATCCCCACTCCGAATCGATCAACGCTTGCTGTTGGTCTTTGGGGAACCCGGTGAACCGCAATGCGGAGATTTGATCGATCGAATCGTCGATCCGGGCGTTGATGTGGACCCGGGTTTTGGTCTGAACCGTTCCTGTCGTTTGGTACTCCTCGGTGCCATCGACCGTCTCGGCCACCACGCGGGTGTTGTTGTTGGTCGACAACTGCAAGTCGGAAATCGGTTTCCAATTTTGATCGTCTTTGATCAACTCGCGCGCGAGTTGCCATTCGGCCCGCCACAACGCATCGGCCTGTTGATCCAACTGGAACGCCAGGTCGTATTGATCGGGGTCGGCGGGAACCGCCAAGGTTGGCAGATCGTTGCCCAGATCACTGTCGGCGGTGTTATTGAAGAACGCCAGAAATTCGTAGTACTCCTTGTGTTCAATCGGATCGTAGGGGTGCGAGTGACACTGGACGCATCCGAACGAGAGGCCTTGCCAGGCTTGCCAAGTGGTGTTGACGCGGTCCATCACCGCTTCGGTGCGGAAGGTCTCGTCGTCGGTGCCGCCTTCTTCGTTGGTTTGCGTCGTGCGGTGGCACGCGGTGGCCAGCAGATCATCGAGCGTTCGGTCGGGCAGCAAATCGCCGGCCAACTGCCGCACCGTGAACGCGTCGTAGGGCATGTCATCGTTGAAAGCCCGAATCACCCAATCACGAAATTGCCAAATCGTTCGGCGACCATCGAGCCCTAGGCCGCGCGAATCGGCATAGCGAATCACGTCCAACCAAACGCTGGCCCAGCGTTCGCCGAAGGCAGGCGACGCCAACAGGTCCTCGGTGGCGGCCCGGTAGGCATCTTCACCGTCGCGACGGACCAAGGCCAAGAAACCGTCGACTTGGTCGGGGGTGGGAGGCAATCCGGTCAGATCCAACGAGGCTCTTCGCAGCCATTTTTCCGGTGCCGCTTCGACCTGGGGCGACAATCCGTGCTGGTTCATTTTTTCCAGCACGAAGCGATCGGTTCGCGTCCGCGACCAGTCATCGGTTTCGCTTTCGGGCAGCTCGCCGAGTTCGGGAACGACGTACGCCCAGTGTTTTCCCCACTCGCCACCGCCGTCGATCCAGCGTTTCAGCACATCGATCTCAGCCTCGTTGAGCGCCCGTCCATGCTCGATCGGCGGCATGTGCTCGTCGTCATCGACGGGAAGCAACACCCGTTCAAGCAAATAGGAATCCTCCCAGCTTCCCGGGTCGATCAGATCCAAGACGCTGTCGCTGTAGACGAAACTCAGCCCCCCGGCTTGCTTGACGCCGCCGTGGCAGGCCACACAGTGTTGGTTGAAAATCGGTCGGACGTCGCGGTTGAAATCAACCGGCGGGACCGCGTTATCGCCGGCGTGGGCCTGTAGCCCCAACCCCAGCCAACAGCAAAGCATTATTGATAGAAAACGAATCACGTCGCTCCATTCATGTGAGTAACCAATGAACCCCTAAATGAACCATCGATTCTAACCGATCGCACCAAGATTTCCTGCGCCTTCCTTCCCCAAAAGCGATCTGCTCTTTGGAAGAGGGGCGGGGTGAGGGGCCGTCCACCTAATCAGATCCCAGGGCGCTGGCCCCCATGCCTAGCTGGACAGCGCCACTTTGAATCAGAAACACCAGGATTTGCGGGTTCGAGTTGATCGTACTCGTACTCAGACGTTTCGCCGGTACTCGTACTCCTACTCGATCCGCAAGTTTCCCACGAGCTATCGAGTAGGAGTACGAGTACCACTTTGTTGAGTACGAGGACGACTGGCGTGAAACTCATCCCATCTACCACGGTGTTTCCAGAATTTTTTGAGCAAGTCGCCGCAAAGTGGCGCTGTCCAGCTAGGCCCCCACAAATGTGGTCGTGGGGTTTTTGGATATCACCGTCCTGGAAGGGAGGGTCGAGCGCAGCGAGGGGCGTAGGCACCAAGTTAAGGACTTCACCCTCCCTGCCAGGGAGGGTGAAGTCGTAAACGCCTATTAAATCAGAGGTTAAAAACCGCACGACCTCGGGATGGGAAAGCGTTTTCCGGCCGCCCGCAGCCTATCCCCGACGATAATTCGTTTCGAGCGCTTTGGCTTCAACGCCGTCGGGGGTGACGTTGCAGGCGACGATCGCCAATTCATCAGCGGCGACCTTCTGGAAACGAGTCCCCCCCCATCGTGGCGCATCCTTGGCAACATCATAGTGGCCGAAAACTTCAAACCCGCCCTCGATCGCCTCACCTTGGGAAAACATGAAGGCATCTCCCATGTGAAAACTGTCGATCCAAGCGATTTGAAATGCCTGGGTGACCCCGTTGCGACAGATCAATTCTTCCCCGCGGCGCGGCTTTCCTTGCATCGCTCCCTGATAGGTGTGGCGCAAAAACGCCCCACCCAGGACGGGTTGAAACTCACCGACCACCTTCGATTCGTCTGCCAGCTCATCGGGCTCAAACCAGGTTCGGCAGGTGCCGTTCCAACTACCCGCAAGCCACCGAAACCACTCCGCTTTTTCAATCTCACTCATGGATTCATCCGATCAGTTCGTCGATGATGTTACCGTCGCGATTGACTTGAACGGGACGCCCATCGGCGGTGTTCAGTTCGGTGTCGCCGTCGATTCCGATCATGCGGTAGATCGTCCGGACCAAATCCGCCGGGCTGATCGGCCGCTCGGCCGGGCGTTCGCCGTGTGCATCGCTGCTGCCGATCACTTGCCCGCCGACCGTGCCCCCGCCGGCCAAGGCGACGCTGAATGCTCCCGGCCAGTGATCGCGTCCGCCGCGCGGATTCAATTTTGGGGTCCGTCCGAATTCCCCCATCACGATCACCAGAGTGGAATCCAGCAGTCCGCGATCGGACAGGTCACTCAACAAGGCGGAATAGGCTTGATCGAGTTTCGGGATCTTTCCCGCCGTCCCGCCGGTAAAGCCTTCCTTGAGCCGCAAGTAGATGTCTTCGTGGGTGTCCCAGCCACGGTCGGTCACGGTCACGAACTTCGCCCCGGCTTCGACCAGGCGTCGGGCCATCAGGCAGCCGTGTCCGATCAGATGTCGCCCATAGCGGTTGCGATCCGCCTGGGATTCTTGCTGCAAATCAAACGCCGCCCGCGCCGCAGGGGATTGCACCAAGCGGAACGCCTGATCGAATGCCGAATCGGTTGTCCCCGTTTGGGCCAACTGATCTTCGGTCTGCCGCGTGAGTTCGTCGACCGCATTTCGAAACTGACGCCGCCGAATCAATCGCGAATCGGTCATGCCGTCGGCCAGGTGTAAATCCTTGACCCGAAAATCAGGACGCGAGGGATCCCCTTGAACGATGAAGGGCATGGTCGAATCGGGCAGGTAGCCGCTGCCGATCATGGCGTTCGGTTTGGCGATCGCAACGTTGGTCGGAATCGCCACGCTCTCCGATGACAAGTACTTCTGCACCGATGGCATGCCGGGATACGTCAGCGCCCGAGTCGGTTTGTAACCGGTCAGCAAATAGTGGCTGGCGAAATTATGTTCCCCCAACGGCGATGTCACCGACCGCACCAGCGCGACCTTGTCCATCAGCTGTGCCGTCCGCGGCAATTGCTCGCAGATCTCGATGCCGCCGACGTTGGTGGCGATCGGTGAAAACGGCCCGCGGATCTCCGTCGGCGCATTCGGTTTGAGATCAAACAGGTCCAGATGGCTGGGGCCGCCGTCGAGCCAAATTAAAATGCACGATTGGGCCGTGGCGGACCGGTCGACTCGCTTGGCCGAGTGCGTTTCGGCCACGGCCTGCCGGGCCGACCACCAATCGCTGACACCGATCCCCAGCGCCGATAGACCGCCGACATGCAACCATTGGCGGCGGTCCAGTTCATGCACTCTTCGGCGGTTTAGAAGTTTGTTCATCGGATGAAACTCGAGGCATGGTCGCGCTAGTGGTTGGTCAGAAACGTCTCACTGGTCAACAAGGCCCAGAAGAGATCGGCAAAGAACGCGTGCCGCGTTTCGGCATCACGCCAGCGGCCGTCGGCTTCGGTTACGGATCGCACCTGGTTGGACCAGAACGCGTTTTCTGACTCCGTCGGCGGGCGGGACAACGTGTGCTTGTAAAGTGTTTCAATCAGTTTGAAGTCGTCGCGTTCGCGCTGCAACCATTTTTTCAAGCTGCCCTGATCGGAGTCCAGACGCCGATTGAGCAGGTCGCCGTTGAGAAAATGCAGCACCTGAGCCAGCGATCCCGAACCCAGCGGAGCGGTTTCACAAGCCGCTTCACGATCGCATCGGCCGAGGATGTCCAAGGTTTCCGACGCGATTCGATTGTCGGTCAACCCAATGGCATCAAATTGGCCAGCGGTGCCGTGATGGAGGTCCACCCCAGTCACATCGGCGATTTGATTGGCCACCACTTCGGCTTCCAGTCCGCGGGTGATGAAATGCGAATAGTAGACTGAGTCCGAGGCGTTTTCGGGAAGCGTTCGCGAGGTTCGTCCATAGGCATCACTCTGACAGATCAGACGGATGACCGCGCGGAATCGAAATTGATGCTCGGCAAAATGATGTGCCAGTGCATCCAACAATTCGGAGTGGCTGGCGGGGTTGGTTGCCCGGATGTCGTCGACCGGATCGATCAGTCCGCGGCCCATCAATTGGGCCCAGATGCGATTGACGGCCGCACGGGCAAAGTAGTCGTTGGACGGATCGGTCACCCAGCGGGCAAATTCGATCCGCCCGTCCTGACCGTCGTCAAGGTCACGCGTCCCGGGGATGCGGGGAACGGCGGGCTGTCCGGTCAGCGGATGAGTGACTTCACCACGCTGGGACGTGCGGACAATCCGCCCGCGATCCAGTTTCGCAAAGATGGCGGCCAGCCCGTGATAGTCATCTTGGGTCCACCGGTCCAGCGGATGATCATGGCAATTGGCACAGCGCAGCCGCACGCCCATCATCACCCGAGTCGCCAATTCTGCTAACGCATCCGGGCCGTTGCCGCTGCGCAGAAAATTGACGCTGCCGTCGACATATCCATCGCCGTTGGCGGTCAACATCGCCAACGCCGATTCGTTCCACGGTCGGTCCTGACGAAACGCTTCGATCAACCACTCGTGATAGGCCTTGCTGCCCTCGGCCTGCAACGACTTGCTGTCGATCCCCAACAGGTTGGCCCACTTGAGCGCCCAGTAGGCCGCGTACTGATCCGTTTCCAGCAATCGGTCGATCAGTCGACTGCGTTTGTCGATGGAGCGATCGGACACAAACGCGTCCAGTTGCTCGACCGGGGGAAGCCGACCGGTGATGTCCAACCAAACACGCCGCGCGAATTCTTGATCGTCGGCGCGGGGCGAAGCAGGAAGACGCAACTGTCGCAATTTCTGATCGATGAATCGATCCACCAGAGTCCCCCGGTTCCCGTCGGCCGACTCCGACGGCGTCTCAATCTTCTTGCTCCCCAATTCCTTGGTCCCCAGTGGTACGCCCAAACCGATGGCATGGACCCGGTTCAGGTAGCGGGCGATCACCAGATGCTCGCCGCGTCGATGAACGGTCAATCGATTCGCCTGGCGGTCGATGGACACCGATTCGGAATCGTCACACGAGAGCGACGTCACCGAGGTCACATCTTGCTGTGATCCATCGTCGAACGACGCGACCACCGAGACGCGGACCGAGTCACCGACGTCTTGAAGCAACACATTCGTTGGGGTCACGCGAAGGGCCGTCAGTCGCCGACGCTGCAGACGCTGGCCGCCTTGGGCGATCCACGTCCTGAGCACCGCATAGGCCGATGACGTGTCATCGAAACGCTCTCCACCACCATGTTCGATCGATTCAGTCGCCTTGCGCAGCAAAACGCTTTGCGCCGGAGAGTACAAATTGACGCGGCGCCCCTCCAGTTCCTGGACGATCGCGACGTGGTCATCGGCCGGCCGGGATCCGAACAGCGACAACTTGAACCCGCCGCGCCCGATCGCGGCACCATGGCAGGCACCGGCGTTGCACCCGAACCGCGTCAGGACCGGAACAACCTGCGTGTCGAAATCGATCGTCTGATGATTCGCCGCATCGGCTGTCTTTCCCTCTGACGAAACGGCATCCGCGGCGCGCCCCATCGCCCCCTGGGCGGCAACCGCGATCGCCGACATCAAAATCCACCGCAATCGTCTCATTTCCAACTCCAGAGGTAGTCTCATTTCAGCACACGGCCTCGATGGTATCGGATCTGATTTCCGTGATCTGCTGGGTTGGGGGTCGAGCTCACGCGATCGGTCCAAGGGCAAACGGATTCATGGGTGATGGGGACAGGCCGTACGCCATCGGCATTGGTTTGACCCGACAGATTGTTCACCGAGGGGACATCGGTCGGATCGGCGCGGGGGGCGTTCCGTGCTACTTTGGATCGGTCTGTCGGTCCTAACGATTCTAGCGGGGTTTAGAGCGATGAAGCGATTATTGAGCAAAATGTTGATCGCGTCGGTTTCGAT
Organism: Stieleria mannarensis; assembly: GCF_014154935.1. Classification (GTDB taxonomy): domain Bacteria; phylum Planctomycetota; class Planctomycetia; order Pirellulales; family Pirellulaceae; genus Stieleria; species Stieleria mannarensis. Next base: position 30,751 of record NZ_JACEHH010000042.1, read on the forward strand.
CATGGCCTTGGTCGGATGCAATAGCAGCGCGCCGTCGACATCCGTGGAAACGCGATCGGAGCAGGAAATCCAACAAGAAATGGAGAACTACGAAGCGGAAATGGACGTCCCCGACGCGGGGGAGTGACGATCGAATTCTGGATGACATCGCGGCGCCCTCTCGGTGCTCCCGGCGCTCATTCCCCGCAGGATCGACCGCTAAAACCGCCACATTTTCTTGACCTTATCCGGCATCGCTCTTATCCTGAACATCAGTCTCCCTGCTTTGGGGGGGCCTTTTCTTCTGTTCATTCATGATCGTTTCTCCGAGGTTTTTTATGTCAAAACCACGCATGTATCAGCGAGGTTTTACCCTCGTTGAATTGCTGGTGGTGATCGCAATCATTGGGATTCTTGTGGGGCTCCTCCTTCCCGCCGTCCAGGCTGCTCGTGAAGCCGCACGTCGGATGTCGTGCAGTAACAATTTCAAGCAAATCGGCTTGGCGATTCACAATTATCACAGTGCATTCAAGCAGCTGCCCAACACGATGACGGGAACGTCAAAAACGTGGACGGGGGCCAACACCACGTACAACAGCAATCGGTTGTACCTGAGCTATCTGGTTTCCATTCTGCCGCAGATGGAACAGCAGGGGCTGTGGGACAAGATCTCCCACTCGAGCCGCGAATCGACGTCCAGTGGCGGGGCCATGCCCAGTCAGGTGACCAACGGCCGCTGGGCGCCGATGGGACCTTGTCCCTGGGTGACCCAGTACCCGCCGTGGGCGACAGAGATACCGACCTATCGTTGCCCGAGTGATCCGGCCGAACACGTCAGCCTGGGCAAAGCGAACTACGCCGCATCGCTGGGCGATTCATTTGACTATGCGTGGTGGGGTGGCAAGAACGAAAACGGTTACTTTAACAACGGCAACGGCGCGGGCGATCAGTTCGACGAGACTTGGATGGTGACGCGGGCACAAGCAGCCAACCGAGGTTTTTTCTGGCCGCGGGTGCAAACCCGTTTCCGCGACACGCTGGATGGGCTTTCCAACACAATCGCCGCCGGTGAGATCTGTGTCTCGCGGGGGCTGCGTGAAGTGAAATCGGACTACGTGCGACAGATCACCAGCATGACGCCGACCAATTCGCATTTCGCAACGCCGATCAACTGCAAAGAAGGCGCCCATATCGATCCGGAGCGTCCCACGTCTTATTCCCAAAGCGCCACCATCAGCGGTTCGTTCAATGCCGGTCGCGGCGCTCGTTGGGGCGATGGCCGCCCGGCCTACACCGCTTTCCAAACCATTTTGCCGCCCAACTCCGCCAGTTGTGCGCGAAGCAACTCGGACAACACGTACAGCATCTTCACCGCGGGAAGTCATCACCAAGGTGGGGCGCACATCCTGATGGGTGACGGGGCCGTCATCTTCATGACCGACAGCGTCGATACGGGGGATCTGTCCCAAGACACGGTGGTGCGGGACGGCGGCATGAACCTTGCCGGGTCCTCCAGCCCGTACGGTTTGTGGGGAGCGTTGGGCACGAGGGGGAACTCTGAAACGATCACCGAACAACTCAATCAGTAGCTGTCGTCCGGCATCTCTGATACTCTAAATCAACCTGACCTCGCCTCTTTCAAGGGGTGAGGTTTTTTCTTTGCTTCGGGCGCCCCGCCGCAGGATAATCGTGGACAACAACAAATCGCCTTCGCAACCCATGCCCGCCGGGACCGAACCTTCGCCAACGCGCCCCGCCATCAGCCTCCGGCGAAAGATCGGGCTCAGCCTCTTCGTCGTGGCTCTGTTCTTTTTGGTCGCCGAAGGGATGTTGCGTCTCGCAGGGTATCGTGCCGCGTCGGACGTCCAGCGGATGACGTTCACCTTTCCGATCGACGAGTACAACACGAACTCGCCGCAGCCGTTTTTAAAACGCGACCCGACGTTGTTTTGGCGTCCCCGCCCGGGCGTCCTCGGACACAATTCGGTCGGTTTCTACGGGCCCGAGTTTTCGCCGGAGAAACCGGAGGGCATGTTCCGAATCGTTTGCCTGGGTGACTCCTGCACGCACTTCGGCCCGATCACCTACTGTGACATTCTGCGAAATTACTTGGACAAGGTCGCTCCGGGACGGTTCGAGGTGATCAATGCCGGTGTCATCGGGTACACGTCCTTTCAAGGAAAGCAATTGCTGGAAACCGAAGTGATCGGCTGGAATCCGGATCTGGTCACCGTCTATTTCGGCTGGAATGACCACTGGCTGGCGCGGGGGTATCAGGACAAGGACCAGCAAGCGGCTCAGTCGCCACTGGGAGGTGGCCTGGGCGATGGCCTGACGGACATGCGGCTGTTTCAATTGATTCAAAGTCTGATCCCACGCCCGACCGCCGGAACGGATTCGGCGATGCGCGTCGAACCGGACGACTACCGCGCCAACCTGCGCGCGATCGCAGCGACCTGTGACGCAAACAAGATTCAATGTTGGTATTTGACGGCGCCCCACGCGTTCGATCTGGGCGTGCCACCGTACTTGATCGAGTCGGGCGAAGCGAAGAATTTGGACGACTTGTTGCAGACTCACCGCAACTACAACCAAATCGTCCGCGACGTGGCCGCATCACAGGGCGATCCGCTGGTCGACTTGGAACGGGAGCTCGATTCGATGAGCAAACCGGAATTATTCCTCGAGGACCACATCCATTTGTCCCGGCAAGGCCGGTTGTTGGTCGCCAATCGTTTGGCCGAGGAACTGCGAAACGCGGGGCTTTTGCAGGTCCAGACGGGCGAGTAGGGCACAACAGGTTGGAAGCCTGTCCCACGCACTGTCAATCGCGGGGGACTTCGATGCCTCGGATCATGGCCAATAATTCTTCGTCGACATCTCGGCCTTCGATCTCCGCTTCGGCGCTCAATTGGACGCGGTGACGCAAAGCGGGGATTGCCACTTCGACGACGTCATCGGGGATCGCATAGTCGCGACCGCCGAATCCGGCCAAGGTGCGGGCACATTGCATCAAGGCCAGCCCCGCACGTGGCGAGGCACCGATGTGGAACGCCGGCCAGGTGCGTGTCGCGCGGACGATTTTGTTGATGTAGTCCACCAAGGCGTCTTCGACGTTGACCGTTCCACAAAGCTGGATCAATTGACGCACCGTTTCCGGATCGGTGATCGTTCGCACCTCGTTTTCCAGACGTTCGTTCAGGTTGACCTGTTTGCTGTGCAGTTTCAGGATTTCCGCTTCTTGCAACTCGCTCGGATAATCGACCTTCAATTTAAACATGAACCGGTCCAGCTGGGCTTCGGGCAAATTGTACGTGCCTTCGCTCTCCAACGGGTTCTGGGTCGCCATCACCAAAAACGGTTGCGGCACGGTGTGGCTGGTGCCGTCGATCGTGACGCGGTATTCCTGCATGATCTCCAGCAGGGCGGCGTGTGTCTTGGCGGGCGAGCGGTTGATTTCGTCGGCCAACAACAGCTGTGTGAACACCGGGCCGGGACGGAATCGGAATTCGCTCTTTTGCATGTCAAACACCGGCGCGCCGGTGATGTCCGACGGCATCAGGTCGGCGGTGAATTGGATGCGTCCGAAATCGCAGCCCAGCGCCCGACCGAGGGTGCGGACGAACAGGGTCTTTCCCAGCCCCGGGACGGATTCGATCAGCACATGGCCACCGGAAAATAATGCGGTCAGCGTTCCCAGGACCAATTCGTCCTGTCCGACATAGAGCTTGGCGACTTCATCGGAGACGGCTTGGTAGAGCCGCTGGACGGGTTCGAATCGCGGGCTCTTTCCCGGTGACGCCGTCGTCGACTCGCTCGGCGGGGCAGGTGCCGGTGCGCCGCTGGCCGAAGCTTGAACGCTCGCGCCATCAAGGCGCGTGCCATGGGCGGCCGACGGGGTGGCGGCAGGTGATCCGGGTTGTGGGTTTCCAGCAGTCGGGTCAGTCAACGGTCAGCCTCGCTCAGGTGGTTTGGAATCGTCTTGGGGGCGTTCAGTAGATTCTTGGCGCGAACCCGCCGTGTCAACCGCCGTCGCGCTCTTGGGCAGGGTGTGCCGTTGGCGATTTCCGCGTGTTGATTCTATCTTGCTCGCGGTCGTCCCGGGGCGACGCGGTGCCCCTCGCTTACGCGTTCGGGCTAGCATCATCGATTTGATTCGGCGCATCGGTTGCTTTGACGGGCGGTTTCGGAGTTGGCACGTGCAAGTGGAGCGCCGGATCGGTCGGGTGAACCGGGTCGTCGATCACCCAGGGCCCCGACGTTTCGTCGCGGACGTGCTTCATGTAGTCGCTGATCTTGCGTCGGGCGAACGTTTCGCCGCCGCGACGCCGCATCAGCGTCGCCACGGCGCTCAAATGATCGCCGAAATGTGTCAGCACGCCACGGTCGACGTGACGCGGACGACCAAAGATCGGCAGTAACATCAAACAGATCACGAACCCCAGGATCGCGATGTGAAAGGTGACGAAGCTGAGCGGAAACTCGGTGAAGAACTCCGCACCGGAGGCCCGTGGGATCTCGCCGCTTCGGTCGCTGATCGGTAACGAATAGGGTGCCGATGCAAATCCCACCTGCGGCTGCGGCCCCTCCGCGATCAGCCGGCCGCCAGAATCCACTCGCCGGGACGGAATCATCAGTGCGATCGAGCTGCGGATCAGCCCCCGGGCGAGTGCCTGGTGGTGCGGTTGTGTCAGGGCGTAGTTGGTCAACATCGATCCGCCGGCGACCACCAAGATCTGTGACTCCGGCCAGGCGTCGCTGGTGATCCGGGCCAACACGGTGTCGCCGTCTTCGGACGCCAACAACGATTCAAACTTCGTTTTGGCCGACGTGGTGCTGACGGACTGCCCCTGCGGCCAGTACACGGCACCGGGACCGGCCGGTTCCAAAATCGGGGATCCCTGCTGCGTCTTGTCTTTACGGTCATACCGCTGCAAAACCCACTCGACGCGGCGCGGCGTGTCGCTGTTGACCACCTCGGTCCAGCGATCACTGCCGGCCGGGTCACTGCCGGCTGCTTCGCCCAGCCTGATTCGGGTTCGCTGGACTTTGGGTTGAATCGACAACCAGCCGTTGGACGGCAACGTGGTTCGGGCCAGTTGCCACTGGTGCTCTTGAATCAGTTTTTCGGCGTACTTCCGGCGGTACTCCAGTCGCTGTGGTGGCGAAGCGAGGGGGCGGGCGTCGCGGTAAAACTCCGCTTCGCTGCCGCTATCGGGAACCACATAGATCAGCGTCTTTTGTCGCGACCGCAGCCATTGTTCCATCCAACGCGTCGTCCTGGATTCGATGCCCGTCGGGTGCGAGGGCGTCCAAACGATCACGGACGTCCGCCGCGCCCGATCGGTCAGGCGATGTAAATCACGCGTGGCGAAGCCGGCATCGGAAAAGGCGTTCCGCAGCGATGTGAAACCGTTGATACTTCGCCGGGCTAAGTATCCTTTGCTGGGGCCATAGCTGGTTCCCAGACCGCCATCACAGCCGACAAGCAAGAACAGCAACAGGACCGGGACAATGATGCGTTTCATTTGCCCGCTCCATAGGTCTGGGTGGCCGATTCCAGCATCTCGTTTTGCCGCCACAGTTGCTCGAACACGCCGGCAGGAATCTCGTGACGCCCGAAGTAGGATTGTTCAAACGCATCGGCAGTTGCCCGCAACCACGCCGCAATCGCCTCGTGGTGGCCGCGCGTCTCGCGCACATACCGACCGTTCGTCTTTCCCCGGCTCAGTCGCAACAGTCCGTTACGATCGAGCAACAACAGCTGATGGCCGAGCAACAGAATGATCGCCTGGTCGAAGCGCCCTTCGCTCATCAATCGTTCACACTCGTTGCGCAGGTTCACATCGGTGCGGCGAAGTTCGGGCGGCAGGTGTTTGATTCGCTCGAGTGTGTGTTCGTCGGGCAACGCTTTTGAATCGGACGGACTGGTCGATGACGTGCGATCTTGCATCCGCAATTCGGCCCGCGACACCGCGTACACGGTCAAACCGACCATTCCCATCACGATCACAGCCAGCATCATCCAACCGAACAGATTACTCCAGCTGAACGATGTGCCCAGCAACCCGCCGGTCGTGGCGCCCGGGTTGGCGGCGGTGTTATTCGACGCCGCCGTCTGTTTGATCTTTTTCGGCTTGGGCAACCAGCGGCTTTCTCGATGAATCGAGTCGTCTTGGCGGACCTTCAATTCGATCGGCACCAATTGTTTTGATTCGGCATCATACCAGGGCGTCGTGTCCAACGACTGCGACACACCGGCCGGATCTTCCGACGCATTCGGTCGATCGGGCGATTGCGAAACGCCCCGACTCGCACAGAGGGTCGCAACCATGGCGAGGGCGACCATGTGCAGCCACAAATTCGCCGGACGAGGCCACGCTGAGGTCACGATGCTCGCTGCGTTTGACAGGAGATTCACGATGCTCCTCCGACGGTTGTCGCGGCCGCTTCGCTGGACGGGGGCACCGAAATCGATTTCGAAGGTGTCGGTGTCGCTGATTTCGAAATGCCGGTTTCTTCGCCGAACTGACGCATCGCTTCGGCGCGAACCGCCAACTCGACATCCCAGCCTTCGAGTCGAATGCGGGTATCCAGGTAGGCAATCATGCGGACCACCACGCTCAGCCCCCCGACGGTCCAAAGCGCCAGCGGGTACAGCACCAACAACGTCACCAAGCCGAAATTCCAATAGCCGGTGACGATCCCGCGGACCCACACCAGGCTGTAGAACAGGCCGGCGAAAATGACGGTCAGCGTCAACGCGGCGGCGAACCAGCGGCTGCCGACGTCGCTGCCGGCGGGACGATGCAAGGCACGGGCGCGTCGCGAGAGCGTGATTTCGTTGGCGTTCTTGCTGCGCAGCGGACACATCTCCAACAGAATCATTTCCGGCAAAAACGGTCGACCGGCGCGCACCGCCAACGCGACGACAAACAGGATGATCGGCAAGGTGACGTCAAAGACGTTGTCATAGGGTTGGAACAGACGGAGCGCGACCAGGATCATCGCGGGGATCGCCAGGCGACGAATCCCCAGGCAATAAAACCAACGCCAAAATTGTTGCCGAGCGATTTTCAGCGCGCTCTTCCAACTCGGTTTGTGTTCGAACACGGCCTGCCCCAGATAGATCGTCGTGACCACTCCGGCAGCCGGGGTCTGGAGAAACACCAACAACGCCATCCACGTCGCATAACGACTCAGTTCCCAAATCGCTTCGGAATCATCCAGACCGTATTGAGCCTCGGTCAGCGGGATCCAAGACAGCAACAACGCGTTGGCGACCATCCAGGGCCAAGCGCCCAGCAGAAACCCGACCAACAGCAGCGTCGGGTAGCGATGCAACAGCACCAAGGCCAGATCGCCGATCTCGGCCAGGGTTCGGACGCGGACGGCCACATGGGTTTGATCAAGCTGCATCGTCGTCGACTCCGTCAATCGGGCGGCGGGAATCGACCAGATCCGCATAGCGGGCGGTTCGGACCAAGGACCCGCCGTCGCTTTCGTTGCGGGGGAATCCGAGCACGACGAAGTACAGGGTGATCAGACCGCTGGACAGGATCGACCAGGCCACCTTGATCAGGTACGGGGCACCGCTGGGCGACAAGAAGCCTTCGGTGAAAGCTGCCAGAACAAACATCGCCGCGCTGGCGGCCATCACCGGCACGGCGTCGCGTCCGGCCCGGCGGACCGAGTCCACACGAGACAGACCGCGGGTGTAAAACAGCCCCATGCCCAAACGCAAACCGGCCCCGGCCGACAACGCGATCGCCGTCAATTCAAAGGGGCCGTGCGCGGTCACGAATTCGAAAAAATGGTCCGCTCCCTCCACCCCGTCGCGTGACATGTAACCAAACGTCGCGCCCAAAACGATCGCGTTGTAGGCGAGCGTGACCAAACAGGGGACCAACAGAATCCCATAGGCGAAACACTGCAGCCCGATGCCCGTGTTGTGGCGAATGTAAAACGCCGCCCGCGCCGTGTATTCTTCTGGATTGACGGCCAACGGTTCTTTGAAGGATTCCGAAGTGGCTTCGAGCATTTTGGAACCGCAAATGCGTTCGGCGAAACCGGGAAACTGTTCCTCCGCGGCACCCATCACCATCGCCAAGGCGAACAGGCCAAAGAAAACCAGGCTGGCCACCCGCACACAGCCGTCATTGAAAATCCGTTGCGGTGCTTCCCGGAACAAAATCTGAACCCAACCGCCCGGTGTGGGACTGTGCGTGCGATACAACTGGTTGTGCGCGCGGGCCACCAGACGGTGCAGGTAGGTGACGGTGTTGGGAGGCAACTGGTAGGCGTCGGCGAGTGCCAGATCGGCGCACGCCGCTCGGTACAGCGATGAAAACCGCGCCACACCCGCCGCCCCACGATGTTTGGGGCTGACCGAATCGGTGCTGCCGCGCACTTCCATCGCTTCGCACAGCCGTTCCAGTTCCGTCCAATCGACGCGGCGTTTCTCCAGCAGTTTCGCGACGTTCATTGGTCATCCCCCGGCATCTTGCGCGGCGGTGCGGGGCTTTCGCCCGCCGGCGTCTCGGCACGGGACGGTTCGCCGCCGGGTTGGATCGACGCCCGCTCGGACGCCTGCCGCCAATCCCCCAACGGAGCCTGTGCCGGTTGACGATTTACCGGCTGGGCCGGTTGACGCTGGGCTGGTTGACGCTGGGCCGGCTTGCCGAGCTCCTCCAACACGACGCTTTGCAGTGGTTCGCCCAGCCCCGACGGTTTGCCGGCGTCTTTGGCCAGTGGACTGTAACCGGCCAGCGGCCCCAGATCGGCCGGTTCGGTCGTCGAATCGGCCAAAAAGGTTTTGTAGTAGAGCGCGTACAGCAACAGGTCCGGGTCGATGTCCCTGCGGAATTCAAACCGATCGATCAGCGGATCGGAAAGGTTGCGGGCAACTTCGCGGCGCCGCGGCGGGGTCAAGAAATGTCGACGTTCGACATAGGTTGCCAGCGTTCGGGCCATCTTTCTGGTGATCAGGTAGTCCCCGGGAACGTAAGACGCCAGCGCGGGGACCCGTGCGTCGTCCACCTTGGCGATCGGCAATTGCCATTTGCGTTCATCGACCACCACCATCGTTCCCGCCGCCAAATCCCCCAATCGCTGCATCCGCCGGGTCATCATCATGCTGACCAACCCGATGATCCCCGTCGGGATGAAATAGACCGGCGGGATGTCGGGATCCCACGTGTTGATCGCGGCGACCGGGGCCAAATCCGCGACGCGCAACAAGTTGCGTAGCAAGGCGCTGCGTGGCGAGACGGGACGCCCGTCAACTTCGATCACGCGAATCCCACAAAACCACTTTCCGATCGTGCGGCCGTTGAAATACGCCTCCAAAATCGTCCCGTAAAACCAATTGATCACGAAGATCAAAATCACGATGAAGGCAAACGTCAGCGGCCCGTAGAAGGTCGACAACACGGTCAACATGCCGCCGAGCAACAGCAGCGTGAACCCGACCGTCAAAATCACCCCCCAGCGGACCGCCAGATCGATCAGGTACGCCGGCAGACGACGGAACGGACCGGCCAATTGATATTCAAAGGCGATGTTCTCCGGCGTGACCACGGCGATGGTCGTGTCGAGCGGTTGGACGGCGGCCATGCAAACGAAAAAGAGGCGAAAACGGTCATCCCGGAACAGGTCCAATTATCACCCCGTAGGCCCACACCACGCAACCGGCGGGGGATTTAAGTTTCAGGTTTCAGGTTTCGCGATTGAAGTTTCAGACATTTCTAAAGCCCCCAACCATGTTTTGGCACACATGGATTTTCTCTTGCCTGGCAGTTCATTTTCACCGCCAATTTTTCTGCCCCCCATTTTTCCGTCCCTCCCAACTCCCAACTCCCAACTCCCAACTCCCAACTCCCAACTCCCAACTCCCAACTCCCAACTCCCAACTGACCTGAAACTTTCTCGCCGCAACATGCGTGATTCTGGCTCTGCTACACTCACGCCCCATGAAAGAAAACGAAACCATTTCCCCTCCCACCTCACTGGGGCGGATTCTGCTGGCGGTCGGGCCGGGGCTGATCGTCGCGGGATCGATCGTCGGTAGCGGTGAATTGATCGCCACGACCAAGACGGGGGCCGAAGCCGGATTCAGTCTGTTGTGGCTGATCGTGATCGGCTGCGTCATCAAGGTGTTCGCCCAAATCGAATTCGGACGCTACGCATTGATCAGCGGAAAGACGACGTTGGTGGCGCTCGATGAGGTTCCGGGGCCGCGGATCAAGGGGCGTGGGAATTGGTTGGTGTGGTATTGGTTGGTCATGTGGCTGGCCAGCATTTCCCAACTGGGAGGCATCGTCGGCGGTGTCGGTCAGGCGCTGTCGATCAGTGCGCCGTTGACGCAGCAAGGCGTGGCGTACAACCAGGCGGCCGACGCCGAACAACTGGCGCGTTTCGATGCCTTTCGCCAAGCACATCGCCAAGGCGAGAATGAGTCCGAAGTGACCACGTCGAATACGTGGGGCACCTACGACGCCACGTATCGCTCGGAAGTTCCCGGCGAGCGTTCGCATCCCCATGACACCGCGATCTGGGCCGTCATCATCTCGCTGATCACCAGCGTGATTCTGGTCGTCGGCCGGTACAGCTTGATTCAATCCTTCTCCACCGCGTTGGTGGCATCGTTCACGTTGCTGGTCATCGTGAACGTGTATTGGTTACAAAGCGAGGCCGAGTTTGCGTTCAGTGCCAAAGAATTTCTGTCCGGGTTGATGTTTTCGTTTCCGGACAAGACGGCGGAGATCAGTCCGATTCGAACGGCACTGGCGACCTTTGGCATCATCGGTGTGGGAGCTGCCGAATTGATCACGTACCCGTATTGGTGTTTGGAAAAGGGGTACGGCAAATTCACCGGGGCGAATGACGGTTCGCCGCAGTGGAAACAGCGGGCCGCCGGATGGATGCGGGTGATGCACGTCGATGCATGGGGCGCGATGTTGATCTATACCTTTGCCACCGTCGCGTTCTATCTGTTGGGCGCCTCGGTGCTACACCGCATCGGATTGAATCCCGAAAAGGGCGACATGGTGCGGACGCTGGCGGTGATGTTTCAACCGGTGTTTTCCGAATGGGCCGCGACGGTGTTTTTGTTCGGCGCATTGGCGGTGCTGTATTCGACGTTTTTCGTCGCCAACGCGTCCCACGCGCGGACATTTTCCGACGCCTTGCGGGTGATCGGCGTGATCGCGCACGACCAGCAGACCCGGGACCGTTGGATTCGGATTTTGAGCGGTGTGTTTCCGATCCTGTGTGTGATCATCTTCATCGCCTTCCCCGCTCCGGCACAGCTGGTTTTGATCAGCGGGATCACCCAGGGGATCATGTTACCGATGCTGGCCGCCGCGGCACTGTTCTTCCGCTACAAGCGATCGGTCGAGGGCTTGGAACCGGGCAAGACGTGGGATCTTTTCTTATGGCTGTCCGCCGCGGCGATGCTGGTCACGGGGGCCTGGACGTTCTACGCCCAATTCACCTGACGCGGTCACTGCCGCAGCATGTCGCGCGGTTTTTAACCTCCGATTTAACAGACCGTTGCGACTTAATCCACTCTCTGGGAGTGTCGCGGAGGAATTTACGCTCACTGCGGCTCGCGTTGGCTTGACCGCCCTCGAATCAGCGTCCCGACACGGCTGGCCGTTTAATCATCCAGGAAGACGTAGTCCGGTCGCACCGATTTGTACCATTCCCGCCACTTGCGTTGGGCGTTGCGGATCTCGGCATTGGTCGGCTCGTCCGGCATGCCAAAGCCTTCGAATTTCCGGCTGATAAAACGCAACCCATCGCGGGCGTACGCGCGGACAGCATGATCGGGATCGCTGAGTGCAAAGATCAGGGCCGGCACGACGCGATGTTCGTCGCTCATGCCGAGCATTTTTGCCGACACACGACGCGCCTGCCACGACCTGCTGCCGCGGACGAGACGTTCGAGCCGTTCGAGTTGCGCCGTGCGTTCCACCGGGTCGGTGGGAAGTTCGGCGTTGTCGACCATCGCTTTGCCGTCCAATTCATCGGCGTTGTCACTTTCGAGCAGTTGCAGCATGTTGGCCACCGATTGGGCGGCCACCGGCGAAACCGCTTGGCCGTTCTGCATCTTCGCATCGCTGACGTTTTCGCCGAATCCATAGCCGCCGATCGCCGACGCGCTGGCACCAGCACCGAGTGATTTCTTGGTGCTGCGGATCAGGAACAGAATCGCAAAACAGGTGTTGGCCGGGGCATAAATGTGCTGAGTTTCCCCCCAGCCACCCTCGGGGGTTTGCGACCGTTTCAGTTCCCCGACGATGCGATTGTACCAATCCGGTTCCGACTCGATCGGCACCCCCTGGGCGATGTCCAAGAAACTCTGATAACGCTCGGTCGTATAGCAGGTGTAGTAGTAATAGCGGTGATTGACGTGATCGGGGGTCGGGTTCGCCCGGAGCCAATTTTCCATCCGGCCGATCGCGTTGAAAACGGCGTCTTTCTTAATCCGCGCGTTGGTTTTTCTCCGCTCGGCGTTTTCGTCATCTTTGAACAGCTTGATGGCTTTGGGCAGGCCGATGATTCCCGCGTCTTGGGTCGTCTTGCTGGACCCCCACATCCCGATCGTGTCTCCGGCGATCAACAGCGTCGCACCTCCGGCGAGCGACATGCCCTCGGTGATCCGCTCTTGCTTTGTCAAACCTCCGCCGGACGGAACGACCCCCTGATAGGGCCAAGCCCCACGGATATCCTGGACCCGAAAAAACCAGTCCATCGATTTCTGCAGACGGTTGTAGTCGACCTTGTAGCCGAGCCGATCGAGCGTCCAAAGTGCGAGCACCACATATTGGGTTTGCGACGTGTCCCCCTTCTTTTCCTGGGGATAGGTGTAGGATCCGTCGGCCTCCTGGACCTCGTCGAAGTAGCGCAGAATCGTTGCGAGCTCGTTGCGATACTGCTGCGGGTCGACCTCGGCAAACAGCAGTGCGGACACCGCCGCGTGATAGTTCGACTTGAACTCTTGCTGGCGTGAAAAGACGCTGACAAATTTTTTCGCCTCTGCCAGCCCTCTCTGCACCACCGGATTGGTCGGATCCGGAGCCGCCTTCATCATCGTGTACGCGGCAAGTACCTGTTCGCCTTCGTCGTGGATCTCGGCCGATTCGAGGAATTGGATCCCTCGGGCGACCATTTGTTGCACCATCGGATCCTCGGGCTTGATGGCATGTGCGACCGGGCTGACGGCGAACTGCCAGAGAGAGGCGAAAAAGCCTCCGAGGAGGACCAAATGGATCTGTCGCTGCATCAGAAAAACCATGCGAAAGTCGAAGAAGAGGCTGGCGCTGGACGGGCGAGAGCGTTTCGGATTTCAATTCCCGAAGTATAGCACAAAGGCTGAAAATCAACGAAGGGTTCCGGCCGCCCGCCGAGAATCATCGATCCCCCTTGGGGAAGAGACGGCGTCTTGCGCTTCAATCGAACGCCTCGGAGGGCAATTGCTGCAAAATTCGGTTCTTCCGGGAAATTCGTGGCAAATTGCTCAGGACCGAGTATCCGAAAGCTGCCACCAAGTTCTCGGACGACCCCAAAATTCTTGGCGGCCTGTTGATTGAGTCAGCCGATCGGCGCTAGCCGCGGTTCCGCCGCCAAAAACCGGCACCGGCGGCCGTCGGCTGATCGATAGATTGTTCCTTTCGAAAAAATCAACAGGCCGTTGACGAATTCCGCGCCGATCAGATCCGTCCGTTATCCGCGATGCTGCGGTCATTCAGGGTAGTTCAGCAGCCGCAACCCTGTCTCGAAACGCGCGGTCAACAGCGTGATCTGTTCGGCCGACAATTCGTCCCGGTAGGCCCCGCTGACCCCTCGGCGTACAAACCGTTTTTCCGCCGGCCAAAGCTTGCTGTCCCAGCCGAGTCGACGCTCGCGATCCTGCATTTTTTTGACCTGCGTGGCTTCGGCAATCGACTGGATTTCATCGCCAGAGAGGTCCAATCGCAGAAATGACGCGACCCGCTGCAGTTGCGAGGCGCAGTCCGTTTTCAGATCTTCGTAGCGTACCGTCAGGATTTCCGCCTGATAGGGATTCTCGTGCCATTTCAGCACATGGTCTTGCCAGTCGCCCCACGGCAATTCAATTCGCCCGGCAACCATCTGGTCCAAATCGGCCGGATGGCCGAGTGCCTCGTTGAAGCTGCGGTAGGAACAAAGAACATCGCGACCGTCGCGGACGATGTTCAGCACACGCTTGTATTGGGGTTGCGGTAACGCGTGAGTCTTGAAGCACGTGGTCGGCAGAAAACGCTTGTAAAAGGCCTTGGAGTGAATGTCCGGGACGAGCTCCTGCACCAAGGCGTCGGGGGTGCGACCGGGATCGAAACGGTACAACATGGCCGCGACCATCAGCTGCATCCAGGTGTTTCCCGACTTCGGATAGCCGGCGATAAACACGTCGGATTCCTCGAACCGATTTGTCGCAATGAACGACGCCGCGTGTCGGGCCAACGCGTCTCGTTCCGCCGTCAGCGAATCAATTTCAGCCCGCAGCACTCTTCTTGCGATTCGTTTTAAGATGGTTTCGTCTCCCATTGAAAACAGGGTTGCAAGACTCCCGACCGCTTCGTCCGCTGAGTCTCTTCAAGCTCGCTCTCATGAATCCTGAATTTCACCAATGCGGTTCGGTTGAACAGGTTTTCGACATGCGGAATTCCCGCGTTGATCGTCAGGTAGTACCAACCGGGACTGAGCAGGCGTCCGGGGATCCTGCACGTGCTGCGGTAGCAACCCGGTGACCTGGGGCCGCGATTGTCCGGGGAATCCGAATCGTACGCTTCCACGACGACCGGTCCTTCTCCGGAAACGATCAAGAACCCCACCCGCATCGGTGGCAACGGCTTACCGATGGTGTATTGAATCGTGACCTCAAACGCCGCATCGGGGGAAATCACGTCGGACGGGTCGGTCGCCGCGAACGACGGACGCCCCGGACTGGTGACGCTGACACGTTCGATCGCAAACGCCGCGTTGGTCTGGTCAGTGGACTGCCAGTGGGATCCGGTCTGGGCTCCCGCATTGAGTTCAAAGTAGTCACGAATGGTGTCCGCGATCGGCGCGATGCCGACCACCTGGCCGCGATCCAACAAGACGCCTTGGCGACACAGCGATTGAACGGATCCCATGTTGTGGCTGACGAACAGGACGGTTTTCCCCTGATCCGCCGAAACCTCTCGCATTCGGCCGATGCAGCGGTTTTGAAACTCCGCGTCCCCGACGGCAAGGACTTCATCGACGACCAAAATCTCGCAATCCAGGTGTGCCGCGACGGCAAAGCCCAAGCGGACCGTCATCCCGCTGCTGTAACGTTTGACCGGCGTGTCGATGTACTTCGCACAACCGCTGAAATCGATGATCTGATCAAGTCGCTGTTTGATTTCGTGACGCCGCATGCCCAACAGCGCGCCGTTTAAAAAAATGTTCTCGCGACCGGTCAATTCCGGTTGAAACCCGGTTCCGACCTCCAACAAACTTGCCACGCGGCCCTTCGTTTTGATTCGCCCCGCCGTCGGCGCGGTGATCTTTGACAACAGTTTCAGCAACGTCGACTTGCCGGCTCCGTTTCGTCCCACGATGCCGAGGATCTCGCCCATCGGGACGTCGAAATCGATGTCTTTGAGCGCCCAAACGTAGTCGTCCCGCCGCTTTTTCACCGCACCGCGTTTCCCCGTTGACGCGTCGGCCGAGCGGGCTTGGGAAACTCCCGCGGGCTGCTCGCGATCGTTGATCGTTCCGACGGTTGCAAACGGATCGGGCTTGCCGAGAAGACGTGCCGCCAGACGCTGCAGGTCGTGTGAGAGCGTTCCGGTACCGACCTGACCGAGTCGGTAACGTTTGGAAACGGATTCAAATCGGATCGCAACGGACACTAGACCGAGTCCATAAAGGTTCGCTCCACGCGATTGAAAATCACCGTCGAGACAAGGAATGCGACGGCCGCAAAGATGACCGAATAAGCCACACCGCCGACCGAGACGGTTCCCGTGCCCAGGAATCCCAAACGCGTCAGCTCGAACAGCGGCGCCAGCGGGTTCCAGGCAAGCACCGCGGCGATCCCCGGCGGGATCTGCGACGCCGGATAAATCACCGGGGTCGCATACATCAGCAATTGCACACCGAACTGCAGCAAGAAGATCAGGTCCCGATACTTGGTCGTCAACGCCGAAAATGACATCCCAAACGCCAGCCCCAACGTCGCCATCACCAAAACGCTTAACGGCAACAGCAGGGCCCAGCGGTTCGGCGTCACCACACCGCCGGCGACGTAGTAGGCGAGCATCGCCAAAAACAGCCCGAATTGAATCGCGAATCGAATCAGGTTGGACGTCACGATCGACAACGGGATCAACAACCGCGGAAAATATACCTTGCCGAACAAGCTGGCGTTGTCTCGAAACACCGTGGCGGTCTTATTGAAGCATTCGGAAAAATAATTCCACAACACGACCCCCGACATGTAGAACAAGACCTGCGGCAAGCCATCGGAGGAAAGCTTGGCGATCGTTCCGAACACCAACACGTAAACCAGAGTGGTGAAGATCGGCTGGATGAAAAACCAAAGCGGTCCCAGGATGGTCTGTTTGTAAAACGAGACGATGTCCCGATAGGTAAACAGATACAGCAGGTCGCGGTAGGTCCAGACTTCACCCAAACGCAAGCTGAACACGGCTGAATTCGGCTCAAGAATCTGGTCCCAATCCTCGCAATTCAACTCGGTTTCACTTTCGGTTGCCATCACGCCCGTTTTGTATTTCAGGTTTGAAACACGATCCAGTTTCAGCGGCTGACGTGACAGCGACCGAGTTCATACGCCGCGCCCCCCGTGGATCATTCGGCCCCCCGTCGCGATCGGTAAAGGACTGCCTGCTCGTAATTCTGTACTTGTTCGGCGACGGTGAATTGACCGTACATCCGCCGATGTGCGGCCCTGCCCATAGTTTCTCGCAAGCAGGCGTCTGCCGCAAGACGCTCCAACGCGGCCTGCCATTGCGTTCGCTCGTTGACAAGAAATCCCTCGCGCCCGTCGTCGATCAAGGTCCGATTGAATCCGACATCCGTCGCTACCGTCGGCAACCCGCTGGCCATGTACTGCACCATCTTGGCATTGCATTTGAACGTCGACCATCGGTCGCCCTCGGGCAACGGCATGATCCCGACATCAAGCTGCCTCAGTTGTAACGCGACGTCGCTTCGATCGATATCCATCCACACCAGCAGATCCTTGTGCTGCGTGTTCAGACTGCCGTGAGCCTGACGCGATGTAATGATATGCAGCCTCAGCGGGATTTGTTCGGCCAGATTCTCCATCACAGGCAGAATCTCCTCCAGCAAGCGAACGTTGCCCGCAGAACCGACCCAGCCGATTCGGAGGGTTCCCGGATCATCCGTGACCGGTCGAGCCGTCGCTCGGCCTTCCGCGGCCCATTTCGACACGTATTGACGCTCATCCACACAGGTCGGAACGATCGTGATCGACCGGTTGTGCGGACGAATCCAATCGGCGATTGCCTGGTTTCCGGCGATCACGTGATCGCACTGCGCCGCGATCTTGCTGATTTTTTCGGGGAATAGCAGGAAGACGGCGTCGTCAATGTCATAAACCAATCGCTTGGCGACCCCGCGAAGTTCGCTCTCCAGAACGTCGTCGTCCGAATGCACCGCGCCCGTTTCCAGCACGACACTGTCGAACGAGCCCTGCGCGATCCGCCGTATTTGCCACCGTCGGATCGCGTACTTCAGCCTCTGGCTGACTCTCCACCCCAGTGCCGGAAGGTGGCCGTAGCGGTTCGGAATGCTCGGATAGCGACGGACACGATGGCCACGTTCTTCCAATCGGTCGAACATCGGCGTGCGGAAAATCACCGAGGGCACTCCCGTACCACCATTGAAGTATGCGATCCGAGCTCGGTCACTCATCGAGCACCATCCCGCCAAAGCGATTCATACGTGCCCAGAAGCGTCGCCGCGGCGCGATCCCAAGAGAAGCGTTGTAAATTCTTTCGCGCCTGGAACTGTTGTTCTTTCCGCGACATTGCGATCGCCTGTCGGACGGCATCGACAAATGCGTTCGGATCATTCGGGCGATGAAACAATGCGGCGTCCCCGGCCACCTCGTGAAAAACATCGGTGTCGCACAGCACGGGGATCGCACCATGGGCTTGCGCTTCCAGAACCGGCAACCCGAACCCCTCGTCAAGACTTGGAAAAACGAAACACGCTGCCCTGCGGTAGCACTCGCTCAGCCGATCGTCATCAACCGGCCCCAGCGAGACGACCTTTTCATCAACGCCATAGGATCGGATGTAAGCTCGTTCCTCCGCGTCCAACGGTGCGCCGACGACGACCAGCGGCAGATCATCGGGCCACTGTGGTGTGGCCAGCGCGCGAACCACCATCGGGAAATTCTTGTACAGATTCCGCCCGCCGACAAACAGACAGTAACGCGGCGGAAGTGCCCGACCGCCGGTGCTGGATCGCACCGGATTGAGATCGTCCGTCGAACTCCGATCGTCCGAGGGCGACGACCGCAGTTGTCCGCCGTGGTCGGCTGCCAGGTGCATCACCGTCACGTGCCCGGCCATCTCTGGAAAGTAACGCACCAAGCGATCGGCGGCCGCATGAGAAATCGTCAACACGTGATCGCACTGTGCCACGCACCGCCGTTTCATTTCCCGTTGAACGGCAAAGTCTCCCATCCAGTAGAAGTCCTCGGAAATCATGTCATAGACGGTCGCCAACCGCTTCGCACGGTCTGGGCCGGTCGCCTTGCCACGTGGATCCAAGGAAAAAAACGTGGGGTGCCAAATGTGATTCGGAAATTTCGATCGCAGACGACTGTGGAGCACCGGACGCACGAGACGCCAGGCAACCTGCCGCCGCGAGACCAATTCCGGACCGCGAGAAAACCGCTGCAACGCGACCCCACCGGGGATGTCCAACTGTGGCGCGTTGTCGACCAACACCGTGTAGTCAACCTCGCCAGCGGTTCGCGACATCACCTCATAGAAAAGCCGCCAGACGCCGATCCGCCCACGGCCCTCGAACACGGTCCCATCGATCAACACTTCGGGTTTAGCCATCGGCGGTTTGGTTGTGTTGAGACAGCTGCCGTGCCCGATCGCGGCGACCCACTGAATCGGCCAATCGCTCCAAGGCCCGTTGGTAATCCGCTTGGCGAAGCGCGTCTCCGGCCTGCAACGCCGATGCCCGTCGTGCCGCTGCGTCGGGACAAAGTGTTGAAGACAACCGGTTGAGGATGCGTCGGATTCGTCCCGGACCGCGAAACGGGTTTCGACCCAATGGCTCGTGCGTCATCAAGTGGTTCGCCGCGCTATCGGAATACAGTGACACGCCGAAACGATCGGCGACGTATTGCAACGCAGGTTGGGTGTAAAACGAAATGTGTTGCCCCGTCTCGGGCAAAAAGTACCACCACTGATCGGCAGATTTCGGTGGCGGATCGGGAACCAGGACCGTCGAAAACAGCAGCGACTTTCCCAAACCGAGCAGCTGGTCGAAGGTCCCCAGCGGGTCTTCCAGATGCTCAAACACTTCCCAAGCAGTGACGCAATCGAATGACTGCTGCCGCTCGATTTCCTGCCGGTCGATGTTCGCCAAGTCGACTTCAAACCCTTTGGCGAAAAGACATTCGCAATAGGCGTCCGTATGGCAGAACGGGAAGCCTCGGTCACGCATCAGACGCGTGAACACCCCGTAGCCGCCGGCATAGTCCAGTAAACGCTGGCCGTCGGGACAGATTTGAGGCAATAAATCGCAAGCTAAATCAACCTTATCCGCGTTCCGCTGCAATAACCCGATGTCCAGATCTGCGATTACCTGACGGTAGGCTTCGTCCAGCCAGTACGGCTGCTCGGTTTGGATGAACCCGGTCTGATCGCAGCGATGGTAAACGACATCGTATCGCCCCAAAATCTTCGCCGTGAACAACCTTGAACAGGGACCGCCAGTCAATCGACTTTTCACCGTGGTCACTTCTTCGATTTAAGCTCCGCCGCCTCGGCTTCGAGTTGCGAAATCTGGTCCTCCAGCTCTTTCAATTCGTTCAAGTCATCGGCTTGCTGCCGCGATCCGGCTAACTGTTGTCGCAAACTGGTCAGCTTTTTATTGATGACGTCCAGTCGTTTTTTCTGCTTCTTGTCCACGAGGATCCTGTTCTTTCAAACCAAGGGCGAATACGTCACACGGCCGCGATCGATCGATCGCGAGCCGATTCCACAATAGAACTTGACGACGCCCCCAATCGCAAGGGTTCTAGAACCCGATTCCGATCGAGATCCCGCTGCGGCCATAGCCGTAACCCGGATAACCGCCAAAGCGGACGCCGGGCCCGATGTAACCGCGATAACCGGGGGGGTAACCAAAGCCCGGCCGGTAGCCATAACCCGGCCGGTAAGACGAATATGGCCGATAGCCGCGGGAAACGTAGGGGGAGACCGGACCGCGATAAACGCCGCTGTAGACAGGTGGGACGGCAATCGGCGCGCGATACGCATACCCCGATCGGACCGGCGAACGACGGTAGTAACAGTCACCGGCCTGACTGGTCGAACCGGATACGGCCAAACCGCCGACGCTGACCGCGGCGGCGAGAAGTAGTTTGTTGATCATGGAAATGATTCCTTTTTAAAGGGAGGGTATCGGGTTGACGGCCCGCTGTGAAACGTTCGAAAACGAGCTTCATTCGATTCATGTGAACTGTCTGCACACCGCGGGCCAAACTCGCCAGAACGAGCGTTGTTGGTGTCTAGCCTTGAGGCGATTCCGGTCGCTGCTTCGCAGCGAGGAGCGACCGCCCGGAATGGGCCGTCGTAGGTGAATAGGCCGTCGTACGTGAAGCGGCGTACGTCAAGCAGTTGCGATGAACCGGTCACCGTATCAGATCGACGGCGCGCGGGCGTCTCATTTCCAGCCCTTGGCCTGCCCCTCGGCGTAGATCTGGGCGACGTCTTCCTCGGTGATTCCGTGCGTCAACGCCATGTGCGTGACCTCGCGGTCGACGACCGCCCCGAGCGTTTTGTTGAGCGTCTGGCCGGCGACCCCGCTCTTGGGGATCTTCTTGGCCTTGCCGAACGAAGACGCGATCATCTGCGAGTAGTCGCGATAGATTTTTTGCCGCGTCGATTCGGGCAGATCGACCTCACGATACTCCGTCTCGCCGGGTGTCTCATCCAGCTTCAGGTCTTCGACGACCTGGGCTTGGCTCCGCATCGGAACCTCCGGCTTTTCGGGTTCGTCGGCCGAACCACCGGAGAAGACGACCAACAGAATCAGACCGACCACGGCCAGCCCGGCGACGCCACCGACGACCAACCATTGTCCGATCCTGTCGCCGGCATCCGAATCGTCCTTATCGGTCACGTCGGGATTGTTTGGACGCGTCGGTTGGGGATGAGACGCTTGCGACGCGGCGGCGGAGATTGAAAAAACGCCACCGCAGGTCGGGCATCGCGTCGAAGCCATCGATGCGGGAACGTTGATCGCCGCGTTGCATTGTGGGCACTGGACACGTTTGATCGACATCGAAGACTCGTCATCAGGAAGGGAGGAAAAGTGGCGGCACGCCCTACAGTTCTTTCCGATGCTGCATCCATTGCCGTTGCAGGTCCATCACGATGCGACGGATGATCGGCGGCGGGTCCACGTGTTCGCCTTTGAAAGTTTCGGGGAAGAACAGTCCAAACCCGTTCGGTTCGATCCGCCGCACGACCGCGTCGAGTTCGATCTCTGACTTGTTCATCGACAAACGAGCGCGCAGCTCGTCGTCGATGTCCAGGGCGATCGAACGGTCTTTGGGGACTTCGACGAACACGCCGGTCATGCTGATGTTGGTCGGTTTGGACACACAACGGTTCTTGCCCGAGATCAAGGTGACCGACAGGCCACTTTCGTCGATGATTGGAACGCGAAACGATTCTCGGCGGTTTTCCTCTTCCGATTTCGCTTCTTTTTCCTCCGGCGGGGCGAGCGCCTGAACGAAATCGACCAGCGGTTTGACGGTCGCGGGGTCGAGCGTGACCGATTTTTGCGGTTCGTCGCCACTGGAGATCTTCAGGGTGTCGCCGTCGTAGAAAATCTCGAGGTCGCGTAGTGTGATTTCTGCCATCAGGATTCCTGGGCGTCCTTTGCTATCTCGTACAAGCGTCGAATTTCGTCCAAATCGACTTCGACGGGGGGAAATTGTGGATCCATCTCTTCAAGCGTCTTGGCGACGATGGAAGAGACGGCGGCGTCGCGAAACCATTTGTGATCGGCCGGGATCACGTACCAAGGGGCCCGTTTGGTGCTGCAGTGTTCGAAGACATCCTCATAGGCCCGCCGGACGTCGTTCCATTCTTTTCGGGATTCGTAGTCGCCGGGATTGAGTTTCCAGTGTTTGGAAGGATTTTCCAGCCGTTTGCGAAACCGTTCCAGTTGTTCTGCGGGGCTGATGTGAAGGTAGAACTTGAGGATGCGAGTGCCGTTTGCCGCCAGGTTTCGTTCGAAGTCGTTGATGATTTCGAATCGCGGGCGCCAAACCGACTCGGGAACCAGCTGTCGCACGCGGACCACCAGCACGTCTTCGTAGTGGGATCGGTTGAAGATCGACACCTTGCCTTTGGCCGGCGTGCACTGGTGAATCCGCCACAGAAAATCGTGTGACCGCTCCAGACTGCTGGGAACCTTGAACGGGTACGTGCGGCAGCCCTGCGGATTCATTTTTCCAAGCACCTTGCGGATCACGCCGTCTTTGCCTGCCGCGTCGGGTGCCTGCAGGATGATCAGCAGCGACTGCTTGGCTTCGACAAACAATCGGTACTGCAGATTCTGAATCGTCGCGATGTTCTTTTCGGTCGCAGCAACGGCATCGGCTTTGTCGCTAAACGGGCCCTTGGTTTTCGTCACCCGTTTCTTTAACGAAACCGACTCCGATGGCTTGATGCGAAATTCGTTTTCAAAATCCATTCAGCATTTGGGTGTCTTGTGGAGCGTCTGCAGAAAATACGCTTTTTCGCGATTTCCTTCAATCATTCTACCCGGCACGCTTCTCGCTCGTCTCACGGAATAGCCCGGCAATCACGTCTTCCAACGGCGGATCCTCCACCGCCACGTCTTCGATCGGGTGATCGGCCAAGCAGTGGGAAAGCACCGCCGGGACGTCGGCCCGGGGAACTTTCAGCTGAACTTTAGGCCAGGTTTCCGACAGCACCTCACCCAGCGCTCGCAAATCCGGTTGATGCTCTTCGGCGAATTGCAGCGTGATGATTTTGTAGCCGGAGAACTTGTCGATGATTCCCGAAAGCGAGCCGTCATATTCGATTCTGCCCCGCGCGATCACGACCACGCGTTTGCACAGCGCCGCGACGTCCTTCATGTAGTGGCTGGTCAACAGGATCGTGATCTTGCGTTTTTCCTGGTAATAACGCAGGAATTGCTGGATATTGTGCTGGGCGATGACGTCCAGCCCGATCGTCGGTTCGTCCAAGAACAGGACGTCGGGGCTGTGCAGCAACGCCGCGATCAATTCCATTTTCATCCGCTCGCCTAACGACAATTCCCGGACGGGCTGGCTGAGCAGCGAGCCGACTTCCAGCAGATCGGTCAGTTCGTCCATCGTGACGCGAAACTGGTCCTCCGGCACACCATAAATCTGCTGTTGAAGCCGATACGATTCCTGGGCCGGCAAATCCCACCACAGCTGGTTTTTTTGCCCCATCACCAGCGCAAACCGCCGGCGATAGGCGTTTTTTCGCTGCCAGGGAACATAGCCCATCACCGTGGCGTCGCCGCTGGTCGGATCGATCACGCCGGAGAGCAACTTGAGCGTCGTCGTTTTCCCCGCCCCGTTGGGGCCCAAAAACGCCACAAATTCACCGGCCTGGACATCCAGATCGATTCCCCGAACCGCGTGGACCTCCTGATAGTCTCGATGAAACAGCCCCTTGAAACTCTCCTTCAGCCCTTCCCCCTTGCGATACACGCGGTAGGACTTGGTCAGATTTCGGACTTCGATGATCGACATGGCACGGGGCGGACGCTGGAGAAAGGTGACTGGCGGCGGTATTGTAGTGACGCGCTGCAATTGCCACGAGAAGGGATCCACCGGCCGAGACTCATCAACGATCAAGACCCATGACTTCCACACCGGCCGAACTGCCAAATCTGCGTATCGGGTTGGGATACGATTCACATCGACTCGGCAGCGGCGGTCCGTTGCGGATCGGCGGTATCGACCTGCCCGCCGAAGTGCATGCGATCGGACACAGCGACGCCGACGTGCTGTTGCACGCGATCACCGACGCCTTGCTGGGCGCCATTTGCGGCGGGGACATCGGACGCCTGTTCCCCGACACTGCGGCGGAAAATGCCGGCCGCGACAGCCGCGATTTCCTGCTCGCGGCCCTGGACAAAATCAACCAACGCGGGATGGGGATCGTCAATCTGGACTGCGTGATCCTGGCAGAACGCCCCAAAATGGCGGCCCACATCGACGCCATGCGCGAGCACATCGCCGCCATGCTGGGGATCGATCCCACCCAAGTCGGCATCAAAGCCAAGACCGGTGAAGGGGTCGGCGAAATCGGCACGGGGCAATCGATCGCCACCCGCGTCGTTGTGTTGCTGGCGGGAATCTCAGCAGCCGGTTGATCCCTGGGTACGTCGTTTGTACTAGGCTCTGTCCCTAAACCCGTAGCGGAAGCCGCCAAGGCTTTCGTCTCGCAGCAGTCCACACGGGAAAAGCCGAAAGTCTTGGCGACTTCCGCTACGAATAAATCCGTCACTTCGACAATCAATGTTCCGTGGAATCCGTCTTGGGCGGATCATTGCACGACGTCCATTCTAGGTCGTCGCGGAGAGATCAGCGGCGGACTTTGCGGACCAGCCGCATTTCGTTGGGGCCGATGAACATCAACAACAGCGCGCCGATCGCCGCGTAGCGGTCAAATACGTCTTCGTGGAATTCGTCTTCGCCCGGCCAGGGATAGGAATAGACGATCGAAAAGTCGTCCAATTCCAATCCCCAGGCGTCATAGGCCGATTGGCCGCCATGGCCCAGCGACGGCAGCGTCGGATCCAGTGACAGCTGCGGTGCTCCGGCAGGCAGGAAATTGCCGTCGAACAAGTCCACGGTGGCCGGCCAAGTCCGGATCGTCTTTCGGGCTTGCCCGATCAAGTCGGCGTGGGCTTCGATCGCGTGGGCGTTCCATTTCAGTTCATCGGCCAGACAGGCGACCGCGGCGAAACCGCATCCCCACTCCAGGAACCGGCTGCCGATCTGGGTTTGGTGCCGGTTGATCCACTCAAGCGTCTGGTAGACCAGTTCGTAATCGGCGGCGACAAACTGTTCGGCCCGATGTTGATCCCAGCAATCCTGAAACGCTTCGATCCGGGCGCGCATCGAAGAGAGCTTGGCCGCGATCGACGGCGGGATCGGCTGTGTGTTGACTTGGGATGGAATCGGAATCGGTTGTAGCATGACTGTCTATTGACGCGATCGAACTTACGAAACGGCTTGCCCGGGGCCGCCGGTGATCAAGGCACCGTCGCCGACGGTGGGATTCAAGGGGGGCGCCGGTGGCGAGTCGCCTTGTCGCGTGTCATCAAATCGGTTTCGTATCGCCATAAACATTGTCTTGATCTGCAAGAATGCATCAACAACATCGGGATCAAAGTGGCTGCCGCGCCCGTCGACGATGATCGCTTCGGCTTTTTCGTGGCTGTAAGCGTCCTTGTAGACCCGGTTGGTCGTCAACGCGTCGTAGACATCGGCCAGGGCAACGATTCGCGCCGACAGCGGAATCTGGTCACCGGCCAGTCCGTCGGGATAACCGCTGCCGTCGTATTTTTCGTGATGCGAAAGTGCGATGTCATAGGCCATCTTCAAGAACGATGCTTCGGGACTTCGCTGAATCGCCCCGCGCAGTGTTTCGGCGCCGATCCGCGGATGTTCCTTGATCGCCAGAAACTCTTCGTCGGTCAGTTTTCCAGGTTTCAGCAGCACCGCATCGGGCACACCGACTTTGCCGATGTCGTGCAGCGGGCTGGTTTGGTAGATCAACTGAATGTACTGGGGCGTGATCGTTTCGGCAAACCTGGGATTGCGGGTCAGTTGTTCGGCCAGACAACGCGAATAACACTGGACGCGTTCGATGTGGTGCCCGGTTTCCGGGTCGCGGCTTTCGGCCAGCTTGGCCAAAGAGAAAATCAACGCTTCACGGGTTTCCAGTTGCAGCACCCTTCGTCCGACGTTGACGCGTGCGATCAATTCGCTGGGGTGAAACGGCTTGCTGACGAAATCGTCGGCCCCGGCGACCAGGCCTTCGACGCGTTGGTCGACCGAATCCATTGAGGTCAGCAGGATCAGGTACACGTAGCCGCCGAAATCACCACTGCGAATCTGGCAACACAGATCGATCCCATTCAGCTCCGGCATCTGCCAATCGCTGATCACCAATCGCGTATGGCCTTCCTTCAGCCGATCGAGCGCGCCGCGCCCGTCTTCGGCGGTGATCACGTCAAATCCGCTTTGCTGCAGCGTCGAACAGATCATCTGCCGAACGATCGGATCGTCATCGACGACCAAAATGGCATCTTTCATGATTCCGCCTCGGTCAGTTTTTCGTCAATCCAGTCGAGACAACGCTCGATTTCCGATTCCAGTTGATTCAGTGTCATCGACAGTTCGTTTGGATCTGTCTGATCGGGGGTTGTCACACCCGCTTCGATCACGCCGGCCAACGTGGCGATCGGGTTGGCCGACATGGTTGCCGCGACACCTTTAAGACGATGTGACGCGGCCCGGGCACGCGGGAAATCGCCGCTGCGAATCGCATCACAAAGGCCGTCGAACTGCTGTGGCAATTGCTGTTTGAACATGCGAGCGACCTGATAGGACGTGGATTCGCTTTCGCCACAACGCTGCACCACGTCGCGCCAGTTCACCGCGACCTCCGACGCCAAGTGGCTGAATCGGCCGCGCGACAGAGTGGCTTGGAGATCACTTTCAGGGTTGCCGTCGATGGGTTCGGATTCGAACACGTCGCGCAACGTCCGTGCGAACACGGTTTTCGAAATCGGTTTGGCCAGGTGTGCGTTCATGCCGGCGCGGAAACACCGTTCCACCTGTCCGGCCAACGCTTGTGCGGTCACCGCGATGATTCGCAGCGGAGATTCCGGCGGCAGTTTAAGTTCACCGGATTGATGCATCCGCCGCAATTTGCGAGTCGCATCGAAACCGTCCATGACCGGCATTTCACAATCCATCAGGATGACATCATAGGTGTATCGGATGGCCATGGTGAGGGCTGCCTCGGCCGACGCGACCGTGTCGGCTTGGAAACCGAGACGTTGCAACAACTCGGATGCCACCGTGGTGTTGATTTCGTTATCGTCGACCACCAGCACCCGACGTCCCTTTCCGATCGAATCGTCGTCACCGGTAGTGCGTTTGCGTTTCGGTTGCCCGAGTGACGGCAGATCACTGAGCGTCCTTTCGATGGCTTCCAACAGTGCCGACGGCCGGACGGGTTGATTGAGCTGGACTTCATCGGCGTGCCGCGTGGCCGTTTCCCCGATCAAGATCCGGCGTCGGATGGTCGGCAGCGTCGCCGGCAAGGTTTCCAGCTCGGCGTCGGACACCACACTGGTTTCGGCCAGCAACAGGTCGACGTGTTCGTTCGGCCGGTCGCCGTGCCGGATCACTTGCTGTGCCGATGCGATCGAATCGGCGGTCAAACAATCCGCGCCCCAGCGCTGCAAGTAGTCCTGGATGACGTCGGTTTCCCCGTTGGCAGGCGCGATCAACATCACGCGTTTGCCGGCGATCCGCGAATGGCTGCGGTGCCCCAATAGATTGGTGGGGGAAAGATCGTCCAAAATCGTCTCCGGCTCGACCGCCGGGATCACGCAGATGAACGTTGATCCCACATCCGGCTCACTTTGCAGCTGGATCCGTCCGCCCATCGCGGCGACCAGTTGCTGGCAGATGTTCAGCCCCAAGCCGCTGCCGCCGAACCGTCGGGTCGTCGACGCATCGGCCTGTGCAAACGCTTCGAAAATTTTGGACTGCCGCTCCGGTGGGATGCCGATTCCGGTGTCGCTGACTTCGATCTGCATCCATGGATCAAGCACGTCTCCGTGGTCGCCCGATGGCGGATCGGATCGGTCCATCCGCACACGCAAACTGACGCCACCGACCTGGGTGAACTTGATCGCATTGCTGATCAGGTTGATCAGAATCTGTTGCAGTCGTACGGGGTCGCCCATCAAGATCTCCGGCACGCCGGGTTCGAAGTGCGCCGACAGGTGCAGCCCCTTGGATTTGGCCCGGTGGTAGAGCATTTCGACGGTTTCATCAACGAGATCGAGCAATGAAAACGGAACGGATTCCAGTTCCAATCGCCCGGCTTCGATTTTCGACAGGTCCAGGATGTCGTTGATGATGGCCAACAGGGTCGTCGAGGAACGTCGGGCGATCTGCAAGTACTTGGCTTGTTGTCGTGACAGTTCGCCTTCGTCCATCAATTCCAACATCGAGACGATGCCGTTGAGCGGTGTCCGCATTTCATGGCTCATCCCGGCCAGGAATTCGCTCTTGGCGTTGTTGGCCGCCTCGGCCTGTTCCTTTTGCAGCCGCAGATTCTCCGACGACAATCGCTGTGTGATGTCCACGATCGTGCCTTCGAAGTAGCGGACCGTTCCGTTATCGTCGCGGACGGCATGGGCGTTTTCGCTGACCGTGATTTCCGATCCGTCACGGCGACGCAGCTGGGCGCGGAAGTCGTTGACGCGATCGTGCAACGCGATTTCACGCAGAAAACGTTCTCGCGTTTCAGGGGTGGTGTAGACATCGTTGGCCACATCACCGACCGCGTCGATCAACTGCGCGGCGGTGTCGTATCCACACAACGTTGCCAGCGCCGGGTTGGCACTGCGGAACCTGCCGTCGGGAAACGTTTGATAGATGCCTTCGACGGCGCCTTGAAAGATGCTCTCGTACTGTTGTTGTGCCGCCTTGCGGCCGGCAAACTCGTGTTCGACTTCCGTGATCACGCGATTGTATGCGGCGGCGATTTGGCCGATTTCCGTGAACGGTTCGATTTTGACTCGGCTGCTGAACTCACGGCCCTTGCGGTGTCGCGACATCTGTGTCAGCAAATCTTGCAGTTCGGAGTTGGCGCGATGTTCGGCAATGTTCAATCCGATGTATTCATGCCGACGCGGCACCCGCAAGGGTTGAATCAAGTTGATCGCCCCCAGAACAACAATACTGGTTCCGAACGCCCATCCGAACGCCGCGGCACAGCCGCAGGATTGAATCGCCAATTGCGTCACCCAATCGTTTCCGTTTCCCCACGCGGCCGGATCGGTCAAGATGGGGATCGCAATTGTGCCCCAGACGCCGGCGAATCCGTGGGCGGGAATGGCGCCGATGACGTCGTCGATCGACAACCGATGCAGCAACCAAGTCGATGCGGCACAGACCAACGCCGCGACGCTGCCGACGGCCATGGACGTGATCGGCGTCAACAGATGGCATCCCGCGGTGACCGCCACCAGCCCGGCGATCACGCCGTTACCGACCATCGCGACTTCCGGGCGGCCCAATCGACGCATCACGATCGCCAGCGAAGTCATACCGCCCGTGGCGGCTGCTATCATCGTGTTGACCAAGATCTTGGGAACCTTGTCGGAAAGCTCCAGACCGCTGCCGCCGTTGAATCCCAGCCAGCCGAACCAAAGCACCAGAATCCCCAGCACGACCATCGGCAGATTGCTGGATTGAATCTTGCGGGGATGGTTTCCGAAACGCCCCAACCGCGGACCGACGATGATGATCGCCGCCAACGAAACCCAGGCGCCGACCGAATGCACGACGGTCGATCCGGCAAAGTCGATGAATCCGAGCGAGCTGAGCCATCCCGGCCCGGTGCCATCGACCAGGCCTCCCCAAGCCCAATGGCCAAAGATCGGATAGACAAACGCGCTGACAAACACGCTGATGATCACGTAGCTGCGAAACCGAATCCGCTCGGCCACGGCCCCACTGATGATCGTCGTCGCCGTACCACAAAAGACGACTTGGAACAGAAAGAACGCGAGCAGAGTGGAGCTGGCGCCCGCATCCATCAAGAACTGCGACGAACCGAACCAACCGAAAACGGAGTGCCCGTACATCAGCCCGAATCCGACGACCCAATAGGCGATCGCGGAAACACAAATGTCGATCAGGTTCTTGATCGCGACGTTGATGCTGTTCTTTGCCCGCGACATTCCGCTTTCCAACAAGCAGAACCCCGCCTGCATCAACAGCACTTGGCCGGCGCACAACAGCACCCACAGCAAATCGATGGATGTCAGATCGTTCATTCCTCGTGCATTCCCCTTCGTGCGAAACCGTTGCCCCAGTCGGATTTGCCGGACGGCGTCCGGCGGTCGCGATCGCGGTCATCGGATGACCCGATACGTCTCTCGAATCGTTCCGCCGACACAGGGGACAAACGCCGAAAAAGGGATTCGATTGCGGTCGCCCGCACGCCGTCGCAATCTGATCGGATTGGGCGTGCCGGTTGGCCGGATCGTCCGGGGACGAGGGAAAACCCGATTGAAATTAGCGCTCGTGCACCGTTGCACGCTGAGACCAAAAACACTCGCGCTGCTCGGGCGTGAGCGCCGCCAACGAACTCGCGGTGACCCGCGTCGACGCGTTGATCGATGCGACGTGGCGCCGGTCG
Organism: Stieleria mannarensis; assembly: GCF_014154935.1. Taxonomy (GTDB): domain Bacteria; phylum Planctomycetota; class Planctomycetia; order Pirellulales; family Pirellulaceae; genus Stieleria; species Stieleria mannarensis. The sequence continues at coordinate 61,497 of NZ_JACEHH010000042.1, forward strand.
CCGGCGGCATCGATCACGGCAAAACTGGCGCCGAACAGCGACGCATCACGCAGGTCCGCGCCGCGGAGATCGGCGCCCGAAAAGTCGGCACCTTCCAAGTCGGCGCCGCGAAAGTTTGCCTCGCGTAGATCCGCCGATTGAAGGTGTGCGTTGGAGAGGTTGGCGCCGCGGAAATCTGCGCCACGCAACGCGGTCTTCCTGAGATCCGCATTACGCAACAACGCATTGACGGCGTTTAGATTCGCTAGCTCCAATCCGCTCGCCTGCAACCCCAACAGATCACGATCGCTGAAGTCGCGTTGCCGGATCAGCCGAACGGCCTCCTGTTTACTCAGACTCGACGCGATGTACCGTTGCTCTTTCCAAGGGTCGGCGCCGTTGTGGTACCCCGCTTCGGACTCCCAGTACCCGAGCCGATCGTCAGTGAGAAACTCGATCCGTTCAAGCCACTTAAGGCTCTTGTAAAAATACTTGCCGGGGACCACCATGCGAACGGGCCCGCCGTGCTCGGTTGCAAGCGGCGCACCGCCGGCCCGCAGTGCGACTAAGGGATCCAGATCCAACAATTCCTGCAGCGGCAATGACGTGGAATGGGAACGATCACTGCGAGCGACGAAAGACACGAACCGGGCACGCGGATTGAAAAGTGGTTGCCCATCGAAATCCGTCACGAGTTCGGCAAACCGAACGCCTTGGAATTCCATCTGCAAACGCGACCATCGCGTCACGCAGTGCACGTCGATCCGCCGTGTGGTTTGCGGCAGCGCGGCCAAGTCGCTCAGGCTCCAACAACGATCCGCGGTGACCTCGCCGCCGAGTGTGACGGTCCACGGACGCGTGCTCTGCGCCGGAGCGCGTTCGCCGACCACCGGCCAGTGATCTTGTTTGACCCGTTGTTGGTTGGGGGGCAGGGGTGGTGAGGTCATGGATGATTGGCGGGGACAGATGAAATGACATGCCAGCCTGTGGCGTTGGCGGGCTGTCGATCGAAAGCCGACGGCTCACGATTGTTTCAGTTGCGATTAGATCAACAGGCCGGCGTCGGTGTTGGTTGCGATTGTACACGGGCCGCTCGCTTACGCTTCCCGCTGGCATGTGTCAGTTCGGTGCGGCCTTGAGTTGTTCCACCAATTCCACCATCGGGTCGGTCAACAAGCGTCCTTTACGCCACATCAGCACGATCCTCCGCTGTCCGAGTTTGTCGCTCAGGGAACGTGAGGCAAGCTTTTTACTCAATTCTCCCCTGCTGCGTCCGGCCACGATCCCGACGCCCATTCCGGCCGAGGCGCAGGCGATGGTGAAGGCGCTGTTGTCGGTTTCCACGGCGATCGTTGCAACCAGGCCTTCGCGGTGCAGCGCCTGGTCGAGAGCATCACGCCCATGGGTGCCCGCCAGCGTGACCACCAAGGGGTGCCGGGCGAGATCGGCAAGTCCCGACGATTCAGACTTCATGTACGGATGAGATTTCCTGGCCACCGCAAGAAACTCCACCGTGTACGCCGGTTCGTAGTGCAAGTGCGACGACTTGCGCTCCAATCCCGGTTCCAATGCCATCGCGATGTCGGCCTGGTCGTCCATCAACAACTCTTCGGCCCGGCGATCGTTCCCTTGCCGGATCACCAGATGATTGGGGTGTCGCTTGCGAAACGCCGCCAGCGGAACGGCAAGGTCTTCCAACATCATCCGCGCCCCGGCGACCAGCCGAATCGGCAAGTCACGCGAAGACTGCTGGACCACATCAAACGTCGATTCGATCTGGACCAGAATCGAACTGACTTGCTGATACAACGTTTCCGCCGCCTCGGTCGGCCGGACCTGGCGTCCGACCCGCTGAAACAATTCCACGCCGTAAAGTTTTTCCAGCGTCTGGATATGCTGCCAGACCGACGGGACCGACAGATGACAGACGCGGGCCGCCGCCGCGTAGCCGCCTTCCCGCATCACCAATTGGAACGTCCGCAGATGGGCGACGTTTAGATCGTCAGACTTGATCACGGGCGGCCTGCCAATCGTTTACTTCTCCCGAATGAATATTTCGCATTATTTTATTGTAACGAATGACACGTGGGGCCTACAATCCGCCGGTCAACTCAAGGTGCGTTGAAAGCATCATGAATCAGCGTTTCATCGTAGCTGCCTTCGCCAGAAGGTGGTTTCCGCGTGTTCTCCACGCTCCCATCGAGCGTAGCTACGTCAGCGGGGCGCATCCCAACGAGGTTCCAATCGTATGAGTCGTTATCAAATCGCGCTGTTGCCGGGCGACGGCATCGGTCCGGAATGTATGGAGGCGACCCACCGGGTGCTCGGCCAAATGGTCGACCGAATCGATGGGTTGGATTTGCAATTCAGCTCGCACCGGGCGGGGGCGGAACTCTATCGCGACACCGGCGAAGCGTTGCCGGCGGCGGTGTTGGAGGACTGTTTGGCTGCGGACGCGGTGTTGCTGTCGGCGATCGGATTGCCGGATGTGCGTTACCGCGATGGGACGGAAGTTCAACCGACGATGATGGTCGGGTTGCGAAGGGCGCTCCAGGTGCATTCGGCGGTTCGTCCGGTCAAGCTTTATCGTGGCGCACCCTGTGTGCTGAAAGACACCGGGCCGGGAATCGATTTTGTGATCATCCGCGAGAACCTGGAAGGATTGTTCGCGTCCTTTGGCGGCGGCAGCAAGGTGGGCGACGAAGTGGCCACCGACACCTTGGTCGTGACGCGCAAAGGCACCTCACAAGTGTCCGACTTTGCATTCCGTTTGGCGCAGCGTCGCAAGGGACGACCGTCTGACGGCAAGAAAATGGTCACCTGTGTCGACAAGGCGAACGTGTTCCAAAGCATGGCGTTCTTTCGCAAGGTCTTCTTTGACGTCGCCGCGCGGTACCCCGAGATCGAAGCGGAGGCGGTGTACGTCGATGCGATGAGCTTGTACATGGTCCAAAACCCCTGGGACTTTGACGTCTTGGTGATGGAGAACCAGTTCGGCGACATTCTGTCCGATTTGGGCGCCGGCCTGGTCGGCGGACTTGGCGTCGGCCCGTCGGCAGAGATCGGAGAGGAACACGGTCTGTTCCAACCCTCCCACGGCACGGCCCCACAACTGGCCGGCAAGAACGTTGCCAATCCGCTGGCGACTATCCTGTCGGCGGCGATGATGCTGGATTGGTTGGGCGACAAGCACGACGATCCCGTTTGTTTGCGCGTTGCGGTCGACTTGGAACAGGCGGTCGAAAAGGTGATCGCCGACGGCAACGTCCTGACCCCCGACATGGGCGGAAACGCATCGACGTCCCAAGTCGCCGAAGCGGTCTGCGACGCGCTGGTTGTCGAAGCACCGGCCACCTGACCCGCCCCACCCGTCGACACCGAACCCGTCGGCACCGAAACGTAGCTACCTTCGCCAGAAGGTGGATCCCCCGTGTTTCCCTTCCCCCCTGAATTTCCCCTTCCCATCGGTGAACTATGATGAAACGCTCCACGCGGTTGAAACCTCGAATCGTGACTTCACTGGCTGCCCTGCTTTGCACCGTCTTTGTTTCCGCGCCCATCGCGGCACAACAACCGATCATCGATGACTCGGTTGTCTTCGCCGAACAGGACGGGCTGGTGGCCGTCGAGGCCGAACACTTTTTCAAACAGACCGCGACCGACGTGCGGGCGTTCTACTTGACGCACTCCCAGGCGACACCGGACGTCACGCCCGATGGTGATCCGCCGCACGTGGCCGGGGCCGGCGGCGGCGCGTACTTGGAAATCCTGCCCGACACCCGCCGAACCCACGGCGACAAACTGATTCGGGGCACCAACTTTGCCCCCGAACCGGGTGCGTTGGCGGTGTTGCACTACAAGGTCCACATCTCCACGCCCGGCACCTACTACGTCTGGGTGCGAGCCCATTCGACCGGGTCGGAAGACAACGGGTTGCACGTCGGAATCGACGGGACCTGGCCCGAAAGCGGCAAACGGCTGCAGTGGTGCCAGGGCAAACACAGTTGGCGTTGGGAAAGCAAACAACGCACCGAAAAGCAACACTGCGGTGAACCCTACAAGATCTACCTGGAAATCGATCAACCGGGCGAGCACGTCATTCACTTCTCGATGCGTGAAGACGGATTCGAATTTGACAAATTCTTGCTGACGACCGACCGCGGCTTCACCCGTCCCGAGGATGCCGGGCCGGCGCCGCGGGTCAAACGTGGCACATTGCCCAAAGCGTTCGAGTCGGTCGCGGTGACCGCCCCGAAACCCGCTGCCGCCCCGGCAACCCAAAGTGGATTGAAATTGTCCGCTGCCGCATTCGCCGCAGGAAAAGGCACCGGGTACTACCTGGACCGGGGAAAATGGATGGCCGTCAACCCCGACCAACACCAACGGGGATCGATCGAAAAAACGTTCCCGTTCCCGACCGGTCGGTACAACGTCACGCTTCAAACGGTCGGCGAAAACGATGGCCGATCCAGTTATGCGGTTTCGATCGACGGCGAACGGATCGGCAGCTACACCAACCCGCTCGGCGACGCAATGTATGCCGAAGGAAAAGCCTATCACAAGACTTGGAATAACGTCGCAATCACCGAAGGCGCGATGATCGGCGTCCGTTCAGAAGTCGGCAGCAAAGACGGCCAAGAGTTCAGCCGTGCCCGATGGTCGGCGGTCGCGTTTACCCCCGCCGACCCGGCAACCGGCAATGCGGTTGCGCCGCTGTTGGCCAAGCAGGCCAGTGAGGAAAAGCACACCGCGACCGCAAAACCGAACTCCAGTCCGACCGTGCCGTCCAGCAACGATCCCTTGCAATCGCCTCGCCTGGCAGACGGCGACGGTAGCGTCGACGTCAGCGGCGAACTGAAACAATGGCACAAGGTGACGCTGGATCTGAGCGGCCCCTACGCCCATGAAAAGGACAACGCGCCGAATCCCTTTACCGATTATCGGATGACGGTGACGTTTCGACATTCCGGCGGGAAAACCTACACCGTCCCCGGATACTTTGCCGCCGATGGCAACGCCGGCAACACCTCGGCCGAATCCGGAACGCACTGGCGGGCCCACTTCGCCCCCGATCAAACCGGCACGTGGACCTATTCGGTTTCGTTTCATCGCGGCGACCTGGCCGCACTTGATTCCGATGCCTCTTCGCAACCTCTTGCTCCCTTTGATGGGGGCAGCGGTTCCATCGAAATCGCGGCCAGCGACAAGTCCGGTCGAGACCTGCGGGGACAAGGCCGGTTGACCTACGTCGGCAAGCACTACCTGCAGTTCGCGGGATCGAAACGATACTTTTTGAAAGTCGGTGCGGACGCGCCCGAGACCTTGTTGGCCTATGCCGACTTTGACAACACCCGCGCCGGAAATCCCAAGAAGGCACCGCTGAAGACCTGGTCGCCACACCTGCAAGACTGGAACAACGGCGACCCCACCTGGCGTGACGGCAAGGGCAAAGGATTGATCGGTGCGGTCAACTACTTGTCCGGCAAAGGCTGCAACGCATTCTCGTTCTTGACCTACAACGCCGGCGGCGACGGAGACAACGTCTGGCCGTTCATTCAGCGTGAAGACAAACTGCACTACGATTGCAGCAAGTTGGATCAGTGGGGGATCGTGTTCGATCACGGCACGGCCAAGGGGATGTACCTGCACTTCAAAATGCAGGAAACCGAGATCGACGATCACACCAAACACAAATCGTCTGGACTCGTTCCGGAATCTCTGGACGGCGGCAATTTGGGCACGCAGCGAAAACTGTATTGTCGCGAATTGATCGCGCGTTACGGCCACAACCTGGCGCTCAACTGGAACCTGGGTGAAGAGAACACCCAGACGACCGAGCAGTTGCAAGCGATGATCAACTACATCGCCGACGTGGATGCCTATGACCACAACATCGTCGTGCACACGTTCCCGTCTCAACAGGACAAGGTTTATCGCCCGTTACTCGGTGACAAATCGAAATTGACCGGCGTGTCGCTGCAAAACAGCAGCCTGGAAACGACCCACGCACAAACGGCGAAATGGGTTTCCCAATCCGCCGCCGCGGGCAAACCCTGGATCGTCGCGTTTGACGAATCCGGCAGCGCGGCCCACGCCCAGTGTCCCGACCTGGGTTACAACGGTTTCGACGGACACGACCGCACCGGCAAAATGGCATACACCCAACACAAGGTTCGCAAGCAGACCCTGTGGGGAACGCTGATGGCCGGCGGAGCGGGGAACGAGTATTACTTCGGTTACCAGTTCGACGAAAACGATATCGTTTGCGAAGACTGGCGGAGTCGCGACCAAAGCTGGGACTACTGCCGCATCGCGATCGGATTCTTCCACGACCACGAAATCCCGTTTTGGGAAATGAAGAATGTGGATCAATTGATCGGCAACCCAGATCGCAAGCCGACCAAGTATTGCTTTGCCAAGGCCGACGACACGTACCTGGTTTACCTGTGTGAGGGCGGAACGACGACGCTGGATCTGTCCGCTGCGAAAGGGCAGTACGACGTCCGCTGGTTCAACCCGCGTCAGGGCGGACCGCTGCAATCGGGCAGCACGACCACGATCACCGGCGGCGGAAAGGTCGCGTTGGGGCAAGCCCCCTCGGACCCGAACGAAGACTGGTTGATCGTCGTGCGGAAGAAGTAAACCAATTTCCCCGCCAGTGTAGAACCGCTGTCTCAGCCAGTGTAGAACCGCTGTCTCAGCCAGTGTAGAACCGCTGTCTCAGCCAGTGTAGAACCGCTGTCTCAGCTGTTCTCCACTAGCAGCGCAGCGGACAGAAGATACCGCGCCGCCGAAGGCGGCAGGGCGAACAGTTGGGACAACGGTTCTACAATCCCCATCCCAGTGTAGAACCGCTGTCTCAGCTGTTCTCCACTAGCAGCGCAGCGGACAGAAGATACCAACCCGCCGAAGGCGGCAGGGCGAACAGTTGGGACAACGGTTCTACAATTCCCATCCCAGTGTAGAACCGCTGTCTCAGCTGTTCTCCGCTGGCAGCGCAGCGGACAGAAGATACCAACCCGCCGAAGGCGGCAGGGCGAACAGTTGGGACAACGGCGCTACAATCCCCATCCCAGTGTAGAACCGCTGTCTCAGCTGTTCTCCGCTGGCAGCGCAGCGGACAGAAGATACCACCCCGCCGAAGGCGGCAGGGCGAACAGTTGGGACAACGGCGCTACAATTCCCATCCCAGTGTAGAACCGCTGTCTCAGCTGTTCTCCGCTACCAGCGCAGCGGACAGAAGAGGCCGCCCCGCCGAAGGCGGCAGGGAGGGTCGTCCTCGTATGTCCGTCTCGCCTTCATCTTCGGGTAAACCGTAGTGGACGACGCGAGGAGTCCTCGCAGTACGCGAGCCGAATGGACTCGTCGCCTCGTCCACGACCCGAACGCTGAGCTGCGGTGGAAGACTAGCGTGACGCCTCGCCGGCGGCCTTCTCCTCCAGCTTCTTAAGCGAGTGCTTGATCGCGCCGAGCAATTTCTTGGACGCGTTCGTGGTCAATCGATACGTGTCGACCTTGTCCTTGCTGCGATGTTCCAGCTGAAGAAAACGCTGATTCTGGTCGGCGGAAAACGTCAGCGCCCAATCCGCTTGCTGCATCGCGGTTTTGATCGGGATGCGTTGATCCTTGTCGTTCGGTTCCGCCTTCAATCCGGCTTCGAAGGCCTTGATCAGCCGCGTGGCCTGCGTCTGATTGAGCATTAACATGCCACCGGCGGGCGGCGTGGTCTCGCCGGGTTTTGTCGGGACCATCAGCGAGAGTTGCACCGAGGGATCAAATCCATCGTAAGCGACCGGGGCGACGTAGGTGTAACCGGTGCGTGAGAGTCCGAGATGAACGAAGGGCGAAGGGTCGCCGATCCAAGATCGGTCACCGATCACCACGGACTGAATCGTCGGATCATACGTGTCATCATCGGGGGACCAGTCGTCCGCGACCGCGGAACCATGAATCAACGCAAGTGCCAACGCACAACCGACCAGACGCTTCATCGCTGTTTTTCTCGTTTTAAACCAACCAAGGAGGCAAACACACCGGTGCCCAGCATAGACAACCACGGAGCCGCAACCAACCGGATTTGTTTTACCAGTAGAATTGGCCACACCAGTCGACATTCACAAATTCAGGAAAATCACTATGCGACATGGCAACGTTCCGCTTGCAGTCTTGTCTTTCACGCTGCTGTTCGGGATCGGCGGCCTGGCACCGCGATCGACCGTGATGGCCCAACAGGTCGCCGAAACACAAGCCGACGATGCGACAGTCGTGGCCATCGACGACCCGTTTCAATCGGGCGAGTTTCGTTGGCGGGTCGGTCCGCCGCTGTTGGAAATCGACTCCGAGCGTTTGCCGGCTTCGCCCGAACATCCCTGGTTGGCGGTCAAGGATCCCAGCATCGTGCGGCATGACGGCCGCTGGCATCTGTTTTGCACGCTGCGGAAACAAAAATCGGGCGACGGACGCATCCGCATCGGGCAGCTTTCATTCGCCGATTGGGCCGATGCCAGGAACGCCGATTGGAGTGTGTTGGATTTAACGATGGGCTACCACGGCGCCCCACAAATCTTTTACTTCCGCCCGCAGCGAAAGTGGTACCTGATTTACCAGGCCAGTGATGACACACGCGGTCTGAAGTATGGTCCCTGCTATTCGACCAACGATTCGCTGGATGCGCCCGAGCGTTGGACACGTCCCCGGCCGCTGTATGTCGTCAAAGACGGTGCCAAGGCGGGATTGGATTTTTGGGTCATCTGTGACGATGCCAAGGCACACCTGTTCTTCACGACGCTCAACGGCCAGATGTGGCGTGCGGAAACGGCGTTGGCGAACTTTCCCGATCGCGGCTGGTCGGATCCCCAAGTGGTGTTGCAGGCCGACATCTTCGAAGCCAGTCACACCTACGCGTTCAAAGGCCGGCAACGATACCTGACGATGGTCGAGGCTCAAGCCGGACGCCGACGGTATTTCAAAGCCTTCATCAGCGACTCTCTGGATGGAACCTGGCGACCGCTTGCCGCTAGCCGTGATCAGCCGTTCGTTTCACCGGTCAACGTGATCAACCAAGACCAATCCTGGGCGACGTCCTATAGCCACGGCGAACTCATTCGCGCCGGTCATGATCAGCGACTGGAGGTGGATCCGGAAAACTTGCAACTGCTGTTTCAGGGTGCCGACGACGCGGAGTACCGACGCGGCAATTACGGCGACATCCCGTGGCGGTTGGGGATGTTGCGGGCTCAGTGAAAGGGCGACGTGCGTTTGTGTGGGCGTGTTCGCCCTCCCGCTGGGAGGGTCGCGGAGAAGTGAACGCTCGGTGCGGGGAGGGTTCGTTGTAGCTCACAAGAACTCAACCACCACGAATCAACCCTCCCCTCGCTACGCTCGACCCTCCCTGCCAGGGAGGGTTAAGTCTTAACTTGGCGCCAATGCCGCTCGCTGCGCTCGCCCCTCCTGCCAGGAGGGTTGAATTGAAAAACCGCACGACCTCGGCAGGGAGGGAGGCTTACTTGTTTGACGGCTTCAAGTCTTGGCTTTATGCAGAAGCCGTGCAACGGGTGATGGATCGGAATCGGATGCTTCCAGTTCCGTGATCTCCATGAACGAGACGCGCTGTCGATTGACGATGGCGACGTTCATGTGTTGTGGCGTGTCGGGCGTCTCAGCATCAACGACCGAGGCGTCGGCGATGGGAAAGAAGTCACGATTGGCGTGCAGGAATTCTTTGACGCTCTTGTGCGTGGTCATGTGCAATCGCCCCTTGACGATCCAGCGGTCGATGGCGACGACCGTGTGGAACAGTTGCAACGCGCGGCGGCTACCGATGCGTTTGGCGGCGGCTTCGTGGGTGTCGCCGGCGATCCCCGCGATCATGATCTCCGGTTTGCGGACGTTGACCTTTGCCATCTGATCGATCAGTCGGCCGTGGCGATACAGGCTTGCGTTGCGGCATTCCATGTAGTCGCTGATCGATTGATTCATGACGTCCGAGATGCGTCGTCCGCCGAGATCGCAATCGGCCACGATCTCGAATCCGGGTGTCTGGAAACGAACCTTGACCGCCGGCGTCTCCTCGGCCTCGCGGACCAAGGATTGGCACACCGTCAAATTCTTGAGAAGCTCTGATACATCATCCATTGCAGCGTTCGCCCCGAATCACTTGTTGTTGGTTTCTCGTGTTGTCTCTCTAAAGCGATGTCGGTCAACCCGCATCGCCGCCGCCGTGACCAGCCCGAGCGTTGTGCGGCATCGCCGTGCCGCGATGACCAATGGCCGGCGGTTCTGGAGACAGTTACGTCACCGCGAAACGATGAATTGAGTGAAGTTGTCAAAACGGGGGTGGGCCTCGGATCAAGGGGCTACGCTACCCTTAAGAATTTGCATAATCGGAGCGGGATTGCCGACGACGTCTACGGATGAAGCGGGGGAAAGAGGGGCCCCGCGAGTACGTTCGAGAAGCCCGAAGCACGCGAGAACGATTGGCGCAGGAGTGGTCGACAGACTGCCCGGCCGGGGGGCAAGCGAGCAACCGTCCTGACAACCTGGGCATCGACCACGGTTCTTCAGCTAGCAGGTGGCGTGATTGTCCACTAAAACTAGGGCGAAGATCGCCCCCACAGGGAAGCAGAAATGCCCCGATTCCTCCTCCTGTTGTTGCTCTCGGTCGCCGGGATCCTGGTTGCCAACGGGATCGTGCTGACCAGCAGATGCCATGCGCAACAACCGGCCTCGATCGCCCGGGCGTGGCAGTTCCAGTCGTTTTACCGGGACGCGAATCTGGCGGAAAAGTCGATCACCCATGCAGCCGTCGCGGCGGACGGTTCGCTGTGGTTCGCCGTCTCGGACGGCTTGTATCACTACGACGGTTATCGCTGGAAACGCTTCACAACCAAAGACGGGCTCCCCAGCAACTACGTCCGCTGTGTCCTGGTTGACGACGACGGGATGTTATGGGTGGGCACCGATCACGGGGTGACCCTCTTTGACGGATCCACATTCGATTCCGATCGACTGAAGGGACGGTTGGCCGGGCCGAGCATCCGTCGCATCGTTCGCGATAGCGATGGGGCATTGTGGTTTTGCTGTGACCAGTGGCCCAAGGGTGGCGTGCCCGCAGGATTAACGCGGATGAAAGACGGAGAATTCACAAGTTGGGGCAAGCAAGACGGGCTGCCCAGCAACTACATTTCCGATTACGTGCGAACGAGCGACGGACGTCAGTTTGTTCTGACCAACGTCGGCTTGGCGGAATTGACCGAGGACGGTGTCCGAGAGCCGCTGGTGGAGGCGGGGCTGTGGGAAGAACCCGCCTATGTCTGGTCGATGGTCGAAAGCCAACGGCATGGCCTGTTGGTCGCAACCGGTGAGAATTTTTATCAGTTCAAGGAAGGAACGTGGCGACGCACTGCCAATGTGACGCCCAATCTCGAGCAACCCAAGTTGATTGCGACCCGAGACGGTGAGATCTTGACCTGCACCTCGGGGCGTAGCCCCGTCATGAACCGCTGGAATGGTCATGGCTGGGACAATGCATCGCGTCAGTTGACCAATGTCGTCGGGAACGTGCAGTACCTTTTGGAGGACCGCCAGGGTGTGGTCTGGATCGTCGGCCCCGAGCGTCTGCTGCTTTGGGAGCGTGACGACCCTGAATGGAAAATCTATCAGGATCTCGGCGGGCCACTTCATCGTGACCGCGACGGCGGGATGTGGTTTTTGCGAAAGCCGGACGGACTTGTCCGATGGGCGGAGCGGCGTTCGACCGAGTACCCGAATTTAAAGGCGCCGATCCATGAAAGTTCTGACGGGGCACTCTGGTTTGAATCAAACGGTGGGATCGACCGCTGGCAAAACGGACGGCTCAGTCACATCGATTTGCAGGAGCACGTCGGAGCGAGGTTGCTGGGGATCGATGGTCGTGACGTGGTTTGGGTCGGAGCGATGGACGCTGATCACAACCGCGTCATGCTCGGGATCGAAGGCGATCGATTGCATAGCACAGACATGTCGCGATTCGATCGTCCCATTCGGGTGAGTCGATCGTGCGCTGATCCACGGGGAGGGATCTGGATCGTTCTTGGCGCCAACAACTCCCTACCCTATGACCTGCTTTACTGTGATCGCGACTCCGTCACAAACGTCAATTTGCCGGCGAAAGCACAGATCAGTCATGCTCCCTTCGTCCAGCCCTTGGCGGACGGAACACTGTTAATTTCCGGATTCTTTGGGTTGATGCGCTCGACCGATGGTGGCCTCCGTTGGTCTGACATCGAGTTGCCCTCGCGTGCGGTCGGCAAACTCGTCACCCTGGACGGGGAGATCTGGGCGTCATGCAGCGGTTACCTCGGGGGGCAAGCGGCCCTGGTGCGAATGCGCGATGGAGTTTGGAAACCGATGCCTGATCGCGTCGGCCGAATTGTAGGCAAGAACGGCAGGCAACAGCTCTTTGCGTCCTCGCGAGGCAAGCTCGAAGTGATCGACGCAGGCGCCGCGTCCCTGCCGCCGCCGATCGCGACACCCTTTGAAACCCGCGTGAACACCGTTGTCGCCGGAAATCCAGGCGAATTTTGGGTGGGCGTGGGGAATCGCTGTTATCGCTATCAACACAATGCGCATCCGCCCCAGACGGAGATCGTTGACGGGGACAGTACCTTGAACGAAGGCGAAGGCTTGCGTTTGCGTGTGCGTGGCTTGCAGCGATTTCGACCGCGGGGGACACGACGGCATTTTCTTGTTTCTTCCAAGATTGACGATCAGGCGTGGACGCCGTTCGAACCGTTGGAAGAGGAGTTGAGGCTGCCCGTGTTGCCGTTCGGGGACCATCGCGTTGCCGTCCGCGTCCAGGACGCCGCCGGTCAGATCGACCCGACGCCTGCAGTGTTCCGATTCAGCGTGATGCCGTTGCCCTTGCAATCGCGCGGCTGGTTTAAACCCGCCGTCGCGTTTTTTGTTGCATCGATCTTGGCATTAGCCATCCTGGCCGGATTCAACTGGGTCCGTGTCGGCAAGATGGCACGAGGTCTGGAGCGTGACGTCGCCCGCAAAACAAGTCGCATCGCTGCCAGCGAACGAAAATTTCGGCTGCTGTTTGAAGACTCCCAGGATGCGATCTATCTGTTCGGAAACGACGGCACGCTGAAAAGCTGTAATAGCGTGGGAAGGGAACTGATGGGGCTGCAGCAACAAGCGACGATCGAGCTTTCGTCGATGTTTGCCGGCAGTGACGAAGCGAAACGTTTTCAGTCGGGATTGAAACAGTCCAATCATTTGCGCGGCGCCCAGTTCAAAATGCAGACGCTCCAGGGCAAACCGTTCGACGCCATTCTGTCGGTCAATCGCCAGACCGGTGAAGACGGAAAGCCGAGCGGTTTCCAGGTGATCATCCGCGACATCTCGACACTCGTCGATCTCCAGAATCAACTCTCGGAAACGAAAAAGATGGAAGCGATCGGTCGGATGGCCGGCGGGATCGCTCACGATTTCAACAACTTCCTTGCCGTCGTCATGTACGGGGCCGAATTCGTCCGGATGAGCGCCGATGGGAATGCGGCCGTGGACCAAGGCGTGCAAATGATCCTTGATGCGGCCCAGCGAGGTCGTCATTTGACCGGCCAGATCCAAACGTTCAGCCGGACGTCGACGGGCAAGTTAAGCGTCGTGGATACCGGCCGAGTGCTCGCCGAAATCGATCCGCTGCTGCGTGGGGTTTTAGAGTCGGCGATCGATTTGAAGTACGACGTCGCCGATCCCGTCGACCACATTCGTGCCGACAGGAGCCAGTTGGAACAAGTGTTGATCAATCTGGCGATCAACGCCGCGCACGCGATGCCCGATGGCGGAACACTGACCATCGGTGCGCGTAACGTTGACGTCGCCGAACAAGAACTGAATGAACTGCGATTGGATCTACCCGGCCCCTACGTGGTCATCGAAGTCAGCGACTGCGGACATGGGATGGACGCCGCGACCTGTGAGCGGATTTTTGATCCTTTCTTCACGACCAAGCCGCACGGACAGGGAACCGGATTGGGACTGGCGATCGTCTATGGCATCGTCCAACAATTTCGCGGCCAGATTTCGGTCGCCAGCCGCGTCGGACATGGCACCCGGTTCACCGTCTATCTGCCCGCGACCAAAGAACCGGCGGCCGATGAAGCCCCCACGCCCCTTGAACAGGATCCCGCCCAAGGAACCGAAACGGTCTTGTTTGTCGAAGACGAGCAAGCGATCCGAGACTTGGCTTGTAAATCGTTGCGACACTATGGGTACCACGTCGTGGCGGCGGCCGATGGGTTGCAGGCCAAGCGACTGATCGAATCAAATCCATCGATCGAATTGGTCATCTCGGACGTCGCGATGCCGGGCATGAGCGGCACCGTGCTGTTACAGTGGCTGCGCGGCGTCCGTCCGAATCTTCCGGTGTTGTTGATTACCGGACACGCCGACCCTGCCTCGACCCAAGCGATCGAGGCAATCGAGGTTCCCTGTTTGAGAAAACCCTTTCTGCCGGCCGCCTTGGCCCGCCAGGTGCGAGAAATCCTCGATCGCCCCGTGGCATCACAAGCGTCTTGAACCTTTTTTCTGAAAATCATGTCGCCCCGATGGTGAGCGTTGCTTCGGTCGGTGAAAGATTTTCGGTTCGATACGGAGGCATTGCTCCGGGAACACAGCCTAGCAAGGGTCTAGGCTTGGGCAGTTGTTTTCCCGCTTCACCTGCGAGTGTTCCAATGGTCCGTCTCTCGTTCGTTCTGGTCGTGCTGCTGTCGGTGGATTGTTCCCTGGTCAATGGACAATGGTTTGGCAACAAATCGCGGAGCGGGCGCCGAAGTCGAGTTCAATCTCACACGCCGCCTGCCGTCCCCAACCGATACCGAACGCCCTACCCCACGTCGACGCGGGGAATGAGTATCGGCGTGTTCAGTTACCCCGACTACAACTACCCGCGGCCAGGATCGTTTGATCCCTACCGCTTCGACAATTACGTCTACGATCCCTACCGGTTCGGCAGCTTCGAAGCGCCGGATCTGTTGAACGATCCGTATTTCCGCGAACGGCATCGATACGACAGTCACTTCCCCGGCCGCCGACGTCCGCCACTGGCCATGAAGACGCCACAACCAGAATTTGCTTACCCGTCGCCGCGTAATCCGTACCTGTACAAGGGAAGCCGAGAAGCGCTTCGAAATCCGTCGCCGAAACATCCGCAGACCGCCAATGCGCCCCAGCAATTGGCCGCCAGTCTTGCGGCCATGGACGACGGCGAAGCTTGGATGGAGTTTCTCGCCCCGGATCGCGTCGAAGACTTAATCGCCAAAGGAAACCAAGCGGAACTGAAAGAGTTGCTGTCGCACTATGATGGGATCGTCAACAGCCCGGCGCTCAAGTCGATCGCCTCGGCGCGCGGTTTCCAAGCGACACGAGAGTTGCTCCGCGAGCATGTCGACCAGGCGGAAGAGCTGCCGCCAGCACCGGGTGATGCGATTCAATGGGAAACGCTGCCGCCGGCCCAGATTTGATGCGCGGGGTTGAAAGCGGCCGTCTTACGTAGCTACCTTCGCCAGAAGGTGGTTCCCCGTCGGTCA
>NZ_JACEHH010000043.1 GCF_014154935.1 Stieleria mannarensis
CTACTTTCTCGAACGTCCCAAAATCGACCGCGACTTCTTTTTCATTGCATTGCCATATGCGTTATTCGTGTTTCCAGGAGGACCACTCTTGGGTTGGTATATCGGAACAATGCTGTGGCACGCTCTTGAGGACCGATACCACGTAACGAAAGAACGAGACGAGTTGTCCGACGAGCACAGGTGAAGAATGAATCAATTGCACACAAGCTTCGCCTGAGATTGAGAAGTTGGCACTGTTCGTCAGGACCTGCTCTAATCCAGTCCTGGGAGCGGTCAAAAGAAAGCACACAGGATTCGGAGAGGCGTTCGATCCCCGTTTCTCCGTATGCGCGGATTGGTCGCAACGATGACTCCACGATTTAGTTTGCGTCAGCTGATGTTTGCCTTGACGATCGCCGTCTTCGGCGTGTGGTCGATCTCGATCGGGCTTTCCCGCGCGCGGCACAACGCGGACGCATCCCAGAGTACCTACGCCGCGAGATTGGTCGCACAGATGTGTGTTCGACACATGAGTTTCAACGGTGATTCGTGGCCGAAAGGCTGGCAGGAACTCCGAGATGACTTCGCACCATGCATGGCACGCACGCGTCAATCGTGGGATTTCGATGACCTCAAGGAACGGGTCGGCGTCGATTGGAACCTCGATCCGGCGGATCTTTTGACGGTGCCGGATTCTGCCACCGTGATCTGGGTTGCGAGCGATCCAGATTTTCCATTTCACGGCACAACTCCAAACGCCATCGTGCTTCGGCACCTTCACGATCGGAATCGTCTCCAAAACGTTGGCACGGTCAAAATGGATGCGTTCTAATCTCGCCCTGAGGTTGGATCAACTAAGGCTGGAAATTCGCTGACGCACGATCGGATTTGCGCAAGCACTAAAGCGAATCGATTGCTTGTCACAACCCGAATGTCGAGAGCCGATCACGGAGATTTGCTGTGACGAACATTTTTGGTATCAACGACATGAGTGCTGTAGATTTAAATCGCCACGTTGGTCGGTTTCCGGGGGCGAGTTTCTTCGTCGCAACGACGCAAGCCGCCACTGCGATGTGGATCTAAACGTGTCCGTTTTTCAACTACCGATCGAGACGGACCGAATGTTGATCCGTCGCCTGATTCAAAGCGACCGCGATGCCCTGTTTGCGATCTATGGTGACGCCGAGAACGCGCGCTACAACTTCTATCGGCCATGGACAATCGAGCAGGTTGAATCGCACATTGATGCGCAGTCACAGATCGATGTTGATTCCCCCGGAATTGCGGTGATGCTGGCGGCATTGTTGCAAAACTCCGACGAGTTGGTTGGTTGTGTCCAGCTGACCAATGTCAGCCCTGACGATCGTCAATCCGAAATCGGCTACTCATTCAACCGATCCTATACTGGGAAGGGATTGGCGACGGAGGCTGTTGTCGGAGTGCTCGGCTATGCCTTCAACTGTCTCGGGGAGCATCGAGTGTGCGCGGGTGTGGACACCCGAAACGAGCGTTCATGGCGACTTCTGGAACGCGTCGGGATGCGAAGAGAAGCGCATTTCATCGATGCAAATCTAGAATCGGATGGATGGTCGGATGACTATGTCTATGCGATGTTGGACTACGAGTGGAACCGCAAATATGCGAGCACCATTTAGCAATCGCAGGAGGGAACCGATTACCCAGACCCCATCTGACAGCACGACTCGTTGCCGGCTGGCGTTGTGTGGAAAGACGTTCATGTGTCATGCCAGTTCGGCAATCTCCCCCTGATCGCCCGAAACATTCTTCCCAAACGTGAGCAGTTTGATGGCGTTCACAAAGAATCCGACAAGCTCGACGACCAAAAGGTCACGCTAATCGGGCATCTCTTAATTCCTCAGTCGCAGCCAGAGGGGCGGTTTATCTTGGATGACCCACGTCTGCCCCGCGTTCTCGAGCAAGATTCCGATTCGAGAGTGACGCTTATCGTCGAGCGAATCACGCCAGGAACAGCGGGCCCGAGCTACGTGCACGGTTTTGCCAGCAGAACTTACTCGACTGCCAGCCCTCCCACGCTCCGCGTGCGAAACGAATCGCACCGCGAATTGATACGAGGTGGATCGTTAACCGCTACAATCATTGACCTGTAGTTGATGCTGATTGGAGAAGACGCATCCGCATGACCTGCAAATGGTAACGTGGATACGATGCCCTGCGTCTGGATGATTCGAGGAAGGTGGCCATCATGATGAAGCATCTTTCGACGCGTTCGAAGCTCGGGCTCGGTGTTGCGGCTGTTGTGATTGGCGGGCTGTTTGCGGCCGTTATGCCAAACTTCACGCCGGTCAGCAAATTCGAAGGCATCTCGTGGGTTGTCTTTACGACGCCCGATGGAATGTGTCGAGGTGTGTTGCCTGACGATTTTGAATACAACGCTGATGAACTGGAGATCGATGGACAGGTAAGTGAATGGGGGCAATGGATCGGCGACACCCGGGTTGCGATCGCGACACTCCCGACCAATCTGGGAAGCAATGAATCGGCCGAGGACCGGTATGAAAGCTCTGCCATTGGACTTGCCGAGGCCTGGGACGGGTTCGTTGTCCTGAGTGAGTCGATCGAGAGCGCTGGGGTTGAAGGCCGACACCAGATCATCAACACCGGTCCGGTCGTTTTCCGTCGACATTTCTACATTGTCAATGAAATTGCCTTGATCGCTGTTGCCACCTATCCGGCACACGATCATGATGAATCTGTCGTCGAGCACTTCTTGTCTCGGTTTGAGTTGCTTCGGGATGGTGATCCCGTCGCACCGCTTGATCCAGTAGGCACTCTCAACTCACGAGAACCCGAATGATCCGGCAATTCCACATTTGGCACCTGATCGTCGCGACAACGGTGGCGGCATTGCTGTTTGCGACACTGCAGCTTCCAGCTTCGATCGCACAAGCGTTGGTGGTCGTTGTGGTTTTCGGAACATTTCACGTGTTGATAGCGCGGCGGTGCAACTGCTATGAGAGCGTTTTTGCGGGTGCCGTCGCCGCGTTGTTGGTCGCGACATTTTTTTCGAGTGTCAACGGCGGGTGGTCGCTGGGCAACGGTTGGATTGGGATGTTTCTCGATCCGATGTCGATCTTGCGTTGGATCACGATGGCGACCGTTGGGGGTTTTGTTCAGGTAAACTACGTCCATGCCTTCCGAGAACAACAACGACAGTTCCAGCGCGTTTCTGCGGGTTCGATCACCGAAGCTGGGCGTGATGCCCGGTGAGGAAGAGGAGCTGGTCAACGAGGGGACGTATGGAAAGGCGTTCGCGCTGTATCTGCGAGATGCGTTGGTGCAAAACGGTTTCCAGGCAACGCAAGTCGCGTGCGAAGATTGGGGATGGTGGGTGACGGTTGCGGGGTTGCCGTTCTCGTGCGGCATCGGGATCTATGGGATGCGAATCGATGATTCGGATATGCTTGATCTGTGCGTCACCGTGCTGACACCTCGTGGCAAGCAATGGAGTTGGGGCCGATTCCGATTGGTCGACACCACCGCGGACGTGGATCGGCTGCACGAGGCGATTCGTGAGATTTGCGCCGACGACGATGAAGTGACGATCGTCGCCGAGACGCCGGATTTTCCGCTTTGAAAGTCGAAGGGGCTGCGGAGAATGCTGGTGTTCAGGCAGAAATTGACTGTCTGCGGGAAGAAAGGTGAACGAACACATCGACCTTCCCGGCCAGACGGAGGCTCTTGCGGAGTTTAAGAAGACCGTGTTTGGGCAAATGCCAAAGTCTAAGCGAGAATTCGGCTGATGCGGTTTAGCTTACGGACGCTCATGATCGTCACACTCGTAATCGCGGTTGCGGTGGCGGCTGTTTCGGCGTACTGGCGTCACCTTGGCGGGCAGGTTTACTACGCTCGCCGGATCGAGCGACAACTGGAAGGCCTTCACGGTCGGTGTCCTCCGTCCATGACGGCTGCACAGTGGAGTTGCATGGTCGACTGGACAGGTAATTTGCACGGAAACAGTCTGATTCCCTTTCAAACCACGCTTGAAGAGATCTCCGAGTTTGAAGCCCGCTTGAAGGAGCGACTCGATAAACCAGTTGATGCATCGACGATCGAGTGGATCTGGGATGAGTACGCCGTGGTCTGCGACGGCGGCAAGAATTACCAGAAGTTTCGCTTGATGGTCAATGAGGAGTTGAAGGCACGGGGTTCGCCCGTGTTGCTGGAAGCACACGTGGATTCGCGATAGGTGCTAACTTGTTTGTGATACACTATCAACGATGTTTAGGACCGTCGGAAGAATATGTGGCGGGGATCGATTGTGGGATAGGCTTCCGGCCTGTCGTTTTCGCCATGACAGGATGGAAGCCTGTCCCACTTATTCTTCCGACGTTCCTTAATTGGGAGAGCCGACGCCGAATCGAAGGGGACGCAATTGATGAATGTCAGTCGACGCAATGCCGTTTTGTGCTCCGTGTGGATTGCATCCTACATCATCCCGCAAGCGGTCCTAGCCGATCAGCCGGAACGCGAAACGGCGACGTTCGGCGGCGGGTGCTACTGGTGCGTGGAGGCGGTGTTTCAACGGATCGAAGGTGTTTCGAATGTCCGCCCGGGATTCATGGGCGGGCGAATGAAGAATCCGACCTACCAACAGGTGCTCACGGGACGGACCGGTCATGTCGAGGTGATTCAATTGGAATTTGACCCCGACGTCGTTTCCTACAACACGCTGTTGCAGGTGTTTTGGCGGACCCACGATCCGACGACGAAGAACCGGCAGGGGCCGGATTTCGGACCGCAATATCGCAGCGTCGTGTTCGCCCACACCGAGCAACAGCAGGAGGTCGCGTCGGAGTACAAGCGATTATTGAATCGGCAGCAGGCGTTCAAATCACCCATCGTCACGACGATCGAACGCGCCACCACGTTCTATCCCACCGATGCGGATCACCAGGATTACTTCAATCGTAACCGCGACAAACAGTATTGTGAGGCGTACATCGTTCCCAAGCTGAAGAAGTTGCAGACATTGTTTCCCGAACACGTGAAAGACGACGCGGGAACTTCCGACGTCGTCGAATAGGCATTAAAGGACAGCGGGAGTTCGCAACTGCAAGAAACACCTGCAGGCTCATTAACCGTACCCGGTGAAGCAGATCGGAAAAGAGAGGGTTTGACATCGCAGCGCACGTTTCCAAAACCCGGGTTCCGTTTCGTCTCGCGGCGGGATTGTTGGGCATGCTTTTCATTGCCTTCTCGTTCTACCGTGTGCTCGGTGGGGCGGCGGGCTGGATTGAATTTGTCACCGCGATCGTCGCTGGGCTGATTGGCGTGCAGTTCGTGTATTCCGGGTTGACCGGGCGGTGGACATCATTGTTTGAACGCTTGAATCGTGATCGAGAGGAACGAACTCCCGGAAACTTTTTAGTGGTTGATCCGGTGTCGTGTGAAGTTGCCGACACCAACGTTGGCCGTGCGTCTGGATCGCCAATGCAAGCCGTCAATCCTTATGCGCCACCGAGTGACCTGGATGCGACCTTGATCGCTGACGAGACACCGAATGCCGGAGCAACACTGCAGGTGCTGACGCAGCAGTTCTTGGACGGTCACCGGTTCATTCACTATGGCGTCGTATTTTTTCTCGATCCAGACGACGACGCCTCCATCCATGCAGCTCTTCCGCTTGTTTCGCAGCGTCAGGTCGATGCGCGTCGAAACGTCGACGAAGCAATCCGTGTGCTGCCCGAATTCCTGGATTCACTGCCTGCTGCGAGACAATCGGTCGTTGGGCGGAACCTGGTGATTCGAATGGTCGAATCTTATGAACGTTTTGATCAGGAGGTTGCTGATCGTGTGGTGGTTCGATGGGAGGCGGGGAACGTGAAATGCATCGATCTGCTGCACATCGATAGACCCCCCAAATACTCATGAATTTCGTGAAGCAATTGTCACCGACTCTCTTCACTTCGGCGCGGAGAATCCTACGTCAGATCTTCCACGCTTCAATGCTTTATCGACCCTAGGGAGTCCCCCTCTCCCCCGGAAAACCTGACTCGCTGAAGCTCGCCAGGTTTTCCGGGGGAGAGGGGAGCCAGAATCACAACTATCGTCTTGCAACGAAAGGAGTTTGCCAACATTCTGTTGCTCGCACGGCTAGTGGGACAGTGATAGATTTCACGTCCCGAGCTCCGTCGCATGGTGTTCCCTGGCGGAGCCTGAAAACAAGTGCAGACACTAATCAACGACAAAGTTCTGCACGACCAGCAGGGCGGTCAGCAACAGTGCGATGATCCATCCGAGGATGGTAAAGGTGGTCAGCAGGTGTTGTTTGCGGCGTGATTCGGGCGTCCACTGGACCTTGGATTGTTCGTCGACCAGTTTGTCTTTGAACACACCGCGGACGAAGGCGGGTTGTCCGGTGGTCGCTCCGCTGGCCGCGAAATAGCAACCGCTGAAGAAGAATGAATCGTCGTTGTCGCCGACGACGTCTTGCTCACTCGATTCGCAGCCGAACGCTTGGCCGAGCACGATGCGGAGTCGCGGTTTGAGTTCGTGTCGGATCTTGCAGGCGAGCGCATACAGTTTGCGGTTGCCGCGTTGTTGTGCCAGTCCGTCTTCGCGGCTGAACAGTCGGTACACCCAGTCTTCGAAGGCATCGCACAAGCGGTCGCTGTGGGTGTTCAATTCATCCGGCGTCGGTCGGCTGCGCAGATCAAAGCGTCCTCCCAGTCGTCGCGATAACAATCCCGACTGCAGCCGACGAACCAGCTCGGTGAACCCTTTGTCTTGTTCCAGGCCGACCAGCATGGCGGTGACCGGGCAGCGAACGCCCAGAGTTTGCTGGATCGTTTCGACATCGTTGCGGGCGGATTGGGCGATCGCGGAGAGTTGCAGCGGACCGACGCGAGAGAGTTCGAAGGGGATCAACGTCACCGCGCCATTGATGCCACACATCGGCCGCCGTGCGCGTTGAAGCAATTTACAGACATAGCGCAGACGCGGGATTTGGTCGCTGGTGTCCAGTGATGCCGGAAGAGCGACCTTCTTGTGGCCGCCGCTTCCGTGCAGGGCCAACGGGGCGTTGGAGGTCGCCAGGGGCTGAGTGGGGCGCGCCGATCCGGGGGATGCCTTGGCGTCGTCGATTCGATGCGGAGTTGAATCGGAAGCCTCACTCGGCCGTCCCAGCGCACGAGGCGGTGTCGCCGTCGCTTGCGTCGTGTCCGCAGTGGCGGCGCGGGTGTGCGAGCCGGCTGGTTGGGCAGGCGCAGAAGGTTGGCTGGGCGGGTATTGGTCAAATGAAATGGTACCTTCGTACCGCGGTGCCGGTCGCAACGCCTCGCCCGCCGCTCCGCCGCCGGACGCGGGAGACGTCGATTGTGGTCGCGGCGTATCGGCGGCTGGTGTTCCAGAACGCGGTTGCGGCTTGGTTGCCGGCACGTCGAACGCAGAGGATCGCGGCGGCGTGGCGGCCGTTTCACGCGGCGAGCCTGATTGTGGCGAGGAGTCGATGGCGTGCTGGCCGATGGTGCCCAGGTAGGGCTGCGGCTGCGATGACGGTGGAGTCGGCGGGGGGGATTGCGGCGCCGGGCGCATCGCGGTTTCTTTCTTCAGCGGCGTCGGCTTTGATGCCCCGGCCGGTGCAGCCGTTGGTCCCGGGGCGGCACGCTCGATCTTTTGAATCCCGTTCAAGCCGGTCGCCGCACCATGCGCCGCGGTCGAAGGGCTTGCTGTCGCGCCGCTGCCGCCTTCGGCCGCCCCGCCGGTGCGGCGGCGTGCGATGCGGCCGGGCGCCACGTTCATCGACGCTGGCGACCAACGCCCCATCAGCGCGCTCAACGAACTGGCCCCTGGACAGAACAAATAGATCGCGTCGCTGCTCATGTACCACTGCAACGCATGGCTGACGCCGGACGAGTCGGGGACGCCGTGGATCGTTAATTCGGTGTCCAAGGCTTCCATCAACCCTTGTTCGGTTTCGTTACCGGCGGATCCGAGAATCAGGAAAATCGGATAGTCCGACGGCGAAACGCCCTTGGCCCGAAGTGCGTTGATCCCGGCTTCCCAGGCCCGGTCGATATCCGGGAACTCGCCCTCGATCACTTGGTTCCAGCGCCGGATGCCCCAGTAGAGCACCAGCGGGATCAGGATCACCAATGCGAATTCGATCGCGATGTGAAGCGGCGACACCGCGTGGATCAGACGAACGCTTTGGGATCCGAACAGCCGAAAGATCCAGACGACGACCAGGATGACGACCAGCACCAGTGCCGTTACCGCCGCCGATTTTCCGGCCAGCGTCGTGGGCAAAAAACGACGGTGCAGCGGAAGTTTTTTTTCGGGCGACGGTTCGTTGGACATGGTCACGATCGTTGGCGGTCACTGTGACGAGCGTCATCAGGTGCGGAAGAAGGAAAGGGCGAGCAATCCGGCCAGCAGGATGGTCAGCAGCCACGGCCAGACGAGTCGTGCCCGCGTCCAGTGGGGAACCGCAGGGACAAGGTTGCGTTCGCATTCTTGGCCTGCGGTGGCGTCGTTCCAGCGTTGTCGCGCCTGGGAGACCGCGTTTCCGTATTCGGCGGCCCAGGACGGCAAGTCGGTCGCCAATCCGTATTTGTCGATCAGCATCCGGTTCAACTTGGGATCGCGATACAGACCTCGAAAGCCCAGCATCACGCAAACATAAATCAGTTGCAGTGCGTCATCGGACCCGGAATTCAGTGCCGTCGTCGCGTTGACGTAATACAAGTCGTTGCAGCGTCTGGAATTGAACAGCGTCCACTCCAGCACGTTGTCGCGCCACCAGTGTTGGCCGGGCCAGATGTGGGCATCGACCAGCATCTCGTCGATCCACGTGACCAACGCGTACTTTGCCAGGTCCCAATCGTCGGTGTGTCCGGCAAGCCGGCTATCGGCCTGTTGCAATAACCCCTCGAGCGTCCGTTTCTCCTCCGCCGGAGCGATCTCCGCTCCCGCATCGATTCGCTCCATCAGAGAAAACGCGTGGATCAGAATCGGATCGATGGCGTCGGCAAATCTGGGCGTCATGACTTAGGTGCGGATGGCGAAAAGGGCGAATCGAAGTCGGGCGCGATTGCCGTCCGGGGTCACGACATCCAAATGCCTGGCGCCGGTCAGTTCGTCATAGTTCCGCACCCGCATCGCAACGGTTTGCGTGCGGCGAATCTCGGGCCATGCCGGCGATTCGTACTCATCCTGCGAAACCTTGTAATAGGTCCAGTACTGACGCGAGGGCAGGTCGGGGATCGTCGTCGACACGATCTCGCGGCCCAGCCCGTTCTGGCGGACGTGGAAAAAGTTCTCGACCTGATCGGCGCTGGCGAACACCCAATACCATTCCGGTGATCGCTCCAACAGCTCGCGTAAATTCGACTCGCTCGCCCCGCCACGTTCGACGCCCAAGTACCATTCCCAGTCCGGGTCGAACCATTCGGGACCCAACCGAGCCTGCATCATCGAGCCGTGGCCTTCGAAGTTGGCGCGCAAGTATTCGTCGAACTGGGTGGCGTACAGGATGCCCAAGATCTTTTCGCGGATGTCGGCGAAGATGAATCCCAGGTTGTCGTGGTCGTACGGTTCGACTTCGATGGCACGGCGTTCGGGGCCGAAGATTGACAACCGGCCCAGGATGCGAGCCAATTCCATGTAGGCGTCGAAGGGGTGCACGCCCAGGGCGGGCCCCATCACGTCCAAGGTGCTGTAGGCTTCGTTCAAACGGTCCAGCATCGAGACGCGGCCGGAATCGGCCGGTTCCAGACTGTGGCGACCGACACTCAGCTGACGCACCGGTTCGCTGAGCGTGTCCATGTGTCCGCTCAGCACATCACGGATCCCTTGGATGTAATGTCGACGCAGGTAATGCCAGGAGTGGGTCGACAGGATCGGCGGGATGTAGTTTTCGTCGATCACCGGTTGGGATTCGCGTTCGCCGGCGCTGCGGACGCGGGCGATCGGCAGCACTTCGTAACCGGCCGTGTCGCTGCCCACGATCAGTTTCATGTTCAGCCGGCGGAATTCGATCGGTTGGCCGCTGTCTTGCCCATTTTCGTCGGGAACGGTCGATTGGGTGCGTGTGAATCGGGCAACACCGTTGGTCGCATCAGCCGTGACGTTTTCACCACCCAGGTTCAATTTGGGCACGCCGATGTAAATCATCAGTGACGATTCCGACTCGGTGGCCGGCTGGGCATCGAATGCCGCCTTCAGATCGACCTCAAGTTCCTGGCCGGCATCCAGGCGAATCAGTGTGCCATCGCGCAGGCGGGCGTCGAGTTCTTCGACGCGAAAATGCCCGCTCGCCAAGGCGTCTTGATTGTATTGGAATGCGTGCAGACCATATCCATAGGGATGATCCCAGCTTTCGGATGTGTGCGACAGTTCCAACCAATGTCGATCGGCTGCCTGGAGATGGTGGGGTCGTACGAACAGCCCCTGGTACCAATGCACGCGTGGATTTTTCATACGCCGGTCAGGCCTCGGTTAATCATCAAGTCGACTCTTTGCTGTCTTTTTCTCGCGGCCCGCTCATTATGCGCCTCTGCCGGCGGATCTCCTACAGCAGTCATCGTCATGTCCATCCGGCAAAATCACCCGGAATTCCGCAGCCGACGTTCATTGCATGGGGCGTGAAACTGAAGCGGCCCGCCCTCGGAGCCTGTTTACAGGCTTCCAACCGGGCCGTCATCGGCATCCGCCTTGCTGAAGATCCGTTCCCACCGGCCAATCCGGCAGGAAATGAAACGGTCGGACGCGAATAACCGACAAATCTTACCCAATTCTCATGACCGTAAGGATCTGATCGGCCGATAAATCGACAGAGACCCGCGAGGGGCGATCAATCACGTCGGCCGATTGCACCGCCCGGCTGGCCGCTCGGGTGCATTGATTCTGGTTCTCGTATCCCCCAGAGACTTTAACGATTTCAGTGACGAATCTTCGGCATGTCACATTGCGTCCCCTGATTGGGATACTGTTCGGGTGCGCCGTCGGCGCGCTCGGTGCGGTGTCGGCTCAGGATCCGCCGGTGCCGATGAATCAACCAATGACGCCCGCCGACGCCGCGTTTTCGTGGACCATTGACGATCCGAAACCGGTCGAAGGCCTGTTGCTGCCCGGCGGCGTTGCCGTGGCTGAAGTGCAGGCGCGCGGTAACGCCGATGTGAATGCGGCGACCGCATCGCAACCGAGTGACGTTCCCGATGCCGGGCGGCCACGGATTCTGTTTCAACCGGCCGTCCCGACCTGGGACCCGGCGGCGGGCACGATTCTGAAACCGACCGTGCATCTGGCGGATGATCCCGCGGCGGAGATTTTGCCGACACCGGCGCCCGCGTTTTCAGAACAGATTCCGGCGGCGATTCCTACCGAAGGCGACCGCATCCCGATTGTCCAAGACCTTCAGCCCGATCGTGTGTGGGTGCCCGAGGGTGCAAGTCAACGCTTCGAAGCATTTCGCAATCGTCGTCGAAAGCCACTGGCCAATCTGTTTGACAATGCCGTTCGCGCGATCCGCAGCCAACGGGGCCGGGACTACGGCGTCGGTGTCGAGCGATTGCCGTTCGCGTTGTTCGAGATCGACGCCTCACAGCCGTCGAACAACTTTCGTCTGCGATTCGAATCGGCAAGCGACTGGGAATTCGCCGATCGCGTGGAATACTTCTGGTCCAAGATCGGTGGCAAGGGGCCCGAGTTCGCCAATCCATTGACCTTCGAGCCGTCGGTCGACTACCAGGACATCCGTTTGTCGTTCGAAGTCGGCGGGAAGAAGTTTTCGGCGACGACTGAGCTGCCGCTGCGATTCATCGACCCCACCATTCTGAGCAATACAGGGGGAATGGGGGACATGGTGATCACGACCAAGACGGTGATGATCGACGGTGATTCGTTGCAGCTGACACAGGTCTTGCGGAATCAGTTGCCCACCGGATCGGCCAAACGCGGACTCGGCAACGGCCACGTGTCGATGGAGCCGGGGTTCGTTGCACGCTACAAGTGGAGTGAGCGAACGCTGATCCACAACGAGTTAAAGCTTTGGTTTCCGATCGGCGGCCAGCCGGGATTCTCGGGCCCGGTGTTGAGATACGGGATGGGGTTTGCGAACGTTCTGTATGACAGTGACACGTTCGCCATTCTTCCGACCTTCGAGATCGTCGGCTGGTCGATCCTGACTGGACAGAAATCGGTCGGGGCGGTCAACCCTCAAAGTATCGACGGAGAGAACATCATCAACCTATACCCAGGCGTGCGATTTGTGAGTGACAAGCGGCGGCTATTCGAGTTGGGGATCAGCGGCGGGGCCAGCGTGACCGAGCGGCATTGGTATCGCAGTGTGTTGCGATTGGATCTGCGTTGGACGTTCTAGCCGATGGCATCAGCTCGCCGAATTAAGAGCTTCAAGAGATGCGTGGCGCCGGGACAACCCTCACGCGACAAATTTTTTCCACCCGCCGCACATTGACGACTGTAGGAATTGTATCTTGAACGGTATCACCGGTGTTTTCCGTCCATCCGACCGTGGTGGGGCAAATCGTGACTGCCAAAATTCCTTGTCGACGACGACATCGCTATCGATGTTCTAGGGTTCCCAAGACCAACGTTCAACGCTTTTTGCGATTGACCCTCTCTCGCGACGTGGCGGCGTCGTTCGGCACCATCTCTGGTGCGTTTTCGTTCCATCTCATTCGCTTTCCGGAAACTTAATACGCTGATGGATCTATCGGATCACGAAACACTGCTGGCGCCGATTTCCGATGACGAACCCTGCGGTCCGGACTTGGAGTACGATGCGGAGTTCGGAGAGATGGAGCGGGCTGCGCAGAGCAGCGAAGAGCAGCAGTTCGGTGACACGATCGTCGAGGCGGAACCGCCCGATTGGAAAGATGTCAAGAAGCGTGCCGAAGCGCTGTTGTCGCGCACCAAAGACATGCGCGTGGTCGCCTACTTGGCCCGCGCCACGCTGAATCAAGACGGTGTGATCGGTTTTTCGCAGGCAGTGCATTTGCTGCGAAGTTATCTGGAGACGTTTTGGGACACGGTTCACCCCGAACTTGATCACGAGGACAACGACGATCCGACCTATCGCATGAACACATTGATCACGTTCTGCGACGAACAGGGGATCATGAAGGAGTTGCGTGACGCGCCTCTGGTCGCCTCGCGCACCGTGGGACGATTCTCACTCCGCGACGTCGAACACGCTCGCGAAGCCGCCGAAAACCCGACCGAAGAGGACGAGGCCGGTGAGGCGGGTTCCAAGGGGCCGACGCTGGCCGTGATCGAAGCCGCGTTTAGCGACACCGACATCGAAACGATTCAGGCGACCGAGGAGGCACTGCGATCGGCGGCCGAGGATATCGACGCGATCGAAAAGTTTGTCACGCAACAGGTTGGCGTCACCTTTGCCGTCAGTCTGGCACCGCCACGGTTGTTGCTCGAAGAGATGGACAAGTTTGTCGTCTCGCAACTCGAGCGGCGCGGTGTCTATGCCGACCAAGCGGAAGCCGAAACCGCAGACGAATCCGGTTGGGGCGATTCCAGTTGGGATGACAGCGGCGGCGGCGATACCGACTCATCGGGCGATGCCGCGGCGGCCCCCCCCCCAGCGGCGCAGGGCTATCGTGTCAACGGCAAGATCACATCACGCAAAGAAGCGATCAAGGCGCTCGACGACGTGTGCGATTTCTATGAAGAAAACGAACCGTCCAGCCCCTTGCCCCTGCTGATCCGCCGCGCCCAACGACTCGCCTCGAAAAGCTTCCTGGACATCCTCCGCGATTTGGCGCCCGACGCCGTCTCGCAGGCCGAAGCCTTGGGGGGAAGCTCGGACAGTTCCGATTCCTCCTCTTCCAGCAGCGATTCCGACGAGTCGGCTGCCGACGATTCATCAACCTGGTGACCTCACAATTCCTACCGCGGCGGGAAGTGCTCGCCCGAATTCTTACACAGGAGTAACAGATGGCTAAAGCTAGCGCTCAGAAATTTATCGCGAGGAATCGAGCTCCTCGCGTGCAAATCGAATACGACGTGGAAGTCTACGGTGCCGAAAAGAAGGTTCAGCTTCCCTTCGTGATGGGCGTGCTGGCCGACCTTTCGGGGAAGCCCGAAGAGCCGCTCGCTCCGGTGGCCGATCGCAAGGCACTCGAGATCGATGTGGATAACTTCGACGAGCGAATGAAGTCGATGAAACCGCGCGTCGCCTTTCAGGTGCCCAACACGTTGACCGGTGAAGGCAACATGGCCGTCGACCTGACGTTCGAAAGCATGGACGACTTTTCCCCCGCGGCGATCGCTCGCAAAGTCGACTCGCTGAGCAAGTTGCTGCAGGCCCGCGAGCAACTCTCCAACCTGCTGACCTACATGGACGGCAAGGACGGTGCCGAAGCCCTGCTGGCCAAAGCGCTCAAAGATCCCGCACTGCTGCAATCGCTTTCGGCCGCCCCGAAAGCCGACGGCGGCGACGAAGAAACACCCGCAAACGAGGAGTAAATCACAATGAGTACTGACGAAGCCGCATCCGGACAGCAGGCCGAGGGCGCGACCCTCGAAATGAGTGAGTTCTCTTCGCTGTTGCAGAAGGAATTCCGCCCCAAATCCGATCAAGCCAAAGAGGCGGTGGAAACCGCCGTCAAAACGCTCGCCGAACAAGCCCTCTCGCAAACCGCGCTGATCTCCGATGACGTGCTGGCCTCGGTCGAAGCGATCATCGCCCAGATCGACTCCAAACTCAGCGAGCAGATCAATCTGATTCTGCACAACCAAGACTTCCAAAAATTGGAAGGCGCGTGGCGGGGGCTGCATCACCTGGTCAACAACACCGAGACCGACGAGCTGTTGAAGATCCGGGTGATGAACATTTCCAAAAAAGAGCTGCACAAGACGCTCAAGAAATTCAAAGGCACCGCCTGGGACCAAAGCCCGATCTTCAAAAAGATGTACGAAGAGGAGTACGGTCAATTCGGCGGCGAGCCCTATGGTTGCCTGGTCGGCGATTACCACTTCGACCACAGCCCGCCGGACGTGGAACTGCTCGGCGAAATCGCACAGGTCTCGGCCGCCTGTCACGCCCCCTTCATCGCCGGAGTCGATCCGACCGTGATGCAAATGGACAGCTGGCAAGAGCTGACCAACCCGCGTGATTTGACCAAGATCTTTCAAACGCCCGAATATGCGGCGTGGCGATCGTTGCGTGAATCAGAGGACTCCAAGTACATCGGTTTGGCGATGCCGCGTTTCTTGTCGCGACTGCCCTACGGCGCCGCGTCGGATCCGGTCGACGAGTTCGCCTTTGAAGAAGATACCGATGCGGCCAACAGCGAGAACTATTGCTGGGCCAATGCCGCCTACGCGATGGCGACCAACATCACCCGGTCGTTCAAGATGTACGGCTGGTGCTCGCGGATCCGTGGCATCGAATCTGGCGGTGCCGTCGAAGGGTTGCCCTGCCACACCTTCCCGACCGACGACGGCGGCGTGGACATGAAATGCCCGACGGAAATCGCGATCAGCGACCGTCGTGAAGCGGAGCTGGCCAAGAATGGTTTCATGCCATTGATCCACAAAAAGAACTCCGACTTTGCCGCCTTCATCGGCGCCCAATCGTTGCATCAGCCGGCTGAATATGACGATCCCGATGCGACCGCCAACGCCAACTTGGGTGCACGTCTGCCCTACCTGTTCGCGACCTGCCGTTTCGCCCACTACCTGAAGTGCATCGTGCGTGACAAGGTCGGCAGCTTTAAAGAACGAAAGGACATGCAGATCTGGTTGCAAGACTGGATCAACCAATACGTCGATGGCAGTCCGGGCACATCGGACGAGGAAACCAAAGCTCGCAAGCCGTTGGCGGCCGCCGAAGTCGTGGTCGAAGAGGTCGAAGGCAATCCCGGTTACTACACCTCCAAATTCTTCTTGCGTCCGCATTACCAACTGGAAGGCCTGTCGGTATCCTTGCGGCTCGTCTCGAAATTACCATCAGGCAAAGGAGGGGGCTGATAGAGGACCGCGCGATAGGTAGGTTATGCATGATCGCGAGGCACGCGGCCTCGCGATCTTATGAAAATACATTGGCACTCGACTGCAAAAGGAAACTACGATGGCTGTTGACATGTTTTTGGACATTGAAGGTGAGATCAAAGGAGAATCTCAGGACGACAAACACAAGGACGAGATTGATGTTCTCGCCTGGAGCTGGGGGATGTCCCAATCCGGTTCGTTCCACGTCGGTGGTGGCGGCGGTGCCGGCAAAGCAAACTTCCAGGATATCAGTGTCACAAAATGGATCGACGCCGCGTCTCCCATCTTGATGCTCTACTGTGCAAACGGAGATCACTTCAACAAAGCCACGCTGACCGTTCGCAAGGCCGGTAAAAAGCCGTTGGAGTACATGATCGTTGAAATGAAAAAGGTGCTCGTCACTTCCGTCAGCACCGGCGGTTCGGGCGGCGAAGATCGACTGACCGAAAACATTTCGCTGAACTTTGCCGAAGTCGAAGTGAAGTACAAAGAGCAGAAAGCCGATGGCTCCGGTGGACCCGTCAAAGGGTTCAAGTGGAACATCCCGGTCAACAAGGGCAGCTCCAGCTGATCGCTGCGGCCGGATCGCCAACCGATTCACCGGACAATGCCGCTCGGGGGCCAACCCCGGCGGCATTGGCCCGATGAACCGGATCGCGTCGCGTCGAACACCATGGATCGCGATCGTGATCGCTCGACCGACCATTCTCCGCCAGCAGTCATCCAACGCGTCGTCCATCGACGTCGCCGTTTCAGCTGGTCTACCCGCTCGATTCTCCCTGGACGCAATAATCATGCTCGCCGAAGAGTACCTCCGCGATGGAAAACTGGACGAGGCCTTCGCCGAGTTGAAGAAGGCGATTCAACAAGATCCCTCCGACGCAAAGTTGCGGGTCTTTCTGTTCCAAATGCTGACCGTGCTGGGCAAATGGCAGAGCGCCCAGACGCAACTGGAAATCGCCGGCGACCTCGACCCGGGAAACCTGGCCATGGTCCAGGCCTATCGTGAAGCGATCCGCTGCGAAGCGACGCGGGCACGTGTCTTTGCCGGCGAAACATCACCGCTGATTTTTGGCCAGCCCGATCGCTGGCTTGCGCTGATGATCGAAGCGTTGAAACTGTCGGCGGCGCAAAACTACCAACAAGCCGAAGCCCTGCGCTCGGAAGCCTTTGACGAGGCACCCGCCACCTCCGGCACACTGGAAATCACCGGCGATCACCAACACGAATTCGAATGGATCGCCGATGCCGATCCCAGAATGGGACCGGTGCTCGAAGCCCTGTTGAACGGTCAGTATTACTGGATCCCCTTTCATCGAATCGCCCAAATCGATTTCGAAGCCCCCGCCGATCTGCGTGATTTTGTCTGGACTCCGGTGCATTTCACCTGGGCCAACGGCGGGGATGCCGTCGGCATGATCCCGACGCGTTATCCCGGCTCCGAGACCGTGGAAGATTCCCAGATCCGACTTTCACGCAAGACCGATTGGCAGTCGCTCGGTGATGCGGCCGCGGAGATTTCGGTCGGGATCGGCCAGCGGATGTTGGCGACCGATGTCGATGAGTACGCGTTGCTTGACGTGCGGAAGATCCGTTTGAACGTCGAAGCGGAGGCCGGGCCGGAGGATTCCGAAGCGACCGATCAACCCGGTGGTGATCGGTAACCGCCATGGCAGACCTCAGTTCACAAGAACGGCTGTTTCCATCGTTGTTGGATCGTCTGACCGATGACCAGGCGGGAACTAACAATGAATCACGCGAGCAACGCGTCTTTTCCATCCACAAGTTGCGCGCCGCGGTGTTGCGTGATTTGGCTTGGTTGATGAATACGTGCCACCTGGCCGCCAACCAAGACCTGAGCGACTATCCGGAAGTCGAAAAATCGGTGCTCAATTACGGCATCCCCGATCTGACCGGGAAGACGGTTTCGGGATTGCAGATCTATGACGTCCAACGTGCACTCCGCCAGGCCATCTTGGATTTCGAGCCCCGGATTCTGGCCGAGACGCTGGAGGTTCGCGGAGAAAAAGATCCCGATTCTCCGCTTTCCAATTCGTTGCAATTCGAAATCGAAGGCGAACTCTGGTCCAGACCGTTCCCCGAGCGATTGTACCTTCGTTCGGAACTGGATCTGGAAACGGGCACCGTCAACATTCACGAAGCATAACGAGGCCGCGTCGCATGGATCCGCGTTTGCTGCATTATTACAACCAGGAACTCCAATTCGTTCGGGAATCGGGGGCCGAGTTTGCCGCCGAGTATCCCAAGATTGCCAGCCGACTGGGGATCGACGACTTCGAATGCGCCGACCCCTACGTGGAGCGGTTGTTTGAAGGATTCGCCCTGCTGGCCGCCCGCATTCAGCTCAAGCTGGACGCCGAATTTCCGCGCCTGACCCAGCATCTGTTGGAGATGGTGTGTCCTCATTATCTGGCGCCGCAGCCCGCGATGGCGGTCGTGGAATTTTGTCCCGACCTGACCGAGGGAACGTTGGCCGAGGGATTTCGTCTGCCACGCCACACGCTGCTGCACAGTCTGCTGGGCAAGGGCGAACAGACCCGTTGCACCTTTCGCACGGCGGACGAGGTCACGTTGTGGCCGATCAAATTGAGCAAGGCGGACTATTTTTTACGAGACGTCGCGGCGTTGGGATTGCCCGACCATCGGTCGGTCAAAGCCGCGTTGGTGCTGCGGCTGGAGTCCACCGCGGGATTGAAATTCAATCAAATTCCGATCGATCAGCTGCCGTTGTTCATTCGCGGCGCCACCGACATCCCGATGCGGATTTACGAGCAGTTGATGACCGGCGCGGTCGGGATCGCCGTGCGGCCGGTCGGGTCCCAGTCCTCTTGGGACGTGCAGTTTGGAAAATCCAAGGTTCGACCGCGTGGTTTTGACGACGACCAAGCCTTGCTGCCCTACGGCCCGAGATCTTTCCAAGGTTACCGACTGCTACAAGAGTATTTTTCGTTCCCGCAACGCTACATGTTCGCCCAGGTCAACGAATTGGGAGCGGCGATCCAGCGCTGTGACAGCGAATCGATCGAAATCGCGATCCTGATCCGGCGTGGTGATCCGCAACTGGCCAACCGTGTCGACGCCAGCCATTTTTCGCTGTTCAGTTGTCCGGCGATCAATCTGTTTGAAAAACGCGCCGATCGGATTCACCTGAGCGACCGCACGGCGGAGTACCAGGTGATGCCCGACCGAACACGCCCGCTGGATTTCGAAGTCTACGAAGTCGGTCAAGTGCGTGGCTATGGGACCAGCAACGACCGCGAGCAAGAGTTCAAACCGTTTTATTCGCTCAGCGATTTCACCGCCGACCATCGCGCTCGGGCCTACTACACCGTCACGCGACGCCAACGGGTGTTGTCGGCCAAGCACAAGCAATACGGCCCGCGCTCCAGCTACGTCGGCAGCGAGACGTTTTTAAACTTGGTCGACGCAAACGAGTCGCCCTATTCGCACGAATTACGGCAACTGTCGATCGAAACGCTGTGCACCAATCGCGACTTGCCGCTGCAAATGCCGGTCGGGATCAGCGAGACCGACTTTACGTTGGAGGTCAGTGCACCGGTCGAATCGGTGCGTTGTTTGGCCGGCCCCACCAAGCCGATGCCTTCCAGGAGTTATGAGCAGGGCCAAACGACGTGGCGGCTGATCAATCACCTTTCTCTCAATTACCTGTCGTTGGTCAACAACAAGACCGGGGGCGCGACGGCACTGCGAGAACTGCTCGCGCTTTACTCGGACACCAACAACGTCATGACCGGCAAGCAGATCGACGCCGTCCGGTCGATCGACTCCACTCCGGTGACGCGGCCTTTGCCCTCGTCGGGACCGCTCAGTTTCGGACGCGGGCTGGAGCTGACGCTCACGTTGGACGAAACCGGATTCGAAGGAACCGGCGCGTTTCTGATGGCGGCCGTGCTGAATGAATTCTTTGCCAAGTACGTATCAATCAACTCATTTACCGAGACGGTCTTTCGAACGACCGAGCGCGGTGAGGTAACGCGATGGCCCGCGAAGATGGGACGGCGGCACGCCCTGTAGACGGGACGCTGCAACGGCTAAACGATCAACCGTACAAGTTTGATTTTTATCAAGCGATGCGGTTGCTCGAATGCATGTTTCCCGATTCCCCGCGGTTCGGGCATACCGTTCGTCTGTCCGATGACCGCGTCCGGTTGACCCAGCAGCCGTCGCTCAGTTTCGCGCCCTCGTCCTTGTCGGGATTTGAACTCGGTGGGGCCGGCGGCAACGACTACCACAAAATGGCCGTCCGCTTTTTCGGCCTGTGCGGTCCCAACGGCGCCCTGCCGCTGCATTTGACCGAGTACATTCGCGATCGCATCCAGCACCACGACGACACGACCTTTGCCGCGTTTTTGGATGTCTTCCATCACCGCATGCTGTCGTTGTTCTATCGAGCCTGGGCGGACGCCCAGCCGGCTGCCCATTTCGATCGCCCCGAATCGGATCGGTTTTCGGTCTACGTCGGTTCGCTGATGGGGATCGGGATGCCGTCGCTGGAGGATCGTGACGAGTTGCCCGATTTGGCAAAGTTGTTTTACGCCGGCCGATTCGCTTGCCAGGCCAAGAATCCCGAGGGACTGGAGGCGATGATTTCGGATTTCTTCAAAGTGCCTTGCCAGATCGACGAGTTTGTCGGCCGTTGGACCGAGATTCCTGAAGACTGTCGTTTCCATCTCGGTGACGATCCCGACAGTTCCAGCGTCGGCGTCGCCTGCACACTCGGTTCGCACGTTTGGGAGTGCCAACAGAATTTCACCATCACCGTCGGCCCGGTCGGTTGGGATGATTTTGCCCGTCTGCTTCCCGGCGGCGCCAGCCTGCAGCGATTGACCGCGATGGTCAAGAACTACATCGGCGAAGAACTGTTGTGGGATCTGAATCTGGTCCTGAAGAAAGACGAAACGCCTTCGTGGCGATTGGGCGAAGCAAAACTCGGGCAAACCATGTGGATGGATGCCGACGGCGTCCGAGAAGACCCGAAAGACCTACGTTTGCACTGTTGAGTGCACCATCGATACACCCGTGGGATAGGCTTCCGGCCTGTCGTATTCACAACCCAGGAGAATGACCGTGTCCGATATCAGCCGCACCGCACTGTTTGGAAAACTCAACAGTGTCGGTTACAAGTCGATCGAGAGTGCCACCGTGTTTTGCAAGATGCGCGGCAATCCCTACGTCGAACTCGTGCACTGGTTCAATCAAATCCTGCAGCTGGAAGACTCGGATCTTCACCACATCGTCAAACAGTTCAACCTGAATCCGTCCAAGTTGGTCAAGGACATGACCGAGTCGTTGGACAAGCTGCCGCGTGGATCCACGTCGATTTCCGACCTGTCATCCCACATCGAAGAAGCGGTCGAACGGGGATGGGTCTACGGCACGCTGATGTTCGGCGAATCACAAGTGCGCACCGGTCACCTGGTCGTCGGCATGCTCAAGACTCGCAGCTTGACCCACGCCCTGTATGGCATCTCGCCCGAGTTCGAAAAGGTGAAACTGGACACGTTGACCGATCGCTTTGACGAAGTCGTCAGCGGTTCGCCGGAAGAATCGATGCACGCCAGCGACGGATTCCAGGTCGGCGGCGGCGCCGCTCCGGGCGAAGCCAGCGGCGCGATGCCGCCGGCGGCGATGGGCAAACAGGAAGCGCTCAAACAGTTCACCGTCGACCTGACCGAGAACGCTCGCCAGGGCAAGATCGACCCGATCGTCGGACGCGACGAAGAGATCCGACAAATCATCGACATCCTGATGCGACGCCGGCAGAACAACCCGATTCTGACCGGTGAAGCCGGCGTCGGTAAAACGGCCGTCGTCGAAGGGTTCGCACTCAAGATTGCTTCCGGTGATGTGCCGCCGCCGCTGAAGGACGTGACCTTGCGTGCCTTGGACGTGGGACTGCTGCAAGCCGGCGCGAGCATGAAGGGTGAATTCGAAAACCGGCTCAAACAGGTGATCGAAGAGGTTCAGTCGTCGGAAAAACCGATCATCATGTTCATCGACGAAGCCCACACGTTGGTCGGCGCCGGCGGAGCCGCCGGCACGGGCGACGCCGCCAACTTGCTCAAACCCGCACTCGCCCGCGGAACGCTGCGGACCGTCGCCGCGACGACTTGGGCCGAGTACAAAAAGCACATCGAAAAAGACCCCGCGCTGACGCGGCGGTTCCAAGTCGTTCAGGTCGAAGAGCCCAGCGAAGAACGCGCGATCCTGATGATGCGCGGGATCACGTCGACGCTGGAAAAACACCACAAGGTGAAGGTCCTGGACGAGGCCCTGGAAGCCGCCGTCAAACTGTCCCACCGCTACATTCCCGCACGGCAGTTGCCCGACAAATCGGTCAGTCTGCTCGACACCGCCGCGGCACGCGTCGCCATCAGCCAGCATGCCGTCCCGGCGGAAGTCGACGATTCGCGAAAACGGATCGATGCGCTCAATACCGAATTGCGAATCATCGCCGACGAAAACCTGGTCGGTGTCGAAACGACCGAACGACACAAGCGAGCCACCGAAGCACTGACGTATGAAAAGGAGCGATTGAGCCGCCTGGAAGAACGTTGGAACAACGAAAAGGACCTGGTCGAAAAAATCCTGGATGTCCGCAGCCAGCTTCGCGGTCATCACGGCAAGGTCGAAGGCACCGATAGCCCGCTGGAAAAGGCGGCCGATGCGGAGGCCCAAACGGTCAAGGTGCAAACCGCCGAGGCGTCCGAAGACAAGGCCGAGGCCAAGTTGTCCGATGCGGACCGTCAAAAGCTACTCGATGAACTCAAGGAATTGCAAACGCAACTACATGAACTGCAAGGCGAGCATCCGCTGATCCTGCCCACCGTCGACGAACAGGCCGTCGGATCCGTCGTCCAGGATTGGACCGGCATCCCCGTCGGACGGATGGTCAAAGACGAATTGGCGACCGTCTTGAAACTCGCCGACATCTTGAACGACCGCATCATCGGCCAGCGGCATGCGTTGGAGATGATTGCCAAGCGGATTCAAACGTCGCGGGCCAGCTTGGATAACCCCGGCAAGCCGATCGGCGTGTTCATGTTGGCCGGCCCCTCCGGAGTCGGGAAAACCGAAACCGCACTCGCACTGGCCGAAGCGCTGTACGGCGGCGAGCAGAACGTGATCACGATCAACATGAGCGAATTCCAAGAAGCCCACACCGTCAGCACGCTCAAAGGCGCACCTCCCGGATACGTCGGCTATGGCGAAGGCGGCGTCTTGACCGAAGCGGTGCGGCGTCGCCCCTATAGCGTCGTGTTGCTCGACGAAGTGGAAAAGGCTCACCACGACGTGCACGAGATCTTCTTCCAGGTCTTCGACAAGGGCTGGATGGAAGACGGCGAGGGGCGGGTGATCGATTTCAAGAACACGCTGATCCTGCTGACCACCAACGCCGGCACCGATCTGACGATGAACATGTGCAAGGACCCGGAATTGATGCCGGACCCCGACGGGCTTGCCAAAGCGTTGCGTGGGCCGCTGTTGAAGGTCTTTCCGCCGGCGTTGTTGGGCCGGATCGTGACGATCCCCTACTATCCGCTGAGCGATGAAATGGTCGGTGCGATCGCGAAACTGCAGCTCGGCCGAATCGCCAAACGCATGCAAGCCAACCACGACATCCCGTTCACGTATGATGAAGACGTGATCAAGTTGATTGCCAGTCGCTGCACGGAATTGGAAAGCGGCGGCCGCATGATCGACGCGATTTTGACCAACACGGTCTTGCCACAAATCAGCGGCGAGTTCCTGACCCGGATGATGGAAGGCAATCCGGCCAAGAAGGTGCACGTCTCCGTCAAGGATGGTGAATTCGACTATCTGTTCGATTGATCGTCGATCGTAATCGGAGGGGGCGCTGCGTCGCGGTCAATTTTTGTGTTTCGATTCTAATTGGGGAAAATGTCAATGTACGTAAAATGTGAACACTGCAAACATCAAGAGAATGCCGAATGGCTCGACCGCGTGCCAACTCACGAAAAGTTCTTTTATCAGTGTTCCAATGGATGCCCGCCGTCGAAGACCGGGTTTGAGATTCGAATGCGTTCGACCCTTGAGGTCAAGATTCCGTATGAGCTTCCCCGTGTCACGTCGATGCGCGCGATCGCGCTGGCATACAAAATCTACGAGCGTGCCAATGCCAAGAGTTTCTCTTGGATTGAACTTTCCAAGCGGACGACCAAAGCACTGGAGAAAGATTCCGGGTCGGCAAAGATCATCCAAGAGTATCCGGTGTTCGGTCGAAGCTGGCGTGGGCTGACGGACAGTTCGCTGGTGGCGATGGTCGTGGTGTTTGAAAATCCCGGCCAGCTGCCACCCTATTCGATCTATGTCGTGTTCCGCGGATCGGTGGGCGGCAAGAACGAAGGCGGTGCGGGATGGCTTAGCAACGCCCAGAAGGTCAACGTCGATTGGCGCGCCAACTTCGACAATATTCAAGAAGAAGCCGATTATGGCGGCGCCGGGTTCCTGATTCATGGCGGATACAAAAGCAGCTTGGGTTCCTACCGTGACCGCGTGATGTCTGCGATTGCCAAAGCGGAACGGGCGTTTCCGGGCAGCAACATCGTGATCACTGGTCACAGTCAAGGGGCCGGACATGCCGCCCTGTTCACCCATTGGTTCTCCTATCAGGTGCCGCACCTTGTTCCCAACATGTTCTGCATCCCGTTTTCACCGC
Source organism: Stieleria mannarensis (assembly GCF_014154935.1). Lineage (GTDB taxonomy): Bacteria > Planctomycetota > Planctomycetia > Pirellulales > Pirellulaceae > Stieleria > Stieleria mannarensis. The sequence continues at coordinate 24,713 of NZ_JACEHH010000043.1, forward strand.
CACGCGTGGGCGATTACCGGTTTGCGTCGGACTTCAATCACCGCATCGTCGGCCGACAATTGATTTTGCCCTTCGACGGCGTGCCTTCACTCGGGGCCATGTTCGTCGTCAAGGGGCACGACCCGGTGTCCTTCGACATGGAACAGGCCTATGCCTGGAAGGGTAGCAACGACGGTCACGAAGTCAGCATGCGGAAATACGCCGACTCGGGATTGGTCAAAGGCGGGTTGGCGGCAAAGCGGAAGGAAAAGAAATACGGGGGCGGGGGCCTGCAAACCTACTTCCACCCCAGTTGCCTGAAGATCCTGCCGGGGGCCAAGATCGCCAAAGGCATCGCGCAGGTTTTGAACCACAAACCGAACTGGATTCGCGACCAGATTCGAAAGGAGTTCAAGAAGACGATGTGAGGCCCGCGAGCGCCCATCGGCTAATCATTCGATTGTACATTTCGATTTAATCAACAAGCCGTTGGCGACTTTTGCTACCATCACATGATGGTTTCTGCTCGCGTTTCGCGAATCGACAGCGGATCACGATTTCAGATTTGACCGAACATGAGACGGTCTTGACCAGGTCTGTTTTTCGAGCCGTTTTGGTCGCGGCAGCATTGGGAACTACTCTTTGAACCGAGGCGATTGCCGATGACGATGCACATGGATCGGAAGATGAATAATTACGCCGCAGCGATGGAGAAGGTCTGAGAAAAGTGGCTTCGGCCGGACGATTCCCCCGGTGTCAACCGCGCCCAGCAACGCCGAAACGCACGGAAAAATCGTGTCCGAAATGCGAGCATCGCTGCCACCAACAGCGTCATGCATCCGCCCAACATTGTTTTCAAGACTCTCGGCGGTGGCCTTTGCGGAAGTTTCAATTGGGGCGGGCTTGGCACCGTGGCGGAGCGTCGAGCCATGTTCGAGACCGCGTCGCAACGCCCCGATCTCGCTGACGACACTCTTGAAACAATTCAGGACTTGAGTTTTCGGGCGCGAAGCTTCGTGCCGCCATGGTAGGTGATCAGAACCGATGACCGGCGGGCCATCCGTCTGAATAAAGACTCGATGTACCGCTCTTCGGCCGGCCACGGGTAGGCGTAGATCACATCGGACATGCGTTGCCCGATCGGAAATGGCTGTTGCGACGGCGGTCCTTGACAGCTTTCGGGGCCATCTCGATAGCTGGATCGGATGAAGGTTGCTCTCGCGTTTGATTCATTCGACAGCGTCGTGGCAAACCGACAAAGTGAGCCTTCGATTTCAATTCCTGTTGCGTTGAATCCCAGCTGCGACGCGATGCAGGTGACCACGCCCAGTCCGCTGCCCCATTCACAAAACGACAGGTCGCCGCCCATCCCCGCCTCCCGCACGTGCCGGAGCGCATGGTAGGCGATGTAAAAGTTGCTGTTGACCAAAGCTGGGATGTCGGACTCACACGCGTCCGACGTCAACGCCTCTCGCAATCGATCGGCGATTCCAATCGTGCGCAGGATCTTCGGCGGGGGCGCGTCCCAGCAAACAGGAATCTCGATCTCGCGTAAATCCATCGGTTCGTAATCGACAACTCTGCAGCAGGCATCATCCTAGGACCAGGGGCCGGCAAGCGCCGACGCGGGCGACGAGACCGATTGCACCCGCAGCACACGCGCGGCGTTGCGATTCTTAAAACTCATCAACGGCATCACGCCATGATCGAGAATCTGCTCGGCGACCCGCTCGGATAAAAAGACTTCGGCACAGGCCTTCAAATGCACTTCGCCGTCTTCATCCTTGTACGTCAGCGCCGGCAAGTCAGCGATCTCCTGTAAATCCCCCGGCGTCATTTGCCATCCGGATTGCAAGTACGACGTCGCCAGCAAGGTCGCGACGAACACGGAGGACGCGCCCCACAACAACGATTCGTGATCGGCGATCGGATCGTCGATTTCCTCAAAATCAAATGCGTCGACCGGGCTGGTCGAGGCGCCGTAGGGCAACCGCAACAAAAGCCGTGGGCCGGCCAAGCCGATCCAACGCGCCGCCGCGCTAGTGCGAATGCTCTGCCAGTCCTGTTCCCCGCGACTCGCTTCGGCGGTCGGTTTGGGGATTTCGTCGGTCCAGGCCTGACTGCCGACCAGTTGCGGCGACGCGGCAGCCAACGCCGGGCCGCCGCAGTTCGCACCGATCGCACCCAATCGCGTCAGCAAGATTAGGTCGTTCAATTCATGGCTGAATGTTTCCGTGCTGACCAGCATTGTGAACGGGACTTGCTCTCGGTCGGTCACCAAGCGGCGAAACAGCAGCGAGTCTTCCAGTTGTTCCGACTCCGACTCACCGGCCTGTAACAATTCCGCTTTGGTCACGTCCCAAAGAAAAACCTGGACCTCTTCGGACTGTGCCACCTGGGACACCAGGAAATTCAATCCCAACCACGCGGATTCCAATGCCTGGAACGATCCGTCGTGAAGAATCGCCCGCATCTGGCCGGCGATCGCGGCATCGGCGTGGCCGACATACTCGTCCTGCCTCGGATCGGGTTTGGGTTCGATGTAGGGGGCGACGATCTGGTTGATCAAACTTTGGATGTCTACCTGCGGTGATCGGGCGGCCGACGTATCGACGCTTTGGACGGTTTGCCCCAGCACCCGATCCAACGTGTCCGCATCGCTCTCGTCTGCGGCACTCTCCTCCGCAGTGGCCGGAGACGCATCCGACGCCGCCGGTGTTACTCGGGCGGTGTCTTCGGATCCGCTCTCGGTTCGAAGTGCAAGTGTCTGGTTCAATTCCGCCGCGGCGTCGGAGAACGACTTCGGATCGGTCAATCGTTTTCGCAGCTGCCGCAGTTCGTGAAAGATCGGGACGTTGCGGTAAAGTGCGTCGGGATGAAAATCGTCCAGTTCGCCGATGCCGATTTCGATCACCGCATCGGCGCTGTCACCGATTTGGACCGATGCTTTGGGGGCGATCGTTTGCAGAACGTCTTCGAAGTTGTCGATGTCCACGCGCCGAAACTTTCGTTCGGCCACCGATCCGTCGGCGTCACCGCAGCCGGAGAAATTTCCCATCACCACGATCCGCATCGGTTCTTGGGGATCAAGCTGACGAGCCGATCCGGCGTTGCCGAACTGAAAACTGGATTCAAATGAATTGGACAATGGTTCGGACTCCGAAAAAAACGAGGCAGGCAGGGAGGTAATGTCAAACGTAGCTACCTTCGCCAGAAGGTGGATCCCCGGGGTTTTCCACGCTCGCACCGAGCATAGTGACGTCAAAGGTTACATCGGCACACCGCCGTAAACCGTTGGCGACTTCCGCTACGGATTCAATGATTTTGCCTCACGGTAGCCGTCTTTGTACCCGCGTTTGTAGGCTTGGTTCAGCAATGTCGCGTAGTGTTCCGCGCTCGCTGTATCGCGGCAGGTCATCAGCGAGCGGCCGGAGGGATCCAGGACCTCGAATTTTCCCGATTCTTCGACGACATGGAAAAGCTGACTCTCTTCTGACAAAAGAACTCTCCGACATTCAGATCATGGCCCGGCGCGACGGTTTCTGGTCCATAATCTACCAGCATTGCGAAGTGTTGTCGCGAGATCGGCCCGGCAAGATCGTGATGGCCGGACGTCACAGGTGAGTTTGTGAAGGATGTGATCCATGTTTTGTATTTGCATGCCGAAGGTTGCCGAGATGGCGGCCGGCATCCAGGTCCCGCCGGCCGCGATCCAGGTGCCGCCGTTACCCGCCGGTGCCGCCGGTTTGGCCGCTGCCGCGGGCGTGGCGGCGGCGGTCAACGCGACCGCCGATCTGGCCGCCTCGGGGGCGCTCGACGCGATGCTGGCCGCCGAATTGCCGCCGTTTTCGCTCGAGGCGGTGTTGGCGATGGAATCGATGGCCCAGGTCGGTGCTTCGCTGGGCATCGAAATGACCAGCCCCGGTGCGGCGATGGATCTGTCGCTGGCCGCCGGGGCGCTCAACATCGCCGCCCCCTCCCTGGGCGAACTCGGCGGGGCGCTCGGCGCGGCGATGGAACCGCTCGGCGGGCTGCCGACGGCGTTGGGCATCAATGCCGCGATCGAATCCTCGTTGGGAATCGACATGGCCACCCCCGGTGCGGCGGCCGCGTTGGAAGCCAGCTTGGCCGCGGCGTTGGACGCCTCCCTGGCGATGTCCGGCACTCTCGGGCTATCGGCTGCGGGCGGAGGATCGTTTGCGATGGAGTTGGCTTTGGCTGCGCGTGCACTCAACGCTGCCGTCGCGCTGGGATTCAATCCGGCGGCACCCGGCGAGTTCGCCGCGGCGCTGGAAATGGCGGGCGGATTGGAAGTGCCACCGCTGGAGATGTCTGCCGGCGAGATGGGGGAAGTCAGCGCCGGGCTTTCCGACTTCGGACTCGTCGGCGGTGCGATGGGCGAGATGCCGATGGAAATGGCGTTGCCGGCAATGGAATCCGGCGCGGCGGCGATGGCGGCCAACATGGAAGCCGCCGCCGAGGCCAGCGCCGCGGTGGCGGCCGAACTGACCGGCGGCGCCGCCGGCAGCGCCGAACTCGCCGCTGCGATGTCGGCCGCTGCCGAAGCACCGATGCCCGCGGCGCCCGCCTTGGCCGCGATAGAAACGGGTGGGCTGCCCAGCATGGGCGATCTGTCGGTCGCCGCGACGATGGCCGCCTCCTTCGAAGCCGCCATGGGAACCCCCATGATGTCCGCAGCCCCCTGTCCCAACATCTTTTGCGTCGCCGGACGCTAACCAAGTGGGATAGGCTTCCAGCCTGTCTTTTCACGGCGAACGATTCCACCCGTCCACCAGGAGACTTCCACCGTGCTACGCATCAAAGCCCGCCACATCCAAGTCTCGACACCCGACCAGGCCAACGAAGTCATGCTGAAATGGCAGCAGGGGGCCAGTTTCGAGGAACTTGCTCGTGCCTATTCAGAATGTCCCACCGCTCGCCAGGGCGGATCGTTGGGGGCATTCGGACCAGGACACATGGCGCCGGAACTGGAGCCGGTTTTCATCGAAGGCGACATCGGAAGCCTCTACGGCCCGGTGGCCACCGCACACGGATACCACTTGGTCGAAGTCATCGCACGTGAGGACAATTCGACGTAGCTACGCTCGCCAGAGCGTGGAAGACATTGCGACGTCGCACCGCTCGATGCGAGCGTGGAAGACGCTGGGGATCCACCTTCTGGCGAAGGTGGCTACGATCGACCGACCACTGCGATGGCCACCGGACGATCATCAAGCTAGACTCTACCACCGTACCCTTCCCTATTTGCGGACATCCTTTCGAGTCTGACCTCATGTCCCCTCCCGCTGCACGCATGACCGATCTTGTCAAACAAGACGCACCGCATTGTCATGCACCGATTCACCCCCCAGCTCCGGTCCCCACTCCGGTCGCGCACCCCGCGCTTCCGTTGATGATCGTCAAAGGCGCGCCCAGCGTGATGATCGGAAACATGCCTGCCGCACGCGTGACCGACACAACGCTTCCCTGCATGTTGCCCGGTTGCGTGCCAGCCGGACCCGGCATGATCGCCAAAGGATCGTCGAGTGTCCTGATCGGAGGGATGCCGGCCGCCAGAGTCAACGACATGACGGCCCATGCCAGTTGCGTCGCACCGATCCCCAGCCCGGTCGGCAAGGTCCTGCCGCCGGGATGCCCGACCGTGATGATCGGAGGCTGACGTCTCGTGCGACGGGCGCATCTCGAAACCTTTCAACCGGTCTGTCCGGTGTGCCGCGTCGCCCGCGGACAATTCCATCTACTTGATCTGGCAACTGTCATCCAAGAAGTCGACGACCACATCGTCGAAGGCCTGTTGCATTGCAGCGATCGGAACTGTCAACGCGAGTATCCCATCATTGACGGGGTGCCGTTGATCATTCGAGACATCCGCAGCTATCTGTCGGACAATCTGTTCCAAGTCTGCCAACGAACCGATCTGAGCGAAACCATCGAGAGCGTTTTGGGGGACTGTGGCGGACACGGTTCGGTCTATGACGCGATCCGTCAGCACGTCAGTTCCTACGCGTGGGATCACTACGGCGATTTGGATCCCGAGGAATCTTCCGGGGATCCTCGCCCGGGATCGATGATCCGCGTGTTGCGCCGTGGGATCGAATTGTCGCTCCTGGAATCAGATCGGCCGGCGAGCATGCTGGACATCGGCTGTTCCGTCGGCCGCAGCACGTTCGCGCTTGCCGAAACTCTCGATCGCCCGGTCTTGGGGATCGACTTGAACTTCCCGATGTTGCGAGTCGCGGCGCGGGCGCTGCGCGAGGGCGTGGTTCGCTACCCGCGGCGTCGCGTGGGGATTGTCTATGATCGACGCGAGTTTCCGGTGGCGTTTCGCTGTGCCGACCGAGTCGACTTTTGGGCCTGCGACGCGACCGCGCTGCCGTTCGCCGACGAATCGATCGGCGCCGCACTCAGTCTGAACGTGCTGGATTGTGTCCACTCGCCGATGGAGTTTCTCGCGTCACTCGGAGCGGTTCTGCAACCGGACGGCTCGGCCGTGATCGCGTCGCCTTATGATTGGTCGTCGTCGGCGACATCCATCGAAGGCTGGATCGGCGGCCATTCCCAACGTGGCCCCGACGCCGGTGCCAGTGAATCGATCTTGCGACAGATCCTCACCCCCGGTCATCCACAAGCGATTCAGACCTTGCGGCTGACCGCCGAAGACAACTGCCCCTGGCACGTTCGCATGCACGACCGAAGCGTCGTGTCCTACGACAGCCACCTGATCGTCGCAAAAAAAGTGGGATAGGCTTCCAGCCTGTCTGCACCCCGTCGTGGACGACTAACGTCCCACCGGCAGCAAGCCACCCGCATCCGGAATCACAACCTCCACCCCATCCCGATCCAGTTGCCAAGCGCCGTCGATTTCATCAGCCTGGTTCGTGACGTGGATCTGCCGGACCGGGGCGTTGGTTCTGGTCGGGTAATAGAACGTGTGCACCGACATTCGCCGCTGTGGGTCGAATTGGCGGACGATGCGAGTCGGTTTTTCATCGATCGATTCGTCCAGGCTGACTTTGATCGACGTCACGGGAACGTCCGGATCGTCAAAGTTCACGACATACCTGCGCCGCGCCACACCGTCGGCAAACGTGGTGCCCAGCGGATCGATTCGCACGCGGATCCCCGGCGTGACCTCGATCGGTTCGTCCGATGACTCATCGACGGGAATCATTCGATTCAGTCGATTCGATTCGGATGCATCGCCAGCTCCACGGTTTCCGCTGGCGATCCCCGGTGGAAGCAATTCGATCGCGGCGGATTCCTCGGCGGGCCGCGACCAAACGCGCAATCGAGCCTTCACCGCTCGGTGCGGCCAACCGCTCGCCAGCAGATTCATCACCGGGACGGGTTCGGATGGTTCGAACGTGGTGTCGTAGAACGTGTAGGCTGGACCGGCTTCTTGTCCATCGACCGTGACCGGTTGAAGGTGAATCCAAACGGCCGACGGACGGCGTGTGGCGCGCCAACGCGGACGGTCATCCGATCCGACGGGCTCGCGTCGCTGCCAGGAAACGGGAAATGCGACGTAATCGGGCGGTTGACGTTTCGGGCGATGCACCCGGATCACTTGATCGGTCGCTGCGCCATGGGGCGTCATCAACTCGGCCATCGCTTCGACGTTATCGTCGTACGGATAGTCATAGATCTCCGTGCCTGCTTTGCTGACATACAACTGGTACGCTTCGCCGCCCTCCAAGACCAGCGGTTCGATCGCCAGCGGTTGTGTCGGTGCTTCTTGTGCCGCGGTATCCACCCACTGTCTGCCCTCGTATTGCAGCGCGAACAATTCGGGGGTATCGGGAGCCGGCAAGACGCGTGACGGTGATCCGAGCGTGATCGGCACGTCGGGACGCTGGTCGTGATGGTACGAACGCAAACGGTACATCCCCGGCGCCAGCAGGTTGCGCAAGGCTTGCTTCAAGTCGGTCGAACTGGCCAAGGCTTGAAAACGGCCACCGGTATCACGGCTCAGTCGATCGAATTCTTGCAGGGCATCCTGTTGCCGCGAGCGATCCATGCCCAGCCCCAAGATGTGCACCGGGACTTGCGTCTGCATCCAGGCTTGGCGGACATCGTTGTCGGTCGTCAGCGACGAATCGATCGCCGACGGAGGAATGAACTGGTAATTGGCTCCGTCGGTGATCGCGATGATGTGCCGATCGGCCGTCGCATCGTCCGCGGAAAATTCTTGGATCGCTTGCATCACCGAAAGGTACAACGGCGATTGTCCCCAAGGCTTCAGTTGGCCGATTTCGGGAACCAACGATTGAGCCGCCGCGAGGTCAAAGTCGCTTAGCCTCAACATCGATTCGACATCCCGCTCGGGTGTCACTGTCGGATCGATCACCCCGCCAAAATCCGGCCGGGTGAGCGGTCTGACCGGCTCGTCAACACTCCATCCCAGGCGATGTCCGAACGCGCGAACACCGACGCGAACGTTTCGTCGAAGCCCTAGATCGAACAACATTTCTTGCAACGACGCCTTGGCGATTTCCATCCGCGACGCGACCCCATCGGCATTCCCTTCGAGCGACTCCGCCATGCTGGCCGAACAATCCAGGACAAATACGACCGACAGTTCGTCCCAGGGACCATTGAGCGTCACTTCGCTTTTCTGGTACCGATGCGGATGGACGTCGATTCGGACGCCGCCGAGTTGTTCCAGGTTCAAGGGGCCGCCGTATTCGTGACCGCGAAAAACGGTATGCGCTTTCAACGCCAATCCCACACTCGAAACATCGGCCGGCAAGACGACTTCATAGCTGGCGCCGGACGTCGGCAGCGTCACCGCGTCGGAGGGTTGGATGGACTCAAAATCAATCCGCCGCGATTCGTTTCGAACCGACACGACCGCGGTTCCCATCGGCGGCGTGAACTCGCGGTCCGATTCAGACCGGATCACCAGTGATGACCTGACGTCGTCCTGGGGATCCAATTGAATCGTCCGGGCCGACATCGTCGTCAGCCAGCCCGGCAGGAATCGACGACTTGCTTCTAGCTGCGATTGTGCCTCGACAAGTTCAACCAGTCGTTCGTCGCCGGACGCCGAATCCGTCCCCTGGCGATCCAGCTCGTCGACCGATGCCAGATAGTCTGTCACGGCAAGATCGTAAAACGGACGCTCGCCACCGGCCGGTCCCCAGAAATCAGCTAGAGATCGCTCGGCATGCCACATCAACAGGGCCTTGATGTCAATGTCGCGAAGCACCGCGATCGGATCGTCCGTTGGGCGAGGAAACCAGATCGATGCGGCCGCACGCGTCCGACGCGCCTCGGTGGCACATCGGTTTCGTTGCCCCGACAACGTCGTCTCGCCGCCCATTCCTTGCATCTGTCGGGCGACGGAATCCAGAAACGATGCGATCGGCGTCTCGGCGGTATTAGCCCCGTCGTCCGTCGTCTCGCCGAGCAACAAGTTCAGCGGATGTTGTTGCCAACTTTCGATGCGAGCGGAATAGGCGAGTTCAGCGGGACCGGTCGAATCGACTTGTTCGTCTTCGCTGGGCGGTTCCAGGTTGATGTGAACCCGCGCGGTCAATTCGTTCATCGCAGTCCGCAGGTCACGCCGGGATTCCCAATCAACCAACGGGACGGACAAAACGGCTTGGATCTCTCCGACCGTGTTCAGCTGATTGGTTAGACTTTCGCGGATCAGTTGACGTGTCCGCAGGGTCAGTTTTTCCTGCAGGCCGTCGACCGTGGGGCGGATTTGTTCCTCCGCCAACGCAGCGATGCCCCGCAGGGTCTCGATCAAGGCCTGGTCGTCGGTCGAGGCCGGAATTGCGTCCAGTTGGGCGGCAAGTCGCTCGGTTTCGCGGATCAACGGCACGATCAAGTTTTCAATGTCGGCTTTCGTTTCCGCGGGATCCGACGCGCGGTCCGGGTGGGCGATCCACTGGGCATAATACGGCGCGACCGCCATCGCTCGATCACTGATTCGCGATGCGGTGATTGCCGTCGCCAACGCGTCCATCGATGCGGAGTACCGAGATTGTGTTTCTTGGATGCTCTCGGCCAATCCCTCTTGCTGACGCAGAATCACACGGTCTTCTGCCGTCCGACGCCAGGATTCCGCCGGTCCGAGCAACCAGCGGGTCCAGCGATGGACACGCAGATCTGCGGGGATTCCGTCCTCATCACGCGGAACCGATCGGTCTTCGATCTCGGCTTGAATCGTTAGTAGCTTGCCCAACACGTCCGCTTGCTGCCACAATCCTGGGGTTTGGTAGCGATTCAACATTCGGGCGAATTGCGTGCTGCGATAGTCCGACGTCGCCAACTTCTCAAGATCCGCTCGCACGCTCGAAAGCAGTTCGGCGTTTGGCTGGGTGGAAAACTCTTGCAGTCGATCGCGTAACTGGGTGCTTGAAGTCACATCCTGTGTGCCGAAAAACTCCGCCAGCGGCAGCGAGTGGACACGCAATGCGCGGGGCAGCGGCGGACGGTTGCCCGAGACCAGCGAGTAGGCGTTGGGATAGGTTGGTGATTGCGGCAATCGGGCGATTCGGGTCTCCATCGCCTTGATTTCGCCGACCACGCGATTGAACGTCCGCTTGGCCAATGTTTGATAGCCCTTGCCGGCGGTCGCCAGTTGCTCCAACCACAGCAGACTGTGTTCAACGTCACGGAACGCGATCGGTTCGCTGCGATAGAGTTGTTGCGCTCGGATCTCGTCCAGGGATCGCCAAAGCGAGTCGAGCTGGGCATCGGAAATCGACGGTCCAGGGCGACTTAAGGTTGGGCGGCGGATCAACGGGTTCAATCGTTCCGGGTTTAAACTCCGCGCCAGGTGAAAATTCGAATCGGCATGAACCTTCATCAGGACAGGCGTTTGCCGATCACCGCGGCTCTGCCGTGCCCACCAATTCACCTGCGTTTGAACGTAGCGATGTAGTTCGCCAAGGTCGACCCACCCATCGCCGTTGCCATGGTGGGACACTTGGTCGGCGGCACCGGCGAGTCCCAGTTGCAGATAGTGCCCAAACACCGATCCCGCAAGATCCGCGGAAACATAGGACGTTTCGTCGGGGCCGGCCGACAACATCACCGCCAAATCGACCGTGGTTTTGTTCTCTGCAACGCGCTGGGTAAACGCGGCTTGGACCTTTTCGGCGAATTGATTTGCCCGCAGCCCGATATTCCAATTGACCGGCATTCGGTTGCAGTCCAGGATCAGCAGCGCCTTGCGGTCGGCACCCAGCGGTTCGATTCGATCCAGCAATTCGTGCACATCGATCCAGGACTGGGGATCGGTCGGCGAGGCCTTGGGGGGGATCAGCCGGATCGATTCGTCACCGCGATCGGCAATCCCATGCAGACTGACCCAAACGATCAACGGCAATCGCCGGCTTTGCCCCTGTGCCCGCGCCACCTCACGCTCCAAGCGTTGGTAAAAGTCGGCTGCTTTGAAGATCGGGTCGCCATCGCCACGCACGGTGATCGTTTCGCCGTCCATGACCGACAAACGCTCAAAGTCCTCTTTGGCCCAGGCGTTCGGCGGCAACGGCCAGGTGTACTCCGCCGCCGACAGCACCACCATCGGAGTACGCTTGGGGGACAGCAACAACAGCCAAATCAACCAGGCGAACAACAGCAAAGCGGCCAGCAACAGCACGCCCCACAACACCTGTCGCCAGCGCCGCCACAGGATTGCGAAGATGTCGGCGCCGCCTGCACGATCGCCCTGCCAGATCTTGCGATCGGGTTGGGTGGTCTTGCCGGTCGGCTGGAGGGGGGAAGTCGACATGGAATCGTCGTCCGTGGGGCTCGTCGCTCGTGGGGGAACGTTACTCGCGTCGAACCGAATCGTGATCGGATTCCAGCGTCGGATCAAAACTGTCTGGCAACAGGAATCCGGCAGTCGTCGTCACAGGAGTTTCATCGGCGTTTGCATCGGTGTGACCGACCACCGCGATCTTTTGATCTGCCGCTGCATCGTCTTTCGGCTCGACCACTTGATCGGCGACGGCATTCGATTCGGATTTCGGCATCGTCCCGTTTGCCGCGACCGCCGGAGTGACCTCGCCGGCCGGTGTGGGGACGGCATCGGCGGACGTCGGGCCTTCCATCGGCGCGGCTTCTCCGTCCATCATCGGTGTCCCGCAGCACGCCATCAGAATCAGACGGGCTTGGCGACGTACGTGATGTGAGGGTTCGGCTGGACCGCCACAGTCATTTTTGCCATGGGCAAGCTCAAACAATTTTTTCTGCAGTTTCGGGGTGCAACAACTGGTCTCGCAGTTGCATCCGGTCGCGCCGTTGACTGCCTTACGCAGACCTTCCGCAGTTGCCAGCCGAATGTTCTCGTCGCAATCGTCCAAGGCGGCCAAGAGGGCGTCCTCCGTGGCCTCATTGCATTTTCCACATCCATTTCTCGCCAGGAACTTGATCGCTTTGGCCTTTTGAGGCGCTTTATCTTGTTCCATCTTGGCTTCCGCGGCGGCCTTTTCCGCCGGGCTTGCATCGGGGCCCAAGTTGGACGGGTCCGTGATCGACTTGATCGGCGGTCGTGCCTCCAACCCCGGGAAACGCGTTCCCAGCCGATTGCGCACGCGCCCGCCAACCGTCCGAATCCCGCCAAAGACCAGGTCCAGCCCCAAGAACTGGGGCAGCGTCATCCCCGGGGCCGCCGGGGCAGCGACGGCGACAACCGTGGTCGCCCCGGCTTGGGCCGACGTCGGTGCAGCCGGAGCCGGCGCCGCCGGGGGAACCGACGCACAGCCGGCGCAAGAAGCCATTGCGATCAAGCAAATGCCGATCGAAACGCGGTTGCGACTGTTGGTCATTGATCTCTTTAACGAAGTTCGAAAGGCGCATCGATAGCCACGCATACGCACTTGTATCGGTCATTCCGTTGATAACGTTTAAACCAACTGCAGAAAGTTTGCGGCCCACCCGTTGGTGTCTAGCCTTTAGGCGATTCCCCTCGCTGTATTGAGATCCTCTCCCTCTGGGAGAGACGGCGTTTGCGCAGCAAGCAAGCGTTAGAGAGGGGGCGCGGCTTGCGAAAGTCTTGGCGACTTCCGCCACGATCAATTCCGCCACTTAGACAATCGACCTCCCCCGCAGCGTCCCGAGCGTCCTACGGCAACGTCACATCAACCCGCATCGTACGCTGCGGCCCCACCGTGACTTCCACCGGCAACTCCGTGCGATGCACGCGATTGTGAATCACTGCCCGTGCGGCCAGGCGATAGCTGCCCGGTGAAACCCCCGGGATCAAATAGCCGCCGTTCTCCGTCGATCGAACCGACCACCCAGCTGCTTCCTCGTCCGCCGACTCGCTCGAACCCGCTCCAACGCCCGAATCCTCTGCCGGAACCGCGATCAAACGCACCTCCGCTTCCGGAACATTCCGCTCCCGAAACTGAATCGTCCCGACCAGATCAACGGTTTGCTGCTTGACGCGCTTTGCACTCTCGGTCGCCGAAACGACTTCGATGTCGATCGACAACGGATCGCTTTCGTTGCCCACGCGATCGACGCCACGTACCAGCAACGTCTTCTTCCCGGCGTCGGGCCCCGAATCGACGGTCAGCACCCACTGGCGATCGGACGTCCGCGAGCCCGTAAAAATGTTTCCCGCGGCGGGAAACTCGCCCGTCCCTTCCAGATCAAACGCCGCTTCGACCTTGGTGACGTCGGATCCCTCGTCCCATGCCCAGACCTCCAGATCAACTTGGCCGTTGACGGCGACGAAGTCCAAGCCGTCGGTCCGGTGGATGGGACCGACGACCGGTGGCGCGGTATCGATCAACAACTCGATGCTGCGGACCGATTGAACCTTGTCATTGATGGTCAAGCTGGCCGCGACATCGATCAACAGGTTTTCCAGCCGCTGTGACGGCAAATCGATCAGGTGGTCCGAAACGGCATTGGTCAGTTCGATCGTGCCGTCGGGCGCGGACTTGACAAACCCGATCATCACCCCGCGGTCGGTCGTCAACGTCACACGGTCTTCAGGGTTCGGAACACCCGAAGCATCCAGGTCGATGCCCAAATCCAGATGGTCGCGTCCGTTCTCGAACGATCCGACGGGCGCGTCGATTTGGACGGCCACGGGAATCGACTTCGTCGCCCCCAGCACACCGCCCTTGGACGACGTCGCCATCCGCAGATCAACTCGATCCGTGATTTCGGGGACGTTCGTCAGGTGTTTGCCGCAAGGAACGTCAAAGATAAACGATCGCGGGTAGCCATCGACGTCGATGTAGACCCGCACCACACGGGGCGGCGGAATCGTCGTGGCGATGAACAGCTTCGTCGTCGGGTTCGATCGGCTGATCATGCCCTGCAACTTTCCCTTCGTCCGGCCGTATCGGTCGTCAGCCAATCGGCATTCGACGCGGACCGGCGCCCCTTCGGGCAAACGCGCCGGATCGGCGGCAGAGACTTCGATGGTGATTTGTTGTTTGGTTGTATCAAATCCGACCCTCGGCACCACGAATCGTCGCGGTCGCTGGATCGCAAACCGCACGTATCGGAACGTGGATTGTCCGGTCTCGCGATCATTCAATTCGACCAGCATCCCGTGCGGCATGTCGACGGATTGGATCGGTTCGGCCGCCGCGTCATCCTTTTTCGCCGGCTCTTCTTTGGGAGCGTCCGCTGCGTTCGCGCCCTTTGCGTTTTCGCCGCCCGGTTCCGCTTCGCCAGCACTCGGGAACGCGGGGTGTCCGTCTCCGGGGACATTCAGGTCAAAGCTTGCCAGCGGCAATGCCCCCACCAACAACGCACTCGGATCGGCGGGAAGCCGCCCCGACACCGAGACGTCCAGTGCGTAACAACGCATCGATATCGACTTCGCCCGAGAGGCATGATTGACAACGCCGAATCGAAACGTTTCTAACCGGTTCGGGTGCGGCAACAATTCCACGCCACCGACATCGGACACGAACGTCGCATCGCCTCGTCGGACCAGCACCTCGGCAACCGGCAGCATCACGTCGATCGAGCGACGGGTCAACAGAACCGGCGGCTGGGCATCGGACCGTGTCAGGCTGGACGGTTGGTAGACGTCGACCACCAACTTCGTCGTTTCCGACGCGTCGTCTCTCCGGGTGATCTTCAATGGCAACGCGATCGAACTCTCCGCCGCGATCGTGATCGGCTGCGAACGCCGCGTTCCGAACTGGGACGGAGTGTCAAAGAAACGTGGTCGAATCGTATCGGCTGCCGACCCCGATTCCCTCGCTCCGACACCCGCCTGCAGATCGACATCGATCAGTCGGGCTTCATATTCCAGTGAAACCGTGACCGACAGCTCACGGTCACTCGGATTTTCCATCGTGACCAGGATTTCGTCGTGATCGCCGTATTGCAAGTCGACTTGTTCGGGAGCAGTGACATCGATTCGGTGCAGGCCGCTCAAGGGATCGGTCGAACGGCACAGCAATTCGGCTCGCGTTCGGTATTGGTCCGACCAATCCGCCAAAGTGGTCGAGACCGTTCGGGTGTGATACGTCGACGCTTGTACCAAGCGACTGGCCTGCCATCGCAGCGTCGATCGAAGCTGCGATGCCAACGACAACGCATTGACGTCCACGCGGTCGAGCTGCCAGGCATCGCGTGGATCCAGCATCCGCAATAATCGGATGGCCATGCGTGATGCCGCCGGTGACACGGCACACGACGACAACGCCCGCTCCACCTCGGCCGCGCTGCGGTAGAACGCTTGCAACGCCGTTCCGAACTTCGAATGACTCTGCCAAACCGCTGCCACCTTCGCCCCCGATGGGGCCGCCTGCATGGACCGATACCCTTGTTCCAGCGATTCAAAAGCCGCGTCGACCTCTCGCGCCACCGTGACCGCGGCAAATTCGTTCGCTTCGACTCCGGGGATGTGGGATAGACGAACATAGCGTGATTCCAGCTTGGCTTGTTCGAACAGGAACTGCCAGTCTTCGGCCCCCGGGCTCAGATCCGCACCGCCCTGATCCATCGCTGCGACATCGTCGATGCCGATGTTGGCCAAGTCATAATTGGCGGCCAATTCTCGATCGCGTTGATCCGATGCGGCCAACAATTGACTCCGCAACGACGAACTCACCAGCGGTGTCCGCAGCAACAAATGGGCCTGGTGCGAATCGCCCGGCGTCGGCGTTCGCGCCAGCAATCGTTCCGCCGACGCATCCCCACACGCCGCTTCAACACTCGATTGAACGGATTCCAATTGTCGCCGCACCGTCACGAGCGTTGCCACACTGGATTGTCCCGGTTGATCCAGCAGGTCGGAAAGTTCAGTCGCCAGATCCAACAAGGCCGAGACGTCTTCAAAAAACATGCTTCGTTGTTCGGGCATGAACCGTGACATCCGATGCCAATGCAGATACGACGGCAATCGGGCCAACACAACTTCCAGCTGTCGCTCCGCCCGACGGACCTCGACGAAATCGTGCTCGGCTGCGGCGTAGATCATTCCCGCGTCTTGGAACAGGCTTTCGCACCGCTCTTGCCATTGCAGGCCGACGCGATCAACCACCAGTTGCTCGGCAAAGAAACGCAATTGGTCGGCCCGTTCGACTTCCGATCGCACCCAACCCGGCGACAACAGGTCCAATGCTGCGATGCGTTCGCCCGCCAACGTCGTCAGCGCGGCGATTTGAACCAAGCCCCAATCCAGATCCGGATCGTCGGCCAGTCGTTTCACGAAGGCCATTTCGATGTAGCCAGAAAATTCCGAACGCCATCGCGTTTTCAGCCACTCGTCAAACGCCTGGCGTTGGTCCTGCTCCAATGCCGCTTGTAACGACCCTAGATCAACCTCCAACTCACGCCCTTGAATCATTGCCGCCAGTCGGGCCAAGGCCACGCTGTGGGCTCGGTCGGGGTTCAGTGTGGTCAGCAGCGCGATGGTTTCTTCGGACGCTCCGCCAAACAGTGACTTCAGCGGCGGCGTGGGACTCCGGGACGCAGTCGTGTTCGCCGCGGGCTTGGATGGAAATGATTCTTCCAGCGTTGCTTCGATCATTTCGTCATCGTATCCTTTGCCGCCGCTAAGTTGCTGTTCGAATGCCAACAGTTCGGCTTGCAATTCACGCCACAGGTGCGGCTTGTTTTCGATCGGGCTCAAACTGGGGTCGAGCGCCGACCAGGCCAACGACGCAGTGTCACGCTGCTGCCACGCCTTGGAAAGAAGCTGCTTGGTTTTGACGGACACACCCTCCCCGGACGGATTTTCGTTTCCGTCTCCGGTTTTGCCCGAGCCGTCGGCGTGGCCGTCGGTACCTGCGTCGGGCCCGGCTGTGTCGGTGGCGTCGCCGGGGTCTGCGCCGCCATCGGCGTTTCCTGATTCGTCGTCAGCACCAGCCGAGGCGGCTTGGCCGGCGGAGTCCGACGGTTCACCGGCATCGTTGCCTGCGGCGCCGACGGACCCCATCGTGGTGCCGCCCGACGGGATGCGATTGGAAGCCAAGGTGACCTGCTGCCGCCGCAACAAACCCCGAATCCTTCCCGAACGCGACGACGATCCGCTGACGCCGTCGTCTTCATCCAGCGGCACGATCAGAGACGCAGCGGTCAGTTGCTTCGTCGGGTCACGCTCGAACAAAGTCAGCAATTCGGGATCGGGTTTCCCCGGTTGGCCGCCGCCCCAAATCAGCTGAGGAGACTGTTGTGCGCCACGGTCGGTGCTCTGGGCGACCCACTTTGCGACGTTGGCCGACGTGAATCCGACCAATTCACTCAGTTTGATCGTTCGATCGTGGTCCAGGTCCGCGGCCCCTTTCAACCCCTCGCCGACGAACATCCCGAAAACACTGCGGCGGGCGGCGCGTGAAACGTGCGAGTACTGCAGCGACGAATGAGAACAATAGACCCAAAGCGAGGGGTCGCGGGTTTGACGAACCGCGTTTTCCAACAGCCGCGGAAACTCGTTGCCGACCACCCCCAGTCCCGGGTCATAGTCGATCGTGCCCGCGTTGATCACAATCAATTTCGTTGCCGCCGGGGACTGGCGAACCTGGTCGAGCAGCGTTTCGACGGAGATGCGACCGAGATCGGGTTGGCGCAGGTCGAAGTTATCGCACAACAGGTAGGCTGTCGCGTTGTCCGTGACACCATGCGCGTTGATGTACAGGATCAAATTGTCACGTGCATTGACCTTTGTCTCCGCCAAACGGCCGGCCAGATTCTTGGCCGATTGCGCCGAACGAAGCGTTTCACTCTGATCGCGAACCTTGGCTTCGCGGATCGACGCGATCGCCTCCAGGTCTTCGGCGACAAAGGGAATCGGGGGCGTGTTGAACGCGTCGTTGCCGCGTGATCCGATCAGCACCAAGTGCGTTTGAGGTGCAAAGAACGGGGGGAACAACAGAAGAATCAGCACGACCGTCAGGGCCAACAGCCCGATCACGATCGCCGCGCGGCGTAGGTCGCGTGCGAGTCGTGCGTGACCCCGCTTCTTCGCGGCTGTCCGCCACGACGGTTGCTGATCTGGTTGCATGTTAATCCGTTCTGCTCAAATCAATGAGTGGCGTTCCGAAAGGCATCGTGCCGCGGAACAAAGAGTTTTCCGTTGTGGCATGAAGCCACGTCGCGCGGTGCGTCCGGTGCGACGCGGGTGCACTGCGCTATCTTCTTTTCGACGATTCCGGACGTCGTCCGCTCGCTCGCGTCAAGCAAGTTTGCTTTTGCCGAAAGATCGGTTTGCGACGCCCCGCAGCGTGTCAAAGCTTGACGAACATGCCGGATGGAGGAGGAATTTCACCGTTTTCTTGCCCCGAAATCTTCTCACCAATCTCACTCCCCCAGACGCGGTCCATTCATCCCGTCGTTCAGGCGAGGATGTAGACGGTTTCCGTTCCTCGCGTTCACGGTAGCATCAGCGTCCTGGAGCCAGCCTAGTCGCCCCGCATCATTCTGCCCCGTATCATTCTGCCATCCCCCGAAACATCCCAAATCGTTCGTCAGCACCTCAATGTCAACCGAATCCGCCCAACCCTTCAGCTACGACGAATACCCCTACGCCAGCTATCCCTACGCCAGCAGTCACCCACGCAACGTGGCCGCTCTGGCACAACTGTTCGGGATGAAACCGGCGGACGTTTCGCGATGTCGCGTCCTGGAGATCGGTTGTGCCGCCGGCGGCAATTTGATCCCGATGGCCGCCCGCTACCCCCAGTCACGATTCCTGGGGCTGGATGCATCGAAACGTCAAATCGACGAGGGGATTCCCGTCATCGATGCACTTTCGTTGGACAACATCACCCTGCGCCACCAGGACATCTTGGAATTTGATGCCTCCGAAGGCGAGTTCGACTACATCCTCTGCCACGGCGTTTATTCCTGGGTGCCGCCAGCCGTTCAAGCAAAGATCCTGTCGGTCTGTCGCCAGCATCTCAGCGAAAATGGACTGGCCTACATCAGCTACAACACTTACCCGGGATGGTACCTGCGACGTGGGGTCCGCGAGATGATGAGCTATCACGCGTCGGGCTTTGACGAAACACAGACCAAGATCAATCAGTCTCGCGCGTTGGTCGACTTTCTCGTGTCCGCCGTCCAGCCGAATCACGACGCCTATGAAAAACTGTTGCACGAAGAGCTTTCTGTCGTACGCGGTTCGGAAGACAGCTACATCTACCACGAGCACTTGGAAGACTACAACGAACCGCTGTTCTTTCACCAATTCGTGTCCCGCGCCGAGGCGAGTGAGTTGCGATTCATGTGCGAAGCTCAGTTCGGCAGCATGATCCCCAGCGAATACTCCGAAGAGACTCGGCAGACGTTGTCGAAGATCGCACCGGGGTTGGTCCAGATGGAGCAGTACTTGGACTTTCTGCGGAACCGAAAGTTTCGGCAATCGGTGTTGTGTCATCGTGAAGTCCAACTCGACCGGGCGATCCAGCCCGAGCGTTTGGAGGGCTTGTATGTCAACGCACCGTTGGCGGAGGTGGAACCGGAGGACACGTCGACCGAGCCGCCGGCCCGTGTCTTTGAACACGCATCGGGCCGTACGCTCACCGTCGGCAACGCGGTACAGGCCGAAGCGCTGCGCCACTTGGCCGCGGTCTGGCCCAGCGACATTTCAATCGACGCGTTGACCGAAGTCGCCCGCCAAGCCATCCCCGGCGAGCATCGTCCGGGAGTTCAGGAGTGCAAGCAGGAACTGTATGAGACGTTTTTGGAACTCTACTCGTCCAGCCTGGTCGGGCTTCACGCCACCCCTGCCGGATGCAGCTTGGAAATCGAATCCACGCCGTGCACAACCGCGCTGGTTCGCCGGCAAGCGAGGGCGGGCAGCCGGGTGACCAACCTGCGGCACGAATCGGTTCATTTGGACGACTTCGAACGTGAGATCATCAAACGGATGGACGGCCAAGCGACGATCGACCAGATCACCTCCGACCTGCTCCAGTACGGCGTCGCCCTGCAGTCCGAATCGCCGGATTCCGAAGCATTCCCGCCCGGGGCAGAGGTCCAATCGGTCACCCCGTCGCACGAGCAACTCCGAGCGGTCGTCGAGCAAAAGCTCAAGCGTTTCGCCCAAACCGGCCTGCTCACCCCAGTCACCGACTCCCCGTAGCGGAACTCGCCAAGAGTTTCGCACTCAGCAGTTGATTGACTCAATGCGTGACAATCAACCCAGCAATGCCAGCCCGACGCGTCAGCGAGGGGCAGCACGACCGCCGAGACAAACGACAGAAAAATGGGGGGGCAGAAAAATGGATCGAAGGGCCGGGGAAGCAGACAAGAAAATGGGTGGCAAGAAAATGTCGGGACGGCTTTTAAGGTCTGAAACCAGGAAAAACGTGGATCGCCGGAGTTTTCGGTTAGGTATTTGCAGCGGGCGGGGGTGAGGTTATATTACGCCCTCGATCGAAAAATTGCCGGCACAAGGATGCCGAGCGATCGCGATCGAAAGACATCGCGAGAGGCGATCATCAGCGGATGAGCGTCCCTCGCCACCCACATCGGGGCGTGGCTCAGCCTGGTAGAGCGCTACGTTCGGGACGTAGAGGTCGCTAGTTCGAATCTAGTCGCCCCGACTCGCAAAAACCGCGGTGAAACGCATTTCACCGCGGTTTCTTTTTTGGCCTCATCGGGAAATCTAGTCCAAATCTAGTCCAAAGTTGCACTTGCATTGGACTCGTATCGCTTGGCTCGCCCATGCCCCCGTACCTACGATTCGACCAGCTTCCCAGAGAGTCGAGTCGTGGCCAGCATCCAGCAAGATCCCCAGTCGAAAAACTTCCGCATCCGCTTCCGTTACGGCGGTCGTCGCTACTTTCGTTCCCTCAAGACGACTGAGCTGAAGGTCGCCCAATCGATCCTCGGTCGGGTTGAAGACACACTCAGGCTCCTCGAACAAGGTCGGCTAGAGATTCCACCCAAAGCCGAACCCGGCAAGTTCATTCTCAGCGACGGCAAGATCAACGGCGACAAGCAACACAAGAAGGACATCGCGCTGAAGGAACTGCTGGAGACCTACCAAAAACGCTTGCCGAACGGTGCCAAGGAACCGACCACCATCAAGATGGAGACCACGCACATTAACAACCTGCTGCGGCTGCTCCCCAAACGCCGATCCGCCAATTCGATCACTTCGGCCGACCTGCAGCACTACGTCGAAAAGCGATTGAAGGAGAAGCGGGGCGAGAGGTTCATCAGCCCCGAAACCGTCAAGCGAGAGATGGACACCTTTCGTAGCATCTGGAACTGGGCAACGCGTGAATACGTCGAAGGCCCTCCGCCAACGAGCGGACTCACCTTTGGTAAGCGAGACGAGAAACTGCCCTTCATGACCTGGGACGAGATCGAAACCAGGATTGCTCGAGGCGGTCTATCGGAACAGGAACAAGCCGATCATTGGGCGAGCCTCTACCTAACCATGGAACAAATTCTGGAATTCCTCAAACATGCCAAGGAGCACGCACGCTACCCGTTCGTCCATCCTATGCTCACATTAGTCGCCTACACCGGCGTGCGTCGTAGCGAGATGATGCGGTCCAGAATCGACGACTTCGACTTCGAATCGCGAATGGTTCTGGTACGTGAAAAGAAACGCAGTAAAGACAAAGCCACGACCTTCCGTCGAGTCGACATGGCGGAGCCAGTCGTCAAAGTTCTCCAGCCCTGGTTCGCGAATCACCCCGGCGGCCAATACGCTTTCTGCATGCCTTCACTCGACAACGAATCAATCGAGGCATTAACCTGTGACCAGGCACGCGACCAATTCCGCCGAACCTTCGCGAAGAGCAAGTGGCAGAAGGTCAAAGGCTTCCACGTCCTCCGCCACTCTTTCGCCTCCAACCTCGCCTCGAAAGGCGTCGATCAGCGAATCATCGACCTCTGGATGGGCCACCAAACCGAGGAAATGCGTCTCCGGTATCGCCACCTCCTTCCGACGACACGTAAGTCGGCGATTGGGCTGCTGACGGTTTGAGTTCAAAATGCAGTCAAAAATTAGTCGTGGCACCAACAGATAGCAATCATTTGTTTCATCCCGATGCTTGGGGCCTGACCAAATTCGATGGCAACGCTCTCGACCCCTAATAGCGGTCACGGAATGAACCCTCGCTCGTCAGCCGTTTATTCGCTTCGAGCAATCGAAGTCCAGCGATTTCAATCACCGTGCGACCTGATCCGATAATCATGGTCGTAGGGAATGCTCTTTCAACTCGTGCACCGCGCCCACATAAGAGTAAGCAACACTTGGGTGAAAGGTATCACCCACCCGAGAGCGTAGAAAACATGAAACGCGAGAGCATTTCAATCCGTGGCAGAGCAGTCACTTTGCACTCGGCGATTCTCAATCCAAAGTTTTCTTCCTCAACCGTTCTTTCTCCGGATCCTTGGGACTATGTCCTCCTATGGCTTCAACGCGAGCACAAGGATGACGCGCGCTTCTATTGGGATCAGGCGAGACAATTCTATCGAGCGAGCACCATGCTACCGCATACCGCTTCGCCGTTGACGTCCTATTACTGCTTTCTAAACGCCACAAAGGCGCTTTTGTCGACGCGTTCGCAGCTTCCGAGTCCAGATCATGGCGTAGCTGGGGATGTCTCAAGCGGACACTGCGCTCTTGTTAACGAGAGAGTGACATTCAAAACGGGAGGCGTCTTGCCGGCGTTGTGTAGGCTGCTCGGCGAAGGTTACCAGTCCGAGTCAACCTACGACATGAATCTGCTGTTCTGGAATCTTCCGTTTATCCATCGAGCGTATACAAAAACCTACTCATCTGCATCCGAGCTGTTCCTGCCAGTGGAATCACACGGATTTACGCGGAAGAAGAACTCGACCGAAACTTGGTACTGGGGATCCGTTCCGAAGCGTTACATAACGGGGAAAACAGAAGTGACGCTTCCCAAAGGCTTTGAAGTAGACAATGGAATTAGTGATCGCTGGGTATTTCGACGCAAACAGCGATTCAAATGGAACGGCAGAGATTTGAAGACGAGCTTAGAGGCATTAGCCCGGTATCATCGCGCGGTGCGTACTCGAATTTTTCCGATCTATGCTACAAAAAATCGGTGGTACCTCAAGAAAGCCATTAAGAATGCTGACGTTGTTTCCCACTCTCCACTACCGATCATGTTCGCTTGCATGCATCGGCTTAGCGAGCTGAGTAGATATGACCCTCAACGACTTGCACGGCACTTAGAACTTCAACACAACTGGTTGCTCGCTGAGTTCTTGGGATGCGCGCCTGCTCAGTTTGTCCATGGAATCGCGGCTGAAATCACCGGTGATGAATTTCTCGTTCCATCGAGCTTCCGAATGGATGGCGTTTCGAGAACTTGAAATTGACTGACATGAATCACAAGTGACGCACAGTCTGACAATCGATTCATTTTATTGGCTACTGATTGATCCTAGCGGGGCAGAACCGTGCCTGCGGAAATGGCGTAATCGGAAATGAGTCGCAGGGCGAGGGCTCGATCGCCGGCATGATACGCCGTTCGAATCCGCAGTTCGACCGGCGACGGCGACTCGAGTACCGCCCAAAACTTGCGAAGCGATGCATCGGGAATCGTCCGGTTTCCGTGGTCACATTCTGGTTCAAGTGACCGCAGCCCGCCAGCGTCGAAAGTTCCTGTGAATGACTGAAGCATGGTCCATTCGTACCATGACTCCGAGCGCATAGTAAAGCTTCAGTCGATGCGGATGTTGCTTTGAATCCTTGCCTGGACATCTTCGGTCATGTGGTCGATCGCTTCCATCAGCAAGTCATAAGTGCGACGGGTCGAATCGGAAGGTGGAACGGCGATGATCTTCCAGCCACTCTCAGTCTGAAACTCGAGCCGCTTATTCCTGATGGACGGACGCGGTTTCTTTTTTCGCTGGCGCACCGCGTCTTGGGTTTGCTTGAGTGTCATCCCTGCGGCCACCTTCTCGGCGATGGCATGCTTGGCGTCGTCGTCCTTGACCTTGCTGATCTCGTAGGCCGAGCGGGCTGCAATCTGGCCACTGTCGACACGTTGTTGGATTTCTTGTGGCAGATCAAGAAGCGCCAGCGCGCGACTGACTGTGGATGCCGGCACGTGCATTTGCTCTGCAAGCTGCTTGCCATTCCAGCCGCGAAGCTCCATCAGCGACGAGAAGCCCCGCGCTTGTTCGATCGGGCTCAGTTCCTCGCGGAGCAGATTCTCGATCATCTGAAGCTCGAGTACTTCCGCATCGGAAAGCTTCTCTTCGTGGCAGAGGCACTCGACGGTTTCCAGTCTTGCGCGTTGCGCTGCTCGCCATCGGCGCTCACCACAAATGATGATCCACTTGTTATCACCCCCGGACCAGCGGACTCGGATGGGGGCAAGTTGGCCCTTTTCTTGCATGCTTCCGGCAAGTCGTTCGATCGACTCCGGCAAAAACTCCTCACGTGGTTGCGACGGATCTGGAATGATTTGATCGATGCGGATGGACGCAGCGCCGCGTAGCGGCCTTCGCCCCGCGTCCTTAAGTGATGCAACCGGACTCAGTTTAGGATGTCCACCGTTCTGACGGCGAACACCGATCGATTCATCGAGATTGCCACTCAATTGACTCAGCCTGCTCTGCGTCGTTGCCATCCTAAGCTACTCGTTGTCCTGCGTTTCTATCATCAGAACGGTCGAGAATCTCACGACACAGAGTTTCTGTCAAATCTGCGGCGCGGGATTGGGGACCATTGAGCGCCGCCGGCGTTCTTTCGGCAACCGCTAACTTGAAGGCTACCAGCTCCGGCAAGCGGTTGATCAACACATCACCCGCGTAATAGTTTCTCAGTTTCTGCTCGTAGACCTTGTGTACGATCAGCCGGCTATCACACCGGGTCACGAGATGTCCGAGTCGCTGCAGTTCCGTATTCAGCAAACGTGCGTGATCGATCGCTTGATGAACGGCTCTGAGTCCCTGCGTTCCAAAGTCCTCGGGTGTCACCGGAATAATGATCCATCGGGATGCAATCATCGCCGACCAGGAACAGCGAAATAGGTTTGGAGGGCAGTCGATCAAAACAATGTCGTAGGCGTCCTGCTCGGAAATGAACTCCCGTAGCGAATACTGGCTGAGGCCAGATTCCTCGGGTTGCGGTGAGTTGAAAATGGCAAGTGTTTGATTCGCCGGGCAAAGATCAATGCGTTCGAACGGAGTACGGTGGATGAGCCTTTTCCAGTCGGCGAAGCCCCAAGTTTCCTCGAAGAGAGCGGCAACCGTCTCGTCGGCCGACAGTCCCTCTACCGTCGACGACCCCAGAAATCCCTGGCTCAGCGAGCCCTGCGGGTCAACATCGATCGCGAGCACCTTGAGACCGATCGCAGCGAAACCGCCGGCAAGATGGAAGCAGCACGACGTTTTGCCAACGCCGCCCTTCTGATTCATCACGCAGAATACTCTGGTCATCTTACGCTCCGATTGAGAATTGCCAGTGGCAATTCCAGCTAAACCATCGTCGCGACTGAGAATTCAGGTGGTCAAGCAATGTCACCGTTTTCTTGTGTTGCTGATTCACACAACGTGATATGTCTCAGTCGTTTAATGCACTTAAACCACATGAACCGTCGAATCAGCAAGGAAATTCGCAGTGGTGTCGGCCAATTGACTTTGGTCGAGCATGCGCTCTGCCCCCTCGACGCCCGGGCGTCGGTAGTCAGCAACCTGGTTCACCAGGCAACCTTCTCCTATTCCGACAAGCAGCGCCGGCGCCAGCTTGGCCACGCACAAGTCTTCTGCCCCCTCGGACTATCGCCCAATGACGAGTTCTATCTCTGGGGGCTGCTATCGATCACGCTGTCGAATCCGCAGATGCAGGGTCAGCTCCACGCTACACGCCACTACCTGCTCCGGCGATTGGGCATGATCGATACACAGGCGCGACGAGGTGGTCGGCAATACCGGGATTTCTCGCGTGCGATCGAACGCCTGTCTAGCGTGCGGTACCAGTGCGACCGATTCTACGATCCGATTCGAGCGGAGCACCGCAAGGTAAGCTTCGGGTTTTTCAGCTACAGCATCCCCTTGGACGAGGAGTCGAATCGGGCGTGGAGGTTCGCTTGGGATCCGGTATTCTTCGAGTTGGCGAGCGCCACTGGCGGATCGATGCGATTCGATTTAGGCGTCTACCTTCAGCTGGACGCTGCAAGTCGCCGGTTCTATCTGTTCCTGTCAAAGCTTTTCTACCGGCGCGACGTCACCCCAAGGCTAGACGTTCAGCAAACCACGGAGCAGGTTCTCGGCGTCGCATCAACCGTAAGCCTCCGTGACAAGGTAGCGAAATTCCGTCGATGCATTTCTATCCTGAGAGAGCATCGCATCGTTCGTGACGGAACCGTCACGAGACTCGGCAAAGGACAGTTTGCCGCAGTTCTCCACCGCGGCTCGTTATTTGCCCTTCGTGCTGCGCTGCCTGAGTTCGAATCTCCACTTGTCGAACCGCTGCAGGAAATCGGATTAGACAACACCGGCGTGAATCGCATCCTGCGGCGCTACGACCATCGCATGGTAGCCGAATGGGTTGATATCACCTTGGCAGCGAAATCGCGATTCGGTTCACGGCATTTTTCGAAGAATGCTGCCGCGTACTTGATCGATAATCTCAAGAACGCAGCCAAAGGTGGACGGACACCTCCCGACTGGTGGCACGAGATCCGCAATGCGGAAATGATGGCGTCCGACCAGCACACCAATCGCAAGGAAGGCAAACGTAAGAGACGCAGTTCCGCGGAAGAAAGCTGTCTCGAGCGCATCGGCAATGTTCACGATTCCATCTTCCGCCATTTTCGAGCCGCCGGCCAACCCGACGAAATAGCAAAGAAGAATGCCAAGCGGTTTCAACGCACTCGTCAACAATCTCAAGATCTCAACTAAAAAAGCAGCCCTTTGCTTCCGTACTTCTTTGATCAGTACTTTGGGGCTGGGCGATCCGGCGCGCTTTCCACCCAAAAATGCTGAGTCAATCCACCCGCTTGCATCCAGCCGTTCCGACCACGACTGCCGAAAAGTGCGACGGGTTCGACACGTGTTCTGTCCAAGTGTGCGACGGGATCGACACGCGATCGACGGAAAAAGTGCGACGCGATCGACACGTTGCTGATTCTCCCCGGTCCAAGTTATCCACAGACTTGATTTACCTTGTTTCGATTCACGATAACCGATTCACATCGCCACCGATCACACCATGAATTGGGAGAATCCGACGGTTCCCATCACTTTTCATCGCTGAGGAATGATCGCATACATAGGCCCGTGGTGACGGGTCTCCGCCCGTTACCTTGTCGTCAACTCACGTTCAACGTTACCGCTTGAAACTCAGCGGAATACCTGCTGGGAGCGAAAAGCGGTGAGCTGACGTCTCTGGTCAGGGAAAGCGGACCCGGTAAACCTGGTCTCATCAACCAGGCTAAGGGTCGGAAGTCTTGCTGACTTCCCTCGCGCTTCCCTTCGAGCTGGGTGCATGGAGACGTGCTCGCCCAGTTCAACGGAGGCTCGTTGGAGTAATCCTTCATCGGCGTGCACGCTCGCTTCGTAAGCGAGAAGCACGCCCGAAGAGTAATCCCAGCGTTCTATCCGATTCACGCAGTGTGTGGATTCGGGCGATGCGGAAAAACCTCGTTTGTGAATGCACAATCGAGGCCGCGTCGGTGAAACGAGATCAAATTGCTCTCGTTTCTGTCCTCACGACACTTTGTTGTGAAGGCACAAAGCGGGTGAAAATCCCGTCCGCGGGACTGATGGAGCGAGACTCCATCACCGTGACAGCGGTCACGGTGGGACTTATGCATTGTGAGTTCCTTTAACGCGGCTGGTGTGGGGAGCCACGGGTCTGGCAACGGATTCGTCCGACGGGTGACTCCGTCGGGGACCGGGCTAAAAACCCGGCCGGTGAAAAGCTCAACCACGAAAGGCCCAACTGAATAGGTATGGGAGGGCTTACCAGTAAGATTCTTCGGAGACGGTGCCAAACTGGAACCAACCGTCCTGGGGCGATACCCCGAGCCTCTGTATCCGTAGGGGGAAATCTGGCTCGCGCGCGAGTCAGGAAAGTATGGCTGACCGGAAGGCAGCACATACCAGGGCGGTCGAGTGGTAACACACTCTACCGACGTGACCGAAGAATCGAAGACCGGCGCTAACGCAGGAACCGCTGCGGCTGTCGGATTAGCAACCCGGTGCCAGGCCTAGTCAGCCTGGTGATTCAAACGCCGTAGTGGGGGAGAGTGGCCTGAGTAGAAAGTCGGCCGGAAGGCCGAGCGATGCTGGGTGCGAAGGTACCCACATGCCAATCGCTGTTCTGTGATTTACGCGTGCACGGCTGGCCGTCGTGGCTCGTCCACTTAGCCGGGAGTGATGACCCGAGTCAGTGGCGACGAAAGGGCTGAGGGGTTTCCGGAAACGGAAGAAACCCTGATCAGAGATGTGGTGGCGAGTTTTGCGCCTGGTCGCAATGCTCGCCGCCGTCGGTTACCAGCGCTGCGGCTACAAGTGGCGTGCCGGAAGGCACGTTTCTTGTGGCAGCGGATTGTCGACGTACGCTCCACGTGCGCCTTGGCACATGTGGATGTACGGCGGGGGTTTTCAAATTGCAGTCACCATGAATTGGTGAGCAACACTGAGGGATGCAGTGTTGCGAAGCAATGAGAGTGACTGCACTGTGGGCGATTCAAGCCGCTGTTTCGACGCGTGGTCCTCGTACGATCATTCGTCTGGAATGACAGCGGACACCCGCCAGCGGTTGTCAGAAAGGATTTGCGACTTACGGCTTTCGTGGAGTTGAGCCTCAATCAACTCCACCAACTTTCTTGTTCTATCACGAGCGAATCCTCATTTGGACACGAGGGCAACGAACAAATTTGTTCGTGACATATCCCCAGTAACTTGCTGAGAGATGGCTCGGGCGACTGAGTTCTCCAGCGAACATTGGGAAGAATCAATCGGGGTGCGGTCGACATCATGAAGTACCGATGTGTGGCTTCAAGTCCGGAAGGACTGGTTCAATTGCTAGCGGCATCATACTTGCGCCACGGCTATTTCTGGTATGTGACCGGAAGAATCAAAGGCTCGAAAGATCCCGCTGAAATCGACAGAAAGCTAGTTGACAAGTACCAAATCGCACTCACGGCTCGTGAACGCGCGCGGAGAAAGGAACGCGGCATCGCGAACATGCACTACGTTCGTTACGATCGCTGGTTCATATTGCTGGCGACCGAGGGCAACCATGCTTTTAAGCAGGAAGAGAAAAAGTCGATTCGGGATTGCCGCCGTGTAGCGATCAAGTTTGCTGGATATTCAATCAGCTATCGCCGTGGCGGTCGGACACCCAAGGGAGGTTCTGATCCGAAGTGGCATGCTCACGTCAGGATCGATACGACGACCTATAGCGAGCTGAGAGCCCACCTCGTCGGTTTGGCCACTCATCGTTCAGCCGAATCGCTTGCCCAGGAGTTTCGCAAGATCGACTTCGCTCGGTATGCGCCGATAAGACGTCAGCTTCTCAACATCCTCCGGGCGGCGAACGCGGCTCGGTCTAGAACCGGATATGAGTCAATTCCTCATTCCGCACTCAACCTCAGACGGACCATCGTGCCCGTTTACGCCGAGGACGAAAATGTAAATGGCAGCAATTTGGAGGCAGGGCAATGGAAAACGACGCTCTCGAAAAAATCGTGTTCTTTGATTTAGAAACGGCCGGTGGGGACATGACCCAGCCAATCACGCAGATCGCAGCGATCGCCGTTGACAGCTCGCTATGTGAGCTCGAATCTTACGAAGTGAAGATTCTCTTCAATGAAGACGATGCCGATCCGGCCGCCCTTTATCGAAATCACTACGACCCCGATGTTTGGAACGGCGAAGCGGTCGACAAGAAGACGGCTGCCTACGGCTTCAAGAAATTTCTTCAGCGGCATGCGACTTATGACATGGTCTCGCGTGAAGGCAATCCCTATCAAATTGCTCAGCTTGTCGCCCATAACGGTGAGCTGTTTGACGGACCATTCATCCATGAGTGGTACCGACAACTCGGCTTCCGATGTCCAGCCCGATACCTGGTCCTATGCACCAAGCAGCGGGCAATGTGGATGTTCCAAGAGGATCGCGCGCTGACTCCACCGGCGGACTACAAGCTCGGCACTCTCTGTGAATACTTCGGGATCCAGTTGCGTCCGGAGGAAGCACATGATGCTCTTGCCGACGTGCGGGCAACACTCAACCTTTACCGGGCAATGACGGAACACCAGCGAGCTTCGTCGGTATACCAGGCAAACGGTCACCTGACTTGGGTCAGGGCCAACTGAAGCGTTTGCCGGCTGTGATCGTCGAAGGGCTCGGGAGGCATCGACAGGCGAATTAACGATTCGTCGTAGGCGGTCACCGTGACACCGCATTTGCCGAGCCGATATCGAAGTGCGTCCCGTTTCGACGGCCGTTTTTCACGTGGACGCTCGAGCAGTAGAATCCCTGTTTGCAGCGACGAGTCCTTGGGACCAACCGGTCGCCAGCCTGCATACTGAGCGATCGCTCGCGTTTGTCTGGCGTTGTAAAGCCGTCGTTGAAATCTTGCCCGACGCTTCGTGTCGGATTCCGGAACATCAACTAACGCACCGCGAGCCGAAAACATGGGACAGATGTTGGTCGTTTCCAGAAACCCGGAAGAGTGTTGACCCTCGAGTTCGCGGGAAAACCGCAACAGCGGATCGGATACGCCGCTTTGCTTTGCAGCGGCCCGATCAATCATCTCTCGGGTCTGACGTCGCCCGTACAACGCAAATCCCATTGGCATGTATGCCCTCAACCATTTGTGGACACCGCCAATGAACATGTCATAGTCATCGTGAAAACTAAGCCAATCGAGATGCCCGACTGCCTGTGCGCCATCGATCACGACGAATCGAAGCTCGCGTCGGGATCGGATGGACCGGACGATTTCACGAATTGGCATCCGCGTTCCCAGGTGGTCCACAGCCGGCAGGAATAGTCCGTCACAGTCATTCGCGATGTAACGCTTCACGATGCGATCGACAACTTCAGTGACTGCGAAACGGCCACCGAAGATGTCACGACGAATCGGTAAGCTGGTGATCGCGGCACCGGTGCGTTGGGCTGCGCGTTCGACCTGCTGCTGATAAGCCGGCCAGCTCATATCAGTTGTCAGGACGTAATTGCAAAGCCGAAACATTCTGCGAGCTGCAAATCGCAGCAGTGCCGACGAACGGTTTGCAATGAGAATGCGATGTTCCGGCGGAGCGCCTAGCGCTCCTTTGATGGTCTGTTTCAATTCAGGAACGCCACCCCAACATGCCAGTCCCGGATACTCTCGCCGCAAGCGTCCCGGGCACGCATTCATGCCTTCGGTTAAGAATCGATCAAAGTACAGGCCCGATGGTTGGCTCGCGGTCAAGCGAGCGAAGTCGATTTGTGCTTGTAGTGCGCCCGGCGAAGTTTGACCCAGCCGAGCGGTGTCGAGGTAGAGCTGACGCAAGACCACTCGTGGGCAGGAAGTACAAACTGGATCTTAGTCATCAATTGAGAACTGATCCAGTAGATCTCCGTAAGCGGTCGCATAAACATCCAGACGCTTCCAGCGCTCTTCAGCTTGCAAGATTTGGTCCATGTTGAAGTTCAGCTTGAACTTGACCGTGCGCCCCGTATCGTCAAGCGTCTGATGACCGACCGCGCGGGTCCCGTATATGCCGATGTCCGCAACTAAGTCAGTTTCACCAGCCAACTGAGACTGGCGAACTAGCTTGATCCAGATTCCAGCAACATGTTGCTCATGAATCCATTGTCGGATCCTGGACGCCGGCAATGGTTCATCAACCGGCCAATACTCGTCCGCGACGATGGCAATCCGCTCCACCTTTAGCTGTTCGCTCTCGTGGAGTTCCAGATTGAGCCGAAGGCTCTGCCGCCCCGGTTCATCCTGCCAGTATCGATCCGTGTTGATCCACGAAACCGACCGGTAGAGAAACAGTCCTCGGCTGCGCAGCAAGGTTTCATAGACGAGTCGCCACGTCTCCGTGCCTTGAAACGAAATGACACCCTCGGAAATCTGACCAAGTTCAGTGGACAACTTGCTGATCCGCCCAAGAGCCACTTCCCGAAAGATTGGGTCGTTTCGCCAGCTGACATTCTGAAGATGTTTGCCGATGCCCTGGTAAACGTCGAATACCTCAGAATCACGGGCCAGCGCAAGGGCCGTGTTCATCACGGCCGAATCGCTCTGGCCCGTCCTTCGCAAGAGCTGCCAGAGAAGAGCAGCTACCACTGCCACAAGAATCAGGGTGATTTCAGGTTCGAGCCCATGAAGAGGCGTCAACCGGATGACACTCGCCAACACCAAGCCAACACACGCGCCTCCGTATGCCGCGACCGTTCCGCCGCTAGAGAGTTTCTCACTGTCGCCACGCCTCATACCCCGGACGGTACGACAGTTGGATAATTCTCGCAAGGCAATCTACACCAGCCGTTCTTGTCTGATTGGACTATCGGTGCGGAAAGGGGAACGGACCGCTAATCTCGTTGGACCCAGCCGCCGACATGCGGAAGCACTGCGCCTTAAGCGAGCGTCGGTCGCGACCATCGATGTAAACCAGACTTTTCCGACCAACCCTATCCCCACCGATGTTTCGACCGCGCATATCTTGTAAGATGCGTGAAAAACTAACCTATCGACCAGAATGAGCCGGAGCATGTGGTGGCAGAATTGATTTCACGTCGTCTTGGCCTAAACCCGTGGAATCTCCGACACGCCTGTTGCTTACTTAGACATCCAGATCAAAGGTGGGATGTCGGAGTTTGAGGAGACATATTCGCTTGCAGCTGCAAGTACAGATTCTACACCTTCGTTCAACTTAGATTCTGATAGACCCGGTTGAACAAGAACCACTCTGTACTCGAATCGTTTCGCGGCAGCATTTGAAAGAATACGCTGAAGCTGCTCGACCGTTCCGCGTTTCAAAACGGACCCAGTCGCGATTCGACTTACAAGCTTCAATTTCAACTCTTCTGGACGACGACTGTAAGGCAGACATTTTACGATCTGTCCAGCAACCTCATATGCGTCGTCTACCCGGCTGCCAGCCTTTCTTGGTCGCTCGGTTTTCTTGCCGCTGGCGCCCTTGCAATGCGCAAGACGACAGATGACCGCTTCGTCAGTTTCAGTCAATGATATGTAATCCGCAACCTCATTGGATCTATGATCGTAGATGACGACATCGGCAGTGGAACTCAAAAACTGCTGTTCTGTGAAGTCGTGGATTGAGTCCATTCCCGCGCGAGCACCGGAGCATTCGTGTTCAATATCGACGCTAACACCAAATGCATCGAACGTTCGAATTAAGGAATGGTCGAGCGGGCCATTTTGTGCGTGGCGGTACCAATCTCGACCAACAAGAGTAGAAAAGTCCGCGAGGAAAAAAGTTGGCGGTCTGATTCGCAAATACTCTTCAAGTGTGCCATCAACCAGCTTGCCAGGGACAATCAAGTCGGCCCCCGAATCAACACGACTAAACAGCTGGTTGGTATTAGGCGAATATGAAAACCTACCAATGGGAATTGCATCGGCTAGCACATCAAACTCAATCTTGTCAGCCGTAAGGGAACCGCGATCGATCTGCAGCTCAAGGCCAGCCACATCACGGATCTCACCAATCTCTGAAATGGTTACCTGTTGGCTGTGCTGGTATGCGTGTTCGTTCCAGACAGCGGCGAGCGGCACGGAGGGCAATCGATCGATTCGCTGCCCGGTAGCCAAGTGATCCAGGTTGGACCCGGTGACAACAGGAGACGTGTTCGCTATTTCCATCGCCAACGCATGACACCAATCGACGAATCGTGGCACGAGCTCGTACTTGTTGCTCCAAATCTTCGATAGCGTGCTGACACCCAACGTTACTGGTTCGTTCTCGCCGGTACTTCCACCGAAAACATGACCGCGGCTTCTCGTATTTCCGTCAGTGCGATTTACACGGCGGTCCGCGTGCGGTCCTGTCAGCGTCCGGTAACTTTCGTCCTGGCCGCCGATTTCCCGGTTTCGCATTCCCAAGTTGTAGAAGCGTGGATTCTTTAAAAGTCGAAGCGCTCGACTTATCGCACCATGTGACAGTGGGGAATACTCCACATCAGGCTGATCCAAGTAGAGACTCTCTACGATATTCTCGTACAGCTCCTCTCCATGTTCCTGAGAGTTAACGAAAAGAAGTTGATTGAGGCGATTGTAGTGAACGATCACCAGTAGGTGTTTGGCATCGGCAAGCGAATTGTTGTCTAGCCACTTGGGTTTGGTTCGGCGCTGGCAGATCAGCACCGCAGACGCAAGGTCATCTGAAACAGCGTGGAAAATCAATTCGCATCCGCGAGGAACGAATGGTTTGAGATTCCAGTTGGGCTCGTTTTCGCACCGATAGACTTTTGCGTGAAAATAGGGGTTAAGTGAGTCGATCGTAACGTCGACGTCGTCTTCGTCAACGGCGAAGTCGGTGTCGAACGAAGCGAGCCCGTCTCGAACTGTCTCTTCCTCCGTGATTCGGGCGTCAGAGAGGTTTGCAACAAGGTCTTCCCAATTCGCTCCACTCTTGAAGAGTTCGCGAACTTCGGCGTCAATCTCTTGCGGTACGGCTATGAACTTGGCTGTGCCAAGTCCGTCGGCATTTGTTCGAGCAAACCTTCCGACGAATTGCAACGTAACCGCTAGTGATTTGTGTGGCGCATGCAGCGCAGCCAGCTTTAGTCTCGGGAAGTCAACGCCTTCGGCAAACATGTCAACACACACCACGCCGTCAAGTTCACCTGACTCAAGTTTTTTTACAACCGATTTGACGTGCTTCAGGGAGTGGCCGCCAGTGACAAGTTGTACGCGTAGCGAAGTTTGCGATTCGTAAATCCCAACCAGCTCTTTTGCGCGAGCTACTGAATCAGTACGCACCATCATTCGGTGATCCAGTCCATTCCCTTTGTCTGCTAGGTACTCGCTTTCGGCCAGTTTTGCGATGGCCAAGTCGTGATTGTCGGTGTCATCAACTTCGCATGGGATGTATTCCACACTCCCATATGTCCCATCTTCGATTGCCGCTTTCAGCGGGTAGCTGTACACCAACTTGCCGGCCAGAAGCTTCTTGTCCCTCCGGAATGGTGTTGCCGTGAAATACGCGTTTAGGGCGTCCGGGAAAGAACTGAGCAAAGAAACGTATGATGCCGCCGGCGAATGATGGGCCTCGTCGACTAGCAGCAAAGAAAAGAGATCTTGTGGCGGCGCTGCGATTCCATCGATGGACGGCGAAGCACTCATCGTTGTCGTTACCACGACATCAAAATCCCTGAGCGACTCCCATTCGTCAGCCGATTTTATCCTTTCCTTGACCTCGTGTACCGAGGGACACTTTAAGTCTCGCGGGAGAACGCCGAGGTCCTTGAGCAACGACAGGTTTTCAAAACCAGATGAGATTTGATCTCGGACTAGGCGACTTGGAGTAACGACCAACGTTCTACCGCTTGACCAAAGAAACGGTGTCAGCTGCAAAATGGCGGTCTTTCCCGTACCCGTTGGCAGCGCAACGACCGCCGGTTCGGTGCGACGGGTCGAGTGAGACAGCAGGGCAGAAGCCGCCCCAAGCTGGGGGCGGCGAAGTCCAGTTGCGCCGTCAGGAAGTAGATCAATCTTCCGGTGATTCTTTCGAAAGTACTCGGACATCCCTTTCTCAAAGCCGGTGTCAATGGGGTTTTGCAATCGACGAAGCGAGTGCGACCTCGCGCCTCCCACTCAAGCGGGGCAAATTGCGCGCCAGTAAAAACAGGGCAAATAGGGAAAACAGGAAGTCTGTCAGGGTGAGTGGCTCATGCCAAAGTGACATTTCTGCACAAATTGGCAGACGGATGGATGTATCTCAGTTAGTTGAGCGTTTCGACCATGCGGCGAATCTCGTCCAGCGCATCGCGGACGTTCGCTGTCTAGATCGAGATCCGTTCAACTATGTTCCGCGTAACTTCCCGATGGCGACGGTCATAGAGGCGTGTGGTTCGCGGATCGGCGTGGCCGGCGAGCATTTGGACGTCGGCGAGGGGGACGCCCTGGTGCAGGAGATCGGTGATCGTGCAGACCCGAAAGGAATGGGGAGAGAAGGTCGTTGATAGACCGGCGTCGGTGAGTCGGCGTTTGACCATCCGTGAGATGTCGCCAGTGGTCATGGCGTTGTTGGTGAGCGATTTGGTTCGGCGGATCGTTGTTCGGAGTAGTGGTGACTCGGTCGCGAAACCATCGAGCCCGGCCGATTCGATGTACTCAAGGAGGAATCCGCGCAGGTCGTGGCGGACCGGAATCTCGCGAAGTTTCGTTCCTTTCTCGGTGAGCCGGAGACAGTATTGGTCGCCAACATCATAGAAGTCGCGACGCCGGAGCTTGGCTAGGGCGCCGACTCGGGCGGCGGTGTAGATAAGCATTGCGATGATCGCTCGGTCTCGGAGGCCGACGACCGAGCTGGTGTCGATGCTGACAAGCAGTGTTCGGCATTGCTTGACGGTGATCTCGGGTGTTTTGCCTTCGATGACTTGCAGCCGCTGGCTGCGCACGGCAGCCGCTGGATTGAGCACGACAACGTGGCGAAGCACAAGTTCGTCGAAGAAGTGACGTAGCGCCGCGAGATGGAGTTTCTTGGTCGCCGGCGCGTAAACCAGCTCATCCATGTAGCGGCCGACATGAGACGGAGCGATGCGATTGAGTTCGATGCCTCGGTTGAAACACCAGCTAAGAAACCGTCGCACCGCATGCATGTAGGCTCGCCTGGTGCCGGGATTTCGCAACCGACCGTAGACAAATTCCTCCCAAGCGAATCTGGCTGTCGGACCAGCCGATGTGATTAGTGCTGGTGCGGGATTTGACTCACGATGAATCATCTCGGTGTCGCAAGCACCGACAACAATCAGCGAGCGATTGTTCGAGTTGTCATCCATCTATTCCTTTGTGCGCCCAATCGCTGTAGCCATCAACCCGTTACTTGGACATTGAAACAATTTTCAGACAATGCAAAGAGCCGGTTTGCTCACTCGGCTTGTCGGACAATCATTGCCCTGGTGAGTTTTTCGCGACGATTTCAGTAACGCGTGAAAACGTCCTTTGTCATGCACTACCCGTAGCACGGATTCGGAACAAGTGACAAGCTGCGGGGAACTCGCATTGAACCGGTCAGGTTTGACGCCGTAGTGATCATCCTTGCAAATCCCTGGGATTCAGATGAAGGAATCCACATACCGCCGACCAGCATTGGGAAAACCGCCAGCCCAGGTCGCTAATACTCGTGTGGCGTATTTCGTCGCCTGGTTTGATTGATTCTTTGGGCCACATGCCTGGCGGATGCGGCCAGTCTGGTCAATTTCCACCGACGCGCTTTCGCCTGCGTGATCGACGTGAAAGAGAAAGCAATGCCCCAGCACGGCCCGGCCAGCATAGCCACCGATGCAATGTTGCATGCGATTACCTTCAGAAAGGACATCGCCGACGTTGGATAGGAACTGAACTCCGGGCACGTTTGGTAGCGGAATGGGTGGCTGCCTTGTCGGTGTCGACCGATCCATTCCCAATTCCACCTCCAATTCCCACTCCTGGCGATCGTGCCAGCCGGCTGCGTTGTGCCATCGAATGGACTTCCGCACCAGTGTCGGCAAATCGCCTCGATGGTCCTCGGGATAATCGAGCAGGTATCGCACAAACGTCCCCACATCCGCCGTTCTTCTGTGGTTCAGTCGTCGCCCCAGCTGGTTTGATAACTGCTGCATCCCATCACGGATCTGTTCGTGCGTCGCATGGTGAAATGCTCGCATCGGAGGGGTGAAGTAGCCAGCTTCGTCAGGTGTTTCAGCCTTTGACAGCAGCAACGTCGAGAGTTCGAGCCGATTCGTAATGGGTCGCTCTAAGCGAATCGCTGGCAAATGGTACAGCAGCCTGCAAGGGACTCCGCCGGGTAGCTGCATCAAAGTTCGACTCAGGCTTCGGTATCGCGTTCCCGTCGGCGAACACATGCCCTGCCAATTCGATAAACTACCCAGTATGTCCTGAACGGAATACGAAGGTTCATCGTAATCGAGAAGTGCGTCATCTTGGTCGAGTTCCATCGGCTGCATGCGTTCGCGTTCCTCCCGGCGCTGTCTGCTGTCGTATAGATCTTCGACAATCGGGACGAGTGCTGCCGCAGCCCGATAGCGGACGATATCCTGGGCGACGTACCGATCTTGGTATAGCAATGGACTGTGTAGTAAATCAGCTTCGCGAAACGTCACGGCGAACACCGCTTTCTGAACAGCAAGTACAGTTGGATCTGTCCGCTCAATCAATCTCTTCCATTGGCCGTGAATGCGACCACCGAGAGCCTGCCGAGTATTCTTGATCGCCCACTTCTGGACTCGCCAGAATCCAATC
The DNA here is from genome assembly GCF_014154935.1 of Stieleria mannarensis. Classification (GTDB taxonomy): domain Bacteria; phylum Planctomycetota; class Planctomycetia; order Pirellulales; family Pirellulaceae; genus Stieleria; species Stieleria mannarensis. Next base: position 63,534 of record NZ_JACEHH010000043.1, read on the forward strand.
TTTCCATCCGGCGGTTTCCATCGCGACATCACTCTTTTTGCGACCACATCGACGAGCCGCCGATATTGGATCAAATTCGTGTCGAGTGGTTCGGGCTCATCGTGAAGTGGTGTACCGTCCTGCGCGATGTCATCGAAAAGCGTCAGTTGGCGTGCGGCGTGACCGTGCACGCGAAATCCGGTCTCGCAAAGATCGACACTGATCGGCGGTCGATCTAGCGCTTCGATGCGAAAGCCATCTCGACGCTCCACGAAGCAATACTTGCTCGGTTTGGTCACTTGCATCCTCCCTGTGGTCGCAATCGCTATCGTTATGAAAAGCACTTCCCGTGATCACTTCCCCTCACTGATCACGACCTCGAGAACCCATTCCGGGTTCGGTGTCGCTGAGCTGACGGCGTTGTCGCAACTCTGTGAGACGGCGGCGCCGATTCCATATGTCTCCCTTGCTTGAAAGGTGATAACCCTGGCATCGCTTGCAGTAGTAAACACGTCTTGGTTGGACCTTCGTCCGCCTTCCCCAGTAAACCTGCTGGATTTCCTCGTGGGCGGCCCTGGCTGTGGCGTACCGAGTTTTGCCGGTGTCCGAGCATTCTCCGTTCACGGCAATCCTTCCTCCTGAATTCAAAGACTCCTTGAAGCGATTGCACGCAGTCTCCATTGTGTTCGACGCGTGTCGCCGCGGGCAACTCACGTCGTCCGGTCATTCGTCACGGCAATGTTCGAAGACTGAAAAACACGGCATTCGACCACGCCGGCCCCCTTGCTAAGGGGCTCCGCCCCTCGCGCCCGCAAGGGACTTCCGTCCCATCTTCCGCACTCCGCATTCGCTCAGTTTGTGCAGACGGGTCCCTCGAGAAGTCCCTTGCAGTTGCTACCCCCGCCCTTCGCCAGAGCGGCAGGAGGCAGACGCAGACGCTGCCTCCAGATTCACTGGGGGAGCCAAAGATACAGGAGGAACATGGAACAGAGAATTCTTGAGCACGATTTTGGAAGTTTCGAAGGTTACAACTTTCGCCACATGGCAGCCATTTACCCGAATACGCCGGCGCAAGGTGTGATCGACTGGGACCACGACGAAAGAGGGGAAGCCGAGTTCTGGCCCGATGGCGATCACGATGGAGTGGCGTTGGTATTTCGCGGGGTGAGCGCCGTGACGGCCAGTGAGATCTTGGCCTTGGATGGGCTCATCTCGACGCTCGGTGATGAGCCGGAGAGCTACGTCCGGATTGCCTGGATGATCGACCAAGGGGAATGCATCACCAATCTGAATCCCGACACGATCGAAGACGAGCTGCTCTTCATTCACTCCGGCGACTGCTTCATCGACGTACGCAAAGACGCAGCTTTCGAGTTGTTCGAGTTGTACTGGCCCGACGAATACCGAGCCTGGGAGCAGAGCAACGTGCCCGGCCTGCAATTTGACTGGGAACGAATGCTCGACGGTCCCGAATTTTCGACAAGCGAATACCAGCTCGGCGACCAGAAGTACATCGTTGTGAAGTCGCAGTAGGCCAACATCGGGCCGGTGGGGCAATAAGCCGGCCCTCTTCGTCGGGACAAAGAAATTGCGCCGCCTCACGGCGGCGTTTCTTTTGACCCATCATCCTAAACCGCGTTTTACACTAGCTGCTATGCGTTTTGCCTGTCTCACCATCCTTTTTCTAAATGCCCCCAGGTTACAAAGGATCGGCTCGCAGATGTCGCGAACGTAAAAGCCGCTCCTGAGCAAGATGCGGTCGAACCGGTTGAACGGGGATTGAGACAACGGGGCATTTACCAAATAGCGGAAATAAAAATTTCTCGTATCGTGTCGGCATTCGAAATCGGTTCGGATTTCTTCGACAGTCATTAGCCGGCTGGTTCTTGGCCCCCGTTCTGTCGACATGCACAACAGGCTGTTGCTTGGTTGCAACGACGATGGGGCATCGCCAGATCGCGCATCGTCAGAACATGAGTCACTTTGGTTATCCTGGACTTTCAGGAAATCGAGAAGTTCCTCAACGGCTTTTTTGGTCTCGTGCTCCGTTTCCGGCAAGTCTAGTTTGTTGAACTCCAGAAGGATGGCAAAAGGCACGGGGGGTAATAGAGCATCATGAAGCTGCTGGGCCGGATGTGGCTGTGCAAATCGTGATTGCCATGCCTGGACAAACGCGGATCGCAACGAATCGAGATCGATTGTTGTGTCCTGGAGCTGTTCCGCCCGGTCGCCGACCACAAGCTGCACAACTGCACCGCGTCGCCCAGGCGGAATGGTGAGAATGATATGTGACAATTCTCTAAGTGAGGTCATTTGCGGAGTCTCCAGCCTAAAAGAGATTCGTGAGTTTGGGGGGTATGATTCGTCTTTCCCCGGATTTCACGACCTCAGGATGAACGATTGACGCCCGCATTGATAGCGACACAATTGCAATGCAAAGCCGATGTGTGGTTCGATCTGATTCTCATGTGATGGGTGGCCGGTGGTCTCGTGAATCATCCGAAAAACCTCTGGCCACCCGGACCGATCGCGCGACTCGGACTCGGTCCACCGTTCGACTCAATCGCTGAAGCGAGTCAAGCCGAGCTAGAACGGGTTGTCACCTCCGTCGGAGTTGTCGTTTCCGCCGGATGCCGCGTCAAAGATCCACGAGTGGGCCTGGTCGAGGACCTTGCCGACAAGCGGCAGGTCATCGCGGCCGAAACTCGAGGTGTCTTTCCACTGGTCGCCGTCCTTGTAGAGCCGGCTCACGGTGACATTGTGGCGTGTACCGTTCTGGGTTTCGTTTTCCCAGATCGCGGCACGGATTCGCCCCATTCGAACTTCGTGAACGGGACGGGCTTTTGTTTGGGAACGCTTGGTCATCACTTTACCTTTGGATTTGAAAGTACATTTCTTCAACAACACTCATCAACGCGAAACGAATTCGCGTCGTTACTCGGCGGAACCCGAATCGGGTTCGCGCTTTTGACAGTCGGGGCAGTGGCCGAGAAAGCTCTCGGAAAGTCCCGCGGGCGTGTAGATCACGCCCTTCCAACCGGCAGCGACCGCTGTTTCCAACGAACTGGGTCCTTCGTTGTTGCAACTCGCGCATGTCAACGAAAATGGGACCGATCGCGGGATACCTTGCGGGTCGCTGAGTACTTCGCCGGCACGGCCGAGCGAGAATTCACAAGCCGCGATCGCGACCGCCCGGTTCCAATCCGCGCCCATCCTCCGGCCGGCGTTGGCTTCGGGCGGAAAGCCGCCCTTCGCCAGCCAGTCAAGCAAGGCTTCGGCGAGGTCGAATACCTCTTGCCAATCGCCCTCTGTCCATGCGGACAGCAGGGCATGCCAAGTTGCTTGCGGGTCCATCGCTAAGCCGCCAGCGCCAGAAGCTGACCGATCCGGGCATCGAGCTCGGTCCGGTCACCGGCATAGACCGTTCGCTGAGAAAGCTTGGTCAGCGCGTCGACCAGGGCGAAGATCGTGAACGCACCCTGCTGCTGGGCCAGTTCCATCGCATCCTTGATGAGCTGACGCGGAATCTTTTCCGCCGAGAGGACGCTGCCCACTTCGTCGGCATCATTCCCAAGCCGCTCCGTCATCGCTTTCTTCATCACCGCCGCGAAGGAATCACGGCGCTGGCTTCTTCGCTTCACGAGCGTTTCGACCATGCGACGAATCTCATCCAGAGCGTCGCGGACGTTCGCCGTGTGCTTGCGGCTGAACTCGACCACTTCCGTTGCGTCCCAGACGATATGGTTCTGGCAGATTCGCTGGAACCAAAACGTTTGGATGCCGACGCTGCGGCGTCCGACTTCGCTGTTCCAGACAAAAAAGCCTGGGGCGAAGGCTTCCCCGTCGATCTCAGCCCAGCCGGTCGGGTCGATGAGAAAGGCGAACAAGTCTTGCTCGCCACAGTAAAGCCCCGTGCTTTCGCCATCCATCGCGGTCTGCGGTGGCGTGAAGTCGCTGGCAAACTCGTTGATGACATCCAGCAGTTCGGCGTTCCAAAGGCGCGTGTAAGTTGCGCCGTGAACACTGCGGACCGTGTTTGCAGTCGTCAGGAACTGTAGCGGCTTGCCGGAACCGGGAAGGGTTTCTTCCAGGGCGCGGCTGGCCGTCTTGGGTGTCAGCCGGTTGATCGTTTCTTTGCTGACTCCGGCCATCTTGCAGAGCTGGGAAAACGACCAGTCGACGAGTCCGAATTCGGAGCCGTCATCTCCCGCGCAGACCGTGAGGTCATGCGAGAGTACAAATTCACCAGGTTGAATCCAAACATCCTGCGAATAGTCACGCTCCAGTTGACAATGGTTCCGGAGCTCATCGAACGAAGCGAACGCCTCGTCGGGGCTTCGCCTGAAAAGTTCTTGGTGAGCTTTGGTAAGTGTAGCCATCCCACAAATCTCCACGATACGAGAAAACTGATTGAAATTTGCTCAGCCACCGCAGCCGAGACGTCCAGCACCGCAAGAACGGCGGCACTCGACGGCTCGGCTGCCTCGGTGGATGTGGGAAAAGAGATGGCTCCAATCGTTTTAGAAAACCATCAAGACCACCGGCCTCTCAGACACACGCGGCTTGCCAATTCCGCGCCGATGTGAGAGGCAGGTAACACACAATTCGTTTGAGCGAATGATAGAGAACAGCTTTGCGAGAGCCTTTATCCCTATCACAACGCTCAAGAAATGTCACGCGATTCTGACAGTGCGTGCTCAGCAACGAATCGCGGCGACCTAACACTCCGAATCTAATCTGCTTTTTAAACGCATATCTGTCACGAACTTGTGTCTGCTTTCTTTAGCAGATCCGGAAGGCCCCCACAGAAAGATCCGCCGGCGAAGCCGACCACTTTCCTTTTTGGGCGACATCGCACACCAGTCGCGACTTGCGTCTGCTTCCTTCCCTTCACCGTCGGCCCTCACCGAACGGGGCGGAGCCTGCGGAGCCGAATGGGGCTGGCGGTGAAGGGAAGGAACAATGACGCCAAAAGATGCCGCCGGACCAGATATTGAACCGATACCGGCGGCAAGGATTCATATCAGAATCATCCGAGGAATGGGGATTCACCACAGCCTGGACAAGCAAGGCGTCGTTGCTGCTGGAGGTAGAGCTCGCGAAGTCGCTGCTCGTCGCCATTTGCTTGTTCGAGTGGCCTTGCGTCATCCGATTGCTCAGTGAACTTGGGCTCAACGTCGGATCGACAGCAACTTCGTTCGGGAGTAGCGGAGGTTGAAGCGGGATTGGAATCGGAATTCATTCTGTTTTCCTCTTTTCAAGTGTCTGTTCGCCCCTCGCCAGACCCTGGGGCGACAGCACGCAGAAAAGAGAAAAACGACATTCATGCAGTATCCTGCATTCACAACGGCGCCATTCACGCGGCAAGTTGCCGGTCAAGGTTGGTCGAAAGTTGGCACGAAGCAGCCGACTCGATCACGTTCAACGTCGGCAATCTTTGCATGGACTTTCGGGGAGACTGATTTTTCCCCGCCGCTCCCCTCGCTCGCTCGCATTGCACCCTCGCTCCCCGGCTGTGGAGAAAACGCTGCCTCGCCGTTCTGGTCGCTGCACTTGCAACGAGCTTGCCATAATCCCTGCCCAATCACCCCTGCGGCCACCAGTGATTCTGTCACGCTCGTTGCCCGCTGCGCTTCGGCCACACCGAGGCGGCGTTTTCGTTGTTCTTCTTTCCTCCAGAGGACCGAGGCCCAGCAGAGAGTGAAACCTCGGTCCTCAGAAGGAAAATTTTTTCTGAGGCCCCACTATTAAATGCACCACTCGTTGCCACAGCGGCGAGCCATTACGAAGGAAGACGCTATGACTACTTACGATGAAACCACTGCACCGAACGCATCGGAATTCCTGGGCAGCTACCTGAAAAAGGAGGACGTACTGCAGCCACAGGTTGTCCGAGTGATTGACGTTTATGCGGAAGAGTTACCCGGTGAAAGCCGGCGAAAACTAATTGCCCGATTCGCCGAATTCTCCAAGCCTATGGTGCTCAACTCTACGAATATCAAGCGGTTTGTGAAGATATTTGGGACGGGAGACACTGCACAGTGGCGAGGTGAGGTAACGCTCTATGTCGACCACAATATCGAGTTCGGTGGCAGGACGGTTGGCGGATTGCGCGTCCGTCCAGCACGGGCTAATGGGAAGGAGTTGACGGAGCGTGCGCCACGCAGGAATGTTTATCAGGCAGAGGACGACGACTTCATCTAAGCCGTGAAGTTTCGACCGGCCACCGGGGGCACCCGGTGGCCGGGTTTGTTTACGTCCGGTGGTGACGTTCAGGCAATGTGGCTTGTCGAATTGTCTTGGTTGCTTGGGAGCTGATAGCCATTGGGGGTCGTGATGAGCCCGCCGACGGCCTCACGGAATCGTAATTCATATCCGTGAAGGGACTTGTCCGTCTTACGGAGTGCCGTCTTAACAAGCGTCTTGAGTTCATCTGCTTCGATCGGGGATCGTTGGGACAAGGCTGCTTCAATCTGGGCAATCACATCATCTCGATTGATCGTCCTTCGCTTTGACCCTTTCGTGGCTGGCTTCAGCCCTAGCGATTTCATCGCAGCCTGCACGGCCTTGAGCTCCTTTTGGCTTGCTTGAAGCTGTTGCTGCAGTTCCGCCGACTGTTGGGTAAGCCGCCGCTCTTCGCCGCGAAGCTGTTCAAGGATTTGGGGAACGGTCATCTTGGGAAGCCTCCGTTACTGAGTGAGCGTTGTTGTCTTCGGCCATATTTACCCGCCGTAAAGGTTTGGCAAGCAGGGTGGGTAGGAAGGCGGAAGTCGGAACATCGCGGGGATCATTGACTCGTTCACTGAGCACAGATCTTGCCAGCCTGTTGGGCTGTCACGATTTGCGCATGGCTCACTCGGCAGCTATCTCGGGCTCGCCCTCAGTTGATTGCCCGCAAGGAAGTTGCCCTTTTGTTTGATTGGGCGGGAGATCAACTTCGGGCTCGCTCCCCGCGCCACCACCGCTCACCCGCCGCGTCGCCACCGCTCCGCCCGCATTGGCGGGCCGGTAGAAAATCGTGTCGCTATCACGACCCGTTCCTTGTGCGCTTCTGCGTCGAATGACCGGGCAACCGAGCGTTGCGATTCCGGTGGATTCTACGCGTCGCTTGTTGCTCGCTATTCCGACTGGACTTACGCAAGCCAGTCAGAATGCTCACCCACGCCTGCTTCGGATTCACCCCCACTGGCCACCCCCAGCCTCTGCGGTGAGATCCTCCGCTTCCCAGCCGATATTGAGTTTCCATCGAAACCAGTTTTACCGAAATGGATCCTGAACGGATCCCGCCTAGTGGCGTGGTTTGCAAGCCGCCTGGGGGCGGCTGTGCTCGTAGACGCATGAAGCCGCTGGGGCGGCTTGCATACGGGATCGGCCTGGGCGGCCGATCCCCAAGACGCCGCTGCCGCGTCGTCTCGGTCCCCCTGTTAGGCGAGCTTCGCTCGCCTCCGTCAGTTCCGAGTTCGATTCCGTGTCGTTGCCCCCGATACGGAAAGCCTACCGGAACGACTCGGCTGCGTAAGTGACGAGAAGATTGCGCATTTTCTTTACTGGTTCGGTGCGCCCCGTAGTTCGTAGACATGAGCAACAGATGGGTCGGAAGAGTTGAGAGGATGGGTGTGGATCACAATTGCAGTGAACCTCTTTCTCAAATCGAGAACCTCTCGAAAGAAGGGGCCATGCGCGACAACCACAGAGATTCTTGCCAAAGAACGCTGTCGTTTCCGTCGCGCAGCCCAAGAAGTCCGTTTGCAAACAACGACCACACCCACCCACGCAAGCCTCGCGATTGCGTGGGAGTTGGGCCAGGAACGATCAGCGAACCCTTGATCTTAGAGAGCACAGTTTATGGATTCGGAACGTAGCACGGACTTGTCAATTTCGCAAACTTGACGCGCTGGATCGAGTTGCGTACGCTAGAGAAGCCAAAGAACGTGTTTCTACTTTTGAAACCACACCAACTTCAGTAACAAAAGCTCAGAATCATCCGGCACGGCCGAATCGGCGTAGTGACCAGCGAGTCTCTCGTAAGTGATGGATTCTGAATTCGAAATTGACTTCTTCGACTTTAGGCTTTCCGGTCCGTGACGGATTTCGGTATCAAAGCAAAAGTGGTAGGACCAATTTCACGGTAAATTCGATCTTCTCTCGGAATACTTGGCTTGCCAGTATGCTCCGAGGAACATCGCAGGTTTATTCGTGGATCGGTGCCTACTATGTCCAGTCGTTCTGTCGAACTTCTCCATCGCGTAGCTGACGCGATCTCCGATAATGAGGATTTGGCGCGAATCGTCCTCGTTTCCCTGGGGATGAAAATTCCGTTCTTGACCATCTCGAGCATTGCGCAGATGTATGGCGCGGTGACAGGTAGCGAGAAGTCACAAAAGGAATTGAAAAGCTACACCCGCAGATTTCTACGCACGCATTTTCTCGACGCTGATGGCGGAAGCAACGAAAAGGAAAGGTTGGGTCTAGTAGGAGAGAAATCGTTTTCGAATGTCTGGACATGGCGGTGCCTCAGAGAACCGTTGCGACTTCGTGAGCCACTGTCGGGACGCCTTCCGAACAATCCAACCATCGACCAATTTCTTGACCGCGTTTCTGAAAACCGCGTTGACTGCTTCTTTATCGACACTTCGGACGGGAACACTTCCCAAGCACGAAGGATCGAGTCAGTCAGCACAACGCTCTTCTATCTGCGCATCGGTCCACGGTTTCTACTAAAGGTACTGCGACTGTTTCCCGAGTGGGACTTTCTGGTCAGTACAGATCCCAGTCCATTTCCACCGCAGTTATTCGTCTTTCACGATGGTCAACGCGAGATGCGTTGGAGTCTCTATGCGAGACTTGCTTGGCGGTTGCGACGGTCGATACTGCGCTGCGGAAACTCGTGGGATGCTACCGGCTGCCTGGCAATGGGCGAGGTGCTCGCGTCGGTCGTCAGAGATTTGGGATGGACATGGGATAGCAATCATGCACTTGCCTCATGCAACAGTGATTGGTTTGTTCAGCGCTCTGCATGGAGAGCCACGTATGAAGTCGACGGTCAGTTGCACTTAGCGGCATCTTGGGCGGAGTTCGTTGATTTTCGGCAACCAAGGTTTCCATTTAGGCCACTCTTGAAGTTGCAAGTCAAGGATCGCCTTGGCAAAGCGGTGGTCGAACCAGGTGAACATGTATTCGACGCTCGAGGAGCATACTGCACAGCTAAGCCACGTCTGGCCATTCTCGAGATTTGGTAACCACTCAGATCCTTTTAAGCGGAGGCATTACCACACAACAACAAAAAAAAGGCCCAGCCAATACTGACTGAGCCCGGCGGTCTTGAGTCACTCGAGGATCTCGGGTAACGCGGACCTAGATGGCGGTGACGTTGAGTTAAATGCTCATCGTCACCGGAAGCACCTCTAAGTCTAGCGAATCCCTAGGGAAGATCGAGTCCGATTCTTGGCCGCTGGAGCTCTTTATCCAGTTTTCTGCGCCGCGATGAATCGTAATTGGCCAGCTTCCGGCGTGACTCGCGGGGTAGCAAGCCATTTGTCCAATTTCGTTTTCGATTTTTCACGGAGATGTTTTATGCGCACAACGAGAACAGCCACCGAGGCGATCCAAAATGACCAGCTGACCGTCGCTTACTGCGACCAATGCTACAAGGCGATACTCGTCGACGAGCCCTACTGCGAATTAGTCGCGCAGCGAATGACCGTCGATAGTTCAAAAACCGAGCACGCCGGGAACAAGCGAGTCTTGACCGTATGGTGCGAGCAATGTGCCGAGACACGTTGCGGGGAATTGATCGACGAAGTCGACCTCAATTGGGATCGGCACTTTAGTGCTGATCCTTTCGCTGCCTAGCCATTTACGCGGCCGCCCGGTGAAACCGTAGCGAGGCCGTCTCTTATTCATTCGCCATTCAAATCAAGTCACAAAGTACAGAGAACAACAATGAAGTCCCAACCAAAAAGCGAAGAAGCCATTCAATCGAAAACGCACGAGCGCTCACGCCCAACGGGTACAGATGGCAAGCGTCCGGACCTGGCAATTGGAATCGACCTGGGATCCGGTTTCGCCAGCGTTTCGGTATTCGACGGTACAAAGATGCGACACATCGATTCTCCGATTGACGGGGTCCAGATTCCAACAATCTTTTACGAGGCCCCCGACGGCAACGAGCACTTCGGAAGCGACGCCATTTTTAACAGTTTCGATGACACTGGCGACAACGTCGCCATGCATTTCAAGCGGTACATCCGTGATCGTCCGAACGAAAAATTGTTCTGTGGCGGCAAATACTCGGCGGTCGAGATTACGGCCAAGTTTGTCAAATACCTCGTTGATCTGACATTGGCGGCGAGGCCAGACTTACGAGAGTATCGACAGTTTGGCGGAAATCGGCCGTCCAGCCAGCTAGGAATCGTCTTCACGACACCCGCCGAGTGGGGTGTCGAGCAGCTCACCGCGTATGAAACGGCAATCGCTGCAGCGGGTGTCGTAGAGTTCGATGGGTTTATTGCCGAGCCCGTTGCCGCAGGACGCTATCTGTCCCACGTTCCCTCGGTTCATTTGAGCAATAACCACAAGTGCCTGGTGCTCGATATTGGGGCGGGAACAAGCGACTTCGTAGTGCTTCGCTATGAGCGTGGTATCTGGCATCAGTTGTATCGAGCTCGGGGCGACGCTTTTCTCGCCGGCCATGACTATACGGCGGCTGTCGCGACAGATATTGCTGCCCAGCTCAAGCTTCCGTGGGGTGATGTTTTTGATGGCGAAGGCGGGCTCGTTCCCGGAAAGATTAAACCCAAGTACCGGCCAGCCGTGCTGGCAGCCTGGCATGCTGCCGATGAAGCAAAGCGAAAACGGAGCGCAACCGAGAGTGCCGTCTCGGTTGCTGTAAATCTACCCAGGGGAAGAAAACTCTACTCTCTGTCTAAGCAGCGAGCTGATGAGCTTTGGGCCGAAGTCAATGAGAGAATGCGTCGCGCGATTGGAACTGTGCTTGATGGTTCTGGCCTGGGATTTGGAGACATCGATCACATCATGCTTTGCGGTGGATCGTCAAAACTTCCAGGCTTGCAGGAAGTGGTGGCGGAGGTCGTCGGACGCGAACCGTCACGAATCATCGTGGCTACCGCATCTGAGACCCTTATATCGGCTGGTGCGGCAGAGCATGCACTCTTTCAGGACGCTGCCGACCAAGCGATGGAGCAAGGTCTGGTTGTTACGCTGCCGGACGAAACTGGCGTCGAAAACAATATCGTTCTCATCCAGCCCGGCGAGCTGATCCCTGCTGATGGGCTGGCCGTCGAGCATAGCGGGTTTTCGGTCGACACGCGAGGGACGGACAAGACGCTGTGCATCCATCCGGCCGCCGTGCGTACCGGTGTGCGGACCCAAGTAGCGCCGGGGAGAGACACTCTTCTGGATGCGTCGCAAATTGTTCCGCTGGAGCCGGTGGCGACGTCGATGGAACATTGGCCGGTCGGAAAACACTATGTCGCTATCGTGATCGCGATTGACGCCAATCGCAATATTCGCATGACGGTACGACCGACGGATAGGAACCTTCGCAACGTTGAGCCGGTGACAATTCCGTTGGTGATGGCCGAACGCTCCGAGGAGTTTACGGACAACTCGAAACGGCAAATGAATGTTGCCTTGCTATTGGACACTTCCAAGTCGATGGCTGGCGAAAAGATCGAGCAGCTCAAGGCCGGGGCGATCGGCTTCGTCGACACTGCGCTTGCGTACGGCTGGAATGTCGCGGTGATCCGGTTTCCTAATGGAGCCGAGTCCGACTCGGAGTTGATGGTGCCGGTGACGGACAACCGAGATGAACTAGTAGGCGCGATCAACAGCCTTGACGCGTCGTACGGTACGCCGATGGATGCTGCTTTTGACTCGGCGCGAGAATTATTGGCCGGAGACGACAACTCGATCGCCATCATCTTTACCGATGGCCATCCCGCCGATCCTTATGCTGCGGACGAAGCGGCCGGGGCGCTGAAGGCCGCTCAAGTCCGGCTTATCTGTGTTGGAATTGGTGACGATGTCATCAAGCCCTACCTCTTGGAGCTGGCCAGTGCTCCGGAAGACTACTTTGATGCCAGAATCCCGGAAGACATTCCGCTTCGTTTTGAAGAAATAGCTGCCCAACTCCGACGAGATCGGTTCGCGCCTTCGGTGCATGATGCTGGGTCTTCCAACGACGAAATCAATGAGGAGGCAGCGTAATGACCAAATCACGTAGAAAGACTGAAAACGGCGAGGGGACGATGGAAACGCCAATCTGCCCCGAGCACTTCAGGCACGCAAGAGTCTGGCTTGAACATCAGATCGGGCTGCTATCGAAGCGACTCTCTGATCTGGAGTCACGCGTTGATCATCTTGAAGTAAACGTTGCTGAAGAGCGAGTGCAACCAGATGAAGACACCGAGTGCCGTAAGTTGCAATCTCACGACGACGAGCAAAACATCCCCTTGGATATTTCCTCGGTGTGTCAGATGCTTGCCAGGTCGCTTTTGGCAGCCAAGCATGGTCAAGGGTTTCTTCCAGCAATCGAATCATCGATTGGCTTGTACAAGATGGCCCGCGAGGAATTGAATCTGCTCGCAGATTTTCCAGAGTCGTCCGGCGCGGCAGTCGAGCATTGCCGAACTGCGATTCTGCGTCTGCTTACTGAGCAGGCCATTTGTTTAGAACAGATCGGAGTCACGATCGAGGAGGTCGATGAGGGCGTAGACCTCATAAAGGGACGCCACCACGTCGTGCGGC
>NZ_JACEHH010000044.1 GCF_014154935.1 Stieleria mannarensis
CCCATCGTTTCCGATCGATCGGCAGATTACTGATGCCAATTACCAAACAACCAAATTGTCAAAAATCAGTGCTCCGATCCCCGCGACCGAGCCGCTGGAATCGAAGGACGCCGCGTGTGCAGCCGTCCGCCGCAGAACTTTGCGGCGGGCGGTCACTCACGAGCGAGGCGGGAAGATAGAGCCGTCAGGCTCGACCGTCAACCGTTCTTCACAAGAAAAATGACGAAACCTCAAAGACGCCTTCCCGATGCCGCCTAAAGCGGCGGAAAAGCCGAGGAAAACGGCCTATTTTGCCGCGATTCCGGCCGGATTAGGGATCCCGGACCGGCAGAAATGGGAGTCTGCTCGGGACACCCCTCAACGCTGATTCCAGTCCGTCCCCTCGGCCATCACGCTGGCGTTGATCTCCAAAAGCCTGTTCTTCAATCTCGCCAGCACCTCAGGACGCGCGGCAGCCAAATCATGCTGCTGGCGCGGATCGTCCTTCAAGTCAAACAGCTGGTAGTTGTGATAGCCGCCCGAGCGGATCGCCGGAATCCACGACTCCTGAAACATGTTGTGGGTCGACAACTCGTAATCGGGCTGGGCGACCAGCGAATAATCCCCCTCGCGGAGCGCCACGATCGGACGAGACTTTTGCAGGTGCCAGAACAGCGGCTGGTGCCGTGTGAACTCCGCCGCGTTTCCTTTCAAGATCGGCGACAGGTCCGAACCGTCCAGGTGTCGCCCGCCCGGCGGGGCGATTTGCAGCAGGCCGCAAACGGTTGGCAACACATCGACCAGTCCCGCGGGCTGGTCCACGACGACACCGGAGGGAATCTTCCCCGGCCATGAGAAAATGCCCGGGACGCGGATGCCGCCTTCCCAGTTGACGCCCTTGCGGCCACGCAGCCCGCCGGTTCGCTCATCCAAATAGCTGCCGTTGTCCGAAGCATAGATCACCAGCGTGTTCTCGTACTGACCGATCGCTTTCAGCTTTTCAAACAACCGACCGATCGCGCGGTCGGTGTTGTCGATCGTCCCGGAGTAAATGGCCCCACGCTTATCAAGCGGCCCGTATTGAGAGACCAATTCATCGGGTGCCGCGATCTTTTGATGCGGTTCGTGAAACCACACGTTCAAGAAAAACGGGGTGTCCGGTTGCCGCTGTCGGTCCAACCAGCCGATCGCTTCATCCACCACAATCTGACACGAATAACCTTCGATGACGCCCACCGGCTGACCATTGCGAATGAAGTTCTTGGGATTGCGGTGGCTGGGCAGGGCATTGTTGTCGGTGGCGAACCAATAATCGAATCCGTGATCGCTTGGCGTGGGCTTGTCCCGCGTCGGCGTCGGCAATCCGAGATGCCACTTGCCGAAGTGCGCCGTCGCGTACCCCGCCTGGTGTAGCTGCTCGGCCAGCGTGATCTCACGCTCTCGCAAGTGCGACTTCTGGCTGTCGTTGTGGATCCAGCTGTAGACCCCGGTGCGAATGTGGTGCCGACCGGTCATCAGGGTCGCGCGCGAAGGCGAACAGACGGCGCAGCCGGAATAAAAATTCGTGAACCGCATCCCCCGAGCGGCCAAGCCGTCCAGCACGGGCGTCTTCACGGGGCCGCCATAGCAGCCGATGTCCTGATACCCCAAGTCATCGGCCAAAAGCATGATGACATTGGGACGCTCGCCCACGTTTTTTCTCTCAGCACCGTCTCCCGCAGCGCGAGGTGCCGACACCAATGTCGCAAGCGACATGACAAAAACGATCCAACGCATTTCGATAGAACCCTGTTTCGATTTCGGGGCTGATAAAGTGACGCTGTCCAGCGAGCAGCAATCTACCATCATTCATCACTCGACAGGCTCATTCAACACACCCGAATCTGCCGCCCAGGAAAACACGAGCGTTTTGTTTGTTTCAAATTTTTTTTCTTCCGGATGTCGATTTCCGCATCAGCCGCTCGACTCATCATCAAACGCCCGATCGCCTTCGCTTGGTCTGTACCCCGGAGAACCACACATGAAATTCATCTGCATGGGATTTATCGACGAATCGAAATGGGAGTCATTGACTGCCGAGGAAGGGCAACGACTGATGGAGGCATGCTTTGCCTATGACGACGAATTGCGCCGCGGCGGTCACTTTCTTGGCGGCGAAGCGCTGCAATCGGCGAAGAATGCGGTCACCCTGCGAACCAACCAAGGCGTTGTTGAAGCGACCGACGGCCCGTATGCGGAAACGAAAGAAATACTCGGCGGCATTCTGCTCCTTGACGCCCGTGACCTGAAGCATGCGATTTCATTGATGTCGAAACATCCTGGTGTCCAAATGGGGCCGTTTGAAATCCGACCGGCAGACGAACAAGTCAACGAACTCATTGCAGAACGAGACGCCGCCTTCGCAGCCACGACCGCAACAGGATGAACGTATTCCTCGCGATCGATGCCAGCTTGACGCGTGAGCGAGAGGCCACCCTGAATCGCCGAGCGACGTAGCCGTCTGCCACGCTACCACCCTAATCAAAACATAAAACCTACACGGAGAAGAATCAAATGAAAGTCATGGTGATCGTCAAAGCGACGGCAAGTTCCGAAGCGGGGGAACTACCAAGCGAAGCGTTACTCAAAGCAATGGGCCAGTTCAACGAGGAACTGGTGAATGCCCGCATCATGAAGGCGGGTGAAGGGCTGAAACCGACTTCGGAAGCCAAACGCGTTCACTTTCGCGGCACAGATCGAACCGTCACCGATGGCCCCTTTGCAGAAACCAAAGAACTGATCGCAGGCTATTGGCTGTGGGAAGTCAAGTCGATGGAGGAAGCCGTCGAGTGGGTCAAACGCTGTCCGAATCCGATGATGGAAGATTCCGACATCGACATTCGACCGATCTACGAAATGGAAGACTTTGCCGAAGTCGACCCACAAAGCGAGGTGGCGAAACATGAAGACGGATTGCGCAGCCGCATCGCCACACATGACGCTAACGTTCAACCCTACCTGTTCTTCGGCGGACGATGCGAAGAGGCACTGGAATTCTACCAGCAAGCCATCGGCGCATCGGTTTCCATGTGCATGCGATTCAATGAGAGTCCCGCCCCGGCGCCGGAGGGCATGATTCCGGAGGGTTTCGAGAACAAGATCATGCATGCGTCCTTCGAAGTCGGCAAGATGACAATCATGGCCTCCGACGGCTGCGGCGAACGCTCCGCGTTCGGATCATTCCGCCTCACCCTCAGCATGCCGTCGGCTGCAGACGCCGAGCTGGTTTTCAACGCACTGGCCGAAGGCGGAACCGTCGACATGCCGCTGACCAAGACGTTCTGGTCGCCACGCTATGGCATGGTCACCGACAAGTTCGGCCTCGGCTGGATGGTGATGGTCCCCGGCGAACCGTGTTAGCGAATTAGCAGTTAGCGGATTAGCAATTAGCCTACTGACGACTGAAAAACCAATGAAATACATGCTCCTGATCTACGGCGACGAGCGTTGCTGGACCGAAGACGAACGGCTGGAGTGCATGCTCGAGTCGATGCGGATCTCCGACGAACTCCAGCAACAGGGAAAGCTGATCTCGTCGGATCCATTGCATTCGGTCACCACGGCAACCAGTCTCCGCATCCGCAACGGCCACAAGCAAGTCACCGACGGCCCGTTCGCCGAAACGACCGAACAACTCGGCGGCTACTACCTGATCGACGTCGACAACCTGGACGAAGCGATCGCGATCGCCGCGCGGCTGCCGCCGGCCAAAAAGGGGACGATCGAAATCCGTCCGCTGTTTCCCAAACCGCAGGTCGGCGCTGAAGGCTTGACCGACCAAACAGCAGAATCTACGGCTTAGGATCGAATAAAGAACATCCCTTCAATCGTAGCTACCTTCGCCAGAAGGTGGATTCCCTGTGCTCCCCACGTCCTAGCGAGCGTGTCTACGCTGACGCTGCATCGCCACCCCTGGAAGCCTACCCCACTTCGCCCCATCCCGTTTCATCACACTGGAGTACACGTCATGAATCGCAATCCCGTCGGCTGGTTTGAAATCTATGTCGAAGACCTTGATCGAGCAAAGGCTTTCTACGAAACCGTGTTGCGGGTTCAGCTCGAACGCCTAGAGACGCCGACCGCGGAACTCGAGATGCTCGCATTCCCGATGCAGTCGGACGCCGCCGGGGCCAGCGGTGCGATCGTCAAAGCGACCGGCTGCACCCCCAACGGCAACGGCACGCTCGTCTATTTTTCGTGCCGAGACTGTGCCGACGAAGCCTCTCGGGTCGAAGCGGCGGGTGGCAAAATCCACAAATCCAAATTCTCCATCGGCCCTCACGGTTTCATCGCGTTGGCGATCGACACCGAAGGCAATGTGATCGGGTTCCATTCACTCAGCTAAAGTGACCTCATGCAATTCAAACAAAAACTCACTCCGTTTCTCTCCTACACCGACCGGGCCGAAGAAGCGGCGGCGTTTTATGTCGACGTGATCCCAGGCGGCCGCATGCTCGGCACCGTCCGCAATCCGCAGAACGACGCGGTCTTGACGGTCGAATTTGAAATGGCCGGCATGACCTTCGTCGCACTCAACGCCGGCCAGAACTGGGAATTCAGTCCCGCCATTTCACTGGCATTGGCCTGCGACAACCAGGAAGAAATCGACACCGTGTGGCAACGTCTGACCGCCGACGGAGGCAACGAGGTCGCCTGCGGATGGCTGCAAGACAAGTTCGGAATGTCGTGGCAGATCGTGCCGTCGAAGCTCCAAGCTTGGCTGGACAGCGGTGACGCGGCGGCGATCCAACGCATGTTCGAGTCGCTATGGCAGATGAAAAAGCTGGACATCGCCACGCTCCAACAAGCCTTCGATGGCAGTTAGCCGTCCGCCGCAACTCGATCTGCGCATTGGATGATGTGTTCGGAGAGTCGCCGTGTTCTCCGAACTCGGCGCACCCGAAAAAGCGGCGTTTGGTCCCACACCGACCTCGGGGAGGCACGGGCGATTCCGCAAGCCCCGCCCCCCGACTATCTTGGCGCGATCGCAATCCCCAAATGCACTCGCACCAGCCCCCGAATCGCGGATGATCGATTTCGAATGCATCACCGGGCCTTTCGGTGTCCCGATCTACTACCAGCGTCTGCCGGTCAACACCGTCTCGCTGTCATGGCTGGTGTTTGTCGGCAGCGCCGACGATGAACTAGCCGGAGGGCACGGCATCTATCACTGGTTCGAACACCTGCCCTCCCGCGGCACGCAGCAGTTCCCCGGCGGCTACCTCGACACCGAAGCACGCTTGGTGCGGCACGGCGGCGGCAGCGACGCCGAAACGGGGTCGACGCACACCTGTTTCAGCGCCAACGTTCCCAAACGCGTCTGGCCCCAGGCGATGGAAATGCTCGCCGAAATGGTCGGCCGGCCGCTATTGCGAATCAAAGACGTCGAAGCCGAACGTGGGATCATCTTGCAGGAAATCAGTGAATGGCACTCCGATCCGTACCATCACTCACTGTGTCAATTGCCCTCGGTCCTCTGGCCCGGCCACCCGTTGGGGCACGACCAGTTGGGCACGGCCGCACAAATCAAATCCATGGATGCTCAATTGCTCCAGCGTGCGCACGAGTTGGGGTACTCGCGAAATCGATCCGTGCTGTTTGTCGCCGGGGATCTTGAGCGGTCACAGCTAATGGACGTCGCGGCGCGGTGCCTGGAGCGGATGCCCGACACACCGCTCAGCCCCCGCCGCGGCCCGATCGAATACGGCCGGCTTCCTGCCTGGCAGGCCGGCCACACCACGACGATCAAAACCTCGCATGACGATTCGGTGGTCTACCTGTTGTTCCCCATCCCGCCGTTGTCGGCTGGCATCGACAACTACCTGCAGTGGGATTTCCTGGACGAAATTTTTTCCGCCGGAGAACTCGGCTCGCCGCTCAGCCGCCTGGTCCGCGAAGAAGAACAGTTGGCGTATTCGCCCGAGTTCACCAGCACCACTTACCCGGACGGCGGCTATGCGGGACTGGTGACGCAAACCGGCGTCGATCCGGAGCGTGTTTTATCGGCGTTTTGGCGACTGATCCGAAGCCCCGAAATCCGCTCGCAGCAATGGCTCGATTACGTCCGCGACACCATCCGTGGACGGATCGAAATGCACGACCCGAATGCGACCGAGTACACCGAAGAAGGGGCCGCGTCGCTGATCCACTACGGCCGCTGCCTGCCCGATGAAGAGTACTCGGCGAAGATGCTCAGCTACACCGATCGACAGGTCAAACAGTGGCTTGAGCGACTCGTGCCGGAAGCGGCACACGCGATCGTGTTTCAGGGCCAGGGCGACGAGTGATTACAAAAAACAGCCGGGACCGAAGCCCCGGCTGCATCAATTCCAACCCGAATCGTTTCCATCCGTGGTGATTCCGGCGCGGAGGAATGACTACTTCTTACCTTTCTTGCCTTTACCCTTCCCCTTCTTGCCTTTCTTCCCCTTGGACTTCTTGCCTTTGGATTTCTTCCCCTTGGCTTTCTTGTCCTTCTTCCCTTTGCCCTTTTTACCTTTTCCGGCCACGGTACGATCTCCCCAAAAGAGTTTGCCGCGAGTTCCCTCTCACGGACCTTGCCAAATCAACGGGAACGTCCCGTCGACATTTCCATCCGACTGACCGATCGAATCGCCGCGTCACAGTTTCTTTGAGAGCTGCCGCCTCGCCTCGCGTACGAGGACCCGTCGCGCCCAATTGCTGAGCGAGCGATCGTCGTCCTCGGCCGCCAGTTCGAGCAGCTCTAACTCCTTTTCTGTGACGCGCAAGTTGACTCGTTCGGTGAGTTTCTTGGTCGGTTTCTGCTTGCTTTTACGCTTTGCCATGCTGGTACTCAACGTTGCATGTCCGCAAACATACGGTGTATGACAAAATATGTCAACGCCTGACGCCAGAGCGATGGCTGCCGCCGCTCCACACCGCGAGGGGCAGATCGCGTTGAAGAAACTCTCCATGGGAAGGGCGAACGGCACGGGCATGAGTGTTGGTGTGCAGGCTTTTGCCGCTCAGTGTCGCTACGTCGCTGCGACCGAGAATCGCCTCAAGGCTAGACACCAACGGTGGTTGAATCCCTTGGTTGATTATGCCCGCGCCATCGAGGAGCGTAGCGAGGGCGACCGCCCGGGAGGGCCGTCGTGCTTCAATCGACGCGACCGTCCCGCACCTCGGACTCCGCCCCCGATTCCGTCTGTTCGGCCTTGGTCCGATCGTTTTCGCTTTTGTCCAACATCCCGACCAGCGAATCGTCTTCGCCATCCTCCTCCTGCTCCAGTTCATCAAGCACCAGCAGCGGATCGACCAAACTCCAGGCCGGCAGGTGCGCCAATAAACTGGTCGCCAACAATCCGCCGCGGACCGTCCACATGACATAGCCGACTGAAAGGGCACTGGAGAATCCGGCAAAGGTCCCCGCGAACACATAAGGTGTGTTGATGCCGTCGTTGATGTCGTCTTGCATGTCCTGCATGTCGCTCCACAGCAGTTTGCTGTCGAATCGTTCCAGCCCCAGGTGACTCACGACCGATCGGCCGGCCCCCGTTCGGGCCAATTTGCCGGCGGCGTCAACCTGCAGAGTCGATGACGACGTACGCGTCTCCTCCTCTTGCTCTCCCGCAGCGGCACTTTCTGTCTGGCGTTGCGGCACCACGCTGATCGCCACGAGAGCATCTTCGCCGACTTGGACCACGTCGCGACCGGCGAAAACCAATTGTGATTCGGCTGCCGGTTCGCTCATGATCACCGTCACGGACGCGTCTTCCGATTCGGTTTCGGTTTCCTCTTCGGCTTCTTCTTCCTCCTCCTTCGCAGGTTCATCCGCGACTTCCTCGGGCTCCGCATTCGCGCTGGCGATGTCGGTCGGATTGATCGGCATCAGCACTTCGATCACAACGGTCGCCGAAGCGCTGGTCGCGGT
Organism: Stieleria mannarensis; assembly: GCF_014154935.1. Lineage (GTDB taxonomy): Bacteria > Planctomycetota > Planctomycetia > Pirellulales > Pirellulaceae > Stieleria > Stieleria mannarensis. The sequence goes on from NZ_JACEHH010000044.1 coordinate 7,913, forward strand.
GCCGTCGGTCACGGCATAGGAGAACGTCACCAGCCCGGAGAATGAGGCTGCCGGAGTGAACTGGAACGAACCGTCCGCCCCCAGTATCAGCGTTCCTGAGGAAGGGCCGCCGACCGGCACCACGGTGAGCGAATCTCCATCGACGTCAACGTCATTGGCCAACAAGCCGGCCGCGGTGACCTTCAACGTGCTGTCGGGATTCATGGTGAACCCATCGTTCACCGCTCGTGGGGAATCGTTGACCGGCGAAATGTTGAGGGGCACGGTTTCAGTGGTCGAGCCGATGAAATCACTTGCCAGGAGAGTCAGCGTGTCTCCGCCGTTGATATCCGCCAGCCCCTGGTAGACCAGACCGTTGGTCGCCGCCAACGTCGTGTTCAACCGGGCGAGCGTGGTGGTGACGGTCACTGACGAGCGACCATTCCCGATGACGTCGGCTGCGGTGACCCCGCCGGCAACGCTGACGTCCAACGTCAACGTCCCACGTGAGACATTCAGCGAGAATTGGATCGTCCCCGCACCGATGTCGGCATCGCTGACGCTGATTCCATGAATCGCAAGAGGCGTGTCTTCGGCCGCCGTCTGCGTCCCGGGTGCGTTGATCGCAGGCGGCGAATTGACCGAGGTGATGGCAATCGTCGCAGTCGCCACGTTGCTGTTCGAACCGCCATCGTTGGCAACCACGTCAATCACACGCGTGGTGGTGTTCGGCGCCGCCGACGCGTTGGAGTACCGGATCGTACGCAACACCTGCTGGTAATTGGCAACCGAGTCGGTGCCCGAGAGTGTCAATGTACCGCCGGCATAGGCGGCTGAAAGGCTTGTACCGGAGGTATCCGCGACCAGCGATTCATCGGCCCCATCGAGCGGATTGGTGATGGTGACCGTCAAAAAACTCAAATTCGCCGAGTCCACGTCATTCAGGATGGCGTCTGAAAAGTCGCTGATCAGCACCGCACCGCCGCCTTCGACAAACGTCGCACTATAGTCCCCGCCGCTTGCTCCGCTGGAATCATTGGCATCAAGATCCAGACTGGGTGCATTGTTGACTGTCGATACGCCCACGATCGCGGTCGCCGTGTTGCTGTTGGTCGCTCCGTCGTTGGCGACGAATTGGATGGTCCGCGTCGAAGAATTGGGAGTAAGCGACAAATTGTTGTAGCGGATTGTCCGCAGGACTTGTTGATAATTGGCGACGGTATCGGTACCGGTCAATGACAACACGCCGCCGGAGTAACTGGCCGAAACACTCGTTCCTGTCGTGTCGGCCGACAACGTCTCGGCGACACCGTCGAGCAGGTTGGTGATCGTCACGGTCAGCGACGTCAGACTAGCGTTGTCGACGTCGGACAACAGCGCGTCGGCCGCATCGGCGATCAGCACCGCACCGCCACCTTCGACGAACGTCGCTCCATAATTTGCCCCGCCCTGTCCGCTGGAATTGTCGGCATCCAAATCCAGACTCGGGGCATTGTTGACCGAAGAAATGGTCACGCGGGCCGTTGCAACGTTGCTATTGGACACCCCGTCATTTGCGACGAATTGAATGACTCGCGTCACCGGATTCGGGAGCAGCGAGACATTGTCATACCGGACCGTCCGCAGGACTTGCTCATAGTTCGAGACGGTGTCAAGACCGGACAAGGTCAGAGTCCCCGCGAAGTACGTCGCTGAAATCCCCGTTCCGGTGGTGTCGGCACTCAACGACTCGGCGAGGCCACCCAGCAGATTCGTAATCGTGACGGTCATCGAAGTGAGGCTTACGCTGTCGATGTCGCTCAAATCTGCATCGATCGGATCGGCGATCAACACCGCACCACCGCCTTCGACAAACGTCGCACGATAGTCCCCGCCGCTTGCTCCGCTGGAATCATTGGCATCAAGATCCAGACTGGGTGCATTGTTGACTGTCGATACGCCCACGATCGCGGTCGCCGTGTTGCTGTTGGTCGCTCCGTCGTTGGCGACGAATTGGATGGTCCGCGTCGAAGAATTGGGAGTAAGCGACAAATTGTTGTAGCGGATTGTCCGCAGGACTTGTTGATAATTGGCGACGGTATCGGTACCGGTCAATGACAACACGCCGCCGGAGTAACTGGCCGAAACACTCGTCCCCGTCGTGTCGGCCGACAACGTCTCGGCGACACCGTCGAGCAGGTTGGTGATCGTCACGGTCAGCGACGTCAGATTAGCGTTGTCGACGTCGGACAACAGCGCGTCGGCCGCATCGGCGATCAGCACCGCACCGCCGCCTTCGAAGAATGTCGCATTGAAGTTCGCCCCGGTCGCCCCGCTGGAATTGTCGGCGTCCAGGTCGATTACCGGGGCATCGTTTTGTGCCGTGACGTTCAATTGAATCAGCCCGTCGGACGGACCGGTACCGACGGCATCTTCGATGTGGACGGTGATCTGAGAGTTGACGTCGTTGTCGGTGGCCGGAGTGAACGCGACCGCGGCCAAGGCCGCATTGACATCGACCACCGTGCCGCTGACTTGCCAGACGCCTGTCCCCGCCGCGTAGGTGCTGGTCGACGCCCCGAACGTTCCCGTGGTGAGGCTCCCCGTGGCGGGCAAGTTCAACGTCAAGGTCGCCGTGATCGTTTCTCCGCTGTCAGAATCCGTCACCACGATATCATCGATCGCGACGGTCGAATCGTCTTCGGTATAACCGATCGACTGGTTCATGTTTGTCGCCAGCGGAGCCGTATTGACGCTCACAACGGTGACCTGATGCGCGGGCGTGAACGTCAGTTTGTCGGTCAGTGTCAGTCCGTCGCTGCTGGAGACGATCTTGTCGATGTAGTTCCCCGCGCTGTCGTATCGAATCAGTTCCGCGAGGTCGCTGCTGACGACATACAGATTGCCGTCGGCTCCCCAACGGATTCCGCCGGGTCCGTCCAAGCCTCCCAGTCCGCTGGTGACGAAAGTCCCCAACGACGCCCCGCTCGTCCCGTCGAATTTCAGCACCGCGTTGCTGTTGGCCGAACCGACATACAGATGTCCGTCGGAACCGAAATCAAATCCGCGCGGGCCATTGAGTCCCCCGGAACCGGCAGCAACAAATGCGTCAATGAACGCCCCCGTCGTACCGTTGTAGCGGAGAATGCTGTCGGTAAAGTCACTTGCCACATACAGATGTCCGTCGGGGCCGAACATCAAATCGCTCGGCCGATCCATGCCTCCCAATCCGGCAGTGACGAACACATCGATGAATGCTCCGGTCGTGCCGTCGTAACGCAGGACTTGATCGGTGGATCGGCTGGCGACATAGAGATTGCCGTCGGGACCAAAGGCCAATCCCGTCGGGTTGTTGACCCCACCGCTGCCGGACGCGACAAATTCACTGACAAAGGCCCCCGTGTCGGGATCATATCGCCGAACGTTGTCGGAGAATTTCCCGACCACGTACAGAAGCCCGTCGGGACCGATCTCAACCCCGCCGCCGCCCTGCAGTGCCGGCGAGCTGCCGATCACGGTTTCGTACGCGCCGGTCGAAGCATCATAGCGATAGACAGGATTCGAATTATTGGTCGTCAAAAACAGATCGCCGGACATCCAAGTCCCATCCTCGTCGGTCGCCGAAACCAGGATGTTGTGCGTCAGTCCGGCAACGGTATAGGTGTGCGTCACACTGGTCGCGGATCCCGCATACACATCGGTCGTCCCATCTCCCCAATCGACGCGCCATTGAGTCAGCGTGTCATCGCCGGGATCGGTTGCGGCCAAATTCAAGGTGTACGTGGCGTTTTCGATGACGCTTGCGTTGCCCGTGACCGACAGTGACGGCGCTTTGTTTTGCACGGTGAGGCTGGTGGTCTGTGTGACGATTCCGCCGCGACCGTCATCGACGCGCAGCCCGATGGTGTACGTGCCATCGTCGTCGATTCCGAAACTGGCCAGCGTCGCCCAGTCGACCACGGCAGTCGCAGTCGTGGTCGCCGGCTCGTCGGTCTCGCCGAACAATCCATCGTTGTCCAGGTCCCAGGCGTACGTCAGCGTGTCCCCGTCCGCATCGGATGAACTGGAACCGTCCAGCGAAAGCGAGTCGCCTTCGTCGATCACGTACGGTGCGCCGGCGCTCAAATCCGCCACGGGAGCGGTGTTGGCGACCGCTGTCCCATACTGCCGAAGAAAGACGCCGGAGTCGTCTTCGTGTCCGATTTGATCCCCTTTGCCACTCCAGACGACGACGAAATTGTTCAGATCGTGCATCGCGACCGACGATTTTTCCTGCGTCTGGCCACCCGTGACGCTGGCCTGCAGTTCACCGGAGACCGAGGCGCCGGACGAGTTGTACGTCCTGAAGAAGACTCCCACGCCATTTTGGTCAGCTGCCGTGTAGCTGATGATGTAGTTGCCCGATGCATCCATCGCAATCGAAGGCTGAATGCTCTGCGTCGTCCAGCTGACGTCCGCCGCGGCCGACATCACATCATTGTCTTGAATCAATCGCTGCCAGATCCCCTCTTCGGTCGACTTGTTTTCGCGGTACGCAATGACGTAGTCGTTGTTCGACATCACCGCGACAGCGACTTCGCTGCCGTCCGCACCGCCCACGTTCAGATCCAGTTTTGCCGCGACTGCCGTTCCCGAACCGAAGTCGTACTTGCGACCGAACAAATCCGGGCCATCCTTCCATACCACCACGAACCGACCGCCGGCGTTGATGTCGATCGCCGCATCAGTCGCGGTCGCAGCGGTGTCCACGGACAGCAATGTGGTCGAAAGCTGATCGCCGACGGGTGTGGACGTGAAGTCAAAACTCCGCGCGTAGATGCCTTCGGTCGCCCCGTCGCTTTCCCATGAGAGCACGATTTGATTTGCGTCGTTGGCCGCGATCGAGACATTCGTCTGGGTCCCCGATTCCTGTCCCGTGTTGACCAGAATGTCCGAACTGTCGAGGGCCGTTCCGGATGCATCAAACCGCCGAAGATAGATTCCTGATCCGTCGGCATCATCAGAAACAAAGGCGATCGCAAACCGCCCGGTGTCGTCGGCAGCGACAACGGCGAGTTTCTGATCACCGATCGAGTTGACGTTGACTTGAAACTCGCTGCCCAGCTTGCTGCCCGACGAGTCGAACCTCTGGGCCATGACCGCCGTCCCGTTCCCGTCGTAGGCCGCGTCAACCCAGACGACGATCGAATTGCCCAAGCCATCGACGGCCACCGCCTGGTGAGCGTTGTCCAACGATTGAACTCCCGTCGTCGTGGTGTTAACAAGCAATTCGCTGGTCGGCGAAATCTCCGGCGTCGTCAACAATCCCATCCAGCCAGCTTGCGAAGCTTCACCGTGCAAGATCTTTGATTCGACATCGCCAAACCGGTACTCCAAGTCCCAGTCCCCGCCCAGCGACTCGTGACCGGTATCATCGGTTGACGCCGCCACGTCCGCGCCGGTCAACGCCGCAATCGCCTGAAGCATGTCCACGCCGGATTGCGTCTCAGCCAGCTCGCACCCATACAACAGCAAATCCGCCTGGTCGGTCAGCGACCATTTCCACTTTGCCAGTTCGCCGGCGTATCCATCCAAATTGCCGGCATCCAATGTCGTGTTTCCCAACCGCAACTTGGCATCGTTGCCGTGCGACAACAGATGAACGGCATCGACGTCCGCATAGCTTTCCAAGATTTCGCTGATCTGCTCCACACCGCCACGGGATGCATCCAACAGATAAATCTCCAGATCCGCCGACTCATTGCCCGACCGCAACTCATCGATCAGCTGCTGGTAGCCCTCCACAGCCTCGTCGACGAAGACCAGCTCCAGTCGAGTTGTCCGTTGTCCGTCATCTGAATCCGCGTGTTCGAACGGTGAGGGCGAAGCGGACTCCGGTGTCATCACATCGACAACCAGAGCCTCTTGTTCGGTCGTTGCTCCATCGGCGTCCTGAACGACCGGCGGCGCGATCGGAGTCGCACTGAGCATCAAGCGTTTTTCTAAGACCGCAGCGTCCAGCAAGTATTTTCCGGGCCTGATTGACTCAGGATCCGTTTTCGATTGTCGACGTGGCCAGCTGAAAAAACGCCAGGACATCTCGTTCGGCTCGAGGGCGGGTGGAAATAGGTAACTGCGTTCATGAAACCTACGTCATTTTCCGTCGCCAGCCCCCCATTTCGCCCGTGACTGATGCACCGATCGGACGGTTCCGTCTGACTCGAACGATTCTTGCGGTCCCAAATGTGACACGTTCACCATGACGCGACACTCGGCCAACGCTGCGGAGCCGCTAATCGATGACGTCAACCGTCCCGTTGTGCATGTCATAAACCGCGCCGACGATACGCACTTGCCCCGCCCCGATGCTCTGGCGGACGTCCGCAATGCTGGAGAGTTTTTGAACGGCGTGGATGACGTTGGTCCGCACGCATCCACTAACCCGCTCGGCATGCTCGGTGTCCTCGGGCAAACTCTTCAGTGCTGGCTCGATCCGCTTGATCAACGCGACGACCTCCTTGGGCTGTTCGCTGGGGTTATCAAAGTGATCGACGGTCGCCTTGACGGCTCCGCAACCGGTGTGCCCCAGGATCAGCACCAGCGGCGTCTGGAGATAGTGCACGGCATACTCGATGCTGGCGGTGACATCGGTGTCGACCACGTTGCCCGCAACACGGATGACAAACAAGTCACCGAATCCCTGGTCGAACAATAACTCCGGCGGAACACGCGAATCGCTGCAGCCGAGGACGACAGCAAACGGATGCTGGCCCTGTTCCAGTTGGGCTCGCCAGTTGCGTGTTTCATGCGGGTGGATGGATTTGCCGGACACAAACCGGGTGTTGCCCTCTTTGAGACGTTTGAGCGCAGCGGCGGCCGCAGGAAGCGTCTCGACTCCCGGTGATCGCATCCCGAGTGCAACGTCGCTGACGGCCGAGACTGCCCGAAGCCGCTGACAATCTGTCCCATCCACTCGCATTTGCTTTGCCAGTCGCAATCGCAACTCGGCATACATCGGATCGGCCGAACGGTTCTGGGTTTCATGGGGATCGGCCTGGTAATCGTACAGCTCCCTGGCCGCGATCCTGTTGTACTGGTTGACCCACTCGGTGTAGCGATATTGATCGGTGCGATACGAATACCCGATGGAACCACGGTTCTTGAAAACGGTGAGGGCTCCGTCGCGAATCTGATCCGCCGTGCCTTTGATCAGCGGGACCAGACTTCGTCCACTGATGGTCTCCGGAATCTCAATCCCACACAGCTCGCACAACGTCGGAAAGAGATCGATGGACTCAACCGGCGACGACGTCGATGCGGTCGCCTTGCCCGCAGCCGGACGTAGGATCAACGGCACCCGAGTGGCATGTTCCAGCGGGCTGTTCACTCCCCACATGCCGTGATCGCCAAGATGAAAGCCGTTGTCACCCAACAGGACAACCGTTGTCTTGTCGGCTAATCCAAGGGTTTCCAATTCGGCAAGTAACAATCCGATCTGGGCATCGACATAAGAAACCGAAGCGTAGTAGCCATGAATGATCTCGCGCTGCAACGCCTCCGAGAGCGGCCCTTGTTGTGGCACGCCTTCGAAACCTCGCAACAACCCGGCTTCATGAACGGAAAACCCGCTCGCGTAATCGATCACGCCCCGATGTGACGCCAACGAGAACTGATCCCGCCGATAAAGCTCCCAATACTTTTTCGGCGCGACCAACGGAGGATGCGGTTTCGTGAAACCGACCGCCAAGACTCTGAAGGGACCATGGAGCGATCCGGCGATCGAGATTCCGCCGATCACACCGCCAGCCAAAGGCTACACGTTCGTGTATGCGGAAAGCCCGCTCGTGGTCAAACGCGGCGGCGTCTATTTCCGTTTTGAACAATTGGAAGTCTTTCGATCTGACGATCCGCTGAAGTGGAGCGGTCCGCCGGTCGCGCGTCTGGCACCGCGAGATCCGCTCAAGCGACTCGCCCCGGAAATTGTCACCCACGATGGCCAAGACTATCTGGTTGCATACCAATGGCGTGGTCGCGATCCACGAGGAATCTATCTGGCCCCTCTCGCCTGGGAACCATGACGCGCCCAGACATCACCCGTCTGTACAAGAGATTCCGTTGTCGGCCGGCCAAACGTAGCGAATTTCACCAGAAGGTGGCTCGCTTGTTTTTTCCACGCTCAGCAGACGCAATGCTCACTGAGCCAATCGATAAGCGATTTGGGGTTAAAGGGTTTCATGAGAAAACAGACGGCATGAAATCTCTCCAGTTCTGCCAAGACATCTTCGTCCCGGTGCCCGCTGATCAAGACCGTCGGAACCGCCCGTCCTTCTTTGGTCAATTGCTTCAACAAATCGATGCCACTTTTTCCCGGCAGACGCAAATCCACCACCATCGCGTCCGCCGTTTGTTCAGCCTCATCATGCAGAAACTCCTCGGCACTTGCCGCACAATGCGTTTCAAACCCGAACGCACTGAGCAACACGCTGACCGACTGCTGAACGGCCACGTCGTCGTCAACCACCCAAACTTTGGCTTTCATAACATTCCTGAACGGGTTCTCCGCTCAGTGGAAGGACCACCAGGAACACAGTCCCACGACGCGTGGATTCCTCAACGACCAGCGATCCTTGATGGGCTTCGATGATCGATCGAGCGACGGCCAATCCCATCCCCATGCCTTCCGGTTTGGTCGTATAAAATGTGCGAAAGACGGACTGAATGTCTTTTGCCCTGATTCCATTGCCACTGTCCTCGACTCGGATCTCAATTTCGTCCGCCGTCGACGAAGTTCGGATGGTCAGTTGTCTCCGCTCGCGCCGGACGGGGGCCATGGCTTGGACGGCGTTTTGAAACAGATTCATCAAGACCTGTTGCAGTTGAACTTGATTGCCCAAAACCGTCAACGACTCCGCCTGGAACTGCAGGTCCACGTCGACGCCGTGGCCACGGAGATCGGGCCCCATGATCCCCAGCGAACTTTCGATCAGTTGATGGACGTTGGTCTCTTCGTCATCGTTCGCGTTCGGCTTGAGGAGACCTCGAATACCACGCACGATCTCGGCGGCGCGCTCGGCCTGCTGGCGAATACTCGTCGCGTGGCTGCCGATCGCGGCGGCCTGCAGTGGCGTTTCCGTCGACAATTTCTCCAGCACAAAGGCGTAGTTGGTCGCCGCAGAGAGGGGCTGGTTCAACTCGTGGGCGATCGATGAGACGAGTTCGCCGAGCAGATTGACGCGGCTCGCATGGGCCAGCTTGTCGCGATGATGTTTCAATTGCTTCTCGATACGCCGCTTTTCCGTCACGTCCTCGGTGATCGCCAGAACGTGCACCACTTCCTCGCCGCCGTAGCGAATCGGGACCTGCCGCGTCGTCATGATGCGGCGTCTGCCCTTGAGCCCGATGATCTCGAACTCCAAGCGATTGGACTGACCCTCGAAAACCGCGTTGGTGCTGTCGATGAAGCGTTTTCGATCGTCGGCGGAAATGACTTCGAAAATGCATTTTCCCAGCACCTCGTCACGCTCCGCTTCCAAGGATCGCAATCCCGCCGGGTTGATGTCCACCAGGCTGCCTTGGCGGTCGACAAGCTTCACGCAATGAGGCTCGGAATCAAAAATCAGACGGAATCGCTGATTGCTTTCCAAAACCCGATTCAACGCATCCTCTCTCAATCGATCGTAGTCATGGAACCGACGGACCAGCAGCACCAGCAGCATGCTCGACAAGCCCACAAACACGCCCCCCAACAGCACGCTCTCGATCCTGGCCCGGGCCAAGACCGATGCGACGTCATCATGCGATGAGTCGTGCGCCCGATCGACGTGCCCTAACAAACCGGAAATGAGTTCCCTGAATTGATCGACATCGCGCTCAAAGGCATGAAAGTCGGCCGGATTCACGTCCCCGGTGCGTTCGACTCGGTCGATCATTCGCCTGCCGCTGGACACCAGACGCTGCCGGCTCTGGACGACCGAGTCGAATTGCTCGCGAGCATGTTCGTCCAGCATCGCGCCCTGTCGGAATGTCTCGGACAGGGGATCAACTTCCGCGATCCGCTTTTCGAATTCCGCTCGATTGGCTTCATCCCCCGAAATGACAAACGCCAGACACGCCTGCACCGCAGCGTTGGTGCTGCCGCGCAGGTCGATCAGTTGACCGACCGCCGGCGCCGTCCCGCTGGTGGTGCCGATCGCGCGATCGATCCGCCAAAACAAATGGGCGCAATAGACGAACGTCGCCACCAGGAGCACCGCGAACGAGATCAACAGCGACCGGGAATACGCGATTCGGGGAGCGTTGAATTGTTCGTTGATCATTCGCCCGGCAACCGTTCGTGGACCCAACGTGACCGTCCCGGCGCGTGTCCGGCGGCTTCGGTCCATCGCGCGCAAGTTCAGCGTGATGGAGGCAGCGCAGAGAATCTGCGCCAAAAGTATGGGCGACACAGGGACGGCGGCCAAGGGCAATGCCGGACCGGCCACCGGATTGACCTCCTGGACGACAATCCGGCGGGGGGGAGAACACAGAACGGAGTGATCCTCCACTTCAGTCGGCCCGACGTTGCCGCTGAGTTTTCCGAGGCTCCGATTGGCGTGATCGCGCCGGTGCTCGAGCATCCCTCCCTCTCTGGCGATCGATGGGGCGCCGTGGAGTCACCTGCACATCCGGCCGAGCGATCGCTGGGCGGCTCACCACCACAATCTTCGCTGACAGAACGTTGGTCCCACTTCCTTAAGATCGATTCGCGGCTCCACCCGGCCACGGTTTTCGCCACAATCCCTTCCGGTCTGTCAATTCCGCTCAGGCAGTTCCAGCCGCACGAATTCACTGACCTGGTCTCGGATCGCGGTTTCGGTCGGCAATCGTTCCATCGAACTGGCCCCGTAGAAACCGTGGATGTCACATCGCTGGAGCATGAACCGCGCGTCATCGGGCATCGAGATCGGGCCGCCATGGCAAAGCACGATAACGTCGTCTCGGACGCTGCGTCCGGCATCGGCGATCGCGTTGACACGGTCGACGCATTGCTCCAGCGTGTTTGCCGTCCCCGCGCCGATGGCCCCTCCGGTGGTCAACCCCATGTGGGCGACCAAAATATCCGCGCCCGCCTCGGTCATCGCCTTGGCCTGATCGACGTCGAACACGTACGGCGTCGTCAACAGATCCAATTGATGCGCCGCCGCCACACAGTCGACCTCCAGGTCATACCCCATTCCGGTTTCTTCCAGGTTGGCCCGAAACGTTCCGTCGATCAGCCCGACGGTCGGAAAGTTCTGGATCCCGGAAAATCCCAACGCGATCAATTCACGCAAAAAGTGATCGCGAATCATAAACGGGTCGACGCCACAGACCCCGGCGATCACCGGCGTTCGGGTGACTGCGGTCAGGACTTCTCGGGCCATCTCCTTGACGATCTCGTTGGCGTTGCCCAGCGGTAACAATCCCGAAAGCGAACCGCGTCCGGCCATCCGGAAGCGGCCCGAATTGTAGATCACGATCAAATCGATCTCGCCCGCCTCTTCACATTTCGCGCTGATCCCGGTTCCCGCGCCCCCGCCGATGATCGGTCGGCGACTGGCGATTTTGGATCGAAGCCGGTTCAGGATGGTTTGGCGATCGTGACGCATGGTGTTGGGAAGTGATGTGAGGTTGATTTGGAAAACGGGGGATAAATTCGTTTGCCAGCTTACTGGGTCGACGTCAACTGTTGATGGTGTTCGATCAATGCGTCGGCGAACTCGGGGGCATTGATGTCCCACGGCAATCGAACGATTTGACGTTCGGCGTTTTGATCCAGATGCTGCTCAAGAGAATCGAAAAGCGCGGCGTCGGCAACGGGATCATGAAACGGCTGGTCGGGAACATCCAACAGTGACAGCCCGCCTTCGGGAATCAGGACGCGGAGCGGCGATGTTGACCGATTCAGTTTGTCGGCGATCCAACGTCCGATCTGGCGGCATTCTTCGGCACTGGTCCGCATTAAGGTGACTTGGGCGTTGTGGCAGTGCAATTGGCGGCCGCTCAGCTGCGCCGGCACGGTTTCTTTCGCACCAAAGTTCACCATGTCCAACGCCCCCAGGCTTAACACCAGCGGAACGCGGCGATCGAGCAGTTTGTCGAATCGATGCGGCCCGGACGGGAAAATGCCGCCGACCAGTTCATCGGCGATCTCCGTCGTGGTGATGTCCAGAACGGCACCGATGAACCCTGAATCGACCAATTGCTCCATGGCGCGTCCGCCGGTCCCCGTCGCGTGGAACACCAGACAGTCCCAGCCGGCCGCTTCCAGGGCCTGGCGGACACGCGTGACACAGGGTGTCGTCACGCCGAACATCGTCATCCCCACCGTCCGCCGCTTCGCCGGGGCTTCGCCGATTGGTGCTTCGTCACGCTGGACCATCCCGGCCATCGCCGAGGCGGCGTTGGCGAGAATCGTGGTCGAGACGCTGTTCAAACCGGCCACATCGACCACCGAGTACATCATCATGATGTCGGAGCAATCGACGTATGGCGCAACGTTCCCACTGGCGACGGTGGACACCAGAATCTTCGGCACGCCGATCGGCAGTGCACGCAGCGCCGGAGAGATCAACGCGGTGCCGCCGCTGCCTCCCAAACCGATCACACCGAGCACGCGTCCGGCCGCAGTTTCGCGGCCCAGATACGCCTGCAATCCGTCGGCCCTTCGCGCGATCGCCTCGCCGCGATCGGTGGCCGTCGCCGTCGAGTTACCGGTAGCGATTGGCAATGCCGCCATCACTTCGTCGCGTGTCACATCCGGCGGGACGGTCGGCGACGACAGCGTGCCCACGTCGATCATGCGCACCGCCACCCCGCGGCGACGCAACACGCCGGCCACAAACGCCAATTCGTCACCCTTGGTATCCATCGTGGCAACGGCATAGACGTAACGACGCATCGGCAAACTCTTTGGAATAAAAACGGGAACGGGTGAGGATTGGCATCACCGCACCACACGAAACCGGCTTGGGTATTCATGTCGCCGAACGAGTCCAGTTTTCAACGAACCGGCATTGGCGACCGTTTTCCGGCGCCGGCCGGTGACGCGTCACCTCGTCGGCTTGACGCAAGGTCGCAAGCACTTCAATGGCGTCCGCCGGCTGAACGAATCCGTGTCGAATCAGCCAACAACCGACCACGATTCCGGTCCTGCCGACGCCGCCGAAACAATGGACATAGACCGGCCGGTCGGCAGCAAGCGACAGATCGATGGCGTCCAGGATGCACGCCATTCGATCGCTCGAAGGCACCCCCAAATCTTCGATCGGAAAACGCAAGTGCGTCGCGAAGTCGCCCGCGGGAGACGCAAACTCGCGGAGCAGGCCGTCATAGGCGAGAAACGGCTGACCGTAATGATTCGATTCGTCTTCTTCGATCAAATTGATGAAGGTTCGAATGCCGAGCTTCCAAAGCTGCTCCACCCGGTGTCGATGCCCCGGCGGATCCGCCGCCCCCGGATACGCACCGGCCAAAAACCTGGATTCGATCACCCAATACGTTCGTGCCACCGGTGGCTTCGCCGGCCGGTGTAGTGACAGCGACATGGCTTTCTCGTTCACGTCCTCAGACGTCCTCCAGTGCATTTCTTTCATTCGACGTTCGATCTCTTCGTCGCTGACGTCTTCGATGTGCAATGTCCGGTGTCAACGGGCATCCGCCGAACGCTTCGGCTCAATGGAGCAACTCTTCCAATTTGGCGTGAATCGCTTCGGCCGTCTTTTCGCCTGAGCCGACTTTCACCAATTGAATGTTGCCTTGCCGATCGATCAGGGCCACGTGCGGAATTCCGGTTACGCCATAGTTCGACTGCATCTCGCTGTCTTTGGGAGTGACCACGACGGGGTGTTCCAACTCGTGATGCGCCAAAAACGACTTCAACGTTTCGCGTTCCTCTTCGGCAGAAACCTCCTCGTCGCCGTCCGCTCGCATGGCTCGTTCGGCTTCTTCATCCCAGCGGTAGTTGTAGTATCGGGTGACGCCGACGATTTCAAACCCATCGTCCTTGAATTCCTCGCGCCACTGACGCAGATGGGGAAACGTGGCGATACAGGGGCCACACCAGACGGCCCAAAAATCGACCAGCACGACTTTGCCTTTCAGCGACTCCAACGTCGTGTCGCCCGCGTTGACCCAGGCGTCAATCTCAAACTCGGGGGCCGGTTTGCCGATCAATTCCAACAGCTTCAGGGACGACGCGATCGCCCGCTCCATCGCGCTGTGCGTTCTTCCCAGAGACTTCAACATCATGTTGTCCTCGGCACGATCACCGATCAATTCACGGAGCTGGTCGATCCTCGATTGAGCCTCCTTGGGCTGGTCGCGGAGGATGCGGCCGATCAGCGACGTTTCTGTCCGCGCGTATTCGGTCAGCATGGGAATCGAATCGGGGTGGGACTCGAGAGCCTCTTTGACGAATTGCTTGAGCGTCTGGGCCGTTTCGGCGTTTGAATTCGGCAGACGATTGCGACTGGAAAGCAATTGCGTTTTAGCGATCAGCAGATCGACCTGGTCGCTTTCATCCACCTCCAATGTGTCGAACTCGTCAAGGTGTTGGTGAAGCAGATTTTCCGCCGCCTCCAGATCGCCCTGGGCGACCGACTGTTGCACACTCAGCGGCACCAATCTCGCCATCGCCTGGGCATATTGAATCGGATCGTCCTGCGTGACTTCCTTTGCCTTGGCAAGCACTGTCTCGATCAGCGCCGTCACTCGATCGGTCTCGCCCGCCCGGCTTCCGTAGAATCTGGCGGCCGAGAGGGCGGAGAAGAGCTGGGCGGACGTTGACGGACCATCGTACGACTCGACGAGCGCCCTGACCAGCTTTTCACCCTGCTCGAACGCCTCGGCATACTTTCGGCTGCGGGCAAATCCCGACACAATCGACAAACGCATCGAATGCAACGCTTCCGCTTGCTCCGGATCACTCGTCGCAAGTGCTTCGTCGAGCGTTTCAGCCGCGGCGCCAAAGTTCTTTTTCTCGATCAGCCCGCGAATGATCTCAGCCGGCGTCTGCTCGACTTCTTCCCCCGCCGCTTCACTCGCCTCCTGCTGCTCGGCCCCACTGGCTTCTTGACTTGACGGGGCGTTGTCTTGGCCGACAACGTGAAGCGTGAAGATCGGCGACGCACCAAGTAAGATTGCGGCGAAAAAATATCGTTTCATTCGTAGCACCATGAGCTTTGACTACCGACGTGAGTGGTGAAGAAAACGTGTCCGCGACGCGTCGCAGCACGGCCCAGTGTATCAAATCCAAAACACCGTCGGCATTGCGGCGACGACCGGCGCGGGAAGTTGCCGAAAGCCTTGGCGGCTTGATCACTGTGAACCACGATGGTATCGCCATCGATCACCGCCTCGGCATGCACAAATGTTCGGTCCGCTCCGGCGATCGTGAAGTCGGTCAGCGGCTTCCCCGTCGCGACTGACCAACCCGCTTCCGAATTACGCAAAACGAATTCGAATGCAGTCGTCCTCGACCGCATCCCCGGAATACACGCGTCCAGACGCCACCCGATTCGGTCGGCCGTAATCGTGCTTCAGTGCCAGCAACGCGAGTCGCTCGCCGACGGACTTTTTCGCTTTGGGGTGATTGGATCACTTCCGCAGCGGCGTGCGGCCTGTGGGAGCACTGCGGCCCGATTCTTTCAGTTCCTTGAGCAGCGTTTGTAGCTCTTTCCGCTTGGCCTGTTCCTTGAAATACAGATTGGTTGTCTCGCCGCGATCGGTTTTCAAGTTATAGAGCTGCCCCGGCGCCTCCGGTTCCAATTCCGGCAACGCGTATTGAGCGAGGATGCTGTCTTCGTATCCGTTACCGCCGGAACCCTTGTGATCGAGATATTTCCAGTGGCCCTGGCGAATCTGAAACTCGCCGCGAAAGCTTTGGGTCAACAAGTGGGGGCGAACCGGATCGCCTTCGTCCTGCCGTCCCAGCATCACCGGCAGCATGTCAAAGCTGTCCGTCGCCGCGTCATCGGGTAAGGAGACGCCGACGACCGACGCGACCGTGGCGAAGATGTCGGTGGTGTTGGTCATCTGAGCCGTCACCTGGCCGGGAGGGATGTGTCCCGGCCACCGCGCGATGAAGGGGACTCGGTGACCGCCCTCCCAACCGTCACGTTTCATGCCGCGCCATCCGCCCGAAGGATCGTGCTGGTGATCTTGCCGCATCCAATGAACATGCAACGTTTCGGCACCGTTATCGGAATTGAACATCACCAAGGTCTGGTCATCGATGTCCAGTTTTTGCAACAGATCCAACACGCGGCCCACGATCGCATCCAGCTCCCACACAAAATCCGCGCGCGGCCCGGCATCGGTCGCACCGCTGAACTCGTCGGCCGGCAAAACCGGCGCGTGAGCGATCTGGGTCGACAGCACGGCAAAGAAAGGCTGGTCGGGCGTTTGACGGCGATGGTCAGTGATGAAGGCCTTGGTCTTTTCATAGAACAACAGATCCGCGTTGACAAAATCATAGCCCGGCGACTTCCAGCCTTCGTCGTTGTCCCATCGCCACTTGCCGCCGGGGTTGGGCAGCGTGTCGCGTCGATGCCGCATACTGGCCGGCGTCGGCACCATCCCGTTTTCGATGTACACGTACAACGGATCGGTGTTGGGACAATTGGGCGTGACGAACGACTCGTCGAATCCCCTGGCGTTGGGGCCGTCGATCAGCGGCGTGCTTTTTTGGTAATCGATCAGCAACGAGTTCTCGAAGCCCCCGCCCAGACGTTTGCCGTCTTTGTCGAACCAGCTGAGCCCCACGTGCCACTTGCCGAACACCCCCGTGCGATAGCCCTTCTGCTTCAACATTTCGGCAATCGTCAGCGTGCCTGGCTTCAGATAGCTGGGGCCACCGGGACCCTCGAACGCTCCCCCACCCCGGCCGGTCGAACGATAGATCTGCTGTCCCGAAAACAACCCGTATCGCGAGGGGGAACAGATCGTGGACGGGCTGTGTGCGTCGGTGAACCGAATCCCTTCGGCTGCCATCTGGTCCAATCGTGGCGTCTTGTAGGGGGCTTGGTCGTTGTAGCAAGACAAGTCGCCGAACCCGAGGTCGTCGGCATAGATCACGACGATGTTGGGAAGCTGATCCACCGACCGTGCGACATCACCGGACAACCCGACGACCAGCCCTACGGCAACCCGACCAAGCAGCGAAGCGAACTTCAACACGTTGAACTCTCCGACAAAGGATGAATTTGGTGGGTCGCAAAAATGCAATTCGCACGCATTGTGAACTCGAATCCCCATCGGCGACACCCGCGGCAGAACGACACGGGCTGGCGAAACGCCCCTCGGGCTCGCCGGTCTTCATCATTCTGCCCCGTATCATTCTGCCCTACTGCCGACCTCATTGGTTCGGTGACACGCGATCAACACTCACGGAGCGTTTTGGCCATTGCGAATCGCCAGCGGTGCCGCAGTCTCACCGTCCATTTGCGTCGGCAGTTGGAACACGTTCCCGTCGATGTCGGAGAAATACAGCTGTGAATCAGACGGTTGCCTTCCGTGCCCATCGGCCCAGATACCGACAAAGTCTCGGTGGGCGTTCAACGCTCGACGGACGTAGGTGTGATTCTTGGAACTGCCGGCGGTCATCTGACGCAGCTGTTTCCATGTCGCGCCTTGATCTCGGCTCTGCCACATCGCGATTTCACCGCCCGGGTTGTAGGGCTGTGGCCCGGTTTCGGTGGGGCCGATGATTCGCCAGTCGTCCGGGGCGTTCATCCACAATTCGCCGAAGTCATAATTGTTGTCCGAAGTCGTCACGGTGCCGTATTCCCATTGCTCCCCCGTCCATCGCGCGGTGGTCCAGGTGCGAGGATCGTTCTTCGGTCCGGACTGGTAGCCCTTGCTGGTGATGTACAGCAATACCGGTCGGTCGTGCTGGTCATAGCGCAGGTCTTTCAGGTACACGTTCAGGCCTTCGCTTTGATAATCGCGAATCAGCGCCGGATTGGCGGCAGTTGTCAGCGGCAATGAGAGCGGTTTCCCGTCGACCGTCTGCCATGAGTCACCGCCGTCGACCGATTCCACATAGTACAGATTGGTTCGCCAGTTTAGACCTTTCCCCTTGGGGTGAAAGTTGAAAAAGGATCCGATCTTGGATTTGCCGATCCCCGAAATCTGGTAGTGACCTTGCTCGATCGCGGCGATTCGCTGCCAGGCACTCCACTGGATGCCGTCATCACTGCTCATGAAGCAAATCGTTCGTTGTGCCGGATAGCCATACCGAGTGAAGAAGACTTGAAAACCGTTTTGCGGCGAGTGCCAAGCCTGTAGATAGGAAAAGTTGTCGATCGGCTTTCGCGAATCACCGTCCAATCGTGTGGCCGAGATCAGTTTGAACGAATCGATGTCGTAAGGGCGTTCGCTGCGATGAATGTAGGAAGGCCGGGCGCGTCCGTGCGAGGTGGAAAAAATCCAGATGTAGCCTTCATCGTCGACCGAGATCACGGGGTTGTCATGTGCATCATTTGTCTTCTTGTCCAGCAAAATGGTCGGCTTCGGCACAGTCTTCGTGTCATGGTCAAAGTACGACACCATGTGCAACAGCTTGCGACTATCGTCTTTGGTCGCACCGCCATAACAGAAGAATGTCTTGTTGACCTGGGGGCAGTAGATGGCAAACGGCCGGTGCTTGGCACAGTACGTTCCCAAACCGCCGCTGTACTTGTAGACATACTCATCACCCGACGGCTGGTTCATGTACCAGATCCCGCGATAACCGTCGGCCTTTTGGTTCAGCGTCACAACATCTTCGGCGACGCCACGATCACAGAGAAGTCCGCCGATCGCGATCGACGCCACGACAAGTGCCAGGGTTTCTAATGATTTGTGAACTGATTGCGGGATCATGATGACTCACTGCTTGAAGAATTAAGTGGCCGGGTCACAGACTGACACGGTTAATCGACTGACGTAAACTATAACAGCCAAAGAAACTCGACACACGTTCGACACCATCGTCAATGACAAATCCATGAACCACACTTCAACGCTTGGGATTCTGCTGCTTCTAATCGTGACCTTTTCAGCGAATGCCGACGAACCAGCCCACGGCGCATCCAAACCCACCAACGAGGCCATACCGCGGCAATCCGCCGATGGCGCTGCGATGTTCCACGTCCGCTGCGACGGGACGTACAAACATCATCTTCAAGGCATCTGCAACGACCAGACGTCGATCTACTGGTCGTTCACGACGACCCTGGTGAAGACGGACAGGGATGGAAACGTGCTGAAAAAAATCCCGGTCGTCAACCATCACGGCGACCTCTGCCTGCACGACGGCAAACTTTTCGTCGCTGTCAACCTGGGCAAATTCAACGATCCCCAGGGGAACGCCGACTCTTGGGTTTATGTCTACGACGCCGATACGCTGGAGGAACTTTCCCGACACCAGACCCAGGAGGTCTTTCACGGGGCCGGAGGCATCGGGGTTCGCGACGGCCATTTCTTTGTCGTCGGTGGACTGCCCAATGGCGTCGATGAAAACTACGTCTACGAATACGACGGCGAACTCAGGTTTCTTCGCAAGCACATCATCAAAAGCGGTCACACGCTGATGGGAATCCAGACCGCAACCTTCGCCCACGGTCGTTGGTGGTTCGGCTGCTACGGCAATCCCCCAACCCTGCTCGTCACCGACACCGACTTCACCATGCAGGGACGCTACCCGATCAACTGCTCACTCGGGATCGCGGGTTTGACCGACGGACGCCTGCTGGTTGGTAGCGGTCGATGCGACCAAGACCGTGGCTGCAACGGATCCGCAACGACCGCAGTTCCTGACGAGAAAGCGGGTTTCCGATTGCAGAGCGGGGCGGCGCGGTAATGATGCGGTGCCGCAGAAAAAAGGGCAGCTACAAATGGCGTAGGTGTTGGTGTCCAGGCTGTAGCCCAATACCGCTTACTTTCGATCACAATCTGAGCCGTCGGCGCTCGCCTCGGGCCTCACAAGTCTCGAAGGGCAATCCAAGGCCCGCGGCTAGCGGCGTCGGCTCAAAAAGTAAGTGGCATTGGGCTATTGGAGTTCGACAACCACCCGGTGAATCCGACCGCTGAACTTGGTTTCTTGCGGGCCGTATCCGATGGCTTTGGCAACCGGGGTTTGGTTGTCGATTCCCACATCGGCGGTTTCGTCTGCCGAAAACAAGTTGGGTTGCGTCTTTTCGATTCGGCCTTGAGCGACTTGCCGGCCGTCGACCGAAAGCGTCGCGGTGCCGCCTTTGCCGTAGCCCCCGCCGTCGTAGTCGAATTGCATCCGGACCGTAGCCTTGCCGGCCGGCAGAGCCGTGGGGCTTTCAACGACATACCGCTCCATCCCCAGCCAGTTGTATTCGTAGGCCGGTTTGCCTTCGCGCAGGTGCAGTGACCAGCCACCGAAACGGCCTCCCTGGACCAAGACCGCCCCCGAGGCTCCGCCGTCGGGAATCTCCAATTCAGCGGTGATCGTGCACGATCGATTCTTGACGTTGATGAAGGTGTTTTCCAGCATCCCCTCCATCCCTTCGTAAAGCGTCAGTGAAGTTCGGTCACCGAGGACATCGGGGCGGCCGGCGATCGCCGGATTGGCGCGTTCGATCGTGCGGTCGTCGATCGGCAAAACATGATGTTCGATTGCCTCGGTCATGAACAAGGCTTTCATTTCGGCCAGCTTCTCGGGGTGCTCGTCGGCCAAATCGACGGCCAGGCTGTAATCTTCGTCGACGTGGTACAGTTCCCAGACGTCGTTGGTCAGCGGAGGCAGATCGGTTGTCTTCCAGGGGGCGCGGTGAATCGTTCGGGCAAGCCACCCGTCACGATAGATCGCTCGGTTCCCGAACATTTCGAAATACTGTGTCGTGTGGCGGTCGGGGGCGTCGGCCGAATCGAACGTGTACAACAAACTTGTGCCTTCGATAGGAATTTGCGGTACTCCGTTGACCACGGTCGGTTCGGGCAGATCACAGGCCTCCAGGATGGTGGGCGCGACGTCGATCACATGTCCGAATTGGGTACGCATGCCGCCGCCCTGCTGAATCCCCTGCGGCCAGTGGACCACCATTCCGTTGCGGGTACCGCCGAAGTCCGACGCAACTTGCTTGGTCCATTTGAAGGGCGCGTCAAACGCGACCGCCCAGCCCGCCGCCATGTGCGGGAAAGTCTCTTTGCTGCCCCATTTGTCGATCAACGGCAGCAGATCCTTGACTTTCTCCGTGACGCCGTTGAAGTAGGTCATTTCGTTGTACATGCCGACCATTCCTCCTTCGGCACTCGTGCCATTGTCGCCCGCGATGTAGAACACCAGCGTGTTGTCCATCTCGCCGATCGATTCGATGGCTTCCACGAGACGGCCGATGTGGTGATCCGTGTGCGCGACGAAGCCACCGAACACTTCGGCCTGGCGGCGGAACAGTGTCTTGTGATCCTCCGGCAACGAGTCCCATGCCGCGATGTCCTCGGGACGAGGCGGAAGTTTCGTTTCCGCGGGAATCGTGCCGTTGTCTTTTTGGCGTTCGTACGTGGCCTGACGAACGGCATCCCAACCGTCGTCAAATTTGCCATGGAACTTCTTGATCCAATCCTTGGGGACATGGTGCGGGGCGTGGGTCGCGCCGGTGGCGAAGTACATGAAGAACGGCTTGTCCGGCGTCATCGATTGCTGAGCCTTGACCCAGTTGATGGCCTGGTTCGTCATGTCTTCGGTAAAGTGATAGCCGTCAACCTGTGGCGGGTTCACCTTCTTTACCCCGTCATAGATCAGCGGTGACCATTGGTCCGTCTCGCCACCGATAAAGCCATAGAACTTGTCGAATCCTTGGCGGGTCGGCCAGCGATCAAACGGACCTGAAACACTCGTTTCCCAGGGCGCTGTTTCGTGCCACTTGCCGAACGCCGCCGTGCTGAAACCATTCAAACGCATCATTTCCGCAAGCGGCGCGACACTGTTGGGGATCGCACCGGTGTTGCCCGGGAACGCTGTCGATGTCTCCATGATCGAACCCGCGTTGGCGGTGTGGTGGTTGCGTCCACATTTGAGCGCCACCCGCGTCGGCGAACACAGCGCGGTGGTGTGAAAATTGTTGTATCGCAACCCCGCCTGGGCCAGCCGATCTAGCGTCGGCGTCGGAATCGGACCGCCAAAGGTCGATGTGGCTCCGAAACCCAGGTCATCCACCAGGATGATCAACACATTCGGAGCCCCCTTGGGTGCCGTCACCTCGAATCGGGCCGGTGGTTTTGCGTCGCGCACGTCCAACTCGGTGTAGATCGGACGCTGCGGTTGTGGAATCGGAAGCGTGGTGCGATTGAAAGAATCGCCTTGGTCACCAGACGCCGATGCCTCCTGGCCGGACGCATGGGCACCGCAAACAGCGGCACTCAAAAGAGTGGTGCTCAAAATCAGTTTTCGCACAACCTCTGCCCCGAGGGTGCGAGGTTGTCGATTCAAGACGCAGATCCAGTTCATTTGGCGATTCCATTGCGAGAGCGTTTGTTCGGCCGACGCGAATCTTAATCCACACCGAACAAGATTGCACGAATGATGTGTGAAGCGATGAGGAGCATCGCGAAACGATCGAGCGATCGAACGCGGAACATCCAGCCGACGAAGACCATAACCTTCACCGAAACCTACGACATCATGCGCACATTTGAATACTCCCGAATCAATCAGGCAGTCGCACGTTGCTGTCCACGCAGGATTCTGACGATGATCAGCAATGTGGCGATCGCCAACACGACGGCGATGGGGCGATTGACCAACCCCAAGGGGTTCCCGCCGGATGCGGTCAACGCTTGAATCAATCGCTCCTCCAGGGGCCCGCCGAGCACCAACCCCAGCACCACCGGCCCCAATGGGAACCCGCGCCGATTCAAGAGAAACCCGATGCCTCCCATCACCAACATCACCGTGACGTCAAACAGGCTGCCATTGAGTGAATAGGCTCCGGTGACGCAAAACAACACGATCACCGGCAATAGAATCTGCTTGGGGATCCGCACCAGAGAAAGCCCCAGGCGAATGGCGAGCAATCCGACCGGCAACATCACCAGATTGGCAACCAGGAAGACCAGGTAGATGCTATAGACCAACGATGGTTGATTCTCAAAAATTGCCGGCCCCGGTGTCACGTTTTTCATCAACAACACGCCGATCACGATTGCCGTGATGGAATCACCGGGAATGCCGAACACCAACGTGGGAATCCAGCCCCCGGCCAACGCGGCGCTGTTGGCAGTCGTCGCGTCGCCGATCGCATCAACCAGCTCCCGGTCCGCGTCGCGATCGCCACCACGTCTGGCCGCGGCGAATGTGACCCACGAGGCGATGTCCGCGCCGGCGCCGGGCAACATGCCGATCAACACGCCCATCAAGCTCGATCGAACCGTGTCGGCGGGACGTTTGACAAACCGCGACACCATGGCCGCTTTTGAAAACCGAAGCATCGCACCGAAAGCCCCGATCGGCCCGGCGGAGGGCACGCTGTCCTCGCCTCGTCTGACCGACGCCAAGTTCGCAAACACCTCCGACAACCCGAACAGCCCGATCATCGCCGGAATGAACGAGATCCCTTGATACAGATCCACGGTGTGGAACGTGAATCGCGGCTGAAGATGCACCGCACTCAGCCCGACCGTCGATAGCAGCATCCCCAGAATCAGACTCAACAACGCCTTCCACCGCGTCCCGGCCGGCGCCACCATCACACAGCAGCTGAGTCCGATCAGATAC
Source organism: Stieleria mannarensis (assembly GCF_014154935.1). Lineage (GTDB taxonomy): Bacteria > Planctomycetota > Planctomycetia > Pirellulales > Pirellulaceae > Stieleria > Stieleria mannarensis. The sequence continues at coordinate 31,593 of NZ_JACEHH010000044.1, forward strand.
AGCCAAAAGTACTCGGTCACGGAAAACCAACTCGCGATCGCCGCGAATTGGCTGCCCAGCACCATCAACAGAACGGCCCCAATCACGCCGCCGACGACGCTGCTGACCAACGAAACCGAGAGGACCTGTTGGGCAAGCCCCTTTTCGGTCAGCCGATAGGCTTGATCGGCGTAGGCGGCCGACGCCGGTGTCCCCGGAATCCGTAACAGCACCGTCGGGATGTCACCGGCGAAAATCGCGCAGGCGACCATCGTCACGATCGCGCCGATCGCCGCCACCGGATCCAACCAATAGGCCACCGGGACGAACAACGCCACGGCCATCGTTGCCGTCAAACCGGGGATCGCCCCCACGAAAACGCCATAGCAGGCCGCGGCGACAATGATCAACCAAAGGTCAACGCGGCCGAAAACTTCGCCGGCCGCTTGCAACAGTGCGGGATTCATGTCACCAACCCAACCAGCCCCAGGGCAGGGGAACGCCCAGCACGCCCGCAAACCCTTGATACAAACTGGGAACAATCACCACCGTCGCGGTCACCGCGATCGGCAATCGGACTCGCAACATCAACAGCATCGCAAGCGTCATCATGCCCGCGCTGATCACGTATCCCAGCGTTTCGCAAGTCAGTATGAACAACACGATGACTGCGGCAAAACCGAACAACGGCAATGTCGCCACGCTCGCCAGAGCGTGGAAAGCGTCCGGGAACCACCTTCTGGCGAAGGTAGCTACGTTCGCGCGACGACCCTCGATATCTTTAGAACGAAGTCGTGATTTCCAGAAAACTCTGTCCGTCGGTTCCGCCGCCAAATCACTGGCCCGCGCCCGCCTGGAAACGCCCCAGCCGAACGCGGCGATCGCCAGTCCGAACAGGGCAAGGATTGATGGAAGAAAATAGGGGCCGATCGCTGACGAAGGCGCCTGCGTCATTTCCGGTTGATTCAAGATTCTGCCAAAGTCCGCATCGGTTTGGGAAAGAAAGTCTGCAAACTGCTCCCCGTCGGCCACCGCGACCTGGAACCCGGACGCCTCCATGAACTCGGCGAACTCGTCGCTGCCCGCGACCCGCAAGATCGCCTGCCGCATCCGGGTGACGTGTTCCGCCGGGACGCCTTGGGGAAACAGCAATCCACGCCAAGCCCCGATCGACCAATCAATGCCCTGCTCGGCAAAGGTCGCGACGTCAGGTGCCGCCGGACTACGCTGGTTGCTCATCACGCCCAGGCATCGGATCTTTCCGGCATCGACCAGCGCGCGTGCTTCGGGGATCGAACAGCAGACGATCTCCAATCCGTCGGCCATCAATTCCTGCAGCGACGGCGCCGCTCCGTTGATCGAAACCCAAGTCACCGTGTCGCTGGGTAATCCGCTGCGGTCCAGCCACCCCAACAACGCCAAGTGCCAAATTCCTCCCGCGGCCGTTCCCGAGGCTCGCAACGGGTCGGGCGATTCACGCAGTTGACCTTCAAGATCCTCAATCGATTGCCACGGGGAATCTGCCGACACGAAGATCGCGGCGGCATCTTGATTGATCCTCGCCAACGGCTCAAAGCTGTCCGGCGTGATCGGACACAGGCTGCGCCAATGCAACATGTTCAACTCGACCGTCGCCATCGTCAGCGTGTATCCGTCGGCGGTTGCGGTGGCGCCGCGCGTATGCCCGGTCACGCCCCCACCGCCCGTCGCATTGACGACGTTCACCGGCACGCCGAGTTCACTTTCAAGCTGCACCGCGAATTGCCGCGACACCCGATCGGTGCCTCCACCGGCCGACCACGGACAGATCAACGTGACCGGTCGCTGCGGCCACTGCTCGCGACGGTTGCATCCGAAGGCCGCCAGGCAGACGGTTGCCAGGCAGACGGTCGCACGGCAGGCGGCCAGCCAAGAGATTGGAACCGAAGCTCTCATTCGGCTCCCAGCGGGCCCGAGGCGTCGCTGACGATCTGCCGCAGCTTTCCAACGTCGCTGACGATCTTTTCCGCCACGACGTCCTCTTCGCGAAACGTCGCCATCAGAATCTGGCGTTCGCCGGTACGGCTGAAATCATAGATGATCCGGATCGTCCCATCGGTGGTCTGTTGGCCATCGGGATACGAGACTTGGTTGCGTTCGTCCAGCAACAGCCCGCCGCTCCAACTGCGCCCCTCATCATCGGAGACGAACGCGGTCAGGTGCGAGCGGCCGATCTTCTGGTCGACCGGGCCGTGTTTGACCAACAGCAGTTTGCCGGAATTCAATCGACGGATGAAGAACCTGGCACTGGTGTGGGCGATGTCCGATGGGGTCAATTCCGGCCACGTGCGTCCTTGGTCGGTCGAAATACTTTCGCCGATTCCGTAACGCGTGCGGGCCAACATCCACAGCGTCCCGTCGCGTCGCTCGATCAACATGTGTTCGTCAAACGCACGGTCTTTTTCCGGAACATTGCAACCGCCCCGCAGCTCCCACGTCGCCCCTTCATCCTCGGAAACGATCACGCGGGCGCTGTGGTCGGTCTTTCGCCACGTCGATGCCGGTAACATCCACTCACCAGAAGACGTCACCAGCGGCTTGCACATCATGATCCCGTCGGTGATGCGTTCGGGCGGCTCGTACTGCGGACGTGCATCATCGGGATTGGTAATCGCCAGAAACCACACGCCGGCGACCGTTCCCTCGTGCCCGATCGCCTGAGCCCATGCCAGACGCAGCTTGCCGTCCGGGGCCATCCACAGTTCCGGATCATAGGCTCGAACCGGTCCGCCTTCGTCAGGATCGACGACCAGCACTTCGGTCCACGTCTTCCCATCGTCGCCGCTGGTGCTCAGCACGACATAATTGTTTTTGTCTTCACCAGGTGTGACGCCGGCGTACCAGGTTGCCCACAATCGGCCATCGGGAGCCACCGCCAGACTGGGAATCCCTTGAAACGCCCGGTTGCTGGAAGCATGAATCGGATTGCCCGGTTGCACCACCGCGGGAGGTTTCAAAAACAGATCGCCATCCGCGGCAAGCACCGTGATCGTCGGCAGGGTCGTCAGCAAACTCATCGCGGCAACGCGAATCAGACGGCAAAGCATGAGGTGTCCCGTAGAAAATCAATGAAGTCGTACTCACCAGTGCCACATCACTGGCACTTTTTACAGACGCAACAGTCTAACCCGATCCGAAAGCCGCCGCACACATGCCATCGGCCCGAGTTGTTGAACGCTTTAGTCCGCTGGCGACGACATCAACCGGCAGTGCTCCGGGTGATTGGTCAAAAAATTTGCTGGTCAAAAAATCGAACCGTGCAGGAATTCGAGTTCTAGCAAACGCGGCACCATCCTCTGCCCTCCATCCTCTGCCCTCCATCCTCTGCCCTCCATCCTCTGCCCTCCATCCTCTGCCCTCATCTTTTGCCCTGCATTTTTTGACCACCCCATTTTTTGACCACCCCATTTTTTGACCACCCCATTTTTTGACCACCCCATTTTTTGACCACCCCATTTTTTGACCACCCCATTTTTTGACCTCCCCATCTCTCGGCCTTCCCATCTCTCGGCCTCCCCATCTCTCGGCCTCCGCTTCATCCCTGCTGCGAATCGCCGCGGTGACGTTACCGCGGCGTCCCCGCGATCAATCGAAATCGACGCTTCGCAGCGCAAGCGGTAGAGGCGTGCCGGCGGAAACTTGGGCATCGGCAACAATCAGCTACAATGTCGCGTTGTATTTTGAGGGGGGGCAGCGTTTGCAACCGCGATGGCAGGCCCCGCGACGACGTCCGGATTCCGGCAGCGACGCCTGCCAAGCGATCTGAGCAATGGCTAGAGTGCTCTGGGAGTGAAACACGACTCAACGACCGAAACGATCTTCATCTGCATCCCACCATGAGCCCCGAAAAGACTGAAAATCGTCCGCCCCATCAACCCACCGGCTCAGTCACCGACGGAATCTTGGTTTCGGTCTTGCGGTTGTCAGCCTTTTTGTGCTTGGCCGGTTGGGCCTGGGTGCACCTCTACTGGGAAGGCCCCTACGGCGTTCTGCTGTGGCAGGATTCCACTTACGATTTCGCCCAGTGGCTGGGGATCAGCTGGGAAGAATTCGTCGGCAACGGGGTCGACGAAGGTTGGGTGCAACGCTGGATATCTCGCATCGGTTGGATCTATGTGGCCTGCGCGATCCTGAGTCTGACGGCCCGAAAAACATCCGACCTGCAGATGCTGGTGCTGCTGACCGGCACCGGGATGCTGGCCGTGTTGAGTTATGCCAAGTACGTCGCTGCCCAGCGTCAGTTGCCGATGCTGGTGGAACATGGCGGACAGGTGCTCGCCCCCGCGCTGTTGGCACTGGCGTTGGCACTGGGAGGGCGACATCGCGTCACCGTGGGGGTGGCCATGGTCGCCGTGGTCACGACCTTTGCCGGACACGGGGCCTATGCCTTGGGTTGGTGGCCCACCCCAGGCAATTTCTACGCGATGATTTCCCTGTCCTTGGGACTAGACTACGATTCGGCGACGACCATGCTACGAATCGCTGGATTCCTGGACCTGGCCGTCGGCGTGCTGCTGTTCATCCCCCCGTTACGCCGGTTTGCCGCCGGGTACGCCGTCCTCTGGGGACTGCTGACTTCGTTGGCCCGTCCCGTTGCCGGCATGTCGACCGGTCTGATCTACTGGGGAGCGGACCAGTACCTCCACGAGTCGATTTTGCGGGCGCCCCATTTTCTGATCCCGCTGTACCTGTTCCTGCTCTGGCGCCGCCCGCGTCCGGCTGATGCTACACTTGAGCCCCCTTCCTGAATTCGCCCGAATCTCCTGAAATCACCATGCACTCCATGCTTCGAACCGTTTCGTGCGGTTGCCTGCTGCTGACGGCTTTCCATTTCACCGCTGCCCCGTTCGCCGCCGCCCAGACGGGCCGATCACGTCCGCGAGGCCGTGCCGACCTGAGCATTCCCACGGTCGAGAAAAAGGACCTGATCTGCTTTGCCCTGTACACCGTCAGCGACCAGACGCTCAAACTGACCGCCCAACTGTACCCGCTCTCGGACGAGGATACGAAAACGGTCCGATTGGAAATTGAAAAGGATGGCAAGTGGATCGAGGCGGCGCGAACGGCCGCGATCGAACCCGGCTGGACGGCGACCTTCCGGATCGAAAACTGGGACGATACAAAATCGCATCGCTATCGCGTCGCGCACGGCGCCGAAGCATTCTATGAGGGCATGATCCGCAAGAACCCGGTGGACAAAGACGAAATCGTCGTCGCGGCATTCACCGGCAATTCGATCCACCCCGTCCACGGCGGCGATATCTCGCGTCAGGACTTGATCGACAACGTCAAACGAGCCGACGCCGACCTGCTGTTCTTCTCCGGCGACCAAGTCTACGATCACAATCGCCATTACGCCGCGTGGTTGAAATTCGGCCGCGACTTTGGCGACATCATCCGCAACCGCCCGACGGTCTGTTTGCCGGACGATCACGACGTCGGCCAGCCGAACCTTTGGGGCGAAAGCGGCAAGATCTCCACGCTCAGCGGCGCCGCCGACGGCGGCTATGCGAAACCGGCTGTCTACGTCAAAGAAGTCGAGCGTGCCCAGACCAGCAACCTGCCCGACCCGGTCGATCCCCACAAGATCGGCCAGGGAATCGGTGTCTACTTTACGAACCTGAACTGGGGAAACGTCGACTTCGCAATCCTGGAAGACCGCAAGTTCAAAACCGGCCCCGCCGGGCGTGTCCCCAAGCAAGGCCCGCGTCCGGACCACATTCGCAACCCCGATTACGACCCGGCCAGCGTGGACGTCGACGGTGCGGTGCTGTTGGGAGACCGACAACTGAAATTCCTTCGCACTTGGGCGCAAGATTGGCGGCAAGCGGAGTTAAAGGTCGCCCTGTCGCAAACCATCTTCTGCGGCGGTGCCCACATCCACGGTTCCGCCAACGGGCGGTTGCACGCCGACATGGACTCCAACGGCTGGCCGCAATCCGGACGCAATCGAGCACTCGACGCGCTGCGCAAAGGTTTCGCATTCCACTTGGCCGGCGACCAGCACTTGGCCACGATCTTCCACCACGGGATCGACGAACATCGCGACGCCGTTTGGTCGTTCTGCGTTCCATCGATCGCGAACCTTTACCTGCGTTGGTGGGAGCCGCTGGAACCGGGAAAGAACCGTGAGCCCGGGGCACCGGAGTACACCGGAGATCACCTGGACGGGTTTGCCAACAAGGTGACCAATTTCGCAGCGGCCAACCCCGAAAAGAAACCGGCCGGGAATTTGTTGAATACCCGCGCCGCCGGATTCGGCATCGTTCGGTTCAATACCAAGGACCGCACGATCACGATGGAATGCTGGCCGCGGAACGTGGACATCACCGACGCCGACGCCCGGCAGTACCCCGGCTGGCCACGAACAATTTCCCAGTTCGACAACTACAACCCGCCGTCCTGGGGCAAGCTCGGTGAACTGACGTTCAATGTCGCTGATCCAGTCATTCAAGTCATCGAGGCAGGCAATGGCGACGTGCTGTACACCGTGCGTGCAAAGGGTACATCGTTCACCCCGATGGCACCAAACGGCAAGGCGTTCATCGTCAAGGCCGGCAAGGATGCTCCAACAACGGTTGTCAGCGAAAACGCGAAAGTCGGCGGCGATGCGATCAACGTGTCACTGAAATAGCGACGCAAGCCCCGAGCGTGGCTTCGTGCGATCAGAGCAGACGAATGATCACCGCCGGTACCCGCGTTCATTGCCGCAGACAACGCGGAAATGCAGACAACGCGGAAATGCAGACAACGCGGAAATTCTGACTCGCTTGCTCGTACCTTCGGCCACAAGCGTTGCGGTGAGGTGTAGACTGGACTGAAGCCTGGCGATTTCTTTTGACGCGGTTGAACAATTGATGAGCACCAGGTATCGCCATTTCACTCGACTGCTCGCGGATAATTGAATGCCCCTTCTCTCTCCCCGTGATACCGGATTCGCGCTTTCGGTCGCCCGCAATAAATGGCATTTCAAGAGCCGCCGACTTTGCAAGCTGTTGCGAGTGTTGGTCGAGACCCAGAACACACCGAGTGCCCGCAACCTCGCACGGCTGCAAAAACGGATCGACCGTTGGCGTGACAAAAATCCCAAAGAAGTCGCAGCTCGGGGGACGCGTCTCGCTGAACTCGAAGGCGAGGTAGCCGCGGCGCTTGCGGCTCTGAACGCCCCAGACTTAGACGTGCCCGAGCCGCCCGATCCGATCGATTTCGGTGGCGACGACATACCGGTGCTGACGGACGCCGAACTCAAGCGTCGTTTTCCATCACTGCAGCAAATCCAGATCACCGACCTGCCTAGTGGTGTGCCCGGACAATACACCTTCACCCCGGAAAACATTCACTCCGAAGGCGACCGGAACAAGGCGCTCGCTCGGCTCGGTCCGACCAAAAACCCCCAGGACGATCTCCTCTACTGGCTGATCCTCGGCAAATTGGTCACGACTCCCAAGCTGGGCAGTTACTACGGCCGCTGCTTCAGCTGTGCCGCCGCCGTGATCAAATGCTTGGTCTCAGACGAAGATTTCGACGACCTCGTGATTGAGCACGTGGGCTCGATCGCCTATGACCACCACCTGATCATCTTGGGGCGAGAAAACGCCGACGGCAGCACCGCCTGGGGCCTTGAGCGACAGGACCATTGGGGCGACGCCTTGGTGATCGATGTTTGGCAGGGCAACCATTCGGGCACGTTTCAGTATCTCTACGAACCACGCGAATATGATTACACGAACGGTCAAAAACTGCGTTGGTTCTGCTCCTACGATCCTGCAAAGCGAGCCGAGCACCGCATCTACTTGGCCGGATTGCGCGAATTGCGTGCAAGCCCGTTGAACGCTCGGGTGATGGGACAGGCCCTGGCGCATAAGGGCGACACGAGTGTTGGCGAAGCGGGCGCCTGGGTGAAAGATCCTTTGACAGGAAAGTGGGGCCCCCCGACCTGACCTTGGGGGCAGTCCTGACGACCGAGATTTGCGACGGCAAACAGGAGGGTGTTACAATTGGCACTTCCGTGCCTGCGAGCGACTTCCTTCCCCCACACTCTCTCGACGCCCACGCATGAAGGTCTTTCCAGCCACATTCCCCTGCGATCGCGGCATGTTGGTTTTAGCGATTTGCCTCGGATCGGTCGCGAGCTTGTTCCCGCTACTGCGAACCCAAGCCGCTGCCGAGGAAACGGCTCCCGAGACAAAAGCACCGGACAAGAGTACAGCGTCCGTTGACTTTCGTCGCGATATCCAACCGATCTTGCGCGAACATTGTTTCCAGTGTCATGCCGGGACGACCGAAGAAGGTGGCCTGAACCTGGGGATCAAAGCCCAAACGATGCAGGGCGGGGACAGCGGTGCGGCGATCGTTGCAGGAAAAGGCGAAGAAAGCTTGCTCGTCCAACTGGTCTCCGGCGCCGACGAAAGTCGCGTGATGCCGCCGGAAGGGAATCAACCGCTCAACGAAAAACAGATCCGACGCCTGCGAACCTGGATCGATCAAGGCGCCCCATGGCCCAATGACGCGGATGTGGTGGATCCCAAACGGGATCGTGCCAAGACGCACTGGGCATTTCAACGTCTTCACAAGCCAACGGTACCTTCACGACCATGCCATGATGATTGGTCGAAGGGACCGATCGACCGCTTTGTCCTTCAGCGGTTAAGCGACGCCGGACTTCACCCCGCAGAGCCTGCCGATGCGCGATCGTTGGTACGACGTTTGTACTATGACGTGATCGGGTTGCCGCCCACCGGGGCGCAAGTCACGCAATTCATCCGCGATCATGCCGAAGCCCCCGACTCGGCAGTCCAGATGCTTGTCGACCAATTGCTCGATTCTCCCCGCTACGGTGAGCGTTGGGGCAGACATTGGCTGGACGTGGCGCGGTATGCCGACAGCGACGGACAGGAAGCCGACCGTGATCGACCGCACGCGTACACCTACCGTGATTTTGTGATCGATGCGTTCAACGACAACATGCCCTACGACCAATTCGTGCGTTGGCAAATTGCCGGCGACGAATTCCAGCCGGACAACGACGCGGCGATTTCGGCCACGGGATTTCTAACCGCCGGTCCGGCGTTCAAGTTGCCCGAATCGTTTCTCGAAAGCGAACGCCTGATGAATCGCTACAACGAGCTGGACGACGTGATCTCGACGCTCGGGTCGGGGTTGTTGGGAATCACCGTCGCCTGTGCCCGCTGTCACGATCACAAATACGATGCGTTTTCGGCGAAAGAGTACTACCAGCTGCTGGGAGTCTTTCACAGCGGTGATCGCGTGTCGGAGAAATTGCCCAGTGGGAAAGAGGCGTTCTTCTTTCGCGACTTTGACAACGACCGCCGCACGACTTGGTTATTTCGCCGCAGCGATTTCTACGATCGCGAAATCGAAGTCGACATCGGATTCCCCGCGATGCTGTCCTCCGGGGTCGGCGCAGGCGACTATTGGCGGCAAGCCAAGGAAGACTATGGCAAGATCGGTCAAGCGAAAAGCACGCTGCAGCGTCGTGCCTTGGCCGAGTGGATCACCGACACCGACCAGGGCGGCGGGGCACTGTTGGCCCGAGTCATCGTCAACCGAGTTTGGCACCATCACTTCGGCAAAGGCATCGTGGCCACGACAAGCGACTTCGGCGTTCGCGGCGATTCCCCGACGCACCCGATGCTACTGGAGGACCTGGCCTATGAATTCGTCCAGGACGGCTGGAATCTCAAGTCGCTTCATCGAAAGATCCTGACCAGCGCGGTTTGGCAACAAGCCGGCACGCCAGCGGCCGTCGACGACCGGGGACCGCAGATCGACCCGGCCAACGATCTGCTTTGGCGAATGACACCGCAACGATTGGAAGTCGAAGTCATGCGGGACGCGATGCTGGCGGTCAGCGAAACGCTAAACCTTGAAGCGGGCGGACCGGGATTCAAGCCGTACATCGCTCCCGAAGCCAACCTCGCCCGCAACATCCAGGGCGAGCGTTATCCCAAAGACGCCAAGGACGACGCGACCACTCGGCGGCGCAGCGTTTACATGTTCCACAAACGGCTGATCCCCTATCCGATGTTCCAGGCGTTCGACCGCCCGGACCTGATGACCAGCTGTGCGCAACGACAAAACACGACCGTGGCCCCACAAGCCATGGTGATCCTGAACGATCGCTTTGTCCGCTCCGTCGCTCGGGATTTCGCAATTCGTCTCGCTCAAGATCAAACCGAAACGCCAACCTCCAAAGACCTCGATCTGCAACCGATCATCGAACAGGCCTATGAAGCTTCGTTCGCGCGGTTGCCGACAAACAGCGAACTCAAAACCTCGATCCGGTTCATTCAATCCCAAACCCGATCACGAACCGAGCGAGGCGAACCGAATCCACACCTTGCAGCACTGACCGACTATTGCCAGTCGTTGTTCGGGCTGAACGAATTCATCTACGTCGATTGAAAATGCAAAGATGAGCAAGAAGACTCCGTTGTATCCCTGCGGTCGTGTTGCCAACCTGCTCAGTCGCCGTGAATGGCTCTGCCGGGCCGGCGGCGGGGCCGGGATGATCGGCCTTGCGGGCCTGCTGGCTGAACAAAACCTGCTCTCCGCACCTCCGCCGGGAACTCCAACCGATCCGGTCACTTCGCTGGTTCCGCGCCAAGGCCACTTTCCCGCCAAAGCTAAATCGGTCATCTGGCTGTTCATGGAAGGCGCCCCCAGTGCAGTCGACATGTTCGACCGCAAACCCGAACTCGACAAACGCGACGGCGACACCACCGACATCCAGGCGTTCTTTGGCAACCCCGGGCCGCTGATGAAGTCGCCGTTTTCCTTCAAACAATACGGCGATTGCGGACAGTGGGTTTGCGACAAGTATTCCAACGTCGCCAAGCATGTCGACAAGATGGCGTTCCTCAAATCGTGCTACAGCGAATCGAACGACCACGTGCCGGCGATCTATCAAATCAACAGTGGACTGCCCCGCCCCGGATTTCCCACCGCCGGGGCCTGGGTCACGTATGGACTGGGCAGCGAAAACCAGAGTTTGCCGGGATACGTGGTGATGGGCAACACCAAGGGCGCCAAAGGCGGTCCGCACAACTGGGGCTCTGGGTTCCTGCCTTCGACCTTCCAGGGAACCCTGTTCCGGTCCCAGGGCACGCCCGTTTTGAACCTGAAACGTCAACCCCAGGTCACTCAGCAAGACCAACGGGCGCAACTGGACTTGATGGCCGAATTGAACGACCAACATCTGCGTCGTCACCCCCGTGACGCAGAGTTCGCCAACCGCATGCAGTCCTTTGAATTGGCGTTTCGAATGCAGAAGGAAGCCACCGAAGTTGTCGACCTGTCACGAGAAACAAAGGCGACGCACGAGCTGTACGGCATCAACAACCCGAGATCCCAATCATTCGGATCCAAATGCTTGATGGCCCGGCGGCTGGTCGAAAACGGTGTCCGCTTCGTCCAGGTCTACAGCGATGGCGAGTGGGACGCACATGATAATCTGGAAGAAAACCACACGCACCATTGTGCCGCCACGGACGCCCCGGTCGCCGGGTTGCTCGCCGATCTGGAAGCTCGCGGCTTGCTCGATTCCACGCTGGTCATTTGGGGCGCCGAATTCGGACGCATGCCGATCTCGCAAAACGGAAAGGGACGCGATCACAACCCGAAAGGGTTCCTGCAATGGATGGCCGGGGCGGGCATCAAGGGAGGCGTCAGCTACGGCGAAACGGACGAAATCGGTTACGAAGCCGTGGAAAACCGAGTCAGCGTGAACGATTTTCACGCCACCATCCTGCACCTCCTCGGCCTCGACCACGAACGACTGACCTACCTTCATAACGGCCGCAGCTACCGTCTGACCGATGTCGCCGGAAACGTGATCCAAGAAATCCTTTCCTAGCCTTTGTCCCTAAACCCGGCACGTGGCGAATGTGGTAGCGGAATTCGCCAAGAATTTCGGCTTTTCCCGTGTGGACTGCCGCGAGTTGAAAGCCTTGGCGGCTTCCGCTACGGGCTTAGGGACAGAGCCTAGCACTTCTCCAATCGCGGGAGTAGGTCGTTTGTCCGTGTCAACGCCCACACTCCGCGACCTTCAGGTCAAACACGCCCGATCGATCGAGCCTACCTCGGCTTTAGGTCGATGCGGTGGCCGTTTCCTCGTTTGCAAATTGTGTGGAGCACACGCCGGTGGTGGGCAAAACCAATTCGACGTTGCGCGCCGCTTCGTGGTCGCCGGCAAGTTCAGCAACGATCGACCGGACCTGTTCGTATCCGGTCATCAACAAGAATGTCGGCGCGCGGCCGTAGCTCTTCATGCCAGCCAGATAGAATCCACGTTCAGGTTGCCGGAGCTCTACGGCTCCGTGTGGCGGCACCGATCCGCAATGGTGGTGATTGGGATCGATCAACGGACCGAGCGTTTTTGATGCTTCGGTGGCCGGATCGAACTGCAACCGCAACTCACGCAGCATCGCCAAGTCCGGACGGGCGCCCGAAGCGACGATGATCTCATCCACCACAATCCGTGATTCGCCGTTCACGTCGACGATCTCCAGCCCGCTCGGACAACGCTTGACGGCCACGATCGATAATCCCGTCAGCAGGGTCACGCGTCCATCGTCCACCGCTGCTTTGGCACGCGTCCCCAGCTGTCCGCGCTCGGCAATCTCATCGGCGTTCCCGCCACCCCAAAGCTTCTCTGCGCTGACGCGGCGGATCCCCCAGGCGATCGATGTTTCGGGAACGTGTTTGGCGAGCTCGATCAGACTGAGCACATTTCCCGTTGCCGAGTGTCCCGAGCCGACGACCAGCACTCGCTTCCCCGCGTATCGTTCTCGGTCGCGGCCGAGAACATCGGGCATGCCGTATTGAATGCTGCTTTGCGCTTCCCGCTCGCCATCGGCGCGAACACCGCCTGCACCGATCGGGTTGGGACTGGTCCAGGTTCCCGACGCATCGATCACCGCTCGCGCCCGGAATCGCTGCGGTCCGTCCGGAGTCTCGGCAACGATCAAGAATGGCGCCTCGTTTCGCCGACCGTCCTTCATTCGGTCATGACCTTCTCGCGAGACGGAAACGACGGTGTGATTGAGACGGATCTGCGGCGCGATCAGGCTGTGGTTCGAAAGTGGATCGAGAAAACGCTCGATCAACTCACCCGCACACGGGACACGTTCCGCTTCGGGTTCCGTCCAGTTCCCCTCGGCTTCGAGCAGTCGTTTGCCGGCTGGGTCGATCAGGAACGACCACGGCGTGAAGAGTCGAACGTGTTGCCACTGCCACATACTCGCAGCGATTCCGCCATCTGGTTCTTCCCGCACCACGGCGACACTTGGTTCCGAATGCCACAGATTTCGATGCGGCGCGGAAACTACACCTTGGTCGCTTGGTTGCCCGCACGGGAAAAGGGCGTTTCACTCGACCAGTGGCTCGCGACCTCCGATCCTGACCGAGTGGAACTGTACGACGTTTCGGTCGATCCCGCGCAGAGCAATGATATCGCAAGCGATCATCCCGAAATCGTCCGTTCGATGAAGCAGGAAATGACCTCACTTTGGCGTGAAATGCGCGACGAAGGCTTGGCGAAATAGCAGATCGCCGAGAGCCCACCCGACGCCCTCGGCAAACACCGGACCATCCCTAAGGGGCACAAACACATCGCCTGCGATTGTGACGGCGACCTGATAAACACGAAATGTTGCACAACGCATTGACCAGAGACCCACTCGTGAAAAACAGCCTCCAACTGATGTGGACTTGCCTTTTGGTGTTGCCCGCGTTTGCGTCGGCATTCGGCCAGGAGCATCGCCCCAACGTGCTCTTCGTCTCCGTGGATGACCTGAACGATTGGAAAACGACCTTGACGACGTCGGTCCGCGAGCAAGGGACATCGCGTTCCGCGGCGGAGGCTACCATCAGCATGTCATCAAAGCGGGGCAGTGGAAACGAGCCGTCCAGGGCTATCTCGCGTCCATTGCCTTTGCCGACGCGATGTTTGGTCGTTTGCTTGACGGCCTGGACGAAAGCGGTCAACGTGAAAACACGGTCGTGGTGTTGTGGTCCGACCACGGATGGCAACTCGGCGAGAAACAGCACTGGCGCAAGTTCGCACTCTGGGACAACGTCGTACGCTCGGTCTTGATGATCCATGTGCCCAAGGATGCTGCCGGATTGTCCGACGGTTCGGCGGACGGACAGTTGTGCCATCGGCCGGTGTCATTGCAAGACATCTACCCAACACTTGTCGATGTCTGTGGACTGCCCGCCAAAAACGAAATCGATGGTCACAGCCTGACACCGCTCCTCAAAACGCCTGATGCAGATTGGGATCACGTCGCGCTGACGACGTACGATTTCGGCGAGTTCTCTGTCCGCAGCGAGCGGTACCGGTACACTCGTTACATCGACGGCAGCGAGGAACTGTATGACCATCACAGCGATGCCCAGGAATGGCATAACCTTGCCGGCGACCCGAAGTTTTCCCAAATCAAAAACGAGCTGGCCGCGAAGATCCCGGCATCGCCTGCGCCACTGGTGAAAACGTCCGAGAAACTCCAGCCACACCACATTCCGCCGTTCCGCTCACGAGCGGAATACGACGATTGGCTACAGCACGGCAAAGACAATCAATACCTGCTGAAAAAGTACTGGCAGTAACGACCGGTAGGCCACCGGTCGCACTATCCGGCCATTGCCTTCTTGCCTTTCGACCACTTATGGTGCATCCGGCTGGACCGGAAGCAGTTGCAGCGCGTCCACGATCACAAACCCGGTCGTGTCGGTATCGGTGATTTGGATTACCGCTTCCGCATCCGCCTGCAATTCGACCGTGCCGATCGGGCGAAACGGTTTACCGCTTGGAAGCGGGCGGGTTTGGTCGACCATGATCCTCTCGCTTTGATTCCCAGACGAAACGGTCACGGGCACCTGCTTCGCCCGGGTTTCGTGTGCCGAATAAGCCATCCGCAGCTGATAGCGACCGGGTCTCGGAACGGTGAACCGGAATGTTGCGGTCGCTTTCCCGTCGCCTTGCGTTTGCGGATCTTTGTCTCCGCAATAAATGTATCCGCTGCCGATGAACGGTTTGAAATTCGTTGATCGGGACCAGTTGCCAGTCAGCTTCGCTTGCGTGTCATCGAGTACGATTCCCGGAAAGGACTTTGCATCGATGGAGTCGTCAGTGGTTGGCAGGTCTGATTCGTCCGGCAAGTCCAAGACCTGTTTCTGAGCCAGCAGTCGCTCGCGGAGCTCCCCGTACTCCAGATCCTGTACCGCCACGTCGTCTTTCGCCGCCATCGCTGCGGCGACGCCGGCAGCCTGCCCGATGACCATCCATGCGGCTTCGATCCGCAGCGACGACAGACCGACGTGGGTGCAGGACAGCGCAACCGGCACCAGCAGGTTGTCGCACTGGTCGGGCTTCGGCAGGATCGCACGGTAGGGCACCTGGTAAGCGTATCCCTGCCTCGGCAATCGACGGACCGGAAAGATCGTGCCCTCGTTGATCACTCCCCCATCCTTCAGTGCGACGCGTTGGACATCGTGCGAGTCGATGGGGAATGACGAGATGGCGATGGGGTCATCCTTGCTGGGCTCATCCAGGATGTCCTTTTGACTGATGACGTACAGCCCCTTCATCCGACGCGACTCGCGAACGTAGAGTGCCGGCGAGAAGTGGGCGTGATTTTCGAATTCGTCTTTGCAAAGTCCCAAACTGGCGTATCGATCACGCATCGCAGCGGGCACGGCCGGGTCGGTTGTCAGAAAGTGAATGAACTCGAGCGTGTACTGTTTGTGCTGTTCCCAGATCTTCTTTCGTCCCGCTTCGTCCGCCGAGTGCCAGTTGTTTCCGCCGCCGACCAAGCCGATCGAAAATTGCCCGCCGATTGAATTGTTGCCATCAAATTTGCTTCCAGGTAACGGATAGAGGTCGAATCCGATGCGTCTCTCGCCCTCTTGCAACGCACGCCGGACGATTTCAAAGCGGGCCGGGTCGTAGTTTGTCGGCTTTGGCATCGGAACACGATTGACGGGATCAGCGGTCAGACACAACCGAAAGCTGTACGTCATGATGTTCTCGTCCCCAGCCTCCTCGGGGCCGGCATCGTCGGTGGTGACCAGCGGCAACAAATTGCCGTCATCGTCATAGCCGTTGATGTCCATCTTCTGTTTCGGGTACTGCTTCCCGGCCAGTGACTCGCCGTACTCGCCACGGCCCTCGCGACCGATCGTCCAATCGACGCCCGCGGCAGCCATCAGATCGCCTTCGTAGCTGCCGTCGACAAAGACCTTGGCAACGAATGTCCCTTTGCTCGTGACCAGAGTCTTGATCTGGGAGCCTTCTTTCGTGACTGATTTCAGATCACGTTTTGTCAGCACGGTGACTCCGGCTTCATCGAGCATCTGCATCGTGATCCGCATCGCCACATGCGGCTCGAACGTCCATCGCGACTGGTCTTTCACCGCCGGGTTGTACGGAGCCTTCCTGCCGCGATCGGTGTAGTCCTTGACGACCCGCCGGTGCCACTCGTCGAAGAGTCCCATCAAGGTGCTGCGGACCATCTGGTTCGAATCGCAATGGCTGAGCCCGCCAGTGTTCATCGCCCCGACATGCTCCGTCGGCTCCAAAAGAACCACCGAAGCATTTTCGCGGGCAGCGGCGATCGCGGCGCAAAACCCACCCGGTGTCGAACCATAGACGATCACGTCTGCCGACGTGACCTCCGCGGAATCCTGACCGTGCAACGGAAGTACCGAAAGACTCGCTAGAGCGACAACAACAAGATGGATCATCTTCATGATTCTGTGTTCATTCCTTGGATGGAGAGCCCGAGGGGACATCAATCGCAGTTTACCGGATCCCGCACAGCGCGCGGGCGGCCTGACCTGGAGGGTGGCGGAACCGCCGCGATCGATAGGACCAATCAGACAGACGGGCCCCATACATCCTCTGCGTCCGATTGGTCCCAGTGCACAATCATTGCCCCGCCTCCGAAACAACGGCAAAACAATGGGGGCAAAACAATTTCAGGCTGTGATCGTTTTGCCCCCATCGTTTTGCCCCCATCGTTTTGCCCAATCATGCCACACACACTGAAGACCATCGCTGCGACGCAGCAACCGGGAATCGCCTAAAGGATAAACACCAACGATTGCAGCGACCGGACGCAGGCGAGCGATTTCATTCAGCGCAGCGGTCGGTCCGGCCGGCCCCCAGTCTTGAGGCCCCCCTTCAGTCGTCCACAAACAGCGGCTCCAACCACCCCGGACGTGCGGGTGTCGCTCGGTCGATGCGACCTTTCCACGACGTATCGTCGACAACCTTCTTGTCGGCGAACTCATAATACGGAAACACCGCTCCGCGGCAAAGCAATTCTTGGCCTTGATGAGGGTACAACACATAGATCGCTTGGGGACGCCCCACCGCGATGTGAACGTGTTTTCGCTCGGCATCGGTCAACACACTCACGCAACGCATTGCATCGTCCAGCGGACTCGCGGCCGAATACGCTTCGTAATTGAGTAGCCCCGCAAGTTTTTCGCCGTAATTGGTGATGAATTGCTGGTCTTTGGCCGTGAGTGTCTGATCGTCAAGTTGTCGATCAGCTATGTCCCGCAATCGCTCGCAGATTTCCGCCAAACGCAGCCAGCGGACACGATTCGAACTGCTTTCGCTCATCAGGATCGCTCCCCGGGCCGCAGGGTCGCTCGGCAATTCCCCTCGTTCAATGCAGTCTGATACCTGGACGATGGCGGCCAATGCGCGCCGGGACGTGCTATCATCAAGACGGTCCGCCCCCAGCCATAACAGCGGATTCGATGCACCCACGTTGTAAAAAACATCGAAGACAAACTCCCGATCCTCGCGTGTCAACTGTCCTTTGAATTCGTCGATCCCGATTCCCTCCTGCTCCAACGCGTCAATCAGTTTGAAGCAACGAGCGAATTCGTTCAATCGAAAGTGCAAGTGATGATAGTTAATGTCAAACGCGCCCAATTCATCGAGCAAGGCTTCGATCCTGGAGGCCAATCGACCGAGACGACGGAAAAAATCGGGATTAGGTTCGACGAAACCTGCCCCTACATAAGATGTTTCGCTCAGTATCAAGGCGTTCTGTTTCGCCTGAAGTGCAAACGTGTGGCGCATCTGCGTCCAACCGCCTAGAACAGTCTGGCAGCTCTTCAATCGCCAGTGTCGCGTCGACATGAATCCCGGCGCAGCGTCAGTCGGTTTCAACAACGTCGCGAGGCATCGCAGGTAGTCTCCATAGACAGATTCGTCACTGAGTAATCTGTCAAAGCGATCGGCTTGATCAATCGAATCCGACGCGTTCGCTTCGGCAAGATGCTCGGCTGCCAGCGTCGAACCGAGGGCAGCGCACAACAGCAATCCGACGGAATCGAGAGAACGCGTTGATTCAGCGGCCTGCTGGAACAAGATTGCCTCGGGAGTGCGAAACGCGGAGAGCACACGGAGGGACAAGCTCTCAGGCCCCGAAACGGAATCCACCAAGGCGACCTGATCGTTGACCCTGCTCGGCGTCTCCTCGCCGTGTCTTTGCAGAAGCTGGGATCGCATCGCATGGATCGAATTCGGCGAATCGTCGAAATCGGATTTCAGAGAATGCAGTGTCTGCAAATCCCAATCGTCGGCACCACCGAAGAAGTCACGATAGGTCTGGACGAACGAAACCCAGTCGGTGCCTTTGGCCGCCTCAGCAATCAGCCCCACTGCAACCAGCTGTTCATCGTCGCCCACAAAAAACGGAATCGTTTGCAGCCATCGGACCGCTCGGTAATGTCGCCGAAGCACGTCGCTGCGGGCGTGAAGTCCCTCGGGCGTGAATCGCGAATAGTCGATCGCAAGAAATGCCGGCCTCGGTTCTCCCAGCCGATCGGGCATCGAACGCCCCGTTCCGCCCTCCACCCGCCGCGTCTCCGCTCGCACCATCATGCGGATCTCCGACTCGGGCTGATAGTCCGCATCGATTAGCTGGCGAGCGACGCCGACGACGATTCTCGCGCGACGACGGGCGGACCGGATCATGTCGGAATCTGCGGATGGATCCGCCACGGCCAGCCGCTCCTCGAGCGTCGGCAACAGCCGCTGCAGCCGTTCGATCTGGCGGAATTCCAGCTTGACAATCGAGTCTTCGAGAATCCGATGAAAGGCATTCAAAATCGAATCGGACGTGATGAACACCGGATGCGCTTGATTGGCGTAAGCTTGATAAAACTGCCGAAACGTTTCCGATGTCACGGCGACTTTACGCGCCGGTTCCTGCTCAAAGACGGCCAGTTGTTCCCGACGCTTCACCGGACCTGTCGGGGCGATCACCCGTGAACCGGCCAGCTTCGTCTGCTCAATCGGACGATCTGCGTATCGCTCGAAGAAGGAATCAAACTCGACCGAAATCCCTCGCAGCTGCCTTCGTTCGTCGTCGGAAAGATCGAATTGACCAGCCTCCCAGCGTTCACGCAAATGACGCGGGGACCGGCCAAAGACGCCAATGCGCTCAAGCAAAAATGCCATTGCGACCACGGCGAGCAGAAGCGAAGCGGCGATCAGCAGCCATCGCCGTTTGTTGTTGGAACCCCGGTCGGTACTTTCGCTCATTTCCAAGCCAATCCAAATGCGGTTCGCAAGCGACAACAGCTCACATCCAGGCACACTTGCTGGCGCTTCGTGTTTGTATTGTATCTATTTCCGCACGAAGTATCGCTGTCCAGGTATCGCTGTCCAGGTATCGCTGTCCAGCGAATCTGTAGGCCTGTTTCTGTACCGGACTGAACCTTTCGGGTTTTATCGGCATAAGCAGTTGTTGGCAGGGATAATTATGGTGGGACCATTGGGGTAGAGGCGGGTGTCGGGGACGTTCACGCCGAGGCCTGAAAGTGAATGGCAGTGGTGGGAGGCGTCATTGGATCGCGGCCTGCATGAGCGCGAACAGACGATCGACTTCGGCTCGGGTTTCTTCGTCAAGGGCCCACCCGACAGGTTGAATTTGATCTGCATTGCGGAACAGTCCCCGTTTACGCATCAAATACTTTTCGATCGCCAAGAAACCGTCCAGGCCGGCTTGGATCTGCAACGCAACGATCGCGCCGATGGGGAGCGACAATGCGTATGTGCGTCTCGGGTCGCCTGCCTGAAGTGCGTCCCAAAGAGCGACGATTCCGTCAAGCAGATCGGTACCAGGCATGGTCCCGACAATGCCGCGGCGATAACAATCGACCAGGTTGATCCCACCGGAACCTTCAAAGATCCTGGCCTGACCATCGGTTGCATCGCGAAGTTTCGAGAGATTGGGACCGAGCGGGCTGGCTTCGGGTTTGAAAAAGATCCGCTGATCGCCGAATCGGTTGAGCAGTTCGAGATACACGCCCAAGTCGATCGCAGCCCCCACGTATCCCGATGCGTCCTGAACCACCAGCGGAATGGAAACACTGTTGGCAATCGCAGAAAAATACTCGCATGTGGCCGCGGCTCCCAGTGTCGTTGCAACCGGTGGGATCGCCATCACGGCAGAAGCGCCCCGTTGCTCCGCATGTCGGGCGAAATCAACCGCTCCGGCCGTGCTCTCGGCTCCGACGCTGATGACGGTGAATCCACGACCACCAACCGCTCGGCACACTTGCTCGGCAAGCTCACGTCGACCGCGGTCACCGAGTCGAAGGATCTCGCTGACCATCGCAACAACGACCCCGTCGGCCCCCGTCTCAAACGCCCAGTCGATTTCGCGCTGAAGCGATTCGTGATCGATCCCGGCATGATCGGTCAAGGGCGTGTGCAGAACCGGTAGAACTCCGCGCAAGGGCTCGCTCGTGGCTGAGGACGTCATGAATCGCTCCTTTCATTGCGTTGATTGTCATTTCCAATAACACCGCCGGCATAGGATGCTTCTTCAACAGATTCGACATCGGTGCCTCGTATAGAAGTCGTTGGCCGGTAAAACATCATTCGGGATCCATGGGAAACATTGGACGTCGACGATGCTTGTATGGCAATCGGCGAAGGTCCGCGCAGGTGGCCCCCCGCGTGTTGACTCGGATGAAGGACGCACACACTTCGCGATAGGCTGCGATCGGCGCGTTGACGCCTTTGGCGACAAGAATTCGAAACCGCAGCGGATCGACTCCACACCCCTTGAGCTGCTGGAGGCTGAATGGGACCATCCGCCGGGACGTGAGCATGAGCGTCAATCCATGATCGGTTTCACAAACTGCCGTTCGTCCTTGATCAAAATCCGTGATGCCACCGTGTCGAGGTTTTGATTCACGAAACTTGCCTTCACACAGCGAGATCACTTTGACCATCACGTCGATCGGATCGCCGTGTTGAGCGTCTGTTTTTCCGCCAACACCGAGCCGAATCGTCGATCCGACACCTGCTCGTTCACAGCAAGCGACAGACTCCGGATCATACAGACAACCAAAGGACGGTCCGATTTTCTGAGCATGAATCGCCCCCAGCAATTCCGTCCCATCGGCCGCTGATCCACCGCCAACGTTGTCTCCCATGTCCAGCAGACACACCCTTTGTTCTGATTGTTCGCATTGACGGAGCGCTTCCTCGACCGATGTGAATTCACTGCGAAACTGCGTTCGCAACCGCAAAATCGACGAAGCCAGTTCGTCCGCCAACTGCCCGGCGAGCCGTCTGCATCGGTCGGTCACGGCAATGGTGGCAGCCCCCATCTCTTTCACGTCGGCGTAGGGAAAGCCGAGCAAAAGACTGTTGGAAAGCACGCCCTCGATTTTCAATTGCTCGTTCGCGGCACGATACAGAGCATCCAGGGGTGGTTCTTCGGTGCATTGTTTTTCAATGCTGATCGCCATCGGTGGATAACAAGCCGACATGACCGGCGTTATCTCACCGCGGAGCGTTCGCAGGATCATGTTGGCGGCTTCCAAACCTCGCTCACGTTGGTCCAAATGAGGATTCGTGCGGTAGGCGATCAATGCGGTGCAGCTCTGCACCATCAGCGGCGACAAATTTGCATGCGCGTCCAGCGTTCCGATGATCGGCATCTCTGGGCCAACCAGTTGACGTAACTCACCGAGCCAATGGCCGTCTGCGTCCGGATGGTTTTCGCTTACCGTTGCGCCGTGGGGAGCCACCAGGATTCCATCGAGCGGCTCGCTTTCGCGGACACAATCGAGCAGTTGGCTGACCAGCGAGCCAAACGCGTCAGCGCGGATCGTTCCCGATGGCAACGCTCGCGCGGCAAACAGCGGAACGGCTTCCGCTTCTCCCCCATTTCCACTCGCGTCGATACCGGCAAAGAAACCACCAACCTCGTGATGGGCGTCCGCAAGTGCCGTGCGAATCGATTCGCCCGTCAATAGTAGGTTCTGGTGAAACGACTCCAAGGTGGTTGGTTGAAACGAAAACGTGTTCGATTCGTGCAGTAGCGCGATAATGCCAATTCGCATCGGAAATCATCGATCAGGCAGGCCAAAGGTCGTCTCGGGTCGCTGGTTACGTTACCATCGTCCGATCCTTCCCTGTTCGTTGCCCATAAAAAAACACAAGAATGGCCCCAGCACCCAATGACATCTCGCTCTCGGACGTTCGCCGGCAATTGTATTCTGCCGTCATTTGTGATGCGTTGGACTCGATAGGGTACACCAATCAGTCGCCACGCACGCCACTGCGTCAACTGACATCCAGCGAAATGATTGTGGGCCGATGTCGCACCACCCTTTGGACAGACCTGTTCCATGAAGATCCTCAGCCGTACGAATTGGAACTCAAGGCCGTTGACAGTTGCGGGCTCGATGATGTGCTGATTGCTGCTGCCGGAGGATCGATGCGATCAGGAATCTGGGGCGAACTGCTAACCACCGCAGTGCTCAATGGCGGCTGTGTCGGTGCGATCGTTGACGGCGCGATTCGTGACGTCGAAAAAATCCGACGGCTGGGCTTTCCTGTCATCGCTCGTGGCACGTGCTTGTACGACAGTAAGAATCGGCAACGCGTCGTTGACGTGGATGTTCCCGTGGAAATTGACTCCGTCGTATTTTCTCCGGGCGACTTGGTGGTTGCTGATGAAGATGGAATGGTCGTCGTGCCGCAGAAAGTTGAATCGGAAGTGCTGTCACTGGCTTGGAACAAAGTGCACGAAGAGAACAAAGTCAGAGCAGCGATGGCTGGTGGCATGAAGGCAACCGATGCCTTTGACAAGTACGGCGTGCTGTAAAGAAAGTGATCGCGACAGCTTTTGATCACAACTGCGTCGACGTCTTGGTCAATTGCCGAACACCGTTGGAAGTGACGACGTAGTTTTCTTCGATCCGAATCCCCGCCCGCAACGATGCGTTGTAAAGCCCCGGCTCGACGGTGAACACATCGCCTTCGGCAAATCGATCGTCCCAACTCGGATTCAAGTGCGGGGCTTCGTGCGGGTACAATCCGACGCCATGTCCCAAGTGATGAAAGAACGCGTCGGGTTCGTATTCGTCCAGCAACGCTTTTGCCTGAACGAACAATTCTTGACAGGACTGCCCCGGTCGCACAAACGCTTTGACCAAATCAAACACGGTCATGATGACGTCTCGCGCCCTGAGTTGTTCCTCGGTCGGCCGGCCGTTGACGGCAAAGGTGCGGCAGTTGTCGGCGTGGTAGCCCCGGTAGGCCGGCCCCAGGTCCAAAATCATTAACTCGCCCGCCCCGACGGGACGAGTACGTGGCGGTCCGCCCGGTGAATTGCTCTGGTAATCGTTGCCAAGGGCTGTCAACGGTTCGCCGGCGGTTTGCACGGCGACGCTCTGAAGTTGACAAAAGACTTCCAGCTCGGTGATCCCCGGCCGAATGATCTCTCGAGCCTTTTGGTACATTGCGTCCGTGCAGTCAATCGCATGCAGCATTATCCCAAGCTCATCGGGCTCCTTCTTTCGCCGCAGGTGCCAGAGGGTCGAATCCAAATCGATCGGATCGAAGGCAGCATTCTGCCCGACGTGCTCCCCGCAGGACGAAAATTCGAGCGCCGTTGTCTTGTTCGATTTCTCCACCCGTTGCAGCGCCGCATTCAATTGATCTTGCCGCAACGTGCATCGCCATTGTGCATCAAAAACTCGAATTTCGTCTGCCGCATGACGCGGAGGCTCTTCGCCGGGTGCTATCAGCATGCAACCATCGTCAACATCCAGCACCGCCACCGCCCGCATCAACGGGTGGGGACGAAAACCCGTCAGCCATTGGACGTTTTCGGGTGCAACGAGAATCGCCCGATCCGCTTTGAGGTCGGCCAGCGATTGGCAAAGTCTCTGTTGGCGAACACGACAGGATTCGATCGATAATTGCGGCAATTCTTGCATCACGGATTTCTCACCACGCGGTCCAGCCGCCATCGACGGTTAAATTTTGGCCAGTAATGTAGCTTCCCGCATCGCTGGCCAACAGCAGCAAGGCCCCCTTGAGTTCGTGCGGTAACCCCATGCGCCCCATCGGCGATTTTGCTTTCAGTCGCTCGACCAACGCCTGCGAGACACCGGGTCCTGGAAACGGACCGGGGCTCAAGCAGTTGACGCGAACCTTGTCTTTTGCCCAATAGACGGCGAGGTGTCGGGTCATGTGAATGACCCCGCCTTTGAGCGTGTGATACGAAACCGGACTTGCCGCGCAAATGCCCTCGTAGGCATCGGGATAGGAACCGACCTGGCCGTACATCGAGCCAATGTTCACGATGCAACCCGACGCACTGCGATGGACGACATGGCCGTGGAACTGCCGCGACAGTAGAAACCAACCGGTCGCGTTGGCAAGGACCTGTTGAAATTGGTCGGCAGCCACATCGGTCAAATCATGACCGTCCGCCGCATGGCCGTTGTTGATCAGGATGTCGACCCTGCCCGCTTTCGTGACGGCATCTTCAAAACCTCGACAGATGGACGCTTCGTCGAGTTGATCGAGGACAACAAAATGGTGCCGGCTGCCCTTGTGGGTGGGAAGCGTGGCCCGTGTCTCGTCTGCCTTGGTCGCGTCTCGACTGGCGACCACCACGTTGGCTCCCGCTTCCGCCAGTGCCGTCGCCATCGCGTTTCCCAGCCAACCAGAAGCTCCCGTGATCAGAGCCACCCGACCGGTCAGATCGAACAGTTGTTGAATCGATACATCATCCATACGATTTTTCCGGTGAGTGCTCGAGCGCTTTGACAGGTGGCACGGGCATACGTGTTGGTGTGCAGGCTTTAGCCGCCCCCGGTCGCTGCGTCGCAGCGACCGGGAATCGCCTCAAGGCTAAAACACCAGCGGTAGCCAAAGCACTAGGAAACAGTCTCCCAGGCGTTTGACTGTCTTGATTTCAGAATCGCCAGCGTTGAGCGCAGTGTGGCGAATCCTTCGTCGAAGGAGCATAACGGTTCTGCCTTTCCCTCAAGAAGATCCATAAACGCATTCGCCTGGAGAATGTAGAAATCATCACGTTGATGGTCGAACGATTGCAGTAACGCCCAATCGCCTCCGACTTCATCGGCCAAGAACCATCGATGTCCATTGAGTTCCCATCGAGCAGCGCCGTGCTGGCACAAGACGGTGATGACGGATTCGTTCACAGGCTGATGTTGATTCGTCGTAAAACTCGCCATGACATCTCCGTGCCGAGAAAGAACATTGACGGTGTCTTCCACGTCGACTCCGGGGAGAACCTGATGTGATGCATCGACGACAACCTTTGTGGCCGGTCCGGCAATCCACTCCACCGCGTTTAAAAAATGCGGCAACATGTCCTGGATCAGTCCGCCACCTTGCGCAGCGTCGGCGTAGTAGATGTTGCGATAGGCTGGACGGTAAAACGGAAAGTGTTGTCCGGATTGAACTTGAATTTGCACGACCCGCCCCATCTTTCCAGAACGGATCGCCGCACGCATCTGCTGCAACGCCGGTAGAGAACGATAAACGAACCCGACCGAGACGCGAGTTCCATGACGCTTGATGGAATCCGACAATTGGGAGACGCCATCGGTGTTCAGGCTCAGGGGTTTCTCGATCAGCAGGTGAACTCCGCGATCGGTGAGGGCTTGGGCTGTCGGGATGTGCCAGGGCGCCGGAGACGCGATGACGGCCGCGGAGAAACGCTCCGCCGCCAACGCCTGCTCCCAAGACTCGTATCCGTTGACAGCGTATCGCTCGGCCACTTCGTTGCGTCGCTCGCTCAACGGCTCGCAAAACGCCACGTGGCAGCGCCCGGTCGACTGGAAGCAACGCAAGTGTCGCTCGCCGATGGATCCGACGCCGATGACCAGAAGACGTGGTTGGTCTGTCATGACTTCAGATGTGTATCCCTTCCGTTCTTTGCGTTCGGCACGAACCACCGCGTGGCTGCCTTTCCCTATAGTGTACGAAAATCCCACCACACCGGAGTTCAGACCTCCCATGATCACAGATATTCACAGCCATGCCTGGCCGTTTCCCGATGCGTTCAGCGAAGACTTCATTCGCCAAGCGTCCGCCGCCAAGGCCGGGGAGAAAGTCGACCTGACGATTCGATTGGACGAGTACCGCAATGCTGCGCCCCCGGGGACTCGCACCGTCGTCTTTGGTGGGAAGGCGCGATTGAGTGGTTTGTGGGTCGATGATCAGTATATCGCGGACTACGTCGCACAAGATCCGGAGCGCCTTACCGGATACCTCTCCATCGATCCGACCCAAGCGGGATGGGAGGACGAAATGCGGCACGGTCACGAGCAACTGGGGCTTTGTGGGGTCAAGCTTCTGCCGATGTACGCGGGATTCGGTGTCGACGATGATCGGCTGGAACCGCTTTGGAAATACGTCGATGAAAAGCAGCTGCCGGTATTGCTGCACACCGGAACCACGTTTGTCCGCCAAGCACCCTTGAAATACACGTTGCCGCGATTGATCGATCCGGTTGCAACGCGACACCCCGAGATCCGGTTCGTCCTGGCGCACCTCGGTCATCCGTACGAGGGTGAGTGCGTGGCGACCATTCGAAAGCACCCCCATGTGTATGCCGACATCAGTGCCTTGCACTACCGACCGTGGCAACTATACAACAGCCTGATGCTGGTCCAGGAGTACGGCGTTTGGAACAAATTGTTGTTTGGCTCCGACTACCCGTTCACGACGGTCAATGAATCGATCGCGGGATTGAGAAAACTGAACGAGATGGTGGCGGGAACGAATCTGCCGCAATTGAATGAACAGCAAATTGAGAAGTTGATTTTCCGTGATGGATTCGAAATCCTTGGGATTTCCTAATTCGATGCTCAATCCTCAGCGAACATTGCATCCGCGGTCACAACTGGACAGTCCGC
Source organism: Stieleria mannarensis (assembly GCF_014154935.1). Lineage (GTDB taxonomy): Bacteria > Planctomycetota > Planctomycetia > Pirellulales > Pirellulaceae > Stieleria > Stieleria mannarensis. The sequence goes on from NZ_JACEHH010000044.1 coordinate 58,863, forward strand.
ATCGGCATTCATGGCGTCGATTGATGCCAAGTCTTTGAAACCGCTTCCGGTGACCAGACAGACCACGGGCACCTCAGGATCCAGCTCGCCCCGTCTGGCCGCTTGGAGTGCCCCCGCGAGCGACACCGCACCAGCCGGCTCACTGAAGATTCCTTCGGCACGTGCGAGAAGCTTTTGGGCATCGAAAATCTGTTGATCTGAAACGGTGTGGCCCGTGCCGCCTGATTCTCGGCAAGCGGCAATCACCTCGTTGCCATCAATCACGTTGGCAACTTGCAGCCCGCTGACCTTCGTGCTGCACCGAACGTGACGCGCCTCGTCGCTGCCTTTGCGAAGTGCGCTGGCGATCGTGTCGTTCCCTTCGGGCTGCACGCAGTGAACCGCTGCAAGTCCGTTCGCTTTCCCAAACCCGCGAGCCACTGCCAGAGTTAGTCCACCGCCGCCCGCCGGGCAAAAAACGTTTCCAACGTGACCAGGCACCTGCTCCTGCAATTCAAACGCGATGCTCTCCACTCCCTGCATCCCGAGCGGACTGTAGCGAAACGCGCTGATTTGCAGTGCGAAACCCTGTTGCCGAGATTTCGCTTCGAGATGCTCAACAACAAATCCTGTCACACTCGCGTTCGTACCAAATTCTCGAACCCGCTGGATCTCCGCTCCGTGGGCCAACATCTGTTGCAGTTTGGCCGATGGTGCCGATTCGACCACTGCGATTCGACATCGAATTCTTGCCGCGGCGCAGTACGCGGCTAAAGCCGAGCCAGTGTTTCCACTCGATGTGGCCAAGCACGTGTGTTCGCCGTTCGCCCGCATGTGGCTGACCGCCAGGGCGGCAAATCGGTCTTTGTAGGACCCGCTAGGATTGGCCGATTCGAGCTTGAAAAAAAGATCACGAATCCCAAAATCAGCGCCGATATTCCTCGAACGAATGCAAGGCGTCCGTCCCTCACCGAGCGAGAGGCAGTATTCATCGGGAATCGAAGGGGCATACCGATCCGCCCATCGCCACACACTCATGATCGCTCCCCAGTTTCCACGACGACGGCCAACGCGTCACCCTCATTGATTCTGGGGTACTCGCGTAGCATGACCACTGTCCCGTCCTGTTCGGCGACCACCGCGTGCTTTTCACCTCCGAGCAGCGACTCGATCTCGGCAAGCAACTCGCCGCACGAGACTCTCTGGCCGAGCTTTACCTGAAGCGTCAAGAACCCGCCGGTGGGCGCCGGATGACTGACTTGCATGTGTCCCGAACCGTCGCGCCAGTCTTCGGCCACCTGCTGGTCTTCGCATGCCTGAATCTCCCCAGGCAGCATCTCTAAGTGCCGCATCACGTTGAGACATCCAACGACAAGCGGGTGATCGTGGTCCGTTGAACGGAACGCGCCGTTTGACAGTTCGGCAAGCTCACGGTGAGCACCGAGATACTCGACGTAAATAGCTGGAATCCCGGCATCACGCGCCACCGAAAGCGACCGTCCTTGCAACTCCGCCGACGTGCCCCAAACGACTGGCAAGCCGAAGACGCACGCCATCTTTCGCTGCTGTTGCAGAATCACCGCATTTGAATGGAGCATGTAACCGGCCAGCGGCAAAACGCACAACTCCGTTCCTCCCGAATGCAAATCGATATAGAAATCCGCTTCGGCGATCTGACGACTCAACGCATTAGCGACTCGCTCGGTGATGGTTCCGTCTTGGCGTCCGGGACACGTGCGTGCAAGGTCCCGACCGTCATCGCCGACGCGGCGTCCGGCACGGTACGCAGAGCGATTGACAACCGGAATTAATGTCAACGTGCCGCGCAGCTCTCGCGTCAGTCTATCATCCGAATCGAACCTGCGAATCAGTTCGCCCACGGCAAGCATCGGCAAATACTCATCGCCGTGTACCCCCGCAGTGATCAACAGATTGGGCCCGACACGACTGCCGCCGAAGCGACGAGATTCCAGCTGGATTGGTTCGTTCATGCTCACAGCGGATCCGCTTCCTGTGGCTCATCTTCGGCTCGCATGTCCTTGAATCGGAATCCGCCGTCGACCGCCAGCACGACTCCCGTGATGTAATCGGCGGCCTCGGAAACTAAAAACGTTGCGGCCTGACCTATGTCCGACGGCGTGCCGATGCGTCCCCAAGGCAGGGTGGGGCCTCGTGCTTCGATGACCTCCTTGGTGAATGTCTTTCGCTCGGTCGGTGTGTCGATCCAACCGGGCGCAATCGCGTTGACGTTGATGCGATGCGGGAACATCTCCACCGCGATACTCCGAGTCAGTTGATTCAAAGCAGCCTTGGCCGATTCGTAGGGGCCATTGCGTTCAAACGGCATCTCGCCAACGACGCTGCTGATAAACAGAATCTTTCCCAAGATCCCACATTCCACCATGTGGCGTGCGACCGCTTGGCTGATGCGAAAGCCCGATTTGAACGTCGCATCGATCACCTTGTCGAATTCATCAGCGGGGAAATCCAGAAAGCCGCATCGCTTCCCATAGGCCGGATTGCTAACCAAGATATCGATCGTGCCGGCAAGTTCGATCGCCTGACGAACCAACGATTCACAACCGGCCGCGGTGAAAACATCGGCTTCAACAGTCCAACAATTTCTTCCCAACGCTCGAATTTCTGCGGCGGTCTTCACGAGTTCTTCGCTGCCAGGTCGGTCATTGAGGATCAGGTCGGCACCGGCGTGAGCCAGTTCAAGTGCGCAGCCTTTTCCGATGCCGCAGCCTGCCCCGGTGACGAGCGCGCGTTTTCCGTCCAGGCGAATCAGATCAAGCAAACTCATGGTCGTTTTGAACCGGTCTTGGGTTGACGGTCAAGTGCAAGCAGGGCACCCGCCGCACGAATCCGCGCATCAAGGTTTTCGTCTTCGAGCTGGCGGATCAGAAATGGAACGGCGTCTGTCATCCCCGCCTCACCTGCGAAGACGGCTGCATGCATCGCGGGCCAAAACGCTTCGCCGGGCAATCCTTGGCGAAGCACCGAAACGCACTTCTGCCGTAACGCCGGGGTCAACTGCCATGCCTGATCGGCGCGGGCGGTTGCCGATGCAGCGACAGCCAGCAAGATGGCGAAAAATTTTCTTTGATTCATGCGGTCGTCTTCCTTGCGAACAACTTACTTCTTTGCGAACAACTTACAAGCGACAAGCCCGACCGTCACACCCACGACCAACGCAGCGGGTGAGATCCATTGAAAACTGACGGGGTCGGGGGCCGCCTCGGAAACCTTTCCGAATATCACACCCGAGAACGCGATCAAAACAGCCACGCTGACGCTTGCGATGGTCGCAGTCCAAACCCCTTTTGCGTTGGCAAAGGGAACGAACAGGGCAAAGAAAAACAGCAACGCAATGGGGACGGTCAGCAAGTTCACCGTTTTGTTGGTCACCGCCATGAAATTTCCGGGGATGTAACCAATGAACGAACTGAGCGAGACGACGACGCCACCGATGATGATCGCCAACACGCGAGCCATCTTCAATTGATTTGCCTGCGTCTCGGGTTTGCGTCCGAATCGTTCTAGAAAATCTGTCATCACCACTGCCGTGATGGAGTTCACACCGGAATCGATACTCGACATCGCAGCCGCAAAAAGTCCCGATACGACAAGCCCGGTGACGACGGGCGGAAGGTGAGCGGCAATGAAATGTGGAAAAACGGTGTCCGCTTGTGCCTTCAACGTGCCTTCTCCGGGCAGCATCGCCGTGTTGGCGTGAAAGAAACCGAGCAACGCGATGCCCACCAGCCCCAGTGTTGCCCCGACGACAACGGAGACGATCAGCTGCATCCCCATGGCAAAGCGAGCGGACCTGGCATCCTCGGTCGCCATAAACCGCTGTACAGAAACTTGGTCTCCCATCGAAGTGCAGACCATCCAGAGAAAGACGGAGACAATCGTGCCGACCACCGTCACTCGAGTCGACGGATCAATACTGAAGATCGGTTGTTGATCCCAAATGTCGCTGGGCCATTGAGTAGGAAACCAGCTGAAACCGCCCATCTGCCAGCTGACCGTTCCGATCGTCAACAACGCACCCCCGTAAAGCAAAACGGTCTGCATCAGGTCCGTGATCACGACCGCACGCAAACCTCCCAAAGAGGTGTAGGTGACCGCAAAGATGCCCGTCACCAAAACAATCCAAGGCACCATTTCATCGCTCACACCGATCATGACCGCGATCGCCTTGGCCGTCAGAAACACCAGCAATGACATCCAAACCAATCGCAACGTCAGAAACAAAATTCCACCAAGCAGCCGAACACTCAACCCAAGCCGGTCTTCCAGCAACGCGTACGCGCTGGTGACGCGCTGCCGCATGTAGACCGGCAAGATGACGAATCCCAAGACCAGATAGACAAACGGGTACGCGATGTAGTTGCTCAGAAAGATCGGCCCCTTGCCAAGGACCTCACCGGGAATCGCAAGGTAGCTGATCGTGCTCAACAACGTCGCAAACAACGACACGCCGATCAGAACGGGATTCATTTTTCCCGATCCGACGAAGTACTCGCTCGTGTCCTGCTGATTTCTGCTGAAATACCATCCCAATCCGATCGTGGAAACGGCGTACAGAAGCAGAATGATCCAGTCGATCGGGGCCATGGTGAAAGGGGCTGGTGCGTAGACGTGCGCGCGGTGGGACCTTGGTGGGAAAGCACATCATAGGCCATTCGCGAGGCGTCTGTGACCTTTCCCGCGATCCCCGCGCGGCTTAACCTCTCTTTTTCGCAGCACCAACCATCGGAGCTGAATCAACGATGAGCGCACAGGAAAGGGCCGTCAAACTGGGAGTCTCTCTGGAACCCCAAGCGCCTGGCTATCTGAATCTCTGTATTCGATTCCGCGGCCGAAGACGCTTGGTAATTCAGCAGTCCGGCAAGCGTTTCACCGTAGTTGGTATCGATCAGCTGGCGAGCAACGCCGACGACGACTCTCGCGCGACGACGGCGGACCGGATCATGTCGGAATCTGCGGACGGATCCGCCACGGCAAGCCGCTCCTCGAGCGTCGGCATCAGCCGCTGCAGCCGTTCGATCTGGCGGAATTCCAGCTTGACAATCGAGTCCTCGAGAATCCGATGAAAGGCATTCCAAATCGAATCGGACGTGATGAAGACCGGATGCGTTTGATTGGCGTAAGCTTGATAGAACTGCCGAAACGTTTTCGATGTCACGGCAACTTTACGCGCCGGTTCCTGCTCAAAGACGGCCAGTTGTTCCCGACGCTTCACCGGACCTGTCGGGGCGATCACCCGTGAACCGGACCGCTTCGTCTGCTCAATCGGACAATCTGCGTATCGCTCGAAGGAGGAATCAAACTCGACCGAGATTCCTCGCAGCCGCCTTCGTTCCTCGTCGGAAAGATCGAATTGACCAGCCTCCCAGCGTACTCGCAAATGACGCGGGGGCCGGCCAAAGACGCCAACGCGTTCAAGCAGAACTCCCATCCCGACGTCTTGCCGGCCCCGGGTGGCCCGACCAGCAGGACACCTCGTTTCGGTCGCAGGCCCAACTGATTGGTCAATTCGTCATTTTCAAGCGGCACGGCAATGTGAGCTTCAAGACTGGCGATCACGTCATCGACGCCCTTCAGCTCGCTCAATTCAACATTGGCGACCTCGCCCAACGACACGTTGCTCGCCAACTGCTGACTCCGCAGGTAGTCGATGAACGAATCGGTTTCGAAGTCTCCTGCCCCCTTCATCCAGCCGCAAGCCAGCTTGAGCTGATGAGCGTTTAATTTTGGCGCAAATCGGTGGACTTTCTCAAAGTTCACACCGTCCGCCGGTCGTCCAAGAAAGCGAGCGCAGAGGTGTTGATAGTCATCGGGCTCAAAATCATCGATGCCGAAGTCATAGCACCGGTCCCGAAGAGGCCCCGGTAGTTGACCGTTGCTCCCCAACACCAGCTTCTTCCCAGTCTCGATCACATAGGCTGCAATCGCATTCATCGGCGAATCGAGAAAGCCGGATCGTGGATAGAAGTGATTGCAATCACCCATCGGCGCCGATGCCAGGTGAAGATCGTCGACGATCACGCAGTCGTTCTGCTGCAGTGCATCCAGCAGAAGCTGTGAACAACGCATCTTCCAACGCGAGCGGATTGACAATCGTTCGCTCCCCGTGATCCGCCGCAATCACTCCAGCACCGCCGGCTGCAGATCGATGCCGTGCTGCGACAGGTACCGCGGACTATGCTCGCGGCGCGTGTACCGCCAAACTTCACGATCCTGGTGGCGGAGAACCAGTGTGGTGTAGCTGTGCCGCGCGGCGAGAAAAAACCATTTCAACCCGGAATCGGTTTCGCGGCTTTCGATCAACAGGATGATCTCCGGATCGGTTCCCATCACAAACGCAAACAGTGCACCATCTTTTTCCGCGTCATCCTGCGAGGCATAGCGATACAGCGGAGCGGCCATCAACCGCAACGTTCGTTGCTCATCGCCATCGGTGCCCCCAAGCTGTGCCGAAAACTGCCGAGCCAAGGAACGCATTTGAAACAGACGTCGCGCTGCGGAGCTTGCAACCTCGGGTGAACCCGGAACCATCTGCCATTCCTCTTTCGACACCGACGGTGCCTGCCAGAACGGTCGCCCATCGTCATCGGCCACCAGCGGACCGTCGGCAAAGGAGTTAAACGCCCGCGCGACATTCCGCTGGTTGTTTTCAATCGGATAGGAAAAGATCGATGCAAAGCCGACTGCTTTTCCATCACGCGTCCACACAAAACACTCGCCGTGGGTCGTCGATCGCAGCGGGTTTTGCCAACGCAACACCGGCTCCGGAACCAAGGTCAACGTTTCGTCCCCCGGATCCGCCAGCCGCAATTCATAACTCTTCGCTTGTTGCAGATAGTAAGCCGACCATTTTTCGATTTGCTCCTTTTCCAGTGCGTCGTCACCCTCAACCGACAGCGGAATCAACGCGCCCCAAAGGACGACCAAACACACGCGACGAAAACCAATCATTTCAACTCCTGTTCCGACACAACTTCTCTTTCCACACGAAATAGACGTGGCGTCGAATTTTACCAGACCTGGAGCCACCGCGTGCATTTTTTCGAGTACGATGGCCGTCCCGGGCCGTGGTCCACGAGCGCAGCGGCGTCAGCCACCAGTGCGGCGGAGCGTACCGCTTTGGTGACGCGGTCGTGCGTTTTTTGGGAGTCCCCCATGCAAAAGTTGTCCGTCAAGACGAATTGCCAACCCGACTTGCGAGCACCGCAGCGAGCGAAAGATTTCCTTCTCATTTGCTCGATCGGCATTGCAGCGGCAGTCATCCTGAATCCATCGATCACCCCCGCCCAGATCGCCGTCGACAGCGACTTTCCGGGCGGTTCGGGCGTCATCGAAGAAATCAATCAGGAGGCACATTTCATTCGCTTGCGCCCCGATGACCATCCCGGCCGCGGATGGCGGTGTTGGTGGTACGTCAAACTCTCCGGACTGATCCCCGGCAATCCGATCACGATCGAAGTCGGTGACGCGCCGTGGGCGACGCCTGATCGAGCAACCTTCAGTACCGATGAAGGGCAAACCTGGGAACAGTCCGCGGCCGGCGTGCGCGAGGGCAAGCAAATCCGATACACACTGGCAGTCGATACAGATCAGGCACTCGTGGCGTGGGGCCCGCCCTTCGTTCCCGCCGACGCCAAAACGCTCGTCGAACGCCTTGCCAAATCAAGTCCCGACGCGGAATCGTTTGTCTTGTGCAAGACACGAGAAGGACGTGAGACGCCTGCGCTGCGAGTCGCTTCGATCAAGAACATCGACCAGCAAAAGCCACGCCCGCTGATCTGGATCCAGGCGAGACAGCACGCATGGGAATCCGGATCGAGCTGGGTCTGCCGGGGCTTCGCCGAGTGGCTCGTTTCAGACGACGAAGATGCGAGGCAACTCCGCGACCGGGCCGATGTCGTGATTGTTCCGATCATGGACATCGACAATGTTTATCACGGCGCCGGCGGCAAGAATCAATCGCCCCAGGATCACAATCGTGACTGGAGTGACCAGCCGCACTGGCAAGCCGTCGATGCCGCTCAGTCCCAGCTCTTTGCCGCGGCGAAAGACAAGCGGTTGCTGGCGTTTGTCGACCTCCACAATCCCTCCGCCCGAGACACCCTGCCCTACTTCTACCTCCCGCCCAGGGACATGCTGCCGGAGCAAGGCCGCAAAAACCTGGACCTGTTCTTAAAAGTGGCCAAAGAACAGATCAGTGGTCCGCTGCGGTTCGCGGGCAGAACCATTGAATCCGGTCCCAAATACGATCCGAAAATGTGGAAGTACATCAGCAAGAATTGGGTGGCACGACTCGGCACACCGGCGATCGCCGTCACGCTTGAGACCGCTTGGAACACGCCCGATTCCGATACCGAGGGCTACATGACCGTCGGCCGTCAACTCGGACGAACGCTCGCCGAGGTGACGGTCCACCACAGAGCCCGAGAGGCTCCAGCGTCCGACGAATAGCGGCACATCAAAAAAGTTCAAAAACGGCCGGAAAATGCATCAGATTTCGGCCATCATCTGTTACAAGCAGAGTCTGACTGAGGGACGAAACTTCTTTACGGCCGATGGAGCGTTGTGAGATGGCGAGGACACGGATTCCGTTAGACCGCGAGTGGGTCGCCGAGCAGAAAAAGACAGAATTGCTAGCGTCCGCGGTGGCCGAGCTTGACCTGGACGTTCGAACCGTAAACGGACTGGAGGAAGTCGGCGTCTTGTACGTCCGCGAGCTTGTGGAGCTAACTCGTGGTGAACTCGCCAGAATCCCAAACTTCGGTACCCGAAGTGTTGAACGAATTATTCAAGTGCTCGGTGAGCACGGGTTGGCAATTCGCAGCGACTCGATTTCTCCAGCGCGCAAAAAGCACTAGCAGCCCGCCGCAGCCTCGTTTTCGATTGGGCAGGACAGTCGCCGTCCTCTCCGAGGTCGGCGCAGCGCAAGGTTTCGCTTTATCGAGCCCGCCAAATTCGGAGAACACGGCGACTCTCCGAACACATCGTTAACCCGCATACGACACCCAACCTCTGAACGCGAAGCCGGCGTAGAACAGACTGACGTCCGAAAATCCGGCCTCGCCCAAAAGCGATTCGTCTTGCTCGGGATCGAGTATCGTCAGGTGAGAATCGATCGCGTCTCGAGCCTGCGATGCCATCTCGGGATCGACTCCGGGTCGTGAAAAACAGCCTTGAAAAAGTCATCGTTAGACTCCATGCGCGTTCCGTTTTGCGTTGAGTGGAATGCCTTTGGCCTTGAGTCGCTTGTGACAATCCGCACTCAGCGAGGCCAGCGTGACTTCACCAAGCCGCCGCAGCAACAGTTGCTCGGCTTCATCGAACGTTTTGCCGAGTGCAGCGTTCACGGACTGCTCCACCAGACACCCCGGCGATTCGGTGCGATTGCCGATCGCCAACAACGAAGGACTACCGACGGCCTGGTAAATGTCCAGCAACGTGACTTTGCGCAAGTCGCACGCCAAAGTCCAGCCGCCGCCATGCCCCTTCTCCGATCGCACGTAGCCCTGTTCGCGAAGCCCCGCCATCAGACGACGCACCACGACCGGATTGGTGTCCATGATCTTCGCCAAGTCACTCGACGTCACCGGCGGCTCGTCCAGTGCGGCCATGTGCAGCAGGATGTGCAGAACGCCGGAGAGCTTGCTATCTCGCTTCATGCAACTTATGTTATTACGTGACCGGCCGGTCGTCAAGTTTGATGCGTCCTGCACGGCCGCTCGACCACTAACGATGGAGATTCGGTATGTCACCACCAGATTGGAACGCGAGGTTCTCCGAAACCGAATTTGCATACGGCACGGAACCGAATTCGTTTCTCGCGAAAAATGCCCACCTGCTGATCGACCCCGTGCTTTCGATTGCGGAAGGCGAGGGACGCAACGCCGTCTTTCTGGCGACTCAGGGATTGCGCGTCCACGCGGTTGACGGTTCGGACGTCGGGCTCGCCAAGGCCGCGAAGTTGGCTGCGCACCAAGGCGTCTCGATCTCGACAGAAGTCACCGACCTGAATGACTTTCAACCCGAACCACAAACCTATGGCGGAGTCGTCTCGATCTTTGCGCACCTGCCATGTTCGATTCGCGACAAGCTGTACCCACTTTTGGTGCAATCATTGAAGCCGGGCGGCGTCCTGATCCTCGAAGCGTACTCCGAAAACCAATGTGATCGCGGCACGGGCGGGCCTGGCGATTTGGACCTGCTGATGACGCCCGCCAAGATCGAAAGCGAACTGACTGGACTGGAAACCATCCTGCTGCACGAAGCGGAACGCGAAGTGGTCGAAGGCAAGTATCACACCGGCATGGCCTCCGTCGTCCAATTCATCGGCAAAAAACTGGGCTAAGGCTGAGGCACAACGATTAAATGAATGGCGTAGCGAAACTCGCCAAAAGTTTCGATTCCGCGGAACTCGCCTGGCCCCAGCAGCTGACCGTCAGGCATCGCGCCCCGAATCATTCTGCCCCGAATCATTCTGCCCCGAATCATTCTGCCCCGAATCATTCTGCCCCGAATCATTCTGCCCCAAATCATTCTGCCACCCCTCTCCCAACGACGTGACAGCACACCGTCGTCGGGTGGAGAGGACGGAAAATATTGGAGGCGGCAGAATTGGCTGCACTGAAGGGACGATTCCCAGAAGCGCGTTTCCGCTACCTGCCATCGCCCAGCCGCCGAAGCTCCAGCACGACATCCGCGTTTGGCAGCTTGAACTCGCCCGGGCGAGGCTTTCCCGACCACTGCTTCTCCTTCCAGACACCGACGACACAGCAAACTTTCAACCTGTCGCCCTCCAATTCGTAGATTCCCAGAGCGTCGCCACCAGCCTTTTTCGATTCGTCCGAGCGGTGATCCCAGACTTTCGGCGTTGACGTCGGGTCGAGATCAAAGGTGCCGGACCACAGCTCCTGATTGCCTGCGTCCATCGCCGCGTAGGTTCGGTCTTTGCGAAAAACCAATCGCTTGGCATCGTTCGTAACTCCCGGCGGTTGCACGCCGACGATCTGCCAGTTTCCGGCGAAGGATTCCAGTGCATGCTCTATGGCCCTCGACTTAGTATCAGTCTCTGACTGAACCTCGCTGGGCTCGGAATCGTCCGCCATCGCGCCCGGGCACAAAGCCAAGACGACCAATGTGAATAGTGCTGATTTCATAGGTTTAGTACCAGAAAGGTGTAAAAGTAGAATGCCACGGGCCTTAAGCCAATACGCTGAGCCGTAGGCGCTAGCCTCGGGCCTTGCCGCCGTGTTCAAGGCGCATCAAGGCCCGCGGCTAGCGCCGTCGGCTCACAAAGCCCCTACCATTCGTGTGAAAATATGGACCGGTCGCTTCCCGCCGAAAGCGACGACGACAACGAGCTGATTGTCCCCGTCGCCGCTCAGACATCTCCGATGACGAAGGAGACGTGGCTACGGGGCGATCTCTAACGACGCGATTTGCTCACCCTCAAACTCGAAGACATACCTCAGGGCGACTGGGCTACCGGGAAAGTTTCCTGTCAGTCGACAGGTGACGACGCACTGGTCCTCCCGCTGCTCGCTCTTCAGCGGCTCGCAGGTGTAGACGTACTTCGTCGACGCGTTTTCTTTCCACTTCTGGATCTCTTGGCGGCCGCGATACGCGTGGCCTTCGTCCTTCACCACGGCATCGCCGGTGAAACAACGTGCAACGGCTTCGCCGTTTGATTCGTCCGCTTTGAAATAGCCGGCGACGGGTTCGGGGAGTTTGAGAGTCATGGCGATCCCTTCGAATGAGTGTGAATCGAGCAGCCCTTGCTGCCTCTTACTCATTGACACGGCTCGGAACCGACTGTGACGGGCGTGGGATCAAATTCCTCAATTTAGTCGCAGTGTTTTGCGCACCTCTTCCCGCTGGAGCATGCGTTGCAGCCAGTCAATTGCATTCTCTGACTGAAGAAACGGATGCTCTCGAAAGAGGGCGACGTGCTGTTGCTCGACCAGATCCTCGATCTCCCTGACCGTCTCACCCACCACATCTCGTATTCGTTGGACATGCCGCGAAGCAAACATCAACCGGTGCGGATCGACATGCCCAGCTTCGATGAAACCACGCGTTTTCTTGGGGCAGCGGCAGGGATTGTTCGCGTTGACCAGACCGCACTGGTGGTTCATGAAATGGTGCAGGTCACGGCGGGCCCGTGCGAGGCATTGGCGAAAATTGACAGCGGTCATCTCCAGAACTTCGCCGCCGACGCTGTCGCTCGCGCCCAGGATCTCGCCGAGCGTAAAGATCAACCGTTGCCTGCGATCCAAGCACAGCAGCATTCCCATCGTGCAGCTGTGCTTGGCTTCCTCGACCAAGACCGGGAGGGCTACGGGAACATGCTCAGGATCAGGCAGTTCCAAGTCCGGCGTGCCGGTGATCGCCTCACCATAGTCGGCAAAGGTCATTTCGTGAGCCTCTGCGTCGCGACGCTTCATGTTCAGAACATGATTGGCGGCGATCCGGTAAAACCATGTGCGAAACTTGCTCTCTCCCTTAAACGTGCTCAGTTTGGTGATCACTTTGACGAGCACTTCTTGGGTCACCTCCTCAGCATCTTGAGGGTGAAACACCATTCGGACCGAGATGTTATAGATCCATGCCTGGTGCCGCAAAACCAGCGTCTCCAGCGCGGCACGATCGCCACGGACGGCCAGATCGACCAGATCCGCATCCGAGACTTCGTCCGAATCGACCTCGCTGAACGGATTTTGCATGGCGGACCCCCGGTCGCCCAAAGTGATGAAATGAACAGACGATCACAAGCTTGGACACACCAGCAGCGACGGTGTGACAAATACCACCGAACAAATCCGAAAAAACTGTTTTGGTTGACCCAATTCGCCATGCGGCTATTCAAACGGGCTGCCGCCGAAAGGCCAATTTGCTGCACCTGACCACCGAAAGTCAAGCATCGGGGTGTCGCAATCGCTGCAACGACAGTACCGACGGTGACCGAGTTATCGACGGCCAGGACGACGGCCGCTTTGGACCGCGTTTCCTTAAACCACGGAGCAGTTAATCGCGGCCGCCCTGTTTTCGGTGACGGGGGACGCGAAAACCGGCTCGCTACGAGGTCAATCGATAGAAAGAATAAAGGCAGACGAGCCAATAGACCGGAACCAGCCACTGAGCTCGCAACAGCAGCCATGGCTGTTCCGTCGGCCGATCGCGTGGGGCCTCGGTCGCCGCATCGCTTTTGCCTTTGCTGCGTCCTCGAGAGTTGATGATGTATCGGGAGAACATTCCCAGCGCAGCGCCCGCCAAAAAGAACCCAAGATGCTCGGCAGCGGGGTCATTTCGACTCGAGTCGAATACTGTTTGCCCCATCAGCATCCAGAAGAAGAATCCAACGAAGCCACTCACCGCCGCGAGAGCTCGTTGCCACGCCGTCGCTTGTCGATACTCCAAGAACCGACCGATGCCCGCACCAATCGCAAGGGTTAGCAAGCCCATTTCTTTCACCATGGTGACCGTGTCGAACGCCGGCAGCTAGAGATGGAAAACGACTACGCATGGTTGACCTTCCATTCCGCTATTGATCGATGCCCGGCCGGTTTCCGGCAATCGCCCTTCACCAACCTGTTCGCCCGTCTGGGGATCGTACACGCGGTAGGAACGTGGGACTTCGGTCGAGATAATTGCGGTGCTGCCGCCATCGGGCAGATACAGGACAAACAGTTTGTCCGGGATCAGCAATCCTCGGCGTCCATAGGTGCACGTCCAATTCGGCTCCATCCCGGCAATCGGATACTGATTCAGAATTTTGGCCGCGATCCCAGGATACTTTGCGCCTTCGAATTGAAGTGCGTCTTCCCAACCAGCGCCCGGCGCGGTGCACCAATCGGCGTGCCCCGGCTCATCGCCCCGCAGCCGCCAGTTCCACAGGCTGGCGGCGCCATAGACGACCCCCATCGTTCCTCCAGAGCAAATGTTGCACCAGGCTTCGTGGCCCTGCCACCAACCGGACGCTTTACCCATCCTGCCAATATTCTCGTAGGTGGGCTCACCATTGGCGACTGCCTTGACGGGAAGGTTCCGCCACATATCGGCGACACGTTCCGGAACATGCTCTTCGTTGTGGCCGGTTTGACACCACTGAAAATCGAGCCACCGCTTGTCTTGATGGGTGCGGTTGAGGGCATGCGGTGAATAGTGAATGCCGGTCGGTTGCCCATAAGCATCCCAACGTTCGATCTCTTCGCCGGCACGATCCAGTTGGTCCAAGACGTTGGGATCGGTGGCCGGCCCGTCACCGCCGACCAGCCAAATCGCCGGTCGAGCACCGTACCGCGCGACGAGATACCGGCAATAGCGGGCGTAGTCATTGGCACTGACGCGGTTCCCCGCCGTCCCACCACCTTTCCAGCCGTATCCGTGAAAGACGGGCTGGTAGACCGGCGCGATCCCACGGCCCACCAGCACTTCGATCAGCTTATCAAAATACCGAAAATAATCGACGTTCAATTGCCGCAAACCTCCCTCTGGCAGGTCTTCAAAGCCCACGTCAAAACCACCATCTTTCGTCCGAGAACGAGGACCGGTTGTCTTGGAATCCGGCATCACGGTCATTAGCAACGCCGCGTTGAAACCTTTCGATTTCCGGTCTTCGGCATACTTGATCGTCTGTTCTACCGTAGCTCGCCAGGGGAGGGCCCACGGTGTGTCAGCGCACATCAATCGCGAGGTGCCGTCGGCATGAACCAGGTTCCGTTCTCCGGATCGAATCTGCCAAAACCCGTGATGATCAAAGATCGTATCAGGCTCCGAATTCGCGCTCGCTTGCAGCCTGCCGGATAGCCCATGCAGTCCCGCGTCGTTCGGTTGGCTTGCCGAAGTCCACTTCCAAACTCCCTGCGGCTTCGTGGATGCAAACCGAACTCGAAACGTTTGACCACCATCCCAGAACATCGGTCGACGGATCTTGGTTCCGTCGTCATGTTCGAAATCAACCCACCCCTGGCATTGGACATAGGCGTTGCGATACCGCTGTTTGGCGGTGAATTCGATCTCGATGGGTTGCCACTGAGGCGCGTGGGGCGACGCGGTTCTGCCCTCTTCATCCGCCCGGGCGATGATCGGAGCACTCAAGATCCCAATAAGAACCAGCAACCCAACCGTTCGTTTAAGCATTTGCAATTTTCCTGGACTCCAAATGGCATCGCCCCTCGTTCGGGCATATGAGACAGACAATCGGGTGACGCCCCGAGTCCATATCTTAACCCCAACGCGGACTATATTGGTTCCGCGTGAATTGGGGTCGATGGAGATCACGGTTATTCAACAGTGGTAGCAAAGTGGGGCTCAGGACGAAGAGAGCCTCCGTTTCAAAACGTCAAACAGTGGGATCCAGAACCAGATAGGCGGCAACGCTCAATCTTGCCAATGCTTTGCGGGCAATAAGGCAGCATTCTGTTGCACACCGTATGCCGAGTCAATGAATTGCCGACGCCCTCTCCGAGATTGTCGCTGGCGGAAGCTTCACTTCCGGGGGCGACGAGTTCGGACAACACGTCGACACTGGGAAAGCCGATGATGGAGCTGTGCCCGTCATCGCGAGCGATGGTGTCCTTTGATCAGGGCGATTCGTCCATGTCCGCATCATCCGTCTCGTCAGATTCCTCGCGGAGGGCTCGGCTGTAGTCGCTCAAGCGGGAATCGTCGAGATCAAGGAGAACCGACAGGTCGGAGACCCGGTAGCAAATCTGTGTGACAAGGTTGTCAACGTCTTGCTCCGTGTTCAATCCTTGCTCACTGGCGGTCTGTACCAATTGCCGGACCGCCATGCGGAACGAGTCCGCCGGCGTGGCTGCGTCAACGACTTTTATGGCGTCCTTGGCACTATCAATGAGCGAAGCGGCGTTGTCGGTGTCGGTATTCATTGCAGCGGCAACGCGTGTGAGCGGCCAATTCTCCGTGACGGCTTGCTGCAATACCTTGGCGTCATCGGGCATCAAGTCTTCGAAGCGGACATTGCCGATGCCCAAATGGTCGCGGTAGTTGGCAAAGCTGTAGCCGAAGATCTCAGCGGCAAGGAGGTGCTCTCGGCCCAGTGCGCCAGCCGTGCCGTCCCGCTCACGCTGGACACACTTCAAGACAG
>NZ_JACEHH010000045.1 GCF_014154935.1 Stieleria mannarensis
CAGCAAAATCCAAGAGAGATTTAGACGGCCGCTCTGGCGCTGACGGGCTTCTTGAACAGAGGACTTGAACTTCGGCTCGCAAGCTCGCGAAGTCAAATCCTTACTGGTTATCCGGCATTCGCGTTCCTTCGACAACGGACGATTATAGGCGATATTGTTCCGAACCTTCCAGAATGTTGAACAGCGTTGTATCGGAGATCACGTCTCCAGATTCGCAGATGATGAATTCGGCATCGGTTTCAGTCAATGCGGCAACAAGCTGGCGAAGCGTGTCTGCGAGATCGGCAAAGTCGTTGAGGAACAATTCATGTTCAAAGATTGGCGTGTTGTTGTCGATGCACGATTTGATCTGAGCGATGGACTGGCCGGTTGCGGGACGAATTGCTCGGACAAGTGTCGGCAGATCAGTCGGTTTCGTGATGTGAATCGTAATGACGGACAAATCAGTCGGTATCCTCGGCTGTGGATTTCAAATCGTCGAGCATTTCGTCGAAATCATCGGTGGACACAGAATTAACGTCTTCGGGCAGCAGCCACATAGAAGTCGCATCAAGGTGAGCAATCAGTGCGTCGGAAACGCCATCGGCAAGTTTTTGTTTGGACCATTCCATGTATCCGGGAATCTGCGTGAGCGGTACGTCACGCGCACGCTTTTGGAGATCGAGTGAGCGTCGAGCGATTTCTTCGTCGCTGGGCATTGTGAACAAGTGTTGGAAGCTACTGCCGGATAACGACCAAGTTAACGCGGTGGCGGACCATCAAGACCGACCGTGAACCACCGACCACGTTTCCATCAGTTTAACCGCTGAATCACCGCAGCCGTAGCCACTCGCGTTCAACGTTTTGTTCTGTGTCATCCCGCGAGCCGTTCGTGTAATTCCATGACACCCGGCATTTGATCATTGATCTTGATTGCTTCGTGGCAAACACTACGTGCCGCATCTAAATCACCGACGGATTCAAGCGCCAGCGCATAAACGAACACATCGGCGGGGCATTGGTAATTGCTAGAGTACGCCATGTGCGCAAATTCGCATGCACGAGCGAAATCTCCAGATTGAATTAAGAGCTTCGCAAGCATGCGCATCGGTGCCGTTTCGAAACGAGCGTAGCTTGTAACCTTTGGAGCATATGTTGCGAAGTATTCTTCAAGAAGTTCTTGAGCCTTCTGCCAGTTACCAGCGTTGATAAACGCTTCCGCACAGTCAGCCCATTTCTGTGGACTAACGCCCATGCCTTCGTACGGGCCGTCAGGGTGTGATTCGAGATCGTTTAAGCGGTCTTCGGCAGCGCTTTGATGATCGCCGAGTGATTCGAGCGCGCGTGAACGCCAATCGCGTGCGCCCGGGAATTCTGGATCAATTGCAAGGGCCCGATCGAAGTCTGGAACGGCGTCAGCGTCTTGGTCTAGGTTCATGTAAACCATGCCGCGCTCGAAGAATGCTTGTGCGTTGCTCGTGTCAGTCGCAATGGCACGAGTGAGTAGCTTGATCGCGGCCATGTAATCGCCGGAATCAGATAGGTCGATGGCGCGATGGACGAGTTCAGTAGAGTTTGGCATGTGGCTTCGTTTGACACAGAACGGCAGCCGTCACCGAGGACGGACGAAAGATCTTCCACACCAAAAACCGCGCAAGCCGTCCTTCGTGTGCACGGCATGGTTATCCTAAACCTCGTCACCGAATGCATCGACAAAGCCCCTCGCGTTTGCCCCGAGACCACGCCATTGGGCATGGTACTGCTCCAATAGTCTACGATATTGGGCACGCGGGTCGTTGCGGCGGGGCCATGTGTACATTTGACAGTGGAAGGGATAGGTCCATTGAAATAGTGGAGCGTTTGCGAAGTACTTGCCCGTACCCGGTCGGAGATTGGAAACGAATTGGTCAGCAGCGACAGCCGGACCAAATGACAACCAATAAACGATTACAGCCAACACCACAAAGAGCGGTCGACGCACTGATCTCCTTGCGACGCTATGGTTACGAAGATAATTTACGAACGCAAGCGCAGTCAGAGCCGCCAAGAACAATGAGACTCCCCAGCAAGTCTGCCACGTCACGAAGATGATGGCAGCGATAAACGTTAGTAGCAAAAGAGAGCGAATGCTCATCGTCGACTCAAATGACGCTGTGATAGGATAACAACTAATTATTGGTGGTCCGACTGGGGTAAAAACCGATATTCCCCGGTCGGACCGCGGAATATCTCCCGCCACCCGATAGTAGGGCACGGCGGGATCCCGGTCAAGCTTCCGCCGGCCTATCGGGCCGATCGCAATTCGCGCCGGGCTATCGGGCGCCGATTGGATCGGAAGAGCGACCGCCCGGAAGGGCCGTCGTACACCGAAAGGACTTCGACGACCGCCCGGAAGGGGCGTCGTGTAGCGAGAGGACTTCGGCGATCGTCCGGGAGGGCTGGCGTATTTGGTGCAGCGATGGAGGACCACGCTCCCACTAAGCCACGACGTACCACCAAATCGCCATGAAATGGCACAGGGCGGCGGAGATGACGAACAGGTGCCAGACGACGTGCAGGTACTTGAGCTTGGAATCGTTCAGCAACACGATCACGCCCAACGTGTACAGCACCCCGCCGAGCAACATGCCCCAGCCCAGGCCGGAGGGGACGTTGCCATACAACGGGATTGCCCGTAACCAACCGAGCAACAGATAGCTGACCGTCGCGACGTTGTTGACCCGGTGACGCAGCAACAACTTGCCGGCAATCCCGGCAAACGCGGCGACCCAGATCGCGGTCAACAGGGGCACTAGGACCGCGTCGGGGGCATGGCGGTAAATGATCGGTGTGTACGTCCCGGAAATCATCGCGTAGATCATCGCTTGGTCCCAGGCCCGCAGCGTGTCCAACAACGGTTGTTGAAGAATCGTGTGCGAGAGCGCCGAAAACGAGAACGTCGCAAACACCGATGCGATGTACGCCCCGCACGCAAACGCCAATCCCGGATTGTCGGGCAACGCATCGAGCACCAGCCAGCCGCCCAAAAGCAGCGCTGACAACGCCGCCACGCCGTGCGTGAGCGCGTTGGCCCACTCTTCGTCCGGACGGACGGGGGCGTTTCCATGGGGTGGGGAGGGGGCGTTCACGAGAGATAGGATAGGCTTGGTGACATACGAGGAGACTCAACCGATCTCCTTGCCTGAAGGGCATCAAAACCCGTAGCCTGGGGCAAGCGGATCGAGCGTCAGCGAGGCCGCGCCGCCCCAGGAATTCACGTACAACGTACACCGCTTTGGCCAACGGCCATAGACAGGACTAAATCTGGGGCAAGCGTTTGTCTATGGCCCTTGGCCAAATGATCTCGGTCCTCATGGGGAACCTTGGGCGATGCCCAAGGCTATGGGTGTGAACGGCCGTTGGCCGAACAATCGATGCAAGCGGGGTGTCTTCCCGAGGATTTGTGTTGACACCAATGCTCCCTTGGAAGGTCTCTTTAACAGCCAGACCGAAACCATGGGTTGACGCCGAGCTTGCGCGAGTTTGTCGCGGGCGTCTACTTCCAGACCCGCGTCAGTGCACCGGCCACGCGTGTCGCGCCGAAGTCGATCAGACGCGAGGGCGAGTTCTTGAGCGTGGTGTTGATTTCGGGATCGGCGTTCATCGCGCCATAGAAACATTCGCTCATGGCCGGATCGGCCAGATCAAAGGTGTGGGCCCCCGACACGATCGCCACCGACTGTGCGACATTGACGGCCAAGAACTGGATTTCCAATCGCATCGGACTGTAGGCATCGATCGATTCGATGTTGCAGTACAACACCGTGTCGACGAAGAACCGATCGCCCAAATCGACCAGCTTGCGTTCGTCGAATTGGCCGCTGTGGATCGGAAAGCAGGCTTCACAAATTCGCCGCGGGCTTTCCACCACATCGATCCGGGAGTGTTGCCGCAGCGCGGTGGCCAGCATTCGCATCAACGCCAGCTGCTCTTTCAAGCGATCTTGCCGGTCCAGCGGAACCACGATCAGCACGCGGTTCGGTTTCAACTGACTGAGCAACGGGGACGTCCGAACCGGCTGCGGCGGGCATTTCGCCGGCCCCGTCTTTGCCGTTGCGTCCGCAGTCGCCCCACAGTGACAGGTCTTGCCACATTTGCCGCTGCAGCGGGCAGACCACCACGGCGGCGCGGCCCCGACAGAAGCACCAGACAACGCGACCAGGGTGCAGGTCATGAAAAACAATCGTCGATTCGTTCTGTCCACGACGCTAATTCCTTTTCGCCGAAATCTCTCGAACCAACACATCGTCCAACTCTTGCCGAATCGACTGCAGCGTTCGATCGGTTTCCATCAGGTAGCGGTTGTATTTCAGTTCGGCATCGCTGAGCTTGGTTTGCAGATCGCGGTTGAGCTGGCGCGTTGCTTCGATCTCGTCATACGCCGACTCGATGGCTTCGTTGGAGCGTTCCAGCAACGTTTCGGATTGTGCGAGTTTTTCTTTCAGCCGTTTGATTTCGGCGTCCATCATCGCCAACTTGGCTTTCAGATCACCGTTCTCTTCGATCAGTCGCAACGCATGTTGTGTGGCCGTGATCTGGTCACCGCCCAGCACACTGCCGCGTGCCAGCGGCGCGTTGCCGTTGACGGCCGCGGCTGCGTAACGCGGCCCGGGTTGGTTCCACTGACTGCCGGCACGTGAAGGGTTGTGACGTTCCGCAGCGTAGGGGCTGGTCGGCTGGGGCGATCCATCCCAGCGCGGATAGGGTTCTCCGCCGCCGTCTTGCAGGTGCGGCGGGGGCAGTTCGCCGGTCGCAAGCTCGGCAATCGGTTGCGGCAATGGTGTTTGAATCTGGTTGTACGCCGCGGGCCCGACCGCGTGCGGCTGGGAGTTCCCGCCGGCGTCCATTGGGTTTTGGACCGCCGGTGACTGTTGCCTGAACGGCGGCGGTGCTTGGTATGGCTGCTGCGGTTCGTATTGCGTCTGAGCTTGGTACTGCGACTGGTACTGTGGCTGCGGTTGATATTGCGGCTGCCGTTGATACTGCGGTGCTGCGGTGACTTCGTTGGGAGTCCAATGCGGTGGCGCGGTCCGCGCATCGACTTGTCCGCGCGGGGCGTCGACGTCGTTCGCGACGCGTTCATCCGTGCGAGCGTTTGAATCGCGCGGAGCTTGGTCGGGGCCACCGGTCGGGGCACGGTCCGAATCGGACGACGTCTTGGACACGCCCAATGCCGTTTTCAGCCGGCGCTTCACACTCTGCTGCAGCAGATCGAGTTTCCGCAACGTTGAATTCGGGTTTTGTTCGCGCTGGACACGTTGCCGATCTTGGCCCAGGGCCGGTGTCGCGGCCCAACATCCAAGTACGATTAGCAGCGCCGCAACAGCGACCGGACGCTTCGTCGGCGCGCATCGGCAGCCATCGGCGGGCTCACCGTCGATCGCCGCCGCGTCTTGGTCGCGTGTTCGTTCGTTGCTGCGAGTCTTAATCACGTCGTCTGATTCTCGTCATAGCCGCAAACGACCGTGATCTCTTCGCCACAGGAGCAAGCGATCACGATCGATTCGATTCGATTCCCGTCTTTGACCACTCGAACTTCCGGTTCGGTGTTGCAATGTTTGGTGGGGCCGACTCGGACACGTGGTCCGCCGACTCTGGTGGTACGTTCTTTCAAACCGATCCCTAGCTTGTCTTCCATCGAATGGCCTCCTTGAGTCTGAAGCGTGCTGCAGCCAACAGGCGTGAGGTGCGCGATTCGGACAATCCCATCGCAGCCCCGATTTCAGCCAGGTTCAACTCCTCGGAGTAGTACAGGGTCATCACCAAGCGTTCCTTCTCTGGCAATTGCTCGATCAATTCTGCGAGCAGCTCTCCGATTTCTTCTTTTTCGGCCAGATCTTCCGGAGAATCGATACTGGTCCGCCAAGTTTTGTGAACTACGTCCGAAAGATCATTCCAGTCATCGGGCTTGATGAACCGCATCGCTTCCAGGCATTCCAGCACGACTTCGATCGACAGGCTGGATCGCTGGGCGAGTTGTTCGGGGGTGATCGGTGGTTCGAGTGTTTCGCACAGTCGTTTGATTGTGCCGACGTGCCGCATCATGCGTGGCGAGACGGGCGATTGCTTGCGCAGCTCATCGACGATCGCGCCACGGATACGCGGGTAGGCGAAGGTACGGAACGCGACGCCCTGGTCGGGATCAAAACTGGCGGCGGCTTGCACGAGCCCCAGGATGCCGGCCGAATGGAGGTTTTCCCGATGATCGTCATTCTTGCGGAAGAACGTCATCGTACTGAGGATCCGCCCGACGTAATCGATGTTATCCAGCACAAGCCGATCGCGATCGGATTGCGTCGAAGGGGATGCTTTGTACGTCGTTTCGAGCGTCGCTTTCATAGGTGAACGGCTCAGTCCTTGTAGTCTGCGTCAGCGAGTCGAATCACGCCCACACCGATCGAGACGACCGATCCGACCATCAACGCGGATATGGCGGCGCGCATCAGGATCGTGGTTGATTCGACCCCCATGACGATTCCGATCAACGTGACGGCGACTGCGGTCAATAACGCAACCAACGTTCCTACCGGAAACGCTTTTTGCATCCGCTGCGATGCCCGCCTGGTGGTTGACTTTCCGCTCATTTCGTCTCTTCTTGATTACCTTCTTTCCCCTGAAGCCCGAGCACGAAGGGGTCCGGTGTGGCCGCGTCGCCTTCACCCAAGACATCTTCGTATCGGATCATCCCCACCGACTCGATCCGCAAATCCGATGGCACCTCGCTGTAAGCGACCACACTGATCTCGGGCAACGATCGAAAGATGGTGCGATGCAACGGGAAACGGACCGACGAATCCACCAACACCGTGGCCATTTGATTCTTCAATCGCGACGCTTCCCACTTCGCCTGCAACTCCATGATCAACCGTTCCAACTGGTCCGGCCGCAAGACGATTGCGTCTCCGTTCAAGTGTTCTCGGAAATAGTGTTCCAACCGTGGCTCCAGGATGATTACCCTCACGTTGCCATTGCTGTCTCGGAATCGATCACAGATGATGTGTCCGATTCCGCCTCGAATCTTTTCGGTCAACTGGATGGGGTCTTTGATTTGGGGACCGAACTGGACTGCGGATTCGACGATTTTCTCCAGCGCGGTGATGGAGATACGTTCGCGGAGCAGATTCAGCAGCACTTGGTGCAGGGTGGCGGGGCGGACGGTGTCCGGCTTGATTTCTTCGACGGTTGTCGGCGCGATCTCCTTCAGTTTTTCTAGCATGGACTGAAGGTCCTGGCGGCTTAAAAGTTCGTGGGCGTGCTTGCGCAAACACTCGCTGAGGTGCGTGATCAATACAGTCGGCGCGTCGACGACGGTAAACCCTAACACCTCGGCCCGACGACGCTGTGATTCGGGGATCCACTTGGCCGGCAAATCGAACGCGGGGTCCCGAATCGGCTCGCCCTCCAGTTCCGCCTTGATGCTGCCGGGATTGATTGCCAAGAAGTCGTTGACGAACACTTGGCCCCGTGCGATCTCTCGTCCGCAGATCAGGAAGCGATACTCGTTGACACCGATCTGCAGGTTGTCTCGGATCCGCGCCGCGGGAACCCAAAACCCATGTTCGATCGCCACGTCCTCGCGCAACGTCGAGATCCGTTCGGCGATGCCCTTGCCACGTTTGGGTTCGGCAAGCGCGATCAGCCCGGCACCGATTTCGATGATGATCCGCTCCGACTGGACGAACTTTTGTAACCCCTTCTCTTCGGGCGTTTGCGTCGGTTCGGCGACCTGTGGTTCTTCGGCGACCTCGGCCTCCTTGGCCAACTCGCGTTGTTTGGCAAAGAACACGAAGGCGAACACCACACCGGCCAACAGCATGAAGGGCAGTTTGGGGAACCCAGGCGTGAACCCGATCAACAGCAAGATCAGCGGCCCCAGGTACAGCGATCGATAAGCGCCCGAAACCTGGTTGTTGATTTCATCGCCGAGGTTCGATTCCGAAGCCGACTTGGTGACCAGGATGCCCGCACTGGTGGCGATGATCAGGGCCGGGATTTGCGAAACCAATCCGTCGCCGATCGTCAAAATGGAATAGATTTGAACGGCGTCGGTGATGGCTTGTCCGTCGCTGACGCCCAGGATCACGCCGCCCAGGATGTTGACGACCATGATGATCAAACCCGCGATCGCGTCGCCGCGGACGTACTTGCTGGCACCGTCCATTGCACCATAGAACTCGGCTTCCTGGGTCAACCCTTTGCGCCGATCCCGTGCTTCTTTCTCATCGATCGCACCGCTGTTGAGTTCGGCGTCGATCGCCATCTGTTTTCCGGGCATCGCATCGAGCGTGAACCGGGCGTTGACTTCGGAGATCCGCGTCGCCCCCTTGGTGATCACGATGAATTGAATGGTGACCAAGATCAAAAAGATCACCAGACCGACGACCAGGTTTCCGCCGACGACAAAATCGCCGAACGTCAACACGATCTTGCCGGCATTGCCGTCCAACAGAATCAAACGCGTCGTGGCGACGTTGAGCGACAATCGAAACAGGGTCAGCAACAACAACAGCGACGGAAACGACGCGATGTCCAGCGGCCGTTTGGCTCCCAACGTGACCAGCAACAACAGGATCGCCGCGGCGATGTTGCACGCCAGAAACATGTCCAGCAGGAACGTCGGCAGGGGGATGATCAGGACGATCAGCATCGCGAGGAACGAGGCCGAAAGCCACAGCTCACTCCGCTGAAGAAATCCGAAATTCGAATCCGTCTCTTTCATCTTGATTTGGTACGCCGGTTAACCCTTAGGCAAAACTTGCGACAAGTGCTTTTGAAATCAATTGCCAGCCGTCCACCAACACGAACAGCAGCAACTTGCAGGGCGTCGAAACGACGACCGGCGGCATCATCATCATCCCCAACGCCATCAAGATCGTTGAAATGACCAAGTCGATCAGCAGGAAGGGGATGTAGATGCAAAATCCCATGATGAAGGCCGTCTTGAGTTCGCTGATGATGAACGCCGGCACCGCGATCTTCAGCGGCGTGTCCATTCGCTGGGACGGCGGGACGGTTTCGGAGAGTTCAAAGAACAGCGCCAAGTCGTTCGTCCGTGTGTTGTGCAACATGAACACCTTCAACTCTTCCGATGCGATTTTCCACGCATCGACGAAGCCGAATTCGGGTTCCTCGTCCTCCCCGGCCGCTTCCTGGGCTTCCAACAATGGGATCACCGCGTTGTCGTGAATCTTTTCAAACGTGGGGGCCATGACGAACAGCGTCAGAAACAGGCTCAGCCCCATCATCACCTGGTTCGGCGGAATCTCTTGAGTGGACAATGCCCGGCGAACGAAGGACAGCACGATGATGATTCGCGTGAACGCCGTGACACAGACCAACATGGCCGTGGCAAAGCTGAGCGCACCGAGCAACACCGCGACCTGCAACGGCGGCGCAAGATCCGAAAACAGCTGCGACGGGTCGCTGGCCGGGTCGGCGGATAACTGGGCGATCAACGCGAATTCCATTTCGGTCCCCAATTCGATCAGGCGGCTTCTTTCGATTTCGTCAGAAGCAGCCGGATCAGGTTCTCATCGATGTCGGAGCTGGACGTCTTGTTGACGCTGCGGCGAGAGGCTTGGCGAGTCGCGTTGGCAGCTCCGGCTCGTGCGGCCACGGCATCGGGTTCTTTGGGCCGGCTGAAGGCGTCGGGGTCTTCCAATTCGTCTTCGAATCGCGAAGGCAGGACGCTGACGGATTTAATCCCGCCGCCGTCGACCGCGACCAGGATTTTGCTGGCCATCGAATCGACCAGGTACAAACTGACGCCGCGGGTGACTTGCAGGACCTGGTCGATTTTTAACCCGGCCAGATCGGTGGGCGTTGACGACTTGGAACCTTGCTTGCCCTTTTGAATCTGTCGCACGAACAGGATTCCGCCGACGGCCAGTGCGAGTACGAAAACCAGGTTGATCCCGATCCGGCTGATCATTTCTGTCGCGTCCGCTTTCTCCGACGGCGCCGCGGCCTGCTCACGCTGGATGAACGATTGATAGTGTTCTTGGGCGTTCAGCTGATCCAACTGCTGCCGCGACTGCAATTGCGTTTGCTCGTCGGAATAAACGCCGCCAAGCGGGTCGCTGGTTTCAAAATTGGCCTGACGCACCGACATCGGTTGGGGACGCAGCGCGACCACCGGTTCTCCGCCGGCGGACGGTCGCAGCGGGCTTTCGGGGATGGCCGTGCGAGTATCACGGTCGACCGTGCCGATATCGCCCGAAAGCACCGGGCGACGGATGCTGACGGTCGACTCGCCACGTGAGAGTTGGTCGACCATGCCGCTGTGACGCGAGCTGCGCGACTCGATGCGGTTCAGGGCTCGTCCATCGGCGTAGCCCCGGCCATCGGCGTAGCCCCGGCCATCAGCGTAACCTCGATCATCAGCGTAGCCCTGGCCGTGGACGTGACCGTGGCCGAGGGTCGCGAGGGTCGACGAAACCAGCAGTGCGTAAAAAACGCACTTCGTTTTTGGGGTAAAGCGGAAAGGCATGTTGACGTCCATGAGAATGCCGAATCGTTGGTGCTAGGAGGGATAGATTTCTTTGATTCGAATCGCGAATTGATTGTCAATCACGACCACCTCGCCGTTGCCCAAGGGAACGCCTTGGGCAACCAACTCGACCGGCGCGCTGATGGCCCGGTTTAATTCAACGACCGATCCTTCCGCCAGCCCGATTAATTCTTGGATCGTCAATTGGGTGCGTCCCAGCTCGGCCGCCAGGGTGACCTGGACGCCCCCGAAGCGGGAAAAATCGAGGTCTTTGGACGCTTTGGGCGGATTCGGTTTTAGTTGCTCGAATTCCGGAATCGTGTCATCGACCTGTTCGTCGGCAGCGCCGGCTTGAGCGTCCTGGGCGACCGTTTGCGGGTCGTCCGACACGGGCGTTTCTGTTTTGGTTTCAGCCATGAATCACATTCCTTGGTCTAATCGTTCAAACATCTCGAGACTTGGACGGCCTGTTTGTTCCCCAACCGGCCGGGCCAACATTCAAACGCCGGCTCGCCATCGACATGGGAAACCATCGGTTGGTCGATGCGTTGGTCCAGGACGATCAATTCGCCGGGTTTCAGCTTGCTCAGTTCGGACATCGGAATGCTGGCGCTGCCCAGCATCGTCACGACTTCCAAGGGCATCTGTCCGATCAGCTCCTTGGACGGCGTGGCCGGTGCGCCACCGTCGCGGTTGTCGACGGTTTCGTCCAGCAAGGCCGGCAGCTTTTGTTTGGGCAACAACCAGTTCAATGTCGCCTTGCCGCCCTTGCATTCGACTTCGATGCAGACCTTGGTGACCAGGTCCTTGCCCCGAAACAATCGCAGTTTGCGGGCATCTTTTTCCAGATCCGTGACTTCGATTTCCAAGTCGCCCTGGCCCATCCAGCCGCGGCTGATCGAATCGGCCAGGCGTGCGATGAAGTAGTTCGCCAGATCCGTCTCGATCGCACTGAGGTCCTTGTCGCCGCCCTCGTCCGAGGGAGTCAAGCACAGCAGATCGGACAGGATGATGCGAAACTGATCGCTCGATGCGTACCAGACCGATGGCGAGCGTTCCTTGATTTCAGCGACGCAGCACAGGTCGTGCCGCGGGATTTCACTGAGCACCTTCTCGTAGGACTCGGTGGTGATCGCACCCAGTTCCAATTTGGCACTGAATCCGGTCGCCTCGACCCAATAGTCCGAGAAGAACGACGTCGACTTCGAAATCCAAGTTCGAATGGCAACGGCAGTGTCATCCAGGGCAGCGATGTCACGAAAATCGAACGGGCGAACGTTCATTGAACCTTGAAATCCTGGAAGAGGACGTCTTGAATTCGCTCGATGCCGTCGGTGAACAACATCGCGTTGAATTTGTCGTGAATCTCGCGGCGCAACAGGTTGTGTCCCAGTTTTCCGCGGACATCTTCCAACTTCTTGTCACGCAAATGAGCGATCAGCCAGTTCTTCAGCACCACGTTCTTGTCTTCCACCAGTTTGGTGATCGCTTCTTGCTGCGAGGCGGCGATTTGCAGCGAAAACGTGCAGGTCAGGTAGCGTGAATAGCGGTCATCATTCAGATTGACCACGATTTCATCGAAATCGACGAACGCCAGCTTGTCATCCGGTTCGGGGATGTCCATGCGGTCTTCATCCACCGCCGCGCTTTGAGTCGCGTTTGGATCCGAGGGCAGGACAAACATGGGAACGGCCACGCCGGTCCCGGCGCCCATCACAAACACCGCCCCCCAAATCACGAGCTTGGAAAGCATGCCGGATTTCTTTTTGTCGTCCGCTCCGGACTCGTTGTCGTCTGCCATGGATCGGTTGAAGTGTTGGGAAGGGGGGGAGGGTTCACGCGGCGGCGGGCCCGACGTCGCACGTGGGTCGGAGGCCGAATGCCAGCCGGCCGACGGTCATCTTTGCGTGACCGGTTCATCTTTCCGTGTCGTTACAGCTTATCGTCCGGCCCGGGTGACGGAATTCAGTCGCGACCGCTGTTTCATTAGCCGATGAGGGCAAACCCCCACAATCTCATTGGGCAGGGGTGGTTGGCAAAAAGGGGGCAGGTACCAAAAACCAGATGGCCCGCAGGCTGCTTCGCATTGTTGGCACCTGCCCCCTTTTCGCTTGCACCTGCCCCCTTTTCGCTTGCACTCGGTGTGGGTTAACCCTCGGGCGTTCTTGCCCAAGGCGACCCAATTCTCTCACCGCCAGACGCCGGATATTCGACACAACCAGTACCGCAGGATTGCTTTTGGTTTCCGTGTCTCCCGGCCAACGGTGATCCCCCCACGGACAGGAAGGTCGAATGATCAACGGACTTTACAGCGGCGCCGCCGCGATGCAGACATTGGCAAAGCACCAGGAGCTGATCAGCAGCAATCTGATGCACGTCAATTCCAGCGGGCACCGCCGCGTCCAACCGGCCGTGAAACAGCGTTTTGAAGAAACATCCCCCAACACCACGGTCGACTTGGGACCGGAGGTCGAAAAACTGACCTCCGATTTCACTCCCGGCCGGATCACGCCGACCGAACGGCCGCTGGACCTGTCGATCGCCGGTGACGGCTTCTTCGTGTTCGAAGACGACGGCGGCCAGCCCTATTTGACGCGAAACGGCAGACTGTTCCGCGCCCCCCAAAGCAACATCCTGGTCAACGAAGACGGGATCCCGATCCGCGGCGAAAACGGCCCCATCACCATCGATCCGGACGTTTCCGATCGCGAAATCACCATCGCGGCCGACGGCACCGTGTCGGCCGGCGACCGAGAGGTCGGCAAGATTCTGCCGGTCGCCTATCAAAACAACGGAACGCTGATCCCGGTCGGCGCCCTCGGCTTTACACCCGGTCCCGATGCGATCGAAAGCGAAGCGCCGGTCAAGATCAACCAGTTCACTCACGAATTGTCCAACGTCCACCCGGTCACCGAACTGATCGCACTGATCGTCAACACGCGACAACACGAAGCGGTCGAGAAAGCGACCCGAACACTTTCCGATTCGCTGAAAGAATACATCCGCTCCTAGACCCGAATTGACAGCAGCATAGGTCCACCATGTTAAAAGCATTCTATTCCAGCGCGACCGGCATGCGCGCCCAGGAATTGATGATTGACAACACCGCCAACAACCTGGCCAACGTCAACACCACCGGTTTCAAGAAGAAGCACATCAACTTTGCCGACTTGTTGTACGACACTAAGACGCCTCCCGGGGCCGCCTCGGCCAACGGCGAAATCAAACCGATCGGTTTGCAGATCGGAAGCGGTGTCCGCGCCGTCGGCACGACCAGCCTGTTCGCCCAAGGGACGCCCACCGAAACGGGCATCGACACCCACATGGCGATCGAAGGTGACGGATTTTTCAAAGTCACCCAGGGCAACACGATCGCCTACACCCGCGACGGTTCGTTCACGCTGAATGACCAAGGCCAGATGGTCAACGCCGACGGCTACCTGCTGGATCCCCAAGTCACGATCCCCCAGCAAGCGACCAACCTATCGATTTCCTCGACCGGCGTGGTCAGCTACCAAATCGACGGCGTTTCGACCGTCGGCCCGACGATTCAACTGGCGCGTTTCGCCAACCCCGCCGGTTTGCAGAACATCGGCAGCAATCTGTACATGGAAACCGCGGCGTCCGGCCCGGAGATCCTCGGCGAACCCGGGCTCGATGGCAACGGACAAATCCGCCAGCAGTTCCTCGAAGGTTCCAACGTCGAAGTCGTTTCGGAATTGGTGTCGCTGATTACCGCCCAACGCGCCTACGAAATCAACTCGCGGGCCATCCGCGCCGGTGACGAAATGCTGTCCTCCGCAAGTGATCTGGTTCGATAATCGATGAACTCTGTTCGCATCTCAACTCTGTTGTTCGGCTTGCTGATCGGGTTCCCCGGTGGCCTGATCGGTCTGGACCACCATCGCGCCGCGGTGGCGGGGGATGTCGTCGTTGCGCTTCATCAAGAATCTTCGGCAGTGGCCGACACGACGGTTCGGATCGGCGACGTTGCCAACGTGCTGGGCGCCACCCCGTCGGACCGACGTTCGATCGAACAGCTGGATCTGGAATCGCTGCGTGACCGAGATGATTGCTCGATCACCCGCAAGCAGATCGAAATGCGTCTGTTGTTGGCCGGGTTCGAGCGAGATTCCATCAAGATCATTGGGCCGTCGACGGTCTCGGCCCGACGTTCTTCGCCGGCCAAATTGCGGAGCGAATTGGAGCGGCTGTTGGAAACCAAACTCAGTCAACAATTCGCCATCGCGCCCGAGCGGGTCGACATTCGGTTGACGCAAACGCCTCAACTGGAATCCTTGGAGAAACGGCTTGCCGCCGGTGGCTTCGACGTTGACCTGGTGCCCCGCAATGAGTTCCCGGTCGGCCGGACCCGGCTGGCTGTTTCGATCCTCGATTCGTCGGGGAATCAATACTCGCATTCGTTCGATGCCCTGGTCAGCCTTTCCATGCGGGTCGCGATTGCCCGCGGGCCGATCGCTCAAGGAGCCGTCTTGAAACCCGAAATGTTCCATGCGGTTGATCGATTGATCACCCAAAAGGCCGACTATGCGAATCCGGACACCGCGGCCGGACGCACGGCCAGCCGGTATATCGCCGGCAATTCGATTCTGTTGACCAGCCACTTCCGCAGCACCCGCGGGCGGTCGTCCCAGACGGTCAAACGAAACGATCTGGTCGATGTGGTGATCAGCGTCGGACGAGGAGAGATTCGATTGAAGAACGCCCGGGCGATGGAATCGGGCGAGATCGGCGACACGATCGAGGTGCTCAACCCGCAAACCAACCGACGCTTCAACGCCTCCATCCTGGGAAAGAACCTGGCAACCGTTTCTACGAACCTACGAAGGCGCTAACGATGCATCACCATTCAACGCTGCGGCGGCTCGTGCCCTTGCTGGTCGTCTTGGCGACCGCACTGACATCACAATCATCGATCGGCCAAAGTTTGTTCGAGCGACGCAGCAACAACCAGATCGACCAGTACCGCGACTACGCGGCCCGCAACCGCGGTGACACGTTGTCGATCCTGATCGCCGAAAGCACGGACGTCGAAAACCGCGACGAACGGTCGATGGACAAGACCGGCAATTCCTCGTCCAGCCAAGGTTTCGACTATGGCATCGGTGGCACCATCGGCAGCGGCAACGGCAACGCCGAGCTGGGCACCAGCACCTCCAACCAACGCGCCTTCACCGGCGATGCGGAATTCCGCAGCGAACGACAGATCACCGACCGATTCAGTGTGATCGTGGTCGACGTCCTGCCCAACGGCAACCTGGTCGTCGAGGGCACGCGTAAGATCTCCGTCCAGGGTGACGTACGGGATTTGAAACTGACGGGCATCGTCCGCCAGTACGACATCCTGCCCGGCAACACCGTCCCCTCGTATTTGGTGGCCGATCTGCGGCTGACGCTCGATGCCGTGGGGGCCGAACAAGCGTTTACCAGCCAAGGTTGGCTCAGTCGCCGGTTCAACCGTTTCTGGCCTTTTTAACTCTCGCGGTCACTCGCTGATTCATGCCGATTTTCCAAACGCCTTCACGACTCGCCTGCACCGCGT
The DNA here is from genome assembly GCF_014154935.1 of Stieleria mannarensis. Lineage (GTDB taxonomy): Bacteria > Planctomycetota > Planctomycetia > Pirellulales > Pirellulaceae > Stieleria > Stieleria mannarensis. The sequence goes on from NZ_JACEHH010000045.1 coordinate 16,071, forward strand.
TTTGCGTCGCCATGCTGTGGATCCACCACGGCGGTGCGGCGGCGCATGCGCAGACACTGCAAGATCCGCTGCCACCGCCACCGACCGCGACCGCGGCGGTGCCCCCGCCGCTGCAGCCGCTTGCCCCGATCGGGCAAGACCCCAGCGTCCGCATCAAAGACATCGCGTTTGTCGAAGGCGACCGTGTCAATCACGTCTCCGGCGAAGGCTTGGTGTTCGGCTTGAGCGGGACCGGCGGCAAGAGCCAACAAACGCGACAGATGTTGACCAACTACTACCTGCGACGTGGTGTTCGGGTCGGTCAAGTCGACACCAAGAACATTTCGGCGGTGATGGTGTCGGGCAAAATCCCCGCCTACGCCCGCCCCGGTGAAACGATTCTGGTGACCGTCTCGGTCGCCGACGACGCGTCCAGTTTGCGTGGCGGCACGCTCAATCAAACCGCGCTCCGCGGCATCGACGACGAGATCTATGCGATCGCCCAAGGCGCGATCATCGGCGGCGGGATCTCGGCCGAAGGTGCGGCGGCCAACGTGCAAAAGAACCACCCGACCGTCGGGGTCTGCGAAGCGATCGTCGAGCGCGAGATTCCCTGCGGAACGATCGTTTCCAACGGCAGCATCAAACTGATCCTGCGAAACAAGTCCTACGCCACGGCGACCGCGATCGGAAACGCATTGAACCGGATCTTCCCCGGCCGCGCCCGTGCCCTCGACTCGGGCACCGTCCAGGTCTTTGTTCCGTCGACGTTCCGCAACAGCGTCACCGAGTTCATCGCGACGATCGGCAATTTGCGAGTCGAACCGGATACGCCGGCGCGGGTCGTGATCAACCAAAAAACCGGGTCGATCGTCCTGGGACACACCGTCAAGATCGCTCCGGTGTTGTTTGCCAGCGAAAACATCGTGATCGCGACGACCGAAACACCGGTCGCGTCCCAGCCCAATCCGCTGGCCGCCGGCGACACCGTCGTCTTGCCACGGACCGGCATCGAACTGTTCGAATCCGGCGGACGCTACAACGTCCTACCCGGCGGCATGACGGTCGGGGAGCTGGCCACGGCGTTAAATTCCCTGGCCGTATCGCCGACCACATTGATCAGCATCATGACCACGTTACGCAATCAAGGTGCCCTGAAGGCCGAGTTGGTCATCGAATAACACGCACAAGGACAGTTGCAATGGAATCGATCGGAAACAACATCAGCGTCTCACTGCCCGGTCAAATCGCGGCGGCGGCTAAAGGCGAGGCTCCTTCGGCCGCTGGAATGGAAGAACTGGGTACGGAGTTCGAAAGCGTCTTTCTGTCGATGCTGATGAAGGAGATGCGAAACTCGCTCGAAGACGGTCTGTTCGGGGGTGACGGAAGCGACTCCTTCGGCGGAATGTTCGACCAGTTCATCGGTCAACACCTTGCCCAGTCCAAAGCGATCGGGGTCAGCGATCTGCTGGTGCAGCAGTATTCCAAAACACAGGCCGCCGAAAGTCACGAGCAATCACCCGGCGTTTCGTTTTCGGCCTAACCACTTTCGGACATTTTTCATGGATGGTAACCCAACGATGAATCAACCAACGGAACGACTGGGCGTCCTCGTCGCGCGGCAACTGCAACTGGAATCCGGCGTCGTCGATGCACTTGATGCACTGAACGATGAGATGTCGGCGCTGCTGGACAACTCTGGGATCTACGGCCCGAACCCCGCCGACCTGGCAGAGTTGTCGCCGCTGATCGAGACGCTGCAAAGCCGCCAAACGGACAGCCGTAAGTCGCGAACAATCTTACAGCGGTACGTCAACGCCGACGCTTCGGAAGCGAGCGACGCGACCGAGCAAAACGACGCGTCAATCCGGACGATTTTGAACGCGCTGCCCAAGCCGGAATCCCATCGATTGGAAGCGGACCGCCGTCGCATCCACGATCGGCTGAGTGCGGCGCGGCAAAAGCTGACGGCCAATCAAGTCGTCATCTTTTATTCCACCGAGTTTCATCGCCGGTATCTGCTCGGTGTGCTGCAGTGTGATGTCGATGAAGGCAATTACAAGGCCGACGGCCAACCCTTCAAGCTGCCCCCGGAAAAGATCATCGGAAGGAACTGCTAACGATGCCCAACTTCTCAATCGGCCTGTCGGCCCTGCAGACCAGCCAGTTCGCGTTGGAAATGGTTTCCAACAACATTTCCAATGCCAACACGGACGGCTACCATCGCCGCACGTTGACGCTGCAATCCACGAACCCGGACCTCGTCGCCGGCTTTCGGGTCGGCACCGGCGTGACGATCTCGGGGATCAACCGGGTCCGCGATTCGGTCACCGAAGCCTCGTTGACCAGCGTGATCTCGGATTCCAGCGATGTCGAACAACTGTTGAATATCGAACGAAAAATCGAATCGGCGCTGTTGACCGGAGACAATTCCATCGGAAAACAGCTGGATGCGTTTTTCGCGGAATTCACCAATCTGTCGGCGTCCCCGAACGAACCCGCCCAACGATCCGCGTTGCTGGAAACAGGCAAGCAATTGAGCGGCGGACTACAGGACGCGGCGCAACAGTTGACCGAATTGAAAGGAAACATTCGTCTGCAAATCGAACACGAGATCGAATTGCTCAACGGCGACCTGGAGGAATTGCGTGACGTCAGTTTCCAGATCTTCAAGTTTGAAGCTCAGGGCATCGAACACAACAACGAACTGGATCAACGCGATGCCGTGCTGAACCGGATCGCCGAAGTCGTCGGCATCCGGCGAAACGAACAACCCGGCGGGCAATTGCACCTGACCATCGGACATCATTCGATCGAGCAGGGCAGCCATCCGAGTTCGCTGTCGGTGGTCGAATCGGGTCAGCAACTGGAAGTTTTTCTGGATGACTCCGACCGGCCGTTGGCGATCGAAACCGGGCGATTGTCGGCGTTGGTCGAGGCCTACAACGAGATCGTTCCGGCCTATGAAGAGAAATTGGACCAGATCGCCGGGGAATTGATCCAGAGTGTCAACCGCGTGCATTCGACGGGGATCGGCAGCGCCGGATCGTTCACCAACCTGGTCGGGAATGTCAGTGTTTCCCAACCCACAATTCCGCTTTCCGAGGCGTTGCCCGATGCCGATTTGACGGCCGGTGAATTGACGCTTTCGGTGACCGATGCCAACGGCGATCGCCAAATCCACGTCCTCACCATCGATCCGGACGTCGACACGCTCGAGGATGTCGCGGCCCAGTTGAGCAGCATCGCGGGGATCACCTCGTCGGTTCGCGCGGTCAGCAACCAGTTCCAGATCACCACCGGCGCGGACCTGGAGTTTGATTTTGCCGGCGGCGTGGAAACCAATCCCGATCTGACGTTGTTCACCGGCACCAGTGTCGCCACCGTTTCGGGGACCTACACCGGAGAGCCCAACGAAGAACTGACCGTTCGGATCGAAGGGTCCGGCCAAGTCGGAAGTGCGGCCAACTTGTTTGCCAACGTCTATTCATCCAGCGGTGCATTGCTGTCCCGCGTGAACGTCGGCGACGGGTACGAAGCGGGATCGCCGATCGAGCTGGACGACGGCGTCTCCATCGCCTTCACCGCCGGCACGATGAACGATGCCGACGAGTTTTCGACACGCTTGACGGGCCAGCCCGACCAGACCGGCATCTTGGCCGCACTGGGAGTCAATGCGTTCTTCAGTGGAACCGACGCGCATTCGATCTCGGTCGACCCCACCCTCGCAAGTCAGCCGGAGCGGATCGCGACCGGTCGATCCGGTGAAGCCGCCGACACCAGCAATCTGAGTCGCTTCATCGAGATCGCCGATGCCACGTTGATGCCGAGCAATCGCACGCTCGGCCAGTTCGCCAGCGAAATGGGAACCGAGATCGGATTCGAGATCAGTTCCAATACCTCGTTGAGCGCCAGTTTGACCACATTCAAGTTGCGGCTGGAAACAGAACGCGATTCGATCTCGGGCGTCGATTTGAATGAAGAACTGGTGTACCTGCAGGAATATCAAAAATCGTATGAGGCGGCCGTCCGAATCATTCAGGCGACCGATGAAATGCTCAGCGAATTGTTCAGAATCATAGGCTAAGATCGATGAATCCCCGAGTCACCTCGCAAACGTTTACGCGAAACGCCATCCATTTCACGTCGCTGCACAGCAGTCGACTGTTGACCGCGCAAAAACAGATCACGTCGGGGATGCAGTTCGAACTGCCCTCGGAAGAACCGGTCGCGTATCGACAAGTTCGATCGTTGGAAACGCGTTTCGTCGAACTGCAAGCCGACAAAAAGGTGATCAACCTGGCGACGTCGACGTTGAATGCCAGTGTCGCCCAGTTCCAGGATGTCAGCGATTTGATCACGCTGTCAAAAAACCTGGTGCAGCAAGGGATCCAAGCCTTGGACGGCGACGAACGCGAGGCATTGGCGACGGAAATCGATGCGTTGCTGGCCCAGGCAAAACAGATCGGTCTGGCGAAGTTCAACGAGAACTACCTGTACGGCGGAACGCGTTCCGACATGCCCCCGTTCACGTTCGGAGAACCGCTGCGTGAAAACGGGATCATGGAAGTCGCCTACCAAGGGTCGGGGCATCGAAGTCAGACGCATATCGGCGATTCGATTTCGATCGACACCTACTATGACGGTTCGAAAATCTTCGGCGCCTCGGGCCGCGAACCCACCGTGCTGGTCGGAACGACGGGGGCCAAACACGGCGGCGGCACCGACACGATTGTCGGACGCGCCACCTTGCGTGTCGAACATGACACGACCACGTTTGGGGGCGGATCGGGCGTCGCGGCCGGGACCAGTTCGGCGGCGCTGGACACCATCCTGGGACCGACCGGTGCCCATCAGTTGACGATCGTCGATACCGCCGGTGACGGTTCGGCGGGAACCATCTCGCTAAACGGTGCCGATCCGGTTCCGTTTACCAACGCCGACACCAATTTGCGAGTGGTGGGTTTCGCCGGCCAAGAAGTGTATCTGGACACGACGAACATCGCAGCGGGATTCAATGGGACCGTCAACATCACCTCGACCGGAACGCTGAGCGTCGACGACGGCGGATCGACCATCCCGATCGACTTCAGCACCAATCAAATCGTGTCCGACGTCGACACGGGTAAGTTCGTCACGATCGACTCGAGCAACATCCGCGCGACCGGTGATGATTCCATCGAATTCCCCGGAACGTCAAACCTGTTCCAAATCTTGCACGCCACCGCCGCCGATCTTCGCAACAGCCGAGAACTCGGGTCGGCCGAATATTCCGCCGCACTCAATCGGCGGTTGGACGAACTGGATCATGCCGCCAGCAAGGTCTTCAGCGTGATGGGAGAGCAATCGAGTTCGCTGCAGACGATGCAAACGATGGAATTTCGCGTCGACGACTTGATGCTGTCGGTCGAATCGAACATCGGAGAAATCCAAGCCACCGACTTTCCCGACGCCGTGCTGCGGTTGGAGAATTCACAAACCCTGTTGCAGTACACCTATGCGGTGACCGCAAATCTGAATTCGCTGGGGTTGCTGGAATTCTTGCGATAAACATCATCACTCGCGAACCATCCCGCAACCCGAACATCGGATTGGAATGCGGCACGAGTCGTCTAATGCAACTCAATTTGGGTATTTGGCGATGTGTTCGGAGAGTCGCCGTGTTCTCCGAACTCGGCGCGCGTCAAAGCGAAGCTTCTCTCCGCGCCGACCTCGGAGAGGACGGCGACTGTCCAGCCCATTCGAAAACGGCCGCTGTCCCGTTAGGCGCTGGGCGGTTTGCGAAAACGCAACAAGTAGTTTTCTTCAAAGGCCGGGACCTGAACTTCGTCGACAAATTCGAAACCGCCTTTTTCGATCTCGCCGCGAAACACGTCTTTGCCGGCACGCACGTGACCGAGGATGAATTCCCGCGACTTTCCGGGAATACGGTCAAAATCGATCACGATCAAAGAACCGCCCGGTTTGATCGCTTTGAAAATCGACTCGACCGTCGCGTGCGGGTATTCGAAGTGATGGTAGGTGTCGCAGATGAAGGCGACGTCGATCGAGTTGGGCGGAAGGTTCACCGACCGGTCCGAACACAGCACTCCGGTCAGATTGTGCACCTGTTCCTGGCGCGCTTTCACATTGATGTGTTCGAGAAACCGTGGCGAAATGTCCACGGCGAACACCCAGCCTTTGTCTCCGACCGCGTCGGCGAACAGCCGACTGTAGAACCCCGTTCCGGCTCCGATATCCGCAACGCTGTCACCGGGCTTGATCCCGCAGGCTCGCAGCACCTCCCGCCGCGCCGCATAGACCTCGCGACTTTCGATCTCAAATCGCGCCATCCACTCGCTGACGTCCAATTCGGGATCGACAAATTGCTCGTTGATCCCGGGTTTGACGCTCTGGTCGGCCGGCACCGTCGCATCCTGTGCCGATAACGATGCGATGCAGATCAACCAGCCGCCCAGCAACGCGCCACAATGTTTGGCCCCGATCACGCCGGCGACCTTCGGGAACCAGGCCCGTTGGCGGAGTCGATTGGGGGTCCTCTGGTCGGACACAAAATCACATTGGATCGAATCACACATTGTCGCAATCACTGTTGTTCATTGAGGCGAACGGTCCGTCGGGCCAGCAACGATCCGCGGGGCAGAGCCCGCATTGGTGCGTTACGCATCGCCTGAGGGAAAACCGTCGCGAATCAAAAGCCGATTCGCGAGAAGCCAAAATAGCATCTACGGATTCGTTTTGCACGCGGTTGTTTGAGGGTTACAGTTCTACGTAGGTCGGATCTCCCCACGAGCAGGATTCATCGCTCGCCTGCACGTCATCCCCGCACGTGTCCGCGGTGGTAATTCGCATACAAAGCACGCCGAATCCTACCGAACAATTCCCCCAGTTTCATTCGACGAAGACCGCCGCATGATCGATTCGAATTTTCACTCCCTGAGCCACCGCCCGGCGCTGGACGGCGCCGAATCGATCTTCCCATCGCCCCAGGCGGCGATCGCGAAGGAACCGACGGTCGGATGCGCCGACGGCGGCTTGAGCGTGTTGGTGGTGGAGGACAATGATGTCGATTTCATGCAGGTTGCAAAGAACTTGCGGCACGGCACACGACGTATCGTCCTGTCCCACGCCACCTCTTTGGGCGCGGCACTGCAGGAACTCGACCTGCGGCGATTCGACGTCATTCTGACTGATCTCAGCCTGCCCGATTCGAGCGGGCTGGATACCGTCAAACGCTTGCGCGGGCGATGCGACGACGTCCCCATCCTGGTCCTGACCGGCTTGGACGACGCGACCGTGGAGAGGGAAATCCTTCAAGCCGGGGCGCAGGACTTCCTGCCCAAGGGACTTGCAGGCAGCAGTTGGACGCGGAAGGCGATCGAGCATGCCGTCGAACGCCAACATACCGTCAACGAGATGCAGCGGGTCACCGAACAGCTGCAAGCCAGCCACCGGTTGCTGCGTGAACAATCCGAGATGAGGGAGCAGGACAACCAGAAACTGGAACGGTTGCATCAAACGGCACACGAATTCCTAGCCAAAGCGTCGCATGACATCCGCAATCCGCTGACCGTCATCAAAGAACACGTCTCGATCGTTCGCGATGGACTGGCCGGGCGAATCAATTACGAACAAGCCGAAATGCTTGAAAAGGCGTTGATCCGCGCCGACGACGTCAACACCAAACTGGATGACTTGCTGGATTCGAGTAAACTGGATTCGGGGCTGCTGGACATCTGCCGCCAACCGTGTCGCGTCGACGAACTGATCGACTCGGTTCGCTCAACTTTGGCCCAGCGCGCCGCGATGCGAAACGTCGAGCTGGAGATCCAAGGGAAGGTCGAAATGCCGCTGGCGTACTGTGACGGACAAAAGGTCGGCCGCGTGCTGATTTGCTTGGCCGTCAATGCCATCAACGCCTGCCGCGATTCGGGACACGTCCGCATCTGGGTTCGCCATGATGAAACGGAGCAACAGATCCGGATCGGTGTGACCGACGACGGCGTCGGCATCGCCGCCCGGCAACGCGATCAACTCGCCGCCCGGTTTGCCCGCCCGGGGCTAACCACCGACCCGGATGACAAATTCCTCGGACTCGGATTGTCGATCGCCGCACGATTCTGCCGGCTCAATCTCGGCCAATTGCACCTCGAGTCCGAACCCGGCTTGGGGTCCACGTTTTGGTTCGGCATCCCGGTCGCGGGAAGCACTCAGATCTTTCCGCGTTGGCTGGAAATGCAATCGGCGCCAATGAAATACGTGCAACTGATTTCGTTCCACCTGAACGAGTCCTGCACACCGGCCGAAAAACGCAACGGCGAACTGTTGCTGACCTACTTGACCGAAAACGCGGAACTGCTGATCCAAGCGTCGGATTCACAGTGGTGGCTGGCGACCAGTTCGATTTCACGCAGTACCGATGCGCGGGTGAAAAAGGCGACCGACGAGATCGCCCGGTTGACCGAAGCGCGTGCCGCCAACCCGGCGCTGGACATCGGCATCCAACCGCGTGCGGTTTGGAGTCTGGAAACGCCGACCGAGCAAATCGATCAACAGTACCAGCAGCTGATCAACGGCGAGTGAACGTAGCTACCTTCGCCAGAAGGTGGTCCCCTGAGAGGTCGCGGAGGAAGAAACGCTCGGAGCGGGGAGGGTTCCCAGTGGCTCGGATTCACTTAAGCGCCACGAATCGCCCCTCCCCTCGCTACGCTCGCCCGTCTCGTCCGAGGTCGTGCGGTTTCTAAATTCAACCCTCCTGGCAGGAGGGTCGAGCGTAGCGAGGGGAGGTCGAACGGTGAATTGCCGAACAAGCTTCTGTCCTTTGGTCACATCGAATCGCGGATCGACCCTCCCCGCTCCGAGCGCTCACTCCTCCGCGACCCTCCCCGCCAGGGAGGGTGAAGTCGTAAACGCCTGTCAAATCAGAGGTAAAAACCGCATGACCTCTTCCAGGAAGTTTTTTTCAGCGGGGGATGGTCGCCGTGCTCTGGACGGCTTGCGCCACGATTCAGCTGGAACCGACGAGTTCTTGGGGCACGATTTTGGAACGCAGGTCCAGGTCGGTGTATTGCAGCAGGGCGCGTTTGAGTTGGTCCCACGAAACCGGTTTGGTAAGAAACTCGCTTGCCCCGGCGGCCATCATCCGACGTTTCAGCGAGGCGTCACGCATTCCGGTGACCACGATCACGGGCACTGAATCGGTCGCACTGGACTCCTTCAAACGACGCAGGATGTATTCGCCATTCCCATCGGGCATCTGATAATCCAACAGGATCGCGGCGGGACGTTGCTGGAAGGCGCTGCGATAGCCGTCCATGCCGCGGTAGGCCCGCACCAGGCGGACACCGACGCTGAGCAGGCGTTTTTGCAGTCCGATCGAAAAGTCCGGGTCATCATCGATCGCCAACACCCACGGCGTCCCCGCATCCTGGTCACGCTCGGCGGTCGATGAAGTTGCGTCATCCAACCAGCCCCATTCCTGCAGCATCGACAACAGCGATTCTTCGCCTTCGGGTTCGGTCGGCGGCGTGGCGTCGTCCGTTGATTCTTGGGCGATCAGCTCTTTCAACATCGGTTCCAGTCGCGTCCAGATCTGCTGATCTTTTTTAACCAGTTGGGCCCCCATTTCCTGGCAGCGCTGTTGGACTTTTTCGTTCGGATCACCGGTCATCACGATCACCGAGGTCTGGCTGAGTCGCTCGTCGGTGGCCATCATTTCGGAAACGCTGATGCCGTTTCCGCCGGGCATGCGAACATCCAACAGGGCGATCTCGGGGGCGCAAACATCGGCCGTCGACAAGGCATCCATCGCGTTGTCGGCAACGACCACGGCAAGGCCCAACTGCTGGCAACGCATGCTCAACAGTTCCAACAGGTCTTGATCATCGTCGGCGATCAGGATTTGTTTCTCACTCATTTTTGTTCTCCATGGTCGGTTGAAAGGACGGTGGGATCATTGGTGTCTAGCCTTCAGGCGAATCGCTTTTGCTGCGACGCAGCGCCCCCGGGCGGCGAAGGCCAAAACACCTGCACTTATGCCGGGGTGGCCAGGACCGATGCGATGGCGTCGATCAAATCGCTGCTGCGATAGGGTTTGGTCAAAAAGTAATGTGCCCCGGCATCAAGAGCGGTTTGTTGATCTTGCAGACTGGCCGACAGCATGATCACCGGCGGCGTGACCAAATCGGGGTCTTCCCGAAGCGACTTTAGCACCGACAACCCGTCCAGGTTGGGCATCTGGACATCCAGCAACACCAGGTCGGGATTCTGCGAGCGGATTAATTCCAATCCTTCGGTGCCGTCATAGGCGACCGCGACCTCGAATCCGGCGTGACGGAGTCGCATTTGGACCCCCAGCACGATTCCTCGGTCGTCATCGATCACCACAATCTTGGACTTATGCGACACAGCACTTCTCTTGGACGAGTTGTTGGTTCACCATGGTGACGATCTCGGTTGCCCGCTGGGCAACGTCCCAGGTCCCATGGACTTCGACGCGGAAATCCGGCAGCGGACCGCGCGGACGGTTGCGATTGATCTGCTGTCGTTCCGTGTCCAGTCGCGCCAGGAATTCCTCCAACGCGATCGTCGGCACGGACACCAACAGCAACCATTGCCGGTTGGGCAGCGGAAAGATCAAATCGTTTTGTCGCAGGATGTGGACCAAAAAACGTTCCACATCCAGAACCGCCGACTCACTGGCGTCTTCTTCCAACACCACGCCGATGGCGGACACCGACTGTGGACCGTCAGGCACCTCGGCCAAACGATCGACGAATCGACGCGTCACTTCGCCGGGGTTGTTGACCGGCAAGGTAAAACTGAACGTGCTGCCGACTCCCTCGGTGCTTTCGACATCCATTTTGCCGAAGTTGATCTCCACCAGTTCCTGGGCGATGTTCAACCCCAGGCCGAACCCTTTGGTGCTGTCACGGACCTCCGTTTTGACCTGCGCGAATCGATGGAAGATTTCTCGCTGACGGTCGGCCGGGATTCCCACGCCGTTGTCCGTGACGGCGATCGAAACATCCGTCTCGCCGTGACGCCGGGCCGAGATGCAGACTTGACCGGGGCTGCGCGTGAACTTGATGGCGTTGATGGCCAGATTGACGATCACCCGCCCGACCTTGGCCGAATCACAGAACACGTCGGGCAAGTCGTCGTCGATCTGCAGTTCCAAACGAACGTCGCGAACCATTGCCTTGCGTCGAATCGCCGGCAAAACATGCTCGATGATTTCCGCCACGGTGCACTGGCAGCGCGAGGCCCCGAGCAGTCCCGATTCCAACTTGCTGACGTCCAGCATGTCGTCGACCATGTTGTTCAGATCACTAGCTCGATCATCGATCACGCCTAAAAGTTTGGCCTGTTCTTCGCTGACCGGCCCGGCGATGCCATCCTCCAACAGCGAGGCGTATTCCATGATCACCGTCAGCGGTGTTCGGAACTCGTGCGAAACGTTGTCGACAAACTTCTGTGCCGTCCTGCACGCCTTTTCGAGTTTGCTGTTCTTGGTCTGCAGTAACAAATCGCGTTCACGCAGCGTCTGCAACAACTGTTCGTTGTTTCGCGACATCGTGTGTCGCTGGATCGCATAGCGAATCGAGCGTTGCAGCAGTTCCGGGTTGATGCGTCCCTTGACCAGGTAATCCTGGGCGCCTTCGGCGATCGCGGTGATGGACAATTCGTCATCGGCATGTCCGGTCAACACGATCAAGGGGTTTCGGGGACAGGCGTGGACCATGCTGACGACGGAATCCAGCCCACGGCTATCGGGCAGCGACAGATCCGCCAACACGACATCAAATTTCGATTCATTGACCACGGCCAGTGCATCGCCCAAACAGGTCGCACGGCGAACGTCACAATCCGGAAACGCCTTGTGCAGCGATCGCGTGATCGATTCGCCGTCGACCAAATCGTCTTCGATCAGCAAGATGCTCAACTCGGTTTTCTGTTCTGCTATCACCATGGCACTCTCCCGTGCTGCGGTTGGCTGGATAAGAAACGTCCCACCGTCACACCCCCCGGTCCGCGACGGTGTGCTCGAGTCTGACCGCTAATGCGACGTTGGATCGCGTTTGGAAAGGTCGACAAAGGCCTGCATTTCACGGAGCAACACGTCGAAATGCACCGGCTTGTTCAGAAAGCAGTCCGCCCCCAAGGCCATCATTTCCGATCGCAATTCGGGTGATCGCATGCCGGTGAGCACGATGACCGGGATCCGACGCGTCGCCTGGTTGTTTCGCAAGGATTCCAGCACAAACCGCCCGTCGCCACTGGGCATCGAGACGTCCATCAGGATCAAGTCGGGATGGTCGGTGATCGCTTCCCAAAAACCCTGCGTCCCGAAATAGGCGACTTGGACCTCGGCCCGATAGGCACTGAGCCGCATTTCCAATGTGCGACAAATCTCCGGATCGTCGTCGATGCACAAGATTCGAGGCGTGTGGGTCATCGCCGACCGAGCGAGCAGATCTTTGCCGACTTTGCTTTCGATCCGCTTGGACATGCGTGCCCGCATGACCTGTTGCAGCGGACGCTTGCGAGCCTGTGAAGCTTGGGTGACCACGCTTGACATTTGGGTTCTCCAGGTGGGGTAACGGAGGGGGGGAAGCTTCGCGGAGCAATCCGTTCGCGCCCGCGTGGGTGAATCACCGGTGGCACAGGTGGGTGGGATGCCGGGGGGAAGTGATTGGGACGCGCGATTGCCGCTGGTAAACAGTTAGATTGTGTCGCGGCCGGAGGCGTGTTCGTTCGGCGGAGTTGTCTGAACACCGACAATCAGACCGGCTGCAGAGACACCACGGGAGGGGATTTGACGTGCCGCAGATAAAGCGACAGGGTTTCCAACAGTCCGCCGACGTTGGATTTCAAGAAATAGCCCGCCACGTTGCGATCGTAGGCGCGGGTGATGTCGCGGGGGTGATCCGAGGTGGTCAAGATGAAAACGGTGGTGCGTCGAAATGCTTCGTCGGCGCGGATCGCATCTAAGAATTGGTGTCCGTTCATCCCGGGCATGTTGATGTCCAACAGGACGATCAACTGGGAACGCTGCTGGTCGGTCAAGCGATCCGAGCGCAACAGGTCCAGTGCCGCATTCCCGTCGGCCGCGTTGAGGATGTCGACCTCCATCTGCCGCTTTGCGACGCCCCGCTTGACGATTTCCAGATCGACGAAATCGTCTTCGACGACCACCAGAGTTGGAAGAACTTTGTTCATGACACTGCTCCACAGACGGCTTCGGACGGCTTTGTCGGCAATCGACAAGGCCATGTAAAAATGAACCGGGTTCCCTGGCCGATTTGTGACGTCACACAAATCTTGCCGCCGAAGAACTCCACTTGTTTCTTGACGATCGCAAGGCCCATCCCGCTGCCTTCGATCGAGGTATCGCCGACGCGTTGATACATCTGAAAAATGCGATCGAAGTTGGCCGCGTCGATTCCGGGACCGTTGTCTTGCACCGCAAATTCAAAACAATCCCCGGCGGCCGACCAAGTCACCGAGACAACCCCCTGGGGCCCCTTGTCGTTGTGTTTGATCGCGTTGCCGATCAGATTCATAAACACCTGCTCCAACGGCGCGCGAACCGTTTCGAACTCGGGAAGATCGCTCGGCCAATCGATTCGGATTTCATGCGGGTTGCTGACCATGTCGGCGATGTTTTCCAGCACCGATCCGACGTCGACGATCTCCACCGCGGGTTCGATCCGTCCGACACGCGAAAAATCCAGCAAGTCTTCCAACAAGACTTCCAGCTTTCCCACTCGGGTTTTCAAATTGTCCAAATAAACCTCACCTTCGCTGGACAGGTCCTCACGAACATCTTCTTCGATCCACTGGGCCAGATGCTTGATGCCCCGCAGCGGAGAACGCAGGTCGTGCGAGGCCACATAGGCAAAACTGTCGAGTTCTTCGTTGGTCGCCTGGAGCAGGTTTGCTTGCTCGCGAAGCTCGACGCCCAGTTGTTGTGACTGCTCAAGTAATTCGCGGGTCCGAAGGTTCTGGTCGCTAAAGATGCGGGCCGCCGTGGCCATCTTGCCGATCTCGTCGGTTCGCCGTGTCCCCGGCACATCGGCCAGCACTTCGCCGCTGGAAAGTCGCTCAAACGTCTGGGTCAATTCCGAGATCGGGGTGACGATCAGCAGCGCCAGCCGGGTGGCGATCAACAGCGACAAGCCAACGGCCGTGACAACGATTCCCCAAGAAAACAGGCGGACGCGATTGGAGGTGGCGGCCAATTCCGATGCGATGAATTCCCGTCGCGTCTCGGCCCGCGAACGCAGTTGTGCCGAGTAGTAGGACACCTCCGATTCCTCGCCCGCGATCACGACGTTGCGCAGGAACAGGTAACTGCGGGTCGCTTGCACGGCCCGCAACCCGACGCTTTCAAAGTCTCGGATCGCTTCAACGATGGCATCGACCTCGCCTTGCAGACCTTCGATTTCTCCCAACTGCCGCACGGCATCGTGGATCGCTCCGACCGACGACTCGACCAGTTCGCCGTCGGGGTTTTCGAAGTACCGCAGCAAGAATTTTTCCGCTTTGGAAAATGCAGACTGGGATCGCACCAGTGCCAGACGCTGATCGGTCACCCCCGATCCGGCCAACCGAGTGGACAGGGTCGCCATCTGGTCTTCGATCTGTTGCACCAGTACGGGCAATTGCTGCTCGACCAAGTCTTGGCGAATCTTTCGCTCCACGATCACCGCGTCGAAATGTTTGGCATACTCTGTCACCCGCGAGTCGATCTGGCCGAACAGCGTGACCATTTCAGGGTCGGTCTGCTGCTGTGTCGCCGCGTCGATGTTGACCCGCAAACGATCGAAGATCTCTTTGGCCGCATTGGATTGAGATTCGCGACCGGAATAGACGAAGCGGTCGGCTCGCAAACGAAGCTCTTGGACGTCGCGGTCCATCCGCAGCACGACGGCATTGATCGCTTCGATCTGACTCATCCGATCAAAGACGCGGGCGATCCGTTTGGAGCCGAAATAGACCGCCAGCGCATTGCCAAACACCAGCATCAAAATGATGCCGAATCCGAGGTAGATCTTTCGTTTGAGCGACAGCTGAAACATTTGCAACATGCGTGGGCGAGATGTTAATTCGCGGTCAGAAACTCGTTCCAACCGCTCAACGTGTACTCATAGTGCTCCATCACGGTGTTCCAGACCGCGATGTTGCTGAAACGGCGTTCATAGGACCCGCCGGTGCGGGTCTCGCCGCGTCGCACGACGGTGCGTCCATCGGTCCCGATCAAGTCGGTCGCGGCAGGTTTCCCGGCGTACCAGTACTCCCACTCCTGGTCGGTCATTTCACGACGGGACCGATCGGGATTGGAGATGTAATAGCCTTGTCGGGCGACAAACGCCCCCGGCCAGCCGGACAGCCACCAATTCATGTACTCGTACGCCGCGTCTTTGGTCGCGTTGGAGGTGGCCGCGGACAGGCACATCACGCCGTGCCAGGCCCGATAGCCTTCTTTCGGCGCCGCATAAACGCAATCGATGTTCTCGGCGCGCAGGGCGGACACTCCCGGAGAGAACATGCTTTCGATGACCGCTTCGCCGCAGCGCATCAATTCGACCGATCGAGGCACGCTGTTCCAAACGCCGCGAAAATGTCCGTCACGCCTCAAATCGACCAACACGCGAAATAACGCCGAGATCTCGGACTTGGACAGATTGCCGATGTCTTCGAACTCCACCAGCCCTTTGGACTGGGCCGCCAGCGCGATGTCAAACAACCCGATCGTCGGTTCGTTGCACAATGCCACCCGGCCCGCCCAGCGTGAATCCAATAGCCAACTCCAGCTTTCGGTTTGATAGGCAACCCCACGAGGGACCACCGACGCGTCATAGGCAAACGAGTCGACGTTGTGGACGTAGGGCAGAAAACTGATCCGTTGCGTTTCGTCGGCCCCCAGGGTTCCGTTGTCCTGGACATACAGCAGTTTGTTCGGGGCGTCGCCGGCACCGACCCGCCCGTGCGGTGTCAGCTTTCCTGTTTTGGTCAGACTGTTGATTTCGTCCCAGTAGACCAAACGCGAGGTGTCGATCGGCGCGATCGCGCCGGCCTGCCACAGCAAACGAATGCTGTTGGACCACTGTTCGTACAGATCAAACGACTCCGGCCGCGTGGAGGCCTGGTGCAAGACCGAGGCGCTGCCCCCGGGTTGAAAGTGGATCGTGATCCCCAAGTCCTTTTCGGCCCGCTGGCGAATCGGTTCCTGAAGCGTGACGTGCGTCCCCAGAACGCGCAGCGCGCGTTTTTGCCGCACGAAACCGTAGGGGGCATCGCCGTAAATGCGTCGCGACGCGGCACCAGCGGCAAGCGTGGCGGCGGTGGCGGTGGCGGTGGCCAGGAACGTTCGTCGGGATTGCTTCATGGGGATTGCTTGATGGATCTCGCTTGGGGCGGAATCGCTCACAATTGGGCGAGGGGGCTGAAAAACGTGTCTTGCGGGTATCTCGGCGGCCCACAACGTCTCGGGAAATCGGACCGAATGCGGGACAACGGACCGGCAGAACAGCGGTCTGCGAATTCGACGCCGCGGGAATTCATGCCCCCTCCCTGCCGAGATCATGCGGTGTTTAACCGCTGATTTTCAGGCGTTTACGACTTCACCCTCCCCTCGCTACGCTCGGCCCTCCCTTCCGGGGAGAGTTTCGTCGTAAACCCTCACGATCTCGTTCACCGGTGGGGCCGCTCTGCAGGACCGGTGGCAGCGATCGCAGCGGTCGCGGTTTTCGCTCCGATGATTCCGCTTGGCGCGTGTGGCGAAGCGATAATCCCTGGGGATTAGCTCGCGTGAACCGTCGGTCTTGCCGATCGGGAAAGATGATTGCGTCCTGCTGGTCGCCGGCGCGACAGTGTGCACACACCGCTTGGCCCCCGTGAGGGCGGTCATTTCGCCGCTGTCCGGGCCGCTGTCCGACGCGACCGCCCAGACGCTTGTTTCTTGGCCGGTTGCACCTTATGACAAGGTGTTGAGCCTGCCACTGTCTGTCTAAGACTTGTAAGTCTCAGAATTGACTCGGATCCCAATAGCCCTCGATCTTACCGATGCAAAAGACTCTCGATTCCGCTGTCTCATCTGCTCCTGAAACCGACGACGTGCTGCTGGGCTCCCTGTCGCACGAATTGCGTCGGCATCTGCTGTTCACCCTGGGACGCGACGACATCGATTCCGACCCCGGCTATTGCTTTCGCGCCGCGGCGATCACGATCCGCGATCGGATCAGCCGCGATTGGCGGCGGACCCGCGAGTTGCAGGCATCCAGCGACAGCCGTCACGTCAATTACCTGTCGCTGGAATTCCTGCTCGGACGGTCGCTCAACAACGCCATCCAAAACATGGATCTGGACGAACCGATGCGAAAGGCGCTGCAACGGTTCGGCGTCCAGCTGGAAGAGGTGATCGACAAAGAACACGACGCCGGCCTGGGCAACGGCGGTCTGGGGCGGCTGGCGGCTTGTTTCCTGGACAGCTGTGCCAATCTGCAGCTGCCGGTCTCGGGATACGGCATCCGCTACGAATACGGCATGTTCCACCAGTTGATCGAAGGCGGCCGCCAGGTCGAAGCCCCCGACCACTGGTTGCGTGACGGCAACCCCTGGGAGATCGAACGGCCCGAAGACACCAAACGGATCCGTTTGTATGGCCGGACCGAACGCTACGTTGACGCAAACGGCAAACCCCACAGCCGCTGGGTCGAATCCTACGACATCCTGGCCGTCCCCTACGACATGCCGATCCCCGGTTACCGCAACGGGACGGTCAACACGCTCCGTTTGTGGAAAGCGACCGCGACGGACGCCTTTGATCTGGGCGAATTCAACGCCGGCAGTTACACCGAATCGGTCGCACAAAAGAACAACGCCGAACAAATCTCGATGGTGTTGTACCCCAACGACGCCAGCGAAAACGGAAAGGAGCTGCGATTGAAGCAGCAATACTTCCTGGTCTCGGCCAGCCTGCAAGACGTCTTGGCCAACTGGGTCGAGCGCCACGGCGAAGATTTCTCGGAGTTCGGCAAGAAGAATTGCTTCCAGCTCAATGACACCCACCCGGCGTGTGCGGTTCCCGAGCTGATGCGGTTGCTGATGGACGAGCATCAACTGGAATGGGACGAAGCGTGGAAGATCACGACGCAGTGCATGGCCTACACCAATCACACGTTGCTACCAGAAGCCCTTGAACGTTGGTCGGTCAGCCTGTTCGGCCAACTGCTGCCGCGCGTGTTGGAAATCATCTTTGAGATCAACCAGCGATTTCTCGCGGAAGTCGCCGAAAAATTCCCCAACGATCCCGAACTGCTCAAACGCGTCTCGCTGGTCGAGGAAGGTCACACGCCGCATATCCGAATGGCGTACCTGTCGATCGTCGGCAGCTTTTCCGTCAACGGTGTCGCACAGCTGCACACCGATCTGCTGAAAAGCGGACTGTTCGCCGATTTTGATCGCATCTGGCCCGACAAGATCAACAACAAAACCAACGGCGTCACGCAACGTCGCTGGCTGTCGCACTGCAACCCCGCGCTGCGTGATCTGATGAACGAAACGATCGGCCGGCGTTGGGAGTCCGATCTGGAACAGATCTCGGCACTGGCCCCGCTGGCGGACGATGCCGAATTCCGCAAACGCTGGCGGGCGGTCAAGAACGGCAACAAACAACGTCTGTCCAAGTACGTCAAGCAACACACCGGCGTCGATTTTGATCCGACGATGCTGTTCGATGTCCAGGTCAAACGGATTCACGAATACAAGCGACAATTGATGAACGTCTTGCACGTCATCCACTTGTACGACCGGATCCTGCGTGGCGAAACCGCCGGCATGGTTCCCCGTGGTGTGCTGATCGGGGGCAAGGCCGCGCCGGGATATCACATGGCAAAAATGATCGTCAAATTGATCAACAACGTCGCCGACGTGATCAACAACGACCCTCGCGCCCACGACCTGCTGCGATTGGTCTTCTTCCCCAACTATCGCGTTTCGGCGATGGAGATCATCTGCCCCGGTACCGAGCTCTCCGAACAAATCTCCACCGCCGGCAAGGAAGCGTCCGGAACGGGGAACATGAAATTCATGATGAACGGCGCGCTGACGATCGGAACCCTCGACGGTGCAAACATCGAGATTCGGGAAAAGGCCGGCGAAGAAAACTTCTTCCTGTTCGGACTCAACGCCGCCGAGGCCCAGGAAACGCGCAAAAGCTATGATCCCAACGCGATCATCGCCGCCGACCCCGCCATCGCCCGCGTGATGGAATTGCTCGAAGGCGGACGGTTCCACGGATCCGAACCCGGCGTGTTCGGTGAGCTGATCTCCGGACTCAGGAGCCCACAGGACCAATGGTTGACCATCGCCGATCTGCGTAGCTTTATCGACGCCCAGGACCGGGTGTCGAAAACCTACCAAGCCCCAGACACCTGGGATCGCATGAGCATCCTGAATACCGCCCACAGCGGTTGGTTCTCCAGCGATCGAACGATCCAGCAATACGCCGACGAAATCTGGCGCGTCAAACCGCTGACGGCCTAACGCCTGCGAAGCGGAGGTGTGAATGATCGGGCCGAGGTAGCTACCTTCGCCAGAAGGTGGTTCCGCGGGAATCTCCACGCTCTGGTGAGCGTGGCTACGTTAATTGGACCAGTAGCCGGCGGTTTACCGATTGGTGATCCACAGGCATTGGTACGGCGCGACGTTCAAGACCGCATTTTGGTCGTCCAGCCGCGTTCCCGAAATCGCGTCGTACCAGGAATCCATCAGAATCAGGTTCAGGTCGGATAATTTTAATTCCTGGACCGCGTCGGTCATGTTGTGCACGCAAAACACGCTTTGGCTGCGGTCGGTGCTCTGACGCCAAAAGGCGAAGTAGGGCTCGCTCAGCTGCAGCGTGAACTGGGTGGCGTTGGGATGAAACGGTGCCATCCGGCGGCGCAATTGGATCCGCCGCGACAGTTCTTCAAAGACCTGGTGATGGACCGAGCCTTTGTCGTTCAAGCGTTGCTGCAACTGCGACCAATCCCATTTGTGCCGATTGATGCTGCGGTTATGCTTCGTCGCCGCGACGCCGTCCTGGTCGTTGGGCGTGGCCAACAGGCTGTGGATGTAAAACGCCGGGATGCCTTCCAAGCCCATCATCACGGTCTGAGAGCAGAGGAAGCGTTCCACCTGCCAGGGGTCTTCACCATCGACGGTGCCCCGCAGCGCGTCGAACAAGGACACGTTCAATTCGTAAACGCGCTCTCCTCCGTCGGGCGTGCGACGGGTTGAAACACGACCGCCGAATCGTCGCACGGTTTCGACCAGCTGCAATTGCTCTTCGTCCGAAAGCAGCCCCTCGGCCGGTCGCATGCCGATGCCGTCATGTGAGGCGGTGAAGTTCAGGTACGTGCACCCGACCGGCGCCGGCGGCATCGTCATCATCCAACGTTTCAGGTACTCCGATTTGCCGGTCAGCAAGGCGTGAACCAGCAACGGTGCGAGGCTGAAGTTGTAGATCACATGGGCTTCGTTGCGGTTGCCAAAATAGGTCAGGTTCTCGTGGTTGGGCACGTTGGTTTCGGTGATCAACAGCGTGCCCGGGGCAAAGAAATCGGTGATCGTGCGAATCATCCGCACCACTTCGTGCGTCTGAGGCAGGTGCATGCACGACGTTCCCGGTTCCTTCCACAGAAATCCCACGGCATCGAGCCGAAAGATGCTGACGCCGTGCTGCAGGTACAGCCGGATGATCTTTAGAAACTCCATCAAAACCTGGGGATTGCGAAAATCCAGGTCGATTTGATCGTGGCTGAATGTGCACCAGACGTGTTTCAGGCCCCGGGAGGTCTCGGTCGGCCGCAGCAGCGAAGACGCACGGGGCCGGACGACAGCCGACAAGTCATCTCCGGCATTGGCTTCCATGAAATAGCTCACTCCGGGTTCGACGCCATCGCGATAGTTCTCAAACCACTCGCTTTCCGAGGAGACGTGGTTGATCACGATGTCGGCCATCAGCCGGTAGTCGGCGGCGATTCCCGAGATTTCCGACCAGTCGCCCAGCTTCGGATTGACTTTGGTGTAGTCGATCACGGCGAACCCATCGTCGCTGCTGAACGGACAAAACGGCAGCACGTGGACCGACGAGATGGAATCCTTCAAGTACTCGTTGAGAAACCGATGCAGCGTGTCCAGCGGGGCCAAACCGTCATCGACGATCGAATCCCCATAGGTGATCAGCAGGGCGTCCTCTTGCGACCACAATTGGTGCAGCGGCAACGGACTTTGCGGCCGGAATTGATCGAAGATCGCGATGACTTCGTCGGCCAGTTGTTCTGCGTTTGAATCCGGATAGAGGAAACCGAGGTGTTGAGCAAGTTGCGCGCGTACGGACGATCCGTCAGAATCCGTTGGTGATGCCATGGAAACGATTGCTTGAAGCGAGAGAATCAAAGTTGAGGTTGATTGGGTCAGGCATTGTCCGCTTCTACCGCGCCCAGGAGTTGGTCATAGATATCCGGCACCGCGCTCGTCACGCGGGACCAGTTGTCAATGAACGGGCTTTCGTCGGGGCGATTGAGAAACTCGTCGCCCGCCGCCACGATGACTCGGCTGAACAGTTCCACCGTGGCTTCTTCCCGGTGGCGATCCAAGTTCAAACCGCTCATCACGGCATCGTTGTGGTAGTGATCCACCACGTCCAGCGCCGTCCGGTAATAACAGGCTTTCAGCGTTCTCAGCATGCTGTTGCTGATCACAAAGCCTTGGACGGCCAGTTTGCGAATGAAGGCTTTGCAGATGTCGTTGGCCATCCGATGCAGCCCACCGGTGCGATCATCCTCGGAGACCGGTTGGTGTTTGTGATCATAGGCGTCGGCGATGTCCACCTGGCAGATCCGGTTCAAATTGCAATTGCGATACATCTCCGACAACGTCCCGATCTCCAGACCCCAATCGCTGGGGATCCGCAACGACGTGACGACCTCGGATCGCATCGAAAACTCACCGGAGAGCGCGTACCGAAAGCTGCCCATGTAGTCCAGGTATTCGACCCGGCCCAGCACGGTCTTGAGGGCGCGGATCAATGGCACGACCAGCAACCGGAACACGCGACCGTTCAGTTTGCCCTGGGCCGCCCGGTAGTAATAGCCTTTGCAAAACTGGTAATGAAACGACGGATGCGCAAGCGGGTACAGCAGCCGCGCGGGCATCGAACGGTCGTACGTCAGGATGTCGCAGTCATGCAGTGCGATCGCTTTGGATTTTCCCGATGCCAGGAAGTACCCCAGGCAATACCAGACGTTGCGTCCCTTGCCCGGATCCATCGGCGCGAGCCCGGCCGATTGCAGGGCGGCGTCGACATGTCGCAGTCGCGTTCCGTCGTTCCACAGCACGACGTAGTTTTGTGGCAGTTTGTCGAAGAATCGCTTGGCCGCGTGGAACTGGTCTTCGTTGGCCCGGTCGAGCCCGATGATGATCTCGCTCAGGTAAGGAATTTTCGCCAGTTCTTCGACGATCGGACCCATCGCAGGGCCTTCCAATTCCGAATACAGGCATGGCAACAGCAACGCCATCGGAGTTTCCGTGGAGAACTGAACCAATTCCGATTCGAGTTCTTCGGTGGAACGATTTCGCAAATTGTGGAGCGTTCCGATAATGCCGTTCTGCGCAAAGTCCGCCATGGTTTCGCTATGCTCGGGGAAGAGGGTTGGGAAGAGAGTCTGCCGAGGAAACGTCGATCCGCGCGAGCAGTTCGGTGACCGCTTCGGCCCAGCCGGCCGCTCCCTGGGCGGAAGCAACGATGCCGCGGTCCGGGGCGACGTTGACCCCCAACCCGTTGGCCGTCGGAATGCCGATCGGGATGTCGGCCACATCCAACATGCTCTGGTCGATGGGGCTGTCACCGATGGCCGCGGTGATCGGTGAACTGTCGGAGATCGGCGAACTGTCGGATTCGCAACCCGCCATCAGAAGTGACAACCGCTGTGCGACGACCTGCATCGCCTGGCCTTTGCTCGTCCGCCCGGCGACATGCCAGAATCGACCGCCTCTGGTTAACGTCAGCTGGTGGGTCTGCAATTGTCGCTCGAACAAATCTCGGTTCTCGTCGCTGTCATCCCACAGCAGCGGCTCGGTCCCTTGCCGCGCGAGCGCCAGTTGTGAGCGGTCCTTGGACAGCTGGGTCGCCTGGATCACCCCGTCGAGTCCGAGATCGGCAAACGAACGGAAGCGAAAGGATTGTTTCAGAGGCTTCAGGACGTCCAGAATCTGGTCGCGAGCCGCACCGATGATTTCGATCTCGCCACTGAGCTCGCCGGCATCCTGCCCCCATCGAATCACCGATCCGTTTTCGGAGACAAAGGTGTTGCCGGTCAGTCCCAGGTCAGCGGCCAGAAGCGTCATTTCCGGCACGGTCTTGCTGGAATTCATGACCACCGGAATCTGCCGTTGACGCAATTCATCCAGCGTCGCAGACGCCGGGGACCAGTCATAGTCGTGCTTGTTCAGCAGGCAGCCATCGAGGTCCGTAAACAGGATCAGTGGTGAGGCGGTGGGCAGCATGGCCGGATTTTACGTCATCGACTCAGCGGTCGCCACTGCGACTTGTCACGGGGCAGGATCGCAGACCTCACGGCTGGCTAAGGGCAGAGTGGGGCGCGACTGGGCATTGTTTTGCAACCGCCCCGGTTTGCCGCTACCTTGATCAATCGGCAATCGCAACAAACATCCTCCGTACCTGGATCGAATTACCGGTCAACGTCACTCGCTTCGCCAGAAACTGGCTCCACGACGACTTCCACGCTCTGATGGGCTGTCGATTCAATCGCTACCGAAACAATCGTGAGCCGATGGCACTCGCCACGGGCCTCCAAGGGCGATGCCAGGACCGCTAGGCCCGCGGCTAGCGCCGTCGGCTCACTGAATCGACAGCCTGCTGGCGAGCGTCGCGATGTGGCTGTGGCATCCTCCGACGAGGCGGCCCAATCAGACTGGCGTGAACGCGCCATCGCAGAGAATTCTCTGGCGGGTCTGACGGAATTGTTTTGATTTACCTAACAGCCTCTGACCGCTGCGGTGCGTTCGGACGAAGAATCAATGGATTGCCGCCCGCCTTCAATGGATTGCCGCCCGCCTCCCGCCCCCCCCTCCACCTCCGTCGCTGCCCCACCAGATGCACCATGTCGAAATACGATGTCATTGAATGTCGACGAATCGATCGTGACGATGAACAACGCTGCATCGTTGCGATCATCAATTGGGATGACGGACGGACCATCCTGATCCGCCAGACCCTGGACGAGAACAACAAATATTCCTGGGAGCGGATCCTGATGTACGGCATTCGCAACACCGATACACTCGATTCCCTGCTACCGGGCATCGAGCGGTTCTTTGACGACAGCGACGTGAAACGTCGGATGATGGTCTCCTCCGCCCAACTCCGCCGCGAATTGATCGCCGCGACCAGCCATTTGCTGGACTAGCTCGGCAGGGGATTCAGCGACTTCAATCTTTTGCGTTCGGCCGAGATCACGGCTTGATCCCATTCTTTGCCAAGACATCCAGCAACGGAACTTTGTACGCCTTGCCATCCGGGGCAAACACGGCGGGGCTGCGCGGGGTCGTGAACGCCTCTTGGATCATGCGATTCCATTTGTCCTGGCCGGTAGCGTTCTCCCCGTGGTCGGACTCGGTCGGCAAGTCGTACTTGTCCATTAACTTCTTTTCCGTCCCGTTGTATTTAGCAAGGGTCGGGCGCACGTCATTGTTCAGCTCGGCTTGATTCTTGTAGTGATTCCCCTTTAGCTGCATCAGTTCGATGAACAGGTCGCGGGCCAGCAAGGCGACGATGTCGTAATGGCCCTGCTCGTGTTTCAGGATTTGATCCGGCGTGCGTTTCTTTTTCTGATTGATCTCGTCCATCTTCTTCCAACTCTTGGAAGCATTGAACTTAACCGTCACGTTGATGTTGTCATTGACCAGTGACGACAGCAGGATGGTCGGAACGGTGAACGAGGTGCTGGTGAATGCCAGGTGGGGGCTGTTGGCGTCCGGTGTGCCAACAAAATCCGACCACCGAAGAGTCTTGAATAGCCCGGTCAGCTTTGACGGCATCGGAGGGTCTCCCATTGAAGGTTTCGGGTGGAAAAAAGTGAACCGTCCCAAAACTCCATTATCGTCCCAGTTGCAGAAGAGTTGTGTGGAATCCGCCCAAGAAACCTCCGAAGTGAACAACAGGGGGCAATCAGCAATTGTTGGTGTCCAGCCTTCAGGCGACTCCTCCTGTCGCTGCTCCGTAGCGTCCCCGGGCGGCCAAAGCGCAATACCGCTCAGTGAAGCGTTGTTTCCAATGCGGAGCGCCCGTAGGCTTGCGCCAAACGGCTGCTATTCGTCTGACATCAGCCGGCGCGCGCCCGCGTCCGGGGCGTCGCCCGTAGGGCTCGGCGCGACGACCTCGAAAGGACGTCGTACACCAACACGCATCCCACACCCCGCGACGCGTTACGGATTGGGCCAGTCGGTCACTTTGTTGGCCGCTTCGTGCAACAGTTGGTCGATCGCTTTTCCTAGATGCGATGCGGAGGGACTGACGCGGGAATTCAGCAGCGCGACGAAATTTTTCCCGTCATGACGGCGAATCATGATGGTCGCTGTTCCATTGAGCGACCCGGTGTGCCAATGGTTGACCTTGCCCGGCCCGACCACACGGTTGCTCCAGCCCAATGAATAGTAGCGATCTTTTTCCGTGCCGTCGGCATCGTGCCCGGCAAGTCCAGGCGGTCGTCGATACATCCACTCAATCGAGCGCCGCGTCAAAATCGGACAGTCGTCCGGATCGTCCAATGCGGCGGCAAACTTCGCCAGATCCGACGCCGAAGCGATCCATCCGCCGTGCGAATCCATCGCTTCTAAATGCCATGCCCCATAGGGCCACGGGATTCGATCGCCTCGGTCGTCCGCAAACACAGACGTGCCGGTCCCAGGATGGTAGTACCGCACTTCGTTCTCCGCTCGACCCTCCAAGCGTGTCGCTCCGATCCGCATGGTCGTCACGCCGATCGGTTCCAAGACATGTTCCTTGACGTAGTCTTCGTAGCTTTGATCGGTGAGTGTTTCGATCACACGTCCCAGCAAGCAATAGCCGAAATTGGAATAGGCATAGCGCTGGCCGGGATCGAAGTCAAGTTCCTGACTCAACATCGCTTTGATGACCGTTTCCTGGTCGGCCGGCGGATCGGTTTCCATCTGATCGGCAAAGCGGACCGATTGAAACATGGCGTCAAAAGAGACGTCGCGGTCCCACCCGCCGCGATGTTCCAAACAATGGCGAACGGTCACGTCGCGCAAACGGTCATCAAAGTCGTCGATCGCCTCGATCTCCGACGCATAATCAAGCACATCGAAGATCCTATCGTCCAAGGACAGTTTTTTCTGCTCGATCAGTTGCAGCACGGCCACCGCGGTGATCGGCTTGGACAAACTGGCGATCCGAAACAGACTGTTCGGTTCGACCGGTTGTCGCTGAGCAACGTCCGCGTATCCATAGCCGCGGGCGAAAACGATGCGACCGCGATCGGTCACGGCGATCGAAGCCCCCGGAACACGGTGCTCGGTCATGAAGTCTTGCATTAGGCGGTCGTAGCTGGCAAACCGTGGATCGCTTTTTCCCGAGCGGACATTTGCGGCGGCCATCGATTCGCGATAGCCCGGCCCCCGCAACACACGTCCGGGGCGGGCGTCGGTCATCTCGCCATCGTTCAGCACCAATTGGCCACCGACGATGACAAACTTCATCCCTTCGGACAGCGCCTCGGGATTGGCAAAATCCGCGTGGTCGACCAGGTTTTCAAAGTCAAACACGATCACGTCGGCTGCCAAGCCGACGTTGATGCGGCCGCGATCATGGGCCAGCACATCGTTGGCCGCGACCGCGCTGGCTTGGGCGATCGCCCGCTCCAATGAGATCACCCCCAAGTCGCGGACGTAACGCGAGAGCATTCGCGGGAACGAGCCGAAGGCTCGTGGATGAGATGCCGATCGACTTCCACCGGCGGGGCCGACGTCGGTGCAAAAGGAGACAAATTCCTGTCGCATCGCCAGAATCTTGTTCGCCTCGGTCATCGTTTCGGGAAGTGCAAACGCGCCCTGCCGAACCAGATTGAAAAACGTGTCCCAGGGATCCTCGTCGCTTGCGCGGGCCATTTCCTCGACCGACATGCCGTCGTACTTGCTGTATCGGGCGTCGTTACTGCGTCCGACGACGATTCGGTTCCAATCCTTTCCGGCGTGCCGAAACCAGTTTTCCCAGCCGTCGGTCGATTCCATTTCCCGCTTGATCTCCTCACGCAGGGCCGGATCGTCCAACCGCCCGACCAACCGCTGGTGGCCGTCGGCGAAATGACGCGGGTGGATCAGTGCGGCGATGCCCAATCCGTTGTTGACGTAGGGGTAGATGTCGGCGGTCACCTGCTGGCCGGCCGACCGTGCTTGTTTGATTTTGGCGATCGCCAATGGCATCTTGCCCCAATTCTGCTTGCCGGCGGCTTTGAGATGAAAAATATGGACGGGCGTTTCGGCGCGGTGTCCGATTTCGAGTGCTTCGTCGATGGCTTCGAGCAACCGGTCGCCTTCGTTTCGCATGTGGGTGTAATAGCCGCCACCGTACCGGCCCGCGACGGCCGCCAATCGGGCGATCTCTTCGGTGCGTGCGTAGACGGCCGGCGGATAGATCAGTGCGGTGGACACCCCGATCGCGCCGGCTTGCATGGCCTCGTGCACCAGGGCTTGCATCTGCTCCATTTCCTGATCGCTGGGACGCCGCTGGACGTCGCCGATCACCATACGTCGGATCTGGGAGTGACCGATCGTCTGGACGACGTTGACGGGTAACCCTTTGGATTCGATCAGGGTGAAGTACTCGGCCATCGTCGTGTAGCCTTTGCGACGCCCTTCCTCGGCCCCCAACGGCGCCGCCGATCCGCCTTCGCCGGCGTTGATGGTCGTGATCCCCTGTGTCAACAGGTTGATCGCCGTCTTGGCGTCGTCGACCATCGGCGATGCGGTCTGCCCCATCATGTCGATCAGCCCCGGGGCCACGACCAGTCCTTCGGCATCGATCACTTGTTTCGCGTTTTCGGCGTTGATGTCGCCGATTCGAACGATCTTGCCGTCGTTAATGCCGACGTCGGCGTAGTACCACGGCGCCCCAGATCCGTCGACGACCTTTCCATTTTTGATCACGATGTCGATCGGAGAATCATCGGCAAAGGCGACCTTCACCGTGATCAATGCGAGCAACAAAACTTGCCAAGAACGCAGCGGTGCAATCATCGGGTCAATCGAAGTGAGGAGGGAATTGTGAGAGCGGTTTCCAGGCTGATGTTGCAGCCGCATCGAAGCGATCAAGGGCGTGGTGATTCCGGCCTGAAAACCAACGCCACTCGATTTCACAGGCCGCATCATGACCGCGGTGGGGGCTCAGTCTACATCGATTCGAGCCACCTTGTTTGCCGCTGTCGAAGATTGCCTATCTGCTCGATGGCCCGATTTCGACGCGGAGCGTTTTTTCAGGTCCTCAACGCGATCGGAGCGACCGCCCGGAAGGGCCGGCGTACGCGCGGGGGCGGTTACGAACAGCTGGGGCATTTTGCCCCGGCGGGACTTTCTGGGACGGTGCCGGGCGATCGGTGCGGCCGGCATCGCTTACTTGCAGAATTGTTTTGAGGCGGTGATTTGCGGTGCGAACGCAACGAAAGGCTTTGGATGCAAGCGTTCTGGCACACCGCGTGCGTTCAACTCCGATCGACCACGCGGCGCATCGCCGCTGCAACCGATACCAATGACTGATGAAGGAAATCACTGATGAAAAAGCCAAAATCCCGCCTTCGAACGGCACTCGTCGCAGCACCGCTTAGCCTGGCAGCGGCCGGTCTGTTGATGGCAGCCGCCCCGGCAACCAAACTTGATCAACAACCGGCCGCCGCGTCGGCGCCGGCAACGGTGACCAAACCGGCGATCACGCCGGAACAACTGAACATCGCCAACTCGCTATCGCAAGCCTTTCGCAACGTCGCCGACAGCGTGCTGCCGGCCGTGGTCGCGATCGAAAACCGCCCCGACACGTCCTGGCGTTCGGCCAAGCCGGACCCCAACGACAACTCGATGAACGGTCAGAACCCCTTCAAGGGCACTCCGTTTGAGGACATGTTCCGCGGCGGACAGATTCCGATGCCCCCGAACATGACTCCGCGCCAGGCGCCACGTTCCCAGGGTGGCATCGGTTCGGGCGTGATCATCGACAGCTCGGGCATCGTGCTGACGAACAACCACGTCGTCGACGGCGGCGGCACCGTGATCGTGAAAACACAAGACGGTCGCGAATTCGAAGCCGTCGAAGTGTTCACCGACCCCAAGACGGACATCGCGGTGGTGAAAATCAACGGCGACGGTTCATTGACCGCCGCCAAACTCGGTAACAGCGAAACCACCTCGGTCGGCGACTGGGTGATCGCACTGGGCCAACCGTTCGGCCTGGAAAGCACCGTCACCGCAGGCATCGTCAGCGCCAAGAATCGTGGGATCGGCATCACCGCGCGTGAGAATTTCATCCAAACCGATGCGGCCATCAATCCCGGCAACAGCGGCGGACCGCTGGTCAACCTGCACGGCGAAGTGATCGGGATCAACACCGCGATCTCCTCGCGCGGCGGTGGCAACAACGGCATCGGATTCGCCGTCCCCTCGAATCTGGCGCGCTGGGTGAGCGACCAATTGGTCGCCAACGGCACCGTCCAGCGAGCCTACTTGGGCGTCGCGATCCAGCCGGTGTCGCACCAATTGGCAGCCCAACTGGGCGTCTCCCCACGCGGCGGCGTCGCGGTGACCAACGTGTTCCCGGACACGCCGGCGGCCAAGATGGGATTCAAACCGGGTGACGTGATCGTCGACTTCGGCGGCACCAAAGTCGCTACGCCACAGCAATTGCAGCTTGCCGTGGAACGCTCGGCGATCGGGAAAACGGTTTCCGTCGCGGTCGTCCGCGACGGCAAGACGATCTCGTTGAGCTATGATCCCGAAGCGGCGCCGAACGATTTTGCCGTCAACGATCGCGAGCAGAAACCCGATGGCGTCAAAATGCAGTCCTTGGGGATCGAGGTCACGCCGTTGACCGCCGACGTCGCCAAGCAACTCGGGATCAAGGATGAATCCGGTGTGGTTGTCACCCGCGTCCAAGAAGGAAGTCGCGCCGAGCAGGCCGGATTGAGTCCGGGGATGGTGATCGCCCAAGTGAACCGTCAAGACGTCGCGACGACGACTGAGTTTGAAGCGGCGGTCAAGTCGGACCAGGACGGAACGTTGCTGCTGTTGGTTCGCAACGAGCGAGGCTCCCGCTTCGTGGTCATCGAAGGATAGGACTTGCGACCGGGGTTGTCGCGGGACATCTCCACTTCGACCAGAAGGCGTTGTGAATTGCCGGGAAAACGTAGCTACCTTCGCCAACAGGTGGTTCCCCGGCATTCACCTCGCTCGCATCGAACGTCGCGACGTCGACGCGGCGATGTTTTGGCGATCGGCGTCAACGGGTATCCTGGAGCATTGCTTCGATCGACAAGGAAACTTTGATGAAATTGGCCGCCAAACTGATTCTGTTGTTCATGCTGGGTGTGTTGGGCATCGTCGCCCTGTTCTCCTGGCAAACGATCCGTCGGCAATTGAGGTGGGACGAGCAACGCAGGGCGGATCACGCCAACGACGTCGTTGGCGCCCTCAGGCCGGCGATCGACGACGCCTATCGCAACGGCGGCGTTGTGACCATTCAACAGGCCATCGAGGTGACCGCGCGACATGTCCCCGGCCAACAACTGCGTTGGGTCGACGGCGTCCCGGCCGCCGAATCGGAAACCAAAATCACGTCCCGTCAGGTCTCGCAGATCTCGGTCGCCGATAAAGACGGACAGACGGTCGCGCGGACCTTCGTACCGATCGAGATTGACGGATCCGAAGCCGGCGGGGTGGAGGTTTCCGAGTCGATGGAACACCACGATCAATTCATTCGTGAATCCTTGATCGCCTCGCTATTGTCGTTGGTCGGTGTTGCGGCACTCTCGGGCATGATGATCTACTTCGGCGGGGTGCAACTGGTCGGCAAACCGCTGGCCCGGCTGATCGATCAAGTCCATCAAATCGGCGCCGGGAAATTACCTCAACCACCCGCGTTTGAACGCAACGATGAACTCGGATCATTGGCCCAAGCGATCAGTCAGATGAGCCGACAATTGGACCAGCAACAAAACACCATTCGGCACACCGACCGCTTGGGTACCGTCGGCACGCTGGCGGCGGGGATGGCCCACGAGATGGGCACACCGCTGAACGTCGTCGCCGGCCGCGCCGGTCTGATCGCGAGCGGAAAGTTGTCTGCGGAGGAGGTTCGACAGAGTGCTGAAACGATCAAGTCCGAAGCCGAACGGATGACCACACTGATCCGCCAGTTGTTGGATTTCGCGCGACAGTCGCCGGCCACACACACCAAGATCGATCTCGGACAGATCGCCCGAACCACTTGCGATTTGATCGAACCGATCGCGGAAAAGTCGTCGGTGCAGATCAATCTGGCGCGCGATGATCAACCGTACTTCATCCACGGCGACGCGACTCAGATCCAGCAGGTGCTGACCAATTTCCTGACCAACGGCGTCCAGGCCATGCCCGATGGCGGCACCGTGACGGTGACCTTGCAACGACAAAAAACCGGCCCGACAAACCAGATCGGCATCCATGTGACCGACCAGGGCGGTGGCATCCCGCCGGAGCAAATCGATCATGTGTTCGAACCGTTCTACACGACCAAAGATGTCGGACAGGGTACCGGGCTGGGCCTGTCGATCGCCTACGGGATCGTCCAGGAACACGGCGGTGACATCGATGTCCAAAGTGAACCGAACGCGGGAACCACTTTCCGCGTCCACCTGCCCGCCGCCGATCAACCTTCCACTGCGATCAACTCATGAACGACACCCTGCCAAACGCGAACGTCTTGATCGTTGACGACGAACGCAACATGTGTGAACTGATCGAGACGGATCTGCGGCTGCGGGGGATCGACAGCCGCGGGTGCCAGTCGGCGGCCGACGCGGTGGAAGCTCTCCGCCAGGAGAACTTTGACGTCGTGTTGACCGATGTCAAAATGCCGGGCACGACGGGGTTGCAGTTGTGTCAACAGCTGACCGAAACCCGACCCGACGTGCCGGTGATCGTGATGACCGCCTTTGGGACCATGGAAACCGCCATCACGGCGATGCGTGCCGGTGCCTATGATTTCATCACCAAACCGATCGAGATGGATCTGTTGGCGATCACGCTGCGGCGGGCGATCGAGCACCGACAGCTTTCCGAACAGGTGCGATTGCTACAGGAATCGTCCGAAAAGGTCAGCGCGTTCGGTCCGATGATCGGTAAAAGTCCGGCGATGGTCAAATTGTACGAACAACTGGAACGGGTCGCCCGGTCCGACGCCGCCGTCCTGATCACCGGCGAAAGTGGCACCGGCAAGGAACTGGTGGCCCGCTCGATCCACCAGAACAGTCGCCGCGCCGAGGGACCGTTTGTTGCCGTCAACTGCGGCGCGCTGAGTGAAACGCTGCTCGAAAGCGAACTCTTCGGTCACGTCAAAGGAGCCTTCACCGACGCCCGCAGCCAGCGTCGCGGGTTGTTCCTTGAGGCGAACGGCGGCACGCTGTTGTTGGACGAGATGGGTGAGATGCCCATGACGATGCAAGTCAAACTGTTGCGCGCGCTGGAAGAACGAACCGTTCGGCCGGTCGGCGGAGACCAAGACATTCCGTTCGACGTCCGCGTGTTGACGGCCACCAACCGCGATCTGGAAACCTCTGTCGCCGAAGGCCGCTTCCGTGACGACCTGTTCTACCGCATCAACGTGATCGGGATCCCTTTGCCGCCGTTGCGTTCCCGCGGGACCGATGCGTTGCGGCTGGCCGAACATTTCTTGAAACAGTTCGCTCGATCAGAAAATAAGTCCGTCGACGGGTTCGCCGAAGGCGTCCCGGAAAAGCTGTTGGCGTATTCGTGGCCGGGAAACATTCGTGAGTTGCGTAACGTGATCGAACGAGCCGTCGCGCTCACACGCTACGATAAAATCACGATCGAAGACCTGCCGGAAAAAATCAGTAACTTCGCCGGCGGCACCGTGTTCATCGGCGGTTTGGATCCGAGTGAACTGGTGACGATGGAAGAAATCGAACGCCGCTACATCACCCACGTCTTGGAAGCGGTCGGAGGCAACCAGACCCAAGCCGCTCGCATCCTGGGACTGGATCGAAAAACGATCTACCGCAAATTGAAACAGGATCCGTAGTGGGCGAACCATCGCTCACTGCCATAATGTAACGCGTTCTCATGCTCCGACTGGGCGCATTTCCTCATCATTCTGCCCCGTATCATTCTGCCACTCTTCTCCTGCCCCTCCACCGACGCGGCGCCGTAGTTGGG
Organism: Stieleria mannarensis; assembly: GCF_014154935.1. Taxonomy (GTDB): domain Bacteria; phylum Planctomycetota; class Planctomycetia; order Pirellulales; family Pirellulaceae; genus Stieleria; species Stieleria mannarensis. The sequence continues at coordinate 49,554 of NZ_JACEHH010000045.1, forward strand.
GGCGAGGTAGGAAGATTTTGGAGGTAAGAAGATGACCAGAATCGAGAACACTGCAGCCAATCACTGCTTCGGCCCGGTTTCACCCGAGGACGTAAACCATCCGATCAGCCCGATGATCCCCACAGCCACCGCCACCCCGTTCAAGAACAGATTGGTGTCACTGTGCGTCACGAACGCCGCCGCTGCAAACAGCAAGCTTGACGACAAGATGATGATGGACGAAGCAAGACTGCGCATATTGCCTTGGTGGAAATGCGAAGCATCGCGCGAGGAGTGTTACGCGATGATGTCGTGGATCACGTGGCCTTTAACATCGGTCAGCCGCATGTCGCGGCCGCCGAAGCGGAACGTCGATCGCGTGTGGTCGACTCCCATCAAGTGCAACATCGTGGCGTGCAGGTCGTGGATTTCGACACGGTTTTCGATCGCCTTGTAACCGAATTCATCGGTCGCGCCGTAGGTCGTGCCGCGTTTGACCCCGCCGCCGGCCATCCAAATCGAGAAACCGAATTGGTTGTGATCGCGGCCGTCTTTGCCTTGGGCGAACGGCGTGCGTCCGAACTCACCGGCCCAGACCACCAGGGTTTCATCCAACATGCCCCGCTGGCGAAGGTCTTTCAGCAGCGCGGCGATCGGCTGGTCGACCGCGCGGGCGTTGTTCTCGTGCCCCTGTTTCAGGTTGCCGTGTTGGTCCCAGCGGTCGCCGCCGACTTGAGGGCAGGTCAGTTCGATAAACCGAACGCCGCTTTCGACCATGCGGCGGGCGATCAAGCACTGGGCGGCATAAATCCGCGTCGGTTCGTACTCTGATTCCATCCCGTACATTTTCTGCACGTGCGCCGGTTCGTCTTTGATCGACATCACTTCGGGAACCGCCATCTGCATCGCGTAGGCGAGTTCATAGTTGCGGATCGCGGAATCCAGGCTGTCGTGTCGGCCAAAGTGCTCGGCGGCAAATCCATCCAGCTGGCCGATCAGGTCCAGTTTTTCACGCTGCCGGACCGGGGACGATTCGGTCGGGGTGATGTTGGCGACACCGCTTCCCGATGGTTTGAACACCGACCCCTGGTAGCTGGCCGGCAGAAACCCGCTGCCGAAACAATCCAAACCGCCCGGCGGGATCAGCCCTCCGTTGATGACGACAAACCCGGGCAGGTTTTGACACACGCTGCCGAGACCGTAGTTGACCCATGCGCCCATGCTGGGACGCCCCTGCAGCCCGCTGCCGGTATGCAAAAAGTAATTGGCAAAGGTGTGTTCGGGGAATTCGGAAACCATCGATCGCACGACCGCCAGCTCGTCGACACAGGTCGCCACGTGGGGAAACAGGCTGCTGACCGGGATCCCCGAATCGCCGTGTTGCTTGAATTCCCACGGGCTGCCCAGCACGGTGCCGTTGTTGTTGAACTGGGTGGGTTCGACATCGAATAGGCTGGCGGGGTCTTTGCCGTTGAATTTGGTCAGCAGCGGTTTGGGATCGAAGGTGTCGATCTGTGACGGTCCGCCATCCATGTACAAGAAGATCACGTTCTTGGCACGGACCTGGTGGTGCGGACCGTGGCCGGCTTTACCGAGTTCATCGGACTGCGACGACTCAAGGGAATACGCGGCATCCTGGGCGAGCCCGGCCAGGGCCACCGCGCCAAAGCCGCTGGCGCAGCGACGCAACATGTCGCGGCGCGAGGTCGGTGCGGATTGAAACCGCCGACAGTGAAATTGGGCGTGCTTGGTCATCGCAGAAAAATGAACTCCTTGGTGTTGATCAGCGCGTGGGCGAAATCGCTCCACAATTGCACGTCATCCGGTCCGACGTTGCGGGCGTCCTGTTGGGTTTTGAAGAACGCTTCGGCGACCGCCAATTCCGGATCGGTCGGCTGTCTCGCAAACGCCGACTGGTACATCCAGCGGATCCGCGGCCCGCTTTGCGAATGCAACGCGAGGGCACGTCGGGCCCACTTGCCGGCCAGATCGACCACCAGCGGGTCGTTCATCAGGATCAACGCCTGGGCGGGAACATTGGACACGTTCCGCCGCCCCATCGTGCTGAAGGGAACGGGCGTGTCGAAGGTCAACATGAACGGCGAGAGAAAGTTGCGTCGAACGGCGGTGTAAATCGATCGTCGTCGGGCGCCATCGAGCGGTCCGCTCTTTCCAGGCCGGCCGCGGCCGTCCATGAAGGTGGTCAGGTGAATCGGAATCGGTTCGCCATACAGCGTCGGATCCAGTTCACCGGAGATCGACAACAGCGCGTCACGGATCACTTCGCCTTCGAGACGCTTGGGCGGGCGATGGTGATACAACAAGTTTTTCGGATCGCTGCCGATCGCGGATTCATCGGCCAGGCTGGACATTTGATAGGTCCGCGAAAGCACAATCATGCGGATCATCTGTTTCAGACTCTGGCCGTTCTCACGAAAGCGAGTCGCCAGATGATCCAACAATTCCGGGTGCGTCGGGCGTTGGCCCAGAACCCCGAAATCATCCGTGCTGGGCACGATGCCGCGACCGATCAGGTAGTGCCAGATCCGATTGACGATGACGCGGGAGGTCAGTGGATTGGCGGGATCATTGATGTGTTCGGCCAATTCCAACCGGCCGCTTCCCGATCGGATTTCCATCGGGGCGTTTCCGGAAACGGCGGTCAAAAAGTGCCTCGGTTCGACCGCACCGGGCTTGGATGAGTTTCCGCGAATGTAAATGTGAGCGTCTTCGCCGCTGCCGTCCATCATCGCCATGGCCAGTCGAGAGCGGTGCATGATCTGTGACTGCAACTGCGATCGTTCTTGTGACCATAAACGGGCGATTTCGGAAAGTTCGTCAGCCAGGACTCCGTGGGCCTCGCTCGCCATCTTCTCGACACCGGCCGCGATCGACTGTTGACGTTTCTTTAACTGATTGCGAGTCTGCTTTGATGCCCCTTGGGTGATCAGCGAAACTTCCAATTGGGCGTTTTCATCCGGTGTGAATTCCAGGTGCAGCCGGTGGCCGACGTAACGTTTCAGATTCAATTGCACCCAATCATCGGTCGCCTTGATCGGCTTGATCGTCTCGCCGTGCAACGGTCCGGCGATCAAACGGTGCGAGTCCACACAGGCGACGACATGGCCGGCACCGCGGACCAGACAGGCGACGTTGCCATCGGTCAGGGTGAACGTGGGGGTACGCAGGGTGCGGCTGCTGCGCGGCAACTTGGCCAGCCGGCTTCGGTTGCCCATCCCCGTTTCGCTGACCGATTTCAATCCGTTCCAGAACGGATCACTGACCGCGGCGGCAACGGGCGTGAATTCGATCACCGGGCCGTCGTCTTTGGCAGACACGACGGGCTGGCCGGCCTGGCGTGGTTGGTCGCCGAACAGAAACCCGTCCTGATAGTACTGGTCGGCCGCGATGGATTGGTAGTCAAACACGACCGCCCGGGCCAATTCCTCTTCGACCGGACCGACCGGCTCACGCGACAACTGGTGCTCGGCCAACAACTGCTGGACCGAATGGCGATACTTGGCATCGATCGCCGCCAGTTGCTCGGCAACCTTGCGATTGTGGTCGATCGATTCGAATCGGACTTGTCGATAATCACTGCCCTGCAGGAAGCCGGTCAGCGAGTAGTAGTCGGCGGTTGAGATGGCGTCGAACTTGTGATCGTGACAACGGGCACAGGAAACCGTCACGCCCAAGAAGGTCTTGGACATCACGTCGATCATGTTGTCGAACCGATCGCTTTCGTCTTTCAGGATGTCCACCGGCGAATGAACCCATTCGCCGAGAAACCAAAACCCGGTGCCCAGGATCGATTCGTTGAACCCTTGTTCGGGATTCGTTCGCGGCTCGGCCAGCAGGTCACCGGCCAGGTGTTCGCGGACCAGTTGGTCGTAGGGCACGTCGGCGTTCAGGGCGCGAATGATGTAGTCACGATACTGATACGCATTGGGCGCATCGTTGTCGAACTCGTGGCCGCGCGATTCGGCATAACGCACCAAATCCAACCAATGTCGGCCCCAGCGTTCACCGAAGTGCTGTGAATCGAGCAACTGGTCGACCAGCCGCTCAAACGCCTGGGGGGAGTCGTCGCTGAGAAACTGTTCGGCTTGCTCGGGTGTCGGCGGCAATCCGATCAAATCGAACGACACGCGGCGCAGCAGCGCCGATCGGTCGGCGTCGCCGGCCGGTTGCAGTCCCGCCTGTTCGAGCCGGTGGAGCACGAAATGATCCAGCGGAATCCGCGGCCAGGATGCATGTTCAACCGTGGGGATTTCGGGCGAGCCCACCGGTTGCCACACCCAGTGGTCTTGGGCACGTTGCCGGAGATCGAATTCGGGCCGCGTCACCGTTTCGGCCGGTGCGTCTTCTTCGGGCCAGGGGGCTCCGATTTCCACCCACCGTTCCAGCGTCGCGATGTCCTCGTCCGGCAGCTTCCCTTTGGGCGGCATTTCGTACGAGTCGTAGCGCACCGCTTCGATCAACAGGCTGCCGTCGGCGTCGCCGGGAACGACCGCTTCACCGGAGTCGCCGCCTTCGAGCATCGCCGCCAGACTGTCGACCCGCAGCCCCGCTTGGATGGTTTTTGATGTCGTGCTGTGACAGGAATAACAATGCTCGGCGAGCAACGGACGGACTTCTTTCTCAAAGAACTCTAACTTTTCTGCGCTCGGTGCGCTGGCGCTCGGTGCAGCGGCCATCGCGGCCCCCGCCAAAGGGCAGGTCAGCAAGCCGGCGGTTAGTAGGCTGCGCCATGCAAAGTTCCAAATCGAAATCACTTCATCTCCAGAATGAGCGAAATTGGGGGGACGAACCAGATAGTTTAGCTGAAGTTCGATGATCGCGGCTTGGGCAGTTTTTTTCCCAGACGCAATGGTCTTGAGGGGGAACGCCGCGGGTGGGGAGTCCATTATGACGGCTGAGATTGGAAGCCGCGAGAGGAAACTGCGACACGCGGCGGGCAATTTACGACTCTGGCCGGGAGCATTGGTGTCTACGCAAGTCGGCTCGCAAATGAGGACATGGCTCCCCTCTCCCTAAAACAGATCGCGCGAAAGACTTGGATCGCGGACTAACGATGACCGCGATCTGTTTTGGGGAGAGGGGCTGGGGGTGAGGGGCTCAGCATGGACACGCTTCCAATCGATAGACCCGCTAAATCGCCGATGGTTTTGCGGTGCGATTGTCGCAAGGACTCTTTGCTTCGGCGTGAATGACCCTCGTCGGATCTTCTCCGCTGCCGGCGGTCACGATGGAGTGGATCCCCCTCACCCCCGGCCCCTCTCCCCCGAAACTCTGGCTCGCTTAGGCTCGCCAGAGTTTCGGAGGAGAGGGGAGCCCGTTTCATTTTTGCTCTGTGAAACTTCCGCTCCAATAGGGGACGCTTACGCTGAGCCGCGAAGTCATTTTCCCCAGCCCTTCTCTGTGCGCAAAGCCGGGGGAGCAGGGAGCCATGGTAAGTTGTGTCGACACCAATGCCTGACAGGGAGGGGCGAGCGCAGCGAGGGGAGGGTCGTTTGCTGGTGTTTGAGTGCATCCGAGCCGCAGGCAACCCTCCCCGCTCCGAGGATCCAATGGACGGTGCCATCCATCATCTTCTTACCCCCAAAATCTTCTTACCCTTTCTCCGCGATGGCTAGGAAAACCGAATGGGCCGCGTCCTACGTTTGATCCATCACGATCACCTTTGCACCGCGGACATGCCCGTGCTTGAGTTCCACCAACGCCTGGTTGGCCTGTCGGAGCGTGTAGGTTTCGACTTTTGGACGGATCGGAATTTGTGCCGCGATCGGCAGGAATTCGGCGAGGTCGTTGCCGGTGATGTTGGCGACGCTTTTGATTTCTTTTTCCATCCAGAGGTGGTCGTGATACGACAGCCGGCTTAATTCCTGTTTGTCAGCGTCCTCTTTGCGAATCGCGTTGATCACCAACCGCCCGGCGGGCCGCAGATTGCGCAGTGCTTCGACGATCGGTTTCCAGGCCGGCGTGGTGTCGATGATCGCTTGCAGCGGTTCAGGCGAGGTGGCTTCGCTCGCACCCGCCCAGTGGGCGCCCATCTCTAACGCGAATTGTCGCGAGCGTTGATCGCGGGCGAACACGTAGACCTTGGTTCGCGGATACAGATGGCGAACCAGTTGCAAGACCAAGTGCGCCGATCCGCCGAACCCGGTTAGCCCCAACGGGTCGCCGTCGCTCAGATTGGCTAGCCGCAGAGCGCGGTAACCGATGCCACCGGCGCACAGCAGCGGTGCCGCTTCGGCGTCGCCGAACGTCTCTGGGATCGGGAAAATGTACCTCGCATCGGCGCACATGTACTCGGCGTAGCCTCCGTTGACGTCGCGTCCGGTCGCGCGGAATTCGGGGCTCAGGTTTTCCTGGCTGGTTCCCGATGAAGCATAGATCCATCCGATTCCGACGCGCCGGCCGACGGTCCATTGGGCAACGCCCGCCCCCAGCGTGACGATCCGCCCGACGATTTCGTGGCCGGGGACAACGGGAAATTGCGACGGTGCGGTGCGGCCTTCGATTTCATCCAGCTCCGTGTGACAGACGCCGCACGAAAGCACCTTCACCAACACCTGTCCCGCCCCCGGATCCGGGATCGGCAATGAGGTGAATTCCAGCGGAGTGCGGCAATCGTCAAGCGAGACGATTCCAGGCAGCACCATCGCGTTCATCATGTCCATCGGTTTGTCTCCAGCAGGGACGTCGCTGTCCCGCAACGGCGTCGGCGTTGGTTGATTTCACGCCTTTTGACATCGTGCATCTGGCATGCCGACAGCGAGGGCGATGGAGCATGCTTTTCGGCACATGGTTTGCGACGCAATGTACGTTGGACGTTGGTGTCTCGCCTTGAGGGACCATCCAGCTTAGGACAGAGGCGAAACGCGACAAATCCAAATGATCTGGCCGATTGGGTAAGAGGTGGTCGGTTGAGGGGTGTACGACGTCCTTTCTAGGTCGTCGTGCAGAGCCCCACGGGCGACAGCCCGGAAGGGCCATCGTCCCCCGATAGAAGCATCGCCCTAAGCTGGACGGTCCCGAAAGCCTGCACACCAACGCTGTCGCCCGTGCCAAATGAGCGGGACCGAAAATTACAGGAACGACGCGGTCGTAGCGGCATCGGGTAACCAGCCTACAGATCGCAATTGCGGAGAGAGCAAGATGGTGGAGTGGCCGATCGGATTGTCCACGGGATGTTTTTATCGCCACAGCATCTTTGAATGCCTGGAACCGATCCGCGCGGCCGGATTCGACTTGATCGAGATCTGTTCGTTTCCATCGCATTTGGATTACCACGACTTTGAGGCGGTCAAGCGCGCGGGTGATCTGATTCAACAATTGAAGCTCGAACCGTTCGCCTTTCACGCGCCGTTTGCCGAGCAGATCGATATCACGTCGCCCGATTCGGCGGTGCGGAATCGTTCGGTGGAAGAGATCGTCACGGCCGCCTCAGCCGCTGCGGAAATCGGCGTGCTGTATTTTGTGATCCACCCGGGGCCCGAGCAACATGGTCTGCCCGAAGAGGAACGCATGCACCGCATGGAAAACGCGGCACATTCATTGAATCTGATCACCTGCGAGTGCGCCGAACTGAATGTCGGTCTGATGTTGGAGAACATGATGCCACACCTGTTCTTCGGCCGTCCCCGCGACATCCTTTGGATTCTAGGCGCGATCGAAAGCACCGAAGTCGGGATTTGCCTGGACACCGGACACGCCTACCTTTCCGGCGACTTGCTCTCGGTCGCCCATAAGTTGTCGGGGCACTTGTGGATGGTGCACGCCAGCGACAATGGCGGCGAGCGGGACGACCACCTGCCGCCCGGTGATGGAAAGATCGAGTGGGAACCGTTCATCAGGCAGCTGGAGAGAGTTCACTTTGAGGGCCCCATCATCTTGGAAGTCAACGGAGACTTCGATCCGGAGACGACATTGGACGGCGCCCAGCGGGGCAGACGGTTCATCCGCGAGATAAAACGCCACGTCGAAGGTGCGAATCCGCACGTGCAGGGCTGGGCCTGAGAACGCGGCGCGCGGATTCGCCCGTCTTCCGCGCCCTTACGGGCTTCTTGCGAGTGTCCTGCGGCCATCGAATGCGTCTTTTAAATCCGCGCGATGCCTAAACACGCCTACACTCGACTGACGAAACGGCGTCGCTTGGGGGGGGACCTTTCGCTCCGAGATTGCCTCCCTTCACAGGCCGGAACCGTTCGCGTGAAAGAAACGCCGGTAAACGAGGAAGGCCATTCCATTCGGCACAGGAGATGCACAAATACTTGGCGGTCGACTGGATGCTCCCGCCGGAGCCGGGGGAGGTCGATTTCCTTTTCCTCGGTTGATGGCGGGGCCGAGACCAACAATCGCACGATGGACCGCGCGATCTCGTCGCGGGCGTTTGGTTCCGATCGCGCCCAAACATTTGACAAGGGGATCCGATGAGTATCGACTTAAGCACCAGTTTTGGCGGCTTACATCTTCAAGCTCCGATCGTGGTGGGCTCTTGTCCGATGACGGCGGAGGAACCGAGTCAAGTGGCCTTGGTTTCCGCCGGTGCGGGGGCGATCGTGTTGCCCTCTCTGTTCCAAGAACAAGTGCTGTTGTGGAACGATCGCAACAGCGTGGCGTTTTCGCCGCAGGAAAAAGCCCTGCTCAAACGCAGTCGACGGGTTCCGGTGGAGAACGCCGGATTGGATGCCGAGTCGTACTTGGAAATGGTCACCCGGGCGACGTCGCAATTGTCGATTCCGGTGATCGCTAGCCTGAACGGTGAAAGCGGTGGCAACTGGTTGGACTTTGCCAAGGAAGTCGAACAGGCCGGTGCGTCGGCAATCGAGTTGTGTCTGCAGCCGCCTCCGCCGAGTGTGTATGGCACCGCGCGCGAAGTCGAAGACGCGGTCGTCGACGTGGTGACCAAGATCGATCACGCGATTAAGATTCCGTTGTTCGTCAAATTGCATCGCAGCTACACCCGACTCAGTCAGCTCTCGTGCCGATTGCTCTCGGGCGCACAGGGCTTGATTCTATTCGGCCGATTACCCGACACGGATATCTCCCTGGACACGTTCCAACTGAAGTCCGAGTGGACGCTGACCGAGCCGGGGACGGTGACCAAGATCATCGGTCCGGTCATGCAGGTCCACAGCCACTGCCCCGGCATGCCGCTGGCCGCAAGCGGCGGTATCGGGACCAGCATCGATGTGGTGAAAGCTCTGTTGGCCGGCGCCGATGTCGCGATGGTCACTTCGGCAGTCTGTCGCGAAGGCCCGACGGTGGTGCGGACCCTGATCGATGGGCTGCGGAATTTCATGGAGCGTCGTCACATGAAATCGCTGGACGACTTGTTCGAAAAGCGTCCGCTGGAATTCGACTCCGAAGCCCAACGCAACGATTACTTGAAAGGGTTGACGGCGCGGTTCGATCCCGCCGAAGTCCGCCGCAAGGTCTCGCACCTGCACGGCGACCGCTGGGGCCATCCGACCAGCGATGCGGTGGAAAGCTGACGGCGGGTTTCGGCAGTTGCAACTTGGAGGTAACCGCACGCGCCAGCGGTTCGCTGATGCCAGCGGGAAGCGTCCGCGAGCGCCCCCACACAATCACTGCGCACACGTCCCGTTCATTGATTGAACACTAGTCGATCAACAGCGCCGATAGCACTTGGGCATAGACCCGGTGGCCGAAGTCGTTGGGATGGTTGACGCCGTTGCCGGTCAGGTCCGCGTCCTTCTTGCGTTTCAGCATTTCGATCCACACGCTGGTCATATCGGCCAACGCGATGCCGGGCCCGCAAAGCGACGCCAGTTGGTCGCGGTATTTGGGAAACACGTCGTGGTTCAACCGCACCCAGTCCCGATTGCCGGTCATCGGAGCGATCAAAATGAACTCCGCCTGGGCGCACGTGTCTCGCGTTTGCCGAATCATGGCGGCCGTGTTCTGACCGAACTCCTCCGGCGAACGGCCCGCGGAATCGTTCATGCCAAAGGCCAGAATCACCAGGTCGGGATCGTCTGGCGTGACCTTGTCGATCATCGAGATCCCCCACGGCGTCGATTTTCCGCCGACCGAGAGATTGGTCAAGGTGACTTCGGTTTGGTAGTGCCGCCGCAGATGCTCGACGAGTAGGTCTTGGTAAGCTGGTTGAAACGGTGCCCCTCCACCCCAGAGTGACGCGTTGCAACCGGTCGAAATGCTGTCGCCGAGCAAGACGATCGAAAGCGGCTCTTGACGACGCAGTTTTTCAAGCGTCTTGGGAAGCGATTCAGGGTTGAATGCCGGCATCGACGGCGGCCAGGATGTGTCCGCTTTTTTGTACGTCACGTGCGTTTGCATCTGGTGATATTCCAGTTTTGCGCCGAACAGGATTTCCCCGTTTCCATCGCGGTGCGTCAGCCGGTGCTTTTGGGAATTTTCCGGACGCCGCAGCCCTGACGCCGGCGTCGTTACCACGCGCGAACCGGCGGGGATGACGATCTGGCGACTGCCGGGAGTGAATTGATAATCCACGTCCTGTTGATACATGATGTCACCCGACGAACTTCGCACCGCAAGAATCTCGTGAATCGGAAATAACATCGACCCTCGTGCACCGCCCGATTCGGGATCTCGCACGAATAACACCGGTTCCTGCTCCACGACGTCGCTGCGCCAAAACGGCCGCAGTTGATCGCCAGAGTATTGCCACGCGGCCGGGGCAGGAGGTTGCTGGGCATGGGCGACAAGGCCCGCGAGGAACAGCGTGCAGACGATAGAGAACGAACGGAGCGACATCAAATTGCTGAAGTTTGTGAGGACGAACAGGTTGCAGGCACACCAGGATGGTGTGGCCTTTATACTTTGTCCCGCCGCCAACCATCCACCAACTTGACCGAGCCATGTCCGCTTTGCAAAAAACTCGATCGGGGCGTCACCCGGCAGGCCACATTCTCCTCGCCGGTTTGTTTCTCGTTCTGGCATTCGCATGCGCGGTTGGGCACGGCCCACCGGTGCAAGCTCAAATCGCGACCTCGATCCCGTCGCCGACGCTCACGTCCGGCACGCTCGGATCGGAGGCGAGCTGGAAAACCCCGTGGCATGTCATCGACAGCGGACGTGATGGTCCCACGGTCTTGATCACCGGTGGCGTTCACGGCAACGAACCGGCGGGGGCGCGAGCGGCCGAACAAATTCGTCATTGGCCGATCCAGCGAGGGAAACTGGTCGTGATTCCCCAAGTCAACCGCCTGGGGCTTGCGGCCAACATCCGCTGGACGCCGGAGCACCGAAACGACCGCCGGCGGCGCGATTTAAATCGCAGTTTCCCGACGGCCGAGCATGACGAAACGCTGACCGAGCATAGCGGAGCGATCTGGGATTTCGTCACGCAGCATCAACCGGACTGGCTGTTTGATCTGCATGAAGGGTTTGATTTCCATCGCGTCAATTCGAAATCGGTCGGGTCGAGCGTGATCGCGTTTCCCGGCCAACGTGACTTTGCCGAACGCATCCGGCAATCCGTCAATGTGGAATTGGAGCCCAAACATCCGTTCGACCTGCTGGCCAAAAGCGGTCCTGCCGTGGGCAGTTTGGCTCGCGCCTGTGGCGAACAGCTGGGCGCCGCGAGCTTCATTTTTGAAACCACGTTCAAGGATCAACCGATCTCGATGCGGACCCGGCAACATCGCCGCATGGTGTCGACCGCGCTGCTGTCGATCGGGATGATCGCCCAGGACTGTGTCGATCGTATCGCCCCGACGCCGCAAAGCGGAATTACCAGCGTGGCGGTTTTCGACGATTCGGGAGCAAATGAAACGAAAGTCTTGACCGTCCTCGATAGTCGCTCGGATTTGTTGGTGCGACTGGTCGGCCGACACGACATGTGCCCGGCGGTGTTGGACCAGTTCGATGTGTTGGTGTTTCCCGGCGGTTCGGGCAGCAAACAAGGCAAAGCGATCGGACCATTGCGTCGCGATCATGTTCGCCAATTCGTTCGTGACGGAGGAGGGATCGTTGGGATCTGCGCCGGTGCCTATCTATGTTCGTCGCACTACTCGTGGTCGCTGGATCTGATGAATGCGGCCGTGTTCAATAAAACGGTGGAGATCCCCGGCAAGGGCAGAAAGTCGATGTGGTACCGCGGCCCGGCCACCGACGTTGACGTCGAACTGACCGATCGCGCGGCGGAGGTGTTGGGAGTTTCCGGAACGAAATCGATCCGGTACCAAAACGGCCCGATCCTTTCTCCAGGAGACGACGACTCGCTCCCCAAGTATGAACCTTGGGCTCACTTTCGCACCGAAAACGGGATCTACGAGCCACAAGAGAACACCATGATCGGTGCCCCGGCCATCGTGTTCGCACGCTACGGGCAAGGACGCGTGCTGGCGATCAGCCCCCATTTTGAAAGCACCGCGGGACAATCCGACGTGATCCCACGTGCCGTTGCCCACGTCGGTAAACGTTAGACTGACCCGCGGTAGGATCGATGGTCCAGCGCACGTTGATGTCTAGCCTTGAGGCGATTCCCCGTCGCTGCAAAGCAGCGACAATGGGCGGCTAAAGCCTGGACACCAGCACGTATGGACTACACTGACGCGGCACTGCCGTTCCGACCGCCCCCGCTTTGCCCCACCTCCACGATCTTCTTTGCGATGAATCCCTCCTCCCGTTCTCGACGCTCTTTCCTGAAAACCTCGGTCGCCTTGGCCGCAGCGAGCCCACTTGTCGGCGAGCTTGTCCATGCACAGGCCGCCGACGACTCGCCGCCGTTGATCGCGTACGTCGGCACGTTTAGCTCGCCGCTTCAGGATGTCTTGCCGACCCAGGTCGACTTACCGCCGGGCAACGGACGCGGCATTCATCTGTTCCGCGTCGATCGTCAGACGGGAGAATTGACTGCAATCGGGACGCAACGGATGGGGACCAGCCCAAGTTGCTTGGCCGTCAATGCGGCGGGCACGCGATTGTATTCGGCCAACGAAACCGATCGTGTCGGAGCGGCCAAGGAGGGGTCGGTCAGCACGTTTTCGATCGATCGATCCTCCGGTGAGCTGACGTTGATGGGGACGGTGCGCAGCGGCGGTGCCGGGCCGACCTACGTCAGCATTCATCCGAGCGGCCGGTTTCTACTGGTTGCCAACTACTTCGGCGGCAGCGTGGCGGTTTTGCCGATCAGTTCGGACGGACAGTTGGGCGAACCGGTCGACGTCAAACAGGACGCCGGCACGATCGGGCCGACACAAGCCACCAACGCCCCGCCGGGAAGCTTCGCCATCAGCGGTCACGACCGCACCCACGCCCACATGATCCAATCCGATCCCTTGGGACGTTACGTGCTGCATTGCGACCTAGGACTCGACAAGATCTTTCTGTGGCGATTCGACGACCAGACGGGAACGCTGACCGCCAGCGACCCGCCGTCGGTTTCATTGCCACCGGGAGACGGGCCGCGACACTTTCATTTTCATCCCGGTGGGCGTTGGTTGTACAGCATTCAAGAAGAAGGATCGACGATCGTCCTGTTCGACTACGACTCGGATGCCGGTCGATTGACGGAGCGACAAACGATCTCGACGCTGCCGACCGAGTTTGTCGGCAGCAATTTCTGCTCTGAAATCTTGGTTTCCGGCGACGGTCGATTCGTTTACGCCGGAAACCGATTGCACGACAGTGTGGGGATTTTTTCGGTCGGAAAAACGGGTGAACTCCGCTACGTCGGCGAGGAGTGGACGCGGGGGAACTATCCGCGCAGTTTCAGCTTTGACCCGACCGGCCGGTTCTTTTACTGCCTGAACCAACGCGCCGACAACATCGCGATTTTCAAAGTCAATCGGCAAACCGGCGCACTGGATTTCACCGGCCACTACGCCGCGGTCGGCAACCCATCACACATGATGTTCTTGGATCTCTCTGTCCAATGAGAACGCCACCATTTTTTGACCAACCCATTTTTTGACCCACATTCTTTCGATCGCCGCCGACCGTCCCAGTCGGCGGCGTCATCGCTCGATCAAATACAGCTGCGACTTGCTGCGGAGGATCAGTTGGTCGTCGACGACGGCGGGGGAGGCCATGAAGCCGTCACCGAGTTTGGTCTTGGCCAATTCCTGGTAGTCTTGGCCGGGTTGGATCGTCACGATGTCGCCTTCGGTGCTGAAGCAATAAATCCGGCCGCCGGCGTAGATCGGCGAGGCGGCGAAGGAACCGCCGGCACGTTCTTGCCAGGTCAGGTCACCGGTCTTGGGATCGCGTGCGGTGATCACCCCGTCGTCGCTGTTCATGTACAGCAAGCCGCCGACGAGCAACTGCGACGACTTTTTGGCGACGCCTTTTCGGCCGGACCACTCGATGTGAGTCCCCGTCACGTCCCCCTTGCCGTCGGGGCGAACGGCAACCATCGATCCCATGCCGTTGGTGATGAACACCAACCCGTCGCCGTACAGCGGCCGCGCCGACGCGTTCATGCCTTCGTGATAAACCGTCCACAAGGTTTCGCCGTCGGAGGGATCGTAGGCGATCGTCGCCACGGCGCTGGGATAAACGAGTTGCTCTTGACCGTTGACGGTGATCACGTGGCCGGTGCAATACGCTTTCATCCGGTCGCCGTCATTGGTGCCGTAGTCGATTTGGCGTTGCTTTTTCCAAACCGTTTCGCCCGTTTGTTTATCGAGCGCGACGACATACTGCACATCGTATCCGTCGTAGGCGATGAACAGTTTGCCGTCGTGCAGGATCGGCGACGATGCGGGGCCACGGTGGTGATCACATTCCAGGTCCTCGCGTTTCCAGATCACTTCGGCGTCGGCGGTGTCCAGGCAAGCCGTCAGGTAGCTGCCGAAGTGAATGTAAACGCGTCCGGCTTCGATCACCGGCGTCGGCGTCGCGTAGCTATTCATCGGGTGGCAGAACGCGGGCGAATCATTTTCCATCAGCACCTTGTCGTGCACGATCGTTCCGCTGTTGCGGTCGACACACAGGACGGACATTTTCGTGCCGTCTTCGGTAGCCGTCGTCAACCAGATCTGGTCGCCCCAAACCACCGGCGAGGACCATCCTTTGCCGTGGATCGGCGTCTTCCATTTGACGACCGAATCATCGATCGCGACGGGCAGGTCCGCGTCGCCGGCATGGCCGTCCCCGGAAGGGCCTCGGAATTCGGGCCAATTGGATGCGAATGACGTGACAGTGAAGACTGTCACCAGGAGGACGGCGGCGGTGCTGCGCATCAGTAGGAGATCCAGGCGATCGGGTGGGCGAGTGTGGGAAGGAATGTCTTGCGTGCAATCATAGGTCGCCCGCGACGTGTTCTCAACTGGAACGCCGATCCGGTGCCGATTCGCTATACTCCAGTGATGACCAAGCCCCAGCCCGAACCGATCCAGCCCGGCCAAGTCGTCGGCCTTGCCCGATCCGTCGTGAAACAGGACCGCTTTCCCTATTTGGCTTCGATCGATGGCGACCAGCCACGGCTTCGCCCCGTTTCCCCTGTCCGCACCGACGGGTTCACCGTCTATGTGGCCAATTTGCGGAGCTATCACAAGACCGCCGAAATCGCGGCCAACCCGAAGGTCGAGCTGTGTTATCTGAGTGACAGTCACGACCAGGTCCGCATCACGGGGGTGGCGACGATCGTGGAGGACGCGGCGGTGTTGCAACAGATCTGGGACGCGAATCCGTTGCTGCGCAATTACCTGGGATCGATCGACAATCCCCAGCTGATCGTTTATCGCATCGATCCGGTCAAGGTCCGATTCATGCGTGAATGGGCGTTGGAGTATCACGAGGTGGATTTCCGACAGGCCGGTGATGCGTGAATTGTTCCGCACGTTGCCGTTGATGTGCGTCGTCTTGTTGGTTCCCGTGTTGCCGTTCCTGTTGTTCGGCGGCCAATTGGAAACTTGGCTGCGCGGCGTCGCCGAAGATCCGCCGTCGGTCGCGGCGACCGCGGCATTGGTGATCGGGTTGCTGGCGACGGACATCTTGCTGCCGATCCCATCCAGCGTGGTCAGCACGATGAGCGGTTGGCAACTCGGGTGGTGGCGTGGGACGCTGGCGACTTGGGTGGGGATGAATCTTGGTGCGGTCATCGGCTTTGCGTTGGCCCGGCGATGGGGGCAGCCCTTCGCGCTGTGGTTTTCCAGCGGCGAAGATCTCGATCGGATGCGCGAGGTCAGTCAGCGGTACGGGCCGCTGGTGCTGGTGCTGACGCGCGCAGTGCCGGTTTTTGCCGAGGCGAGCGTGTTGATTTCTGGAATCCATCGGCTTTCCTGGCGGAGATTCCTGCCGGCGATCCTGCTGAGCAACCTGGGGATCGCGATCGCCTATTCCGCCCTCGGTGAATACGCCCAACGTCACCAGTGGCTACCGTTCGCGCTCGGGGCGTCGATCGGTTTGCCGGTCCTGATCGCCGCGGCGGCAAAACGGTGGCTTCCGGAGTGAAGATGAGGTGGTCAAAAAATGGGGGCTGAACCTGGCCTGTTGAAAAGTACGTGGCGTCGAAAACTGGTGAACCGGCAACGATTGAAAATTGCAAAATGAACAGTGCAAATTGCGAAATGATTGGAACGACTCCCGGCAAATTTGAATTTCGCAATGAACAGTTTGCAATTTGCAATCGAGGGATCCAGCAGAATCGCTGAACGTCCCCGAACCTACCCAACGTTCCAAGTTCCATTGATTTTCGCCAGCCCAGGCTGAACCGGTAGCGATCGGAGCTTCCTGCCTCCCATTTTCTGACCAACAAATTTTTTGACCAATCCGACCGCAGCTGACTGGAAAAAACGACGAAGCGGCTTTCCGCGTCGACTTTTGTGCTGCTGATGCGTTTGCTTGATCGGTAGGATAAACTGGCGGCGCAGGTGACGAGTTCCTTCCCTGCTCGCCCCATCGTCCGGCATCCCCCTGCAGATCAATCCCACCTCCGATGCACGACCTCCGTTTTCTCTGGTTTTCAACACTGCTGTTCTTGTTCAGCGTGCAATCGTTTTGCCACGCCCAGTCGCGACTGGACGAAGCGCCGATCCATTACACCGAGACCAAGGGTGAAAACCGTGTGTCGGCGATGATCGACAAAGTCGACTCGGGTGAACTCGATTTAATTTACGAAGACGGCTACGGGTACCTGCGATCGATCCTCGCGGAGCTGCAAGTTCCGGTGTCGTCCCAGGCACTCGTGTTTTCCAAAACCAGTTTGCAGACCGGACGGATTTCGCCGACCAACCCGCGAGCGATTTTCTTCGGGGACGATGTCTACGTCGGTTGGGTCCGCGGCAGTTCGCTGTTGGAAGTCTCCGCCGCCGATCCAAAGCTGGGGGCGGTGTACTACACCATCAATATGTCCCCGAGACGCCCCTCGATGCGACGCGAGAATTTTCGCTGCCTGGGCTGTCACGAACGAACCGATGACCACGGCAAGGTGCCGGTGCACACGATCCAGAGCGTGATGGCGCGAAGCAACGGCAAGATCAATCTGTTGCTCGATTCTTTCGTCACCGATCACACCAGCCCGATCGCCGAACGCTGGGGTGGATGGTACGTGACCGGTGGCCACGGCTTGATGAAACACATGGGCAACGCGTTTCTCGAGGGCGACCAACTCGTTTCGTTGGGCCCGTCCAATGCCGAAACGCTGCAGGGGCAGTTTGACCTGTCGCGATGGCCCGTCGCCAGCAGCGACATCGTGGCGCTGATGGTGTTGGAACATCAGGTGGAAATGCACAATCAACTCGCCAGCGCGAATTATGCCGTGCGACGAGCACGCAACCGTTCCACCGATACAGACGGCGGGGTGGCGGATTTGGATTCGGTCATCGACCGTTCGGCCAAGAAGGTCGTCGACCATTTACTGTTTGTCGATGAAGCGAAGCTGGAGTCGCCGATCAGTTGTTCCAACACCTTCACCGACGACTTCGCAACAAAGGGCCCGACGACCAGGGACGGCAGATCGCTGCGACAGTTCGATCTCAAGCGGCGGCTGTTTCGGTACCCGTGCAGCTACACGATTTATTCGCCCGCGTTCGCAGCCTTGGATTCGCAGCTCAAAGACCGCGTCTTTCAGCGGTTGTGGCAGGTGCTCTCCGGGCAGGATGTCTCCCCGGAATACGGGCATTTGAGCTCACAGGACCGCGGCGACATCTTGCAGATTCTGCGAGCGACCGTGGACGACCCCCCCGCGTCATGGACCGCCACCGCAGCATCCTAACCCCGCCACAAATGCCAGCGGGAAGCGTCAGCGAGCGGCCCGCCAGTCAGCGCCGCCTCCGCCGTGGGCCACTCGCTCACGGGCGGTCGATGGAGTGAGCCGACGGCGCTAGCCGCGGGCCTCGCGGTGCCGCCATCGCCCTTCGAGGCCCGCGGCTAGCGCCATCGGCTCACTTTTGTTTCGGTTGCGATTCAATCACCAGGCCGCTGACGCGTCGTGCTGGCATCAGAGCGTTAGATTTTGCGGATTTTTCCCGTTCTGACGGCACTCAGCATTGGTCTTGGAGCGAAAATTTGCCTATTGTGAAAGTCCGTGCGCCTTTATCAGGCTCACCATTCTCTCCGTTTCACACCCTCAAATGAGTCCAACCATGAAACGATTCCTAGCCTCTGCCGTCGCGGTCCTGGTCGTCGCGACCGCCACCACCCTGACCGCCGACGTGGACCTGAAAGACGTTCAGTGCGTGGTCGCCAAGAAAGCCGCCGACGCCAGCAAGTCCGCCGACTATAAAGACGCCAAAGTCTATTTCTGCTGCAACGGTTGCGCCGGCAAGTTTGCCAAGGACACCGAAAAGTATGCCGTCAAAGCCAATCATCAGTTGGTTGCGACCAAGCAATACGTGCAAAAGAAGTGCCCGTTTAGCGGCGGAAAATTGAACGAGTCGACCGCGATCAAACTGGCCGGCACCGAAGTCGCGTTCTGCTGCAACAACTGCAAAGGCAAAGCGGAAGGGGCCGAAGATGATGCCGCCAAGTTGAAGCTGATCTACAACGACAAAGCATTCAAGAAAGGCTTTGAGCTGGCAAAGAAAGAGTAGCGATGGATGTCGGCGACTGGCTGATTCAATCGAGAACCGGTGACGCGTCCGTTGCGTTGCCGGTTTTATTTTTGCGCGTTCCTTGCTGAACGGCGTTGCTCGGCGCAGCGAACATCGCCCCCTTCGCCGGACGGTGGATCCCCGGGTTTTGAACGCACTGTCGCAGTTACGCCACCCTCAGTCTCTGGCAGCGAATTGCATCGGCGAGCAGCCGATCGACAGCCAAATCACTGGATCGGAGTCGACAGAGGGAGCTCTCCTTTGATGAGCCGGCTCGCCGACCGGCACGTGGTACCGCGTAAAATTTCTTTCCAAGGTACCAATCTTTTTTGACCCGGCGCTGGCCGATTCGCTATCGTGTACCAACCTTCTCCCGCTTTTCGAAGCATTCGCACGATGCAACCTGTGAGCCACGATGTTCCTTCAAGACGCGACTCATTGCGTGGAATTCAACTCGCCGGCGCGTTCCGGACGCCGTGTTGATCAATTCCGCTTGGTCACCTGCCTCGTCATTTTCGCTTCGACCGCCGCTGCGGCGACCGCGGATTCCCCCTCGTTGATCAGCAAGGTTTCGCCGCCCTCGATCACCGACGGTCAAGTCCCGGCGCTGACAACGGCGAGCGGATTGAGTCGGTTGAAAGCGGAGATCGCCGCGGTGCGTCAAGCGTACAAGGGTTGGGGATTGAAGCGAACGATCCAAACCTATCCGACCATTCGCGACGATTCATCACAGGATCCGGTCGGATCGACGGACTGGTCCAGTCAAACGCCGGTGGTTTCTTTAAGCGACGATTTTTTGCGATTGGGCGACCGTTTTCGGGCGGAGCGTCTTGAGCCGAGTCAACAGAAGATGGTGTTTGCCTACGACGGCCAAGTCGGCCGGATGCGTTTCTTTCATAGCATCACCAATCGCCCGCTCTCGACGAACGTCTATGCCCAAGAACGCAACGTTGCGCCGTTGTTGCCTCACGGCGTTCTCGTCGACTTCTATTTCTCACGGCATCTGAACTGGTTGGTTCTGGCCGACGCTGAAAGACCGTTGTTTCCGCCGGAATCGGTGATCGGTCAACCAAGTTTTGAAGAGGTCCAGTTCAACGGCCACCCGTGCTGGCACGTCAGATGGTTTGGGATCAACAACGAAGATCTGGACATCGTCTCCGACTGCGAGGTTTACCTGGCGAAGGATCGCTCGCTGTTACCGCTGCGGCAATCCTTCGAGACCCCGGCGGGGGATCGCTGGCCGGAATACAAGACGATCGAAATCGATTCCTTTCAATTCGATCCCTCGACCGGACTTTGGTACCCCAAACAGGTCACCGCGTGCCGGCGATGGAGCAACCAGTTGCAGTTGACCCGCGTCGGATTTGAAATCGATGATCGCTTCACCGACACCGCGATCTACTCCGACGCACCGGTGGTGAACTCGAAACATGCCGCCCCGCCCAAACCGGTCGTCGCCCGGTATGCCCCGGCCCCGGTGTTGACCGAACTGGCCGGCCCCGGATCGAATTCGATGATGATGCGACGCATCTTCCAGCCGCAGCGGGCCGGCGGAGGGATGTTCGCGTTCATCGTTGTCCTGGCCGTACTGGCGATCTGGTTCAAAGCGACGCGGTTGGGTGCGGCGTCGCGCCAACTGCTCGGTCGGCACCGCACCTTCATGGGCGCCGCCGGTGTCGCATTGACCGCCGGTGTCGCCTACCTCAGCAGCTATCCTCCGGGCTGGACGACGTACGGATTGACGATGATGCTGGTCGGGCTATTCGGCCTGACGTGGATCGTGGTGACGGTGCTGCTGATCGGCGAGAAACAGATCTCGATTCGACTCGTGCTGTTCGCGGCCACCTGCCTGGCGATTTGTTTCGGCGGCTACAGCAAAGGCATCAAACGCATTCAAGTGCGGCAGCGGATGATCAGTGAAGTGCGGGAGCTGGGCGGTCAAGTCGAGATGGGGATGTGGCATCTTGACGAAGAAGGGTTGTATCTGCCCGCGCGTTTGAGTGAGGTGTTTGGCGAAGCCTGGTCGGGCAGGGCGAACCGAGCGGCGATCTCGTACGAATCGTTTTCGGAGAAAAATATCGACCGATGGTGCTTGGATGAAGTCCAATGGTTGGGACTGGCATCACGTCAGCAACAGGCCTTCGACGTGGATGCCGAGACGCTCTCACGAATCGGCGCGACCGACAGCCTGTGGACGCTGCATGTCGAAGGCGGCTACTTGGATGGCCGGGCGCTGACAGCGGCGGCCCGTTTCCCGCGGTTGATCGACCTGTATTTCGACTGCCAGCACCGACCCGTCGCCAAAGAAGTCTGCCAATTGCCCCACCTGGAACGGATTTGGTTGACCAACGCCGTCGTCGACGACGAATTGATCCGGTCACTGCGTGGAATCAAAAATTTGGACTACGTCACCTTGGTCAAGCCGCGATTCGGAAACTGCGAGCGACGCCACGATGATTGGGGGATTGACGGGGTCGAGATTCAATTTGCCACACTCACCCCCGCAGCCATCAACACACTCGGGCGGCTCTCCACGAACCTGAACTTCGTCGACTGCCACGTCAAACTGCCCGCTTCGGCGAACGTCGAGTTGCCGTTGACAACCGGTTTCTCCTTCCGCGACTGCAGACTGAACAATGACACGTTGCTGCGACTGTCCAACTCGCCCCAGTTGGTCTCGATCGGACTGGTCGGCACCGACGTCTCGGTCGACGGCATCGAAGCGTTCTCGCAACTACGCCCCGACGTCGCGCTGGCGATGAAATCCCCCCGCCAGTAACGCCCCGTTCACGTCACGATGGCTTACGTAGCTACGCTCGCCAGAGCGTGGAGTGCACCAGCGATCCACGTTCCGGCAAAGGTTGCTGCGCCTGGGCGGCAAATCTGCGTTGCGGATCTCGGTCAATAATGCGGCGGTTTTTCATCCAACGGATGGGATTCCGAATCGGTCACGTTTTTGATCCGGTCGACCTCTTGTTCCCACTTGGCGATCCGTTTGTTGACTCGGTCCAATAGCATCGACTGTTCCGTCACGACGTCGTTCAGCACGTCGTATTGACGCTGCAAGTGGGCCAGTTGCATCTCCAACTGCTTGATTCGTTCGGTTTCCTCGTTCATCGGAGCTTGGTTCATGGGCATCAGCTTCCCCTGGGGCGAAGGAGTTTCGGTCGTGAGAAATTCATGTTCTTATTCCCGGTCTCGGACATTGTGGCGGTCGGCGGTCGAAGCGGGAGAGGGTTTCGCGTAGAATCCTCCACGCTGTCTTTGCCCGCCATCCTTTTAACCTGTCCTACCCAAGATGGTCTCTCCACTTCATCCTCGACAACGATTGCTCATGGGGCCAGGCCCCAGCACGGTGCCGGCACGGATTTTACAAGCGATTTCCGCTCCCACGCTCGGGCATCTCGACCCCCAGTACATCGAGTACATGGACGAGACCTGCGAGATGATCCGGCAGGTCTACCGTACCAAAAACGCGCTCACCTTTCCCGTCTCCGGAACCGGAATGGCCGGGATGGAAACGATCCTGGTCAACCTGCTCGAACCCGGTGACGAAGCGATCGTGATGATCAACGGCGTCTTCGGCGGCCGCATGAAAGACAACATGGAACGTTGCGGCGCGAGCGTTCACGCCGTCGAGATTCCCTGGGGAAAATCGTTCACGCTGGATCAGTTCTCCGAAGCCGTTGCGGCACACCCCAAAGCAAAGATGTTGGGCGTGGTCCATGCCGAAACCTCCACCGGCGCTTTGCAAGACCTGAGCGGAGTCGGCGATCTGTTGCACGACGCCGGGATGCTGTTTGCCGTCGACGCCGTCACCTCGCTCGGCGGCCACGACGTGCGTGTCGACGATTGGGGGATCGACGCAATCTACTCCGGAACCCAAAAATGCCTGTCGTGTCCGCCGGGACTCTCCCCAGTCTCCTTCTCCGACCGCGCCATCGAAGCGATGGAGGCACGGTCCAGCAAGTCGCGTTCCTGGTACTTGGACGTCTCGATGCTGAAGAATTATTACACCGGTGGCGGCGGCCGGGCGTATCACCATACCGCGCCGATCAACATGATCTACGCGCTCCGCGAAGCCTTGGCGATCGTGCTGGAAGAAGGCCTGGACGCCAGGATCGCACGCCATCGTGAAATGCACGACTTGCTTCGCAAAGGCCTGGAGGATCTGGGGCTCGGCTACATTCCCGATCACTCGCTTTGTACCTTGAACTGCGTGTCGGTTCCCGAAGGCATCGACGAAGCGGCCGTGCGCCGGCGGTTGCTCGACGAGTATGACATCGAAATCGGAGGCGGCTTGGGCGTGTTTGCCGGAAAAGCCTGGCGGATCGGGCTGATGGGCGAATCGGCATCCAAGAAAAACGTCGCCACCCTCCTCGCCGCACTCCAAGCTTGCCTCCCGGCGGGATAAGCCCAACTCCCAACTCCCAACTCCCAACTCCCAACTCCCAACTCCCAACTCCCAACTCCCA
>NZ_JACEHH010000046.1 GCF_014154935.1 Stieleria mannarensis
TGGGAGTTGGGAGTTGGGAGTTGGGAGTTGGGAGTTGGGAGTTGGGAGTTGGGAGTTGGGGGGGCATGGGAGGTGTGCGAGGGATAGGTGGTATGGACAGACCCCGGGGAGCTTGGGGACAGACCCCGAGGAGCTTGGGGACAGACCCCGGGGAGCTTGGGGACAGACCCCGGGGGAGGTTTGAACTGAACTGATGAATAGGCCCGCGGATGGCAGAGCGAAACCACCGATGGGGCGCAGTCGGATATCCGTGGGTACGCATTGCCATCCGTTCTTCTCTGTCGCGGTGTCGTAGGTGGGCAGCGTCCGGGGACAGAGTCTGGGGACAGACCCCGGCGTGCGGCCTGGCTCTGTCGCGGTGTCGTAGGTGGGCAGCGTCTGGGCACAGACCCCGGCGTGCGGCCTGTCTACAGGGTGCGGACCCCCCCCCAAGCGATCTAGTGTGATCGTTATGATCGCTACCGCGGGGCGGGCACTGCAGAATGACGCGGAGGCACTCGCGTTTGGCTCCAATTTGGTTCCTGCGGCGACGAAGTTGAGCGAAACGACGGTTGGTTTCTGCTGAAACAGGACGCTCGAGAAACGTCACAGAGCCATCAAGAAAGAGCACGTAGACCACGGACCAAGGAAGGGCTTGATGGACGATTTGTCTTCGCTGGACAATCTGTCGATACTTGGCACACGTCCCTTTGCCCGCGAAATCGACCGACGACAATTCGGCAAAGGGGCTGTGGCTGCGGGACTGTTGCCGCTCGGCCTGTTCGGCTGGGCGGACAAACCGACACGCGAGTGCCCGATGCAAACGATTCGCGAGAAGCGTTTCGAGACGCTGGTGGCCATCATGGCGGCCCAGATCGATTCGCTGTGGTGTGGACGCCGCGGCGATAATGCGTGTCAGGTCGCCAACGATGTGCTGCGCTACGCCGACCACCTGCCCTACCGGATGCAATTGGGCATGAGCGTCGCCTTGCTGTGGCTGGACGTCTACAGCGTCAAACACACCGCAAAACGCCTGAAACATCACTCCCGCGAGGGCGTGCGTCGGTTGCTCAATCAAGGCGAAACCCCGCGCCGTGCCGGTGCACCTCCGCTGATCCAGTGGGACGACGACCACTTGCTGCACATGGCCGTTAGCGGACTGGCGATGCTCGGCCGTTTGGTGATCCACTCACGTGCACCCGCCCGCGAACTGATCGGATTGGGCTGGAGCAAGAAATGCGAACAGGTTTCCAGCCTGGTTTCCTTGCCTGCACCGCCGCTGGCGGATCTCAATCATCACTACGACGTGGTGATCATCGGCAGCGGCGCCGGGGGCGCGACCGCGGCGACTCGCTTGACCGCCCAAGGCCGCAAGGTCTTGATTCTCGATTGCGGCGATTTCGTCAGCCCCGATGCCTTGGTCCAACGCATCGAAGATTCCGATGGCAGCGTTCGCTTGGCGCCGCCACGCAGCGATGAAGTCCTGATGCGGCTGTACAAAGACGCCGGCGGGCAAATCAGCGGCGGACTCGGCAACGTCGACTCAAAACTTGATCTGGTGCTCCCACAGCGGCGTAAAAAAATTCCGCCGCGACAAACTATCAATGTCTGCCAGGCGAAGGTGTTCGGCGGCGGACCGTATGTCAACAATGCGATCCATCTGCCGATCTCGCGCGAGGTTTACGACACCAAATGGGCCGGCCGTCAGCCCACGGGGCTGGGCTACGATCAACTGGCGGCGCTGATGGATGGCATCAACGCCGAGCTGGGCGTCAATACCACGGTGACCGAGACGCAGATTAGTGACCGCAGCATGCGATTCGCCGAAGGCTGCCAGACGCTTGGTGAAGACGTCCAACCCCTACCGGTTGCCATGCGGCTCCATTGCTCGGGATGCGGCAGCGACAACTCGGTGGACAGTTTCGGCGACCACATCGGTGGCCTGCATCCGTACTCGCCGACCGGCGCCAACAGCTTCCTCGTCCAGGCGATGCACAATCCCGAACCGGCTCGCGTTTCGTATCGGACCGAAGCGAAACGTCTTCGTGTCGAGTCCGATGCCGCGGGGAAACCGATCGTCTCCGGTGTCGATGTCACGCGTGTCGAAGACGATGGTTGCCACACTCAAGCAACCATCACCGCCGACCAGTATGTCGTCGCTGCCGGCATCGGCCCCACGACCAAGTTGGTCGCCCAGGGGCTGAAGTCCGGAGGCTATCGCAACCGGCATCTGGGCAAACGATTCACCGCCAACGTGGGAACGGCGGTGTATGCGATGTTCGACAAACCGATTTGGCCGTCGGGCTCCGATCGCCCCGAACCCGGCGTGACGCAGTGTTTCCTGGTGGACCGCCGAATGGTCGAAAAAGACGGCCGGATGGTCGAAGAACCTGCGTTGGAGAATTGGTTTCACTTTCCCGGCACCGTCGCCTTGGCGTTGACGGGATGGTTCAAAGAATTTGCCTGCACGATGCGACGGTTCAATCACCTGTCGATGGCCGGCATCGTCGTGCCCACGCAAGTGCGACCGTGCAATGCGATCGATGATTGCGGCAACGTGAACATTTCGTTGGATTGTGATGAATTCGAAATCTTGCTGTTGGGTATCCGGCGGATCGCACGAATCTACTTTGCCGCCGCAAAGCCCGATGACGGTGTGACGCTGCATCTGCCGACGAAGGCGATGTTGCTGCGCGGCGGCCGGCCGCTGCGGATTCGTGACATGGACGATCTGGAGTGGGCGATTGGTCAAATCCGCCGCCGCGGTCCGGCTTTCGTGAATCTGTTGACCACGCACGGGCAGGGTGGCGCGTCGATCGGCGACGTGGTCGACCCGACGACATTTCAAGTGAAAACCGACTGCGGCCAGCACGTTTCCAACCTGACCGTGGCCGACGCGTCGTTATTTCCTGCCGGTTGCGAAATCAATCCACAGCTGACGCTCAAGGCGCTGGCCACGATCGCAGCCGAGCAGGTGGTCCAGCGGACGGCGTGATCTCTGGTGTCTGGCGTCGATTTACGTCGAGGGTATGATCCGGGTTTGAGAAGTTCGACGCATTGGTCGATGCGGTCGGAGTGGATAAGCAAAACAGTCCTGGAAGGAAAGGTCGCGGAGGAGTTTACGCCTAGAGCCGGGAGGATTTTGCTGTGGCTCGGAAGCACTCACGCGCCACCAATCGACCCTCCCCTCGCTACGCTCGACCCTCCCTTCCAGGGAGGGTTTCATCTTCATTATGAATTTTCTTTCCGATCGACTGGCGCGACGGCTGCCATTTTTTTATGGCTACTTGATGCTGCCGATCGCGATGTTGATGCAGGTCGGGACCAGTCCGGGGCAGACGTTTGCCGTCAGCGCATTCACGCCGGCGCTATTGGACAGTTTGCAGCTGACGCAAAGCCGGCTCGGTTTGGCGTACATGCTGGGAACGTTGTTTGCCGCCGTTCCGCTGAGCTTCGTTGGGCCGGCTGCGGATCGTCATGGGCTGAAGCGTGTCGCATCGATCGTCATCGTGGCGCTCGCGTTGGCCTGTTTGTTCGCTTCCCGCGTTGATGGGTTCTACGGCCTGCTCGCGGCGTTCTTCTTGCTGCGGTTTCTGGGCCAAGGCTCACTGACGCTGTTGTCCGGCAACACGACGGCGATGTGGTTTCGCAATCGCATCGGACGCGTCTCGGCAGTACTGAGCATCGGTTCGGCCATCGCGTTTGCCTGGGTCCCCGAGTGGCTGGCCGGATCGATCGATGCCATCGGCTGGCGTTCGACCTACCAGTCGCTGGCGGCGATCCTGGTTTTGACCCTGTTGCCGCTGGTGATCCTGCTGTATCGAAATCGGCCGGAAGACTTGGGGCAGTACGTGGACGGTCATACCGGGCGTCTGTCACCCGGCCATGCAAGCGACGATTCCGATTCCGATCCGCCCGAACCGGATCTAAACCTTGACCCGGATGCGTTGACGCTGGGCCAAGCGGCACGGACGGGTTCGTATTACATCCTGGGGCTCGCCAACATCATCTGGGCGATGGCCGGGACCGGGGTGTTGTTTTATCTATTCACGCTGTGTGAGCAACGTACGTTACCGCCGGACACGGCCGCGGGATTATTCAAGATCCTGGGGATGACGATGTTGGCGATGCAGTTGGGCGGAGGCGTGTTGGCAGATTTTATGAAGCTGAATCGGTTGTTGGGCCTTGGCACCGCTTTGGTCGCCGGCTCGCTCGCGTGGCTGTACTTGGACCCATCGGTTCGCGGGGCACAGGCCTTTGCCGGCTTGTTCGGCGGCGGTCAAGGAATGTTGATCTCCGTCAGCGGTGTTGCTTGGGTCCGCTACTATGGGCGACAACATCTGGGCAGCATTCGCGGGGCGGTTTGGTGCGGGACCGTCGCCGGCAGCGGCTGCGGGCCGTTGATCATGGGCTGGGTCAACGACGCGACGGGCAGCTACGATGGGGCGATTTTGTGTTTCGCCGCCGCGATGATGCCGCTGGCGATCGCGTCCTGGTTTATCCGGCCGCCGGCATTGTCCACGTAGCTACGCTCGCCAGAGCGTGGGGAAGCCCGGAGGTCCACCTTCTGGCGAAGGTAGTTACGTTTGATCGGGCGGTGCACCGGAGTGGAAGCCTGGCGCACAAGTCCTGCCTGCCGACTACGGATCGCGACGCAGGTCGTCGGGGGCTTGCATCAGTTGTTCGGCAAAGTGGTTGCGCCACGCTGCCTGATCGTAGCGATAGTCGACCCCGGGGGCGATCTGGCGGAGTAGTTCTAGTGCGCCGGGGTTCTGCTGCGTTTTCGTCAGCACTTCTTGTTTGCTGCCGGTGGAAAGGCCCGAGCCGCCCAGGCTGTTGCTACCGACCGACATTCCGGGGCCTTTGGGGGTCAAGGACTTGTGCGTCGTGATCAACGCATCCACGTACGCTTCCCACAATTCCGGTTCAGGGAAATAGTTCAGTGCCCGCAGCGCCGCGGTCACTTCGGCCGGTTTACGGTTGTCACCTTTCAGCATCGGCAGGTAGGACGCCACTGCGGACGACGCACCATATTCTTGAAGCTGCATCAACGCTTCGGTGCGAATCCCCGGATCGGGTTCAAAGATCCCTGTCCTGACCAGGGCCTGGACGGCGACCGAAGTCCGCAGTGCACCCAAGCGTTTGACGTAGATCATCCGCAGCGATTTCGGGTCGGGCTTGTTTCCACGCGACTTTTCGAGCGCTTCGGCAAGCGCGGTCGACGCCAGCGGATCATCGATCGCTTTGATCGCTTCGAGTGCTTCGGCCGAACGCTTTCCCGGCCGCAACACGAATCCTCGAAGCTTGCCGAGTTCCTTGATCCAAACCTTGGAGGCGTCGTTGATTTCGTCACGCCGTTGTTCGCGCAAGTAAACCTCCGGGACCTCCCACCCGCTGGAGGTCGGGATCAATCCGCGGCGTCGTTGTTGGTCGGCAAAAAGCACCCATTCATTACCATCGCGAACGTACTTCAGCGCCGATCGGGCTTGGCGGTGATCGGGATCGATTTCGATCGCCCGCTGAAAATGGTAGTCGCGCTGGTCCAACAAACCGTTCGCCTTGCACTGCCGTGCCAGTTGGTAATGCGCCTCGGCATCCTCGCCGACTTGTTGGAGTTGTTGGCGATACCAAACCAGTTTTTCGTCGTGATCGCTGACCGTTTTGACGACGCGACTCTGCGGGATCGCCACCCGCAGCTCCGGGTCCACCTCGACGATCAAATGCGGTTTCGACCCTGTGTCCGTCTTCCGCACGATCTTGCCGTCGATTTGGACCCCGCCACGCATTTCGACGGTGTCGGCGACGGCCACCGCGGTGATGGCGACCCATGCGAGTAGCGTCATGGAGATCGTCGGCCGGCGCGAATTGTGAACGAGGTGAATCATGGCGAAAGAGCAGGAGGAGAAGGATCGCGCGGCTTTCGTTGGTGACCAGCGTTGGGCGGCTATTCGGTCGCTGCGAAGCAGTGAGACACGGCGGCTAAAGCCTGCACCCACGCGGTCGCGGAAGTCGCCTAAAGGCTAACCACCAACGGATTGTAGCACCCGGCGGGATTGGTTCCGAACCGTTTTTTGTTGGATTTCGCTCACTCGACGCCTCATGACGCACGGCGCGAACCCAAATCCGCTCAACCTGCTCGCTGAACCTGCCGATACCATACTTGACTATTGGGATCAACTTTCTATTGTTGTGTTCTCTGGCGGTCGCAAGGGCGGGCGCTGGTTCGAAAAACCATTACGTTCTCTTTGTCTTCGCGAAAGTCTGACGATGAAACCCGTTTCGACCGCCGAACCGTCTGTCGAATCCGAGCCCGCGACCGAGGCGAAACCGCTTCCGGTGATCAGCGACACCACGCCGGATCCGACGCCCGAGGAGGACGAATTGCAGGGGGCGCTGGCCGCGGATCCCCCGCTGGCACCGACGGAGGAGTTTTTGGCGGAACTGGCCGAGCACAGCCAGCGGTTGGAATCGGCCAGTCCGCAAGAGATTCTGGCCTGGGCGGTGGAGCGATTTGCCCCCAAGTTCTCGATGGCCACCGCGTTCGGCCCCGAGGGGATGACGATCATCCACATGTTGAGCGAGATCGCGCCGGAGACACCGATTTTTAATTTGGAAACCGGGTACCAATTCAAAGAGACGTTGGCGCTACGCGAATCGGTCAAAGAGCGTTACGGGATCGAAGTCGAATTCAAGTACCCGCGCCAGACGGTCCAGGAATACGAGGCGGCCAACGGCGGCCCGGTCTACAAAACGGACCCGAATCGGTGCTGCTTTGACCGCAAATTGCGGGTGTTGAAGGAAGCCGCACGGGGGCTTCATGCCTGGGCCAGCGCGATCCGGCGCGACCAGAGCCCCGATCGTGCCAAGGCGCCGATCGTGGGTTGGGACAAAAAATTCCAGCTCGTGAAGATCAGCCCGCTGGCCAATTGGACCAAGAAAGAGGTTTGGAGTCTGATCAGCAAGCACGACATTCCCTACAACCCGCTTCACGACCAGGGTTACCCCAGCGTCGGTTGCTGGCCGTGCACCCGCGCCAATCTGCTCGGTGAAGACGAGCGTGCGGGGCGTTGGAGCGGATTTCAAAAGACCGAGTGTGGGCTTCACGACTGAGACCGGAGAGGGGTGGTTCGGTGACAATCTCGGCACGAGTTCATTATGCGACGTTGGCGTTGATCGAATTGGCGCAGCGCCAGAGCGAAAAATCCCCGGTGGCGGTGCGTGAGATCTGTCAGCGGCACGGCATCCCGGCTCCGTTTTTGGTCCAGATCCTGCGAACGTTGCGGAGTGCCGGTTGGGTGCAAAGCATCCGGGGCGCCCAGGGAGGCTATCGGTTGGCGATCGCACCGACGGAGTTGAACTTGTTGGAGATCGCCGAGGCGGTCGGGTGTTCGGATTCCAATTGCCAAACCGATGCGACCGACACGCCGGCCAATCGAATGGTGCACGAGGTCTGGGACGCTGCCAGCGAGGCCTCGCGTGCGGTGCTGGCCCGGACCACCTTGGCCGAGATCGCCGCCCGCTCGGCTCAGGGCGACGAAGTGATGTTTTACATCTGAAGCGGGTCTCGTTTTCTGCTCGATCCGCTCCCGCGTTTTGGTAGAGCTTTGTCCCTAAACCCGTAGCGGAAGCCGCCAAGGCTTTCGACTCGCAGCAGTTCACTTGGGAAAAGCCGAAATTCTTGGCGAATTCCGCTACCAAATACGCCCCTTGCCGGGTTAAGGGACAAAGCCTAGAGCTTCCTGCCTCTTTCCCCGGCTACGTGTCCTGTATGGAGACGGGATTCGCCGCAGCCCACGCTCTGGCGAGCGTAGCTACGGAGGCAGACACGTCGGCGGCCGACCTTGATCTGTCGCGGCAAGATATCTCACGTTTTGCCCGCCGGCGGGACTACTGCCGAATTCTTCGTGTCTTTTCCGGGCCGGCGTGACGCCTGCACAATCCGCACCCCCTTTAGGGCTTTCGTGTGTTTCGACGCTGGTAGCGGTTGCAAGGATCGTTGCTGCGACTAGCGTGGAGTTTCCCGCTCGGGAATCTCTCACCCGAATCAGTCGACACGAAACGAGTTTGTACACCATGAAACGAATTGCCCTGGCGATCGCCGCGATGGCTGCGATTGCGTTCGGCGGATCCGACGCGGCTTCTGCTGCTCATCCCGCCGGATACCCTTTCTTCCCCTTCGGCTTTTACCAGCCTTACGGCGCGACCTATGGATCGTCGCTGCGGACGCCGCCCCACTTTGCCCTCAACCCGCCGGTTTACTATGGTGCCCGCCACGCGCGGCCTTACGGAATGAGCCCGTTCGCGTCGCCGCCGTTGGTCACCGCCGGAGAGAACTATCGCAATCGTCTGCGGACCGATTTCTATCTTCCGCCGGGTGAATACCAGCCGGCCGAACCGCCCGCCTGCACCGCGAATCCCTGTGTCAGCCGAGGCGCAGCGAAACCGGTCAAAGTCGGCCTCGTTCGAACCAATCCGTTCGTCACCGATTCCCAGCTGGTGAAAAACTAACGTTGCCGCCGGAAAAATCCGGCTGAGTTGAATTCGGCCCGATGCGAACAAAAAAATGGCGAGGTCCTGCCGCTGGCAAGGCCTCGCCATTTTTCATTGCCCGGGAATTCATTGCCCGGGAATTCATTGCTCGGGAATTCATTGCCCGGCGGAGGTGGCCCTCACACAAAGCTACACCGCTTATGGCTGCTCCAGTTAAGTCCTGACCAGGTTCACGATTCACAGTCGTAAGGGCCACCACCGTCGGGCAATGCCGGGTCGGGGAGTGTAGACGACAATCGGTGTTGTGAAAAGTCAGTTGTGGCATCGATTGGCGTCGAAAACCCCAAACACGCGTGAACATCGCCGCCGCGGGGTCCACCGAGCGAAAAGAAGCTGTCGAATCGTCGTCGTTTCACCCTCCGTTTCTCCTTGGCGAGAGGCGGTTTCTCGTCCATAATGAATGGCTTGTGGTTTCGGTTTTCGAAACGCCCTCTTTCGCCGGCTCCCCCGCCGCACCACTTCCCACCCGCCTCGAATGCTACGGAGTCTCTTGTCATCGTGCGAAACATCTTGCTCACTCCTCTTCGATTAGCTGTCGGCTGGGGGATTTCGCCCCGAATTTTGGGCATCATCGCGATCACGATGCTTGTCCTATTGCGACTTTCCATCGGTTGGCATTTTCACAGCGAAGGGAGTGAAAAGTATCGTCAGGGCGACTGGGACGCGGCACCGTTTTTTGCCAACGCCAAGGGGCCGCTGGCGGATGAATTCCGAAAAACGGTTTGGGATTACGACGGAACAGTCCGACGTGATCCGGAATTTACGCGTTGGTGGTTGGAGATGTACCGCGATCGCGCCGCGGACTACTACACCTTCGGTGACAAAGAGCTTGCGATCGCCAACGAAGCGCTCGAGACGCTGCTGAGAAACCACGAGGCGGTGTTGCAAGAATACGCCGATGAGTTGGAGGAATACGACCTGGGGCGAGCGCGAATCGAGACGCTCAAGACGCAGGAGGATCGCGTCGGCGTGGAGAGTCTGGCCGGTCAAATCGATACCGTCCAGAAGGAGAACGACGCGAAACTGAAACCCGTCCTCGGGGCGATCGACGAGCTGTGGGCGGGGTATGAAGGCACGATCAATTCGCTGGCCGCCCCCAACCAACGCCAGCTCTCTCCGCCGTTGGAACTGGTCAAGCCGCGGACCGCGATGGTCGATACCAGTGTGATCAATCGATTTGTGCCCTACTTTGACCTGGCCGTGGGTTGGTGTTTGTTGTTGGGGCTGTTCACCCCGGTTGCCGCGTTAGCAGCGGCCGGTTTTCTCGGTTCAGTCTTTTTGAGCCAGTACCCGCCAGGGACCGGACCGACGAGCAGCAATTACCAACTGATCGAATGCATGGCCTGTTTGGTTCTGGCGGGGACGGGAGCAGGACGCTTCGCAGGGTTGGACTTTTTCATCCACCTGTTGATTCGGCGGAGCGTCGCAAAGCGGCCCGCCGACACCTAGCAAGCGCAGGAAGCGTCGCGGCCGAGTGGTCCACCCACAGCCCAGCCGCCCACACGCTTCCGATTGACTGACGAATCCCATCACATCTCAAAACAAAGCACGAACCCCAATCCGAGGTAAATCCCATGGTCGACAAGCTCTCCAATGACGAGCGTGAAGTAGGGAAGCAAAACTATTACAACGCCGTGACCAGTTACTATGACGTCAACCGCCGCGACTTTTTGCGAGGCATTGTCGCCACCGGGGCCGTTAGTGGCGCCGGCCTGGGTGCCGCGTACTTCGGTTACGGCCAGGTCAAGGATCCCGTCCGCATCGCGGTGATCGGGACCGGCGACGAAGGCAACGTGTTGATCGGCGGTTGCAACCCGAATTACGTCGACGTCAAAGCGATCTGCGACATCCGGCCGTTCAGCCAGCACCGTGCGTTCCATGGCGACTGCAGCAGCCCCTCGGCATTGATCCGCCGACCCGGATTGATCTCGGTCGCCGGCTACAGCAACGAAGCCGAAGCGCGGAAGAACGTCAAGGTTTACGACAGTTCCAACGGCGGCATCATGGCTTGCCTGGACGACCCGGACATCGAAGCGGTCATCATCGCGCTGCCGCTGTGGTTGCACGCACCGGTCGCCGCGCTGGCGATGGAACGCAACCTGCACGTGTTGACCGAAAAATTG
The DNA here is from genome assembly GCF_014154935.1 of Stieleria mannarensis. Taxonomy (GTDB): domain Bacteria; phylum Planctomycetota; class Planctomycetia; order Pirellulales; family Pirellulaceae; genus Stieleria; species Stieleria mannarensis. Next base: position 10,653 of record NZ_JACEHH010000046.1, read on the forward strand.
ATGGCCCACAACGTCGCCCAGTGCAAAGTCATGGGGCGAATGGCCGCGGCGGGGCAAGACAAGAATGGCAACCCGCTGCACTTGGCCACCGGTCACCAACGACACTACAACGTCAAGTACGAAAACGCAGTCAACCTGATCCGCTGGGGATTGCTGGGCCAACTGCACCACATCCGTGCCCAGTGGCACCGTGGAAACTTGCCCGGCCGTGACAGTTGGTCGATGCCGATTCCCGGCGGAGAAAAAATGCCCAACGGCAAGACATTCGACCGCATTGCCAAAGACCTCGCGCACCGTCGCGCAAAGTTGAAGACGGCAACCGGCGCGGACGTCAAACGTCTGCAAGCCGAGATCGCACAGTGGGAAGCCTGGGATGCCGACAAGACGATCGACCCTCGAGAGCACGGCTACGAAGACTTTGCCCGCGGCGACCAGATGTTTACCGCCGAAGAGGAGTTGCACCGTTGGCGATTGTTCCAACGCACCGGTGCCGGTTTGATGGCCGAGCTTGGGAGCCACCAGTTGGACGCCGTCAGCATTTTCCTGTCCTCGCTTCGCAGCGACGGAAAGAAGGTCCATCCGTTGTCGGTGCATGCCGTCGGTGGCCGTCACATCATGCCGCTGGACCGTGATGCCGGCGACCATATCTATTGCACGTTCGAATTCCCCGGTCCGGAGTACGCCGAAACCTTTGACGTCGGCTACTACGATCCGGTCGAGAACTATCCCAACGGCGCGGTGCCCGGGTACGAGCAAGACCCCAACAAGAAGGTCGTCGTCACCTACAGCACCATCAACGGCAACGGTTTCGGCGGCTGGGGCGAAGTCGTCATGGGCACCAAGGGCACGTTGGTGTTGGACAAAGAAACCGACGTGCTGCTGTATCGTAATAGCGACACCAGCAGCAAGGTCGGCGTCAAGAAAGAAGAGGGCGGCTATGCGTTGGACACCAGCGCCAGCGGCGACTTCGCAGCCCCCGTCGCCCAGACCGCCGCGACCGGACCGGTCAGCCGAGGGTATCGCGAAGAGATCGAGCACTGGGCCTATTGCATTCGCAACCCCGACAAGGAGAACAAGCCGCGCTGCTATCCCGAAGTCGCGATGGGAGACGCCGTGATCGCGCTCGGTGCCAACGTCGCGCTGAAGAACTCGCAAACCGGCAAGGGCGGCTATTTGCAATACAAGGAAGAATGGTTCGACATCGACAACGATGCCACCCCCGACGGTAGCGACATCAAGCGCGAGCAAGAGTACATGCTCAAGGATGTGACGTAACAGCGGCGATCCCCCCGCAGCGGCGGGCGGCTGGGCACCAGCGCACCTTTTTGTCTCGCCTTTAGGCGATTTTCCCTCGCTGCTCCGCAGCGAGGTGGGCGGCTAAAGCCTGCACACCAGCGCTTCGTAACCCTCTTTCCAACGTCACGTTCCATCCATGTCCACCGTCTTTCGTCTCTCCGCCGCAACCGTCTTGGACCTTGTTGGAGTGGACGCCACGGCGATCTTGAACAACCTGACCACCAACGATGTCAAGTCGTTGCAAGTCGGTTGCGGCTGCGAAACGTTTTTGACTGACGTGCGTGGTAAAACGGTGGCGCATGTCGTGGCGTTTCGCACTGCCGACGGATTCCGCTTGATCGGAGCCCCCGGTCAATCCGACGCGATCGCCGCCCACGCCGACCGCTACACAATCCGCGAGGACGCCACTCCGATCGATCGTTCCGCCGACAACACCGTCTTTGTGCTCGCACCCGACGCGGCGGTGACGCTGCGTGAAGAAACCGATTGGGGCGAATGCAACGCGATGTGCTATGACGTGGATTGGCTGGGCGACCAGACGATCGTGCTGGTCACCGAAACGCCCGGTGGAATCGAACAAGTCCTCAGTTCGACGGGTGAAGTGTCCGGCGATGACGTGGAATTCCATCAGGCCCGCACCCTGGCCGGATTCCCCTGGTTCGGCGTCGATCTGTCAGAAAAGAATCTGCCCCAGGAAGCCAGCCGTATCAAACAATCGATCTGTTTCACCAAAGGTTGCTACTTGGGGCAAGAAACGGTGGCCCGGCTGGACGCGTTGGGCCAAGTTCAGAAACAACTGGTTCGATGGCAGACATCCGGAGCGATTCCCGTCGCGGGCAGCGAAGTCAGTGCGGATGAAAAAGTCGTTGGACGGCTGACCAGCGTCGCCGAGACGGGCGAGGACACTGCCGTCGCGATCGGCATCGCACGACGCTCCCATTTTGACCCCGGCGCGACCGCAAAAGGCGACGGATTTACCGCAACGGTGGTCGAACAGTAGGTGGGACACGCCGGTTTGCCAAAGCGATTGCAGTCCGGTTCACGACGCCGAAAGTCTTGGCGACTTCCGCTACGGCTCTGACGGACTTCCGCTACACTAGCGGCCATGAGTGTCACCACCGAATCGATCCCGCTGCTCTCGCCCGATCTGCTCGCCAAACTGGAACGTTTGGAACTCGTCTCACGCAAGGTGTTTCGTGGGCGGATGAAGGGCGAACGACGCAGCAAGCGGAAAGGACAAAGCGTCGAATTCGCCGACTTTCGCAACTACGTTCCCGGCGATGACCTGCGGTTGATCGACTGGAATTTGTATGCCCGTCTGGACCACTTGTTCCTGAAACTGTTTCAGGAGGAAGAGGACCTGCACGTCTATGCGTTGATCGACTGCAGCGAGTCGATGAATTTTGGGACGCCGACCAAATTCCACGTGGCCAAACAGATGGCCGCCGCACTGGGCTACATCGGTCTTTGTCGCGCCGACCGGGTCAGTGTTCAAGCACTCGGAAACCAGGGCCGGCGGGCACCGGTGCTTCGCGGCCGCAGCGGATTGTGGAAAATGTTGCAGTACCTGGAAAGCCTGGACAGCGGCGACAATGTTTCGCTGCACGACGGCGTCAAAGATTTTTCGTTGCGTAACACGGGGACCGGAGTGATCGTCTTGATCACCGATCTGATGGACAAATCAGGGTACGAAGCCGCGCTCCGCATGTTGGTCGGTCGCCGGATGGATGTCTACGTGATGCACATCCTGTCGCCCGAGGAGATCGATCCGCCGGTTCGTGGCGATCGAAGATTGATCGACAGTGAAGACGGTGATGAAACCGAGATCACGATCAACAACTATGTTTTGGAGCGGTACAAGTCGACCCTGCAATCGTTTCTCAGCGGCGTCAAAACGTTTTGTTCGCGGCGCAGTATCGCGTACTTGCCCGTGCGAACCGATCAGCCGGTCGATGATGTCATGACCCGCTACCTGCGCAAACGAGGCGTGGTGCGATGAATTGGATTTCAACGCTGTTGCCATGGCAATGGGCACTGTTTGCCGCGGTGCCGATCGGGATCGTCCTACTGTATTTCTTGAAACTGCGACGTGAGCCGGTCGAGATTCCGAGCACGTACCTGTGGTCGCGCACGGTCGAAGATCTGCATGTGAACAGTCTGTTTCAGCGGATCCGACAGAACTTGCTGCTGTTGTTGCAATTGCTGGCCGTCGCGCTGGCCGCGGTCGCGTTGTTGCGTCCCGGCGTGCAAGGCGAATCGACCAGCCAAGGCAGGAAGGTGTTTTTGCTGGACGCGTCGGCGAGCATGATGGCAACCGATGCCGGGGAAGAACGCAATCGATTCGAGCTGGCGCGCAAGATGATTCGCGACCAGATCGACGACATGGAAGAGCGCGAAACCGCGATGTTGGTCACGTTCAGCGACCGCGCCGAAGTGTTGCAATCTTTCACCAGCGACCGCGGGCGTTTGCGTGCCGCACTCCAACGCGCCCAAGTGACCAATCGGCCCACCGATATCGTCGGCGCACTCGAAGCGGCCGACGGGTTGGCCAATCCCCGCCGCAGCAGCACGACCGGTGACGCAAACGACGTGCAGGTCGCCGATCCGATGCCGGCAGACTTGTTGATTTTTAGCGACGGCGGGTTCCGGGACGTCAGCGAATTCAATGTCGGCAACCTTGTCCCCACCTATCTGCAGGTCGGTTCCGACGAAGCACGCAATGTGGCGATCACCGCGTTCAGCGCCGACCGCAACGTCGAAAAACCTGGCGACGCCCAAGCGTTTGCCACGATCGTCAACTTTGGGACGGCCGCAGAAACGTTCAACCTGTCGCTGTACGTCGACGGTGCTTGGCGCGAATCCGAATCCTTGACGCTCGCCCCGGCCGAAGAAACCGGTGTGACGTTCTCTTTGGCCGGACAGGAGACCGCCGCTTCGTTGGAACTGCGGTTGGAGTCGCCCGGTTCCGGCGCTTCGCGAGATCAACCACTGGATGACGATTTGACGATCGACAACTTTGCTTATGCGGGCCTACGACCGCTGAGAACCGTTTCGGTGCTGGTGGTGACCGAAGGGAACAAGCCCTTGGAGATCGGGCTGACGACTGACAGCGCCGCCAAGGTTTGCATCGCGGATTTCCAGTCACCGGGGTATCTGGATTCGCCGGAGTATTTGGCGCGGGCCGAAGCCGGGTTGGATGATCTGATCATCTTTGATCGATGCCAGCCGAAAGAGCTGCCGCAAACCAACACGTTTTTCATCGGCGCCTTACCAAGCGACCAGTGGCAGTGGGCCAGTGACCCCGGCCAAACGATCTTGGTTGACATCGATCGCACGCACCCGATGATGCAGTACCTGGAGTTGTTCTCGTTACTGATCTTCGAGGGCAGATCGGTCAGCGGCCCCACCGGAACACGCGAATTGGTCGGTGGCGACAATGGGACGGTGCTTGCCCTGGCACCTCGCGACGGCTACCAGGATCTGGTGCTGGGGTTCGAGATCATCACGTCGGCCGCCGATGGAACGCCGCAAACAAATACCAATTGGTACGCCGAGCGGTCTTGGCCGGTGTTTCTGTTGAACGTCCTGAGACATCTGGCCGGTGCGGCCGATGCAACCGCCGCACCTTCCTTCTTGCCCGGTGATACCATTCGGCTGCGTGTCGAAAGCCAAATCGAATCGGTCGGCATTGCCCGCGGTAGTGGCACGCCGGAAACCGTCCGAACCGGAAATTCGGGCAGCGTGGAATTCGTCGATTCCGACCAGCCCGGATCTTACCGCGTCACCGCCGACGAGAAATTGGTGGACCTGTTCAGCATCAACTTGTTCAGCCGACAGGAGAGTCAGATTCAACCCCGCGAGACGTTTGAACTGGGGTACGAGACCATTGAAACCGCCGGGATGATTGAAACGCGACAGGAGTACTGGCGCTGGATCCTGGCCGCGGTCCTGGTGGTCTTGGCGATCGAGTGGTGGCTGTATAACCGACGCATCGCCTAGTGGGATAGGCTTCCGGCTTGTCGGTTGCGCGTGAAATGACAGGCTGGAAGCCTATCCCATATCTATCCCAGTCGATCGGTGGCGACGTGGTACTGTGGGTCTTCGGAGAGATTGACTTCCACCAGATCGCCGGCTTTGTCCAGCAACCCGCGGCACTCGTCGCTCAGATGGGTCAGGTGCAATCGTTTGCCCGCCGATTCGTACTTCTCTGCCAGCACGTTGATCGCTTCCAGGCCCGACTGGTCGTAGACACGGGTGTAGTAAAAGTCGATCACCACGTCTTCGGGGTCTTGCTGGACGTCGAACAACTCTTTGAAGGAGGTCGCCGACGCGAAGAACAGCGGGCCGTGCAACTGGTAGATCTTGCTGCCGTGTTCATTGATTTTGGTTTCCGCCCCGAGGTGCGTGGCGTGCGTCCAAGCGAACACACAGGCCGAAACGATCACACCCAGGATCACGGCGGTGGCCAAGTCGTGCATGATGACCGTGTATCCGGCGACCAAGACCATGACCGCAAAGTCGGCCTTGGGGACACGTCGCACCATCTTCAACGACGCCCATTCGAATGTTCCGATCACGACCATGAACATCACGCCCACCAGCGCGGCCATCGGGATCTGTTCGATCCAGGGGGCCAGGAACAGGATGAACGCCAACAAGCAGACTGCCGCGGTGATCCCGCTCAATCGCCCGCGTCCACCGGAATTGACGTTGATCAGCGACTGGCCGATCATCGCACATCCGCCCATGCCGCCGAACAGTCCGCAGATGATATTTGCGGCCCCTTGCCCGACACACTCGCGGTTTCCACGCCCACGCGTTTCGGTGATCTCATCGATTAAAGTCAGTGTCATCAGCGATTCAATCAAGCCGACGCCTGCCAGGGTCAATGAGAACGGCAGGATGATCCACAGCGTTTCCATCGTCATCGGTGGAACGGTGTATTGCAGGAAAAACGGCATCGGCAAACCACCGCTGATCGACGATGCTTCTTCCGTCGGGGCCACCTCTGCGGGCTCGGTCGCCGGATCGCGCAGCACCGGGCCGACCACGGTATCGTTTCGGAAGCTGACGTTGCGAAGCTCGGCCAACAGTTCCTCGGAAGCGACGTTGGTCGGATCGTCTTGTCGTGCTTCGGCGATTTGGCTGGCCTTCAGGTTTGTCTTCAGCATGTCGCCGACGGTTGCGACGGCGTTGGGGGTCAGCTCGTCGCCCGAGATGACGCCGCTGCGATTGATCGCCACCGAGATCAGCGTCACCGACAGAATCGCCACCAGCGACGCCGGCAAGGCTCGGGTCAGTTTCGGCAGCAGGTAAATGATCAGCATCGTGACCGCAACCAGCGCCAGCATGACGTACAGCCGCGGGCCGGTCAGATAAACCAAGTCGCCGGTCGACAGGTCCAAGGTTTTAAAACTGCCCAGTTGTGCCATGCCGATCACAATCGCCAAACCGTTGACGAAACCCAGCATGACGGAGTGGGGCACCATGCGAATCAATTTCCCCAGACGGGCGATCCCCACGGTGATTTGAAACAGACCGCAAAGGATCACGGCCGGAAACAGATACTCCACGCCATGCATCGCGACCAACGCCACGACCACGACGGCCATCGCGCCGGTGGCACCGGAGATCATCCCAGGGCGGCCGCCGAAGGCGGCGGTGATCAATCCGATGAAGAATGCCGAATACAATCCGATCAGGGGGGAGACGCCGGCGACGAACGCAAACGCGACCGCCTCGGGGACAAGCGCGAGCGCAACCGTCAATCCGGACAGTAAGTCGTCTTTTGCGTTCGCAGTTCTAGCACGGAAGAAATTCAGCATTCAAGCAATCTAGGGCAGAGATAGAGCGATCAAAAAAGAAACAACGGCGAATCCTAGTGTGCATCGCCACGCGGTCAAGAAAGGTTTCAACATCGTGGGGGAGACCAAATCAAGGCCGAATCATCACATTCGCTGGTGAGGTGAAAATCTGCCACCTACCCGCTACGCTAGGTCGGTGCCGGGCGTCGCAATTCGTGCGCGATCAGACGCAGGCGATGATAAAAAAGTCAAAAAATATTTCGCCCCCTCGACTTGCACCGCAAAAATGATCGCTTTCCGGCGACGAACCACCTCGACCGTTCCTGCCCGTGTCCCTCCGCCCTGCGACAACAGGGGGACATCCTTGTTGCGCACCAGATCGGGGCGCAAGGGAGGTCAAATGGGCCGCGCCGCTGTCGCCCCGGCGACGAACACGCGTTGGAATTTGGAACGTAGTCTCATTCGGGGGGCCATCCTCTTTCTACTGACGCTTGGGGTGGCGGGGACGGTGATCGGTGGACGCATGACCGATGACGCCGCCAGCGATGTGGTTGAATCATTGCTGGCCGCCGGCCGATTGGAGGAGGCCGAGTGGAGTTGTCGTCACGAGCTGCGTCACCATCCCGAAGGCCAACTGCCGCACGCAAGGTGGTCGGCACGGCTTGCGATGGTACTGGCCGAGAAAAACGCAACGGCGATCTTCAACGGCAAACCATCGGACCTCATCGAGCGACTTGACCCCGCGATCGCCTCGGCCGGCCAGCCCGTCGAGCAACTGCGGTCCCGCTACCCGGAGGCCCTTTGGGATGTGTTCTTGCAATCCGCCCAACTAGCGGTGCGTCAGCGGGTCTTGCGGGCAGCCATCATCGTTACTTCGGTCTCGCCCCCCGATCCAGAAACGACCAACGCACTGCTTTCCAAACTCTCGCGGTTGCAGTTGCAGACGGGCGAGTTGCATCAAGCGGCAAGTCGCCAATGGAGTGCAAGCGCCAGCGATTTCAGCGGAGCGGCCAACGAGTCAGACGGTCTTTCGGCCGATCAATACCTTCGCCTGATGCAGGAACTGTCGCTCCAGCGTGTTTCGGTCGCCTTGATGCAGTGCGAATTATTTCCCAAGGATTCCACGGACTACCGAGCCGCCGGTGCCGATGCCGCACTGGTTGCGGAAGAAGCAATTCTAGCGCTCGCCGACGGTTCCGACGCCAAGCGGATCGCCAGGGGACTGCGCGCCGAAGCACTGCTGCGGAGCGGAGCGATCGCGGCCGCCGGCGAAATCATCGACGATGTTCAGGACCAACCCGGGGCTCCGCTGTCACCGCGATGGATCGCATTGCGGGTTCGGCTGCAACTTGCCCAGCGGAACGTGTCGGCCGCTCGCGCGATTTGCGATGCGTTCTACCGGTCGACCGATCCGGCGGCCTCCGCGGCCGAAGGGCTGGAGATGGACTTCGCAAAACTCGAGCTGCTGCTGGCGGATTCGAAAAACGACGGTGCCATCGCCGATTGGATCGACCAGATCGAGCGTCGTGGCGGCGCCTTTGCCCGCCGTCGCGCGGAATCGATTGCGATCGAACGTTTGCGAAACGACACGTCACCCTCCGGGACCGACGCCCCACGCCGGATGAGCCCCGCGCTGATTGCCGCCCAAGGCGAGGACTGGCTGCGTCGCGGTGACCCTCGGCAAGCGACGGTGCTGTTGCGAGCCGCCGCGCTGGCCGAACCGAGTCCCGACGATGCGTTTGAATACGCGGCCAAGAGCGCCGCCGCATCGATCGCGGCGAAGGACTCCCCCGAAGCGATCGAGGTGCTCCGGCGGGTCGCTCAAAAACATGCCGCACACGAAAACGCCCACACGTTGATGATGCAAGCCGCGTTGCTGGCTTCCAAACCGTTCGCCGGCATTGACGATCCCAAGGTTCGACTCGCCTTGCTCGAAGACCTGCTCAAGGACGTCTCGCAAACCTGGCCGACCCGAGACGCGGCGGTCAAAGCGAACGCATGGTTGTGTCGAATCCTGGTGCAATCGGGACGTCAGGAACAGGCGGCGCGCGACGCGTTGGAGTTGCTGACGCTCGGCAAGCAAGTCGATCAAGTCGAGCCCACGATGTCGTTGTGGTTTGATTACTTATCGAGTCTTGAACCGGACCGAGCCACCGACGAAATCCGTTCACTCGCCGCCACGCTCGGTGAACTGGCCGCCGAAAACGACACGCTCGCCGAGCCGATCCACCGAGTGGCCATTTTGCTATTCGATCGACCGCAAATGGCGTTTGATTCGTCCGCGTTGGTCGGCGCGGATCCTTCGACCGAGTTCTTGAGACAGCTGAAACGGTTCCGCGCCAGCGGCGGAGGTGGCGGGGCCGCGATCGCGACCAAGGGTGTCGAGAACACGCTGTTGACGCGGGCGCGTTGGAGACTGGAACGCGACGCAATGCTCGATGCGACGACCCAACGTGCGATCGGAACCGAGCTGTTGAGCTGGCCGGATGCGAACGAGTGGCAATCGGCCACCGCACAGTTTTGGAGCGACCGAGACGAAGCATCGATCGAAGCGATCAAGCGACTGGCGTTTGCTGCCGATCCGAAACCTCCGGCACTGCGCCGAGCAATGCAACTGTTGGCCGCAAGTGATTCCGAGGCGGCCAAGCGATCGGCGATCGAACTGGCCGATCGATTGGCCGCAACGATGAAGATCGGAAGCCGAGACTGGTACGGCGCAAAGTCACAAGCGATCCAGTGGTTGGTCGAAATCGGTGATCAAGAGCAAGCGACCAAGCGAGCCCGGTACGTGTTGCTGATGCACCGACCCGGTGATGACGAGCTTCGTCAACGATTCGAATCGTTGGCGGAGAACTAAGTGGAAGGGTGACGCACGCTGGTGTTCAGGCTTTAGCCGCGCGGGGGCGCTGCTACGCAGCGAGGGGAGTCGCCTAAAGGCTAAACACCAACGTGCGCGGGTGGGGTAGACTGTTGGTTCCCACGTGCCCGCTTTATTCCCCAGCCTCTGAATCGGTCATGCCCGCAAAACACCCCCGAAGAACCTTCGTCGCTGCCGGTGCGGCGGCGATCGCCGCTCCGGCCATCCTGACATCCAAACGATCTGCCGCCCAAGGCGTCATCGGCAGCGGCGACTATCAGTTTCGATGCCAACACCACTGGCCGCAGTTGCCGGACAAGTACCACTGGCAAATCACACACAACGTCACGATGGACGATGAGAATCGTTTATACGTGATCCATGAAGGCGAGGTGGACAAACCCGATCACCCGTCGATCTTTGTGTTCGATGATGAAGGGCGATTCGTCAAAGCGTTCGGCCAACAGTTCCAAGGCGGCGGTCACGGGTTGGACATTCGAGTCGAAGACGGCACACCGTACCTGTACGTCAGCGGCTACCAACACCTCAAGACGATTGCAAAACTGACGCTCAACGGAGAGGTGGTTTGGCAGAAGTATGCGCCGATGAAATCAAATCGCTATGCCGACGGGGAAGCCAGCAATCCCAAGAAGATCTGGGGGCGTGATCGGTTCATGCCGACCAACTTTGCCTTTCTGCCCGACGGCGACTTCTTGTTGGCCGATGGTTATGGGGCATACTGTATCCATCGATACGACGCCGATGGCAATTGGAAGGGGCACTTCGGCGGTGCGGGCAATGGACAGGGCACGTTCAATCTGCCGCACGGAATCTGGGTGGACGATCGCGAGGGCATTGATTCACGCATCGTCGTGGCCGACCGCGCCCATCACACGCTGCAAGTGTTCGACATGGACCGGCAATACACGCGGACCATCGAAGGGTTCGGTTTGCCCGCTAACGTGGACACCCACGGCGAATTGATGCTGGTCCCGGAATTGGTCGCCAGGGTTTCCCTGTTGGATCTGAAGGACCAGACGGTGGCGACGCTGGGTGACGATCGCGAGCGGGTTTCGGCGGACAAGAAGCGATCGATTCGAGCCGACGAGTCGCGTTGGCAAGAGGGCAAATTCGTTCATCCGCACGACGCCTGTTTCGACCACAACGGCGACATCATCGTGGCCGAATGGGTCGCCACCGGACGGGTGACGAAGCTGACCCGGGTGTAGAACGTAGCCGACGGGGCTTACTTGAATCTCACGGACGCGCTGAATTCTTCGCCTCTCTGGCGGAGCGGATGTCCTCCCCCAGCGCGGCCGGCATCTTCAAACTGCTCGCCAGCGTCCATCGAAATGATGCCATTTGATGTCTGTGTATTGACGTTGCGGGGCTCGCGACGACTCTCTAAAGGTGCTGCAATCGAAGCCCGCGTCGCGTGCCTGCGGACAGAGGTTTCGAGAGTCATATCCATGTCTTCTGGGGAAGCATGTGAGGCGAAGACGGGGGGCTAGTCAATTTGGTGGACGCATCCGGCAGGAACGTGACGTAGTGTTTCCATCGGTTAGCCACGAGCCGTCGTATCCACTGCGAACGACGCGTTTCCTTCTCTTCTCCGCTCTTCCCCCTCCACTGACCGGCACCTACTATGCGAACACCTGACCGAAGCTCTGCACGGAATCGACGAGTACGAGCATTTCTCCGACGTCGCCACCAGATTCAAGTGTTGGAGAAACGCATGGTTCTCAGTGCCATGTCGGTCGTCGAAAGCCACGATCACGATCACGACTCGGGCTATCACGAGGACGCGTTGGGAAATGCGTATCATGCGCTTCCGTTACCGGCCGGCGAAGTGGAAGCCGCGACAAGTGGTTCCGGCGAACCGGTCGGCGCCGCGGCGACCCTGGAAGACACGTTTCGGTTGCACAGCAACCCCGGTGCAGCACACACCATCTTTCTGGATTTTGATGGACACACGACCTCGGGGACATCGTGGAACAGTTTCAATGGTGGCGCGGACATCGTGACGCCCGCGTTTAGCTTTTCCGGCGACGCGTCGTTTGAGGATACGGAACTGTCGCGGATTCATGCGATCTGGCAGCGCGTCGCGGAGGACTTTCTTCCCTTTGATGTCGATGTGACGACCGAAGAGCCTTCGATCGACCGTCTGATTCGCAGCGGATCGGGCGATTCGGCGTGGGGTGTCCGGGTCGTCGTCGGGGGCAATGGATCATGGTACGGCAATGCTGGCGGCGTCGCGTATCTGGGGTCATTCAATTGGAACAGCGACACACCCGTGTTTGCCTTTGAAGACGCTTTGGGCAACGGCAATGAAAAATACACCGCCGAAGCGATCACCCACGAAGCCGGTCATGCACTGGGGTTGAACCATGACGGTCGCACGTCACCCTCGGAGGGTTATTACCAAGGACACGGTAGCGGCGCGAGCGGATGGGCGCCGATCATGGGCGTGGGGTATTACAAGGAATTGACCCAGTGGAGTCGCGGCGAATACGCCTACGCAAGCAACGCGGAAGATGACCTTGCGATCATCACCGGAAACAATGGATTCGGTTATCGCGCCGATGATCATGGGGATACGTTGGCGACTGCATCGGTATTGTCCGCTGATCAGGGCGCGGTGGTTCAGGCGGGGATCGTCGAACGCAATGACGACGACGATCTGTTCACGTTTTTGACCGATGCGGGGACGGTCAGCTTTGATGTCACGCCCTTTGAACGTGGGCCGAATTTAGACATCTACGCGGCGCTGCTCGATGCAACCGGGGCATTGATCGTTGCATCGAATCCGGTCGGCTCGCTCTCGGCCACCTTGTCCGCGACGTTGGCTGCCGGGCAATACTATGTTCAAGTCACAGGTGCCGGTCAGGGCGACCCGCTGGCGACCGGCTACACCGATTACGGCAGCCTGGGTGCGTACACCATCAATGGTTCGATCCAGCAAACCAATGCGGGATATGTCAGCATCGACGCGGTCGGCGCGGATCATGCCGAAGGCGACTCGGGGACGAAGTCATTTACGTTTCAGGTGACGCGGAGCGGCGATACGTCGTCCGCAGCCGATGTGACCTGGTCGGTCAGCGGCAGCGGATCGTCCGCTACCAACGCAGCGGACTTCGTCGGCGGTGTGCTGCCCGGCGGTGTGCTCGCGTTCGCTGCGGGCGAAACCGCGAAAACGATTTCCGTCGAGGTCTCCGGAGACACGGACTTTGAGACCGATGAGACGTTTAGGGTCACGCTGTCCGACGCGACGGCGGGAACGCTGATTGCCACCGCGACCGCCGAGGGAATGATTCGCAATGACGACGCCGCACCCGCGACGCCCGGCATCACGGTCACACCGACCTCGGGTTTGACGACCAGCGAAACCGGAGGCACTGCTGCGTTCAGCATCGTGCTCGATTCCGCACCCACGGCCGACGTCACGATTTCTCTCTCGTCGAGCGATTCCGGTGAAGGCATCGTCGATCAAACCGCGTTGACGTTCACGCCGGACAACTGGGACAGCGCACAAATCGTCACGGTCACGGGAGTCGATGATACCGTTCGCGACCGCAACGTTTCGTACGTGATTCAAACCGGGGCCGCGCAAAGCAGTGACGTCGCGTATGACGGAATGGATGCCGATGACGTCCAGGTGACCAACCAGGACAACGAAAAGGGCAAAGGCGGCAGCGGCAGCGGGGATGACGGCGGCGGGGGCAAAGGCGGCGGGAAAGGCAAGAAGAAAACGCCCGCTTCCGCAGCGACGATCGAAGTCGTTGTCCAGTTCGAGTTTCTCAAGTCAACTGATGAATCGGACTACCAAACCGTTTCCCCTGAACAATTGACTCCCTGTCTTGGTGGACACTTGAAGCCATCGGTGATCCACGTTGCGCATTTCGATGAACAGAGTCTGACGCGGAGTAGCGATGATTCAACCGAATTCAAAGCAAATGCGAAATCGAACCCTACGGAGGCGAGCTTGTCAAAAAACGCGCTCGATGGGTTGTGGTCAGTCATCGGACGCGATTTGAGCAGCCGATGAGGTGAATTGCCTTAGCGCGTCGCGACGTCCTTCCTGTTGCGTCACGATTTCCAGGGTGAGTGCGCGCAAGCGAACATGGTGTCAATCATCGAACTCTCATTCGGCGGCGCGTCACCAATCCACAGATACCCAATAAACCATAAACCATCATTGAGGTTGGTTCGGGGACTGGTCCCGGGATTGGTGGTGGAACGAGAGTAGTTGACTGACCCCAAATTTGGAAACCAGAGATTCCTTTCGGGTCCTTGGTTAAATCAGGATTTCCGTTTTGGTCGATATGCGGGAAAACGACATTTGAAAAATTGATGTCCATCTGCCCGTCCCAGCCAAGTGCTAAATTGCCAAAGGCATTCGACAGGTCCCAAACCACGAAACCAGCCGCCCCGTCTTTCAGGACTGCCCACAATGGCTGCGTTGGATCAGCAACCGGTGAGCCACCATTCCATCGAAGCGTACCACTGATCCAGTCACCCCCGCTGACAACCTTGTTTACTACGTCGTAATTGCTACTCAAAGAACCAGATTCGGTACCGTCGTTCTTGTACAACAGTGATCCGATATCGCTTAACACCGCGTTCAAGTAAGCGGAATCCTTCCCGCTCGCTGGCGTCGTGTCGTAGTTTATCGCGTCTAAAATAATCTGCTCTGCCCCTGAGCCAACAGGAGTGCCGGGGACGATATCAGGCTGCACTCCCGTTGCGCCTGGCGGATCGATCATATTAGTGTTGTCGAGAGTGATGACTCCCGCCGACGCAGACGAGATAACTCCAAAGACGAGAAGCAATCCGACCGCACACGACTTGCATCCAACAACCAATGGATGAGCAACACAAATACTTTGTATGCTGGAACACACCGTTCCGATTGATGCTACCTTTCCCATTTTAGTTTCCCTGATATACCCGTGAAGTTCGATTTGTTACCGGAGCCAATGTCGGTAATAGGTCAATGGGAATCTTTCTCAACGTGTTTGGTATCGGTTCGGGAAGTCGCAGCCATTTTGGGCGAGATGGAAACCGCGATACATGGAGTCTCAACTCGGATCGTTGCCCCGTGGTGAGGGCAATCTGCTGAGCGGCATATTTCCGCACCGTCATCGACCACGTTACGCTAAGAGAATCAGTCTCCAGAACGACTGAAGGGGCGTGCCCGTGATCCGGCATCCATCCCGATGTCTTCGGCCTTTCAGAGTCCAAGCCGATTTCGATCTTGCAGTTTGAGCCAACCACACCTGCAATTGCTTGGTTAGAGCAAAGCAAGAAAACGATTAGCGTTGGGAGAAAAAGAAGTGATCGCACAACTCACCGTTAAAATCGACGGTTTGCTCGATTATGCCTCTACATCATGGTTAGAGACAGGGGGACCAAAGTTCTTCAGGGGCGTCCAACCACTGTTCTCCAGGAGGAGAAGGCTACTGGCCAATACTTAATGTAGGGGTGGGGCCACGCCAAGACAACTGTCTAGGTGGATATTTTTGTACATTTTCTCGCCAATCGCATCATTGCTCCTTTTGACCCTGAGCACTTGGGTTTCCTGTGTTGCCTGGTCTCTCTATCCCCCCCCAGGCTTGGCTGCCTGTTGCGCTGCAGTGCTCAAGCCCAGTGATCTATCTCGGCGGAGAATCTCACGGATGGCTACTTCGATGTCGCTCCGCTAATTCCGGCCGGTTTCGGATTCGATCATGGTCAGCAGTTGTTCGACGTCGACGGGTTTGGCGCAGACGGCGTTGACGATTTGGTCGCCGAGTTCTTCGTAGGCGTCGGCGGCGGTTTTCTGGTCGCCGCTGACGATGATCGTGCGGGCCTGGGGGATCGCGCGGTGGATGCGGCGGATCACCTTGCGGCCGTCGCCGCTGCCGAGTTTCAAGTCGACGATCGCGACCTGATACTTCGAATCGGCGGCTTGGGAAATCCCTTCGGCTTCACTGTGGGCCAGTGCGACGCGAAAGTGCTTGAGATTCAAGATCTGCCACAGCGACTGACAGAAGTCTTCGTCGTCATCGACCACCAAGACGATCGGCGCGGTGGCGGCGCGGGAGAGTTTTTCCAACAGATCAGGGATGTCGACGGGTTTTCGAAGCACGTCCCAGGTCCCGGCGTTTTTTGCCTGCTGGGCACCGTCGCTGCCGGCCCAGGCGGTGATCATGATCGCGGCGACCGACGGTTGCAGTTTTTTAATCTCGCGATAAAGCGAGGCGCCGTCCATGCCGGGCATCTGATAATCCAACAGCACCACATCGAAACGGCTTTCGCGGATGCAGCGAAGTGCCGCCGCACCGTCTTCGGCCGTGGTGGTTTGGTAGCCCAGGTCGCTGAGGATATCGGCAAAATTGGATCGAATATCGGCGTCATCATCGACGATCAATACCCGCGAACCCCGCTCGTTCATGGTGTCTGTTCCGTTGAATATGGTTTCAGGTGGACCGAAAATGTGGTCCCCTTGCCGACTTCGCTTTCGACTTCCAGTCGACCGTGGTTTTTTTTGAGGATCGCAACCGAAATCGCCAACCCCAGCCCCATCCCGCGCGCTTTGGTCGAAAACAGTGGTTCAACCACCCGCGCCAGATCGTCCGGTTGGATCCCGACGCCGGTGTCGGACACGTGCACCACGACGTCGTCCGAATCGGCCTGTCCGGTCAACCGAATCATTCCACCATCGGGCATCGCGTCGCGTGCATTGCGGAGCAGGTTGCGAAAGACAATGGAAACTTGATTGGGATCGATGCCGGCTTGCAAACCGGTCTCGGGCAGATCCAATTCGACTTGGATGTTTCGAGGCATCGAAATCGAGGAGACGATCTTTCGGAGCAATTCGTTGACATCGCAGGAGACCATCGCCGGTTCGGGCATTCGCGCGATATCCGAGAGCGCCGTGATCACATTGTCGATCAACGAGACCTGTCGATCAATCCTCTCCAGATGTTCAGCGACTTTTTCGGGCGACGGGTTTTGGACATTGCGCAGATAGTAGACCGAGGTGCGGACGGCATTGAGCGGATTGCGGATCTCGTGCGCGATGCCTCCGGAAACCTGGCCCAGGGTGGCCAGTCGTTCGGATTTCAGCAGGTCCGCCTGTGCCGTTCGCAGTTCGGACGTTCGCTCTTGGACGCGTTGTTCCAGTTGTTCATTCGCCTGGGCCAATTGGTTTTGAACGTGCTTCAGATCGGTGATGTCACGGACGATCCCGGCGAACAAGGTTTGATCGCCGAGGGTCATCTCGCTAACGGCCAAGTGCATCGGAAAGGTCGAACCGTCTTTGCGTTTGCCGACCACTTCGCGGCCGACGCCGATGATCTTTGCTTCGCCGGTCTTGAGGTAATTGCTCAGGTAGCCGTCATGTTGCTCCCGGAAGGGGCTGGGCATCAACATGTTGACATTTTTTCCTAACATCTCCTCTTTAGAAAATCCAAACAGCGTGCTGGTCGCCGGATTGACGGTTTGGATGGTCCCCCGGCTATCGATGACGATGATGGCATCGACCGCGGCTTCCAAAATCGCCAACAGCACGGCTTTGTCTTGACTATGCATCCGACCTTCCTGGTTGATTCCTGCGGTTACGGATAAATCTCGACGTCGCAGGGTTTTTCACGCGGCAGCTGGATCTCAAAGACCGCACCGGTGGATGAGGTGCGGGCCGAGATGGCGCCGCGGTGTGCTTCAATAATCCGTTGACAGATCGACAGGCCCAATCCGGTGCCGCTTTGCTTGGTGGTGAAGAACGGTTCAAAAAGCTTCTCCAATTGCTCGGCGGACATTCCCGGCCCATTGTCCTGGACCGTCAACGAGATGTGTCCGTCCTGGCAGACACATTCCAATTCGATTCGGACCGGATCGTGGCAGGCGGCCAACGCGTTTTCGAACAGGTTTCGAAACACCTGTTCCATCCGCAGCGTGTCGACTTCGACTTCGACGTCGCAGGCTTCGATTTCTTCGACCAGTTGGACGTCACGGCTGGTATGGGACGCGGCGAGGTTGTCCCAGGCCCGCCGCCAGATTTCACACAATCGAATGCGTGTGGGACGCATCTGAATGGGGGCGGCGAACGACCGCACCTCCTCCAGCAGGCACTTCAGGTCCTCGGTGGCGCGCTGGATGGCGTTGAGGTCATGGAGGGCATGTTGGTTGCCGGCGAGTTCCAAGCCCAACATTTCTCCGGCCGCCTGAATCCGTTGCAGCGCGTTGCGACTTTCGTGCGCCAATGCGGTCATCGTTTGCCCGATCGCGGCGAGTCGTTCAGCCTGCAGGGCCCGCGTTTGGGCGGCGGTCAGGTCGCTGATGTCGACACCGACGGCCAAGACCGACGTCACGTCGCCCCGGTGGTCCTTGAGCGTCGTGTTGGACCATCGCACGGGAAAGCGTCGGCCGTCTTTTCCGACGACCGCGTTGACCACGCCGCGGGTGCGGACATCGTGGGCGGTCCGAAAGAAGATTTCTTTGACCCGTTCCCGTTCCTCCGCGGCGATGCAGGCTTCGAACCAGTCCTTGCCACGCAGGTCCTCCGGAGTCCAACCGGTCAGCTGTTCCAAGTAGGGATTCAGTTGAATCACGTTGCCGTCCAGGTCCAAGACCAGCACAATCGCCTCGGCCGTTTCGAGCACCAATTCGGCAAACGCATGCTCTTTGGCCAACTCGGCCTCCAGCCGCTTTTTGTCCGCGATCCGCCGCACCGTGCTGCGCAAGTCATCCGGGATGATGGGCTTGATCACATAGTCGGTCACTCCCATCCGGAACGCCGTGATCGTGCTCTGCATGTCGGCAAACCCGGTGATCACGATGATGTCGGAGTCCCGGACCGACTGGATCAATTCCGGCAATAAATCCTCAATCAGCCCGTCGGGCAACTTGCGGTCGGAAATGACAATTTGAAATCCCGCCCGGTCGGCTTCGACTTTGGCTTCGGCCAACGAACAGGCTCCGACCACGTGGTGTCCGTCCAGTTCCAGGATATCGCAGAGGTTGGTGAGCGTATCAGCATCATCTTCGATAATTAGAATGCTGAGCGTTTCGTTCATGGGCGCCGGCGACGGAAAAGAAGCGACATCATCTGGATTCTTTTGACGCTGCATCGTACACCGAAGCGAGGCCCCATTTCCAGGGTGTGCCCGCAGCGACCGCTGCTCGGAACGTCGATTGAGCAAGTGATAAATCTGTTGTAGTGGACGAGGCGACGAGTCCATTCGGATTGACCGCTGCGAGGACTCCTCGCGTCATCGACTACCGAAGACTGGAAGGTTCAAACGAACCGGAATACTAGTGATCCACCTCAATCTGGTTGCAAATCTGCATCCCGATCGCGACCGGCAACAGTGATTCTTGCGCCAGTTGCTTTTGGTAGAAACTGGAAACGCGACCACACAGAACGATCCGCCCGTCTTGGACCTCGACGTCAACCTGTCGCAGTTCGGCCGACCCGGATTGCGCCAGGATTTCGCGAAAGTAGGCGTCTTTGTGCGGGGCATCACTGTGCGGGGCATCACTGTGCTGGGCATCACCGGATTCCACGGCAGGGGTTGGCGTTGAATCGGCGATGCCGCCCGGCGCAGCAGCCTGGTCGTCTTCATCACCCCTGGCCAAGACCTCCGTTGCCGCCGTGATTGAATCCAGATTGCTGTTGGGAAGGGTCGACATCACTCTTCACTCCTTCGGCATGAGTTGGCCGATGACCGCATGCCGTTGAGAAACCACGATTCGCCATAAAAGTCAAAATCCACACTCTGCGAAACGCGTGCCTACTTGACAAATTCCCAACTTTTCATCCGAACTTCACGCGCAGAAAATTTCAACTTTGCCGTCGTTCGGCACTCTGCGTGCTCGGTGGGGGTCTGTTCACGAGACCTCCAACGCGGCATTTTCAATCATGAATGCAATCGCAAAACTCTTTTCTGACTCGTCGCTCACGCGTCAAGTGATGGAATTTTCCCCAACGGCGGTCGTGGTGGCGAACGATTCGGGCACCATTTTGTTTGCCAACGAGAACGTGCAAAACTGGTTCGGTTATGCGTGTTCTGAACTCACCGGATCGACGCTGGAAGGGCTGCTGCCGGAGATCGCCGGCCGTGACGAACACGCACACTCGGCGCACCCTGTGTCACATGCCACGTCTTGCCAGCGACGGGGGGGGCGCCAGCGGGCGGTTTGCAAAGATGGATCCGAAGTTGTTGTGGATGTCACTTTGGTCCCCGTGGAGGAACAATCCGAGCCGCTGCTATTGGCCAGTCTGTCCAAGTCGGAATCCGAAGCGATCGATGGAGAGCGATTGGAGTCCGAACGGCTGGACGCGATCGCCAAGATGATCAGCGGGCTGGCGCATGAAAGCCGCAACGCGTTGCAGCGGGCCGTGGCCTGTCTGGACCTGCTGGAATTGGATTTTGCCGGCGAAGACCGCCAGCTGGAACTTTCAAGAAAAATCCGCCGATCGCTCTCCGACCTGCTGTCCAATTATGACGAAGTCCGACGGTTCGCCGAACCGATCGTGCTCAGCCGCACCCCAACCCACTTGGTCCCGCTGTGCCGAGACGTGTTTATCGATCTGCGAAAACACTACCAAGCGTGGACCAACCAAATCGAATTCATCGTTGACCAACCAGAGGACGACGTCGCGCTGGTCGACCGTGGAAAGCTGGACGAGGTTTTTTACTACATCTTGGACAATGCGTTCGACCAACCGCAGGAACGGATCAAGGTCCGCATCGAGTTTAGACGGACCACGCTGGAGGGCCAACCGGCGGTGCGGATCTGCGTTCACAACGATGGGCGACCGTTTTATCCCGAAGCGCTGCAGCGCGCGTTCGAACCGTTCTACACCACCAAACAGCACGGCACGGGGTTGGGCCTTTCGATCAGCCGCCGGCTGGTCGAGGCGCACCGAGGACGCATTCAGGTCCGCAATCCGGAAAGCGGAGGCGCGGCGATTGAAATCCTGTTGCCCGTGCGGCGCGGACCGGCCGACCCCAGACGGTAACGCGCGTCGGCATCTGCCCGTTGGAGGTGAGCGATGTGGAACGAAACCGTCTCCTTCCGCCTCGCCGCAACCGCCGGGGCAAACGGTCGTGGACCACACGAGGAGTCCTGGTGGTTTGCAATCTGAATGGGCTCGTCGCCTCGTCCACTACCCGAATACCGCGCTGCGGCGGATTCCTAGTTCGCCTTGTCGACGAATCCGTTGATGGTGATTTCGGTCGTCCCGAGGCCGTGTTGGTAACGCGGGTACAGCAGTTCCTCCGGCAGCTCTAATTCGTCGAACAGGTCATAGGAGGCCCGAGATGATTTCTGCAATTCCGCGCCGAGTGATCCGCCTTCTTTGAATGACACAAACGATGGCACGCCGCCGTACTGTGTGCCCCAGGCGTATTGATCTTGGTATCGGATTTCCACTTTTTGGATCCAGGGCGTCACCGTGTGCTCTTCGGTCGCGCTGCCGCCGGCACGTCCGAACGACGTCAACTGGTACGTGCGTTTGACCGGATCGCCTGGACCGGCCGAACCAGACAGGATGACTTCCGAACCGGGGTCTTCGCGGAAACCTCGCATCGTTGCGGCGCGTCGAAGACCCTGGGCGATCCGCGCATCCCCGCTCGCTTCGATTCGGACGCCGACACCGGGTTTGAGCATCACCAACGAATCGGGGTCGACCTTCTTCATCAATTCGATCGCGTCGTCGTGGGGCACGGTTGCGACGCCGACCAGGGCATGAGATTGTCCGGAGACGTTGGTGGTTGCGGCGACCAGCATTTGGCGGCCCAGCATTTGTCTCTCGGCAATCGAGACGCCTTTGCCGACGTAATTCCAGACGACCAGTTTCAGCCCCGTGCTGTAGATTTGGCTGCCGGCGGAAATCCATCCGCCGGACAACAACGTGATCGGCGTTGCCGGTCCGACAGCCAGCCCGCCTTGGCGAAGCGTCGTGGCAGCGCCGCCTTCCAATAGGTCCCAGATGGAAATCCCGCCGCCGCTGACCGTCAACAGGTGGCGGCCGTCTTGGCTGAACCCGACACCGCTGCCGTAGGTCCGCCCGCCGCCTTTGTAGGCCAATTGTTGTCCGCTTTCGAGTTCGAACAATCCGACGCCGCCGCTGTTGTCCATCACGGCAAAGTACTGCTCGCTGGGGTGCAGATAGAAACGGTTCTCGTGAACGCCCGAAATCGAATAGACGATTTCTCGCGTCGCAAAATCGTACAGCGACACCGAGGCGTCGTTGCCCAACAGCAACCGGCTGCCGCCGATCAGTTTGGCCATGTATTTCGAACGCCCGCCAAAGGACCCTTTGGATTCCGGGATCTCCCAGCTCGCTTCTGCCCGCGCACTCGTTTCGCCCACACCGACGCGATAGGTGCAAAACCGAATCGGCTGGCCCCAATACCCGCCCACCTGGACACTCAATAGTCGAGACTGCTGGGGCGAATAGTCGACGATCCGCTCGTCATCCAAAAAAACCGGTCCGTCGATCGCCGATTTTGTTTTGGGGCTGGCCCAATAGAGCCGGGTCTGGCCGCCGTATCGACTGCTGTTCTTGGAGAACGCGCCGACGGCAACCCATTGTGATTCACCTCCGATCGGGATTGCCGCGGAAATCGAATCACTTTTGGAGATTGCAAACCCCGTTCCGCCGGTCCCGAAAACGGGACGCTCGATCGGCGATGCGGAAATCGTCACTTGATCCAGATCCGCTGCCGATGCGGCCAGTTGCAGCTGCCGGCGGGGCGGTTTGAAATCGAAGTTTCGCGGTCGCGGCGTGATGATCGGCGTTTCGGACAGCAACCGCCGCAGGTTCGGATTCAGTTTCGAAATCTCGACGCGGGTGTCCGTCCCGTCCTCCTTGCGGATCGTCACATGGGTTTCATCGCGGCTGATGAAACGAGCGATCACGGTGAAGCTGCCCGAGGCATCGGACCACTCGCGCCAGCGTCCTTCTCCGTTGGGAAAGCGAATGTCGGTCAGCTTGATGCGTTCGGTCAACTCGCGGCCATACCGTTTAAACTGCGCTTCAACTTCCCCGATCAAGACTTTGGTGACCACCGCGTCGTACCACTGGAACCAATACTTGACTTGGATTTGGTCTCCGACGCGAACGGGGTTGGCCCCGTCCATTTTGTTTTCTTCGCCCGTGACGGGCGTCTTGGCCAACAGGCTGCGCAGGTTTGGTGCCAGCAGTTCAATGGGAATGGTGACGTCCGAACCGTCCTCCTTGCGGATCGTGACTTTGTCTTGCGTCCGCGAGATGTAACGTGCGACGACCTTGAACTTCTCCGACGCGTCGGTCCACAGCCGCCAGTGTCCCTCACCGTCGGGGAATCGGATCTCCTTGAGCGGAAAGGTGCCTTCGCGTTTGAACGAACCATAGTCGTAGGCGACTTCGACTTGGCCCGGCAGGACACGGTTGATCACGCCGGGGTACCATTTCGAAAAATATTGGACCTCGATTTGGTCTCCGACGCGCACCGGATTGGCGCCGTCGATCATGTTCTCGTTGCCGGTCACGGGGACCTTCAACACTTGTTTCCGCAGATCCGACGCAAGTTTGTCGATCGGGATCTCCAATTCCGACCCATCGGCCTTGCGGATTTTGACCTGGGATTCGGTGCGAGAAAGATAGCGGGCTTGGACACTGAACTTTCCCGAGCTGTCTCTCCAAACCAGCCAGGCTCCTTCGCCGTTGGGAAAACGCGTGTCGTCCAACGAAAACTCCCCGGTCGTCTTCCGTCCGCTGCGCTCGTACTCGGCCGTCACCGTGCCGGTAGCGTAGGACAGCACGGTGGCCGGATACCAAGTCCGTAGCCAACGCACCTCGACCTGATCCCCCTGGCGGACCGGCGCGATCGTCTCGGCCGGGCGTTGGGCGAAGAGGGCGGCGGGCGACAATGCCAGAAGAAGCACACAGAACGTTGCTCGCGGAGCAACCGTGGAACACATCGGTTTCATCGAATTCAGCGGGCGGCCGGAGAGACGAGATCAGGGGAGAACTGCTTAAAGATACTCCACCCTGGACACGTGTACCATTGACAACGATCGGGCAAGCCTTCATGGACGGCGGGAGGATCATAGCGGGAGTCACCAGCGGCCTGTTGATTGAATGAGCCGTAAGTGCTCGCCCAATGCCACCGACTCGATGAGCCGACGGCGCTAGCCGGGGGCCCTGGATTGCCCTTCGAGCGTTTGTAGGGCTCGAGGCTAGCGGCTGCGGCCCAGTTTGTGATCCAAATTTAGAATTGAATCGACGTCGGCCGCACCTCACCAGTCTGCCAGTGGTCCGGTGCTGCCGTCGGTGGCGTACTTGTACTGAGTGTTACAAAACGCGTCGGTCATGCCGGCCAAGTACTCGCCGACGACGGTTTCGATCGGGTGGGAATCAAGCCGGCGGCGGAATCGCAACGGCAGCCGTGAGGGATCGTGTCGCAACACCTCGAACATGTCCTGCACTCGATGGTAGGCCGCGCGGCGGACGGGGATCAGCCGGGGGTGGCGATACACGGCTTCAAACAAAAACGATTCCAACTCGGCCCGTTCGCGAGACAGTTGGTCGCTGTGTCCGAGTCTTAGTCCGGCGTCTCGGATGTCCGAAACCGATTGGCCTTGAAACTCGATCATCCGCTCGGTCGCTTCGCTTAGAAAGTCGGTGACTTGAAGATCGATCAGTTCGTGGACCAGCAGTTGACGTTCCTCGCGAAACCGTTCGGTGCCGTGCTTTTCGTGGACCATGTCCATCGCGCGTCGCACGATCGACAATTCCAACAACTCCTGCATCGACAACAACCCCATCTGCAAGGCGTCGTCGACATCATGTGCGTCATAGGCCATCGAATCGGCCGCGTCGACGATCTGGACTTCCAACAACGGGCTGCGGCCGACCGCAGCTTCCGCCTTGTGGGCGCGGACGTCTTGCCCATCCAGAATTTCCAGCGACAGGTTCAGCCCTGGGAACTTGGCGTAACGCTGCTCGAGTTGTTCGACGATGACCAGGGCGAACCCGTTGTGGGAGAACCCGCCGACCGGCTGCATGCATTCACTGAGCGCGTCTTCGCCACAGTGCCCAAACGGCGGGTGGCCGATGTCGTGAACCAGGGCCAGGGCCTCGGTCAAATCTTCATTCAGCCGCAACACACGCGAGATCGTGCGGGCGACCGAGGCGACTTCGAAGGTGTGTGTCAGCCGCGTCCGGTGGTAGACGCCCATGTCGCCGGTGAAGACCTGCATCTTTCCCGACAGGCGGCGAAACGCGCTGCTGTGCAGGATCCGATCCCGGTCGCGGGCGAAGGGACCGCGGTAGGCGTGATCGGATTCAGCGTACCGTCGCCCCCGACTGTCACGGCTGCGCATCGCGAAGCTGGCGAGCAACAGGTGCTCGCGGTCATCATATCGCCGTGTGTCCAGCATCGAAGTGATCAAGAAATTCCGGTCCTGTGGAAGTCGTCTTGCGTCTGGTTTTCCAGGAGGTTAACGGAGTGTAGGTCATCGTTAGCGCTAACAATCCTAGTGTTCCGGACCGATCAAGCCCACACCAATCGGTCCACACCAACGGGCCCACACCAATCGGGCCCACACCAACGGGCCCACACCAACGGGCCCACACCAATCGGGCCCACACCAATCGGGCCCACACCAACGGGCCCGGGCGGCAATTCCGCAATGAATCCAATCCGCATGGTAACATAGAGGGTCTAAAATCGAATCCCACCGTCCCCCAGGGGCCTGCCGCTTGGATTTCCAACCCTTCTCCGTCACTTGCGTCACCTGTTCGAGCCGCTTGCGCGTCAGCCGCCCGGAGTTGGTCGGCAATATCGTGGCCTGTCCCAAGTGCCAGTCGATGGTCCAGTTGACACCGCCCAGTGCGGGGCCGAGCGGTGCGGGGCCGAGCGGTGCGGGGCCGAGCGGTGCGGCCGGCGCTGCGGCGATCGCGATGGGGAACAAGCAAGTCGACAGCCAAGCGTTGACCGAAGATTCGATCGGGGACGCCGAAGCGGCCGATGCCGCTCCGCAGGGTCCGCAATTCCAGGCCGCGCATCCAGAGGACACAGTCCCCCCGGGACCGCGTTCCCAGGGCTCGCCCCCGCGGGCCGCCAGCGCCCAGCCGCCGCCGGTATTTTCCGACCAGACCGCAGACCTCGCCCCACCGGCCGGCGCGCCCCAATCGATCGAGGCACCGGACTCCGCTGCCCCCGGCGCAGGACCAATCCCCGGCGCAGGACCAATCCCCGGCGCAGGTCCAACCCCCGGGACGGCACCAGCCGCCGGGACAGGGCCATCGGCCGCGCCGCCGCCGAATTGGCACAGTCAAAAGAATGCCGCGTCGCGACGGATCGCCATGTGGATTGCCGTCGTCTTGGCCAGCATCGTGTCCGCATCCATCTTGTTCGCCGTGTTCCGCCGATCCCTCTCGCGGGGACCGCAACAGGCAGCGGCAGAATCATCCGCCGACACCGAAACCGTCCCCGCCGAAAGAATCGAATCCCCAGCCGACGAAACGGAGACTCGGCCCGACGGCGTGACCGACGATGAAGCCAGCGATGACGTGCCGGCTGGCGACGCCGATTCGGAGGACAGCGGCGAGGCCAGCGTGGCGAAGGAACCGACATCGCCGCAAGACGTCAGCGCGAACGACGATCGGCAAACCGACGACCCCGGCGGCAACGATTCACCCGCCGCTGAAACGATCCAGCCCCCGGCGGATCTGCTCGGCGACAGCCCGCTGCTGTCGGGAAGCCCGCTGGAGGGCATGACGCCGCTGGAAACATCGCCGCTGGGAGACGATCCCGATCCGGCGAGCGAGTCCGATCCGGCGGGCGAGACCGGGACGTTGACCGAGTTGCCGAAGGAACTTCAGGGGCTGCTCCATGGGTTGACCGCGATCGACCGACCGCAGTTCACCGAAACCCAGCCGGCGCCGCAGACCATCGACGAAATCCAGCTGGATCGCGCGACCGAGGTGGACGTGGATTTGGAGGTCGCGATCGAAGCGCCCGACGCGGCCAACATGCGTCAAGCGTTGGGGCTGAACATCGCCATGCAGACGTCCGACCCGAACGGTTATCCGCTCAACGACCTGATGCTGTTTCTCAGCCAGCTCAGTGGCGTGCCGATCGAAGTCGAATGGGTGTCGTACGACATCGTCGGTCTGCCGATCCATACACGCGTCAAACTGCCCAACGGCTGGCCCACGCTGGAGGATCTATTGACGGCGGTTTGTGAGGCGACCGATTCGACGTTCGACAAGCATGCCCGCACGATCACGCTGCGGCCGACCGACCAGCGATTCAATCAAGCGGTCGCCGAGATGTTGGACTTCAGCGACCTGGCGGCCGACAGTGACTCCGCGGTCGCGGTTGCGCGCACGTTGCTGGGGCAAACCGAAGGCGACCCGTCAAAGGTTTCGATACCGACCGAGGGCGGGCCGGCTCAGTTGGCCGTGTTTGTGTGTGAGGCGATCCGGCGTTCCCGCGGCGCTCCGGGCAAATTGCCCGATCCTTTGTTCGCCCGCTGGGGAGGGACGTACAAGGATCAGCTGGCGGCATGGCCGGAACTGAAAGGCGGCGTCTCGGGACCGCCGCGCGTCCAGGCGGCCACGATCGCGTCGCTGATTCGGCAGATCGCAAAACTCAACGCTGTCACGTGCTATGTCAATTGGCAAGACGCGGCGCGACGAGATGTACAACCGACCGACCAACAGCTGCCGCGCACCGGTGAATCCGTCTCGGCGGCCGACGCGCTGAACCAGTTCCTCCAACCGGCCGGCATGCTGGTGCGTGTGGTCGATTCCCGGCATTGGTGGATCGGTTCGGATGCGTCCCACGATCGGTTTCCGGTCGTCGTCTGGTTTGACGATGCGGACGGCGAAGCGACGAAGCGACGCGTGGACATGATCCTGCAGGGTGCCGCCGTCAACGAGCAAGTCGTCGGCGCCGCGACGGTCGATCCCGCCAGCAAGAAATGCGTCGCGATCCTGCCTCGATTCCTGTTGCGGCAACTGCCTCGAATGCTCAGCGACACACCGTAGTGGACGACGCGAGGACTCCCTGCGGCTCGCAATCCGAATGGACTCGTCGCCTCGTCCACGACGCGAAGACCAAGCTGCGGCGGAATACGCGTGGCCTTTTCACGCTTCATACTGGCGGGGCTGACCGACAACCGGGCATTTCTCTTGTGCGGGACGCCGAAACGTGGCGTAGGTTCCCGTAACACCATGCGGCGGGATGCTCGTCACCGTAACAAGCGTCGATGCGTTCCCGCGAGATTGTGGCCCCGAACGATTGTTGGCTTGAGATGAAACAGCTTGTTCCCCTGGCGATCCTGTCCCTCGGATGCATGATCTACCTGGTGTCCTCGTCGGATCTGCGGCTGACCGATTGGACCGGTCCGTCCACATCGGCACGCCTCGGCGAGGACGAGGTGGACGGGGCGATCAATGAAGCGTCCGCGGCGTCTGGCGACGAATTTTTTGATTCCGATCCCAGCTCGGGTTCCAGCCCCAAGTTGGTGCTGATGAAATTCGGCGCCCCGTGGTGCCCACCGTGCCGAATGATCGACAAAGAACTTCGCAAGCTGGGGCGGACCAGTCTGCCGGTCGAAATCCGCAAGATCGACGTCGATGAACGTCCCCAGATGGCCGAGCGTTATGGGGTGAGCAGTATTCCGCGATTGATCTTGCTGCAGGACGGGCGCAAGATCGGTGACGCGGTGGGGTACCAGTCGGCCGACGATTTGGCGGAGTGGATCCAGGAGAACGCCTCGGCCGAAGCACTGGCGGGGAAAAAGCGATCGTCAGAACCGGCGGCCGTCCAGGCAAACCCGTTCTTCAAATGATCTTCACGCGATCCCGGCGTGCCACTTTTTCGGATTGTGTGGATCGGCGATCCGGCGCGAGTCAAATGCCGGCCGTTTCACAGCGGTGAGGATCGAATCGAGTAGACAGACTCGGATCTGACGTGGAAAATGGGTATCATAGAGTGCCCGAATTCCGATCGTCACGTTTTTGCGTTCATTGCCTCCATGCCGATTCAAATCAAATGTCAGTGCGGGAAAGCTCTCGCGGTGAAAGACCAATTCGCCGGTAAAGCGGTCAAGTGCCCTGCTTGCGGACGAGGGATCAAGGTCCCGGCGGCGTCCGGCGGTAAAGTCGCGGCAGCCAGCAGCCAGGCGGCGCCTTCCGCTCAGGCGATCGGTGCGGCGGCGGCCGGAAATCCGATGAACGACCTGTTCGACGAAGAAGGTTTCGGCACGGACATCGCCGCGGTCTGTCCGTCTTGTGGCACGCCGATGGCGGCCGATGCGGTTTTGTGCACCAAGTGTGGTTTCAACAAGACCACCGGCGAATCGGTCAAGGGGCATTTGACACCCGGCGTGGACATCTCCTCCGGCACCTTGGCGTTGCAAAAGGCGGCCGAAGACATGCGTCGGGCCGACAAGATGCAAAAGGACATGACCGAGCGATCGGGCATGCCGTGGTGGATGCTGGGGTTGATCCTGTTCATCCTGGGCAGTGCGACTGCGTTGGCGGTCATGGCCGTCATGTCGGCCAATCGCACGACCGGAACGGACAACTTCAATGCCATGCAAGTCTTTCTGCAATTGGCCGGATCGGCGTGTGCCCTGGTGGCCTTCGGCGCGCTGATGAAATTGATCGTCGAAGGATTCAAAGAAGACAAGAAAGTCGGTTTCCTGTGTTGCACCATCCTTTACCTGTTCTACTTTGTGTTCCAAAAACCGAAGTCGCGGATCGGTGCCTTTCTGGTCATGATCATTCTTGGCGGTGTCGCCGGAGCCCTGTTTGCCAAAAGCCAACAGGTGTAGCGGTTGAAGATCCTGATCACCGGCATCTGCGGTTTCGTCGGCAGCCAAATCGCCCGTCGGATCAAAGCCGTCCGCGACGATGTCCAACTGATCGGACTGGATAACTTTCTTCGCGCCGGCAGTGAACTCAATCGCCGCGATGCCGAACAGCTTTGCGACACGTTTCTGCACGCCGACATGCGTTGTGGCGACGATTGGGACTCGGTCCCCGAAGCGGACTGGGTGATCGACTGTGCGGCGTTGCCGAGTGTCTTGGCCGGGACCGAGGGGCACGGTTCGTCGCGACAATTGATCGGCCACAACCTGATCGGCACACTGAACCTGCTGGAGTACTGCCGACGATCCAGCGCGGGCGTGATCCTGATCAGCACTTCGCGCGTGTATTCGATTCGGCCGCTGGCAGCGTTGCCGTTGCATGAATCAACCGATCGTTATGAACTGGACGCATCACAGGCGCTGCCGGTGGGAATCAGCACCGAGGGCATCGCCGAATCCTTTTCGACATCGCCGCCGGTTTCGCTGTACGGCGCCACCAAGGTCGCATCGGAAACGATGGCGTTGGAATACGGACAAGCGTTCGGATTTCCGGTTCGCGTCAACCGCTGTGGCGTGCTGGCGGGCGCCGGCCAGTTTGCTCGCGCCGACCAGGGGATCTTCAGTTTCTGGGTTCACTCCCATCGGGCCAAACGTCCGCTGCGATACATCGGATGTCGGGGGACCGGTTTTCAAGTCCGTGACTGTTTGCACCCGATCGATGTCGCGGATCTTGTGCTGAAACAGATCGACGCCGGATCGGATTCCGACAAGCCGCTGGTCACCAACGTCAGCGGTGGTTTGGAATCATCGCGGTCGCTGTGCCAGTTGACGCGTTGGTGTGATCGACGATTCGGTCCGCACGCGGTCGCCGGCAGTGACGAAGTTCGTCGGTTCGACCTGCCATGGATCGTCTTGGACAGCTCGTTGGCGCGATCGGCGTGGCATTGGTCGCCGCGACGAACGACCGAGATGATCTTGGAAGAGATTGCCGAGTTTGCGTCGCGGTCGCCGGACTGGTTGGAGATTTCATCGTGAACTCGCGGCGCCGCTGGCTGTTGACGTGGGGGTGTTTGGTCGCCCCGATGCTGCTGTTCGCGGGGCTGCGGCTGCCCACGCTGATCCATCAGCCCGGAATGCAAGACGAGCAGTGGTTTGCCGTCCCGGGATGGACCGTTTGGCGCGAGGGCATCCCGCGAATCCCCTATGTTCCGACGCGAAATCGGGAGACGTTGTTTGAAAACGCCGACGTTTGTCTGATGGCACTTCCGCCCGGATTGTTCTACGTCCAGGCACCGTTCTTTGGGCTTTTTCGACCCGGATATGCCACCGCGCGGTTGCCACTTTTTTTGGCGGGACTGGCAACGATCGGGATCGTGTTTTGGGTCGTCAAACGGCTCGGCGGCAGCACGCCGGCGGCCGGGTCGGCGGCCCTGATCGTCGCGCTCTCGCGACCGCTGATGTTCACCGCCCTGACCACGCGTCCCGACCTGCTGAGCGCGCTGGCGGGCTGGTTGTCGATTCTGGCCGCCTGGCAGATGCTGTGCAGCGGCGGCACACCCGATGGACGCAAGTTCTCATGGGGGGCAAAACGTTGGGCCTTGATCAGCGGCGCGTTCTCGGGGCTGGCGGGTCTGTTTCATCCCTTCGCGCTCGTGTTCGCGATCCAGGGCGGCGTGGCGATGTTGCTCGGCACGGCAAGCGTGGTGGAAAAAGGCAAGCGTGCGGTGTGCTTTGTCATGGGCAGCGCGTTGGTCATCTCGTTGTGGATTCCACTGATCGTGGCGTATCCGTATGAGTTTCGCAGCCAGTTCTTTGCCAACGTGCTCGACCGGGCCGGTCCGGGGTTGCCGGCTCGAATCGTCTGGCCGTTCCCGTCGTTGGTTCATCATGCCGGATTGCTGTCTGAATTCGCAGGCCCGTTTCAATGTCTGCTGATGGCACTCGGCTTGATCCTGGGGACCGCGTTTTTCTGGCGTCACGGTGCGTTGTCGGTCGCCCAGCGGACGGGAGTGATTGCGCTGGTCTGGTCGAGTGTGTTCTTGACCGCCACGGTCGCCGGGCTGCACCCGACCAAGGGGTATTGGGTCTATCCGTTCGTCTGGGTCGTGGCGTTGGGCGTCGTCGCAGTGGACGGTTTTCTGGTGCGAACGGGACAAGACCTCCGCACGCGGTTGACGCCACGAGGGGCGTTGCTGATGCGCGTCGCGCTGTTGGCATCGGTGGTCTTGATGCTGCTTCCCGGGGCGGGGCTTCGCACGACCTGGGTTTACCTGACGCGTTGGAAAGACCCGTCGGTGTATGCTCCGGCGTTCATCCATGGTGTGCTCGCCGATCTTCCGCAGGAGGGGGTTTTTTACGCGGATCTGTCCTATGTCTTTGACGTCTACTTGAGCGGTCGCGAGACGCGGTTGTGCCAGGAACGTCTGAAATACTGGGGCGACCAGCCGCTTTCGTACACATACCTGTTGCTGTCGTGGGAGGGCGAAGACGCGGGCTGGGCAAACCAGTACGGTGGATCGCACGTACGACGTTTTGGAAACCGAGAGCTTCCACAGAACTGCTTTGTAGATCTGTACCGGCCCGGTCCAGACCAAACTGCACCCTCCGAGATTGCAACCCAGCGCGGTGACGACGACGAATGACCAGCCAGCATCAAGATGATGGGACGAACAGGCACCAGTTGTCGATCGTCATCCCCGCCTACAACGAACAGGAAAACATCGGTCCCTGTTTGGAGGAACTGATGACGCTGTTGGTGGACCAGTCGGGGATCGACACCGAAGTCATCGTGGTCAATGACAACAGCAGTGATGCGACCGAGGCGGAGGTGTTACAACGTCGCGAGCGCTGGCCGACGATCCGCTTGGTCAGACGTCAGCCTCCCGGCGGTTTCGGCCGAGC
The DNA here is from genome assembly GCF_014154935.1 of Stieleria mannarensis. Lineage (GTDB taxonomy): Bacteria > Planctomycetota > Planctomycetia > Pirellulales > Pirellulaceae > Stieleria > Stieleria mannarensis. Next base: position 43,371 of record NZ_JACEHH010000046.1, read on the forward strand.
GATACGTTCGGGGTTGCAATTCGTTCGCGGAAACGTCGTGATCATCTACATGGCGGACCGCTCGGATCATCCCGAGGATGCCAAACGCTACTACGACACGATCCAAGAAGGCTACGATTGTGTGTTCGGGTCGCGGTTCATCAAAGGTGCCGAGGTCAAACGGTATCCGACGGTCAAATTGTGGGTCAATCGCTGTGTCAACAAAGCAATCCAGTGGATGTTCTGGACGCCGATGAACGACTTGACCAATGCGTTCAAAGCCTACCGGGCCGACGTTGTTGATCATTGCGGTCCCTACCGGGCCTGCCATTTCAACATCACCTTGGAAATGTCGCTCAGCGCCCTGATCAGCGGTCACAAGATCAAAGAGATCCCGATTCGCTGGGAGGGTCGAACGTGGGGGTCGACGAATCTGCGGATGCGAGAGATGGGGCGGCGTTACCTGTGCACGTTGCTGATGCTGTTCTTTCAACGGGTGCTGATGTCCGATGATGTCGTCGCCGAACGACAGCGACAAACCGACATGGCAATCGAGATCACACCCTAGCGTACTTTTCGGGTAGTGGGCGAGGCGACAAGTTCATTCGGATTGCCCGCAGCGGGGATTTCTCGCGTCGTCCACGACCATCGATCCGAATTTTAAGGCGAGACAAAGCAATCGGGCGGGGAACGTCTAGACGGTCGGCGGAGGCATCTTCATGTGTTCGAACGCCTTGCTGGTCGCCATCCGTCCGCGACGCGTCCGGACGATCAACTCGCTGCGTAGCAGAAACGGTTCGACTTCGTCCTCCAGCGTATCGCTGCTGACGTTCATCGTGTGGGCGATCGCCTCGAGCCCGCTGGGGCCGCCGCCGAAGACGCGGATCAGGGTCTCCAGGTAATTTCGATCCTGTTTATCCAACCCCAGTTTGTCGATCCCGATCATATCCAATGAATCGCGTGCGACACCGATCGTGACCGTCCCTTTGGCTTTGATCTGGGCGTAGTCGCGGACCCAGTGCAAACGATTGTTGGCCAGTCGCGGTGTGCGGCGGCTGCGTCGAGCGATCTCGCCGGCGGCCGGTTGGTCGATTTCGATCGCCAGCTTTCGGGCATTTCGAATCACCAATTCACAGAGTTGGTCGTCGCTGTACCAGCCGAGGTGTTCGCGGATTTGGAATCGATCGCGGAGCGGTGCGCTGAGCATGCCGGCGCGTGTGGTGGCGCCGATCAAGGTGAACGGCTGCAGTTCAAAATTCAGCGTGCGGGCGTTGACGCCTTCGCCCAGCACGATGTCGATCCGAAAGTCCTCCATCGCCGTGTACAAGTACTCTTCGACGGCCTTGGGGACGCGGTGGATTTCGTCGATAAAAAGCACCGACCGCTCGGAGACGTTGGTCAGATAAGGCAGCAGGTCCTTGGGGGCACTCAACCCGGCGCCGTTGGCCATTTGCACCGTCGTTCCCATTTCGGCGGGGATGACGGTTGCGAAGGTCGTTTTGCCCAGCCCGGGCGGACCATCGAACAGGATGTGTCCGAGCGGCTCGCCGCGTCCCGTGGCGGCGTCGATCGCGATTTTCAAACGCTCGATCACATCGCGTTGGCCGACCATCTCGTCCAACCGGCGGGGCCGCAGCTTCCGCTCCTGGTCGTCCGCGCCGCCACCGGCCGACGCGACCGTCGGAGGATCACTCGGCGGTAAATCACCGGGGACGTCGGGGTCGGATTGTTGGTAGACTGCTTCTCGCGCCATGAGGGACTCATCCGTGGAAAAACGCACTTGCGAAGATTCGTTTGCAGTGGTTGTTTTAACCGAAATCGGTTTTCAAGTCGGCGCGAGATTACACCGGTGTCCGGCGAATCTGCAGGGGGGGGGGGCGGCCGTGTCCCCGCCAGCAGCTTCCCCGCCGGCACCCGCCTATTGAAGGAATCCTTATGTCAGATCCCGCCGCTTCGTCGCATCCGATCGACGTTTCCGATCCGTCCATCGTCGCCCAATATGAACCCTACCTGCGGATGCTCGCCCGCACCCGAATGCGTCGGGCCTACCAAGCAAAAATCGGCGCCTCGGACATGGTGCAACAGGCGATGATGCAGGCGGTTCAGGGATTCGAGGGATTTCGGGGCTCGACCGAAGGAGAATTGTTGGCCTGGCTGCGGAAAATTTTGGCTCACCATCTGTGCCACTTGGACCGCGATCTGCACCGCGACAAACGCGACATCCGACGCGAGCAGTCGATGGAACAGAAACTCGCCGCCAGCTCGATGCGGCTGGAAGGCCTGCTCGCCGGAGACGCTCCGACGCCCAGTCAAAATGTCGCGTTCGGCGAAAGTTTGATTCAGATCAGCCAGGCGATCGCCCAACTTCCCGATGCCCAGGCCGACGCCGTTCGTCTGCACTACCTGGAAGGCATGAAACTGAGCGAGGTGGCTGCGGAGCTGGGAAAATCCACCGGCGCCGTAGCCGGGTTGTTGCATCGCGGCATGAAGGCCTTACGGAAACAACTGGGCGAATAGACCGTTGGGAAGGCGATTTCACACGCCTCTGGCGGACGGCTTCGTCACCAGTTGGGGCGTTTGGGCATACAGCGTGGATCTGGGGGCGTGACATTATTGCGTCTGAGGTTCCCCAAAGAGAACGAGGCGCCTTTTCCCGGACGCGCCCGTCCCTTCTCTTCCCCAATGTGAGCGCTATTCCCATGAGTCTTTTCGACCTGACTTCCGATTCGATCGGCCGGCTAAAAAAGCAAGTCCAAGAACGTCTGAATCGACGTTCCGCTGCACCGACGAGGGGGCGCAAGCGGCGGCCGCTTCGCGCGGAGACGTTGGAAGGGCGTCGTTTGTTGGCGGGCGATGTCGGTGGTTTTCGCCACAACGTTTACGATGCCGAAGACGTCAATGACGATGGCGTCGTCTCCGCCGTCGATGCGTTGATCGTGATCAATTCCATGGATCGAGATGGCGGCGACGATGCGGCGCGATTCACGGACGTCAACAACGATGGCCGCCGTAGCGTGCTAGACGCGCTCAGGGTCATCAATCGACTCGGTCGAGAAGGCAACGGCAGTGTCGACGATTCCTCGCGCCGCGATCGCGGCGACGAGGCGTCGTCGGTGATTCCCGAATTGCCCGACGAAGTTCGATCGGTCGACGGCACCGGGAACAACCTGCAGAACCCCGAACTCGGAAGCACGGGAGAAGCATTGCTGCGGGTCGCCGAAGCGGACTACGAAGACGGTATCTCCACCCCCGCCGGCGCCGACCGACCGAGTGCCCGCGAGATCAGTAACGCGCTGTCGGATGTCGAAGGCGACGGGATCAAGAATGAACGTGGGCTGTCCGCGTTCCTGTATGTGTGGGGGCAGTTTATCGACCACGACATCGACTTGACCGAAACGCAAACCGATGGCGAGCTGTTTTCCATCGAGGTGCCCACCGGGGATCCGCTGTTTGATCCGACCGGCACCGGCGAGGTCACGATTCCTTTGACGAGATCGGAGTTTGATCTGACGACCGGAACTTCGGTCGACAACCCACGGCAGCAAGTCAATTCGATCACCGCGTTTGTGGACGGATCCCAGGTTTATGGAAGCGATCAGGAAACCGCCGACAGCCTCAGGACCTTTGAAGGGGGATTGCTGGTGATCACCGAGGACGGACTGCTGCCGATGGGTGAAGACGGTGGCGTGATCGCCGGTGATATTCGCGCCAGTGAAAACATCTCGTTGACCGCCATCCAGACGCTGTTTGTCCGTGAGCACAATCGGCTGGCCGAACAGATCGCGGAGGCCGACTCGACCCTCAGCGATGAAGAGATCTACCAACGTGCCCGCGCCATCGTGATCGCTGAGATTCAATCGATCACCTACAACGAGTTTCTGCCGGCGCTACTCGGCAACAACGTGATCACGGCCTACCAGGACTATGATTCTTCGGTCGACCCGAGTATTGCGACCGAATTTTCCAGCGCCGCATTTCGGTTCGGCCACAGCACGTTGAACGACGACATCGAATTCTTCGACAATGATGGCCGCGAGGTTCACGAAGAGGTCGAGCTGAGGGACGCGTTTTTCAACCCGACGTTGCTGGAAGAAACCGGAATCGACGCGATCCTCAAATACGACGCTTCCTCGCAAGCACAAGAAATTGACTTGGAAGTCGTCGACAGCTTGCGAAACTTCTTGTTCGGCGCACCCGGTGCCGGCGGTTTCGACTTGGTCGCCTTGAATATTCAACGCGGCCGCGACCATGGACTCAATGACTACAACACCACGCGCCAGGCCTATGGATTGGATGCGATCGAATCATTCGCCGACATCACCAGCGACGTCGAATTGCAGGAAAAACTGGAAACCCTCTACGGTGATGTCGACAACATCGACCTGTGGGTCGGATTGATGGCCGAAGATCACTTGCGCGGGGCGTCGGTCGGTGAACTGACAGCCACGATCATTGCAGACCAGTTCCAGCGGCTGCGCGACGGTGATCGTTTCTACTATGAAAACGTCTTCCAGGGGCAAGAACTGCGCTGGATCGAACAAACCTCGCTCGCTGATGTGATCGAGCGGAACACCACCGTCGAGGGTCTGCAGGAGAACGTCTTCTTCATGCAGGCCGAAGTCCGCGGCCAAGTCACCGTCGACACCAGCGTCAGTGACCGACTGGCCCGCTCGTCCAAGCGAGACGGCGCGGTCGATCGTGGACGCTCGGCTGCCGTCGAGGGGGCAACCGTGGAACTGCTCGACGACAGCGGCGAAGTGATCGATACGACCGTCACCGACAGCCGCGGCAACTATCGGTTCCGATCATTCGAAGAAACCGGCGACTACCAAATTCGACTGGCCGACAGTGGAGAAGTCGTCGACGTGCTGATCACCAACGGAAGCACGCGTCTGAAAGGGATCGATTTCGAGTTGCTCGTTTGAACGGACGAACGTGACCGACAGTCACCGGCTCGCCGCTGCGGGAATGAGGTAGGAAGATTTTGCAGGTAGGAAAATTAGCTGATCTGAAGGGTTGTGCATTTCAACAATTTCTTAACCCAAAATCTTCTTACCCTTTCCATCACGGCGGCAGTGATCGATCGCGTCGCCGGGAAACCGGGAAAGGAGGGCAGAACGATTCGGGGCAGAGTGATAGCTTGCGCGTCGGTGGACGTCGAACGGCTTCCACGCTCTGGCGAGTGTAGCTACGTCGAGAGAGACGCCCGTCCCACTAAGACTGCGTTTCTTCGGGGCGGTTGATCACGAAGTGGGACAGCTTGGGTGCTAGCGGGGCTCGCTTGCCCGGCTTGGGGCGGTGGATCGAGCGGATTTCGCCACGCGTCTCACAGGCCGGTGCCCTTGTCCGCCGGGGGGACGAATCACCGAGACGCTCCTCTTGCGCTTCGGCATCACAATAGCTGTCCAAAGGTTCATCTTCGATTCTCGGCGCGTACCGGATGCTGATCAGCACGATGCCCGTGCAGATGACTGAAACGATCAGCCAGATGATTAAGAAATTCATTTCCGCACCGCCCCTGGTTGGTACGCCGAACTTGCCCGCCTCTTGACTTGATTACGCCACGAGAGAACCAAATGTTCCCAGTGACAGAGTGACCCAAACGGTCAAAGAAGTCCTGACTGGAACGTGGTCTTTCGGTTCCATCGGCTCCAACGGCCAAGTAGTGGAGCCAAATTGACGACTATAGACTCGTGCTACTTTTCAGAACCGGCACGAGCAGTGCAAGCACAACAGCCAGAACCAAAAACGCCATGACCAGCAACATCATCGGTTCGAGTAATCGTACAAAGAGGTCCAGTCGGCGAAAAGTTCGCTTCTCGAGTGAGTCGGCGATTTCCGGAAGAACTTTCTCCAGCGAGTTGCTCTCTTCCCCCACGCTGATCATTTCCACGACCGATGGCGGAAAATAGCCAGAGGCCCTTAGCGGGGTGGCCAGGGATTCACCGCCACGGATATTTTCGGTCGCGTCGGCGATGGATTGGCTGAGCAGCCGGTTGGCGGCGGCCGAACGACTGATCTCCAGCGATTTCAGGATCGGCACGCCGTTGCCCAGCAGGGTTCCCAGAACGCGGCAGAAGCGGGCGACGGCCAAATTCATCAGGATGTTGCCGAGCACGGGGATCCGCAGTTTGATCTTGTCCATCATCTGTTTGCCGGCCTCGCTGGCCAGTTGGATTTTGATCACCACCACCAGGGCGATTCCCAGCAGGAGGATCACCCAGCCATATTGTTGCAGCACGGTGCTGAAGCTGAGCAGCGATTCGGTGTACCACGGCATCTCGTCTTTTTGCCGCAAGCGATCAAACATCGCGTCAAATTTGGGCACGAAGAACACCAGCAGGCCGCTGATCACGAGGGACCCGACCGAGAACAGGAACACCGGATAGGCCAGCGCGCTGATCGTTCGCCCTTTGAGGTCTTCCTGCAATTCGGTGAACACGCTGACGCGTTCCAGGGCGTCTTCCAAGAAGCCGCCCTCGGTGCCGGCACGCACCATGTTGATCGCCATGTCGGAAAACACGTTGGGGAACCGGGCCATGGCGTTGCCGATCGGTTCGCCGTCTTCGACACGCGACTTGATCTCTTTGACGATGTCGCCCAACACCGGGTCGGTGGCTTGTTCGCCCAGGACGGTCAGCGAGCGCATCATCGGGACGCCGCTGCGGAGCAACGAAGCCAGCTGGCCATAGAACGTGGCCATCGTTTGCCCTTTGACGTGCTTCCGCTGGCCGAACAGCGAGCGACCGGAGGCGTTGTCTGCGGCGGCAACCTTGGACGGAAACAGCGACTTTTCGCTCAACAACGCCGCGACTTCGCGTTCATTGGCGGCTTCGATCGATCCGCTAACAGTCTTGCCCGCCATGTCGCGAGCGGTGTAGGCAAACGTCGGCATGGTTCTAGAGAGCCTCGCCCTTGGAAACACGGAGCACTTCGTCGATGCTGGTCATCCCCGCGATCACTTTGTCCCAGGCGTCCATCCGCAGCGTCCGCATGCCGGCGTCCACCGCCGCCTTGCGGATCACCCAGCTGCTGGCGCGGTCTTGGGCCAGCTGGCGGATTTCGTCATTGGTGACCAACAATTCGTAAATCCCCATCCGTCCGCTATAGCCCAGGTTGCGGCATTCGCGGCATCCGACCGGTCGGAACCAGGTGAAATCCCCCGCGCGGTCCCAAGGAAAATCTTGCGGCACTTCGTCCGGCGACGGCTTGAATGCTTCTTTGCAGTGAGGGCACAGTCGACGCAACAACCGCTGGGCCATCACGCCTTCGACGGTACCCGCGACCAAGAACGGTTCCACGCCCATGTCGCCCAATCGGGTGAACGCGCCCGAGGCGTCGTTGGTGTGCAAGGTGCTAAAGACCAAGTGACCGGTCAACGATGCTTGGATGGCGTTTTCGGCCGTTTCCAAGTCACGAATTTCCCCCACCAGCACAATGTCGGGGTCATGCCGCAAGATGCTTCGCAACGACGCGGCAAAGGTGAATCCGATTTTGGAGTGGACTTGGATTTGATTGATCCCGTCCAGTTGGTATTCGACCGGGTCTTCGGTCGTGATGATCTTGGTTTCGTCACTGCGGATCTGCAGCAAACTGCTGTAGAGTGTGGTCGTTTTACCGCTCCCGGTCGGACCGGTGACCAGGATGATCCCGTGCGGCAGCTCGATCAGTTTGCTGTAGGTTTGGTAGATCTCATCGGACATCCCCAATTTGCCCAGATCGAAAACCATGGCGGATTTGTCCAACACCCGCATGACCAAGCCTTCGCCGTGGATCATCGGGATCACACTCAATCGAATGTCGACTTCGCGGCCGTGGACACGCAACTTGATGCGTCCGTCTTGGGGCAATCGTTTCTCGGCGATGTTCAGCCGCGCCATGATTTTCAAACGGCTGATGATCGCGGCCTGGAACCGATTGATCTCCGGCGGCGTGGGTTGGCGGTGCAGGATCCCGTCGATGCGATAGCGGACCAACAAGCCATCGGATTGGGATTCGATGTGGATGTCGCTGGCACGCGTTTCAATCGCTTCCAACAAGATCTCGTTGACCAGGCGAACGACGGACGCCTCTTGGGCCATCTCGCTCAGTTCGCTGCCGTCGGTTTCTAATTCCTCCAGCAGTTCGACGTCTTCGTCTTCCGAGACGGCCGCCATCAAGTCTTCGACGGTCTCGCTGCCGACCCCCAGGTGCCGCTTCATCAATCGCGCGATCTCGCCGCGTTGGGCGACGATCGGGATGATGTTCTTGCCCGTCGCCGCACTGGCTTCGTCCAGCGGATACAAATCCAGCGGGTTGGGCGTCGCGACGACAACCGACCCGTTTTGGAAACGGATCGGAAACAGCGATTGTCGATAGATCAATCGTTGGGGAAACCCTTCCAAGGCGGACAGGTCGATTTCGGCGTCTCGCAAGTCGACGAAATCCAGTCCGACTTCTTCGGCCAGTGCCTCGAGCGCTTCACGTTCGCCGACGAAGCCTTTTTCGACGGCGGCCTGGACGATATCGGGCGCATTGCTGGATTGCGTGTCTGCCAGCTGTGAGTCGCTCAGCAGACCACGTCGTCGAAGTATCTCACCTGCTCGCATGATCATCGAATCGGTTTTCCGGTGTTCTTCCAAAGAATGATGCTTCGATTGTAGCGTGTGACGCGAGGAAACGTCGCCAGCCGGGGAGTGTGCATCATGAACCGCTCCCCGCGGCGCGTGTGAAACGTTCTCGCGGTTCGGATCAGCGTCCGCCGCCGGGGCGTCCGCCGCCGCCGCGACCGCCGCCGCCGCCAAACGGCGATCCACCACCGCCGCCGGGCCGGCCGCCGCCGAATCCGCCGAATCCACCGGGCCGACCACCGCCGCCACCCATTCGCGCCCGGAACGCTTCAATCCGCTGCCGCATCGCGTCGGCCGCATCGGAGCTGTTGTTGCTGTCACCGCCGGAACGCGCTGACGAGCTGCTTGATGAACTGGAACTGCTGTCCTTGGTTTCCACTTTTGCGCTCAGGATCGCTTCGAGTGCTTGGACGATGGTGTTTCCGTTCAGGGTGCCGGGCAAGGTGTAGACGACGGTTTCGTCTTCATTGACACGACCGCCTTGATCGAGCGCCTCGACCAGAATTTGAATCTCTTCGAAATCCTTCGTCGTCGCGGTCACCACCAAGGAATTACTCTGCGCGTCGACGGCCACCGCGATCTTTGACCGTTCACTCTTGGCCGCTTCGCCTCCGCCGCCGCCGCGACCACCGCGACCGCCACGCAGGGCTGCGATGAAGTCTTCCGGTGAGGGCTGACCGCCTCGTCCGCCGCCGCCACCGCCACTGCGTCCCTGGTCGGCACCGGCGATTCGATCGGCGTAGATCTCCTTGACCACCTTGGCGATTTCCGCCGCGTCTTGATACAGCACCGGGATCATTCGTGGCGAGGCGGTCAGTTCGATGTCTTCGGGACTTTCTTCGATGTCGATTTTCTCAAGCACCATTTCGATGACTTGCATGTCGACCTCGTTGGCCTGGACGAACAGCGCGTTCAGTCGCAGATCGGGAACAATGCTGACCGATCCGGTGGACGTCAAAATCGACTTGGACGTCGACGTCTCTCCGCCACCGCCGCCGGCCAGGCCCATCAGCCCGCCCAGCATGCCGCCACCGAGTCCGCCGGTGATGGTGTCGGTCAAACTGCTCGATGAGTCGCCGCCGCCGAGAATGCTGGCGACCATTTCCGCGGCCACATCGGCTTGAAGGTACTTGAGCCAATAGATCGTCGGCAGATTGCTGGTCGTGCCCATCGGACCGATCAATTGTGACAGCAGTTCTTCTAACTCATCCAACGCTTCGGTGTCGTCCGACGCGATGCGGATTCCGTTGGGCGTCAGCTCGATCATGATGTCGGGGCTTTGCGAGACGGCCACCGGTTGGGTTTCGGCGGCCGGCGCTTCGCCACCCGACTCGGCCGCCTGCGTCTTCACGGGGGCTTGTGTCAGGTAATAGAACCGTCGTGAATCGAATCGCGAGGCGTCCAGATTGTTGTTGCCACTGCTGGCAGATGGAGCCGGCGGTGTGTCCGAGCCGGCGGGCGGGCGATGGATCCTGCGTTCGCGAATTCCGTTGGAATCGCTTCCCGACGAAGGGGAAAGGACACGGATCGCGTTGTCACGCCCGGTCATCCGCCAATAGAGTTGCAGCTGTCGCAAGGCGTCTTCGGCTTGTCGACCGCTCAGAGGCAACAGCCGGACCTTGCCACTTAGCAAGCCTTCGCTGCCGGTCCCATCGAGCTGTTCGAGCAACCGACGAACCTGTTCGATTTCATCTTGCGAGCCACGGACCCACAGTTTGCCGGTGGCCGGATCGCCATCGACGATCGGTCCGCTGGTGTCTTCTTCGGTCACGCCGAAGTACTTGTTGATCGTCAGCAGCGCCTGAGCGGGATCGATGCGTTTGAGTTGAAACACTTCGAAGTTTTCGCCGCTGCCTTCCATCTTGGCGATCACTTCGGTGATCTGTTGGTGCGTGTTGGGGGTGGCAAAGGCGATGATGGCGTTGGTCGCCGGGTCGATCGCCACCCGCGTACCCGGTTCATCTTGCAGCAAGGTTTGCAGGACTTCGAACACGGTCGCGGGATCCGCCACGCGCACGAAGTGGGTTTGGAACACGGGGCGAGCGACTTCGGCTTCGGTCGCATCGGCGGCACCCTCGAGCGGCTGGTCGGCTTTGGCGATCAAGTTTTCCAGAATACTGACCTTGGATCGCAATCCGGTCGCGTAGATGCGGTCGCCATAAAGGCCGACGGAGATGCGGATGTCGTCGCTGGAGTTCTCGGTGGGTTCCAGGCCCAGTAGTGGTCGAGCGGTTTGCAACAGTTCCTCGGCGCTGCGGTGCTGCAGCTTGATCTCGTGAACCTCTTGGTCGGACTGCTTGATGACCTCACGGATCGCGACCAGTTTCTCGGCCCGTTCGGTCACTTTGGCTTGTCGGGCGCTATCCAACACGATCACCCGCCCCCACGGGCCGACCATCTGGGGCAGCTGCGTTTTGGCTTCGTCGGGCGTCATGCTTCCCAGCGGGAAGATCGCCGTGACGATGTCGCTCTTGCCACGCGACTCCAGTTCATCCAACGGGACCAGATCCGCCAACTCGCTGATCAGTTTTTCGGCGTTTTCCACTTCCAAGTCGACCAGGAACAACATCCGCCCGCGCCGTACCAGCGCGTATCCGCGATCCAACAGCAAACGATTCAGCAGGTCCAGCGATTCGGCCACCGTGTACATCCGGCTGCGATCGATGAAGGAAATGGAGCCTTCGGGATAGCGATCGATCTGCAGCGACAAATCGCCCTCGGTCGCCATCCAGTTCAGCACGTCTTTCCAGCTGGCGCCGGTGAAGTTAAATCGCAGCAGGTTCTCGCGGGGGCGGTCCAGCTCCTCCAACAGGATCCGTGCGGCCTCTTCGGGCGTGACGTCCGAACCGCGTGCGTCGGAGCTGTAACCGGAGCCGGAAGGTTGGTCCGAGCTCGAAGCCTGTTCCGCGTCGGAGGCTTGATCCGAAGGCGAGGCGGCCGCCTGTTCGTTTGCCGAATCAACCGCCTCGGTGTCCGTGGCGGCCGGCTGTTCACGCTCGGCCGGCTCGGCGTCGCCCGATGCCACCTGTTCCTGTGCCGAAACGCCGGGATTCGCCACCGCCGTTGCCAGGATCAGAAGGAGCAGCAGACGGAGGACCGATCCGCCCAAGCGGGCAAATTGCCGAGCCCGGCGGCAGAACGTCGCATCGCGGGGGGCTTGGCTGTCCGTGCACGATGAAAGGTGAAAATGCATTGATTGCGGCAGTTTTTCGAAGAAGTGGAAGAGATTCCGGCGGAATTGGCCTGCGGACCGGCCATTTTACCCACAGACCGGCCCATTCTAATCGGCGAGTACCGAATCTCCCGGCACCAATCGTGCCAGAATTCGGCGCCGGAAATCATGCGGCCGGTCTACTCTTGTAACCTTGTGCCCCGGCCAGGGTTTCTCGCCCGATCGCCGATTTCATCCGATTCCTCCGGTTTTCATGCCACAGAACGTCGTTTGGGGCCCGTTTGAGATCTTCCCCTCGCTGTGCTCGGCGTTTCTGCCGGGAGGGTTGCTTTCCAAAACCGCACGACCTCGGCGGGGAGGGGGGCTGTAGGAATTGGACGCCCTCACCGCTTCACTTGAGCCAGCTGGGATTCAAAAAAACTCGCCCAGCGTTGCGTTCGGTTCTACGACCGGCAGATTTCTATTGGTACGATACGCAGCAGGCCGCCGCGAGAGACGAACGCGGATTCGACAGGATACAGAATCGGATCCATCTCGACAGGGAAACCAACTCGGCTTGCCGCCGGAACCAACGCAGGAAACCACCACGAGCAAATCATCAACTGCTCGAATCGAAGGGAACATGACAGGAATGCTGCAAAAGCAACGAAAACTGATCCTCAACGAACGTCAACGCGATGCGATGCGTCACGCCGGACGCGTCAACGCCAGCTTGATGGACTACATCCGACCGCACATCAAGGCCGGAATCACGACGGGCCGAATCGACGAAATGATTGCCCAGTGGACGCTGGACAATGGCCATACCGCGGCGACGCTGGGGTATCAAAACTATCCCAAAAGCTGTTGTACCAGCATCAATGAGGTGATTTGCCACGGCATCCCTGACGAGCAAGAGCTGCAAGAAGGCGACATCGTCAATATCGACGTCACCACCATCGTCGACGGCTGGCACGGGGACCAAAGCGAAACGTTCTTGATCGGCGAGGTATCCGAGGAACGCCGGGCGGTCACCCAGTGTGCGTTCGATTGCATGCACATGGCGATCGACGCGTTGACCCCCGGGTGCACCGTTTCCAAAATCGGTGAAACCATCGTCCCCGAAGCCCATCGACGAGGGTTTTCTGTCGTCCGCGAGTACGTCGGACACGGCCTTGGAAAACAGTTTCACCTGGACCCGTCGATCCCACACTTCCCGAATCGACAGAGCCGGATCGATCGCCTGTTCCCGGGAATGTGCTTCACCGTCGAGCCCATGATCAATGCCGGAACACGCTACGCACGCTGTGACAAATCCGACGGCTGGACGGTGCGAACCAAAGACGGACGTCCCTCGGCGCAATTCGAACACACCGTGCTGATGACCGAGGACGGCCCGGAAATTCTGACCCAATGCAACGACGGCCCCCGCAAAGGTCACCAGTTCTAAGGCTCGTTCATCTCTCTCCGAAGACCCACATCATGAAATCGCTCCAACGTCTCGCCGCCTGCGCCCTGCTGACCTACGCGGTCCTGTTCAACCCCGTTCCGTCCGGCCGCGTCCACGGTCAAGACAATCCGCTGAAGGTGCTGCTGGTCGCCGGAGGCTGTTGCCACGACTACGCCACGCAAACCAAGCTGCTGAAGCAAGGCATCGAGAAACGGATCAACGCCGAAGTGACGGTCGAATTCAATCCCAGCAAGACGACCGGAACTCGATTCGAGATCTATGAATCCGATGACTGGGCCGAAGGTTACGACGTCATCGTGCACGACGAATGTTCGGCCTCGGTCACCGAGCGGCCGTATGTCAATCGGATCCTGGCAGCCCACCGCGCCGGAGTTCCCGCGGTCAACCTGCACTGTGCCATGCACAGCTATCGCTGGGGCGATTTCCGCAGCCCCGTCGAAATCGGTGCCGAAAACGCGGGCTGGTACGAAATGATCGGTGTCCAATCCACCGGCCATGGCCCGCAATCACCGATCGATGTGAACTACACGGCAGCGGATCACCCGATCACCAAGGGGTTGGCCGATTGGACCACGATCAACGAAGAACTGTACAACAACGTCCGCGTGTTCGGCAGCACCGAGGTGTTGGCCACCGGCGACCAACTGCAAGCCCCGCGAAAACGCGACTTGAAGACGAACCCCAATGCCAAACCCAAATCCGCCACGGCGGTCGTGGTTTGGACCAACCTGTACGGGCCGAATAAGACCAAGATCTTCAGCACCACGCTCGGCCACAACAATGAAACCGTCGGCGACGACCGCTACCTGGACCTGCTGTGCCGCGGGGTGTTGTGGGCAACCGACAACCTGAAAGCCGAAGAATAGTCGGCCATCTCAGCTTGGTTTCCGGGTAGTGGACGAGGCGACCACCAGGTGCAACACGGCGAACAATCGATCGTCGTCGATCCAGCTGCGGTGCAGTTCCAACCCCGCGCGGGCGGCCAGTTGTGCGAAACCGTCGACGGTGTACTTGTGCGAGTATTCCGTGTGGATCATTTCGCCACGCCGAAGCGGGAATGATTCGTCATCGATCCGAATGAGTTGGTCGGTCATCGATCGGATATAAATCTCGATCCGTGAAGCGTCGCTATTGAAAAACGCCACGTGTTCAAACGCATCGACGTCGATCTCCGCGCTGAGTTCGTCGGCGATCCGATGCAGCAAATTCAAGTTGAACGCCGCCGTCACGCCGGCGGCATCGTCATAGGCCCGTTCCAGGATCCGCACGTCTTTGACCAAGTCGATGCCGATCAGCAATCCCCCGCCACAACCGCACAACTCGGCGATCGATCGCAACAGGATCTCGGCCTGCAGCGGTTCAAAATTCCCGATCGTCGACCCCGGAAAGTAGACCGCACTGTGCGTCGGGGCGACGCGTGAGCGGGGCAGTGAAAACGGCCGGGTGAAATCGGCCGTGACCGGCAGGATCTCGATCTGCGGGTAGTCGTCGCGAAGCTGATCGGCGACCTGGTGCAGGTGGCGGTGGGAGATGTCGACCGGGACGTAGGCCACCGGATCGATCAAATGGTCCAGCAAGATTCGTGTTTTGACGCTGCTGCCGCTGCCGTATTCCACCAACATCGCGCCGCCACCGATCTGCGCGCCCATTTCCGCCGCATAACGATCCATGATCGCCTGTTCGGTCCGCGTCAGGTAATACTCGTCCAGTTCACAGATCTGGTCGAACAGTGCCGAACCGCGTTTGTCGTAAAAGTGCTTGCACGGCAGACGTTTGGGAAATTCGCCCAGCCCCTCGATCACGTCGCGTTTGAAGGCTTGTCGACGCGCCGATGCGTGTGGTGGTGCGGTTTTAAACAAGGTGAATGCCCGGTGGGGGTGTCGGTAGGTGTGAAACGGTTACGTCTTGGCCAGTCGGATTCCGGTGAATTGCCAACGAGACTCGGGGGCAAAAAAGTTCCGGTATGTCGGACGCACGTGTCCGGAGGGTGTTGCACAGGATCCGCCTTTGAGGACAAAGACGTTGCACATAAATTTTCCGTTGTATTCACCCAAGGCACCGGCGGGGGCACGGTAACCCGGGTAGGCCGAATAGTGGCTGCTGGTCCATTGCCACACATTGCCCATCGCATCGCCCAGGGCATCGTCGGCCGCGTCCTCGCGATCTGCCACGCTGCAAGACGACGGATGAATGCAGCGACCGGAACGGATCAGGTCATCGCTCCAATGGCCGGATTGTGTCGCCGCCAACGGTCGCTGGAGCCCGCGACAGACGGCATGTTCCCATTCGGCTTCGGTCGCCAAACGGCATCCGGCCCAGCGGGCGTACGCGTCGGCTTCGAAATAGCTGACATGACAGACCGGCTGGTCCAATCGGATCGCCTTGCGGCCGGACAGGGTGAATTGCGTCCACCGCGATCCCTGTTTGGACCAGTACAGCGGCGCCTCCCAGCCTTTGTCTTGGACCGTTGCCCAACCCAGTGAGAGCCAGAATTCTGGACGCTGATAGCCGCCGTCTTCCATGAATTCGAGGTACTCGCGGTTGGTCACGCAGCGATTGGCGATTTTGTACGGTTCCAAAAAAACTCGGTGTCGCGGCAATTCGTTGTCAAAGCAAAACGATTTGCCGTCATGTCCGATTTTGGCGACACCGGCATCGACGTCGATCCACGACGAAGTCCGCATCGTGTCGACATGCTCACATTCTCCCTCGCGGTAAACCGGATCAAGCGGGTTGCACGACAGCGCGTGTTTCAAGTCAGTCAGCATCAATTCCTGATGCTGTTGTTCATGATTGATACCGATTTCCAGCACCTGGCGTTGATCGTCGGTCAGTTCACCGCAGCCAAAGTGCGTCTGCATGGCTTGGTCGACGTACCGTCGGTACAGAAGCGTCTGTTCCAAATCGGGACGCGAGATCAACCCACGTTTGTCGCGCGGGTATTGCTCTCCAACGCTGTTGTAATAAGAGTTGAACAAAGACTCAAAACTTGGATCCAGCGGCCGGTAATCGCCGGTCGGTTTCAGCAGAAAGGTTTCAAAGAACCAAGTCGTGTGGGCCAGATGCCATCGTGTCGGGCTGGCGTCCGGCATCGATTGAATCGAACAGTCTTCGGCCGACAGCGGCTGTGCGATCTGTTCTGAAAACCGCCGCGTCCGAACATAACGTTCCATCAACACGTCGTGGTGCGGATCTGCAACCGCCGCGTCATCGACCAGATCGACGGCAGGCGGATCGCCAGTCGCTATGGTGTCGGCGCCGCCGTCTGTACCAGCTTTCGCAGCCATGTTGTCATCCCTTCTTCCGCGATCCGAATCAAAGTCACGACGCCATCACGCCGGTTCTTTCTAGGAACTCGATTCTAAAAGACAACCGCGTCGGGAAGGAATTCTTACAACAAAAATGTCGAATTCACATTTTTGCCAACTTCGCGAACGTTTTACGCCACGACTGCTGATCGGACGCTCGGCCCCTGAAGTGACGCTCTTGCCGCTCGCAATCCCGATTCGATCAACGTCGACGGATCGGTAAAATCGTACCACGGCAGGTAACCGACATCGGGACGGATCAGGATGTCGGCATGCGGCAATGAATGGCGTCGACACAGACGTTCGCCGATTTCTTCCATCCGCATCACGACGTCGATCGCCGTACCAAAGGTATCGATCCGTTGCACCGTGCTGCCGACATCGACGCCGATCGTTAAATCCGAAGCGTATGATTTCGCGATCGACAGCGGGATCGCGTCCAGTACACCGATGTCCGACAACAACATGTCGTCCCACTGGATCGGAGGAAAAAAGCCGGGGATCGCGGTGGAGGCCAGGATCGCTTTTCGCAATGGTCCTCGTTCCAGCACGATGCGGTGACCGCTCTTCAAATCCGCCGCGACGATGCTAAGCGGGACTTGGGTCTCCGAAAGATCGATGTCGGGAATCAAGGCCTCGATCGCCTCATGCAAGATCTGGTCGGACAACAGCGACGGGCTGCGGATGATTTTCGTCAGCCGGTGCCCGTGACGCATGATCCGTTCCAATCGTTGATACCACAGCGAGAACCAATCGGCCGGTCCGAGCTGTTGTGATTCCCGCCGATCGCGCGCCGACACCTTGGATGCGGCTACCATCAGTTGTCGACATTTTTCTGAAAAGACCGGCGAATGCAGGAGTCCGATCGCTTTGGCCTGCACCCGTTTGATGTCGGAATCGACGGCGCACAGGCCGCCCATCAAACTGCCGATGCTGACCCCAACGATGCGCTCGGTTCGAACTCCCGATTCACCGATCGCCTCCATGACGCCTAAATGCGCAAGCCCACGCGCCCCGCCGCCGCCGAGCGCAATCACCGCGCTACGATTGCGCTCCGGCCGCCCGCCGATCTCCAGCGACAACGGTTCTCGATTCTCTCTCGTTTGCATGGTTTTCACAAATTCGTCCAATGAAACGTCCTCCGACTCGGGTCTGACACGAGTTTCATTCCTTATACCCCTGCAGGATTTCCCCCGATTCGACGCCGCGAAGCTCGTTCCAGCCTTCATCGGCAATCGTTGCCCCCAACGAAGTGACCTGGCGGAAATCGCGATCGCTGGGGTGTGCCCCGGTGATGCGACGCCGCAATTCACGACAGACGGCGTCGGCCGCCGCACGCGTGACCGGGTCGTTCTGGCCGGCGGCGTACAACGCGGTGACCAGCATGGTGACCGCGTTCTGGATCTGCAGCGAAAGCGCCGACATCCGACATTGACGGTCGGCCAATTTCAATTGGTGACGTCGCATCGTGCCGCTGATGACCATGCCACTGGCCGAAAGATAACGCTGCGCGAAGCGGACATGGCGGTCCAGTTCGTGCGCGACGCGTGCGGCGGATGGCTGCGTCCAGCGAGCCGGACGCAACGTTCGTCCGACGTACCATTTGGTGTACCCCAGCATCGGGCGGCGCAACGCCCACAAGTGGCGCGGGTTGGCCAGGTTGGGTGCTTTGATGCCCAACTGGTGAAGCGTTTTGCCGATCGGTTCGAAGTGTTCTTTTCCGTGCTGCTTGACCAGCGACTTGAAGAACGCCATCCCCAACATCTCGCCTTCACCTTCGTAAATGCAAGGGGCCAAGAAATCGTGGACGTTGTCGCCGAACAAGTGTCCCTGTAAGAACGAACGCCCTCCGTGGGTCTTCATGAACAATTCGATCGCCGCTTCCTTTTGCGCTTCGCTGCCGAAGATCTTGGCGACGATGCATTCCATTTCGCCGCGGTAACCCTGGTCCAACAGGTTTGCACACCAGTGCGTCAACGCATCACAGGCGACGATCAAACCGGCCAGGTGGCCGACGCGACGTCGGACCAATTCGCGTTTCTCGATTGCTTGTCCATAGGTTTCGCGGTAACCGGCCCACGGCAACATCTCCGCCAGCATCCATCGCATCGCGCCGGCCGCGTTGGCGCACAACGAGACACGTCCCAGGTTCAGGCCGTGGTAGGCGATCGTCAATCCGTCGCCGTGGGGTGGGATCAAACGGTTGGCGGCCGGAACACGAAAGTCCTTGAACACCAGCCCGTTGTTTTGCGCCCTTTTGAGTGCAAAGATGCCGTAACGGTTAATTCGAAACGAATCGGTCTCCCGCTCGGGCAGTTCTGCGATCAAGACACTCGGTACGCCGTCGATTTTGCAGACCAACCCGATCGTTCGGCCGAAGGTGGCGTTGGTGATGAACAGTTTTTCGCCGTTGACCACGTAGTCGTCTCCGTCGCGGACCGCGGTCGTTCGCAAGGCCGTCAAATCGCTGCCGGCCCCCGGTTCGGTCAGCGCGAACGCGGACAGGCGGGTTCCGTCGGCCAGTCCCGGCAAAAAGCGACGTTTCTGTTCCTCGCTGCCGAACGCACGCAGCGGATCGACGGCGCCGATGCAGCCATGAACCGATGCCAGTCCGGCCACGGTCGGGTCGATCGTCGCCATCTGTGTGATCATGCGTGCGAAATCACGCATCGTCGCACCGGCACCGCCGTATTCGCGGCCGACCAACAATCCCCAATAGCCGGCATCGCCAAGATCTTGCAGCACTTCATCACTGATTTTGCCGTGTGCATCGATCAGGGATCCACGGCGGCGGTGCTCGGCGGCGACGCTGAGCGAACGGTCGACCACATGAGCGACCGCTTCGCTGGGCAGCGACAACTCGGGCTCGAACAATTCGACCGGAACATGACGATCCCAGATCGCTCGGTGGATCGGACTGTTGGACGTCTTGTATTGTTCGGCGAACAAGTCTTCAACCTGATCGTCGGCGGTGTCGATCACGCCGGTCCGTTGGGCTTCGTCCACCGACGCACCGCCCAGCCGCAGCGCGATCTCGGCGAACGATTCCTTTGGCGTCGTCGCCGTCGCGTTCGTTTTGCCGTCGCCATGCGATCGCTCCGGAGACTTCGGTGTCGCATTGCCGGCCGCCTTGCCCGATGTCACCACCGGTCCGGTCGCATTGGTCGTGGTCGGATCGATTTCTAAACTCATTGCTTGGCTCCCAGTTGAAGTGATGCCGGTGGTGTGAATCGGTCGCCGTACTGCGCATGCAGACGTTCCATGTTGTCCAGCACGGTCTGCGTCCCGATTTGATCGACCACGGCCAATGGTCCGCCGCGATGGGGCGCGAAGCCGGTACCGAGCACCATGGCCAAATCGATCGCCCAGGCGTGCTCGACGACGCGACGCTCCTCGCATCGAATCGCTTCGCCCATCATCAGGTACACCAGCCTGCGTTGGATATCCGAAAGGCCGTCGGTCAGAAAGCGTTCCGGCCGCGCAGGTTCGACGATGAAGTCCACGACTTCGGCGGTCTCACGTGGTTGTGGCTTTTTGCCGCGGTAGTCATAGAAACCACGTTTGGACTTGAGTCCGATTTCATTGCGTCGTGCCAAGGGCGATAACACGTCGACCACGTCATCGACGTCACGCATCACCGCCCCGAGTGACCGTGCGACGTGCAGCGCGACGTCCAAGCCGACATGGTCGAGCAACTGCAGCGGTCCCATCGGCATTCCGAAATCTCGCATCTCGCGATCGATCACCGCGATCGAGTGGCCTTCGCGGACCATCATGATGGCCTCGCCCAAGTACGGGAACAGGATTCGATTGACCAGGAATCCCGGCGAATCGGTCGTCACGATCGGGGTCTTGCCCAGCGCCCGCACCAGCGAGACCAGTTGGGCGATCGTCGCGTCGCTGGTTTCATCGCCGCGGACGACTTCGACCAATTCCATGCGGTGCACGGGATTGAAAAAGTGCAGGCCGGCGAATTGACTCGGCCGACTCAGCGACGCGGCCATCTCGGTCACCGATAGCGACGACGTGTTGGTTGCCAGGATTGCCGACTTGCGGACCGCCTTTTCGACATCGGCCAACACGGATTGTTTGACCTGCATGCGTTCGACGACGGCTTCGACGACGCAATCGACGTCCG
Organism: Stieleria mannarensis; assembly: GCF_014154935.1. Taxonomy (GTDB): domain Bacteria; phylum Planctomycetota; class Planctomycetia; order Pirellulales; family Pirellulaceae; genus Stieleria; species Stieleria mannarensis. Next base: position 64,027 of record NZ_JACEHH010000046.1, read on the forward strand.
CCAACGCGTCAAAATCCGTCCCGATGTTGATGCGATCGCGCAGTTCACGCACTTGGTCAGCACCAAATTTTTTATGCCGCCCGTAGTCGGCGACCAGCCGATCGATCCGCGCCGAACCCTGACTCGCCGCGTCGGCATCGACTTCCTTGACATGCACCGCGTAACCGCGAATCGCGGCGGCCTGGGCGATCCCTGCGCCCATCGCACCGCCACCGATCACGCCCAAGGTGCGGATCGGATCGCCGTGAATCATCTCCAGTGAATGCGGCGTCCAAGTCTTCAAGTTCCTCGCACGTTCCCGCGAGAAGAACAGTCGCAACAGTTGGCGACAGGTCGGCGTGTCGATCAAGTCGCAGAATTCCCGGCGTTCGGTCTCAAAGCCGTCCGCGTGAGCATCGTAGCCGTCGACGATTGCATGGATCGCTGCGGTTAGAGCGGGATAGTGTTTCGACTTGCCCGCCAGCCGTTTTTGAGTGAGCGAAAGGATGTGGCCACGCACCTGCGGAATTCGCTCGATCAGACGCCAGAGTGCAGCGGCACCGGGCAGCTTGCGACGCAGCGAACCGCCGCCGGCAAGCGTGTCGATCACGCGGACGATTTCGTCGCGCCATTGATCCGGCTGGATCGCCCGATCGACCAGGCCGATCTTCATCGCGTCGCATGCCGAAAGGTGCTTGCCCGACAGGATCATCGACAGGCTTTCTTTCAGACCAACCAGTTTTGGCAATCGCTGGGTGCCGCCCCAACCGGGGATCAATCCGAGTTTGATTTCCGGCAATCCGATCTTGGTGCTGCTGTTGTCGCGGGCGACGCGGTAATCGCACGCCAAGGCCAGCTCTAATCCGCCACCCAGACAGGGTCCGTGCAAGACGGCCAAGGTTGGCATCGGCAGGTGATCAATGCGATCAAACAGCTGTTGCCCCTGCTTCATCAACCGTTCGGCATGGTCGGCCGATTCAATCGCCTCGATCGCCTCGACGTCGGCGCCGGCCAAAAAGCCACTTTCTTTGGTGCTTTTGAACACGACCAGCTTGACGTCGCTGCGTGTTTCCAGCTCGTTGACGGCCTGTTCCAGTTCCGCCATCACCGATTCGTTCAGCACGTTCATCGGTCGGCCGGGAACGTTCAGTGCGATGCGGTAGACGCCGGAATCGTCCAGGGACAGCGTGAGGTTGGTTAGTTGTTGACGGGTCATCGTATCAGTCCTCCAGTTGGGTTCGGACGATCATGGCTACACCCTGGCCCCCACCGACGCACAAGGTCGCCAGGCCGATTTGTTTGCCGCGTTCACGCAGTGCGCGCAGGAGCGTCAAAACAAGTCGTGTTCCGGTCATTCCGACGGGGTGCCCCAGTGCAATCGAGCCGCCGTGGATGTTCATCACATCGCGAGAGAGCTGCCCCAGGGGTTGGGAGCGGCCCAGTTCCTCGGTCGCAAACGTTTTCGACGCGGCGGCGATTTCACAGGCGATCACTTGCGCGGCGAAAGCTTCGTTCAGCTCAATCAGGTCAAAATCACTTAGCGACATGCCGGTCTTGTTCAACAGCTTTGCCGTCGCATAGACGGGACCGAGTCCCATGCGATGGGGATCGCAACCGGCGATGCAGTAGTCGGTGATGTATCCGAGCGGTCGGTCGAATCGCTCCGCCGTCGCCACATCACTAAGGACCAATGCCGCGGCGCCATCGGTCAGCGGGCAACTGTTGCCCGCGGTGACGCTGCCGGCGGAGTCGAACAGCGGTTTCAGCCGTGCCAATTGTTCCAGTGACTGGCCGTCTCGTGGACCGTTGTCCTTTTCCACCACGCGTCCCTGTCCGGTGGTGATCGGAGCGATTTCGCCCGACAAGAAACACTTCTCGCGGGCCGTTGCCGCCCGTTGGTGACTCAACAGCGCAAACTCGTCTTGTTCCCCGCGTGTGATCCCGAATTCACGGGCCAACACCTCGGCGGTTTCGCCCATGTTCAATCCCGAAACCGGGTCGGTCAGTCCGAGCTGGATTCCGGCGACCGGTTTGAAGTGTCGCGGGCGAAACGCGGCCAGGGCCCGAAGTTTTTGCCACAGCGTCTTGCTGCGTGCCAGCCGCATCCAATTCGTTGCCGCGTCGCGTCGAAACAGCATCGGGATTTGCGACATCGACTCGGTGCCGCCGCCGACGACCAGCGACGCTCGCCCGGCGGCGATCGAATCCCAGGCCGCGATGATCGACTCCATTCCCGAGGCACAGTTGCGGTTGACGGTGTGGGCGATCCGCTCCTTGGGCATTCCCGCCGACAGCGCGATCACGCGCGCCAGATTGGCCGCGTCGGGCGGGCCGGCCACGTTGCCCATCACCAGCTCGTCGATCTGGCGGATGTCCATCGACTCGGACTTGGCCGCCGCTCGGGCGACCGCGTCGGTGACCACGTGCGTGCCGAGATCGACGGCACTGATCGCAGCCAAATCGGTGAACGCCTTGGATAGCGGTGTGCGTGCGCCGGCAATCACGGCGATCGGTTTGGTTTCTGATCTCGATGAACTCATTTCATGCTCCTCTGTTGATCGACTGCCTGCATCTCGCGAAGCTCGCGGCGAATCACTTTGCCCAAAAAGTTCCGGGGCAGATCGTCCGGGCAGTGCGTGTAGGCCCGTGGCCGTTTGTGCGCCGACAGATGGTTACGACAGTGTTCCTCCAACGACTCGATGTCCGGGGGCGAACCGTCGACGGTGACGATATAGGCATGCACCGACTCGCCGCGGGTTTCGTCCGGCATCGCGACCACCGCGGCGTCCTTGACGCTCTCCGCTTCGCACAACACCGATTCCACCTCGCTCGGGTACACGTTGAAACCCGAGGTGATGATCAAGTCCTTTTTGCGGCCCACGATGCTGTACCAACCGTCGTCATGGCGAATCGCCAAGTCGCCGGTGTGCAGCCAACCGTTGCGAATCGCCATCCGCGTCGCTTCATGATCGCCCCAATAACCCAGCATGACTTGGGGACCACGCACGCAAAGCTCACCGACTTCGCCATCGTCGACGTTCCGTTCCGGTTGGCCGGGCTCGGTGTTGGGATCGATGATTCGGCATTCCGTCATCGGCAACGGCAATCCGATCCGTCCATAGATCGGCTGCTGGAACAAGTGGCCGACGTGGGTCACCGGTGACGCTTCGCTCAGCCCAAATCCTTCGACGACTTGAGGCCCAACGTGTTGGTCTTCGTCGTGGCCGAAGCGACAATGTTCGGTGAATTCGCGGGCGACCGATTCCTCCAAGGACGCGCCACCGGAAATGATCCAACGCAATGAATCCAGTTTGTCGCTGGGGTGCTCGCGCAACCGTGCATTCATCGCCACCAGCATTGCCGGGACGGCATGAAAGACACTCGGTCGATGCGTCTCGATCAATTGAATCGTCTTGTTGGTGTTGAAACGATGATGCAACACCAGCGTTGCCGCCATCGCCGCGCCGCCCATCACGGTTGCCGACATGCCGTAACTGTGAAAGAACGGCAACACGCCCAACATCGTTTCTTCGCCAAACGAGCGTCGCGTCCAGACATATTGCTGCCACGCGTTGGCAACCATGTTCTGATGACTTAATGTCACCGCCTTGGGTGATCCGGTCGTGCCACCGGTCGGCAGGATGTAGGCCGGGTCTGAAGCCGGATCGATCGTGATCGGCTGCCAGGCACGTTCGATCGTCGCGATCTCTTCCCAGAACCATCCCACGCGATTGTTCGATCCTTGCGGACGCGCCTGTAACCACTGGTAACCGCGTTTGATCAAATACCCGAGCTGCTCATGAGCGGGCAATTGTTTGCGAATCGAAACCAACAACGTCGTCCGCAGCGGTGATGGACCCGCCGAATCATCGCCCGCAGAGTCCGGCAACAGATTGGACAACAAATCCAAACAGACGACATGTCGACACTTGGTCTTTCGCAGCAACGCATCCACTTCGCTGCGGACCATCAGCGGGCTGATCGCCAACACGATCCCGCCGGCACGCCAGATCGCGTTGGCCGCAATGATGTATTCCGGGACGTTGGGCAGCAACAATCCGACCCGGTCACCGGGGCGGACGCCCAGACGCTGCAACATCGCCGCGGCTCGTACCGCATCGGAATTTAAGTCGCGGTAAGTCCAACGCGCACTGCCATAAACGAGCGCCAATCGGTCGGGCAACTGGTCGGCGGCATGCTGCAACAATCCGAACGCCGGGCAATTGCGATAGCTGGACAATCCCCGCGCCGAATGTTTCGCCGCCGACCGGCCCTCTTCGCTGACTCGATCGCGCATCGTCCCCAATACATCCGATCCGGGACGAATCAATCGATCCTTGGCACCATCGGATGCCGATGTCGGGTGATCATTTCCGCTCGGTCCAACCATGACGGGTCTCTCCTCGGAAAAGGTCCCCTCCCTGGTTTGATCTCTGTGCGGTATCAACCTGGTGGTCGACACGACCGCTTCGAATCCGGCGCTCCGGGTTACGGATGCCGAATCGGCCCGAGAGAGAGCCCCGCTTCGCCCGGCGATTGCGGTGGCCGGGCCACCGGCGTCGCCGGCGAGACGGAGCTCTGCGAGGAGTGAGAAAAGGACGCGCTTGCGCAGCCTCGCGACTCCCGTCGGGGAGACACGAAGCCGTTTAGCGGTGCGGCAGCAACCGAGCCGAAATTGCCGCCCACTTCACGCACTCAATCATATGCCAGAGGCCATTAAAGGCAAATGAAAACGCGTAAAAATAAAATAAGGGTGCGCAAGACATCCTTGTGATGTTTATCACAATGTGCGGTGTGACAAAAGAGGGGGGGGAATTCACTCGGCCCTCATATTCCGCCGCAGCTTGGTTTTCGGGTAGCCGATGCGATCAGAGAGTCGCCGTGTTCTCCGAACTCGGCGTACCGAAAGAGCGGAGCTTTGCCCCCGCCGACCTCGGAGAGGACGGCGACTGTCCAGCCAAACGGATGACTGAGCCGCGGCCGGAATACTAGTGCTGTGGTCCAACAGGAACCTAAGATGACGAAGCAAAAAGGGGTTCTTCGCGGCATTT
>NZ_JACEHH010000047.1 GCF_014154935.1 Stieleria mannarensis
CCGCTTCGTGCCGCCTCACGCAAACAGTCGCCCAACGAGCGGCCCATCAACTCGTCCATCACCAACACGCGTCGGGTACATAACTCGGCGACCGGGTTGGGGACGACGACATCAACGCTATGTTTGGCGATCCAGGTGGAGAAGTGTTCGAGCGATTGCCGTTCGCGGCTAAAGTCCAGTTCGCGGGTGATGATCGGTGCCAGCTGGCGGACCACATCGCCGGGTCGCCACGCGGCGACGGTTTCGACGCGTTCGGCCAACACGGCTAACCCGCTCAACACCTCGATGTCCTGTTTGACCGTTTTTTCGATGCCCGCTCGCTGGACTTTCAAGACCACGCGGCGACCGTCGTGCAGCACCGCGCGGTGGACCTGGCCGATCGAGGCACTCGCCAGCGGCTGGGCATCGATGCTGGCGAAGTAGGCCTCGTAGTTTTCACCCAATTCCTTGGCCAGTGTTTGCCGGACCGTTTCGATGCTGTCTGGGCGCACGTTGGCCCGCAGCCCTTTTAATTCTTCGCTCAGCGCGACGCCGACCAGATCGGGGCGGGCGGCCAGAATCTGACCAAGCTTGATGAACGTGGGGCCGAGGTCGGTCAGCGCCATCCGCACCCGTTGTTCTCGCGTGTACTCGGCCAACGGCGTGCCGCGATGATCTTTGAACCATCCGCGAAATGGCAGCCGACGATGCTGGCTGAGCCAATCGGCGAGTCCATAGCGGCGCAGCACGGCCAGAATCTCGCGCCAGCGGCGCAGATTCCGGTACAGCTGTGGGATCGCGGTGATTTTCATGCGGCGGGAAGAATCGGCGCAAACGGTGGGTGTCCCGTAGCGGAACTCGCCAAGAGTTTCGCAGGGGGGGGGGGGCGACCGGCGCGAAAGCCTTGGCGGCTTCCGCTACGGTGTGAGAGCCGGGTCATTCTAACCCGAGGGGCGAAACTCCAGCCGTGGCGGGGCGCCGCAAAAAGTTTTAGACAAATAAACGAATCGAATGGATCAGTTAAACTGGTACTCACTCCCCACCGCCGGCCCCCTCACGCGTCCGCCTCGTCTTTTCGTCGATTTGCCCCTGATGACCGAAGCCCCCCCTGTTGTTGATCCGACCGCCGCGGCCGCGGGTGCCGGCGAAGCCGCCAATGTCGCCGCGGTTTCCGATTTCGCCAAGCGGGTGATCGCCAATGTCGAACATGCGATTGTCGGCAAGCGAAAGCAATTGGTGTTGTCCCTGGTCGCGTGGCTGAGCGGTGGGCACCTGTTGCTCGAAGACGTCCCGGGGGTGGCCAAGACCATGCTGGCACGGGCGCTGGCCAAAAGCATCGGATGCCAGTTCAAACGGGTCCAATGCACCCCCGACCTGTTGCCGACCGACGTGACCGGGACCTCGATTTTCAACCAAAAGGAAGCCGAGTTCGAGTTCCGCGCCGGACCGGTGTTCACTCAAGTTCTGTTGGCCGACGAGATCAATCGGGCGACACCGCGGACCCAGGCCTCGTTGTTGGAGGCGATGGCCGAGGGCTGCGTGACCGTCGACGGAACGACGCACGTGCTGGAAAAGCCGTTTTTGGTGATCGCGACCCAAAACCCCGTCGATCACGAGGGCACGTTCCCGTTGCCCGAAGCACAATTGGATCGATTTCTGATGCGATTCAGTTTGGGGTACCCCACGATGGAAGAGGAGATGCGGATGCTGGACTTGCTCCAGCACACGCACCCGATCGATGGTTTGAAAGCGGTGGCGACGTCCAAGGAGGTGTTGGCGGCACAGGCGGAAATCCGCAAGGTTCACGTCGATCCCCGCGTGCGTCAGTATTTCTTGCAGATCATCGAGCAGACGCGTCATCACAGTGATCTCGCGCTGGGGGGCAGCCCGCGTGCGACGATCGCGCTGTTTCGATGTGGCCAGGCGATGGCGGCGATTCGCGGGCGTGGATTTGTCACCCCCGATGACATCAAACGCGTGCTGGCCCCGGTGATGAATCACCGGCTGATCCTGCGTGGGGAATCGCGGCTGCGCAAGGTGACCACGGAAAGCGTGTTGCAGGACATCGTCAGCGAAATCGCCGTCCCGACGGTCACCGCGTAGCGAATCGCCCCTCCCGTCGCTGTGAATCGACCACAGACGCGGCACGTGAAGGGGGCCTGCACCCGAGCCGTCTGTCCGCTCATCTCTGTGGCTTTTGGCAGGCCGCTGGTCCCGTCATCCCCAGCCCTTTTCCCCCGCAACGCCGGGGGAGACGGGAGCCATCGTAAATTTTGTAGACCGCAATGCTTCCCGCGAGCGTCGTGGAGGAGCATGCGACGACGCACGGTGTCGTGGGCTGGTCAGGAGGGGGCCGCGGGACGTAGGCTGTACATTGACCAGTTCGTCCATACCACAATATCTGGGAAACGGGGTGCAGGGATGTTTCAAGACGTCGCCCAGTCGGTCGACGCGACCGGCCGGGTTCAGGATCCGGGAGAGGTCCCGTTGGTCGTCCATTCGGTGGTCTCGGGGCCGATCGCGGCGATGAGTTTTCTGCGTCGTTCGCTGCTGTTTGCCGAGTTGTCGATGATTGCGTACAACGATGAAGCGGAGGTGAAGGCGGCCGCGGCGATCGTCGGGTTTGACGACGTGACCTTCTTTGACCGCGACGGATCGCAAGCGTATCGCTTTCGCAACGACCACGATTGCGTGATCGGATGCCGGGGGACCGAACCGAATGAGTGGAATGATATTCGGGCCGACGCCAACGCCGCCAGCGTGGTCGCCGAAACGGTCGGACGAGTGCATCGCGGGTTCAAACGCGAGGTGGACGATCTGTGGCCGATGATCGAGACGGCACTGTTGGACAACCACCATTCGCTGTATTTCTGTGGCCACTCACTCGGCGGGGCGATGGCCACGATCTGTGCCGGTCGCTGCCATCTGTCGCACATCCCCAGCGACCCGGTGGAGTTGTTTACGTTCGGGAGCCCTCGGGTGGGTAACCGGCGGTACATCAACTTTGTTAAACTGGATCATTATCGCTTTGTCCACAATAACGACATCGTCACGCGGGTGCCGCCGTCGATCCTGGGTTACCGACACAGCGGAAGTGAAGTCTACTTTGATCGCAACGGGCGCATCCGAAGACTCGGGCGGGTTTCCAAACGCCGTGACAAGTGGCGCGGGTTTCTCCGTGGGCTTCGAAAATGGAAAATTGATCATTTCACCGATCATTCGATCCACCAATACATCCAGGCGATCGTGGCGGCGGTTCAGGACGAAGAGACACGCGTGCAATCGGGCGGCCGGGCGAAACCGGCGTCTGCCTATACCGGCACGGGCGAATGAGTAAGATTCCTTTTGGACAGCGAAGAGATTGAGACCGGGCCCGTCACGGGCGGTACCGGTCGGACCGGACGGTATGAACAGTTAAGATGAGCTCCGCGAAAGACCCGATGACCAATCCCGACGAAAATGATGCGTTGCGCTCGACGCATGTCGAAATCGATGGCGTTCTATTGAAGCTGGCCCAACCCTATGTCGCTCCCGGTCGTTGGATCGGCCAAGCCGAGATTTTCCAGCAGCTGTTGGCTTGCTGGATCTCGTTGGACGAAGCCGATTTGCCGTTGACGCCGCGATTGATCGGTGCGCCCGGTGTGGGCAAGACGCAACTGGCGATCGCGGCGGCCAAAGCCCAGCGGCGCCCGCTGTACATTTACCAGTGCACCGCGGACACGCGGCCGGAAGACTTGTTGGTGACGCCGGTATTGAGCCAAAACGGCAACATCGCCTATCACGCGTCGCCGTTGGTCACGGCGATGATCTGCGGCGGCGTTTGCGTCTTGGACGAGGGCAATCGGATGAACGAAAAGTCGTGGGCCTCGCTCGCGCCGCTGCTGGACAACCGGCGGTATGTCGAATCCATCGTCGCGGGCATCACGATCGACGCGCACAGCGAGTTTCGCGCCGCGGTGACGATGAACCAAGACGAATCGACGTTCGAAATCCCCGACTACATCATGAGCCGGTTGCAGCCGACGTTGCCGGTCGGGTTTCCCAACAAGCAGGACGAGATGGCGATCTTGCAATACCACCTGCCGTTCGCCGAACCGGAGATGCTGGCGATGACGGTGGAGTTTCTGCAGCGTTCGCATCAATTGAAGTTGGAATTTTCGCCGCGCGATGGGATCAACCTGCTTCGCTACGCCCTGAAACGAATCTCACAGAACCCCGATCATCCGGTCAGCCGCGACGTCGCTTGGCAGGAAGCCCTGCAAAGTTGCCTCGGGGACGAAGCGTTGGATCTGGAGCAATTGTCCAAGCGGAAGAGTCGAACGCTCGGTGGCGACGCCGTCCCGCTGGGATTGGCCGATTTGTTTTTTGATCCGGACGATCCGATGCACCCGGATCGCGACGACGATGACGAGGACGAGGATTTCCATGTCTAGCTCGATGGCGCAGCAACCCGCGACCGGGGCGATCGATCCTTCACCCACGACGATCCAACGGATCGTTGCCGTCATCGACATCGGTGCCACGGCGATCCGGATGGCGGTCGCCGAGATCCACGCCGGCGGCAAGGTTCGAATGTTGGACCAGTTGGTCCAGCCGGTGCAACTGGGCAAAGAAGCCTTCGAGACGCGTCGCTTGTCCCGCAAGAGCATCGAACGAGTCGTGTCCGTCTTGTCACAGTATCAACGCGTCTTGCGCGAGTACGGCATGGACGGAACGTCGGACATTCGCGTCGTTGCGACCAGCGCCGTTCGTGAAGCGGCCAACCGACTCGCGTTCACCGATCGCGTTTACACCGCGACCGGATTGCATGTCGAACCGATCGACGAAGCCGAAGTCAATCGGATCACGTACATGGGGATCACGCCGGAGTTGCTGGCCCATCCGGAGCTTGCCAACGGCAAAGCGATGGTGTTTGAAATCGGCGGTGGCAGCACGGAGGTGTTGATCGTCCGCAGCGGCAATGTGCTGGCCAGCAATTCGTTCCGGCTGGGATCGCTGCGGATGTTGCAAGCGATCGACTTGGCCCGCGCCGGTGTCGACCGACGCCGCGCCTTGCTGGAAAACCACATCAATCGGACACTGACGCAGTTGCACGATTTTGTCCGCAGCGACGCGCAGATGGATTTGGTGGCGATCGGGGGCGACATCCGCTTGGCGACACGGTTGATTCTCGATGACTGGCAACCTCGCGAATTGGCCGTGCTGCCGACCAAGGCCTTGGCGGAACTGACCGACGCGGTGCTGAAGATGGGCGATGATGAAATCGTCAAGCGGTTTGGCGCCTCGTTCATCGAAGCGGAAACGCTGGGGCCGGCGCTGCTGTCCTACACGATGGTCGCCAAACAGTTCCGATTGGAACACCTGTACGTCAGCGATACCAACCTGCGAGAAGGGTTATTAAAAGACATCGCGGCCGGCGGCAGTTGGACGGCCGAGTTTCGCAACCAGATCGTGCGTTCGGCGTTGTCGCTCGGTCGGCGTTTTCACTTTGATGAAATGCACGCCCGCAGCGTCGCCGAGCTGGCACGAAAACTGTTTGACCAGTTGCGGCCCCAGCACCGGCTGGACAACCGTCACGAAGTGATCCTTCACGTGGCGGCATTGCTGCACGAAATCGGGATGCAGATCAACGTCCGCAGCCACCACAAACACGCGCTGTACATCATCAAGTACAGCGAGCTGTTCGGGCTGTCGCGGTCCGAGCTGCTGCAAGTCGGATTGATCGCTCGGTACTATCGCCGTGCACCGCCGCAACCGAGTCATGCCGACTACATGTCGCTGGATTTGGAAACCCGCGTGATCGTCGGCAAATTGGCGGCGATCCTGCGATTGGCGACCGCCCTGGACGACACGCGGACCAGTCGAATCCGCGAAATCGAATGCCACAACGACGGCAAGCGATTGATGATTCACGTCCCGGGGGTCCGGGACGTGTCGCTGGAGCAGATCGCGATGAAGCAGCAATCCGGCCTGTTCCGCGACGTATTCGGAATGTCGGTCACGTTGCGGGCCGGCGAGACGTAGTCGTCTACCGCAGCTTCGTTTTCGATTGGGCTGGACTGTCGCCGTCCTCTCCGAGGTCGGCGCGAGTCAAAGCTTCGCTTATTTTCGCTCGCCGAGTTCGGAGAACACGGCGACTTTTCGCGGCTCGCCGAGTTCGGAGAACACGGCGACTTTTCGCGGCTCGCCGAGTTCGGAGAACACGGCGACTTTTCGCGACTCGCCGAGTTCGGAGAACACGGCGACCCTCGGGATACACCGTCAAGCACGCAAATCGAATCGGCGCCGTCGGCGCCAGTGACTTACGCTCCGCAGCCGCAGCTGCAAGGGCAGGTCTGCTGGACCGTTTTCATCACGGTGCAGGGGACCTGTTTTTCGACCGTGTAGGGAACTTTAACGGTGCAGGTGCGAGTCTGTTCGACCTGGACCGTTTCCGGGACACAAGCGGTGACCATCTTGGTCTTCTTGCGGTATTCCATCGTCTTGTAAGGATGCTTGATGGTCTTGGTTTCCGTTTTCGTGAAGTACTCTTTGACCTTGCGCGTCTTTTTGATCGGCACCGAGATGCAGACTTCGCAGGTGTAGGGTTCTTCGACACAGACCTCCTTCATCACCGTGACTTCTTTGGTGACTTCGACCGGGTTGGGGCACCAGACTTTCTTTTCGGTGCACTTGCATCCGCCACAGCTGTCGCTGGCGACCATTTGGATTTCCCAGTGGCCCTGGTCCTCGATGCAGGTCTTGGTTTCGGTGACCGGCACACACTCGGTCCGTTTGCGGATCTTGGTGACGGTGTCCTTGCCGGGAACCATGATGGTGTATTCTTGATCGACCCAGCGGAATTTGGGCGTTTTGACTTCGATGACTTGTTCGTCAACTTTTTCGACGCACACCAGCGCGTTGTATTCGTAGGGGACTTGTTTTTCGACCGTGATGGTTTTGGGGACCAACACGGTTTCGGTGCGCTGTTCTTCGCGATAGCACGTTTGCGTGACGGTCTTCATGACGGTGCAGGGCACTTGGACCGTCTTGGTGCAGACACCGGTCCCTTTGCATTTGGCACAATCGTCACAGGCGCCAGCGGTTCCGACCAGCAAGGCGGTTGCGGCGACCAGTCCGCCCCAGGATTTTGCGGCTAACATTTCGTTTGAACTCCCCCGAGTCTTCGATTCTTGTGGTTTGATTGCCGCACCCGAAAACAACGGATGGTGCGGATTCAGGTTAAACCTAGGTCGATCGTGGGGGGAGTCAAATCAACAATGTTGACTTTTGGCAACAAGCGTTGCAAATGGGGCTCGTTCGGGTTCGGAGGGGGGCCCGCGGGGGATGTCGCTGGGCGGACTACCGCGCGCCGATTTCCAACCACAGATCTTCCAGGAAGCGTTCGTCGTCGCCCTGGCCGAACACGCTGTCCACGGCCGGAATCCAATCGGACGCCAGCGGGCGTTCTCCTTCCGCGACGGAGGAACTTTGCCTGGCGATCGCGTTGATCACCATCAGTGCATCCGACGGTTCGATGGCACCGTTTCCGTTGACGTCTTTGGCCCGATCGCCTTCACTGAGCGTTTGCTCGCCGGAGGCAGAACTGTTTTGCGACCGGGCGACGTGATTGATCACGACCAGGGCGTCCCGTGCCGACAGGATGCCGTCTTGGTTAACGTCGGTCGCGGCAAACCCCTGCGGTGTGACGACCGGTGGGGGATTGCTGGTGGTGGCGACCACCGACGGAATCTGACTCGGTTCGGTGACCGCGAGCAAGGGCGCCGGAGTGTCACGGACTGGTGCGAAGGGGACGAGAATGGGGCTGTTCATCGCCGAGAACGAAACGGCGTCGGGCGGGATGATGATCGCACGCAACCAGGTCAGCACGTCCTTCGTGCCCCCGCCATCGCCGATGACTTCGCAATCACGAAATGCGTCCACGCCCACCTGGATGCAGACGTCGCCCGGGGTCAACGAGGATTGGCTGCCGCCGTTGAGGACCTCGCCTTCGGCAAACACGATCGAATCGGTGCCGAAGGCCTGGTCGCTCAGCAGCACGTCGTTGCCGTCTCCACCGAACAAGAAATCCTTGCCCGGTCCGCCGGTCAGCAGGTCTTGATCAAATCCGCCGTAAAGCGTGTCGCTTCCCAGTCCGCCGGTGAGCGTTCCCAGGGCCGGTGTTTGGGTGGAGATTTGATCGTCGCCCTCGTTGCCGTCGATGCGGATAAATTCGACATTGTCGATTTCAAAGGGCTGGTCGTTGGGCGTGTCATCGGTGCCGACGGTGATCAGGTCGCTACCGCTGGTGCCGACGATTTCGAATTTGTCGTCGCCGCCGCCGCCATCAAAATCGATCAAGTGCTCGGTCAAATTCACGTCGATCGTCACGTCGCTGGTGACGGTCAAGAGATCGTTTGCCGATCCCGAGGTGATGTCGACCGATTCGATGCCCAACGTCTCGAACACTTCGTTACCGGTGGTCGCACGGGGAGAGGATGGCGTGGTGGTCGCGAGCACACCCTGGGCCGCGGCGGTGATCACATAACGCAGATCCAACGCGTCGGTGGCGGAGGAGGCGTTTACGAAGACTTGGTCACCCACCGCAACACCCGTCACGGTTTGTTCGTCGGGGAATTCCGCGTTGTTGACCACGCCTTGAAACACGGTGCGCGTCCCGGCGGCGTTGTCACCGCCATCGAGGAACAGTTGACGCGTCGCTGCCACGGCGTCACTGCCCAGGGGATCGTTGTTGAGTCGGTCCAGGTATCCGGCGGCATCGGATCCCGCAGCGGTCAGATGAAAGCTGTCCTCGCCCGCGTCGCCACTGAGGTCGACGACGGTGTTCAGAAACACTTCGTCGACATTCAACGTGTCGTCGTCGTCTCCGGCGGACACCACAACCACGGCCGATCCGGTGCGGGGCGGTGCAGCGATTTCAACGCCCAACGTCACGGTGTCACCGCCCGTATCGGTTTCGATTTGCAGCCCCGCCTGGTCGCCAAGCGAGTTGACTGAAACCGTATCATTAGCGGCCCCCGTCGAAACCAGCGTGACACTCGAGTGGCCGGTCGGGGTGATGTCTCCGGTTGAATCGATGGTCACATCATCGACACCATCAGCGGTCGAAATCCGGTTGATCGAACCGTCACCGGTGTTGCTGATTGTCACCACGTCGGAACCAAGAAACGTGTCGAGATGAAACGTTGTGGCATCCGCCGTCGACGCAACGGTGACGGTGCTGTCACCGCGGCTGGTTCTCAGATTCAGCGTCTCGGTCGTTTCATACGTCACGGTTCCACCGGTGCCTCGTCGAACCGTGGTGGCTGAGACCGCATAGCTTTGGGCGGTCAGGGAGAGTTCGTCAGAAACGTTCAACGTGTCTCCGCTTTCAACCGTCGTCGTCACCGTGACATCCGAGCCGATTGTTTGTCGACCGCTGACCGATTCGGGCGTCGACGTGGCATCGTGACCTTCACCGAAGACGCAGATGTCGCCTAGGATGGCGTCCAAATTGCCGAACAAATTTCCGTCGGGCATCCCAGGGGCGGGAGCACCATCGGCTGTGGACGTGATGTTGAACGTGTCATTTCCGTCACCTCCGTTGATGTCCAACCCGCTGCCGGTTGCAGTGCCGCGAATGTTTGCGACGTCAGCTCCCTCTCCCAACAAAATCGCGGTTGCTGAATTCATGCCGGTGTTCGTCACCGTCGTGGTGTCGTCGCCGATGCCGGTGTCGATCGCCAGCCCGCTTTCAACGCCCGTGGTGGTGACGGTCACGGTATCGGCCCCTTCCCCAGTCGTCACCCGGGTGACACTCGCGTCGAACACGCCCGGTGTTCCTGTTGTTCCCGTGTCGTGAACAGTCACGGTGTCGGCTTCAGTCCCGGAGTCGACCACCAACACGCTTTCGTCACCCGTGGTCATCACATCGATCGTGTCCGCTCCGGCGTAGGTGTTGATGGTGGTGCGTGTACGATCTTTGGTGGAAATGATCGTGACATCATCGGTGCCGCTGCCGGTTTCCAAATTCATCGTCTCGATCGTCTCATACGTGAGCACACCCGAGAGACCGACGCGAGTCAATCGAGTCGCATCCGGAGTGACGGTTGCATCAAGCGTGTAGGAATGACCGACCGGATTCCCCTCGTCACTCACATTCAGCTCGTCACCGAGTTCATAGCTCTGGGTGACGGTGATTGGTGTGGGAGTGGTGGTTTTGACGGCCACGCTTTCGGTGATGCCCGGCGTCGTTGGCAACGGGGCTTGGCCATAAACGCAGATGTCGCCCAGGAGGTCATCGAGCACGCCGGCGGGATTGCCACGCATGATGTCGCGATCGGCGCTGCGTGTGCCGGCGGCGTCGGAGGAGAGGTTGATCGTGTCCAGACCAGCGCCGGCGAAGATGTCGGTCGCACTGTCGGTTCCGGTGGCGCGCACGTTGATGACGTCGGAGTCATCACCGGTGTCGATGTTGGTCGCCGAAAGTCCGCCGCTGCCGGCCAACGTGACCACATCGTCGCCGCCCTCGGTGTCGATCGCCAGTCCGCTTTCGACGCCGGTCGTGGTGACCGTGACATCGTCGTCGCCGCTGCCGGTGGTCACCCGCGTCACGCTGGCGTCGACCACGCCGGGCGTTCCCGTCGTGCCGGTGCCCAGCACGTTGACGGTGTCGTTGTCGGCGCCCGAATCGATGACCAGAACACTTTCTGTTCCCGTGGTGGTGACGGTGATGGTGTCGCCGCCGGCGTAGGTATTGAGGGTCGTCCGTGTGCGATCGACGGTATCGGTGATGGTGACGATGTCGTCGCCGGAGCCGGTTTCCAGGTTCAACGTCTCGATCGTGTCATAGGTCAGCACGCCGATCGGTCCGCTGCGCGTCAACGTGGTGGTGTCCAGCGTGTAGGTTTGCGCGACGGCGTTGCCCTCGTCACTGATGTTCAATTCGTCGCCGAGTTCATAGCTTTGCGTGACGGTGATGGTTTTGGCGGTCACGGTTTCGGTGATTCCCGGCGCGGCGATGCCGGGATCTTGGCCATAGACGCAGACGTCGCCCAGAATGAAATCGAGCACGCCGGAGGGGTTGCCACGCATGATGGCGCGATCGGCACTGGGCGAGCCGGCGGCGTCGGAGGAGACGTTGATGGTGTCCAGTCCGGCGCCGGCGAAGATGTCGGTCGCACTGTCGGTTCCGGTGGCCCGGACGTTGATGACGTCGGAGTCATCACCGGTGTCGATGTTGGTCGCCGAAAGTCCGCCGCTGCCGGCCAACGTGACCACATCGTCGCCGCCATCGGTGTCGATCGCCAGTCCGCTTTCGACGCCGGTCGTGGTGACCGTCACGTCGTCATCGCCGCTGCCGGTGGTCACCCGCGTCACGCTGGCGTCGACCACGCCGGGCGTTCCCGTGGTGCCGGTGCCCAGCACGTTGACGGTGTCGTTGTCGGCGCCCGAATCGACCAGCAGTGCACTTTCCAGGCCGGTGGTGGTGACAGTGACGGTGTCCGCGCCGGCGTAGGTATTGAGGGTCGTCCGAGTTCGGTCGCCGGTGGTGGTGATGGTGACGCCGTCATTGTCGCTGCCGGTATCAAGCGTCAGCGATTCGATGCCGCTGTAGGTCAAACTGCCGGCAAAACCGGACGACGCGAGCGTGGAGTCGGTCAGTGTGTACGTTTCGGCGGCGACGCTTGTGCTGTCTGAAACATTCAGTTCGTCGCCATGTTCCAGCGTGGCATCGACGGTGATCGCTTTAGCGGTCACGCTATCGGTGGTTGTCGGCAGGGCTTCATTCGCTCCGCCACCGATCACCAGCGTGCCATCGATCGCGTCCAACGAACCCAGACCGACGTTGAGGATGTCATTGCCGACGCCACCGTTGAGAGTGGCCGTCAGCGTCGCTCGTACGTCGGCAATATTGATGGTGTCGCTGGCGTCGTCGCCATTGACGTTCAAAACCGGGAAAGCAGACAGACTGTCGCGATCCAAAATCTCGATGACGTCATCCCCGGTTCCCGCGTTGATGGTCAACGAGTTGGTAGGGTTCAAGAAGTCGACCAATTCGCCCAAGGTGGAATCGATTCGATTGACGTTGTCGGCGGCGACCGCGTCATCCGACAGCGTGATCGTCTCGGCGCCGCCGGTGAAGGTAAAGACGCGATCGACGGCGCTCAGGTTGTCGATGATCGGCTCCAGCCCGGTGTAGGTGATCATTCCGGAGGTCAACGGATCAAAGTCGATCGAAATCGATCCGCCCATCTGGTCGTTGACCGGAGGGGCAAAGCTGTGATTGACACCGAGCGTGGCGGCGTTGACCAGACGCAGCGCGTCGCCGGGCACGCCTGGGTTGTTAGGGTCGTTCAGTGGATCGGCGCCGTCAAAGAAGATCGGGGTTTCGATCGTTCCGCCGCTGTAATCGATGGTCAGCGTGTCCCGATCGGTGCTGCCCTGGACGGCGATGTTGGCGATCGTTGCGATCGGGACGCGGCTGAGCATGGTGCCGCTGCCGGTTTCGTTGACGCGCAGGTCGGCGCCGTCGATCACCATCGTGTAGTCATCGTCGGCACCGTCGGAGACGGATGGGAAAATGAACAGGTCGCTGATGTCGATCGACGCTGAGTCGGTGGAGGTCAGGCCGTCGGTATCGGTCACGGTCAGATCGATCGTGTGCGAGCCGACGCCGATGTGGTCGATCACGGTCATCCAAGGAATTGCCGCGACCGGATTGTTGGTGGTGAAATCAGCGGTGCCGTCCTGGTCCAGGTCCCAGGCGTACGTCAGTGCATCTCCGGTATCGGGATCGGCCGTCCCGCTGGCGTCGACGTTGATCGTCAGCCCGGCGTCGATCGCATAGGGGCCGCCCGCTTCGGCGACCGGAGTTTCATTGACGTTGTCCACGGTGACTTGAAGCGATTGCGTGTCAAAATTTGAATCGCTGTCGGTGACCGTCACATCGACGTCATACACATTGTCTTGACCGTCGTCGGCGGGCAGTTCGAAATCAGGTGCGGCCAGGAATTGCAAAACACCCGAGTTGGCATCGATGCTGAATAGGCTCTGATCCGCACCTCCGCTGATCGAGTAGGTCAGTCCGCTGCCCTCGGAGTCCAGATCATCGGTCGATTGAACGTCGATCGCCAGCGGCTGATTCTCGTCCACCGTGACCGTGTCGGGCGACGTGATGACCGCCAAAAGGCGGCGATTTTCTAGCGATTCGACCAATCCGCGGCGACGTCGGCTCCGTTTGCGGGCGTTGGTTCGGCGCGGGCGTTTAGAAATCGAGCCGAGCAGACGTTGTGGCCAGTGTCGCGACATGACGGAACCTGGAGGACCTGATGGCGTGGAGGTGAATTAATGTCGATCACTCGGAAGTGTGTGGCTTCCACTAACGTCGACCGGATTGGGTGGAGACTCTGGGGCGAAACAACGAATTTGATCCCCTATTCGATCCGCTTCTCTCACCCCCGAGTAAAATCACCCCGCCGCGAAAAACAAGCCAACACTCACAAAAGGACCAACTTGCCTGATTTCCGCCGATTCTCAGCTGCCTTCCCGCTTCAGACGCTTAAAATCGGTGGCGGAGATTGGTGGCACTCAACAACGCTTGAAAGCACACGTTAAGCTGGTATCACAGGGTTGGCCCCGATTTCGAAAGACCCGCCTGACTTGACCCCCTCTTATGAGTAACGCTCCTCCCGTCGAATTCCATCCTGGGATGGAAGTTGTCCCGGGCTATACCCTGATCGCTCCCCTCGGCAGCGGGATGGCGGGAGACGTGTGGCAGGCCCAGGCTGCCGGCGGGATCAAGGTCGCACTAAAAGTGGTGCGCAACTTGAAGGATTTGGGCGGCCGCAAGGAGCTCAAGGCACTCAAAACGATCCGCGATGTGCACCATCCCAACCTGTGCCCCTTGTTCGGATTTTGGACCAAGGACGCTGATGGGCGCGTACTCGCTGACGGCGAAACCGAGGAACTGACGCTCGATTCGATCAGCGGTGTGGGAGTCGGAGTGGGCCCCGGTCAGGCTCGCGCTGGGCAAAAGTCTCCGGGGCAACACGCACCGGGACAGGGGCCCCCCGCACCGCCGGCGACGGACGCCACGACGGACACCCAGAGCGACAAGATGGCGGAAATGGGCGACACGATGGCGATCGGGAGCGGAATGCCGTATTCCCCGCCCGCGGTGGAGCCGTCGTCCGAAACGCCGGTTCCGACGGAGCCTGCCAAGCCCAAGGTCACCGCCGAACAGCTGATCGTGGTGATGGGGTTGGGCGACTGCACGCTTTATGATCGTTTGAAATTCGTGCGTCAGGATGCGGGTTTGGGGCCCGATGCCTACGACACCCCGTACGGATTGGACGCGGCCGAAACGGTGCGTTACCTGCGCGCGTCGGCCAGTGCGATCGACTTGCTCAACCAAGAGCATCAGATCTATCACTGTGATATCAAACCCCAGAATATCCTGCTGGTCGGCGGCGAGGCTCAAGTGTGTGACTTTGGGCTCGCCAAGCAGATGGAAGGCGACATGCGTCAGACGCAGCAGGCCTTTGCGACACCGGCCTACGCGCCGCCGGAAGTGCTGCACAACGAGGGCTACAGCCGCCAGGTCGATCAGTACTCGCTGGCGGTCACCTATTACGAGCTTCGCACCGGTCTGCTTCCGTTTGACATCACCACGCACGCCAGCATGTTGGTGGCAAAGTCGACGGGAAAGCTGAACCTCGACGCGCTCACGCCACCGGAACGAAAGGTCTTGCAAAAGGCACTTCGCCGGGTGCCGAGTGAGCGATACGGTTCGTGCACCGAATTCGTCAACGCGATCGCCGTCGCATCGGGGGTCGAAAAAAGTGGCGGCATCACGATCGGCCGGATCATCACCGCGGTGGCCGTCTTGCTCGTGACGGTGGGACTGGGCATCGGTGTGTGGAGCGTGACCCATCCGGAGAGCTTCAACGCGTTTTTCTATCGCAGCGAAATCGAGGTCGCGGAACGTCTTGCCACGGAGCGCTCGAGTTATGAAGTCGCCGGGCCGATGACGTTCGAACAATCACACGTTTCGCTGACACAAGTGATGCATCGTTCGGCGCAAATCTCGCAACAATCCGAAGGGGAATTGAAGGACCAAGCCGATGCCCTGTTTGCCGACGCGGCGACGCGGTTGATCGGCAAGATCCACACCGTGCTGAAACAGTACGAAACCAGGCCGGGAGCGGTCGTCACGACGGAGGAAAGCCAGGCGTTGGCGACCTGTCTTGCTGAGCTCTCGCTGGAACCGACCGAATCAAACAACGCCATTCTTGGTGGGCTAGAAAGTTGGCGGGGCACCAACGACGCACTGCTGCAAAACGCCTGTAAAGAATACCTGTCGCTCTATCATGCCGCCGTCGTCCGCTGTGGTTTGTTGCTCGATTCGAATTCGACCGATGAATCCCGGCAACCGACTGACGTGGCGAGGGCCGAACACGTGGACGCGCTGCGCCGATCGCTCGATGAGCGTCCAGGCGATTTTTCGCAGGGATCGATCGATTTGACACTGGCGTCCCTGCTGCCGGTGTTGGCGACCATGCCGGCCGAAGAGATCAAAACGTGGACGGCCGAGCAGTGGCTGGATGAAACGCGACTGAGCGATCTGATTCGAGCCGAATTGGTTGTCCGTCAATTCGGTCCGAATGCGTTGTATGCCAATCGTTGGGCCGAAATTCGTGAAAGATTCACTTTGGCTGTCGAGCCGGCGGTGACCGGGACGGCAACAACCGTGGGTTCAATCGCCCCATCAACCAAACAACGTGTTCTGG
Organism: Stieleria mannarensis; assembly: GCF_014154935.1. Classification (GTDB taxonomy): domain Bacteria; phylum Planctomycetota; class Planctomycetia; order Pirellulales; family Pirellulaceae; genus Stieleria; species Stieleria mannarensis. The sequence continues at coordinate 15,750 of NZ_JACEHH010000047.1, forward strand.
ACGGTTTTCCAGATCTGCGGACGGAAAAACAAATCGCCCAGCTGCGGACCGCGGTCCAGCAATCCGAGTGGAGCCAAGTCGATCGTTTGATTGAACAATTGCGCAGCGCGTCGGCGATCAACGCCGAACAGAAAGCGGTCCTGGCCGCTGTCGATGCCATGGCACAACATCGCTCGGCGGACAATGCCTTGGAATTGACGCTGACGTCGATCAACCAAACGGGCATCCCACCGAATCGATTGCGGCACTTGCGCATGCAACCGTTGCTGGCAAGCTACATGCGCGAAATCGCGAGCCGCATCGTCGCTGACCCTGACGACCGCTCCACGCGTTTTTACACCCAGATCAACAGCGCCCGATGGGTGCAAGACAAACTCCAGATGTCGGTTCCGGAGGAATTCGTGGCCGCGACCGCGATTTCGTTGCTGCGTGAGAGCCCGGAATTGATTTCCGATCCTGCCGGGCAAGCCCCGTTGGGGTTGGACCTGGACGCGTGGTTAAAACAGATCGATGAATCGGCAACGTCAGCCGAATTGTCGGCCGCCATCCGCATCGAACGTGAAATCGCCAGCGAGCCGGCGAATCCATCCGTCGTGTCCGCTGCGGCGGAAAGGTTGCAATCGTCCCAGCACAACTATCTGGGAAAGATTTCCAAGGACTATGCCAATTATCTGTTGGCGTGCGCGGCCTGTCTTCAAAACCAAGACATCGGGCCCCTGGCTGACAAACTCGCCACGGCATCACGAGAGTCGATCCAGGCATTGGGCCCGACGCGGTTGTATTTGGGGACGGACATGCTGGTCCGCCACGCGATCGCGTCATCTGGTATCGCTGATGACGAAGTCGTGTCGCTGCGTTATTCCCAGGGGTCTGCAAACGCATCTGACGTCAGCCGGTCCCGATCGTATTTGAAGCTGGCCGAGACGCTGGTTCGATCGACCGACCAGGGGGCTCCCACCGCACTGGAACGCGAACTGTTTCTCCAGGCGGTCGCCAGCGGTGGCGCCCAGGCCAGCCGAATCGCGATCCCGCGACTGGTCCAAGAGCGGTTGGATTCGGCCGAGACGACCACGGAACTGTCCACGCAAACCCTCAAGGCGCTGCATCGGATCGGCATCGGAATGCGGCAAGCGGCGCGGGATCCCCAGGAGCGACAGGACATCGCGCTGCGTTATCTGCTGCGACCTTCACGAGCTTTGTTGGAGCGGTTCGGACGTGATCGATTCGGCCCCCGAACCGGTGATTCCAACGCCAAGGGGGTTCTGGTGCGCATGGTTTTGTTGCCGACGGTCCGTGACGTCGTTTACGACGCGATGCGGTTCGCTGATGGGCAACTGCTGCCGAGCGGTTTCCAAAAAGAGTCTCCCTGGCCGGTCGACGAAGTCACCAAGCTTTGTCAGGTTGCCGCGGTAGCGTACCGGGATCCGATGACGCGGACGGAATTTCAAGACAGAGACCTATACCGCCGCCAACGGGTCGCGATCTCCGCCATCGCCTCACAAGACGCGTCCTTGTCGCAGGCCGATGCCAGGGAGTTTTTGAGCGACGTGGCAATGGCGGCGGTCTCCATCCGCAGTTGCGACGGGCAGCAATTGTTGACGCTGGCCGACAAACTTGCCCGATCGGGACGGGCCACCGATGTCATTGAATTTATCCGCAGCGAAGGTTTTGAACGATTGGCCAACGCCAGCGAGACGCGTGCCCAACAGGGAGTGTTTCTAAAACAGGCGTTCGATGCCACCGAATCCGCATTGTCGTTGATCCCGGATGACACCAATCAAACCGACCCGGACGCACAATTGTTGTATGAAGTTTCTGCCAAAAGCGCGGACCTGGGCGTGCGACTGGCGTTTCTGCAACAGCCGATCAGCGACAAGCTGGCCTACCTGAAACCTTCCCTCTCGCGGGCCGATCGCGCGCTCGAACTGTATCTCGACCAATGGGCCGAGGAAGTTCATTGCCCGATCGTTTCGGCTTACATCACCAAAGGAAACGTTTGCGAAGATATCGCCCACTATTGCTCCATCGGTGATGATGAAGCGTCGATCCGACAACGCGATGAGCACTTTCGTCTGGCGATCGCAGCGTTCAAGCAAGCCAAAAACAAGAACGATCAAGACCTGAAGACGCGATTCTCGCTCGGGCGCTGTGAGTACCGCTGGGCGATCACGCTGGATGGCAGCGGCAAAGACGCTGTGCTGGCCGACGCGTCCAGATCGCTCGGCGACCCACCCGCTCATCTGGAAAACCTTGGCGAAGTCGAAGCCAACAAGGCTGCCGAGTGGTACGTCTGGAAAATCAATGTCCAGTGGGAACGCGGCAATCAGAACGACGCCTTGCAGCTGGCAATCGAGGCCGTCCAACTGGTCCGCGACCGGCTGGTGCGTATTCATATTCGCAGCGATCTGGCGCGGAAATGCGGCTGGGTGATGGCCAAGAGCGGACGATTGAACGAAGCGATCGACTGTCTGCGAATCCTGGACGGCGAAGGTGAAGTGATGGATGTGATCCTGCGAATGGGATTGTTGTCAGACATCGCGTTCTTCGGCAACAACCCCGACAAAGCACTGTTCACCGTCCCGCTGCGAGTGTTGCAGCAGCTCGAAAAATTGCGGACGCTGACCGATGACGACGACGCCACCTACGAACTGGCCAAAATCGCCACGCGCGCCGTTCGCGAACAATTGGCCAATCGGATTCGCAGCGTGCAACCCAAGACGTCCAGCACGCCCGAAGACCTGTCGATCGGTCCCCAAGCTTTGGACGCCCAGCTCGATCATCAAAGCGATGGCCGCTATCTGCAGCTTTCACGTGTCTTTCTGGAAGGTGATGCCGCGGCGCGGAGCGGTGACGCCGACGCGATTTTCCGTTTCACCTGTGACCTCGCTTCGGTCGCCGATTCGATCCCCGAACCGCCGCTGTACGTCGAAGACCGCGATTACATCACCAACAACCTGTGTCTGATGGTGCTGTATTGCTTGAATGACTGGCTCGACAAACTGGCACAACAAGACACGTTGGGAAAGAATCAGATGCAGCAACGTGCCAGGGACGAGCTGTCAGAGGAAAAGCATGCCGCTGTCGTCAAATGCCTCGATTCTCTGAAGCAGAAGTTCTTGAACGCGCGAAATACTCGGTCTGCAAAGGTCGTCGGCGATGCGATCGAAATGGTCGACGATCTGGTGAAACAAGCACCGGAGCCTGCAGGGACGTGATCCAGGCCGTCTCCCCTTGCTGGTAGTTTGGGTGCGTTGGGCAGTTTCGAAGATTTGCCTAACATTTGCTTTAGGCATTTGGGGGTGACCGTCGATCTACCCCCATAAAGGCTGGTTGCGCGGACGAATCAAGGACGAGACGTCAGAATCGATCGATCTCCCATAAAAACTGCTTGTTGACAGGGAATGCAATGTTTCGAAAAAGGCAAGGACGCCTGCTACCGTTGGCGGTCGTGACGTTGATCTCCATGCCCGCCGTGATGGCCGACGAGCCGGAACTTAAATTGCCGGCAACAGCTCTGCCGGCAACCAGCCAGCCTGTCACGGATGTCCGTGCCCCTGAATCCGGCACTGCCGGGGTTGCCGAGCCGAATTTTCGGCTGCTGCGCATCGCCGAAAACCTCGAGCAAATGGTGGCCAGCGGGGTGATCCCGGCTCAGTTCGAAGAGGAAGACCTGTTTGGTGCCCCCAGCGAAGCGGTCGGCCAACAGGGACTGCAGCCGATCGACGCCGGCCCTTCGGGCGGCTTGGAATCGTTCGACGCCGGTGAATTTTCCGAAGAGTTCGGGTTCGGCGATTGGAGTCTGATCAGTCGTCCGGCCCTCAGCACGGACACCTCGTCGCTGGTCGATTCGGCGAGTTTCATCGAGGACTTGGAACAGGTCCAGGGGACCAGCGAAGTCGGTTTGTCCGAGGCGCCCGCGGTCGACATTGTGACCGCCCAGCAGTTCAATTTGACCACCACACCGGACATCGCAGAAACGCTGGTCGCCAACCCGACGACCCAGACCATTCGTGCCCGCCAGCGCAGCCAAGTGGGCTTTGATCCTCGGATTCGCGGGTTCTACACCGGTCAGGTCTACACCGGCCATGACGGATCGTACCAGTTCCCGGTCCGTAGCGACCTGGATGGCGTGTTCTCGAAAATCGATCAGTCGTTGATCGGCAACATGCAGGTTTATAGTGGCCCCTACACGGTGCGCTACGGCAGCGGGTTCTCATTCTTGAACGTCGATACGATCCCCGCACCGCGATACCAATGTGGCTGGGAAAACCACGTCCGCTTGGGAACGAACGTGCGTACCAATGGTGGCCAAACCTACAACACGATGACGTTATTTGGTGGCGGCGAGAGTCTTGGCTATTTTGCGAACGTCGGCTATCGCAAAGGTAGCGATTACGCCGCCGGCGACGGGTTGCTGGTTCCGTCCAGCTACGACGCGTTCAACCTGTTCACCGGGATCGGTTACGACATCGACCGACAAACCCGTAGTGAGTTGCGATACACGCACATTGACCAGGACAACACCGAATACGCGGGGCAGTTTTTCGACGTCGATGATTTGAAAAGCGACGGGCTGACGCACAGTCTGGTTCACCGTGACGACCGGGCCGGTTTCGGTTATCGCATCGACAGCTGGGCGAACTACACCACGTTCAACGGTGACACGGCCAATGGCAGCAAGCGACGCGTCGACTTCCCCGTGTTGCAACGTGTCGACGACGCCTTGGCGGAAATCGGCAGACCGATCAACACCGGGCCGTCGCCGACGCCCGTCGTCGCCGCCCCCGGCCAAGAATTTTTTGGAACCGTCGACGGCGATTTGATCAGTGCCGGGATGCGAGCGGGATTCACGCAAGAGCTTGATCGTGACCGCACCGTCGGAGCCGGCGTGGATTTTCGGTATGTCCGACAAGAAATCGACGAATCATTCGACCTGTCCGATTTCACCGACAATATCGGGAATCCTCTGGACAACTTCAACACCGGATTGCCGGCCGCCGAGGTTTTCGAACCCGGTCTGTACACCGAGTATTCCTTCAGGCCGCGACCGTTTCTCAGCACGGCCGTGGGAGCCCGCGTCTCGTTGGCCTACACCGAAGCCGACGAGCGGGACGTCGCTCTGGATCGCTCGAATTTCCGTGACCCGTTCACCAACGAGATCAATCAAGACTTGGACGTGTCCGACGTCTTGAGTGCGTTTTTTATCACCAACGACATCGATCTGGCACCGGCTTGGAAAGCCCGCATCGGTTTCGGCTATGCCGAACGTTTGCCCAACCTCGAACAGCGTTACAGCGACGGTCTGTTCTTGGCAATCATCCAAAGTGGATTCAGTCGCGTGATCGGCAATCCTACGCTTAGCAAGGAACGCAATTGGCAGGTCGATGGTCGTATCAATATGGAACACGACTATTTGCGTGCCCGATTGAGTGCCTTCCATAGCTGGATCGTGGACTACATCACCTACGAGGCAAACGTGGGCGACGATCCCCAGGGAGCCCGATTGCTGCGTGCGATGAACACCGAATACGCCACGCTGACAGGATTCGAGTACTACTGCGAAGCGGATCTGGTGGACGGCTGGCAGGTGTTCGGCAGTTTGGCGTATCTGGACGGGCGTGACCGCGAGATCGATCAACCGCTGGCAGGAATCAACCCGCTGGAAGGACGCGCGGGTCTGCGGCTGATCGACACCAGTCCTCGCAACGCCTGGGGAGTCGAATGGGGCTTGCGGATGGTGGACAACCAAGATCGCTTGGCGACTCTGCGCGAGGTCGCGCCGGCCACCGGGGTGGTGGAACTGGAAACCGCGACGCCCGGATTCACCACCAGCTACATTCGCGGCTACTTCCGACCGGCGGGCAACGTCAACATCACGATGGGGGCGGAGAACCTGTTCGACAACAATTACTACGAACACCTGAACTTGCGGCTTCCTCCGGAGGGCCGGTTCGGGCAAACCGCCGTCTTGTCCCCCGGTCTGACACCGTACTTCGGCGTGGAAGTCGACTACTAACGGCTGTCAAAGTCGATCGGGACCGACCCGGTGGCCGCCAGCGTGCTTTGTTTCTGAATCTCGCCGGCGGCGACGACACTGAGCGAAACCGACGTGTCGGCATCGGCGAAATCAAACGTCCGTGTGACGACACGTTTATCGCGGTACACGACGGTGGAGGCTTCGTCACAAAGCGGAGTCGGCAGAACGCGAATGGTGTTGGGTTCACGTTCCTGGGTGTATTGCTCGGTCACTGTGACGCGGATCCCGCCGGCGGGATTGACTCCGCGTTGGGTGCGAAACGAGACGCCCGGCAATTCATCCAACGTGATCCGCCCCGGCTGGTCCAGCGGAATGGGGATTCCGGCCAAACGTTGATCTCCGAAACGCATCCAAGCTTTCACGGCGACTTGATCGAATCGCGCGTCAAAGTCATCGATCCGGCACAGCAGGATCGGAATCGGTTGACGTTCCAGGAACTCCGGCAAACTGAACGAATACGTCTCGTTGCGTCCCCGGGCGGCCGCCCGACTGTCGATGCCCGTCAGTTCGATCCAGATGTCGGATGGCCGCGGTGTGAATTTTCCATTGCCCCGATCACCATTGGCGCTTTCGAGCGCCACCTGCAGAGTCAACTGGCGATCGACACGTTTGCCCATCGGGCCCGCGCGGACTTGAAACCGGCTCGAATCGGTCAATTGCGTCGAGATCTTGTTCAGCGGCGTGAACTGAAAATTAAACGGTTGATGAGACAGCTGTTTGTCCGCAAGAATCAATTCGAATTGTTCGCCGCCTTCGACTCGGACATCGGTCCTTTCGTCGATCGGATCGCTGGAATCGGGCACGATCGCTCGGATGGAAAACGGTTGAGCCGGCAGGACCGGGTGTCCGCTGGGCGTGGCGACGCCGGTCGGCGGCCACTGGGAGATCGAAACGATCGAATCAAAGTCGGCTTTGACACTCGCCTCATTGCGATTGCGTTCCCAAACGACCTCCGGTTTGCGGCGGATGTTTTGTAGGTGCCGCAGCAGTGCTTTTCCATCGGCGGCGTTCAGGAACTTGGCACCTCGGAATTCGTCTTCGAGTTGTTTGGCACCGATCAGATAACGCACAAACGTCAATTTGATGTTGTCTTTGTTTTTGATGTACAGCGTCTGTGCCTGATCGCTCAAGTCGTCGACGTTGACGTTTTCGGTGTGAACGACCGTCGGCAACCCATCGGTCAGCACGATGATGTGGCCGCCGCGTCGTGCGAGCTGTTTATAGGCTTCGGCAATCGCACGATACGTCGGCGTGGTGCCGATCGCGCCCAGGCCCGATATTTTTCCCCTCAAATCACCCAGGTGCCGTTGGTCCAGCGGTTTGATCGGCGCCGCAACACGGACGTCCAGGTTGGGATTGTTGGCGACGTTTTCGTTCCCGGCGACGTGGCCGGCGTCGACGATCTGTCCCTGGACGAGTTGTTCGATGCGAAACTTGAATTGACCGTTGACTTCGACCGGCCAGATTTTGGGCAACCCATCCCGACTGCGTTTTCCAGTCATCGGGTTGACCACCGACTCCTTAAACCCGAATTGATCGCCGAACAGAATCAGCCCGACTTCCACGTCCGGCGCTAGCCCGTTCAAAAAACCCGTCACGGCATTCTTGGCCACCTCCAGTCGCGACAACCCGACGTTGGTCGTAATCCCCATTGATCGCGAGCAATCCATGACCAACAACAGCCGTTCGGGTTCCTTTTGTTGGCGAATGACCCGCGCCGCAGGCTCGGCATAGTTGGGCAATCGGAAAACCGTCCGCGTCCCCCCGGTCAGTGTTTTAAACGCGATCCGTCCCGATCGACGCAGGCCGCGAAAAAACACGTCGGTCACGAGAGAGGCTTCCTCGGCCGGCGTGTCCGAGGGGACCGTCATCGGGACCGACACCGATCCGTCGGCCGATGGATTCAACGCCACGGTCTTGGATTGATCACCCAGCGGCGACCACACCGATGCGAAACCGGCCGGAACCGAAGCGGGGCGATCAAGGACGAATTGAACCTGCTTTCCGATGACAAACTTTAGCAACGTTCCGACGCGGAACTCTTCGGCCGGCTGGGGTTGGAGCGATGTCCGTGCGGTCGCCGCAGTCCCGGCCGCGGCCAGTCGCTCGCTCAAATCCACCCCGTCCAGATTCATCTTGATCGTCGGGAACAGCGGATTTTGATTGCGTGATTGCAGCAACCGATTGCCGGCGGCGACGAAGAACGGCTCGTCGCCTTCCCGCGCGCCGCACCAGAATTCATCGATGGTCCGCGCCGCGTGGTCGAACAGGAACAGTTGTTGGTCGATCGCAAAGCGTCCCTTGCCGATCTTTTCGACTTCGGCGGGGGCATAGGAGAACAGGATGGTGCGGCCACGCAGGTAGGTGTCCCACTGTTCGATTTGTCGCCGCGTTGTTTCCAGCGATGCCTTTTGCTCGGATCGTTTGATCGGATCATCGATCACGTCGTCGGCCAGTGTCCGCTCGGCCAACCGTCCGCCGACAAGTTCGGCGACCAGTTTGCGAAACGCGGCGCCGGTGTCTTGAAACAATGCGACCAGATTCGGCGGTGTGGCATCGGTGGCGTCGGTCGTCGCCGCGACAGCCCCCAAGAGCGCGGGGTCGCGGGTCACGCTCAACCAATGGTCCCAGACGTGTTTGCGGCCGATCGCCATCAGCTCCAGGGCGGCCGTCGTCGCGTCCGCGGCGGGTTGATGTGGCTGGTTGTTTTGGACGATACCCGCACCGGCACTTTCGTCGGCGATCAGATCGCACAGCCGCGTGTGCACCCGTTGACGCAGTTCGGCGCTGTCGGTCCCCGAACCGGCCAGCAGGGCAAAGTTCTGACGCAGCCCCTTGGCATCGCCCGCTTTCTCCTTGGTCGCCAGATTCAGTCGATCGATGATGCGTCCGGTCAGCGCGTCAAACGCCTTTTGTGCCTCCAGCCGGGCGGCGGTGATTTGTGGTTCCCGCGACTGGATCGGTTGGTTGTCGTCGTCCTGGGGCAATTGCAAACGAGACACCAGCGCCGCCAACGCATCGATCGCACGGCCGACGATCGCTCGGGTCTGGCTATCGGGAAACTGTTCCTGATAATCGAAGGCCGCCATGTCCACCATCAACGTTTCGGCGATGCGTGGAATGGAGTGCAGCATCTGGTCGCGCAACTGATACGCTTGCGAGATCTCTGCTGCGGATTGCTTCAGCGATTCGAATCCGACGCGGACCTCGGCCCAACGGCTGCGGCCGAGCGTCTGTTCGCCGGTGTTTCGCGACAACATCCGATCGACACACGCCAGCCGTTGTTGTTGCAGATCGGCAAGGCGACTTCGGATCCAAAACGATGCCCGCAGATCGTCGCTGCAGAGCGTCTGACGGCTCAGGTTTTGACATTCGAACAGGGTCGCGATGGTTTGCGGTTCCAAATGTTGTAGATCGGGGGCCGCGCATAGCCGCATCAGTTGTGATTCGAGCAACGAGGCCGGCTGCACGCCGGTCACCAAATTGGCACGATCCAACAGTTGTGACGATAGCGACAACGATTCCGCGGCGTACTTTTTCTCTTCGATCCATGGCAACAGGAATCGGATCGCCTGTGCCTCGTTCATCGGCACTTGAACTGCCGCGGCGATGTCGGGTTTCTTTCGCCAATTGGCGACCATCTCTTCAAACGCCGCACCTTCATCCTTGCTCCAGCCGGCGCGTTCAAGTTCCGGGCCGCGGAAATAATCGCGCAGCGCCAGTTCCGGCAAGGAACTCGGCTCGGGCATGGTGTCGGGGCCGATTTCGAATTGCGTCAGATCACTTTCGCAACCGGACCGGATCGTGACAAAGCGGTCTCGATAGCCTTTTCCGGCCAACAACAGGGCGTCCAGCCGTGCCAGTTTTTTTTCCAGCGTCGCCCAACCCAACGGGTTAAATGCCAGCGGCGGGTGTGTCATCCGCGTCAGGCGGTTGTGTCGCTGCCAGAGCGTATCGAGTTCTGCAAAGTCGCTGCGAAGCCGGTCGACATCGACGCCTGTTTCCGGCGGCGGCGGTTGCGGCCCGGGCTGGCTGATAAAATTCCAATCGGCCGCCTGCCGGCCGACGATCATCGGCGTCTGCGTGGCATCCCACGTCGCTTTGGCATATTCGTTGACCTGGCGTTTCAGGTACTCGGCGATCTCTCCCACCGTGACGGTGTTGTCGCCATCCAAGTCCCCTTGCCCGGTCAACGCTTCAACCAGGGCTTGGGTGAACAAGCCGCGTCCTTTGCGTGGATCCCACCAACTGCGTTGGCCAGGGCTGGCCGACAAAACGACGGCGATGCGGTCGGGCACGCCGCCGGTGACTCGCTCGCACGCTTCGGAAAACGATTCGGAAAACTGGCCCCAATCCCACTGGGAGCCGACCCGCGCCGCGTCGATAAACAACACCGTTTTGACGTCTTTGGAATCACCGCCGCGTTCGTCAAGCGTGCCGACGATGGCGTCAAACAGGTCTTGAAACCGGATCCAAGTCTGTTCGCTGTCGGCGCGGCTGTCACCGACGGCCAGATACGGCGTCCCCTTGTCGACGAACCCGTGTGCGCTCAAATAAATCGCGATCATGTTGCCGTCGGGACCGCCCGGCTGGACGGTCGCCAACGGCTTGGTGATCGCCGAGATCAGACGATCGGTTTCATAGCCCATCACGCCCGATGCGTCGTTGGGATCGCCGACCACGACGACGTTTTCTGACGGAGCGTTGGCACCACCGCCGAACCACGACCAAAGCAATTCGACGTCTTCAAGCGCAAACGGATTCGGGGCGGTGAACAAAGCCGAATTGTTCGCCCGCGCGCCGGATTGTGAGACGACTGATACGATCAACGGAACGTCACGGTCGGGCGAGCGACGCAGCATGTACACCAACAGCGCCAACAACAGAATCCCCAACGTCGAAAGCATGCTGACGCGGAACAACAGCTTTCGACTTTCACGCCCGCGATGGCCGAATTCCGTCGTCGTTGCCGCGACCACGCGTTTGTTGGATTTGCGCCATCCGGCTCGTTGGTTGGCTTTTGCCATCGTACTGTCGTCAGGGATTGATGATGAATGCCGTCGGTGACTGGTGTCTATCGGCATTCTAAGGCACGGCTCAGACCGAATCGATTACCCGCCACCGTAACTGCGAAAGAATGCCGAAAAGCGTTCGGCGCCGTCGGCCATCAACAACCACGTCCCAGGCGGCATCACCGATTCAAACCGCTCGCGAACCGCGTTGGCCTGGCCGGGCCAGCAATAGACGAACACGACATCGGCCGCAACGATGACGTCGTGATAGCTGGCGTGGACGACCTCGGCATTCAATCCAAACTGCGCGAACAACTCGCCAGAACGCCGAGCCAATTCGGCGTTGATCTCAATGCCCGTCGCCCGGAATCCCAACATCGCCGCGATGCCGGTTCCGATGCCTGGACCGCTGCCCCATTCGCAGTAACGCTTTCCAGGAACGACCCGCAAGTACGCGTGCAGTAACTCGGCGCTGCTGGGAATGTAATCGAAGCAGTCGACGGATTTGCCCGCCATCCGCCCGGCGTCGATCCATTCGGCGACGCGGCGGGGAATCGGACCGGGGGCCGGATCAAGTTCAATCGGTTGCAGGCACATGAGGTGATGATCAATGGAGAGTGATGGTTCGAGAATCAGCAGGTCGCCCCGGACGACAGACCCGGTTTTCAGCTCCGATTTTCGTTGCACCCGAGCGATCGTTGCGTACTTCCTTGCCCGCTCAGACCAGTTTCGTTACTTTCTAGCTGGACAGCGGCACTTTGGACAAGAAACATCGTTGACCGCTGGTCGAACGTAGCTACCTTCGCCAGAAGGTGGATCCCCGGGGTCTTCCACGCTCTGGCTACGTCAAAGTGGCGTTGTCCAGCTAACGATCGACACGATCCGGCAGTGATCCGGGATCTTCAACGACGCCGACGCGGCGGACAGGCACCACCACCATAGCGGGCAAAGCGATTCACGAACCGGCCGATCGTCGCGATTCACCAGACCAGGCCGATTGCCCGGGTGAGGGCGATTCGCCTCAACACCCGGTTTTACCCGAGGCCCCCGATGCTCACGCCGAACGCGGCGTGGCGATCCTGGCGGCGATCTGGTTCTTTTTTGTCTTGCTCAGCTACAGCGTCGTCCGGCCGGTGCGGGAAACCATGGCGGCGATCGGCGGGACCAAGCAACTTCAGGGGCTGATGCTGGTGACGTTTGCGACCATGCTGGTCGCCGTGCCGATCTATGCGGTGCTGGTCAATCGGCTGCCACGCCGTTGGTTGGTCCGCGTGGTGTTTCACTTTTTCACTCTGTCGCTGCTGGTGTTCAGTGTCTCGCTCAGTTTCGGCAACGAACCGGTCCGTGTCTGGGCGGCCCGAGTCTTCTTCATTTGGGTCAACGTTTTCGGGTTGTTCGTGACCAGCGTGTTTTGGTCCGTCTTGGCCGACCTGTTCAGCAGCGAACAGGGCAAACGTCTGTTCGGACGGATCGCCGCCGGGGGGACCGTCGGGGCCGTGACGGGATCGCTGTTGACCAGCCAAGTCGCGACCGAATTGTCGACCGCCGGGCTGCTGCTGATCCCGATGGCGACGCTGCAGGCGGGATTGTGGTTTGCTTGGCGATTGGAGCGGCGTGTGGCCAAGGAGCCGTCGTTTGCACCGAAAGAAACGCCACGCGATGCGGACCGGCCTCCCGCGGTTGGTGGACTTTGGGAAGGCGTCACGCACGTCTTGCAATCCAGCTACCTGGCGTCGATCTGTATCTACCTGTTCTTCGTCCAAGCGGCGGGCACGCAGTTGTATTTTCAGCAGGCCGAGATCGTGGGGGCGAGCGTTCCCGATGATCAATCCAAGACACAACTGTTCGCCTACATCGACTTTTGCACGCAGGTATTGACCCTGACGGCCCAGTTGGTCTTGTCCGGGTGGATCCTGCGTCGGCTGGGCGTGGCGGTCGCGTTGGTGATTTTGCCGCTGGTCTATCTGGTCTCGTTTTCTGTGTTGTCGGTCGACGGCAGTCTGGCGGTGGTTGCCACGGCGATGGTCGTCACCCGCGCGGCCGGTTATGGAATCACGGTGCCGGCCCGGGAGGTGTTGTTCACCGTGGTCAGTCGCCGGGACAAGTACAAATCGAAAAGCTTTATCGACACGGTCGTCCTGCGTGGCGGAGATGCGCTTTCCAGTCAAGTCTTGGGGTCGCTGCGAAATCTGGCCGGATTCGGGTTCGCGACCCTGAATCTATGGAGTTTGCCCCTGATCGCATTGTGGTCCTATGCGGCTCTGCGGCTCGGTCGCCGCCAGCGGCAACTCGCCGAGCGAAAAACTGTGACGTAGCTACGCTCGCCAGAGCGTGGGAGACGCCGGGGATCCGACGCAAGCGACAATTAACCGGGGGGTGTGACATGCGAGCACTGCCAGGGTGTGACTCCCAAGGACACTTTCATCGCCCCAGTGCCCCGGTTAAGGGCACGCCTGCTTCGGCTCGGCTGCCCCGGGTGACCGGTCGGTCGATGCGTCGTAAAATGCGATCCGGCATCATCACAATCGAACAGTCCAGTCAACGGTTTAACGAGACAACAGTCATGGCAGTAAAGAAGGTAGGCATCCTGACGGCGGGCGGACTTGCGCCCTGCCTTTCTTCGGGAATCGGAGCTTTGATCGAGCGATACACCGAGGTGGCGCCCGAGGTCGAAATCATTTGTTATCGGTCCGGATACAAGGGCTTGCTGTTGGGCGACAGTTTTGTCGTCAACCAGACGGTCCGGGACAACGCCGCCCGACTGCACAAACGTGGCGGCAGCCCGATCGGCAACAGCCGCGTGAAATTGACCAACGTCGCCGACTGCGTCAAACGCGGCCTGATCCAAGAAGGGCAAGATCCATTGGCCGTCGCGGCCGAACAGCTTCGCAAGGACGGTGTGGATGTACTGCACACGATCGGCGGAGACGACACGAACACCACCGCGGCCGATCTGGCGGCGTTCCTGCGACAAAACGATTATGAACTGACCGTGGTCGGACTGCCCAAGACCGTCGACAACGATGTCATTCCGATCAAACAAAGCCTGGGCGCGTGGACGGCTGCCGAACAGGGCGCGCGATTCTTTGAGAACGTCGTCGCCGAACAAAACGCCAATCCGCGGATGTTGATCGTGCACGAGGTGATGGGGCGAAACTGCGGCTGGCTGACTGCGGCGACGGCCGACAGTTACACCCAGTCGCTCGATCAACTGGAATTCCTGCCCGATGCCGGACTCAGCCGCGAGCGCGACGAAGTCCATGGGGTCTACATCCCGGAAATGGAATTCGACCTGGAAAAGGAAGCCGCTCGTCTGCGCGGTGTGATGGACGAACTGGATTGCGTCAACATCTTCATTTCCGAAGGTGCCGGCGTGGAAACGATTGTCAAAGAAATGCAATCGCGTGGGGAAGAAGTCCCGCAGGATGCCTTCGGGCACTACAAGCTGGATGCCGTGAACCCCGGCAAGTGGTTCGGCCAACAGTTCGCGGCAATGATCGGCGCCGAAAAGACACTGGTCCAGAAGAGCGGATACTTCAGCCGAGCCGCCCGCGCCAACGAGAAAGATCTGGCGTTGATCAAAAGCTGTGCCGACAAAGCGGTCGACTGTGCGATGGCCGGACAGGGCGGCGTGGTCGGCGAAGACGAAGAACGTGGTGATGAACTGCGGGCGATCGAATTCGAACGCATCCGCGGCGGCAAACCCTTCAACAAGAACGCACCGTGGTTCGTCGATCTGCTCTCGGCCATCGGCCAACCCCACGACAGTCAACAGTTGCAGACAAGCTGACCCCAAGGCGGCATATCACCAAGGCGAATCAAGCGCAACGGCGACCGCAGTCGCCACGCCGGATTGCCACGCATGTGATGGGACCAAATGCAAAAAGAGGACGCAGCCGTCCAATGTGTCCCATGGGGCTTAGCGGATGACCATTGCGCCGGCGAGCCGCAGGAAATGTGAACGCGGACGCTTTGGGGCATCATTGCGCACGCGTCATGATTCTTCGTTGACGCGTGAACTCGATCGGCGATCAGATCGATACCCGCTTCTGGATCGTTGTGGCAGTCTGCCGACATCTGACCGAATCTTGCGAGGGGTGGGCACCCCCACTAAACTTTGCATCGGATGCTGCCACCCGAGATTCATCGGATCCGATTATGCCACCAGTTTCACCTTGTCGCCGAAACCTTTTCAATCACCGCCGCCGAGTTCGCCGGAAAACGTTCGAACGCCTTGAGACTCGACGAGTTCTGACAACCTTGTTTGTCGATGGCATGGCTGCGTCCGGTGGCGACGGAGCGGATTGGACGTCAGCTTTTGTCAGCTTGGAATCGGCATTGGCCGAGGCCCGCTTACGAAACAACGACGTCGACTCAGCCAACGATGTCGACGAGGTTTGGATCGCCGAAGGGACTTACCGACCTCAGCGAATCTGGGATTCCACCAGTCGGCGGCTCTCCACATTCGAGATTCCCAATGGCGTCTCTCTGGTCGGTGGATTCGCCGGATCGGAGACAGTAGCAGATCAGCGACCTAGAGAAGCCGATGGCACACTGGCTTTGTCGACGGTGCTGTCGGGAGACCTGGACGCAAACGACGATCCCGCACTTCCGTTTACAAGTGTCCAAGAGCACCGGATCGACGAAAACGTGCTGACGGTGGTTTGGGTTCGCGGTGATCAATCCGTCAAGTTTGATGGCTTGACGATCACGGGCGGCTGGGCGGAGTCGACGAACATTGGTTTCGGCAACCCGACAGACATCGGACTCTTCGTAAAACATCTTGTCGGAGGCGCTGCGGTTCTGGTGACCGGATCCGGGACTGTCGATTTGGTCGATAGTGTCGTTTCACGCAACTATAGCGGGTTCGGCGGCGCGGTCCGCTCCGAAGTCTCACCGCTTGTGGTGGCAGGGACGCAATTCATCGAAAATGTAACCAATTCAATATCTGCGTCCAACGGCGGAGCGATCTACGCCGGCGGCGGTTTATCCGTGTCCTCCAGTGTGTTTGTCAAGAATGAAGCCGAAAAAGGAGGTGCGATCTATAGCGTGGCAGAGTCCACAGTGCAGGACTCCAGATTCGAGTTCAATCGCGCCGATGTGGGTGGTGCAGTCTATGCGGCTGCGAGCTTAGCTGTCTCTGAAACAGATTTTTTTGATAACGAATCGGTCGCCGGGATCTTTGGAGGCGGAGGAGCAATTCACGGTTCGGGGGCTGTCGAGGTATTTGGCGGAACATTCTCAGGCAATACGACAACGCAGGGTCTCGGCGGTGCGATTTGGGCCGAGCGAGTTGACCTCGATAGCACGACATTTTCTGGCAACGTGGCTTTTCGTGAAGGCGGTGCCATCTACGCAACGCAACAGGTTTTGGCCAATGGATCGACGTTTATGGACAACCAGGGATCGATCGGCGGTGCGATCGCAACCGAATTGACCGGACAGACGACCCTCACCAATTCAACGATCAATCGGAATGTCTCCACTTCCCGAGTTGGCGCCGTCTCGACCGGCAGCGCGACAGTCCATGGATCGACAATTCAAGGCAATATTGCCGACCGTGGTATAGGGGGGATTGATGCGTTCGGCGATATCGTCGTGTCCGATTCATCGATTCGTGACAATCAAGGTGTCGGACTAGACGCTACCGGACGAATCGAGGTTACAAATTCACGAATCAGCGGAAACTCGAGCGGAGGGCTCACCGGGGGCGTCGTCACAGTTGCCGACTCAACCATCGCCGACAACGAGGATGGTGGTGGGATCATCGCGAAGACCTCATTGACGATGACCGACAGCATCGTTCGCAACAATTCGAAGACGGGCGACGGCGGCGGTATCCTTTCCAATGCGATCAACATCACGGACTCGACGATTTACTCGAACCGGAGCACCGGTGCTGGGGGAGGCGTCTCTCGCTTTTCCGGATCCGCGTCCGCAAACTTTATCATCTCGGGTTCATCGATCTCGAATAACACCGCAGGAAGTTCGGGAGGTGCGATTTGGGGACGCGATCTCAACTTGATTGATTCTCGAGTCTCAGCCAATGTCGCGACCGGCGACGGCGGCGGCATTCTAGGAGAACGGATGACGATCACAGGATCCGTGTTGACCTCGAATAAGTCAGGGCTTCGGGGAGGTGCAGTCTCGGCGACCGAGCTTGACATTGAAGAATCGGTTCTTTCCAGCAACGAATCCGAGTCTGATGGCGGCGCGGTCAAAGCGTCCCAAGTCGCCGTCACCCGATCGCGACTCGATCGCAATGAATCAGGCGGCGGCGGTGGTGCTGTCCATGCGGATTCCGTCACGGCGATTGATTCGTCTTTCAACGAAAATATTGCCACGGGAACCGGTGGGGCCTTTTCGACCAGCAGTTTCACGGCTCAGCGAAGCAACTTTTTTGGCAATCATTCCGGGGGACGTGGCGGTGCGGCGTTGGGAAATGGAACGATCATCGAGTCGACCTTGATCGGTAACGTCGCCGCCGCGGATGGCGGTGCCGTCTATGGCGACGTCATCGCCGAGGCGAGTACCTTCTTGAAAAACCAAAGTGGGGGACAGGGTGGGGCGATTCGTGGTAGTAATGTTTCGCTTTTTGAGACCGATGTTCTGTACAACGAATCGCAAGACGATGGCGGAGGCATTCATGGGTATATCATTTCGTTGAATGCTTCAGAAGTGCTGAACAATAGGTCGCAAACGCGAGGCGGAGGCATCTATGGTTCTCAAGTCCAACTGTCCACATCGAAGGTGCTGGCGAACATCGCCGGCGGCGATGGCGGCGGAATCTATGTTACCGGCGGAGTTGATTCGTCGTCGTCGAAAATTGGAAACAATGAGGCGGGAGGGAACGGTGGTGGTGTCCATGGAAGCATCGATGCGACTAACACAACGGTGTCGAGAAATGAGGCGGGGGGCGATTTCGGTGGCGGAATCTTTGGCGGTGCGACACTCGTCGATAGCCGAGTGAGCAGCAACACGGCGAGCACCCTAGGTGGCGGCATCTACGGCGGTGTCTCCGAATTGGCCGGAACCACCGTCGTCGGAAACGGACTCATCTCGCCACCGGACCGGTTGGATCCTGCCACCAATGAACCTGTCCGCGAGTATCACGATTATCCCCGCGATGGGCAGGGGGCGATCGTGGACTACAACCGCATCGTCTACCGGCCTGGCGAAGACATCTACTCTACCGGGCGATCGCTCCAAACCACCGATAGCACGATCGGTGAGCTCAATCACCATTACAGCCCGGTCACCGTCGTCGGCTTAACGGCGGTGATCGGCACGCTTTCGATCGAGTTCGGCCAACCCGCGACTTTCGATGGCTCGGATTCGATCGAAGCCACCGCGTACAACTGGGACTTAGACCATGACGGTGAATACGACGACGGTTCGGGACAAACACTCAGGAAGACCTGGGCCGAACTGGATTCGCTGGGCTTCTCTGTCGGTGTCCACTACATCGGATTGCAGGTCTCGAGCGTTGATGAGCAAGGGGAGCCGATTTTTGACACCGCCGTCGCGCGCATCACCGTCTTTTCCACTGACGAACAAGACGATGATCAGCCAATTCATCCGGAGATTGTCGCACGTTATCTCGCCTATGAAGACCTGGAGCCTGAAACGCAAGTCGGCTATGGCAACTACGTTGTTGACAAGGTGTTTCGTAGCGGCGAGTTCTTTGCGATCGGTTTGGTTTTAAGGACCGCCCAGGGGGAGGAAAGTGAGCCGATCTTAGCCTTCCGTGGCACCGACTCGAACGTCGAGCTGTTGACAATCGATACCAACGTCAATGGTGTCGGGTACTCCCAATACGTCAACAACCGTAGCGCCATCCGATCCTGGCTGACCGAGCAGAAAGGTCAGGGCAACGCGGTGCAATTAGTTGGGCACTCACTCGGAGGAGCACTCGCCCAATGGTTCGCTGTCGATTGGTTGCAACTGGATCCGACAAACCGTCTGGCAGCGATCACCACTTACAATTCTCCCGGGATCGACAGCGAGTTTGCTGAGCTATTCGATGCCCGCCGTGCCGGGGCCGTGGTGCACCATATTGTCGACGGCGATTTCGTTTCGATGGCGGGTGATCGGTTCATTGACGGACAGGTCAAATCCTATTTTATGAACACCCTCTCACCGATCAACAAACATCTCCTGCCGGTCCAACTGCCTCAGGTGCCGGTTGCGGGAAGCCGCGAAGGAGACTCCAAAGCATGTGATTCGGGGAGTGTTCGCTGCAACCCGGGTGTCACCCCAGGCGATCTCACGATCGAGTCGCTCAATAGTTTCTGGTTTCACTACACCAGTTATGAGTACTACGGCGTTCTGTTGGCGGCACAGATCGCATTCGGAGCCGCTGATGACGTCGGCGTGGCGATCTCGGGGCGGCGATTTCAACCCGCGATGCTGGTTTTTCGAGGGACCGCCGAGTTTGCACGGACTCAATTCGGGCAGACCCTTCCTCAGATTCTGGGCGTCGAACCCGTCGACCCGACGCTCGATAAATTAGTGATTGATGAGATCAAGGCGCCGTTCTTGCCCTTCTCGTTGAAGAAGTTGGAACTCGAGCGTACCCCAGAGCATGGTGTGAAGGTCGGCGCTACATTCGACTTTCCATTTGTTGATCTACGCGGTGAGCTTGAATTCCGAGCCAGCCAAATCTATTCGGCTCGAATCGAGATCTCGCCCGAAAAGCCCTGGCCAATCTTTACGTCCGGCCTGTTCCTTTCCAAGGCTGGGCTGGAGGTGGGGAACTTGACACGTTTCTTTTCCGTCGAACCCCGACCAGGAGAGCCGCCTGAAAAGTTGCGGCTCACGGGTATCGGCGAACTGACCTTCCTGCCGGAAGCGGAGCTCGAGTTCCCTAAGGAGCTCGAACGATGGACGGGGAGTCTCAGTTTGAGTGTGGCCCTGGCGAAATTTGGCGGCGAATTGACGGTTGAAATCTACAAACTCGATGATCAATGGTTCATTGACTTTTCCGATGCTGAAGCCGAATTCAGTCTCGTCCTGGCGGAATTCAACGGTGCACCTGTTTTTCGGCTCGCACACGGAACGGGGTCGGTCAACATCGATCCAGATCAGGATCGCTCTGTCATCGAAGGAACGATCGAACTGCTCGGCGGTGTGATTCACGGTGAAGCGCAAATCGTGATGGATAGCTCCTCCGAGAGAGACGAATTGCGTCTGAGGGATCAATTGGTCGTCGACATCGCCCAGATCATTCCCTTCGTCGACTTTGATCCATCGGTCTATACCACAACACTCTATGTCACCGACGACACGAATAATCGAAGCAACGAGTTCTTGCGAGTCGAAGCGTCGGAAGTGGGATGGTTCAACGTCGGTTTCGAAGCTCGATTTGACGGAACCTTCGATTACTGGATCGGCATGCGTGAAGAAACGCCGGCGACGGCAGTCGGTACGAGAGCATACCGATCCTCCTCCACCCTCTCACCCCGGACTGCCGTTGTCATTCAATCCGAGTCGCCTGTCGGTTCACGCCAATTGAGGATTCGCAAGCCGGACGGAACGGTCATTCTACAAAACGAATTCAACAACCTCCCGGACATCGCTTTGAGCACAAGCATTGTTGGTGAAACAGTGCGCGTCTTAAAGATTCAGCAGGATTCCAGCACCGTGCGGACGTGGGTGATTGATTTTGTAGAAGGTGATCTGAATATACAGACGTCCTATTTTGTTGACGATACTCCTCCCAGTTTGCAAATTGATCCTCCGACGACGATGGCTGACGGATCCGTCGGTTTGAGTTTTCAATTGACGGACCCAGATTCCGACGCTCGGGTGAGTTTTTATCTCGACCATGATCACGAAGGATTCGATGGATACGAGATCGCCCGCAATCTTGGCGAGACAGAACAGTCCTTCCGTTGGCAACCGTATGGCCTACGATCGGGAACCTACTACGTCTACTCGGTGGTTCGCGATGGAGTGAATCCTCCGATCGCCGCGTACCTTGATCAACAGGTAACGATCGAAACGTCCGCCGAATTGATGGTCACCGATTCAAGTGGTGTCCAAGATGACCAATACGTACATTTTGGCAATCGCACGGCGGATTCCACAAACAGCGAACTCCATTGGTTCACGCTCGAAAACATTGGCAACGGGCCCGCCGACATTGATGATCTAATTGTGACCGGTCAAAGTATCAATGAATTCGATGTGACCTATGACGGTGTTCCGCTGTCGGGCAGTCCATCGCAAAAGCGAGTCATCTACCCCGGCGAATCAGTTCGGGTCGAGTTGCAAGCGTTCCCGCAAAGTGGCGGAGCCAAATTCATTGACCTTCAAATCGACGGCAACTTTCAACAGCGTCCATTGACACTATCAGCGACGATGCGGTCCTTGCCCCGTGCCGCCAAGGTGTTGTCCGCTGAAATCGACGATGCGAGCGGGCAACGCTCGATCATTCGGACGATAACGGTTACCTTTGATAAATTGGTTGACATTGATCCAAACGCGTTCACGGTGACGAAGGTGGGAACGTTAGGCGGCCCCGTCGATGTGCAGGTCAAGCACTTTTGCGACGTCGCTGGGAACACCACGGTAAAGCTTGAGTTTTCCGGGGAACAGACCATAAACGGTAGCCTGCTTGATGGTCATTACGAACTGATCATTGATGCAGACCAGGTCTTTTCGGAAGGTTTGCTACTCGACGGCGGCTCCGGAGCCGGTACGGATTATGTGGATCATTTCTTTCGCTTCTTTGGCGACAGCGATGGAGACGGGGACGTCGACGGCCAAGACTACGGCCGATTCGGACTCACCTTTTTGCGAAACAGTGATCGTGAAGGATTCGATCCGATCTTTGACTTCGATCGTGATGGCGATGTCGACGGACAAGACTACGGCCAATTCGGACTGCGTTTCTTGCGAACGCTGTAGCATTCACTTTCGACGCATCGGCAATTGGAGCTCGGGGTTTTGTGCCTTCGCGGGGAAAATTTAGGTAGCATTATTCGATGAAGATCAAGGGCAAGAAGAAGCGTCGTTCGTTACCCGAGCGACGGGCTCATCGATGGTTGCGGTTTGAGCACTGTGAACGGCGCGACCTATTGGCAAGTCTCACCGTGACGTCGACCACCGATGTATCCGATCCGAACGACGGTGTCCTCACGCTGAGAGAGGCGATCGAACAGGCGAACATGTTGCCGGGGCGCGACGTGATCGGATTTGATGTTCCAGGGGATGGCGTGCAGATCATTTCCCCGGCGTCGCCATTGCCAGAGATCACCGATGACCTTGTGATCGACGGCCGATTGATGAGTGGTGACCAATCACACCCCTACATCGAAATCCAAGGTCCAGAGGTCGATGACGCTGTGGGGATACGTGTTTCCGCGGACAATACCAGTATTTTCGGGCTGGCGATCAACGGATTCCGTGGAGGAGGGATCTCAGTCGGAGCCGTCGTTTCGTTCGTTCTTGAGTCGAGCTTTCTTGGAACGGACGCAACGGGTCAGAGCGATCGTGGGAACCAGGCTTTTGGGCTCATGCTTGATGGTTCGGTCGGCGCGAGAATTGGTGGAACCGAGGTCGGTGCAGGCAACGTCATTTCTGGTAACGGAGACCAGACCTCTCCAGCTGACGGAATCCGAATCCGTGGCGGCAATGGGCACCGAATAGAGGGGAATAGAATCGGCACGACGATCGACGGGACCGCGGCGATCGCAAATTCGAATGACGGAATTCATCTTTACGCGGGAGCCCGCGAAGTCACGATTGGCGGACCGACCGTGGCCCACCGCAATATCATATCGGGAAATGCTTTTGACGGCATCGAAATCAATGGTCAATCAACGAGAGAGAACCGGGTCACCGGGAATTTCATCGGGACAGATGCTCTCGGTTTGGCAGCGATACCCAACCTAGATGGTGTCGAACTGGACAATACATCCGGAAATTTCATCGGATCACCCGAGCATGGTGGAGGCAATCTGCTCTCGGGAAACAGCAGCGACGGGATCGAAGTGGTTCGAGAGGCGACCGGTAATCTCATTCGTGCGAACCGTATTGGTACCGACCACACCGGAATGCATGCGATTGCTAATGTCCGCAATGGGATCTTGATCTTGAATGGTGCAAATGCAAACACGATCGGAGGTGTTACCGAAAGTTCGCGGAATGTTATTTCGGGCAATGGTTCTGATGGCATCGAAATATCCGGGACCGGAACGAACAGCAATATTGTTCAGGGGAACTTGATTGGCGTCGCAGGCGATGGAACGATCGCTCTGGGTAATGGTAATGATGGTGTGTATCTTCTAGCAGGCGCCTCCTTGAACCAGATTGGTGGCACGACTCGTGGAAGCATGAATGTCATCTCAGGCAATCTTTATGACGGCGTGGAAATCAATGGGATCGGGACGACTTTGAATCGAATCGAAGGAAACCGGATTGGAACCGATTCGACAGGGAGCAGGGCGATCGGAAATGGCAGTGACGGCGTCGAGTTGGACTTTGCCATGTCAAACACTGTCGGAGGTCGAGACAGCGGCGCCGGAAACGTCATCGGCGGAAACGGCTCCGATGGAATTGAAGCACACAACGGCTCCGCCGCAAACAAGATCTTCGGTAATTGGATCGGTGTCGGGGCAGATAACGTCACCAATCTCAGCAATGCTCACACCGGAATCCGGCTCAATGCCGGATCCGAGGACTTTCAGATCGGCGGCACCGTGCCGGGAGAATCCAACGCCATCGCGTTTAACAATCGTCAAGGTGTGATGGTGAGCGAAACCGGGGCAGTGAGAAACCGGATTCGCGGCAATTCCATTTATTTCAATACCAAGCTCGGTATCGAACTCGCCGAAACCGGCGCCGACGGCGTTTCCGCTGTCCTCGGACGCAACGCAAATGACACTCTTGATTCCGATGGCGGAGCGAACACCGGGCAGAACCACCCGGTACTTCATCAAGCCGTGGCCACCGGATCGACTCTTCTCGTCGAAGGTGTACTGAATAGTCGTCCGAATCAATCCTACTGGATCGATCTCTATTCCAACTCAGGGACGCTAGGAATCAACGAGGGAGAATCCTGGATTGGGGCCACCGAGACCACGACTGATTCGGTGGGCAGCGTAGGTTTTTCGGTACCAGTGGCCGGCGTTTCTGCTGTTGGTCAAACCATTACCGCCACTGCGACGGACGCCGACGGAAACACCTCCGAGTTCTCAATCGGACTGGAGGTTGTCGATGCCAGCGGACGGCCGTTGATTCACGTCCGCGATGCCGGCGTGATTGAGGGCAACGACGGAACCATCGAAGCAATCTTTGATGTTCAACTGTCAAAGCCGTTCCACGATACGGTAACGGTAAGCTATGAAACGATGTCCGTGACGGCCGTTGCCGGAGAAGACTTTCTCGCCGCCGAGGGCAGTCTCTCGTTTTCACCCGGGGTCACGCAGCAATCCGTTTCGGTGCTCGTTTCTGGGGACGGTGAAGACGAGGAGCTTGAGCATTTCTTATTGATGTTGTCGGCCCCCGAGATGGGTTTTATAGGGAAACGAGAGGCAATCGGTTGGATTTCCGATGATGACCACCCAGGAGAAACGATGGTGCCACTCGGCGCCGGCGCCAGTGACACCTCTGAATTCATGCTCGGTTCGGTTCATGTCAATGTCGTCGCATTCGAATCCGACGGTAGGATGGACAATGTCCTCGAACGATGGTCACCAAGTCAAAAAGTCGATTTCCGGCAGAAAGTGAATGAAGGATTGCAGTGGTGGGAGGAGGTTCTAGACAGACGGGGGGCCACGCATGATTTGAACTTCCAGGTCGACTTTCAATTTCTCGATCATCCCATCGAAATCCCGTATGAACCAATTGCCGGTAACTTTGGTGACCAGAGCGACTGGACGAACGCCTTTCTTGATGCCGTCGGTGCCAACACCGTGTCCAGTACGTTCGCTGATCTCGATGCCTACAACCATCTGCAGCGACTCGAGAATGCAACCAATTGGGCGTTTACGATCTTTGTGACCAATGGAAGCATGGATTCCGATGGCCGCTACGCTGATAACTCGAATGCTTGGGCATACGCCGGTGGCCCTTACACGTTGATCCAACAGCATCGGTCCGCTGTTACGATCGCACATGAAGTCGGCCACATTTTCTACAATTTGGATGAGTACCCGGGGGGACGCTCCTACACAGACCACAGGGGGTACTACAACACGCAAAACCTAAATGCCTACGAGGATCATCCAGATCGAACTCAGCGGGTCGACAGCCTTATGGCCGAATCGGCATCGACCGCTTATGCAAATTTCACCAGTTCTCCAACGTCACTCGAGATGATCGGGTGGAAAGACTCCGATGGTGACGGGATCTTCGACGTCTTGGATGTTCCGTTGTCGCTAACCGGATCAGGCACCTATGACGAGTCAACACGCCGGTATCATTTTCGAGGCAGTGCATCGGTCAATACGCTTCCGAACCTGAATCCCAGCGGCAATGGGAATGATATCACCATCAATCGCATCAGCCGATTGGAATACCGTGTCGCGGGAGGAACATGGGAAACGGCCAGAGATTTGAATGGGTATTCAGCAGCAATCGATTGTGATTTGGTGATCGCTCCAAATCGAAGCATCGAATGGCGCGTCATTGATGATTCATCGGGTGTGGTTTCCAACATCGTTCTCGATCACACACCGCTGCCGATCCCGAAGGTTATTGACGTCATGATCAACGACGGAGGTCCGCAACGGTCGCAAGTCACTTCGATCCAGGTTTCGTTTGACACTCGCGTTTTGCACTCCGACGTAACCGCTGCGTTTCGGGTCATCAATCGCGATACACTGCAGTCGGTCGGCCGAATCAGCACTTCTGTCGTGGACATTGATGAAACCACGGTCGCAATCTTGACTTTCTCGGGCCAGCTTACGGCGGATCGTGAGGGGCATGAAGCACTAGGTGATTCGCTCATCGACGGACGTTACCGTTTGAGCATTGACGCGGAAAAAATCCGTGCGACCGAAGGGGGGCTCGCGATGTTCTCGGATCGGCACGACGAATTTTTCCGGTTGTTTGGCGACACCGATGGCGATGGCGATGTTGATGGCCAAGACTACGGAAGATTCGGCGCAACTTTCTTGCGTGTGCAAGACGAAGTCGGTTACAACCCTGCACTTGACTCTGACGGCGATGGAGATGTAGACGGCCAGGACTATGGTCGATTCGGGTTGAGGTTCCTACGTTCGATTTAACGGCCGAAAAACAAATGATGACTCCACGACGAATTAAAGGTCGACCGTTGCGTCTGATCGAAACAAACTTGTTTTGCAGGTTCGAATGCGAAGATCGACGGATCCGCTAGTTCACGTCTGGCCTAGCTTCGAAACTTGTCGAAGTCCGGTTTGCGTTTTTCTTTGAAGGCTCGCACGCCTTCTTGTGACTCGTCGGTTTCGTAGAACAGCTTGACCGCTCGCATCCCCATCGCCGACAGGCCGCCGATGTGTGCGGTGTCGGCGTTGAAGGAACCCTTGGCGATGGCCAGGGCCGTGGGGCTTTTTTCCAGGATCTCCTGACACCACCGCTGCACTTCGTCGTCCAATTCGTCATCGGGAACGACGACGTTTGCCAATCCCATGCGGACCGCTTCGGCCCCCGAATACTGTCGGCACAAAAACCACACCTCCCGGGCGCGCTTTTCGCCGATCACGCGTGCCATGTAGGCGGTCCCAAATCCGGGGTCGACCGATCCGACCTTCGGACCGACTTGGCCAAAGACGGCGGATTCTCCGGCGATCGTCAGGTCGCACAACAACGCCAGGACGTTGCCACCGCCGATCGCGTAACCTTGCACCCTGGCGATCACCGGCTTGGGGGCGTCACGAATGGCCGCTTGCAAGTCCTCCAGCGGCAATCCGATCGTACCGCGGCCCTGGTACTGGCCTTCATGGGCGGACTGATCACCGCCGGTGCAAAACGCCTTGTCCCCGGCGCCGGTCAACACAATGACACCGATCGAATCGTTCCAAGCGACACGCTTGAACGCGTCGATCAACTCCTCACAGGTCTCGGCCCGAAACGCATTGTAAACCTGTGGCCGATTGATCGTGATCGTCGCCACGCCGTCTTCTACCTTCAACAGGATGTCCTGATAACTCATGGTCGCCTCCCCTGATCAATCTGCCGGGATGTCGTTCGAACAACCCTTCAATTCTAGCAGTTGCTGACCCGCATACTTTTCGCGAGGGCCATTCGACCGCCGCTAACCCCGCCAATGGGCGACCGCTCAGCCGAACAGCCCTGTGCAAGCGTGAGACAACTCGGGCTGCGAGGGGGCCCTTGGGAGTGTTGTTGTGGGCGAGACCGGTTCGGTGTGCGACGATGATCACTTACAGGTTCCTCAGCCAGTGGAGCATCTGTACCAGTTGCGGCCTGTCGCGAATCCATGAATCGTTTCCAATCGTTCCAACAGTGATTATTCTCGGTGTGACCCACGCAACACAGACCCAAAATTCTGACCGATGACTCCTGATTTTTCTCGCTGTACCAATCGCCCACTCTTCTTCGGTGCGATCCTGCTTACGAGTTTGCTGTTCACGCCCCATGTCCAAGCTCAGGACATCTCACGGCGACAGCTCGAACACCAGGACTATGACGTCTGGAACACGATGTCATCGTCCGCCATCTCCAACGATGGCAATTGGGCGAGGTATCAAATCCAGAGCGGAGCCATCGACGGCGAAGCCACATTGCATGTGCAACACACCGAGTCGGGAAGGGAGTACGTCATCCCGAGGGGAACCGACGCAAGGTTCACGCCTGACAATCGCTTCGCCGTTTACCGCATCACGCCTGAGAAGACGTTGCTTAAGAAATTGCGGAAAGAGAAAAAGGCAGAGCACGAATTGCCCAAATCGCAACTGCAGATCCTGGAGCTCGAATCGGGCGCCTTGATCAACCTCGAGAATGTCCGTTCGTTCAAGACACCGGAAGACAGCGGTGCGTGGGTGGCCTGCTTGCTTGAGAAGCCGAGCGCATCGGACGAATTAGAGGATGATAAACCGATTGCCCGCGAGGTCTATGAAGTGACCGCCGAAGGACTTCGCCGACCAGCAAAGAAACTCAAATTAAAGAGCCGCAGTCAGCTGGCTCGCGAACGAGGAGAATCCGCGGCCGGCCCCGAAGAGCACAAAACCAAACCATTGAAACAGCCAGAACCAAAGCCTGGGGAACCCCGGAAGTCGAGTTCAACGACGAATACGACCGACGATGATGAGACTTCGCACGACGATGACAAACAACCCGGCACCCCGTTGGTCTTGATCCATCTTGATTCAGGGATCCAGCGAACCTATCCCAACGTTGATTCCTATGGCTTCTCCAAGAACGGCAAGCTCCTGGCATTTGTCACGTCGGTCAAACCAACCGACACCAAAGAATCAGGCTCCGACAGTCAAACCGCAGAATCGAAACAGCGTGGCGACAATGGCCCGGTCGACGGAGTTCACGTTGTCGATTTGGATTCCATGGTTCATCGGACTGTCGCGCACGGTCAAGGCGAATACAAGAATCTAGCCTTCAGCGAAGACGGCTCCGCGGTCGCCTTCATCACGAACAAAGATGACTACGATGCGGAGAAAGCAGCTTGGACTCTCTATCACTGGACATCACGTGCAAAACAAGCACGCAAAATCGCGACCGAGGGCGACCGAGGAATCCCTGAGGGTTGGTGGGTTTCACCCGACTCGAATCAACAGTTCTCCGAGGACGGACGCCGACTCTATTTCGAAACCGCGCCGATTCCCGAACAGGTGATCGAGCGACGCCAAGCGAACAGCGAAGGGCGAGAAATCGAGGAGGATGAAGAAGACGAGCAAGCAAAATTGGACGTCTGGCATTGGCAGGATCCACAGCTTCAGCCTCAGCAATTGCTGCAAGCAGAAATCGAACGCAAGCGAGATTATCGGGCCGTTTACGACCTCAGGTCCAAGAAGATCGCCCAACTGGCAACGCGTCAAATGCCGCTGGTCGACATCGACGATCGATCGTCTGCACCCATCGCGGTCGCAAATACGAACATGCGTTACCGTAAAACACTTTCGTGGGATGTGCCCGGGTTGCAGGATGCCTACCTGGTGGATCTGCGCACCGGCGAGCGTGAATTGGTGTTGGAGGCGGTGAAGTGGAATGTGCGTCTGTCTCCCGAAGGCAAGTACCTGACTTGGTTCGACGCGGAACAGAAGGCGTGGTTTGCAAAATCGGCCACGAAACGCGACGAAAAACCGATTCGGATTAGCAAGGGCATCAAGTTTGCATTGCACGATGAACTTAATGACCGACCGACCTTGCCCAGCGCCTACGGGTCGCCCGGTTGGCTGACGGGGGACCGTGCCCTTTTGATCTATGACCGCTATGACATCTGGCAACTCGACCCCAGCGGTACAACGGATCCGATTTGTATGACCGCAGGCGTTGGCCGCACGAATGATCTTCGATTTCGTTATCTGAAACTGGATCCTCAATCGCGTGCGATCGATCCCGCGAAACCCATGATGCTGTCGGCTTTCAACCGCAAAACGAAAGCCAGTGGCTTCTATGTGCTGGACCCGCCTGGCGACGATCAAACGACGAAGAAGAACGCCGACAACGTTGACAAGAAAAACGCCCCCCCGACGCAATCACGGTTGCGGCGTCTGATCGTCCTGGACGAACAACTCTCCGGATTACAAAAAGCGAAGGACAGCGATCGCGTCCTGTTCACGCGCAGTACGTTTCGCCAATGCCCCGATCTGTGGTCAAGCGACACAAGCTTTGAGAAGATCTATCGGGTCAGCGACATGAACCCGCAACAGGCGGAGTATTCTTGGGGTGACGCAGAATTGGTTCGGTGGAAGTCCAGCGACGGTGAAGATCTCGATGGAATCCTGTTGAAACCGGACGGGTTCGACGCTTCTAAAAAGTATCCGATGATGGTGTACTTCTATGAGCGAAACTCCGATCACCTGCATCGCTACTACCCGCCCGCCGCCGGGCGTTCGATCATTTGCCACAGCTTCTATGTCAGTCGTGGCTATCTCGTGTTCATTCCGGACATCCCGTACCGCATTGGCCAGCCGGGACCGAGCGCCGCCAACTCGGTCATCCCCGGGGTCGAGCACTTGATCGCGCAGGGGTTCGTGGATCGTGCGAGGATTGGAATGCAAGGTCACAGCTGGGGCGGATACCAGACGGCGTACCTGGTGACAAAAACCGATCTGTTCGCGTGCGCCGAATCGGGCGCCCCGGTCAGTAACATGACCAGTGCCTACGGCGGCATCCGTTGGGGAAGCGGGCTTAGTCGCATGTTCCAATACGAACGGACTCAAAGTCGGATCGGCGAGGATCTATGGACGGCTCGCGAAAACTACATTTCCAATTCGCCCCTCTTCTTTGCAGATAAAATCAATACACCGCTTCTGATTCTTCACAATGACGAAGACGGCGCCGTTCCCTGGTACCAGGGAATCGAATTGTTCGTCGCCTTGCGCCGTCTCGGAAAACCCGCTTGGATGTTGAACTACAACGGCGACCCGCACTGGGTGATGGGCGACTCCAACCGGCGGGATTTTGCGACCCGGATGCAGCAGTTCTTTGATCACTATTTGTTGGGGGCTCCCGAGCCAGAGTGGATGGCGGTCGGGGTGCCCGCAGTCGACAAGGGCAAGAACTTCGGGCTCGAACTACTCGAACCAGAGAAGCCGGAAGTAGGAGTTGAATAGCTGTCGGCACTACGCCGATCTCTGGCGCGGGCCGTTGAGCGTTCGACCGATCACGGTGTAGCGGACGCCGTACTGGTAGGTCAGCAACAGGATCGCAGAGATCACGATGCAGATCCCAACAAGCTTGACGATCGCCGGGGCGGGAAGTTCGCGAACGTACCACTGCGCCAGTAGGACCAGCGGCAGGTGAATCAGATACAACCAGTACGACGAGTCCGAGATGTAACGCATCGTCTTGCTTTCGCGTGATAGGAGTCGACGGCAAACTCCGATCGATCCGAACGTCATCAGCCATGCAAACAGGGCCTGTAGAAAGTTCCCTGCAAGAGCATTCAACGCCGGGTCGTCCAGTTTGGGCACGATCCCCAAGCTGCCCGACACCAAATCCAGCCCGATCGGAAAAACAACCAGCAGCGCGATCGACAAACTGATCAACCAGCCGCGCCCCAGTCGCCCCTCGTCGTCGTCCTTGTCAAAGTAAAGGGCGCCGAAAAAGAAGAACACGGCGTAGTATGCCAACACACTCGGGAGGGGCAGCAGGCCGATCGACGGATCCGGACCGAAGATGCCAGGATTCATGTATGACAGGGGCAACATCGTCAGTGGAATCAGCCACAGCAAACTGGCCGGTGAAGACACCAGAAACGCGGGAACCTTGCTTAGCCTTATCGCGTCGGCAACCACCGCGTAGATCACAAACGCCGCGACCAGCCAACACAGGAACCACAAAAACCACAGGTGCATGAACACGGGCATCTGAAACAGCAACCCTTCCAGCATTTTCCACACGCTGTTTTCTGATCCACCGGCGTCGGATCCGAGGTAGTCCACCGTGCCCATCTGTTTGGCGATCTTCGCGCGTCCGGCTTTGAGTGCCGCTTCGTCAAGCGAGAGTCCGAACGAAGTCGCAATAAAGTTTGTCGTTCCGAAGTCGATCCTTAGCAGATCCTTCGGCGTTTGCCCGTTGGCGTCCATTGCATCGGCATCGGCACCCGCTCGCAATAGCATTTCGGCTTCTTCGTCGCGACCGATGAACGCCGCGCTGTGCAGCGCCGTTCCTTGATCGCCGTTTCGCTGATGGACGTCCGCACCCTCGCTGAGCAACATTTCGACCATTTCGGTGTGCCCCAGGAAGACAGCGACCGTCAACAGCGACGCGCCATCGGGGCTGACGGCATCCACATCGATTTCATCCGCTGCGATCGCAGTGCGAACACGATCGGTATCACCCGCGACGACGGCTTCCCAAACAGCTGCGTTTTCGCTCGTCGTCGCCGACGGACGACTCACGAAATAGCTGACCGCCCACATCGCCGGGACGATGGTCAAGCAGCCGATCCCCAGCGGCAGGGCGATGCGCTTGAGCCGTTGTTTGATCAGCCCCCCAAGCCCCCGTTTTCGCCACAACATCGCGGTAAAGAAACCGCTCAGCATGAAGAACAGCGGCATGCGAAAACCATGGATCCCGGCAAACAGAACCGAATAGACTTCACTTTGCTGGGAGTCTTTGACCGTCCAAGGGATCGGCGAAAACGAAAGCGCGGCGTGCAGCAGGATCCCCAACAGCATCGCGATCGCCCGCAACGCGTCCAAGTCATGACGCCGGTCGATGGTTGGCGAGACCGATGTGGCGGCGTTCGCCGTCAGCGTCTCCGGATTTTGCTTCAGTCGTTCTTCTTTGACGATGGTTTCCAATGAAGTGCTGATGGCTGACTCCTCGTTGGTAGATGAGAAACATTGGGGATCCACCTTCTGGCGAAGGTAGCCATGATTGCGCCGCAGCATGGTTTTCGCGTCGTCCACTACCGTTTACCTGGATGTTAGGGCGAGACGGGATGCGACGTGAGGTTGGCGGGCGACGCGGCTCTAGCGAATCTGTGCCTGTTCGATTTCGCGGAGGGCCAAAAACGCGTTCGCAATGCTGGTTCCGGCAAAACGTTCTCTCCAGGATTCCGCCGACGGACGGTCGGGACGCTGCACGCGCACGTACAGCCAGTACGAGACAACCAGCCCGATCACACCCAGCACGAGCGACGGAATCAAGGAGTTGGGGGTCAGGACGACATCGAATCCGATCGCAACCGTCGCCGGAATCCACATCAGCCACCACGGGAAACCGATCAACGGGGCGACTTTCAAATAGATGCCTTTCACCGCGTCAAGTTTCTCGCGGACCTGGTCGATGGGTTTCGAATAGTCGATCCGATTGATTCGCGTACAGACCGCAGCGGCGGCGGCGATCACCAAAATTCCATAAACGTGCAGAATCGCGCCGCAGACCACCTTGGGCATCACGCTGGTGTTTCGCGCCCAGCATTGAGCACCCAAGACGATGATGGCGACGCCGACCAAAATCTGAATCACTTGCCCGCGAAACAGCGGCCGCAAAGACGTTCGGATGCGGTCCATCAAGTCACGCCGCGTCAACAGCAACCTGCCGGCCAGTTCCTGTTGCTCAAGACTGGCCGTTGACGGCGTGATCGTCGTCGCATTATCGACCGGCCGGCCGACATCGGCGACGTCACCGTGGACCAGGGTGGGGGCAAACGCCGGGTTGTCCGTCGACGCGATGCTCTGGATGTCCGACTTAATCTGGCTGGCGTGTTGGTACCGACGCTGGGGTTCCTTTTCAAGCGTTCGCAGCACGACGTCGTCCAGCCGTACATCGATCGCGACCTTGCGTGACGGCGCCGCGAATCGCCCGATCGGAAGCTCGCCGGTCAGCATCTCGTAAAAGACGACGCCCAACGAATAGATGTCAGCCCGGTGGTCGACTCCGCGAGCCCCTTCGAATTGTTCGGGGGCCATGTAGCGTGGCGTTCCCATCACCTGATGCGTCCCGGTCAGCTCCGTCGGCTGATTTTCATTACCCAGGATCCGCGACAGACCGAAGTCGGCGATCTTCACCGAACCGTCCTTCGCCATCAAGATGTTTTCCGGCTTGATGTCGCGGTGGATCACACCCTTGTCGTGGGCAAACTGCAACGCGTCGCACAGATGCGGCACGATCGCCAACGCGTGTTCGGGAGACAACTGCCCGGCCCGGACGACGTCGCGCAACGTCGGTCCGTCCACAAACTCCATCAAAAAGTAAAACGTGTCCTGGACCTTTCCGAATTCGAAGACCGAGACAATGTTGGGGTGGTTCAGCTTCGCCAGTGTGCGAGCCTCCCGAGTGAACCGGAGCGCGAACTTCACGTCGTGGGCGAATTCTTCTGGCAAGATCTTCAGGGCGACCAAGCGATCCAGCCCTTCCTGGCGGGCCTTGTAGACAGCGCCCATCCCGCCGGCACCGAGCAGTTCGATGATCTCCAGTGTCGGGAACAGTTCGGACAAACGTGCGACGGTCGGCGGTGCGAACGGAGCGTTCGGCTTGTCGTCTTCATCGAGTGCGTCGTCGATTGCCCCGACATGATCGGGAAATCGATCCAGGTATTCCTGTTTCGTCGGACGGTCGCCACGACGTCGCCGATAGTCGATTTCCAACACGACCAGTTCGGCCAGCAGCAGTTCTTGTTCTTCGTCGGGAACGTTGTCCGAGAGCACCGATTCGATGGTCGGTGGCCGGTCGGATTGCCACAGACGTTCGAAATCGGCGCAGCGATCGTCGATCCGTTCCAGGGCGGCAAGCGGCAGTTTTTTCTGGCGAACATTCATCGGTTTCAAGCAATTCCTGCTGACGTTTTTCTCATTTCAAACGCGGACGACTCTCCATGGTCCGCACGAAACCCCAAAAACCCGGGGATTTCCGCACTAATCTAGCAACCGCTGTTTCTCGCGACTGCCCGACAGGAAACTGGGAAAAAACTCTACGAGTTCTGAAACCGGTATTTGTGCCCGGGACATCTTCAGCGGTGACGTGACAACCGGTCGACCGTTACTTGTCGGTGGCGAATTCGACCCAACGCGTGCGAACGTCCTGTGCCGTGTTCAGTTTCCATGTCCCCGTGCCGTCAAATACGTGTGACTGTCGGTGGTCCCCCGAAGAGTCGTTCCAGTCATAGGTCACCCGCACCGAATCATTGGCCTTGGTAGATTCGACCAGATGAGCTTCAGCCCGCAGATAGCGTTTGCCTCCGCTGTTGCGAAATCGGATCTGAATGTCGCGCGAAGGATGGGGCAACTCTGCCGAGCCATAACAGAAACTCTGAGACCAAAAATCACTCGGCTCGTCGCCCCGTCGTGGAACCCTCCAATCTCGGACGATCGGCCGGAAGTGTTCTCCGCCGTCGGTGCTGAATTCGATCTGGTAGCGAACCGTCGGATCGGGTGGGCTGCCCGACGCGACATGGGCCGCTGCATAGGCTTGAACAACCGGGCGGTCGCTGCGCAGGTCGAGTGAGACCGAGGGTTCACCAAATCCGCCTTCGGCGACAAACGTCTTGGCCAGTTCGATTTCCGGCCCGATGGAACGCACGCGTCGACCGCTCGATGCGTATTGCACCGTCGTCCCGTTGTCTTTCAATCGAGGCAGGACGGCGATGTTCGCCTGACAGACCGTGCGAATCTCCAATCCCGAGTCGCGCAGGTCTTGGGCGCCCGCTGCCAAACGCAACCAATAGCTCGATCGGCCCTTCACCAGATCGGTCAGATCCAATCCGTCGACGAAGGTCTGCTCGGTGGACCAGGTCCGACCGGCGTCACGGGAAACCGCGACGGGGCAATCAAGGTTGCCACGGAGCACGAGCCCGCCGGTACAGCCCGGCTGGTAAATCCCCCAGGCGTTGTTGTTGGGTGGTGATGCACCAATCACATACGGGGTTTGAAATTCGAACACAATCTCGTCGGCACTTTCCCGTACGATGCCCTCGCGGTAGTCGTCGGTGGAAAAATCGGGACGATAGACCGACTGGACGTTGGCGTAGCGCACTTGTCCGTCGCGGTGCGGTGTTCCGGTGGTTGAACCGTGCATCTTGTCGGGCTGGTTGACCCAAGTGCGTGATCGGTGCGGCCCCGGGATCCCGCCGGCGTTGTAGTTGCGTCCCCAAAAGACGAACGTCTTCCCATCATCCAGACCGGGTTGAAAGTACCGCCGCAACGTTTCGCCTCGCCGCAGATAAACCATCGGTGGCGGACCCGCGTAACCGGCCAAGTACTCAGCGACGGCGTAGCTTCGATAAGAATTGCCGTCATCGGGGTGTAGCCCGCACACCAACCAACCACGCTGCCGCCCAGGCAAATAGTTGCGGTCGATCAAACGGTCCACATCAGATTGAATTTCACCCAGCCCCATCAGCCGGGCGCCGCTGGGATCGAAGATGACCGTCGACAAGTCGTGATCCAACAGCGCCCAGCGACCCTCGCGATACGCACCGCCAGTAAGGAAAACCTCAAATGCATTGTGTGCCGATGCGCCAACCCCGCGGGCACGTCCGTGTCCCAGGCGATGTTCGAATTCGGCCGTCCACTGCGAGTGGGTGGTGCCACAAAGCCCGTATCCGAATCCGAACAGCCCGTTCCAATACTCACGCAGCCGATAGTCGTGTTGCGATTCAAATCCATTCCCCCAAAGGTCGCGGCGGCCGGCTTCACCGTGCCAATAGTGCGTGTTCCGAAACAGCCAGGACGCCAACGCCCGGTCCTCGTCCGTCTGAACAGGCCGTCCTGTGACGCGTCGATAGATCTCCGCCTGAGTCGCAAACAGGCGATCAAATGTCGAGATCGCCAACTCACCGGGATACCAGGGGTGATCGGTCCGAATTTGAGGGTCACCGGTTTCCGCCAGCGCCTGACCGATCAAGGTGCAGGCAATCATCAATCCGATCAGACGTCGCATGAGTTTCCGGTCCAACGGGCGGAAGGAAGTTTTGGGGAGGCTGATCAGTTTACCTGGAATGACGGTCGCACTTGGAATGACAGGTAAAAAATGCGTTGAACCCTCCGTGAGCGGCGATCAACCTTCTTGCTGCGTCGGGTATTCGGTGTGTTCGACCCGATAGAGGGCGATGCCAAGGAACAGGACAATCATCACGCCCAGCATTTGCAGGTGCGTCGATGCCGGTTCGTTTCCAAACACGTTCTCGGCCTGACTGCGGGCGTCCGCCCATTGCATCCAATCCGCCAACAAGCCTCGCAAGCGGTAATTGATCGTGAACTTGTTGACCAACGCGGGGATGAACGAGACGACGTATTCCACGACGACGGTGTACGCCACCGCGGCGACCATCGTGCGGCGGTAAAACAGCGTGCCGATCAGCAGATACAACGCCGCGTGGACGAAACACGACAGCACCACCAGTTTCGTGAGCACCCACCACAATTCGGATCCGATCGTCGGCCCCACCACCACGGTGCACAACGCCACCGCGGCAAGCGACGCCGAGAGCGTCCAAACGACCGAGGTCATGTACTTGCCGACCAGCACCATCCGGCGACCGGACGAGCGCAGCGTCAAATAGACCCAGGTTTGCCCTTCGATCTCCGTGCTGATCGCCGGTGTGGCCCACAGCAGCAATCCCAGTAAGCAACTGACTTCGGGGATCAAAAAGTACATCGCCATTCCCAACGGCTCGATGAAGTCATCCGCGACGTATTCATCACCCCGTTCGAACTTTGTGATCAGGTGGACCGCCGTGACGATCGCCACTGGAAACGCCACCAGCAGAAACCAGATCGCGATCCGTCCCAGTGTTCGCGAGCGGCGAAGCTCGAACAGCATCACATCGATCGGCAGAGTCAGCTTGCTCAAGGCGTTTCTCCTCGGTGATGCTTCAACAGCGAATCGAACAACGCTTCCAGATTGCCGTTGGAAGCCTGTAAACGCTCGATCGCCAAGCTTTCGCCGCGGATCCAATGCGGCAGCTGTCGATAGAATTCGCCGGGATCTCGCAGCGAAACCTTCAATTCCGTCCGTCCGGCCGACAGGGAAAGCGAGTCGACCCACGGAACCTCGGCCAAGTGGTGCACCAGCCGAGCGGCGTCCGGGCCGATCACGCTGACCTGTTGCGGCGTGTCGGCCAAGATCGATTCGATTTCATCGGCGGTCCCACTTGCCAGCAATCGTCCGCCATAGATCAACAGGAACGACGACGTCACCGCTTCGATCTCTTGCAACACGTGGCTGGCGAACAGCAGCCCTCGCCCCTGGTCGGTCCACGACTTCAACACCGCCGTCATGTCGGCTCGCCCGACCGGATCCAGGCCGTTGTAGGGTTCGTCCAAAATCAGCAAGTCCGGTTGGTGTGCGATCGCTTGGGCGATCTTGGTGCGCTGTCGCATCCCCAGCGAATAGGTTCCCATCGGGCGGTGCATCGCGCCGCTCATGCCGACGATCTGCAACGCCTGTTCGGCCAGCTCGCGGCTTTCGCGGCGGCTGATGCCGTGCAAGCGAACCAGGTACTTGACCCATTCATAGGCGGACACGTTGGGATACAGGACGTCCGAGGCCGGGCAAAGGCCGATGTTGCGGAGAATGGTTCGGTGGCGGATCGGATTCTTTCCAAAGACGCGAACGCTTCCCAAGGTGGGGTGAAAGTGGCCGATCAACAGATTGATCAGTGTTGTTTTTCCTGAACCGTTGGGACCGATCAGACCGTAGGCCCCCGAGTTCAGGTTGACGTTCAAATCGTTCACGCCGACGACGTTCCCGTACATTTTGGTGACTTGATTCAATTCGATCATCGCTCAAACACTCAGCCTCGCGACGATGCGTCGGTGCACGATCCAAAATCCGATCACCGTGATCCCCACCAAGACGCCGATCGCAGGCAACACGCTGGCGGATGTCGTGTCCAATCCGAACACCCACGATTCGACTTTGCCCAGCGTGTGGTAGGGCGAAAGGAATCGCCAGCGATCCAAATCCACGCCGTACTCTTCCCAGTTGATCGGTCCGCGGCGGCGACGGGGAGGCCGCCGGCCGGACATCGCGGCGGTCGTGAAGGTCAAGAATTGATAGGCCACAAACCCCATCGCCCACGTGGCGAACCAGGCAAACGTTGCATAACGACTCTCCGCCGTCAGCGAGGAATAAACGACGGCCAGCGTGGTCGTCGGAAGCACCAACACGACCGAAGCCGCCAGGATACGCAGCGGAATGTCCCAGGTTTGCGAGATCACCGACAGGTCCGGCGACAGCAACACGCCCAGCACGTACAGCAGCAACGCCGGCACCGTGGTCACCGCCGCCAGGAAAAACCAGATCACCGCCGATTTGCCGACGATGTACTGCGTCGGTGACAGCGGCCGCGAAAAGTACATCAAGTACGCTTTGGTGCGGAGGTCATAAGAGACCAAGAGGGGCGCGATCAGGCCGATCAATCCGACCATCGTGAACAGTTGGGGGTAGCGAAAATAGGCCAAGATCATCGTCGACCAGACTTCATGCCGGGCCGCGTCCATGTCGTCCAGGATCAACGCCGCCAGATCGGGACGCGCTAGTGGTCGACGAACCACGTTGACGATCATCCGCTGCATGTCCGGTTCGGTCGACGAAAACTCGAATGCAAAAATCCCCAACGCCGGAAACATCACCGGCAGCCAGGCCAACACCAACAGAATCCGCAGCCAACGTCGCTTCAATATCAACGCCACCCCGCCACGGGCGATCACCAGTGGGCGAAGCAACTGGTCGGCACGCTCACCGGACCACTTTCGGTACCCCAGATCATGGACCGGCACGACGGGCCCCCGCTGTCTGGACGGCTGCGTCTGTGGAAAGTCCCGCTGACGCCGAGAGGCCCGCTGTCATCGAACCCGAGGCGACATCGATGAAGATCTGTTCCAGCGAGTTGACGGCCGGTTCCATTCGGCCGATCGCCGTGTCACTGTCGGCCGCCCAATGCCACAACATCGATGTTTGCTCCGGTTCGATTCCGCTGATGCGAAGCGTGCCGGACTTGGGTTGCCACTCCACGCGATGCCCTTCCGACGTGACGCGACGGGCAAACGCGCTGTGATCACCGATGACCGACACGTGCATCGTCGGTTCGATCGGACGGCTCAAGTTGTCCAGCGTGTCGATCACGCGGACGGTCCCTTGCACCAGGATCACCACATGGTCGCACACCGACCGGACGTCCGGCAAAATGTGCGTCGACAAAATGATCGACTTTCCGTGACGCGTCGCTAAGTTGCGAATCCGTCGCAGCATGGCGACACGTTGATCGGGATCCAGACCGGTCGTCGGTTCATCCAATATCAACAGCGGAGGATCATGCACCAGGGCCTGAGCGAATTTCAGTTTCTGACGCATTCCGGTGGAATACGATTCGACCTCCCGGTAACGTTCTTCGCCGAATCCACAGAAGTCCATCATCTCGTGGCTGCGCCGCAGACCCTCGCGAGCGGGCAAGCCCGACAGTTGTGCCATCAAGGAAACCGATTCGATCCCTTCCAGCCCCGCGATGTAGCAATCGTCTTCGGGCAGGTAGCCGATCGAATCTCGGATCGCTTTGGTTTCGCGCGGCCATTTGTAATCCAGCACGCGTCCGTTTCCCGCTTGGGTATGCAGCAACCCCAGCAACGCTTTGATCAGCGTGCTTTTCCCCGACCCGTTGGGCCCCAGCAGCCCTGTCACGCCGGGCGGAATGCGCAGCGACACATCCCGCAACGCTTCGATGTCTCCGTACCGTTTGGAGACGTTGTCAATTTCGATGATCGGTTCCAGTGTGCCGTCTCGCTACAGGTGAACAGTGACGGGGATGGTGACAAAGGGCGGTGACTTCATCAACTCACATCGCTCGCGCCGGATCCATTCGACTGTGCCGATCAATGCTTGGCAAGCGAAGGCAAAAAAACAATCAGGACGGAACTCAAGACCGAACCACTTTGACCACCTTGGATCCCGCGATCAGATCGTGCAGACAGCGCTTATCGGAGCGAAAAATCAGGATCGCGTCAAACAGAAAGACCAAATTGACCAATTGGTCGTCGGTGTACCCGGGGATCAACAGAGTGGCGATGGTGAAGGGGACGGTCCACAGGTAGCGATAAACATAGATCCGCGTGAACGAGATCAATTCATTCGTATTCGCGTCCACGATCCGAATACCCGCGGCCAGTTTGCCGATCGACTGCCCCCGGGTGGCCAGCAAGTACCCGTTGAGTAACAGATACACCAGCATGCCGGCCAACGACATCGCCAACTGCTCCAACATGCCCACCTCTCCCATCGCGGCCCGGCCGATGAAGTCCGTCGCGATCTGGAGCGGGAAAATGATGAACATCATCAAGAATCCGTCGACGATCACCGCGCCCAAGCGGGACAAGCGACTGGCCAATTCCGGCGCCGCGTTGTGATCGACAAACGCGTCGGTTTGCGACGGATACGACGTCGGCGCGTATGGATTGACCGGCTCGTTGTCGGCGAATGGATCATTCATGGGGGCTTACTACGTCGGCGGACCGAAGGGCGTGGGGCGAACGAAACGTTGACGCACAACGTTGACGCACAACGAGTGAGTCTTTGCGTCAGAGAAACGAGATCGCGTCGACGTGATTATACAGTGGGTGCCCCGCGGTCATTCGGCTGCCCGACCGATGATCGACAATATTTCTGTGCCGGTCAGCTTTGGTTACACCGCCGATTCCGCACCTTCTATTGCGGGGGCTGTTAAATTGACGCAAGTGTCCCCTCTCCAGATGCAAGGAAAGAATCCGTGAATCGAGTGTCTACGCCATTCTCGTCCGCGCTGTTGTTGCTGCTGCTTTCATCACTGCTTTCATCACTGCTTTCATCACTGCTTTCATCACTGCTTTCATCACTGCGTGCGGCGGACGCGCCCAACGTTATCCTGATCATGACGGACGACCAGGGGTACGGGGATCTTTCCTGCCATGGAAATCCGACACAAAGGACTCCCCATCTGGATCGATTGCATTCCCAATCGGTGCGGTTCACCGACTTTCATGTGGCTCCGTTTTGTACTCCGACACGGGCGGCGTTGATGACCGGCCGCTATCCGGCACGGACGGGCGCGTACCGCACGTCGTCGGGGCGAACGTCGCTACACCGGCGCGAGAAAACGTTGGGTGATTTGTTCACCCGCAACGGCTATGCGACCGGGATCTTTGGCAAGTGGCATCTTGGCGATTGTGCACCGTCACGGCCGATGGACAAGGGATTTGAACGCAGCGTCTGGCATCGTTGCGGGGGCCTGACGCAGATCTCGGACTACTGGACCAACGACTATTTCGACGACACGTACCTGGTCGGTGATCGATGGAAAAAGTTCGAAGGCTATTGCACGGACGTCTGGTTCGATGAAGCGATGAACTTCATCACGTCGGTCGTTTCCGATGCCGGCGGCAGCAAGCCGTTCTTCGTTTATCTGCCCACCAACGCACCCCACGGTCCCTATCTGGTTGCCGAGAAATGGAAGCAGCCTTTTCTGGACCTGGGCATGAACAACACGAAAGCCAGTTTCAAAGGCATGGTCGCGAACTTCGATTGGAACCTCGGACGCTTGCTTCAGTTTTTGGACGACGAGCGTTTGGCCGATGACACCGTCGTGATCTTCATGACCGACAACGGAACTTCGGCGGGGACGACGTTCGACAAAGGGACTCGGATTTATGGCTGGCCGTTGGATCCGGCAGAAAACGCCAACATGCGTGGCGGAAAAAGTTCCGCCTACGACGGCGGCCACCGCGTGCCACTGTTCATCCGCTGGCCGAACGGAAACTTGGGCTCGCCACGCGACATCGACACGCTTGCCGCACACTTCGACATCACGCCGACGCTGATGGATTTGTGTGAACTGGATCGTCCGGCGTCGTGGCCCGAGTTGGATGGGCGGTCGCTCGTGCCGCTGCTGGAAAACGACGATCCGCCGTGGACGCCACGAACGCTGCACACGCAGATGCACGGCGGCAACGGCTATCGCAAGCCCGGTGACCGGTGGGAAATCGGCGCGGCCCTGACCGAACGTTGGCGGTTGGTCGAAGGCCGGGAACTGTACGACATCATCGCCGACCCGGCACAACGAAACGACGTCGCGAACGACCATCCCGACGTGGTCGCCAAACTCAGCAAAGACCACCAGCAGTGGTATGAATCGGTCAGGCCCGGGATGATTCCGACCCGAATCCTGGTGGGCTCTGAAATGGAAAACCCATCGCACCTGACCAGCCAAGAATGGGTGCTGCCCGTGGGCAGCCCCCCCTGGGCTCATCAGCACGTTCTCAAACGCATGATCGCCAACGGCCCCTGGC
Organism: Stieleria mannarensis; assembly: GCF_014154935.1. Lineage (GTDB taxonomy): Bacteria > Planctomycetota > Planctomycetia > Pirellulales > Pirellulaceae > Stieleria > Stieleria mannarensis. The sequence continues at coordinate 58,691 of NZ_JACEHH010000047.1, forward strand.
ATCTGGATGTCGCTGCCGCAGGCACGTACGAAATCTCTCTATCGCGTTGGCCGGCCTACCTGGACAAGCCGATCGAATCGAAATCGGCAGCAATCGAAATCGCGGGACAAACGCTGTCCGTTGAAATTCACGAACCGGACAAGACGCCCGATGTGACGTTTCGAGTCAACCTGCCGGCCGGCGCGACCGAATTGAAAACGACGCTGACCACCCCAGACGACCGACAGCACGGAGCCTACTTTGCAAGCGTCAAACGTGTGGATGCCGCGGGAAACGACCAAGCCGCGCTGCTGTGGACTCAGTACTGCTTGGCTGGCAACACGCTAAAGCTGTCGGCCCACACCGACGCCGATCCGATGCGTCCGACGAATGCAGCGGCAACGCTGTCTTTGGAAACGGACACGGGTTGGAGTTCGATCGCGACGGTTGATGTCGATCCGTTGACCGCGATGGCGGAGTTTCGCGTTGAGCGTTGGGATTCGACGGTCGCCCGAAAGTACCGCGTTAGCTGCGGCGGCAGTGAACTGACCGGAACGATCCGCGCCGATCCGAAAGACGCCGAGACGATCAAGTTGATGGCGGTCGCCTGCGTCAACGACAAATACTTCCCCTATGCGGAAGCCGTTACGCAAATGATCGACCAGGATCCCGACTTGATCTTCTTCGCGGGCGATCAAATCTATGAGAGCAACGCCGGGGGTGGGATTGTCGAGGCGAAGACGGAAGCCGACGTTCCCGTGGCGATGGCGAATTATTTGGCCAAATGGCGACGCTTTGGGATGATCTTTCGCGACCTGTTGAAGGATCGCCCGTCGGTCATGATCACCGACGATCACGACGTTTACGCGAATGATCTGTGGGGCGACGGGGGACGCTTCATGGCGGGCGACCGCACCTCCGGTGGCTACCCGATGCATCCGATGTGGGTCAACGCCGTCGAACGGACTCAGATGTGGCACCTGCCCGATCCGGTCGCGCCTGGGCCATGGGGCGACGGCATCCTCGCCTACTTCACCTCGCTCGATTACGGCGGTGTCAGCTTCGCCATCCTGGAAGACCGCAAGTTCAAATCACCGCCCTCGGAGGTCCTCTCCGAAGCGATTCCCGATCCCCGCACGGACAAGCCCAACCGAACGCTCGAAGTCATCATGGATCCGGCGTATGACGTCGCAAAACTGGACCGGCCGGACCTGCAGTTATTGGGGCAGGCACAAGAGGCCTTTCTGGCCGATTGGGCGAATCGGGTGAAACAAAAACGCCAACTTGCCGCGGTGCTGTCTCAATCACCCTTTGTCAACATCGGCAACTACGATGTGACCTACGGCGACATGGATGCCAACGGCTGGCCGCAATCGGCGCGAAACCGTGCCCTGCGTGCCATCGCCCCTTCCAATGCGGTGATGATCAGCGGCGACATCCATTTCGGCACGCTGCACCGACATGGCATCGTCGCCTGGGGTGACGGCCCGTGGGGCTATTCGCTTCCCGCGTTCGCGTCCAATCAGAACCGAAGTTGGCGTCCCGGTGTGCCGGCCCAGGGCGGCCAGATCGACGGCGTCGTCGGATCGGGCAACCATCACGACCGCTTCGGCAACAAGCTGACCGTTGCCGGAACGGCGCACGGCTACAACGGGTACGGCATGGTGCTGTTTGACAAACCGAACCGCCGGATCACACTCCGGCTGCACACGATGGACGGCGACCGAAAACCGAGCAACGAATCGGTGCCCGGCTGGCCGCTGACGATCGATGTTCCGTGATGGAGCGGGAAGGCCCGCAAGCGGAAATCGACGCGGTTTTGTCCAGGGGAGGGCCCGAAGGCTGGCGCCCAATCGGCTCACCACCAAGTGACATCAGCCGTACCGCGCCAGCGTACGGGCCCCATCAATCTCGATTTAGCGGAATGGGGCGTTTGCCCCGCCGACGTGACAGCAAATACTGCGGGAAGCGTTGCGTTCCGCAACACGCGGGTCCCCTTGCGCGCCGGTTGGGCGGACACGAAGGAGTGGAAAAGCGAAATCAACGCCGCTTGATTAAAGCCGGGCGATGGTGAATAGTTTTTGAGCCGCCTCGACACGCGCCGCCAATTCGGCCGATCCATGGCGTCCCAGACAAAAGAACTTCATGAATTCCACTCTGAAATCTACGAAATCCCGATATGCCGTCCGAGAGATGGCCGCCAACCTTCGATCGACGTTTGCGGTCGCAGCGGCTTTGATTGCCGCCGGCGTCGCGTTCTCGATCGGCTGGCGAGGGCTTCGTGAGGAACCAGCGTTGACCCATTTGGATGTCAAGGTGGTCGGATTGGATTATCACCTCTATTTTCACTACCCCGGTACCGATGCGGTGCTGGGAACCAGCGATGACCGCTTGGGATCGCGAAATTTTTTCGCCCCAGCCAATGCATCGGTGGACTTGAACCTGACGAGTCGGGATTTCGTTTATTTGGTGGAAATCCCCGAAGTCGGCCTTTATGAAGTCGCTGCACCGGGCCTGGAATTCAAAACCCGGATTGAAACGGGGGATTCAGGCGTGCACTCTTTGCTGGGAAGTCAGATGTGTGGTTACGACCACCCGGAACTAATTGGGGATTTCGTGGTTCAACGTTCGGCGGATTTTAGGCGGACCGTCCGAAAGCTTTCCCCCGCACCATTACCAGCCAACCGAACTCAATGAATTTTTTTCGCCTGTCTCACTGGAATCCTTCGGTTTTTCTGGTGATTTCGACCCTGGCCGTGCTTTCAGGGTGTGCCCCCGATGTCGCCCCGCAACGTGAGTCCACGCCGGACGTGGACCGCTCGCTGCGAACCGGCGAAGCCCAAGGGTTACGGGTTTTCGGAGAGATTCCTGCATTTTCACTGACGGACCAGCATGGGGAACCTTTTGACCGCAGCCAATTGGACGGGAGCATCTGGGTCGCGACATTTGTTTTTACGCGTTGCGGCGCGACCTGCCCCTACCAAACCGCCGCGTTTACCGAGCTGCAGCAAACGCTCCAGCGGGCCGATGAATGGGGCAAGGTCCAACTGGTTTCGTTCACCGTGGATCCTGAATTCGACACCCCCGAGGTGCTGACGGAGTACGGGAACAAGGCCGGAGCGGATTTCGAACATTGGCATTTCCTGACCGGCGATCGATCGAGTTTGTGGGATCTCAGCAAAGACGGTTTCAAGTTGGATGTCCAATCGGGGCGCGACGCGACCAACCTGATTGCTCATAGTTCGCTGTTCGTGCTGGTGGATCAAGATTCCAAAATCCGTGGCTATTACGAAGGGTTGTCGCCGGAGGCTAATAAGAAGCTGCTGGAAGATGTGCGTGAATTGCTGGACCAACAAGACCCGACGCGGCGCGATCGGGTCACCGAAGTGTCCGTTCCACGCGACGTTCGCGATCCGAAATGGCTGGAACCTCGTGCCCGAGCCCAGCGTGCGCTGGCGCCCGGCTACGACGTGACTTGCGATTTCCAGTTCACCGACACGCTTTCGGCCAGCGGCATCACATTCAAAGACAACGTGGTCGACGACGTGAAGCGAGATTTTAAAGCCGCCCACTACGACCACGGCAGCGCCGTGTCGGTTGCCGATGTCGACCAAGATGGATTGTTGGATCTTTACTTCGTCTGCCAATTGGGAAGCAACCAATTGTGGCGCAACCTTGGCGGCGGCAAGTTTGAAAACATCACCGAATCAGCCGGCGTCGCGGTCGCCGATGAAGTTTCGACCGGGGCGTCGTTTGCCGACGTCGACAACGACGGGGATGCCGACCTGTACGTCACCCGTGTCCGGGCTCCGAATCGGTTGTTCCTTAACGACGGAACGGGAGTCTTCGAAGACGTCTCGGAGGAATCGGGATTGGATCACGTCGGGCACTCCTCCGGGGCCGTGTTCTTCGACTACGATCGCGACGGTTTGCTGGATCTGCTGTTGACCAACGTTGGAGAATACACGACCCAGCAGCGTGGTCCCGGCGGGTACTACCTGGCCTACAAAGCCGCCTTCACCGGACATCTGTTCCCCGAGCGTGCCGAACCGAACATTCTGTTTCGCAACTTAGGTGACGCACGCTTTGAAAACGTCAACGAAAAGGTCGGATTCGACGACGTGTCCTGGTCTGGGGATGCCACGCCGATCGACGGCAATGACGACGGCTGGCCCGACATCTACCTGCTCAGCATGCAAGGCCACGACCAGTACTTTGAAAACCAGCAGGGCAAAGGCTTTGTCAGCAAGGGACTCAAGCTGTTCCCGAACAGCGCCTGGGGATCGATGGGCGTCAAAGTGTTTGACTTCAATCGCGACTCTCGGTTGGATCTGTACGTCACCGACATGCACACCGACATGGTTCATGACGTGGAACCAGAAAACGAAAAGCAGAAAATGACCCGGAATCTGCCGATCTCGATGCTCGCCACCGACGGCAATCACATCCTGGGAAACGCGTTCTATCTGAAAGACGGCAAAGACTCCTACCGCGAGGTGTCGGACAAAATCGGGGCCGAAAACTATTGGCCCTGGGGGATCAGCGTGGCGGACTTGAATGCCGACGGATTCGAAGACGTCTTCATCACGGCCAGCATGAACTTTGATTTCCGCTACGGAATCAATTCCGTTCTGCTGAACGATCATGGAAAACGATTTCTGGACAGCGAATTCATCTTGGGGGTCGAGCCGCGGGCGAAAGGCACGGCGCAACTGTGGATGGAACTGGATTGCGACGGAGCCGATGCGAAACACCGATTGTGCGAAGGCCGTAGCGGCAAAATCCACGTCTGGGGGGCCGCCGGCTCACGCAGTTCCGTCGTCTTTGACATCGAAAACGACGGCGATCTGGACATCGTGACCAACGACTTCGGCGGAACCCCGATGGTTTTGACCAGCAATCTGACCGACAACCACGACGTCCATGCGCTGAGTGTAGAATTGGTCGGTACGCGTTCCAATCGAGACGGTCTTGGTGCCCTGGTGGATGTTCAGGTCGGCGAGGAACACCTGATTTCGGTCCACGACGGTAAATCGGGCTACTTGTCGCAAAGCAGAATGCCGATGTACGTCGGCTTGGGGGACGCGGCACAGGCTGATTCAGTCACCGTCACCTGGCCCTCGGGGATCGTCCAGACCCTCCCGGGACCCATTCCATCGAACCAAAAACTGACCATTGTTGAAGAAGGCGAAATCGCAGAGTAAGCACACCCCGGCGCGAGCGTCGTCTGCCAAGTCCCTCGTTCAGCTGTTTCTCGTTTCCTCGATCGTTTCGAGCGTCGCTCTGATCAGCGGCTGCAACCCCTCGTCGCCTCCGCCACCCGGCAAACCGATGGAAACGTTGGTCCCCCGCGAGGCTGAAAGCAACGCTGCGGCACCTCAGTACCCGACGCAGTGGTTGGGCGGCAAAACGCTGACCGTCGCCCCCGGCGTTCATGTGCTCGGCGAACTCAGCCCTAGCGCCGTTTACGCCATCGAAACTTCCGACGGCATCATCCTGATCGACTCCGGCAGCGACGAACTGGCACGCGGTGTCCGCGAATCATTGCTGTCGGTCGGCTTGCGGCTGGAGGATGTGCGTTATGTGTTGATCACCCACGCACATTACGACCATGTGTTTGGCGCCAACAGGATCCGAACAATTTCGGGATCCATCGTCGCCGCCGGTAAAGACGACTGCCAGGTGCTTCGCGGTCCCGACTTGCCAGCCCTCTACTCCGTGTTTCCCAAAATCCCCTATTCCGGCGCTGCGATCGAGGTGGATCGGGAACTGGTTGACGGAGACCGGATCGAATTGGGTGACGTCACGGTAGAGGCGATCGCCGCACCGGGGCACACTCCGGGCAGCACGTGCTACCTGCTGACCCGAGGCGACCAGAAAATCCTCTTCTGCGGAGACGTGATTTCGTCGATCGATTTCGGCCCCGCCACCTACTCCGCCGAACTCGCCCCGAAATACCGCGGCGATGCCACCGCATTTGTCGCCACGATCGACCGGTTGCTGGAAATGGGGCCGCCCGATCTGTTGTTGACCGGGCACCCGCGACAGCAAAAACGATTGCAGTCGATTCGGTTGGACGAAGCGACGTGGCAGGGGATGCTCCGTCCGGCACGCGACGAACTGCAGGCGATGGTTGACCGTCAGGCACGCGACGGAGCCGACTTCCTTGATGGCCACCCCAAGCCGATCGAACCGGGCGTGTTTTACCTGGGCGATCTGGATGGCATTGCCGTGTATGCGATTTTCGATCAACAGAAACTCAGGGTGGTCAACGCGCCTGGGGCGGACGCCTTCCAGGCGTTTCTATCGGCACGTCTGGACGCGCTGGGGCTAAAGACCGAGCGGCCCGCGACGATCTTGCTGACCTCCGATCGCCCCGATCACCGTTCGGGGTTGGAATCGATGCCACGAAACACGGTCGTGTTCGCCCCCACATCGATCACCACCGCACTGAAAAACGATGGATTGGACGCGCAGACGCCGTCGGCAGCGTCGGCGATTCCGCTGCAGTTGCTGGAGACTCCCATGGGGTTGTGCTATTCGTATTCCGTGGATGGACGTGAGGTCTTGTTGACGCCCGACGCACCACGCAACGTGTCGTTGGTCTGGAAAAACAGGCTTTCCGGCCGCAAGACGATGGGCGACCTGCAGCCCCAGATGGAGGATTTGATGGCAGAGCTTGCCGAAACGGAGGAGCGATTGACAGCCTATCGAAAAACGCTGTTGCGAATGGAGCCCTTCCGACCGGATGTCTGGTTGCCGTCGCGTCCGTTGGCCGGCCAAAATGCCAACTTGTATGACGACGATTGGGACGAGATCATCGACAACAATCTGCGTCCGGTCGACGCCGTCGAACGCCGCTTTTGATCAACCGGCGTCGACCGATGCCCCGAAGAACCAAAAAACGAACGATCGATCCGTGGATGCCGTAACGATGAACATGAATCGATTGTTTTCCGTCCTGCGCCTCTCCGTTGACAGGTCGCTGCCGCGCCGGATGACGCCACAATGCACAAAGGCCGTTGTGGATCGCCTGTCCGGCGTAGCTACCTTCGCCAGAAGGTGGATTCCAGAGGGGGGCCACGCTCTGTCCAGCGTAGCGACGTCAAAGACGCACTGTCCAGCAAGCGTGCCCGCGGTCATTCTGGTTTTAGCCGGCCTCGCTTTGGTCGGTTGCGGACAGAACGATCGCAACGAGGCGTCGGTCGAAACTCCGACCGGAGCGACGGTCGACGATGACGCGTCACGGCTGGAATCAGCCTTTCGACTGTTCCAGCAGGGGAAAACCGATCAAGCACTCGAATTGGTTCAACAGGTTCTGATTCGATCGCCCAGCAACGTCGAAGCGTTGAGTTTGGCGATTGAATTGTACAACCAACGCGGGGATCATTGTCGTGCGGCCGAATTGGCGGCAACGATTGCCGAGGCCGATCCGACACGTGCTGCTGCAATCCTGGTCCGTGCCTTTGATTGGAATCTGCGCTGCGGTGACTTTGCCGCCGCGGAGAAAAATCTGCGACGCGGCGTCGAATTGGACAACGCAAATGTCCAGATCCATCGGCTGCTCGCGCAACTACTCAATGCGCAAGGGCGACGCTACGAAGCGAGTCGACATGTGCGTCAATTGATCCGTCTTCGCGCCGTTCAGCCCAACGAAACCCTCAGTCTGGTCGACCTTCAAGGTCCCTTTTATCTGGTTTCGTTCGCAGAATTCGCCACCGGCCAATCGGTCACGCTGTTCTCGTTGGGCCATGTGCGAGAGCTTTACACGCGGGTCAATGCCGAGCCGGAGGATGTGTTAAAGCGGATGCATCAAATCAGGGCTGCGTTCCCCGAAAACACCACCGCGGCGGCGCTTCACGGCCGCATCCTCGCCGAAACCGGTCGCCGGCAAGAGCTGGTCCGGTGGTCGCAAGACTTGCCGCCGGGGACGAAAGACCAACCCGAATACTGGAGCGCGATCGGCAGTTGGATGGCGTTGCAGGATCGTCACGACGAAGCGATTCGGGCATTCGGCGAAGCCCTTCGCCGCGACCCCGGCGATCGCGAATCGTTGCGTTCGATGATCCAGTCGTTGATTGTCACCGACAAGGAATCGCAAACCCCCGAGCTGCGAAAACGGCTGGCCGTGCTCGACCAAATCTTTCGCATCGCCAAGGAGGCCGATGCCGAACAATCGATGTGGATCTCGCAGCAGTTGGCGGAACTCGCTCGACCCTGGGAGTCGTGCGCCTGGCTGATGCGAGAGGCTCAGATGAGCGGCGCGATGTCACAGCGGATTCCCGAACTGAACCAGCGTCATCAAGCCATCGTCGCCTGGGAACGTGACGCAACCGAACGCCAAATCGGATCGGCGAAACTGGACCGCCTGCTCGGGTTCGAGATCGAGCAATGGCCGCTGCCCAAATTGCAGACGCAGGAACAGACGCCATCGGTCGCCCCAGCGGAGCCCGACAATCAGCAACTGCGACTGGTCGACGTTGCCCCGAAATTAAAACTTCACGCCCAATACGTGGGTGGATTCGCTTCCGATGGCAGCAAGTTTTATCCGTACCAGGTCAATGGCGGTGGATTGGCGGTGATCGATTTTGACCTGGACGGCCGGTGCGATCTCTATGCCGCTCAGTCCGGTGGAACGCCGGCAGAACCGGGATCGTCAACGCCGAATCAGCTGTTCCGATTTCTCCCCGAAGGCGAATTCACGGAAGTCACCGGGCGTGCGGTCGTCGGTGATCGCGGTTTCGGCCAAGGCGTTTGCGCCGGGGACGTGAATCAAGACGGGTTCCCCGACCTGTTGGTTGCCAACATCGGAAACAACGTGATCTATCTGAACCAGGGCGATGGCACGTTTCGCGATGCCAGCGATCTGTACGTTGCCCCGGCCGCCGATTGGACCTCGTGCATCGGTTTGGCGGACCTGGACGGCGACACGTTGCCCGACATCATCGAAGTCAATTACATCAACGACCCGTTGGCGTTTACGATCAGTTGCACCGACGACTATCTGTCGTGCCAGCCGCAACGCTTCCACGCCGCGGCAGATCGTGTCTTTCGATCAGCCGGCGACGGGCGGTTTCACCCGTGGGACAAGGCGGCGAACATGCGGGCTAACCCCAAACTAGGGTTCGGTCTGGTCATCGCCAATTTTGACGGCAAACTGGGCAACGACTTCTTTATCGCCAACGACGGTGACCTAAACCATTTCTGGGTCAGCACCGCAACCGAAGGCGGAAATGACGCCCGGTTTTCGTTGGTCGAATCGGCCGCGGTACGCGGCTGCAGCATCGGCAAAGGCGGTGATAGCCAGGCTTGCATGGGAGTCGCTTCGGGAGACTTTGATCGCGACGGCCTTCTCGATTTGCACGTCACCAATTTCCACAACGAACCGGTCAACCTGTTCACACAAAACGTCCCCGGGTTCTTTTTCGACGAATCGCTGCGGTACGGCTTGCATGACCCCTCGTTCCCGGTGCTCGGGTTCGGTACCCAGGCAGCCGATCTGGACAACGACGGCTGGCTCGATTTGGCCGTCTTGAACGGACACGTGTTTGACGCCCGCGACGAAGGCATCCCGTTCCAAATGGCCCCGCAACTGTTCCACGGCGGCCGCGAGGGATTTCGGCTTCAGGATCCGGCTGCCGCCGGCGACGTCTACTGGCAACGTGAACAACTCGGACGCACACTGGCAACGCTGGATTGGAACCGCGATGGGAAAATGGACTTGGTCGCGGGGCATTTGGATCAGCCCGTCGCATTGCTGCAGAACGATTCGGACACACAGCATTGGATTCAATTCGAACTGATCGGCGTGGACGGTGAACGCGATGCCATCGGTGCGGAAGTCCGCGTCAAGGCCGGCCAGGAGAGTTGGACCGGCTGGCAAACCGGCGGCGACGGCTACATGTGCAGCAACGAGCCGGTGCTGCACTTCGGTATCGGTGCAGCGGAGTCGATCGATGAGGTCCAAATCCGTTGGCCCGGAGGGAAGATGCAAACGTTTGAAAACGTCGTCGCGGATGCCCGCTACTTGGTGATCGAAGGCGCCCGGCAGCTCGAGGAGCGTTGAGAGAGGATCTCGCGCTGGTGTCCAGGCTTTCGCCGCCCGCGGTCGCTGCTTGGGACGTCGATTGTATTGCTGACCGACTTTTGGGTTAGTGCCGCTCAGCGGTGATCTGTTTCACGATGCTGCGGAATTCATTCCGCAGCACTTGCCCAAAGGGCATACACATCCATAGCCTGGGGTCAGGGAACGAGCGCAGCGAAGTGACCGCAACCC
>NZ_JACEHH010000048.1 GCF_014154935.1 Stieleria mannarensis
TGTCAGGACAAGAAAAAGGTGTCAGGACAAGAAAAAGGTGTCAGGACAAGAAAAAGGTGTCAGGACTCTTTTCGAGCTTGCACGTCGGCCGGCTTGCGTTTTTTGGGGCGTCCGCGGGGACGAAGCGTGGATTCGAGATCGAGGCGTCTTGCAATGGATTCTACCCAGGTCTCTGTACCATAGGGACTGCCCCGCTTGACGCACCAGCGGACTGCTTTGAGTTCGTCTTTGGACAACGGTTCATTCACCCACTCACACCAACGCGGCAATCTGGCCATCGGCCAGGGCGAAAGAAGCTTCGGTTCTCGCTCAGGTTTAGAGAGCCAGCGCGAGAGGGATCCCCATTTCCAATCTTCCGCCCGATCGACCATCTCAGCACGCAACGCGTTGCGTTCGACGTATCGGCAGACGGTCAAGAAGTGCTCGTCGCTTTCCACCGGAAAGCTCTTAAACCGTCCTTGGTAGACGTGGCCTTCTCCGGAGGTTCCGTAGTGCGCATGGGTCCGCATTGTGTGGGTCAACGTGACCCAGCCTAGAAACTGGCTCATGCCACCGTCTTCGGTGGGCGAGAGCACGAAGTGCCAGTGATTGTCCATCAGCTGATAGGCGAGGATCTGACAGGGGTAGAGTTCCAGCCCCTCAGCAAGAATCCGCTCGAAGGCATCGAAGTCTTCTGGTTTATGGAAGATGTCGGCCTTGGCATTTCCTCGGTTCAGGGCGTGGTAGATCCCGCCCGCTTCATCGGCGCGTTTTGGTCGTCCCATGCAGCCAGTCTACCGCACTCAGCGACCGAAATCAGCACGAGCGCACCGAAAAAGAGTCCTGACACCTTTTTCTCTTCTTCTCTTCCAGGTACTTCGCGAGCGACACACCCAGAAAACCTTTCTTGCGACGCCGAATTCGCTCCCAGTCATGAGTCCGACGTCGACCATACTTGGGCTGGTCACTTGCACAAGCTGCCGACTTAGACCTCTCGCTTGGGACGTCGATTGTATGTCTAAAGGATAGAGGTCGGTTATGAAGACCTGACTCAGCCCCAAGCCTCCCGCAGCACGCGGAGGAAGTTGTCATGAAAGATCGCGGTCAAGTCGGCTTCGGTGTAACCCCGCCCGGCGAGCAGCCCCTCGAGTTTCTGCAGGTCGGCGATCGTGTCGACGTCACAGGGGCATTGTTCGTTTCCATAACCCCCGTCTAAATCGCTGCCCAACCCACAGTGATTCGCATTGCCGGCCAACTGGCAAACGTGGTCGATGTGGTCGGCGATGTCTTCCAGCGTGATGTTCATCTCTTTGGGATGCGATTGACCGCGGACGAATCCCGGCACGACCATCCAGACATCAAACGCCGCCCCCAGAACGCCGCCGCGATCGATCACCGCTTTGATTTGATCGTCGGTGAACTGCCTGGGATCGTCGACCAGGCTGCGACACATTTGGTGGCTGGCCCAGATCGGTCCGCCGAAGATTTCCAAGGCTTGCCAAAAACAGGTTTCATTCAAGTGCGTCACGTCAAGGATCATGCCCAATTGATCCATCCGCCGAATCAGTTCCCGTCCCTGCGGCGGCAAATCCCCCTGGACATCGTGTCCCATCGCGTAGCGTCCCACGCCGTAGTGCGACGGCCCCAGTGCACGCAACCCGTACTCCCAAGCCCGATCCAAATGATCCAGGGTGACGATCGAATCGGCACCTTCCAGGGACAAAACGTAACCGATCGGTTGTTTCGTTTCGGCAGCCGCATCGGGATCGGCCCAACGCTGCAGATGGCGTTCCAGCCCAGGCAGATCGGCCACCTGGACCATTTCGCCTTGCCGTTCCATCTCGCGATACCAGGCCAGTTGCCCCTGCGTCATCGCCCACGCTTGTGACGGCGATTCCCAGTTGGCGACGAACGATCGCGGTTTCATGCAGCCGCCGATCTGGGTCGCGACACAGAGTCCGATGCCGCCGCGACGCATGTCACAGAGCGAAACGACGCCGGCCGCTTGCCCCGCCATCCGCTCGGGCAACGCCGCTTCGGCGGCACGGATTTCAGACACCGGTCGCCGCAGGTCTCGGTTCCATTCCAGAGCGTTCAAGCTGAGGTCCAGGTGGGCGTCAAAGATCAATTTCATGGTTGGCCTAGGGCGGGTGGTGGGAGTCATCGTGGGAAAGCGAACAGCACGAGCGCGTGCGCTGTCACGCACCCCATCATTCTGCCCCGTATCATTCTGCCATCCCTGGCTTGGTCGCCGCTAACGCTAACAGACATGATCACCCGATGGAGAGGGAGGAAGATTTTGGAGGCAGGAAAATTGGCTCTATCGAAGCGCCGATGCACCAGGCTTTGTCCCTAAACCCGGCAAGGGTCGAATGTGGTAGCGGAATTCGCCAAGAATTTCGGCGTTTCCCGTGTGGACTGCTGCGAGTCGAAAGCCTTGGCGGCTTCCGCTACGGGTTGAGGGACAAAGCCTAGTCCGCCCGCCGCACTTGGCGGGTCGCGTCGGTTCCCAGCACGGCGATCGCGGCCAGAAAATACATGCCCGCGCAGGTCAGGAACACATAGGTTTCGCCGCTGCCGGATGCTTCACCCAGGGTCATCAAGCGCGGCACCACCATCGAACTGGCCGCGGCGCCGAAATTGCCCCACATGTTGCCCCAACCGAACACGGCGGCCGTGTTTTTTCCGCCCACGTCCTGCATGAACGCCCACACCGATGGGTTGCCGATGTCGGTCATCAACGACACCAACGCACAACATGCGACGACCCACCAAACCGACTGATAACTCAAGCAACCCAGGTACGCCAGGCCGGCCACACCGCACGTCACGCTCAGCGGCACGATCCGCCCCCAGCGATGCCCCAGCCGCTCAACCGCGTGATTGCCCAACCAGCCGCCGATCAACTGACCGGGAATCGCGATCGCCAACACGCCGGTGACCATCAGCGATCCCAGCAACGCTTCGACGTTGCGTTCCTCTTTCAAAAACGTCGGCAGCCAAGTGATCAGAAACGCCCAACCGAACACCAGACAAAACTGGGCCAGTGAGTTCAGCCACAGCGAGCGACTTTTGAGAATCGCGACCATCATCGGACCGACGTCGCGCAGGTTCGTCGTTGCCGCAGCGCCAGCGCCCGGTCCGTCCGCGCGGCCGATCAATTCCAGCTCGGCCTCGTTGACCCCGGCGTGTTCTTCGGGCCGATTTCGCACGATCACGTAATAGGCGATCGCGGCGATCAAGCCGACCAGGCAATAGAGGTACAGCACGTACCGCCAACTGCTGAGCTGGTAGACGAGCGCCGTCGTCAAAAACGGTGCCAGGGTGCCGCCGAGTCGTCCGCCGATCGAAACAAACGAACTGGCTTGGGCCCGGGCGCGGAAATGGAACCAGTTTCGGATCACGCCGCTGCTGGTCGCATAGGCGCCGGCTTGGGCGACGCCGAAGGCCAACCGTGCGAGCAACAATCCGCCCAGCGTCGTCCCCATTCCGGTCAATCCGGTCAGCAGCGACCAGGCCAGAATGTAAAACGTCAGCATGATTCGTCCGCCGAACCGATCGCTGGCCCAACCCGAGGGCACTTGAAACAGTGCGTAAGCGAAAAAGAACGCCCCCAGGACATCACCGATTTGCTCGCGCGAGGCCCCTTTAAAATCGTTCAAAAACGAATCGCTTTTGACGATCTCGCCAAGACAGACGCGATCCAAATACAACATGAACGCCATCAACACGCTGACGGCGATGATCCGCTTTCGCACCGACGTGGGATCCGCGACCGATCGGCTTGCCCGAGAGTCCGAAACCATAGGTTGCTCGCTGGAATCCATCAGATCGTGATCCGCCGCGTTCTTGCGACGACCGGCCACCGCTCGACCGCGCGGCCTTGGCGGACGCACCACACTTCGCTGTGCAACGCGACGGTGGGGCAGATGTGCGTGGGAATCCCGTACAACACCGTGCCGACCGGAAACGCATCGGCGCGGTCAGTGTGCAGCACCAAATGTTCTTCGCTGTGCCCCACCGCGGTCGCATCCTCGAGTCCGAAGAAGGTCACACGCGGAGGCTGCATCTCCGATGCGACGGCTTTGTGGCCCAAGTCGATGCAGAGTGTTCCTGGGGCGGGGCGGCTGATCACGCGGGCCAATAGGACGGCGGCTTGATCGATCTGCATCGGCGGGCTGAACGTCGGTTGCCCGGCATCCCACAGCACCGACGTGCCCGCGCTGACCTCGATCGCTTCCCCGGCTTCCGAACCCTGTTCGGCCACCAGGATCCTGGACGACACCGTGCCGCAGCCGACGACCTTCGGCACCGCCAACCCCTCGGCCCGCAGTGAACGCCGCAAGTCCAAAACCGGCTGAAATGCTTCGGTGATCTGACGCCGCACCAACGCTTCATCGGTGTCGTGGATGTGACCGTCGTAGGCGTGCAGCCCCGCGGCGCAAAGCCCCTTGGCCGCATCGATGAAACGGTACAGTGCCGCTGCCCCCTCGCCAGGCAGGATCCCCGTGCGATTCATCCCGACGTTCAGATCGATCAACACATCCACCGTGACTTCGCAGGCCTCGGCTTCCGCCGCGAGCCCTTGGGCCACGCCGATGTCGTCGACGATCGTTGAAAACGTCGTCTCGGGAAACGCCCGAATCAACTCCATCAGTCGCCCGATGTTGGGACCGACGGGCTGGTACGCGAGCAAGACGTCCCGTCCGCCGGCCGCCGCCGTCATCTCCGATTCCGCGATCGTGGATGTTTTAAATTTGTCGATCCCCGCCTGCAGTTTCATCTCAACGATCTGCGGCAATTTGTGCGTTTTGACATGGGGCCGCAATCGTTTGGCGCCGCCCCAAGCGACCATGCGCTGAAGATTCGCACGCACGCGGTCGGGATAGATCAGCAGGGTGGGGGAAGGGATCTCGTCTGCGTTTTCAAGTTCGTACCAGGACGGCATCAATTCGTTCTTTCGGGTTCGCCGGGTGGGGTGGGGGAGTTGGGAGTTGGGAGGTGGGAGGTGGGAAAGAACGGGGGATGGCTGGCAATGGGGCACCGCTATTCTAGTCGCGGCAGTCGACGCAGACGAGTTGGCCTTGGATGCTTCGGCAGAAGATGCGGCCGCCGGACAGGACGGGGGAGGTCCAGCTTTTTCCGTCCAGGACTTGCCCGCGGGCAATCGGCTCCCAGCCGTCGGGGGTTGCCGGGGCGATGATCAATTCGCCCGGTTCGGTCAGCAACAACAGCTTGCCATCGGCCATCGCCAGGCCTCCGGGCCGCAGGTCGTCGACCGACCAACGGACTTCGCCGGTCGCCCAGTCCATGCAGCGCAATCGCGCGCCGGTTTCCATGTCGCCGTCGATGCCATACAGGAAGCCTTGGTACAGAATCGAAGTGTGAATCTGATTCTTCATCTCTTTCGATTTCCAAATCAACTCGGGCGTCTTGCCGCTGATGTCGAACAGCGCCGCGCCGCGGTTGTATCCTGACGAAAGAAACATCTTGCCGTCGTGAAAGATCGGGTCGGCGGCATTGCAATTAAAACTGGTCAACCAACGCTCCGCCCAAAGCTGTTCCCCCGATTGGACGTCCACCCCGATGAAGGCCTTTCCAGATGCGATCACGGCGGCGGTTAGATCGGAGCCTGGAATCAACACGGGAGATGCGTACCCGCACTCACGATCGTCGGAACTCCAGATCAGGTCACCGCTGTGTTTGTCCACCAGAACACCGGACTCGCCGACATTCAGCAACAGCCGATCGCTAATCACCAACGGAGCGGCGGAGAAGCCCCAACCGGGCAACCGCACCTCGGCCTCGTCCGCGACATTGATGCCCCACAATTTGGAGCCATCGGAGATCTGCAAACAGAACAACTCTCCGGCCCGCCCCATGACGTAGACGCGGTCACCGTCGACGGTCGGCGTCGAGATCGGGCCGCCTTCGAAGTCGCGGTCGTCCAGTTCCGCGGGATAGTTGAACGTCCAAACGACTTCTCCGTCGGCGGCGTTGATGCAATAGACGATGTCCTGGTCGTCGACATGCCCGAGCGTGAAGACTCGTCCGTCTTTGACCACCACCGATGAAAACCCGGTGCCGACCGAACGGGACCAGGCGATGTCAGGCGCCCCGTCGGTCCAATCGCATTTCCAATCGGTTTCGCGAGAGATGCCGTCCCCGTCGGGGCCGCGCCAACGGAACCAGTCCTCGGCGGCGCAGTTCAACGCGCCGAGGAACAGAACGAACAGAAACAATCCGGGCACAGAAAATCGGTACAAGGGCATAGTTGCGATCAGCCTGGTAAAGACAATGTCATGGAGTCGAGACAACGTAGTTGAAATGCATCCGATTCGCAAAACCAGAGCAACGCCCCGCGGTCAGCCTTCCAACAGCTTTCCGAACAGCCCCAATAAAAAGCCAAACACGGCTCCCAACGGCGGGAAACTGCTGTTTTTCAACGTCGCTTGGGGGGCGATGTCCTCGAACACCAAATAGAGAATCCCTGAGGCGGCGAAGACCTGCATCCAGCCGAGAATCCTGGGTTCATCGGCAAGCAAATGATATCCCGAGAAGCCCAACAGTGGCCCGAGTACCGCTGCGACCGTGAACCAAAACAAGATTTTTCGCGACGTCATCCCGCCGCTGCGAAGCTCTCGGAACGCATTGAACCCCTCGGGCAGGTTTTGCAGCGTGATGATCACCGCCAGCAAAATCGCGCCACTTTTGCCGCCCGAGATGACCGCTCCGAGAGCGATGACCTCTGGCACAAAGTCGGACAGCATTGCAACAAGCTGCGACGCCGACGATTGGCTGCGGTCAAGCAGGATCTGCAATCCCCAAAAACACAGTCCCCCGGCGGCAAAGGCGGTCACCGTTTCCCAGGTCGCGATCAGTTCGGTGCCATGGGGAATCAGCACCAACGCAACGGCCGAAAGCAGGGCACCACCGCCGAATGCGATCACGGTGTGACGGAATTCCTCCTCAAGCCACCGAGGACGGATATTTTCGAACGATGCGATAACGCCCCCCAGGGGTATCGCCCCGCCTGCAATCGCGGTGCAGAGAATTAATTGAGTGATCGGATCCATTGGCAAATGATCAGTTGCGGGGTAAACAGAAGCCTCGTGGCCCGGCCGACCAACCACGGTGGGACCGACGCGGCAAACGTCACGGTTTGCGACGATTGTCCTAAACTCAGTTGGCGGACTATCTTTTAAATAGCAATTTACCCAGGAAAGGTTGACGGTGAAACGTTTGGGTTTGAGTGCGTTCAGGAGACGCGTGGTGGCCGGTTCCTTTCCGTTTTTTAATCGCTTGGCCGATGCGATGGATTCGATGCAGTTCGTCCAGGCCGATCCGATTCGGTGTCCGGCGCGGGCTCAGGACTTGATGCTTCGGCAGCGTGTAGCCGGGTACGTCGCCGGAGAGTTGGAGGAGAGGTTTCCCGAACTGGACGCGGAGGAAGGCTATCTGTTTGCGTACGGGTTCATGACGCCCGCGGTTTGGAGAGATCTGCGCTGGCGCCCGCACCGGAAACTGAAAAAGCTGGAACGCGAGGTCCTCGACGCGGTGGCGGAGTTGGGCGAGGTGCATCCGCGGGGACTGGATGAGCGGTTCGGACGTAAAAGCGTCCAGAACTATTGGGGCGGCAAGTCCAAGCAAACCAAGCGGATCCTGGACCAACTTCATCATCACGGGCACTTGCGAGTGGTTCGCCGCGAGAAAGGGATTCGCGTTTATCAGGTGTCCGAGGATCGTGGCGATCAACCGGCGGATCCGACCGAGCGTTATCGGCGACTTGTCCTGACCACGGCATCTGTGTTCGGCGCCGCGACCCCATCAATGCTGGTCGCGGAGCTGCGCAGCCACAACCATCTGCTGCCGACGCGGCGAGAGCGTGTGGCGGTCGTTGAGTCGTTGGTTGAAGATGGACAGCTCGACGAAGTGGACGTCGCGGGGGTGACGTATCTGTGGAGGCGAGAGGACTGGTTAAGCGACGAGGTTCCCGAACGGGTTCGGATTCTGGCTCCCTTTGACCCCTTGGTGCGAGATCGGGCGAGATTCCAACAGCTGTGGGGATGGGACTATCGATTCGAAGCCTACGTGCCGGCGGCGAAACGGATTCGAGGCTATTACGCCATGCCGGTGCTGTGGCGCGATCAAGTGATCGGCTGGGCCAACGCGAACGTCAGCGACGATCGTTTGAATGTGCAATTCGGATACGCGGACAAACGTCCTCGGCAGAAAGTGTTCCGATTGCAAGCCGAGGCGGAGGTGGAGGCAATGGCAAGGTTCTTGGGTTTGGATAGTGGGGCGTGGGAGATTGAGGGGTGACGTCGTCGTCGTGTTATGGGGTGGTTGGGGCAAAACGATGGGGGCAAAACGATGGGGAGGGAAATGCCAGCGGGAAGCGTGAGCGAGCGGCCCGATGGGAAGGCAGAATGATGAGATGGCAGAATGATGGCGTGGCAGGAGAGAAATCCATGCGAGAGACTGTTATAGTTGGCCTGGCACCTGTCGACATGACGACTCTCGATTCACCAAAATTGGCATGGATTCTTTGATGAACCTCAACCGACGCGCTGCACTGCAACTCTCCGCCGCTTCGTTGAGCGGGCTGGCGGCAATGAATCCGTTTGATGCGGCCTATGCGGACAAGCCTGCAACGTCAAACCAAACCATTCGCGTCCTCAACCCTCGCGGACGCGTCCCGTTGTCGTTCATCATCGACGACTCGACATGCCTAGTGAACATGGGGCATTTTTGCATGCCGCAATTCGCCCACGCCTGGCCGGATCGGGACACCTACAAGCAACCGTGGCGTGATTGGCCGCGAGAGATTCCCGATCGGTTTGTCCGCGAGTTCGGTGAGTGGTGTGCCCAGCACGGTGTGAAAGGCAAGTACAGCATCGTGCCCTATCCCGCTTGCGTCGGATGGCTGGATCGCACGTTACCGGGATGGTCGCGAAAGGAGTTGGATGACAGTCTGGCACTTGTCCGCGACCTGATGATGCCGCACTGGGACATCCATCCGGAAATGATCACGCATACGCGGGTGATCGATCTGAAGACCGGCCGGCCGATGCAGGAGGTCCATTCGGGGACGATGGAAAACAGTTATCCGCAAACCGATATCAGCACCGACCATTTGACCGCCTACCTAGCGTACGCGCTTCGGATCCTGAAGAATTGCGGACTGCATTGCGATGGCATCACCACACCGGGCGGATTCGGAAACCGCGTCAAAGACAAACTGCCGATCGCGGTCGGCCAGGCGGTGCGTGACGTGTATGGAAGCGAGCTGCCGCACTACTTTAAGTACGTCAAAAACGGCGATGAATCGACGGCACCTCGGTTGGAATTCGACGGCCAGAAAACCCTGTCCAATTTGACGATGAACGTCCCCGCCGGCACGGGCGATTGGTTCGGCAGCTGGGAAGGCGTCAAGGAATCACAACCGGATCGCTACTGCACCCCAGACGCCAGCTCGGGGCGGATGGTGGAACTGATCGAGCGCGGGGAACCGGCGGTGATGCTGTGCCATTGGCCGGGCATGTATTGCAACGGCACCAAATCGGGATTCGAGGCATTCAAACGCGTGGTCACGTCGCTCGCCTCACGCTTCGGCGACCAGACGCTGTGGATGAAGGTCAGCGAAATCGGACGCTACTGGGCGGCAAAGGAAATGACGACGCTGACGCAACGCGACGCCGACACGATCGCCATCGATGCCCCCTTGGCGTGCCAGGATTTCACCATATCGATGAACGCCATGCCGATCACGAAAGCTCCCTCGCTGACTCACGCCGGGAAACCGGTCCCGCTAAAAGAAGTGGCATCGATGTCACGATTGGAAAGCGGCACGTTTGCCCACTCCGATGGCAAGCTGATGGTTTGTCTGGACCTCGCCAAAGGGTCCAGCCGGCTCGCGCTGGGCTGACAGGCTTTCTTTGTCTCGATCACCGTGTAACAAAAATCGTGAATCGTCGTTCAAGCGTAGCTACCTTCGCCAGAAGGTGGATCCCAGGCCTATTCCACGCTCTGGCGAGCGTAGCTACGTCAACGAGGCGTTCCCCAGCGATCATCATTCTGCCCCCCATCATTCTGCCTTCTCATTGTCTTGCCCTCATCGTTTTGCCCCACCCGTTTCACTCCTCGGCGGAAATCGGCCTCAGGAACCAGTCGTCGTAATCGATCACGACCGGCGGCATCGACGGTGGCGATGATTGTCCGGTGATCTGCTGGATCGCCCAGTGGCACGAGAAACTGACTTCGCCTCCGAAATCGGTCGCGAACCGGCGCAGGTCCGGCAGCGCGGCTTCCGCCTTCATCCGTCCCAGGCTTTGCGCACACATCGCTCGCACCGACCCGTATTCCGGCTCCAGTGATTCGACGTCATTGAGTCGTTCGACAAGCATCTGGACCAGATCCTCGGGCGCCTGATCGGGATACAGAAACCCGACGCACCACGACGCGGCGGTCCGCGCCCGTTCGCCGAGTGTGAAACTGCGCGGTACATACGCCCGAACCAGCTGGTCGGCTTCGTGGTATTCCATTTCTCCGAAGGCTTGGAACAGCTGAGACATCAGATCCACCACGCCGGGCGAATTCGCGGTCAGTTGACGTGTTTTGAATTGCTGGTGGATCTCGGTCGCGCGTCCGAGCATGGCCGGCAGATGCCGCTTTTCCCCGAATCGACGCAGCCCCCAACCGGCAGTCACCATCACTTCGCCGCGGGGGTGCCGCAGCAGATCGACCAGCCGGTCCCCGGCCGGTTTGTGGTCCAAGCTGATCAGGACGCGGGCGGCTTGTTCGCAGCCACGCCAGGAATCTCGGTCGAGCACGCCCGACGCTTGGGCGATCACTTCGTCGCGCAGCTCGGGCGTTTGGGCGAGATCAAACAAGGCGGCGGCGAGGTGCCGGCGAAGTCCCGGGTTGACGTCGTCCAGCAGCGTCGCCAAGGGAGCGATGCGCGACGCATCTTCGCTGTCGATCAGCGCCTGTGCCGCGGTGCGGCGGACGTTGACGTCGGGGCTGGCGACCGCTTGATCGACGAATTCCAGCACCAAGTTGCCGTCGATTTCGTAGAGCCGTCGCAGTGCTTCGGATTGCACGGCGGTGCTTTCGCGGTCCATCATCGACCGCAGCAGCTCGATCGCGTCGGAATCCGTATGTCGACTCATCAGGGCGATGGCCAACAAGTCTGCGACCAAGGCTCCGTCATTCTGGCCGATCAGGCCGCTGGCCAGTGGAACGAGTCCCGAATCGGCGATTTGACCGAGTGACCGCGCCGCGGCCAGCCGGATTCCAGGGGGCTGCGTCGTGTCACGGACGTAACGATCCAGCAAATCCGATCCGTCTTGCAATCGCAGGGCCCCGATTCCACCGATGGCGGTGACCAGTGATTGCCGTGGCGAGCCGGGATCGCGGAGTCGTTCCAGCCATTGGGTTGACAATTCTGGCGACTTCCACCGGACCAGTGCCGGTTCGACGAGTGTGGAAATTGCCGGGCCGTGTTGATCGGCCAGCGCGGTCAGCAATGGAGCTTGATCGCGGGCGTCCAATTCGATCAACGTGCGCACGACCGCGCGCCGAACTGACGGGGCCAAATCATTTTGTTCGGCCAGGCCGACCAATGCGGGCAGGGCGGCGTCGATGCCGTCCATCCCACGGCGGTGGGCGATGGCGATCGTGTCGGCCGTGACCCGCTGAAGTTGAGCGTTGGGCTTGCCGAGGGCCTCGATCCACAGTGGGATCGCGTCGTTGGAAATGACGAGTTGCGTTTCCCGGTAAGGGAACGTGGGATCGGTTCCCATGACGTCATCCACGTCCAGGATCGAGGACACCGGTTCGGCGGCACTGGTAAATCTGCAATCAACGCCGATCAACGTGAACGCCGCCAGTCCGGCAATCATCGTGAGGCCGGCCATTAGACGGGACGAGTGAGACGCCATACTTGTAAACCAAAGACCAAGAACATGAAAGCAGAGAATCCGCCGGCGACGTACCAGGCGTCGGGCAACAAATCGTAATTTTCAAACCCCGGCGTTTCGATCACGCTGAGCGCCGCGCCGACCGGATTGATCAACAACACACGCTGCACCAATTCGAAACCGAACGGGGCACCGCGTCCCAGCCAAACCAGAAGCGGGATCAAGAACAGTGTCATGACGACGACGTAGGTGACCGTGGTCGCGACCGCCGTGTAGCGAAACAGACTGCCGATGGCCGCACTGGCCGCCAGGGTGTAAACGACGGTCCACGCCAGACAGACCAAAACCAAATTGACCTGGTACCACATTTGAGGTTGGATATAGATCATCACCAGATAGCCCGGCAGCGTGGCCATCAAGACCAACAACAGCGTCCAGAGCACACTGAGGAGTTTGCCACGCACAATTTTCAGCGACGACAACGGGGTCAACCGCAACAGTTCCCAACCGCCGCCGTCGCGTTCGCCGCTGATCAGCCCCGAGGTCAAACTGGGCGTCATCACGACGATCAGCACGACTTGCAAGATCACCATCAACCCGCCGATGGTTTCCGTGCCCCACGACGTCACGCTGGTCGCGGCGGCAAAGGTCAACACCATGGAGACCACGGCGCAGACGGCGACCAGACGAAACAGCCATTGCGATCGGCCGAAGCGACGACAACGAAACTCCTTGACCATCACCGGGTTCAGGTACCAGGGGATGCCGGGTTTGCGGCGCTGCGGATCGACGATGAACAGAAATCGCCGCAGCAGTCGTGCCGTCAATCCACGGTCGTCAGTGATCACGCCCTTGGCCCGCGATTGGTCAAAGATCCGGTAGTTCAACCTGCCGATCGTGATGCCGGCGAACACCAGACTGCTGACCAGTGTGACGATGATGAATTGCAAATTGCCCGGCGATTCCATCAGCCCGCGAGACCCGAGTCCGCCCTGTCCCATGATTTGCATCACCACGGGCACCGGCGACAGGTAACGCGCCCACTGGGCGATGGTTCCCATCACGCCAGAACCGCCGGGAAAAAACGCGTCGGGAACGAGTGTCAAAAAGAACAGGGCGAATAGCACCGCGTAGGTCAATCGCACGCCGGCGTCGGCCGATTGGACATAGCTGCTGATCAACATTCCCAAGGTCGCGTATTGAAACACCAGCAACAGCAACACGAAATAGAACAGCCCCAGGCCCTCGCGCAGGTCGATCCCTCCCATCGCATAACAGGCCGCCGCCCCCGGCAAACTGGCCAACAACACCAGCATCGCGAACAACAAGACCCCGGCGAGCTTGCCCAGATAAATCGACAACGGACTGAGCGGCGAATTCAACAACAGCGCCAACGTGCCGGCGTTTTTTTCGTTGACGATCGAGGTGGCGGGAAAGGCCGGCACCAGAAACACGACGCCGGCCAGCAAGCCATAGCCAAACACGCGGAACACCTGGATCGACTGGATGCCGCTGAGGTCGACGGTCGCATCGGTGGGCCATCGCATCAGCACGGCGATCGAAAACGTGATCGTCAACGCCAACAGTGTCGCAAAGGCTTTGGGCGAGCGGACGATGCCGAAAAACTCTCGCTGCACGACCGGGTTGAATGCTGAACTCATGATGCCGCCTGCTCCGATGCCGCCTGCTCCGATGTAATTTGCTCCTTCGCTTGATCATCGTCGTGGCTTTGGCCGGCGACCGATAAAAAAGCGTCCTCCAGGTCCGTGGGGACCTCGCGGAATTGGGCGATCGCTTCGCCCGATCCGACCAGGTGGGTCAACAGCGGCGTGATTTCGCGGTCATTCAATTCGGTTGTGAACCGAACCATCGATTCGGTTTTTGCCCCGGTCACTTCGGACGAGTGATTCATTTCGCGCGACCAGTTTTCCACCAACCCCGCCACGCGGTCGACTTGATCGTGGTCGACCAACTGGATCTCGAAGGTGCGTCGCTGTTGAATGTCCCGCATGATTTCGTCCAGCGTCCCGAAGGCCCGCAGTCGCCCCTTGGTGATCATCGCAACGATGTCGCACACCCGCGCCAGTTCGGGCAGGATGTGGCTGGTGACGATCAAGGTCTTGCCCATGTCCGCCAGTCGCAGCAGCATCGATCGCATGTCGATTCGTGCTTGAGGATCTAACCCGTTGGCCGGTTCGTCCAAGATCATCACTTGCGGGTCGTGCATCAGCGTCCGGGCGATCGCCACGCGTTGCTGCATCCCGCGGCTGAGCGCGTCGACGAACAAGTCCTTCATGTACGTCGCGCCGGCGATCTCCAGCACCTCATCGATCCGCACGACGCGTTGGCGACGTCCGATCCCGTAGGCGGCGCCGAAGAAGTCCAGGTATTCCCCGACCCGCATGTTGTTGTACTTGCCGAAATCATCGGGCATGTAGCCGACCAATCGTTTGATCTTGCGTGATTCGGTCAAACAATCCGCTCCGGCGATGCGGGCCGAGCCGCTGGTCGGTTTCAGCAGCCCGACCAGGATTCGAATCGTCGTCGTCTTGCCGGCACCGTTGGGGCCGATGAAGCCCAGGATCTGGCCGCTGTGGACCGAGATGGAAAGCGAGTCCAGGGCGGTGAATTCATCGTATCGCTTGGTCAGATCGACGGTTTCAATGATGGGTGTTTGATCGGTCACTGGGAGCCTGTTTCGGATGCTTCGACTAGGGAGGGAAGATCGCCGGGGCGGATCGTTGCGACGGCATCAAGATGAACGTAATCGATTTGCCAGGTGGTGTTGTCGACAAATCGTTCACCCGGATCGTCTGGTCGGAGTTGGTCCGACTGGGAAGGATCCGACTGGGACGGGGCTGTGGGTGATCGGGCGGTCTGCTGCTGCTTTGCTTCGGTGGACTCGGTGACGCCGACCGCCAACCACAACCCTCCGTCGTCTTGCAACCGCAAGGCGTCCCGGCGATCGATCGTAAATTCGATCACGCCCGTCGCGTTGTCTCGACTGAAGACGTTTGCGGGTTGTCCGTCCACCAATGCTTTGGCGAACAGCGTTCGTGAGGGGGCGTTCACCTTCATCGTGACATGGACGCGATCGAGTGACATGGCCGCGACCGCCTCGGGAAAGCGGAACATCAGTTGTGCTTCGGCGGCTTTCGTCATCTCCGGCAACCACTTTCCGGTTCGCGGATTGAACAACGTCGTACGTCCCTGCGCTCCGTCATAGGTGTCGGTGCGAACGAAGGTCGACGGAATACGAAACTCGGTTCCTGGTTCTGGCCGGTCGATTTGGATGGGGACCGAGACCAGTGCCGCCCCACGTTGTTCAAAGTCGGGGGCGAATTGAACACCCACATCGATCGGGTCGGTCCAGAGCAACAGCGAGGGCCCATCACCCAGCGAGTGACGTGGTGCGTCGCCTTGGACCGAAGCAAACAGGTCACGCAGAAACGCCTGACGCGTGCGTTGCCGATCCGTCAGCAGCGATCCGGGGATGAATTGGCCGGGCGAAAGTAAATCGGACGACTTGGCGGTGACGATTCCTGGCGTGGACGCGGATTCGATTTCGA
Source organism: Stieleria mannarensis (assembly GCF_014154935.1). Classification (GTDB taxonomy): domain Bacteria; phylum Planctomycetota; class Planctomycetia; order Pirellulales; family Pirellulaceae; genus Stieleria; species Stieleria mannarensis. The sequence goes on from NZ_JACEHH010000048.1 coordinate 15,470, forward strand.
CCGAAGTCATCGGCGCCGGCGACGCGACGACCAGGGCGTCACCACAGGTGGCGGGATCGATCCCGTGCAGCGTTCCGCGAAATCCATCGGCATCAAACGTGCCGCGAACCTGGATCGGCTGCCCGAGTGAGAGTGTTGAATCGGACACCAAGTGTCGGACGACGCCGGTCGGTTGCGGCGGGCCGATCCAGCGACTCGTGCCGTCGTTTTCCAAGCTGAGGCGGCGGGTTTCACTGGTCGCCGTGTCTTCAAGCGGCATCGTCATCACCTGGTCGCGGGAGACCAGCCCCAGGTCGCTGGACTGTTGCGTGTACACGGCACGAACCGTTGACACATCGGCTTCATCGGTCTCCGTTCGAACCTGGACGACCTGGCCGGTGGCGACCGTCGACGGGATTGCGGCGGTGTGAGACGAACCGATCACCAGCATGATCACGGTTGTCACGGTGGCCGAGACGGGAACCAGAAACGCCATGCGCTCCAGTCGCCGTTGTCGCGTCCACCAAATGCCGCCGACCAGGATGACCAGAGCATTCAGCCCGAGTATGACGGCGGCCAGGGTGCGGCTGGGAATTCGATAGCCGATTTGGTTATCGACGATGGGTTGCATCGCGCGGACGAATTCCCGACGCGGGTTCTTGGGTTCAAAGAACCTTCGCGACAGTTGCGTCAGGGCGAACGTGGCTCGTTGGTCGGCGTGCACCCAGCCGGCGCCGCCCAAGGTCGTGAACAAGACTTCGCCGTCGCCGATCTGTTTCCAAAACGCCACCGGCCAACCATCGATGCGACAGACCACCTCGTCTGACGGCGTCAACACTCGCAACATCTCCACCGGCGACTCCGAAGTCCACGCCTCGGTCGAACCGGCCGATCCGCCGATCGGGTCACGCGTATTCAGGTCAAAATCGTTCAATTCGACACGGTCGATCACGCTGTGGTCCGAATCATCGCCCAGCAAGTCATCGACCAGCGAGCGGCTGGTAAGATCGAGCATGATCCACGCCCGACCGCCGCGTCGGATCCAGTGTCGCACGGCGCGGATCCCTTCGGAATCCGATTGCAATTGATCGCCGGCGATCACGACTTGATCCAATTCGGCCAGCGCCCCGTGGGTCGGCGGCAAAAAATTGGACAGGAAACTGACGATCGGCAACTCGCGCGGATCCGTCGTCACCGAATCGCGCCCCGCGTTCAAGACTCGATTCAATCGCCGGCGTCGGGTGTCGCCATCGGTGGTGTCCACCAATCCCGGCGGGTCGGCAAAAAAACCCGTGTTGATTTCGTCATCCACCAGCATCAGCGACCGCTGGGACACAGGCATTTGATTGATGTTCTCGCCGAACGACTCTCCGCCGCCCGACTGCGTTACCCGAATCATCGAAAGGTCGACCCGGTTGCCAGTGATCTGTTCTTTCGGTGGAATCGCGATCGGCAGCCAGGACTGGCGTTTGCTGTGGGCGGGGATCCAAACGCGGGTCGAAAATTGCAGGTTCGGATCATCGCCGACAAAGACCGAGACGACTTCTTCGGCATCTTGGTCGGTGTAATTGACACCCACAACGGCCAGCGAGGCCCAGCCGCCACTGGCAAAGCGTTGGACGCCGGCCGGTGTGACGGTGACGGCAATGCCCGATGGCTTTTCTGTTTGTGCAGCCGTCGTGTTTTCGCCACGTTCGTCCTGCGCGCTCGCGGTTGACGATCGCGCCGACGGCACGATCAACGCACTGCTGATTGCAAGAACGCCGACCAGGATTCTGAACCGCGCCGCGTTCAAGGTTGTTAGGGTCATCCGCTACCGCTCAATCTTCCGAGTTGTGTTTCCGCGTCACGTCAAATCGTAACGACTCCGCGAACCGCCGACGAGCCAGCAGCACCATTCCGGTCAGATTCTCGCGTTACAATGCCGGCCTGCAGATGGTTTCCGCGCTCTGGGCGGAAGTTTTCGATGCAGCGTTCACAGCTCATTCTTTCTGAGGCGACGACGTGAACGGGGACTCGAATCCATATCAAGCAGTGGAAAACGTGGAGAATGCAGCCGACCAAACGCCAGACGAAACGAAGCGGGACGGCGCGGAAAAGGTGTCATTCACGGCACACTTGTTGTGTGGATGGCCATCCGTACGGCGAAGAGTTGATCTGAAATCAGGGCCGGAGGACGATTGCTAAATTGATAGCTCGTTAATCGTAGACGTGGTATAACTCAGGTTGCCATGATAAAGCGTCTCCTTTGCGTTCACGCCGTTGTTGCGGTCGTCCTCTCATTTGCCGACGTCGCCCGGTGCGACCAGGCGACGGGGGATCGCTTCGTGGATCCGCCGGCCACCATCGATCGCTACCTGGTCGAATCCTGGCGGCAGACATCGATTGAACCGAGTGCACGAAGCAGCGATGCCGAGTTCTGTCGACGCGTTTGGCTGGATCTCGCCGGCGTCGCGCCCCCGGTGTGGCAGCTGCGCACGTTCCTGGCCGACCCCGCACCGGACAAACGAGATCGATTGATCGATTCCTTGCTGGATTCCGCGCGATTTGCCAACCACATGGCCAATCGCTGGAACACGTTTCTGTTGCCCGCCGATGCAGCCGAACCGAATCAAGAGAACGCGGCAGCGATGCACGGTTGGTTGAGGCAACAATTCCTCAAGAACACTCCCTACGATCATCTCGTCGGTGGCTTCCTGACCGCCGGCGGCAAAAGTGACCGCGGGCCGGCGATCTTTTACACCTCGCGAAACCTGGAACCGGTCAAGCTGGCCGCGGCGACGTCCCGATTGTTTTTGGGGGTGCAATTGGAATGCGCCCAGTGTCACGACCACCCCTATGCGCGTTGGACGCAAGAGGACTTCTGGTCCTTCGCCGCCTTCTTCGCACAACTTCGATTGAGCGATTCCGACATGCGTGGCGGCGGCCAAGCGATCGAGGACCGCAGCGGCGGGGAAGTGATGTTTCCCGAATCGGACCGTGTCATGTCGCCGCGATATCCCGGCGTGTCGTCGCCGCCTGAAACCGATCCGACCGACTTTCGGCGACGGCAATTGACGATTTGGTTGGCCTCTCGCAACAACCCTTACTTCGCACGCGCGGCCGCCAACCGTGTTTGGGCGCATCTGTTCGGACGTGGGATCGTCGATCCGGTCGACGCCATGGACTCCAGCCACCCGCCCAGCCATCCCGAACTGCTGCAGTTTTTGGCCGACTACCTGGTGGAACAACGCTTCGATTTGCGGGCTCTGTACCGAGTGATTGCACGTAGCGACGCCTACCAACGCAGCAGCGAGATCCGCGACGCCACGCGGCCGCCGGCGGATTCCTTTGCCGCGATGAACATCAAAACGCTGTCGGCGTCACAGTACTTCGACAGTCTTCGGCAAAACGTCTTGATGGGAACGGGGAGTCCAGCCGGAGCACAAACGGCGCGGACGGAATTTCTCAGACGGATGGATGCCGCGGACGCCGATCCGAGCGATTTTCCGCATGGCGTCGTGCAGGTGCTGGGCATGATGAACGGGCCCGAAATGTTGGCCGCGACGATGGACCAGCAGAGCGGGCTGATCGCATCGATGGACGCGCCGTTTTTTGACGATGCCGATCGGATCGAAACGCTGTTTTTGGCCTGTCTGTCAAGACCGCCGACCGATGCCGAACAAGCCCAGTTCCTGGCCTATTTGAAGACAACGTCCGAGCAACCCCTCAAGGAACGACTGAGTGATCTGACGTGGATTTTGCTCAATACGGCCGAGTGTTTTGTTTGTCCGTGAGAAGAAGGTGTGGAAGCCTATACTACAGCGGATTGACAGGCTGGAAGCGTATCCCACAGCGGATTGACAGGCTGGAAGCCTATCCTACAGCGGATTGACAGGCTGGAAGCCTATCCCACAGCGGATTGACAGGCTGGAAGCCTATCCCACAGCGGATTGACAGGCTGGAAGCCTATCCCACAGCAGAGGTGAATCCATGTTTCAACCACCGGTTTTTACTCGGCGTCAGTCGATCGCCGCCGCCGTTTCGATCGGTGGGACGATCGGGATCAGCCCCCTGATGCGATCGATCGCGGCCGTCGCTGCGGAGGAGCCTGCAAACGACCAGCGGCATTGCGTGTTGCTGTGGATGTCCGGCGGCCCCAGCCAGATCGACACGTTCGACATGAAACCCAAACACAACAACGGTGGGGCGTTTGAAGAGATCGCGACCTCGGTCCCGGGGCTGCGATTCAGCGAACACCTTCCAAAACTGTCCGGCCAGGCGGATCGGCTGGCGATCTTGCGCGGCATGTCGACCAAGGAAGGCGATCACGAGCGGGGGACGACTGTGATGCGCACCGGTCACGCCCTCGGTGGTCCGGTCCGCTACCCGGCGATCGGATGTTCGCTTTCAAAATCGCTGCGGAACCCCGTGTCCAAACTGCCCCACTACGTCACGATCGCGCCGGGCCCGTTCGCACGCAGTTCGCTAAGCCCAGGTTTTCTGGGACCGAAGTACGCGGCGACGTCGGTCAGCGTTTCCGGGCCGCCGGGCAGTGACAATTTCGCAGCGTTGCGTGTCGATCATTTGCAACCGCATCCGCAGGTCGATGCCCCGCGTTTCCAGCGCCGATTGGCCCTTTGGGAATCAATGCAGGCGACATTCTTACAGACCCGGGATACGCCAAACGTCGTCGCGCACGACACCGTGTACCGATCGGCCATCGACATGCTCGGCAGCGACGCCAAAGATGCGTTTGACCTGACCGGAGAACCGGACGTCGTCCGCCAGGCCTACGGAAGCGGCACGTTCGGACAAGGATGCTTGATGGCCAGACGTTTGATCGAACGTGGCGTGCCGCTGGTCGAAGTGACGTTGGGCGACGGATTGGGCTGGGACACGCATGCGAACAACTTTGACCAGGTCAAACGACTGAGCGAACAACTGGATGTGGGATGGTCGACGCTGATGACCGAGTTGGCCGATCGAGGGCTGTTGGAAAAAACAACGATCTTGTGGGCGGGTGAATTCGGACGCACGCCCGCGATCAATTCCAACGGCGGGCGAGACCATTTCCCCCAAGCGTTTTCGTGTGTGCTGGCCGGCGGAGGGATCGCCGGTGGCCAAGCCTATGGCGCCACCAGCGCCGACGGCATGGAAGTGACTGACGGAAAGATCGACCAGCAAGACCTGCTGGCGACGCTCTGCGCGGCGTTGGGAGTCGACCCGGCCAGCGAGAACATCGCCGAAGGCGGCCGGCCGATCGCGATCTCCGAAGGAAGCCCGATCCGGCAGGTGTTGCTGTGATTTTTTTCGTCTCACACGGGAACGTTGACGTGGTTACGCTCGCCAGAGCGTGGATTACAGCGGGGATCCACCTTCTGGCGAAGGCAGCGACGGTGCTGAAGAAATGCATCAGCGTACAGTCGATTGTTTTTCCAATCCTTCTCGGACTCTCTGGATGCGATCGTACGCCCGATCCGCCGCCGACCAAGACGATCGCGGCGCCCATAGTGACAGAAGAGCCCACCATCGTGACATCGGCAAGTGCGCCACCGGAGTCTGAACCGGAAGTCGAACAACAGGCAAGCGACGAAAGCGATCGAAACGACGATGCAGCCGACGCAGATCCGATCGCCGCCGATCCCGCAACCAAGTCCCCCCAGACCAACGAGAACCCGACCGCATCGTCCGAAGTCGAAACCACCCCGGACGCCTCTTCGTCAGAACAAACCGCAAACGAGACAACCCCAACGCCCGCATCCGCGTACCGTCTTTGGATCCCGACGTCCAAGGGGCCGCTGTTGGTCGGCTTGAACGTCCTGATCGACGATCAACCACTGCGTGATGCCTTCGATCAAAAACTGGCGATGGTGCGAAAGGAGATTGCAGCGACAACGCATCAACCACCGACCTGGGATCAGCTCTTGGAACACGTTTCCGGCGACGCGGCGACCTTCGGGCAGACAGCGTCTCGCGTCAATGGTCAGAAACAATCGCTCATCAAACGCTACGATCGCAACAAAGACCAGCGGGTCGATGATCAGGAGTTCGTACGATTCCTGTTTCGCGAGTCCAACGCCAATGGCGAATTCCGGCTGTTCGGAACCGACGCCTTTCGATGGTCCAATCGCAGTGAATCGCCGCTGTTTTCCGCCATCGATCGAAATCAGGATCGAAAGCTCGATGCGACCGAGATCGACCTGGCCGCCGAAGCGTTGCTGCGGGAGATCGACACCAATGCCGACCAGTGCATCGACTTTGCCGAATCATCGCGGGAACGCCAAAGCGACGACAATGCCTGGCGGCGCAACCAGTCCAACCGCCAAGGCAACGTCGCGATGGATCTGGCCGGGTTCGTCAACTGGTCCAATTTGTCCTATGCGATGGGCGGCATGCTTGAAGAGGCTGCCGTTTTTGGTCCGACCAATCCGGTCCGGTCGATCGACGCGAATCAGGACCAGTGGATTTCGACGGAGGAAGCGGAATCGGTGCTGGGGCTCGATCCGGCGTTCACAATCACCGTCCGTTTCGACAGCGCCGATCCGGTCGTCTCGACGGTGGTGACGCTGCCAGGCTCGGCTAACGAAGCGACACGAATCGAACAGGAGACCGATCGCTGTTGGATCGTCGGCGAACCGTTCCAAGTCGGTATCGTGACATCGGATATTTCGACAACGGGAAACCGAATTCCGCGTGAGGTCTTTCGACAGTTGGATGCCGACAACAGCGGTGCGATCGACGAGGAGGAGCTTCCCGAAGCAGCCAAGAAGCAATTTCCGTTGGACCAGTTGGATGCAGACGGAGACGGCAAGTTGAGTTTCATGGAAATCAATCAAACGCTCGGTCAGAAGCAATCGATCTGGAACGTTCAGGTCCGCGGCCGAGCGGCAGAGCACCCCGATGGTGTGTTTGCCTGGCTGGATCGGGACCACGATCAGTTCCTGTCCCATCGCGAAATCGTCTCGGCGCCTGCGCGATTGCAAACTCTGGTCGACGAAACCGGTACGGTGCCGGCGAGGACCATCCCGGACACGCTGATGATCCAGTTTTGTCGCGGCCAACCGGATCAAGACGAGATGCGATTCCAGATCAAGCAAGCGAATTCGGCCGAAACCGATTCGCGTCCCCGTTGGGCGATTCGCATGGATGCCAATCGAGACGGGGATGTCTCGGAGAACGAATTCATCGGCCCGCTCGAAGTCTTCCGCGAACTCGATGCCGACGAGGATCGTTTTCTGTCGGCGGTGGAGGTGCAGTAGTGGGGCAGCGTTCCGGCAACGTCGCTACGCTCGCCAGAGCGTGGAGAGCACGCGGCTGGCAACTCGATCCATACGCACCAAGTAAAGACGCGATGTCACGAAACAATGGAAGACCCCCTCCCTTCCGGGACGTTAAATCTATAGCGGGTGAATTTCACGTTGCGTTGCGTGAAGCAATTCCAACACAACCGCGTCGCGGTTGCTTACCCCAAGCTTGCGATCGCGTCGTTCAGGGTGGCACTCGGTCGCATCGCGGCACTGGCTTTTTCGCGATCCGGTTCGTAGTAGCCTCCCAGGTCGACCGGTTTGCCTTGGGCGGCGGCGAGTTCCTCGACCACCTTGGACTCGCCGTCACGCAATGCCTTGGCCACGGGGGCGAAGGCCGCAGCGAGTTCGGCGTCTTTCGTTTGGGCGGCTAAAGCTTCGGCCCAGTAGAGCGCCATGAAGAAGTGGCTGCCCCGGGTGTCGAGCTCTCCGACGCCGCGTTTGGGGGATTTGTCGTTGGCCAGGAATTGATCGGTCGCCTCGTCCAGCGTTTCAGCCAGCACGGCGATTTTCTCGTTGCCGGACTTACGGGCCAAGTCTTCCAGGGAAACCGCCAGGGCGAGGAATTCACCGAGCGAATCCCAGCGCAAGTGGCCTTCGGAAACGAATTGCTGGACATGCTTGGGGGCCGATCCACCGGCGCCGGTTTCAAACAGGCCTCCACCGGCCAGCAACGGAACGATCGACAGCATCTTGGCGCTGGTGCCCAGTTCCAGGATCGGAAACAAATCGGTCAGGTAATCCCGCAACACGTTGCCGGTCACGGCGATCGTGTCCTGGCCTTCGCGGGCACGCTCGCAAGCGTGTCGCGTGGCGTCGACGGTGTTCATGATTTGGACATCCAATCCGTCGGTGTCGTGGTCTGCCAGATACTGGTTCACCTTTTTGATCAGGTTGGCATCATGACCACGCTGGTCGTCCAGCCAGAAGATGGCGGGCGCGCCGGTCAGCCGTGCGCGTTGGACGCCCAAGCGGACCCAGTCACGGATCGCCACGTCCTTGGTTTGACACATCCGCCAGATGTCGCCGGCCTGAACCGCGTGCTCGAAGACCACGGTTCCGGAGTCGTCTGTGACCACAACCGTTCCGTCGGAGGGAATCTCGAACGTCTTGTCGTGCGAGCCGTATTCTTCCGCCTTCTTGGCCATCAGTCCGACGTTGCTGACCGAGCCCATCTTGGTGACATCAAAGGCACCGTGTTCTTTGCAGAATTCAATCACGGTTTGATAGACGCCGGCGTAGCATCGGTCCGGGATCAGCGCTTTGGTCGGGTGCAGTTTCCCGTCCGGGCCCCACATCATTCCCGAGCTGCGAATGGCGGCGGGCATGGACGCGTCGATGATCACGTCGCTGGGCACGTGCAGGTTGGTGATGCCGCGGTCGGAGTCGACCATGGCCAGCGAGGGGCCGTTCTGATAGGTCGCTTGCAGGTCGGCGCGAATCGCGTCGGCATCGGATTCGGCCAGATCGTTCAGCTTGGCTTCCAGGCCTCCGACGCCGTTGTTCGGGTTGACGCCCAGCTTGGCGAAGGTGTCGGCATGTTTTTTGAACACGTCGGCAAAGTAAACGTTGACCGCGTGTCCGAACAGGATCGGATCGGAAACCTTCATCATCGTTGCTTTCAGGTGCAACGAGAGCAAGATTCCCGATTGACGCGCGTCGGCGATTTGGGCTTCGTAAAACGCCCGCAGTTTCTGGACGCTCATGACGGCCGCGTCGACGACTTCGCCGTCATCGACGCTGACCGGTGATCGCAGTGCGGTGCGTGATCCGTCGGCGGCGACCAGTTCGATCTTCAACGACCCGGCCTTTTCGATCACCGCTGATTTTTCGCTGCCGTAAAAGTCGCCTTCGGTCATGTGGGCCACGTGCGACGGCGAATCGACGGTCCACTCGCCCATCGAGTGAGGATGGGCTTTGGCATAGTTTTTCACTGCGGTCGCGACACGCCGATCCGAGTTGCCTTCGCGGAGCACGGGGTTGACGGCGCTGCCAAGGACCTTGGCGTAGCGGGCGCGGGTTTCTATTTCGGCGTCCGTTTGCGGATCGCTGGGGAAATCGGGCACGTCGTAGCCGGCAGCCTGCAGTTCGGCGATCGCCGCGGTCAATTGAGGAATCGAGGCGCTGATGTTGGGCAGCTTGATGATGTTCGCGTCGGGTGTCTTGGCCAGTTCACCTAACAGCGTCAAAGCGTCTTCGCGTTTTTGGGCGTCGCTCAGCGATTCGGGAAAATTTGCCAGGATTCGGCCGGCCAGCGAGATGTCTTTGGTGGGCACCGACACGCCCGCCTTGCCGGCAAACGCCCGAACGATCGGCAACCAGGACAGGGTCGCAAGCGCGGGAGCTTCGTCGGTGTAGGTGTAAACGATGCTCGGTGCAGAATCACTCATGGTCGTATCGATTGGCAGTGGGTAGGCGGATCGGCGGGCAAGAAAACGCGGCGGATGCCACCAAAAAATTAACAAGCGCAGGTGAAATTGTCACCGGTGCATCAATTCGCCGCGTCGGCGGGGGGCGGCAGGAACTGAAGACCCAACCCTCCCCCGCGAGGGCATGTAGTTTTCGGGAATTCACCCTCCCTGGCAGAGGTCGTGCGGTTTTTAACCTCTGACTTAACAGTCGTTTACGACTTCACCCTCCCCTCGCTGCGCTCGACCCTCCCAGCCAGGGAGGGTCAATTCCAGAAAACCGCGCGACGTCGGCAGGGAGGGTGAATTCGACTCAGCGATGAATCGCCCGCTTCGTCAACTCACCCCAGATCGATCAGACTTTCGCCGGTCATTTCGGCGGGCTTTTCCAGTCCCATCAGGGCCAGGACGGTCGGTGCGATGTCGGCCAAACGACCTCCGCTGCGCAGCGTCTTGCCCTCCAAGCCAGGTTCGACCACGATCAGCGGGACGTCGTAGGTGGTGTGCGCGGTGTGCGGGCCGCCGGTTTCGGGATTGATCATCTGTTCGCAGTTGCCGTGGTCGGCGGTGATCACCAGCGATCCCCCGGCGGCCAAGGTCGCGTCGACGATCCTGCCGACACAGGCGTCCACTGTTTCAACCGCTTTGACCGCCGCCTGCAAGACTCCCGTGTGGCCGACCATGTCGCCGTTGGCAAAGTTGACGATGATCATCTCGCTGCGACCGGACTGGATTTCCTTGAGCACGTACTCGGTCACTTCCGCGGCCGACATCTCGGGTTTCTGGTCATAGGTCGAAACGTCGCGCGGCGATTGGGCCATTTCCTGGTTCTGGCCGGGAAAGGGATCGTCGCGGTAATCGTTGAAGAAGAACGTGACGTGCGGGTACTTTTCGGTTTCCGCACAACGGAACTGATGCAGCCCCAGGTCGCTGACGTATTGTCCTAGGATGTTCGGCATCTTGGGCGGCTTTTCGAAGATGACGTTGACCGGCAACCCGGTCTCATAGCCGGTCATCGTGGCGTAGTACAGGTTGTCGACCTTGGTGCCCCGATCGAAGCCGCCGCCGGGAATCTCCGCCCACGCTTTGTCGTCGTAAACGAACGCCTTGGTGATTTCACGGGTGCGGTCGCCGCGGTAATTGATGAACACCACCGCGTCGCCGTCGCTGATCGTCGCGGCCGCTCCGCCCGGGGGCACGATCGACGTCGCTTCGATGAATTCATCGCCGCTGCGACTCGGTTCGGTCGGATTGTCGTAATAGGATTGAATCGCCTCGGCAGCCGACGCCGCCGTCCGCTCGGCGCCCTTGGTCAAGGCGTCATAGGCGGTTTGCACCCGTTCCCAGCGGAGGTCGCGGTCCATCGCATAGAAACGCCCGACGACCGTTCCGATCCGTCCCACGCCGGACTGATCCAGTTTGTCTTGAACTTGTTGCACGTAGCCCAAGCCGCCCGTCGGCGAGGTGTCGCGTCCGTCGGTGATCGCGTGCACGACCAACCGGTCCGCCGGCAATCCGCTGTCCTTGTACAAGTCGACGACGGCCAGCGCGTGTTCCAAATCGCTGTGGACACGGCCATCGGACATCAATCCAAGGATGTGCAGCTTGCCGCCGGTCTTGCGAATGTGCTCCAGCGTCCCCAGCAAGACCTCGTTCTTAAAGAATGCCCCTTCGCGGATCGAACGCGTGATTCGCATCACTTCCTGGTCCACGATTCGTCCGGCGCCGATGTTCTGGTGGCCGACTTCGCTGTTGCCCATCACGCCGGCGGGCAACCCGACGTCTTCGCCGGAGGTTTTGATCAGCACGTTGGGGTACTGCTGCATCAGGGCGTCGGAGACCGGGATCTTGGCCTGGACGACGGCGTTGGCCTTGTCCCACTCCGGGAAAGGGTTCTCGCCCCAGCCATCACGGACAATCAAAACGACAGGTTTGCGGCGAACTTCGGTCATGATTCAGTGGGCGAGTGGATTCTGGAGGCGACGGGGCGTGTGAATAAGAAGGAGGCTGACGTGCCGCAGGGCGGCGGACGCGGGCGGTATGTCCTTCGGTGTGCAGACAGAATGTTAGCCCAGACCGGGCGTCCTCCAAAGTGGGTCACTATCCCGGTGGGCGTGGCTTGGGTTGGCGTCTAGGATTCCGTCGCGTCTTCATCCTGGGATAAGCCGATTCATCCGTCATCTTTTGCTTCCGATCCCCAAATGCCGCTGATCCGTCTGGAATCTTCCGAAACTTCTGTGCCGCCGGCGCTAGCCGCGTCGCTCGAATCGGCGCGCGACACTTTCGTCGACGCTGATGCGGTCGATTTCGACGTCGAGGCGAATTTGTGTCCGCGGCTGCCGGCGGATCTGCCGTTCTTTGCCCTGCCCGAACAACAGTTGCTGGCGTACGAAAAACACCGCGAGACAAGTGAACTGGGACACATCTTTCGCATCGCCAACGGATTGCACGACCACATCGACGCGGTGGTGATGACCGGGGCCGGTGGAGGCTTCCTGGGGGCTCGCGCGATCGCCGCGGCTTGTTGCGACCCGTATCACAACGAAACCACTCGTGCCGCTCGCGGTAGCAAACCGCGAATTTATTTCGCCGGCGATGAATTGGACAACGATCAGTTGCAATCCTTGATCGGCCGATTGTCCGCCGGCGGGTACGGTGACGGAGCCGCCGAAGGGACTTGGGCGATCATCGCGGCCGATGCCGCCGGGCATTCTGATTCGCCGCGGTATGTGCGGGATCATTTGATCGAGTTGCTGCGGACCAGCACGCCATCGATCGCCCCCGAGCTTCGCGCACGGTTGGTCACCGCAATCGGCCCCAGCAGCAACCCGTCAAGTGGTCCGATCGCGCAGCATCTTGCCTCGCTGGGGTTCGACCAATCGTTGCGTGTGCCCGCTGCGGTCGCGAATCGTAACAGTGTGTTCACTCCAATGGGGCTGCTCTCTTCTGCGTTCTTAGGCCTGGACTGCATCCAGTTGCTGGTCGGGGCCGCGGCGATCAACGAGAACTTTCGCAAGGAGCCGTTTGACCAGAACCTGGTGCTGCGGTTTGTGGCAGCCAATCGGGCGGCGGCGAAGGGCGATGACCGACCGGCGGGGTGCAAACGTTTCTTTGCTTGGTGGGCCCGCAGCCTGGACGGATTTCAGGATTGGATTCGTTGTCTGCATCCCGATCATTGGCCGTTGGACGTGGCGACCGAGTCCGGCCGGTCGGTGTTAACCGCGCAGCTGGAATCGGAGTGTCTTCGTCGCGATTCATTGGTCTGCAATCACATCGAAGTGGCGGCGATCCGCACCGACCCGCTGCCGGTCACGCCGGGACAAGCTCTGCGTCGTGGCGATGATTCCGAATCGGTTCGGCAGTTGCAACAACACTCCGCCGCGCGTGTCGACCAGCAGCTTTCCGCGTTCGGGATCCGGCAAAATCGAATCACCCTGCCGGTGATCGACACCCATTCGCTTGGCCAGTGGATGCAACTGATGATGCTCTCCGCGTCGATCGAGTCCGTGATGGAAGCCAACCCGTCCAGCCACGGCACCAAGTAACGACGAAATCCTCCCTGGCAGAGGTTCTGCGGTCTTTAAGTCATTGCTGGCTAAGGGTTTCGTCAACTTCCCCGGTCCCCCCAGAACCACAGGGTGGTCAATACCCACGGATGGCAGCGCGAACCCACGGATGGAGTGCAGCCTGGGATCCGTGGGTTCGCGCTGCCATCGGTGGGCTCAGACGATTCCCCCTGACCTCCATCTCCAACGCAACGACAGGCTTGTGTTCCACGCTCTGGCGAGCGTCGCTACTGCGGGGCGTTCCGCGTCCCGGGGGTCTAAACGACGGCCCCGGTTTGGAGTACGCTTTCGCCTTCTCCTTGCCTGCCAGTTTCCCATCAAAACGGTTGACGCCCCCCATGTCCGCCATCGACGATTTGTTTGCCCGATTGAAGTCTGAACAGCGCAAGGCGTTGATGCCATTCATCACCGCGGGCGATCCGAGCATCGAGGCGACGGGCGTGATTCTGGAGCGATTGGCCGCTGCGGGCGCGGATCTGGCTGAAATCGGCATCCCCTACAGCGACCCGGTTGCCGATGGCCCGGTGATTCAGGCCTCGTATCAACGTGCGCTCGATCACGGATTTCGGCTTCAACAGGCGTTCCAATTGGGACAGGACAAGGCGGCGGGGCTGGGAATGCCGCTGGTGACGATGGTCAGCTACGCGATCATCTACCGCGTCGGGCTGCGGGAATACGTCCGGCGGGCCAAGGCGGCCGGCTACGCCGGGGCGATCGTTCCGGACTTGTTGGTCGAAGAGGCCGAGGAGTTATCCAAGATCTGTCGCGACGAAGATTTCAGCCTGATCCAACTGGTCACCCCCACCACGCCTCGCGAGCGTCAGGTCCAGATCGCGAATTCCTCCTCGGGGTTTCTGTACTACGTCTCGGTGACCGGCATCACGGGCGAACGGAACGAATTGCCCACCGATCTGCTGGAGAGTGTCCGTTGGTTGCGGGGACAGACCGAGTTGCCGATTTGCATCGGGTTCGGAATCAGCGGCGCGGACATCGCCGCCAAATTAGCTCCGGTGGCCGACGGGCTGATCGTCGGTTCGGCGGTCGTGCGTCGAATTGCCGAACATCAGGAGGCGGCGGACGCGGCCGATGCGGTGGCCAAATTCGTGGCCGAATTGCGGTCGGCGATCGATTCAGTGGCGTCTGCGGCAAGCTAGGCAATCTTTACGGCTTCGCACGCTTGATTCGACGGCAAAATCCGAAAAAACCTACCTGCTAGCAGGTGGAACCGCCGAAATCTACAGCAACACCGGTCCGACACGGATTTTCCGTAGGCGTTGTGCCACCCGTGATGGAGAGTCCCGCGAACGTCGCGGGCGGCTCTTGAGAACGTCACCGGCCGGAGCGATTTGGAACTGTAGGAGGCATTTCCCATGCGACGAAAGTATCTCGGATTGGCGATCGCTGCGATCACCGCGTTGGGCCCAGGTTCGGCCTTTGGCGGCGACAAAGAGATCGCCCAAGAAATCATGACCCGTTTGAAAGGCAACCGTGACTCCGGTGCCCTCAAAGACTTTACGCTTGACATGAAAGTGGATCAGGGCGTCGTCCTGTTCCGCGGCAGCGTCAGCGAGAACGAACAAAAACAGCTTGTCCTTGCAGCGGCCGAAGGCGTTGAAGGGATCACCAAGGTCGTCGACGAAGTCGCGATCAAGGCGGATTCCACGCCCGAAGTCGCCGCAGCGTCACAGCCCGCCGACAGCGACCAGTCGCTCCGCAACATGCTGACGACTGACCTGCTGCAGGCCGATGAGCTGACCGCCGAAGCTCCCCAGCGCGTCGCCGCGTTGGAGATCGCTCCGGGCCAAGTTCAACCGACCGCTGCGGTCGAATTGGCAGCCCCCGCCGGAATGAGCGACCAACAAGTCGTCGCCGGCGTCGTGCAAGCTCTCGGTGCAGCCCAAAAGGACGGCCGACTGAAGGGATTTGGCGTCGACGTCAAATGCCTGGACGGAATCGTTTCGATCGAAGGACGCGCCCGTTCGGCCGAACAACGCCAGCGAATCATTAGCATTGCGGAAGCCGCTCCCGGTGTTCAAGGTATCGACCAAGCGATCACCGTGATCGGCCAGCCCGCACCGGCACTCAGCCGCAACGGCGGTATCCCGGCCCAATTGGCCAGCAACCGGATGGCAGCGGTCAACGGGAACCAAGTCCCCGCCATGGCCGCACCGTACCAGACGAACCAGCCGGTTCCGATGGCACAAACCTCCGCCCCCGTCATGGGCGCGCCCGCCGCGGGCATGCCGATGCAGGGCACCCCGGTCGCCATGAACCATGGCATGGGCGTCGGAGCACCTCGCTATGACGCTCCCAACCTGCCCAATTACGCTTGGCCAGGCTACGCATCTTACCCGAACTACGCTGCGTTGACTTACCCTCAACAGTACAGCCCTTCGGCATGGCCTTACATCGGCCCGTTCTATCCCTACCCGCAAGTCCCGCTGGGATGGCGTAAGGTGTCACTGGAATGGGACGATGGATGGTGGTTCCTGGACTTCACCGATCGCTAAGGCGAAATCGGTCGATGGACAGAGACTCCAGCCACAGTTCTGGAAATCGCTGCCGCGGGGAACAAGACAGTTCCTCGCGGCTTTTTTTATGGCCGCACGAGCCGCGCCGTCAGTGGAACTGGCACGGGCCTAAGCGCTGGTGTCTAGCTGGACAGCGCCACTTTGAATCAGAAACACCAGGATTTGCGGGTTCGAGTTGATCGTACTCGTACTCAGACGTTTCGCCGGTACTCGTATCTCCTACTCGATCCGCAAGTTTCCCACGAGCTATCGAGTAGGAGTACGAGTACCACTTTGTTGAGTACGAGTACGACTGGCGTGAAACTCATCCCATCTACGACGGTGTTTCCGGCATTTTTTGAGCAAGTCGCCGTAAAGTGGCGCTGTCCAGCGAGCGTTTAGGCGATTCCCGGTCGCTGCTTCGCAGCGATAGTGGGCTAAAGCCTGAACACCAGCGCTTCGCTGTCCGAGGAAAGATAGAATCGCCGAGGGGTTGTGAAAGTCATCCACAGCGGCCGTCGGCCGTGCAACATTGCGGCCGTGAAACAGCACGCCACCCACGGAATCGGTAAAACTCCTGATTTACCCGCAAGATCCGCATAAGTTGACACGATAACTGTCTGTACAAGCGGAACCCAATCGCGCTAGAACGCGCGATCTCGTTATCGAACACCAGGGAAGGTTGCTCGGATGACCAACACGACGGACAGTCAATCAAACAACGCCGCCCAGGCAGAGCGTCTGGAATCGGCCATGAAAGGTGCGAGTGCCCTTTCGCCTCTCGCACGCAAAGTCAGCTTCGTCACGATGGCCTGCGTTGCCATCGGAATGACCGGATGCTACGGCGTCGGCACGAACTACAACCTGGGATTCCTAGGATTCCCGATCCCCGTTAGCCCGTATTATCAACACAAGGCTGAAGAGGAGTTCTGGAAGAAAGAACGCTACGACAGGGTTCCGATCCTGGGCCCGACCACCTCCGGTGGCGCCCCGGTCGCTTTGGATCCGCCCAGCGACGACGAAGTGATGCACGCGCTCGAAAGCGCCCGTCCCGTCCAAGGCGGCATCCCGTTGTTGTATGAAAAGCAACGCAACGACGTCCGGATCATCAAGGAAAAGATCGCCGACTACGTCGATCCGCCGCGGTTCTATCCGCTGATCGGACCGGCCCAACTGCACCACGCACACTACAAGTGCACGATCTACTTCGAAGAGAAGACCACGATCGGTTATCCCGTGCCGCACACGCTGCACGATCGCGAAGCCGTCGAAGTCGTCTACATCGACCACAACCACTTCCACATGGTGGGCGACGTCGAACCGTACACCACACCGGCACTGTAGCCCGATTCACCAAGGGTTCCGCTTCAAACGACAACGCCGGCTTTGCGATCCAATCGCGGAGCCGGCTTTTTTTGTTTGTGAAACGAGGGCAGCAACCAATGGCGCGGGCTTAACCGCTAGGAAATGAACTGGCCGATCGAGTAACAAGTGGTCGGCGGAGGGGGATCCGACGTCCTTTTTAGGTCGTCGCACAGAGCCCCTCGGGCGAGCACGCCTCACGGGCGACCGCCCAGAAGGGCGGTCGTACTTTCGAAAAGCGATCATCCTACGCGAGACGGCTATTCTCCCTCCGACCGCAACAACGCGATCACGTCGGCAACGTCTTGCGGTGACAATTCCTTTTCCAACCCGTCGGGCATCAACGATTTCCCCGATGCCCGCAGTTCTTCGATCTCCGACCGCAGCACCGTTTCGCGTTTGCCTTCGTTGGACAGCAGCGTGATGCTGCTGCCGGTCTCCGTCCCCAACAATCCGTTGCGGACGCGGCCGTCTTCGGTCAGCACCACGTAGGTCAGGTAGCGTGCCTCGACCGCGGCACTCGGGTCCAGGATGTTCGCCAACAGCACCTGCGGTCGTTTGTCGGTGATCGATGCCAGGTTGGGTCCGACGTCATGCCCAACTTGCCCCAGTCGATGACAGGCCGCACAGCTCTTGGCGAAGACCTTTTTGCCCCGGTCGGCATCGCCGGTCAGCGTCAACGCAGATTGGTAATCTTCGATCACACGCTTGCGATCCGGAGTCGTCGACGAAGCAAACATTTCGGTCCAACTCGCTCGCAGAGCTTTGTCTTTGGTCGCCAACAGGCGTTCACGAACCGCCGGGCCGATTTCTCCGATGGATACCTGTTGCGAACGCACCTCCGCCAACAACGCCGTACTCCATCCCTCGCGTCCGGCCAGGACATCAAGCACACGGGAGCGGACCGCCGGGCCAAACGACGACCAACCGCCCAGCAACGCGTCCGCAACCTGTGAAATGCGGTCATCGGACTGACGTTCGACGTCCTTCTCTGTCCGTTGACCTGCGTCATGCACACGGGGCGGACTTGCCAAGTGATCGACCACCGCAAGTTGCAACTCGATGGTCGAACGTGGAACCAACAAATCGGAAAGCCGTTGCAAATCATCGTCGAAAGATTCCTGCTGTCGCAACAATAGCCGCAACGACGCGGCGGCCGAAGGAGTCAAACTTTGCGGGCCGTCGGAGAGCACACGCCGCGCCCGCCGGATCGTTTGATCAATGGCTTGTTGATGTTGATCAGAGAGCTGCGCGATCGAAAAACGACGCTTGCCCAGTCCGTCCAGCAGATCCGCCAGACCTGAGATCTGCCACGGCGTGAGCGATTCATCCGCGACATCGCACAGCCTGGCCGTGACCAGACCGATCGCCCGGGCATCCCCCAACGCCGCGACCTGTGCGAACAAGATGGGCTGCAGCGTCCGTTTTGCGGTCGATGGGGCTGCAGCAAATTCCGTCCGGCTCAGAAACGCATCGAGCACATCGGCGATGTTCCGCTGGCTCAATGATCCCATCACGTTGGCAATCAGATACGCGTCGGCCATTGGATGGCTTGCCAGAGCGACCAGCGCCTCGGCCGCCCGCGAATCATCGTATTCTCCAAGTGTTGCGGCTAACTGTAGTCGCACCTTGGCGTTTTGGTCGTCGACAAGCGAGACGAGCTGGGCGATGTCAATGCGATGCTGTGCAGCCAACCGCACGGCTTGGCGGCGGACTCCCGCGTGCGGATCACGCAGCGCTGCCTGCAGGACGTCAGTGCTCAATGCCTGCATCCCATCGAGCGTGCACAGGGCTTGCAACCTCGATCGGGGACTTGCGTCCTTGGCGGTCATCGATTCCAAAATGGAAACCGCCGTCCGGTCGCCTGTGCGAACCAATTCACGCTGCGCCACGTCGCGTTGCCATCCGTTGGAGCTGGTCATCGCGGTCAGCAGTCCCTCGGTCGTCTTCTCGATCCTTGGCAATTTTGGATTCCCACCGGCCGGAACCACGCGATAGATCCGCCCATGGTTTTCGCCCAGCCGATAGTACGGACGCAGTTCATCCTTGCCGTTTTGCGGCAGCCACTGGGGGTGTTCGATCATGTAACGGTACATGTCGACCACCCACAACGCCCCATCAGGCCCGGTACGTACCATCACCGGCCGACACCAGCGGTCTTCACTGGCAAAAAAATCAACGACGTCTTCAGCCGGATCACGTCGGAACCCAAAGCTCGCACCGTCGTCGAAAATGATGTTGTGTTGGACCAAGTTGTGAAACGGTTCACAGGTAAATGCGTGTTGTTCGTCATCGCGACTGGAAAACAACAGGTCATCTCGATAGACCATTGCCGAACAGGCCGACGTAAATCTGCCGGACTGGTTGAAACTGTGAAACCGCTTCTGCAGTTGCGCCGCGGGGAGTACCGGCGGATTGACCGGCGTGACGACTTGATGCTTCGGATCCGGCGGCGCGAAGTGCGGATTGCGGCGAATGTCTTCGTCGGCCAAGACATAGTGCCAAAGCGGACGACTGTTCTGCACGCCGAACCAATTGCCCCAGTCATCGCGGTTGCGTCCGTACTGCGACGGCCCGCTCTGTGGATCGACCTCGCCGCTGTCGGGGCGAAAGCGGAAATCGCGGCTGCCGACTTGATAACTCTTGCCCGTGATCGCCGACGTGATCTGGTTGCCTTTGCCGTACCCCGAATGATGGCTGCCGCTGGCGCAGTGAACCCAATTGTCCAACCCCCAGCGCAATCCGTTCACGCGCAATTGTTGGTTGCCTTCCAAGAACCCATTCAACAGCGGTCGACGAACGTCCGCTTTGCCATCTCCGTTGCTGTCCTCTAAATACAGAATCTGGGGCGCGGCCGTCACCAACACGCCGTCGCCCCAAACCAGAATCCCGTTAGGAAAACTTAGTCCGTCGGTGAACAACGTGGATGTTTCGTAGCGTCCATCGCCATCACGATCCTCCAACACCCGAATCCGACCTCCCGGCTTGCCTTGACCGTCCATGCCCAGCGGATAGTCGGCCATTTCCACCACCCACAGTTTTCCATCGAGCCCCCATTCGATCGCAACGGGGTCTTTCAATTGTGGCTCGCTGGCGACCAATTGAACCTCGTATCCCTCGCGAACGTGGATGCGGTCCAGCGAATCGTCTGCGTCGGTTGGTGTCGGTTCCGCCGCGGCTTGGTCGGGTACCGAGGCAGCCACAGCGGTGGCCGGTTTGACGCCGGCAGCGACGAAATGCGAACGAGCTTCGTCACGCGAGAGTGGCCGGTCGTAGATCGCCACTTCCTCGATCATGCCTTGAAAGTTTGCAAAATTGTCGTTGCGGCCGCCGATTTGAAATTCGGAACATCCCCGCGGATAGGTCTTCGGCAACCGGCCGTCGACTTCCAGTTCTCCGTTCAGGAAGACCGTCACCTTTTCCCCATCGCGTGACAGGACCACATGATTCCAACTGCCGGGGACCAACAACGTCCGACCGCTGACCAGTTCGCTCCGTTCATTTCCGTTGAAGACTAATAAGCGACCGGTCGCGGCATAGGTCCCGCCGATGCCGAGGTTGTCGCCGGGAGCGCCGCTCGCGCCCTCGACACCGCGGGTCAGCAGGTATCCGGTGACCGGTCGGCTGGTGTTCGGCAACTCGTTGCGAAACCAGAATTCGACGCTGTATTGATCGCCCAGCTTCGACACGCCCGCCAAGACACGGCCGCCGGCAAAGTTAGGTGTGGTCGAACCCGGCTGACGCGGTCCAGCGTTGGGTTCATAGCGGCCATGGTTTCCCCCCACTATGTCGCGGGCCGTCTCGCGATTCTCGTCGTGCAGCCGCCAATAGGCCAGCGGGCTTGAGGCACGCACTTGGTCGGCGTAACGTTTCAGCGAATCGGCATCTGACGGCTTTTCGGCTTGCACGACCGGTCGCCGGGGACGCTGCGGCGGTTGCATGTTCGACGTGCGATACAGTTCGCTTGATTTGTCGGCCGACAACGGACGCGCGAACACCGCGACGTCATCCAGCTTGCCATCGAATTGTCCGAAGACCAATTCCGCCCTCGACGCCCCCGTCATCACTGACGACTCGACCTCCAGCTCTGGTTGATCTTTGCCGTCCAAATAAATCCTGACCCTATCCCCGTCACGGACCAACGTGACATGATGCCAAGCTTTGGTGGCAAGCGGAGTCGACGCGAGGTGTTGCTCGGCCCCCGCGCCGAACGCCAGCACGGACATTCCATGTTCATCACTGACGATCGACAAAACCTCCTGGGCAGCATCACTTCCTCGCGACACAAGTGTTCCCGACGGTTGCCCCTCTCCACCGGGCAATCCGTTCCAGAACCATAACGAAACGCTGTAATCGTCCGCCAGCGAATCAATGTTCGCATGCAACGATCCGCCGGCAAAATAAACGCTACGGTTGGTCGCGGCGCCGAAGCCACTCGCATCGGGCCCTGGAAGGTACAACGCCACGCCACCCTGGTACGTCGCGTGATGATTACCCATCGCGTCGGTCGCCCGGTCAACCACGATGTCGCTCAACCGCCAGTACGCGGTCGGTCGAGCTTGAATCACCGCGTGGGAATACGCGTTGGGCGGATCGATCGCCGGGCGGCGTTTCTTTCCCGAGACCGATTCCAATAGCGACAACACGCCCTCGACGATTTTGGGTTCTGCGTCGACCTCCAGTCCCGCCGTCCGCGCCGGCCAAGTCGTGTAGCCGCCCAAACGATGCTGTTCCGGCGGCGGGATGTAACCTTCGGCACCGTTGGCGAGTTCCAAGTTGAAGGTACCGGCGAGCGGACTTTGCTGTTTCAGTTTCAGCCCGGTGATGCCGTAGACTTCGTTCGGCAGTGCCGTGATCCCCAGTTCGCCGATCCGCACGGCTTGCAGGACGACTTCGGTTTCCGGGTTTTGGGAAATCCACTCGGCCTGTTGGGCATAGACTTCCTGACGATCCTTCGGTGGGCGATCGCCGCGTTTCTCGTTGTAGGTCTTGGCCCATGCCAGACGCTCCGCATCAGGAATGCGACGGCGAAGCTTCCTCCGCGTTTCGTCCATCGCGATCGTCAGGTCGGATCGATACTGGATGTCGTCGCATGCTGTCAGGACTTTTTCAGCAATCGACTTGGCATAGTCGGTCCGGTCGATCGGTCGATGGGGCTGGGCATAGTCCATCCAGTGAAGGTCGCCGCTGGTTCCTTGCGACATGATGCCGACAAAGGAACGTTCCACGTCGGCCGGTGAACCGAGTTTTTCCTCCAGCGAGCGCGCCACTTCGCCAAAGTAGTCCGCCGAAAAACCCGAACTGCTGCCGAAGTAGTGCATCGAGTAGTTGGCCATCAAACAGATCGGCGCGTCGTTTTCGGTCGCCACGGCACTCAGCACCGACAGCTGTGGATCGATCGGCCCGGCAGGGCTGACGTAGTCGGGGTTCAGATAGCCCGGATGCATCATCGCCCGCACCGTCGACGCGCCGAACGGGTCGTTTCGGATCCGATCGCCACGGGTGATCCAGCGCCGGCAATTCGTCAGCTCGGCCGCATCGACCGACGTCCAACCGATCTTGGCCGGTCGCATGTTCTGGTGCGCCTTCACAATCGCCTGGGCGACCTGCGGCACAAAAAAATCGACGTACGCTTCATCGCGGCTGGTGCCCAAGCAATACGACATCACCGACGGAGCCGAATGGGTGTGCGTGGCACTGATCAAAATGCGATTCGCCGGCAAACCGATCCTCTCGGCCACCTTCGCCTTGATGGCGTCGCAGATGTCGGTGGGGATCATGCAGGAATCGACGATCGCGATCGCAACCGTCTCGTCGCCCTCTCGCAGCACCAAGCAACGGGCGTGCAACGGATCGTCAACTCGATTCCAAACCGCCTGCAAAAACCCGCCGTTACGAATCGCCGGCAACGTCCGCGGTGAGATGTCCACCGATGCCGCACCGGCGGAGAGACCGTTGGCACTGGCGGCATCGTTTGCGCTGGCCGCATCGTTTGCGCTGATCAGCGCCGAGGAAATCAAGAACAACGGCAATAGCGCACCGAGCAAAGTTTTCATTGGATTCAAAACGATTGATCTGACAGGAAGGACCGCAAAGCGGTTGGTGCTGCACCAAGGTGGGGAGGGAAACGAGCAGCGAGATCGGGAGGGGACCATTGACGCCTGGTTGCGTCAACGCAGTATTGTACACACTACGCCGCCCAGCGCACGTTGGTGTTTAGCCTTTCGGCGACTCCCCACGTCGCTGCTCGGAACTTGAAATGTATTGCTGAGCAATACGCTTCACGTCGAGCGGCGTAGTGCGAAACGATTGCAACACCAACCGCGTCGCGGTTGCACGCCAGCGGCGTGTCACAACAAAGCTTGGGGTCGCGCTAGCGCACCCCAAGATCAAATGTCTCAAGCCCGGCAACCCCAACGGGGTTGAACAACACTCTGCGGTGAAAGTCGAGGGATGCGATCTGCATCGAAAATAGGCCAATGCCCTGTGTTTTGTTGGGCTAGATCACTTTCCCGAAAAACAAATCGCTCTGTAATCCATTTCACGTCCCTCGCAGCGAGCGCCGACCGCCCGGAAGGCCCGTCGTACTCACAGCAGCGAAAGCCTGAACACCAACGGTTGCCGTATCCCCTATAACTTCTCCCATTCCATTCGTCATCCCCACATTTCCTCCAGAATCCTTCCTCGATGAATCTGCACCTGTTCCCGATTTCGATTCCGGCCCTCGCGGCAAGCCTGTGGCTCGGCTGCGTCTTGACCAATCCAACATTTGCACAGGAACAACGCGACCCGCCGCCGAACATCGTGATGATCATCGCCGATGATCTGGGCTATGGTGATCTCGGTTGCTACGGCCAAAAACTGATCGCCACGCCCAACCTTGACCGCTTGGCCGAACAAGGGATCCGATTCACCCAGGCCTACGCCGGTGGGCCGGTGTGCACGTCATCCCGCAGTGTGTTGATGACCGGATTGCACGGCGGTCACACTCCGGCTCGCGATAACGTTCCGCACTACCCGACCTACCTGGACGATCACGACCAAACCGTTGCCGAAGTGCTCCGGGGCGCCGGGTATCGTTGCGGCGGCGTGGGCAAATGGTCGCTCGGTGATGCCGGGACCACCGGTGCCGCTACACAACAGGGATTCGACCAGTGGGTCGGCTATCTGAACCAGGACCACGCGCATTATTACTACACCGAGTACCTGGACCGTGGTGAAGGTCGGATCGAATTCCCTGGCAATCCGATCACAAAACACACTTACAGCCATGACGTTTTGACCGATCACGCGTTGAGCTTCATGACGGATGCAAAGCAACAACCATTCTTTCTGTACGTCGCATATACGCTGCCGCACTTTTCCTCCAAAACCGAAGATTCCGATGGACTGGCTGTGCCGTCGACCGCTCCCTATTCGGATCGCGATTGGCCGGACAAGGCCAAGAAATACGCCGCGATGGTTCACCGGTTGGACGAGGGCGTCGGCCGAATTGCCGACCGAATCGACGAGTTGGGGATCGCGGAGAATACACTGCTGATCTTCAGCAGCGACAACGGCGGCCATGCGACGGTCTGGGACCGATTTGACACCAACGGCCCGCTGCGTGGGTACAAACGCGATCTCACCGAAGGCGGCATACGGGTTCCCTTCATCGCGCGTTGGCCCGGTAAAATCCCCGCCGCAACGGTCAGTGACGAAGTCATCGCGTTTGCCGACATGATGCCGACCTTTGCCCAAATCGCTGGTCAAAAAACGCCGGCGGGTCTCGACGGGGTCTCTGTGCTAGCCGCCTTGCTGGGCGAACAGCGTACGGCCGAACGGGACTACCTGTATTGGGACTACGGCCATTGCCGACGCTTTTATGACCAGGCCGTTCGACAGGGCGATTGGAAAGCGATCCGGCTGGGCAAGGAAAAGGGTGCCATCCAGCTGTACAACCTTGAGAACGATCCCGGCGAGTCCGACGATGTGGCCGCCGATCATCCCGAAATCGTCGCTGCACTGGCCCGCATCATGGACAACGCGACGACGCCCCATCCCCGCTACCCGGTCGGGCAACTGTATCAAGGCGGACCGATCTGGCGCGCCGAAAACCAACACGCTTCACTGGTCGACCTGCCACCGGTTTCTCAGCCGGGACAGGGGGCTCATCTGCAAAGCGGGTTTGTGTTCGCCCCAGAAAAACGTCCGACACCACAATGCCATTCATCCACCTTGGTCGAAACACCCTCCGGTCTGGTAGCCGCTTGGTTCGGTGGCACCAGCGAACCGGCGCGCGACAACGTGATCTGGGTGGCTCGCCAGATCGATGGGCAATGGCAAAGACCGGTCCAAGTCGCTGACGGCAGCCAAGGTGAATCGGAAGAACATCGCGTCGGCAATCCCGTACTGTTCCAGACCAACGAAGGACCGCTGCTGTTGTTTTACAAGGTCGTCGATCCGAAAGTAGGTCGAGCGTCACATTGGTGGGGCATGCTGATGACGTCCGACGACGACGGCGCGACTTGGTCCCAGCCGCGTCGGATCGGCAGCGATGAAAAGCTCGGCCCGGGCAACCCCAACTTGATCGGACCGGTCAAAAATAAACCCATTCAACTAGCCGATGGCACGATCGTCTGTCCTTCCAGCACCGAACACGACGGCTGGCGCGTGCACTTTGAAATCAGCCGCGATCTCGGAAAGACCTGGACTGTCATCGGCCCGATCAACGACGCGGCCAACTTCAACGCGATCCAGCCGAGTCTGCTCGTGCACCCGGAGAATCAACTGCAGGTGCTTTGCCGGTCCAAGGAAGGTGTGATCGCTCAAAGCTGGTCGCAAGACGATGGAAAAACCTGGGGCCCGATCACGGCGACGACATTGCCCAACCCCAACTCCGGCACCGACGCGGTGACACTGGCCGACGGCCGACAGTTGCTGGTTTACAACCACACGATCAAACGCGGTCCGTTTCCCGCGGCGCGGACGATGCTGAATGTCGCGCTGTCCGATGACGGAAAAAAGTGGGAACCGGTGCTGACCTTGGAACGCGAGCGTCGGAGCGAGTTTTCTTACCCGGCCGTCATCCAAACATCTGACGGCAACGTCCACCTGACCTACACCTGGAAACGCCAAAGCATTCGGCACGTGGTGTTGGACCCAGAACGATTGTGATTGCGGCGTAGCGACACTCGCCTGAGCGTGGTACTCACGATGGGATCCACCTTCTGGCGAAGGTAGCTACGTTTGATCGACTATTCACCTTGTTTTGTGCGCAATGTGGCGCTGTCCCGCTATGGATCGAAACGCACCTTCGCTAGATAGACACTCGTCTTGCCTTCGTGCGATGAATAGTAGCTGATCCACAGCATCCGGTCATGCCAGACCAGGCCGGCATAGCTGGTATCGCCGCCCGATGGCAGTTTCAGTGCTTCGGTGAGCGTCCCGTTTTCCGGATCGAGCCAGCACACCGAGGTTCGCACGGTGGAATCGTACAAACGGACGACGGCGACGAACCGTCCGTCGGGCAACCGGATCATGTCCGGCCCGCCGAGTCGCACGTTCAACGGCTTCCAATCCCATTCCGTGTACGGCGGCCGGGACACGCCCAGGTTGCCCACTTTGGGCTCGCCGTCGTGACGCAGCAAACAGTACGCGGTGTCATCGGGCAGGAACACGATGGAGGTTTCGTTGGGATACGTGCCCGGGACGTCGACGTCTTCGATCAATGTTTCGAATGTCTTGCCGTCGGAACTTTTGAACAGCCGCAGCCCGCGACCGCCCTTGCCACAGCCGTAACCGAATCCGTAAGCCTCGCCTTTGTGCCAGCTGATCCGCCACAGCCAATTGTCTTGGTCGCCGACCGGCGTTGGCGTGCTCCAGTTGACGCCGTCGTCGGAAAACCAGACCAGAGACTGATGGTGCCGGCCTTGGGGAGTGTCCGCCGCACCCGCACCGGCCAACATCAGCCGATCGTCGGGCGTGACGGTGATTTTGGCGTCGCGCAAGTCGTACTTGTCCGAGGTGACCAACGCCGCCGATTCCCAGTTGTCTCCGTCGGCAGACGTCAACACCCGCAGCGCCCCGTCGGGCGACACGTGTTTCTGCCCCTCGCGAAACACACAATACCATCGGTCACGGAAACGGACCAAATCGGTAAACGCGTTGTGCGGAGCCGCGTCCCAAATCCGCTGCACATCGACCAGCACCGGCTTGGGGAATTCGTCCGCCGCCAGGAAGGCGACAGGCAAGAAGAACGAGAGAACAGCGAAGAAGACACGCTTCATGAGGTGGATCCTGGGTGGGGGAAAGGAGGGGTGGGAGCGGAGCATTTTAACGCAATGGCAAAACGATGGGGGCAAAACGATTCGAAAGCCATGCCAGTGGGAAGCGAAAGCGAGCGGCCCGTGGAGTCGGTCTGCGGTAGGGAGGAGGCAGAATAATTCGGGGCAGAATGATGTTTGGACCGAATGCTGGAGCACCCGGCTAACCATTCCCGCCACACTTCTGCTTCCATCTTGACGCCTCCATTCTGCCCCCATCATTCTGCCCCCCCATCGTCTTGCCCCCATCGTTTTGCCCCAGCCCCCTGTAACAGTGTCGCCGTGTTTTCGCTTGGACCAGGACAGGTTGTCCCGCTTTCCAACCCCCGAACCACGAGCCGTGACCATGAAACCCGTTTTCTCACTTTCGATCGCATTCATCCTGGCCATTCTAGGCACCATCGCCCATGCGGAGGCCCCGCGGGTCGGTTCTCGCCAGCCGATCACGACCGTCGAATCTGATGTGATCGCCGCGAGCCCCACCGTTTCGCGATCCGCGTTCCAAGACATGTTGTACGACTACGAAGTCTATTCGGCACCGGACGTCTCCGGAGAAACGGAGTTTGTGATCATCGGCCGCGACGCCGAAACCGGCAGCTGGGATTTCGTGCATCGATTCGAGTGGACCGGCAGTGTCGACCACGGATCATGGTCCGACAGGGGCGTCTGGACATTCTCGTCGTGGTGGAGTGCCCGCAACGCCGCCGAAAACCAAATCGATGATGGGAAAATCACGGACTATGAAATCATCGAACAACCCGTCCAGCCGCAATGGACCTACGAAGCGACCTTGCCGACGCGGGCGCAAGCGGAAGACTATGCCGACGAAATCGAGTACTGGTCCAACGAATTCAATGTGCCCCACGTCACCAAGATCGTTCCGGTCTTGATGCTTTCCTACTCCACCGTGGGTACACTAAAATAGTTCTCCGGGCTCACGTAGCTACCTTCGCCAGAAGGTGGATCCGCTGGATTTCCATCGCTCTGGCGCGCGTCGCGACGTCAAGGCGATTACACAAGCAACGCTTGGGGGAAGATCAGTCATGTCGCCATTATCGAAGACACTTACCCTGATCGCACTTTTGACGTGCCTGCTCGCAACCCCCAGTCCCGCAGCCGACATGGAATGGGTCCAACTCTCCGCGGACGGCAAAGGATTCGCGCTCGCCGAATCCGGCACGCCGTTCATCCCGTGGGGATTCAATTACGACCACGAAGGCGACGGCAAGCTTCTGGAAGACTACTGGGACGACCAATGGCCGACCGTCGAATCGGCGTTTGAAGAGATGAAGGAACTGGGGGCCAATGTCGTCCGCATCCATCTGCAGTTCGGGCGGTTCATGGAAAGCCCGACCGATCCGCGGCAGCATTCATTGGATCAATTGTCACGGATGGTCAAGCTTGCCGAGCGGACGGGGCTCTACCTGGATCTCACCGGATTGGGCTGTTACCACAAGCAAGACGTCCCGCCGTGGTACGACCGGCTCAGCGAAGAAGACCGCTGGCGTGCGCAGGCCGTCTTTTGGGAAGCCGTCGCTGAAACCTGCGCCGAGAGCCCCGCCATCTTCTGCTATGACCTGATGAACGAACCGGTCGTTGCCGGCGGAGACAAAAAGCGTGAGGATTGGCTGGGGCCGGGGTTCGGCGACAAGCACTTCGTCCAATTCATCACGCTGGAGCGTCGCGGCCGCGACCGCAGTGACGTTGCTCGCGATTGGATTGGCAATCTGGTCCAAGCCATCCGCAAACACGACCAGCGACACCTGATCACCGTCGGACTTGTGCCGTGGAGTCTGGATCGTCCCGGGATGACGTCCGGGTTCATCCCCGAAAAAATCGCCGACGATCTCGACTTCATTGCCATGCACCTCTATCCCGAGAAAGGCAAGGTGGACGAGGCGATCGAAATCGTGAAGGGGTTCGCGGCGGTCGGCAAACCGGTCGTCATCGAAGAAACCTTTGTGCTCAAGTGCGGCGCCGACGAGTTGGAGGAATTCATCGACCGGTCACGGCAATATTCCACCGGTTGGATCGGATTCTATTGGGGCAAGACGCCCGAGGAGATTCGTCCGGCGAAGACAATCCCCGAGGCAATGACATTGAGCTGGCTGGAATTGTTTCAAAGGAAGACCGAACGGATCCTGGAAGCCAGCGACGAATAGATCCCCACGGATCCCAGACCGCCTTCGGAGAGTCGCCGTGTTCTCCGAACTCGGCGGATCAAAAGGCGAAGCGTTGCCTCGCGCCGACCTCGGAGAGGACGGCGACTGTTCAGCTCGTCAGAGAGTCGCCGTGTTCTCCGAACTCGGCGGATCAAAAAAGCGAAGCGTTGCCTCGCGTTGACCTCGGAGAGGACGGCGACTGTTCAGCTCGTCAGAGAGTCGCCGTGTTCTCCGAACTCGGCGGATCAAAAAAGCGAAGCGTTGGCTCGCGCCGACCTCGGAGAGGACGGCGACTGTCCTGCGCGATCGAAAACCAAGCTGCGGTAGACTGCCAGTGGTGGCGTGTGCTCTCCGCGATGCAGTGTGACCAGCTTGCGATCCGGTAGTCAATGCAATACGCTGGCGACACACGTTCATGACCCGAGGAGTTGTGCTGGCAGATGTCGGATTCTGATTCACCACAAAGCGCCCAGGCGATTCCCAGCGCAGACGGCTCGATCCCTGTTCGCCATGGGCCATACCCCGAGTTCACGTGGACCGCCGTGTTGGTCGGTTGGGTCATCGGCGCGTTGATCGCCGTCTCGATCGGCTACGCCGCGTTGATCCTCGGCTTTGCGATCGAAGGCTCCGAACTGGCCGCCATCTTGGGGTGGGGCGTCTTGCGGGGCGTGATGCGGCGCACCAGCATCGTCGAAAACAATATCAACCAAACGATCGCGTCGGCGGTCAACGGTGCATCGTCGGGCATCATGTTTTCCGTGCCCGCGCTGTTCATCCTCAGCCGCAGCGAGGGCTTCGAGTCGGTCGCAAACTTCAACACGCCGCTGATGATCCTGGCCTGCATCACCGGGTGCGTCCTGGGTTTGGCCTTCGTGATTCCGCTCCGCAAACAGATGATCGATTTTGATCGACTGGCCTACCCGGGCGGCATCGCCGTCGCCACGATTTTGAAATCGCCGGGCGCGGGGGTTCGCAAAGCCGTGTTGCTGCTCGGCGGGGCGTTGATCTCCGGGATCGCCCATCTGCTGGTTTTGTCCCTGATGGGCGAAGACCACGACTGGCATGCGGGCAGCCAATTCGGATTGCCGGCGATGTTGAATCTCAGTTTGTACTTGTCCGTGATGACGATCGGCGTCGGATACCTGTCCGGGAAAGGCGGCTTTTGGTTCGGATGCGGCGGATTCATTTGCTACTTCCTACTGTCGCCACTGTTGAGTCAGTTCGGTGGCGAAGGCGTCGCGGCGATGGTTTCCTCGCCCAACGAGATGCGCGGCGTGCTTTACAAGCCGCTCGGGATCGGCATGCTGGTCGGTGCGGCGGTCGGAGGAATCGTTGCCGCGTTTCCGCTGATCGCCAGCGCGTTCAAGTCGATGCACGCCGCGGGGCAGCAAAAGGACTCGGGGGTCAACGCCTACAACGACGAGATGCCGATCCGGTTTTTGTATGCCGCCATCGGGATCGGGCTGCTGGTGATGGTCATGATCGCGTTCAAGTCGGTGCCCGAGATGACGTTGGGTCGCGCCGTCACGATGGCCGTCTTGGGAACTCTCTGGGTCTGGGTCGCCGGCGTCGTCGTCGCAGAATGCATCGGACGGACCAATTGGTCTCCGTTGTCAGGCATGACATTGATCGCGGTGACCATCCTGATCTTGGTCGCCAAGGGAGGCCTTGATTCGGCCGCGACGATCACCAGTTCGATGGTCGTCGGTGCGGCGATTTGCCTGGCGATCTCCCAGGCCAGCGACATGATGTTGGATCTGAAAAGCGGCTACCTGGTCGGCGCCATTCCACGGCGTCAGCAATGGGCACAATTCATCGGTGCCTGGCTGGGTCCGGTGATCGTGATCTCGTTGATGTTCCTGCTGAACAACCAATACCAAATCGGATCGGACAAGCTGCCCGCGCCCCAGGCCCAAGCGTTGGCTTCGGTGACCGAAGGGATCTTGAATGACAACGTTCCGGCCTACCGTTACACCGCCGGCGCGGGGCTGGGACTCTTACTGGCGATGAGCGGTTTGGGGGGCATCGGCGTGTTGATCGCACTGGGATTCTACATGCCGTTCCAGATCGCATTGACGTACACGATCGGCAACGTGCTGCGCATCGTTTCCGACAAATCACTCGGCACCAAATTCGGTCACGAAGTCGGCATCCCGATCGCGGCGGGGCTGATCGTCGGTGAAGCCTTGGTGGGAGTCGGCAACGCGCTCTACCAAGTCTTTTTCGCAGCCCCCGAAGCCGCAGAAACAGCGATGCTCGGTTGCCAACAGTTTTCCAGGTGGATGTGATTGCGATGCGTGCACTCGGACAGATACTGATGTGGTTGGGTTTTCTGGGCGGCTCGTTCGCTTCGGTGTCGCAGCTGGAGGTCCAGGAAGACAAATGGTCGACGGTCCCGTGGCTCTGGTACGCGGTGTCGCTGGCGGTCGGGATTGTTGGGATCGTCCTGCTGCGGCGTGCCAAACACGACGACCACCGTGATGAAGACAAGACCGAGGCGGAGTATTCCGTCATCACCCGCAGCCTGGCCGAGCTGTCGACCGCCGTGGAACTGCTCTGTCAGCACTCCCAGTGTCCCCCTGCCGACGCCTTAAAATTCATCGACGCCCGCTGCGCCGAACCGCTTTCCGATTTCGCCGATTCGCGTCAAGCTCTCGTCAAGCGGTTCGGAATGGCAGTCTATGCCGACGTGATGACCGAGTTCGCGTCAGCCGAACGCTACGTCAACCGCAGCTGGTCGGCCGCGGCCGACGGTTACATGGACGAAGTGGACGCCAGCATCCGCCGCGCCCAGGGGCATCTGGCCAACGCCAGGAACCTGATCGCGGCAGCCGAGCAATCGGTTTCGGACGCGGCTTAGAATTCACGCGGACTGATTTGATGCCAGTTGTTAACTGTTTGAACTGCATGTCCCGCTATCGACAATCCTCGATGTCACCCGCTGACCGGTATCGTCCTCATTACACTGTCAAGGATCACCAGAGCTGGGAAGGTGACTGGGAACTTTGGCAGGGGATCGCCGTCTCGATGACACCCAGCCCATTGGGATGCCATCAGCGAATCGCCAGGAATCTGGTTGTCGACTTGGACGTCAAGATCCGAGAGGCGGGCTGTGACGCAAATGTGTTGTTCGAGATCGACTGGATCGTAGCTCGCGACACCGTGGTTCGCCCCGATGTGATCGTCGTCTGTGGCGAGACGCCCGCCAAGCAGATCGTGAAATGGATCGGTATTTCGCAAAGCAAGTACTTTGACTGGAAGAAACGATGCGGCAAATCTGGATGGAAGACTGGGAAAAGCAAGCGATTCTCAGATTCCAATAGGCCAACCCGCTGGAAGGCTATCGTCGGTTGGCGTTCATGATGCTCGATGTTGATGTCGTTTCCGTAAGTCCCTCAGGCGTCTTCCGTGTCCTGCGGGAGGCCGGCGTGATGGACCGATTTAAAGGTAAGTAGTCCAAGAAGGGCACGGGGTTCGGCCAGCCCTCGAAACCCCGCGATCACTCGCATGTGGACGTGGGTTAGCTGAATATCGGTGGCACGTTCTTCTTCATGTGCAGCGCGCTTGATGGCTGCTCGCGCAGTATCGTTCATAGGGAAATCCGCAAGGATGGGGGATTGTTAGCGGTTGATCCGGCAAATTCGACTGAGTCGCCCCGTCTAAATTCATCGGCTGTGAGTTGCCCGTTCCACAGACTGCGAACGGTGGCCCCAGACGTCGATAAAGGTCAACGTCTGGCGATGTGAAACAGATCTGGGGAATCCCGATGCATGCACAACGACTCTTGCGTCTGCTCTTCTTAATGGGTGTCCTGTGTTGCGGTGAGTGTTGGGCCCAGGGATTCCTGAGGAACCGGCCCGTGCCCGGTGGAGGGCGAGGTGCGGAGGCCGAAATTGAGACCGACCGAGACTCTTTCACTCCGGCAACCACAACGGCCGGCGACGGGCGTTGGATGGTTGAGGCGGCGTATTCATTCATCGACAATCGGGACGTCCCGGAAACGCACAGCTATCCCGAACTATTGATTCGTCGGGGCGTGGACGACTGGTTTGAAATTCGACTCGGTTGGAACTATGAAGTCGGCGGCGCGGGCAGTCCCATCTCGGGGAACGTGCCGATCGATCTGGCCGAAGAGGAAGAAATTGAACGCGAGTCACGTCTTCTCTACGGAGCCAAAGCCCTGCTCTGTGAGCAGAGTGGGTTGATCCCCGAGAGCTCGATTCTGATCCAAGGATACACCCCGACCAGTGGAGAAACCTCAGATACTGAGTTATCTGTCACGCCGATCTTCGGCTGGGCACTGAACCGTAGCGTCGTTTGGGATTCTGCGATCCGCTACAGCACGAGTACTCTGGAGGAGGACCACTTCAATGTTTGGGCACCGTCGACGGTGGTGAAGTTCCCCATTGGAGAACGGTGGAAGGCTCACGCGGAGTACTTTGGGATCTTCTCGGACGGTCGAGAGGAGGAGTCGGACCAGCACTTCTTTTCGCCAGGCGCGCATTATCTCGTCACACCCGATCTTGAAATCGGCTGTCGAGTGGGCTGGGGCCTGAATGATCAAGCCCCGCATTTCTTTTCCAACGCAGGTTTTGGGTGGCGATACTAACGTTGCGCCCGTCGCCCGCTCACACGGGGAAGGCCAAAAGGGACGGGGGTCGTTAAACGACTTGATCATCGTTTGCAGTGCTCCCGTCGTTGTGGCGTGAGTTTTTCCAAATTTTTCAAATCCTCCGCTCGCCCTCGATCGTCTTACAATGGGAATCGTTGGTTCCCCTAGGAATTCAATGGGGGCTGAAAGGAAGGCTGATCATGCGATTGACATCCAGTAGGCTTTGG
This sequence comes from Stieleria mannarensis, assembly GCF_014154935.1. Taxonomy (GTDB): domain Bacteria; phylum Planctomycetota; class Planctomycetia; order Pirellulales; family Pirellulaceae; genus Stieleria; species Stieleria mannarensis. Next base: position 49,886 of record NZ_JACEHH010000048.1, read on the forward strand.
CTCGTTGGGCTCGTCTTGTTGATGACGGGGACCGCACCCTTGCGGGCGGATTTGATTCCGCCGGGCCACAAAGCGGTCTCGCACACGCTGGTGTTTGTCGACTCACCGCTGCTTCATTCACACCGACTGATCGCGATGCCGGTGCGTGGGTTCGGAGGACATGAAGAGATCCAACCGCGGCGTCCGTTTCGGTTTTCCTCCAAGTACGGAACGCGACTGTACGTGGTGCCCAGGGACTTTGTGCCGCCCGCCGAGGTGAACCCGGGGCAACCACTGCCCTTTCCTTCATGCGACGTTCCGGTTTCATCGACGACTTCGGTTCCGATCCTCAGCCCGATCGACTCGCTGCGTTCGACGTGCAAGTTGGTCGCGGTTGCGGACGACGCGATTCAAGTCGAACTGGTCGATCACGCCGAACTCGATTCAAATGGCGAGCCGGCGTCGGTCTCCAAGATCGTCCTTCCCATGCTGCTCATCTCGGCCGGTGGGGTGATTGGCTGTTATTTGGTTTGGCGCCAAACGCGACGCGCAAGGAAAGTCGCGACGGCCGATCCGACGGCAACGTAGACCACCAGACGTCAACCACTGAAGAGCTTGATCGAGACGATGGCGTTGTACCTTGTCACACTGGCGCTGACGATCGGAATTGAGCTGGCAATTGTCGCAGTGGCCCGCCGAATCGTGCCGAAACTCCGCGAGTCACCGATCCTCATGTCGTGTGTTTGCATCAACTCGGTGACACACCCTCTCGCGACGCTCTCCCACTTTGGGCTTTCTCTTCCGCTCCTTCCGGTCGAACTGGCTGTCATCGCTGTCGAGTCGATCGGGTATCGGTCGGTCGGCGGAATCGCCGTGAAACGGTCGATGGGGCTGGCTCTCGCAACGAACTTGGCATCAATGATCGTCGGCGTCCTCGCCTTCTAAGCCCCAAAAGGGACGGGGGTATTTAAACGATTTGCTGCCTGCTGACGACACCACAGAACTCTCCCCCCGCCAATTGGTGGGCGTGCCAGTGCATCGTGTGGGAGTTTGGTCGGCCAGCGAAACAAACGTGTGAGCTGGTGCTTGGTACTGAGCCTGCCCCGTTTGGTTTGACTGGCCCGTTGGATTTTGCCCCGTAACCCTGCTCGATCAGTTTAAAACGTGATAGACGATTGCCGCCAAGGATCCGCCAACGATGGGGCCGGCCACCGGTACCCACGCGTACCTCCAGTCGCTATCGCGTTTGTGCGTGATGGGCAGCAACGCATGGACAATTCGTGGACCGAGATCGCGCGCGGGATTGATCGCATAACCGGTCGTTCCCCCCAACGACATGCCGATGCCAAACACAAGCAACGCGACCGGCAAGTAGCCGAGTGAGCCGAGTCCGAGTCGCGGATCGGTGTCAACCGGTACCTCGCCCTGGATCAAACTGGGCGTGACCATCAAGAAAATCGGCAGTACCAAGGCGAACGTTCCGACCACTTCGCAAAAAAACGCTTGCAGGTTGTTGCGGATCGCCGGCGCGGTGGCAAAGCAAGCGAGCATGGCATCCGGATCACGCGTCGCAGCGAAATGCTGGCGATAGAACAGATAAACCAGCACCGCACCGATCATCGCGCCGATCATCTGAGCGATGATGTAGGAGATCATCGAAACCATCGAAAGCCGCCCCGCGGCGAACATCGCGATCGACACCGCCGGATTGATGTGTGCACCGCTGAATTCGTTGGCACAAAACGCCCCGATAAACACCGCGATTCCCCATCCGGCGCTGATGGTCAGCCAACCGGCGCTGTTGCCCTTGGTACGCTCGAGAACAACGTTCGCAACGACGCCGTTGCCAAACAAAATCAGCATCATCGTACCGATGACTTCTGCGGTAAATGCGGACATAAATGAATCGGGGCTGGGAATGAGCCAACAAGAGTTGGGGGGCGGGGGAGTGGCAACCTGACGTTGCGGCAAGTGAACGCTGCTTCATCTCACGACGCCAAAGTGTAGCGACTTGATTCAGCCGATGTCGGTCGACGGTAAGATTTCCCGCGGGCAGATCGGATACCGTGCCGTTCCGTTGGTCCCTCCTTCGCCACGTTCGGCCATTCTGCGGCCGGGTTCGTCAGCAACGGCTTCAAGCTGACTCCTTCCAGATCCTCTCTGGGCGGCAAGCCACACAATTCGATCAGCGTCGGATAGATCGACAACAATTGAACGGTGCGTGTGCATGGCTTGAATTGATCAATCCCCGGGACACTGATAATGAAAGGAACGCGAGTGGCTTGCTCCCCTAGTGATTGCTTCGCCCAGCGTTACTTCTCACCGAGAAAAAAGCCATGGTCCGAGTACAGCACGAGTAGGAAGAGCAGCGATTGAGCACGAATCATGTGAAAACGCCTCAGCGGGATGGAGGGTGCGGAGAGAACAAGCGTGTAGTCGATGACTTCGACGAGCACACTTCGAGCGACGTTTCGGCCTCCCCGCTCGCTGATTCCGATCCGAGTTGTATCGCCATCCATGACACCGGCGATCAAGACAATCGCTGCAGCCAGGGAACCTGCGGAATTGACAGCGGTGTCGCGACCACCGAACCTATACGGACACCGCACACGCCAGAAAGGATCCAAACGATGATCCTTTGGCGGCGGCGCGGACCGCTGATTCACACACGTTTGTTCCTTGACAGGCCGGTCGGATCAAGACTACTCGAGCTTACCGGCGTTCCTTTCTGTCCCGCGCAAGAGATCCAATGCTGCGTTCGATCCTAATGACCCTGCTTGTCTGCGTCCCCGTCTCCGCTTGGTCGACTGACGAATCGAGTCCGGAAAAGCTGCGGATCATCACGCACAATGTGTGGTATGGGTTCACGAAGAAGCCTGAACCCCGGTATGCCGACTGGAAACGCTGGATGAAGGCCCAGACGCCGGATGTCGTTTCACTGCAGGAACTGAACACCTACACCGAGGAAAAACTGCTGGCAGATGCCGAATCATGGGGGCACCGGCATTCCGTACTGCTGAAGGAAGGCGGATTCTCCACCGGGATCACATCCCGATATCCGATCCATGATGTAAAACGAATTCGCCAAGGATTCCACCATGGCCTGCTGCGATGTCGAATTCAGGGCATCTGGTTTTACGTGATCCATTTCCATCCCTCCAATTTCCGGTGGCGAATCGATGAAGCGGCACTGTTGAAGCAAGATGTGGAATCGCTTGCCGAAGAGAATCCGAAGGTCGTCCTTGCCGGCGATTTCAATGGCTTTTCCCCAGCCGACAAGTCGCAGTATGACTCCGATCCACTGCTGGTTTCCTTCTTCAAGCGTCTCGATCAGAAAAACCCCGCGGCCCGCAATCTGAATGATGGAAGAATCGATTACGGTGGAATCCAGGCAATTCTGGAACAGGGTTACACGGATCTGATTGCCTCGCGCCGATCTCCTCGGCTTCCCTTTGTCGGGACCTTTCCCAGCAAGCTGGTGAGCGACCAGGATCACGGGACCGATCGCCGCCTGGATTACATCTTTGTCTCCCCGTCATTGCGCGATCAGGTGGAATCGGTCGCGATCCTGCGTGATCCCTGCACGGAAATGCTTTCCGATCATCTTCCGGTGACCGCAACCATTCGGCTGCAAGACGCCACTGCACGAAAATCGGTATTCACATCAAAGCCGAAACTGTTGCAGGAAACAGGAGCCGGTGAAGGTCCGGCGTGGCATCCCAAGCTGGGGTTGCTGACCAGCGGCGAAGGCAACATCAATCGACGCACGCCAGCGGGGGAGCAAAGTGTGTGGTTGCGCGACGCGGGATCCAATGGATTGCGATTCGACAAACAGGGAGATTTGGTTATCTGCCAGTCGGCTCGGCGACGTCTGGTGCGACAGCGTCAGGATGGTACGCTGCAGGTGCTGGCAGACCATTACCGGAAGATGAAATTCAACACCCCGAACGATCTGGCCATTGATGCAAAGGGACGCATCTATTTTACCGACCCCCGCTACGGCGATCGCTCCTCCATCGAGATGCGTGATGGGTCTGGCCGTCAGGTGGAAGGGGTTTATCGCGTGGACCCTGATGGCACGATTGCCCGCATCATCACGCACGAAGTTGACCGCCCCAATGGCATTGCAATCACGGCGGACAATCGATTCTTGTATGTCGCGGACAACAATAACAACACTCGCGGTGGGGCGCGCAAGTTGTGGCGATTTAATCTGAACCCCGACGGCAGCATTGACGCCGCGACGCAGAGGCTGATTTATGACTGGGGAACGACGCGGGGTCCGGATGGCTTGAAACTCGACACCGCGGGAAGGCTGTATGTCGCCGCCGGGTTGAATCGTCCGAACCTGCCCTATGAAACCGCGGATCCGCCCACGGCTGGGATCTATGTGTTTTCCCCGGCAGGCGACTTGCTGGAATTCATCGCGATCCCCCGTGACGAAACGACGAATTGTTCGTTCGGCGGCGCGGACGGAAAAACGCTGTTCGTGACGGCAGGAGGCACGTTGTGGAGCATCCGTACCACCACCCCCGGCCAAACATTCTGAGCCGGTCACATATGGACGTCCGATGAACGCTGAGAATCCTGAGAACGCTGAGAATCAGACTGTCGAATCGATCGAGCGTCAACGTCGTTCGTGTTTTGAGTACCAACCGATTGAACCCGACCATCAAAGTTTGATTGCGGGGATCGTCGGTCTCGCAGCGATCACACTCATGCTGGGGATCGCGGTCCCGGTGGAAATCCATCTGTTGAACGTGCTAGACATCAACCGACCCATTTATCCCTGGATGATGGTGATCGTGCAGTCCATCTTACTTCCGCCGTTGGTTGGTTTTACATTCGCTGTCCTCACGCCGATGTTTTGGTATGGATCGATCATCTTGCGGTTTGCGATGGCGACTGCAGCCGTATTGCCCGGATGCGTTGGATTTGGCGTTGCTCTCAGCCTGGTCGAAAACGGGTTGCCCCATGATTTCGTCCCTTCGTTTTCCGCGGTGATGTTCACCTGTTTGATGGCGGTCGCCACGGTCGCATTGACGACGCAACTGTGGAGTCGGTGGACGTTGTCGCACGCTCGATCCGATGCAACCACATTGCCGCAAACGGGAATCCGTTCAATGATTGAGTTGACGGGGATCGCCGCGGTCGGCTGCGCTGTTTTGATGTCGAGCGGCTTCCTCGAGTATCTGGAGGGAATTTACCTGTTCGGCGGCATCGGATTCATGGCGGCGATCGCGATCATCTGCACCCAAATTGCTTTCCTTCGCAAGGGATCTCGCAGTCGCACCGCGACGGTCACCAGCCTTATCTTCGCCTTCGCCGCGGCCTTTGTCCTGAACAGTTTCTTCGCCGTGATGGAGTTCGGATTGGATGTCTTAACAGTCCAGCTATTGTGGATCAGTGCGACGTCACTGTACGGCGCGTTGTTGATTTGCGCAACCATGTGGATCTGTCTCAGCTGGCTGCGATTCTGCGGATGGCAATGCATCGACCGAAAAAGCATGAGACAGCGAATCGTCGGCGGCGGGAACAAGGGAAACGATCCAGCAGACCGGAACTGATGCGAACCAGGACTTTTGCTTGCTCCAATTCAGCAATGGAGCGTTATCGGTAATCGAATTGGACCGTTGCAGAGGTCTCGCTATCGCAAACGGCTCGTATCCAGCAGGCTGAAAACGCCGTCGGGAATTGATGCCGCAACGTTTCGCCGGCGGGAACGCTGAAGCTTTGGTAGTCCACCCAGCGGTCGTTTCCATCCAGATCGATTTGAAGCGTGATGCGGATCGGCTTCGCGTTGCCGTGGGCCATGGAAACGGTCTTTTGATCGTAACCCTTCATCAGATAGGCATCCGATGGGACGCCGGGTTTGACGAGCGTCTGCAGCCACGGACCGCCCCGGCCGACTGGTTTGCCGAGTTTCCAGAGATCATCGATGGCACCGAACCACAGACCGACACGCTGCTTGTCGTCCCGAAAGACATGACCGTCGGTGGTGGCGTCCGCGCGGACCCCGCAAAGAGCAAGCAGCCCGTTCCAAGAGCAAAAGTCCGTGATCTGTTTTGAATGGCTCGACACGGGACGCATCAGATTCCACGCCGGCGGCGCACCATTGGTGATCAGCGGTACTTCGTAGAACGTGCCGTGGATGTTGGCAAGATGACGTTCGGATTGGACTTCTCGCGATGCCCGCGGCCAGCCCGACGCGAACGGCTGATCGTAGGCCGCGTCGCCTTTGGGCAGTCGCCGCCGCTTTCCGTTGTGATTCAAAATGACGGATGCTTCGTCGACCGAGAACTCTGGTTCGACATGCAGCAGCTTGGCAAGTTTTGCATCCGGCTTGTCCGACTGGAAAGTAAAGTCGGCCTTGGTGAAATCGAAATTTCGGCCGTCCCCGGTGATGACTCGCAGATTTCGATTGCGTTTGGCCGGGTAGACGATGCCGGCCAAAGCGTCTTCGTCGACGTCGGCAAGCCCGGCGAAGAGCGTCTTGTTCGCTGGCGTTTCGCCATCGACGAACCGGCTGGTGGTTTGGTGCAGGATGGCGGTTGCCACACAGTCACGATCGGTGAGCAGTCGCAACCACTCCGCATCCAAGTCGCTCGGGAGCACTTTCGCAATCGACTCGCCCCCCGCCAACTCGATCGTTTCCAAATCGGTCCAAGAGTTGTCGCCTTGGCGGTCGACCTGCAGCTTGACTCGAACGGGATCCTCGGTTGCTGAAGCCTCGGCATCCTGTTTGATCGGAATCTCGACCGATGCTCTGCCCACCGATGACAGCGAATCGGCGGCGTCGTCCTGGATGTCCACAAAGGCGAGATGCGGAGCACCGAACGCCCCTTTGGAATGTTCGTCTGCATTGCCTGGAACGGAAACCTTTCCAGCCGGGAAGTCCCGGACATAAATTCGGTCACGCACCTGTTTGGCCCACGTCAACGACAGTTCAGTCGGCTTCCAATCGGACGGCAAGCTCGCTTGGCCGCGACCGTCAACGGCCAGGTAAACGGTCGCAGGCTTGGTGAGAACAAACTCAAAACCGTCCGCGGGCTCGCGCCAGTTGCCGCGAGGAACGGTGACGCGTGGCATGTGAGCGAGCGATTCGGGCAGGTCGGTGATCGGCAGTCGATCGGTGGTTCGCAGGATCGATTCGCTGACGGCTGTGATTGGGCCGACCGCAAGGTGCAAAATGCGCTGATCGAAACCGGCGATCAAGAACGGATCCGACGGCGTGTCGGCTTTCACTTCGTCTTCGATCCATGGTCCGCCATATCCGCTGGCCGGCCCCCACTGTTTAAGATCGTCGTAGGTGCCAAACCAGAGATTACTTTGCGGTTGTCCGGCCAGCGGATTGCCTTGGATGCTGGTCTCATCGGTCGCCAGAACCAGCTTGCCGTTCCAGTCACAGAAGTCCGGCACATACCGCAAATGGCTGCCGATCGGTCGGATGCCCGCCGAGTTTGCACTGGAGAATGTTTTGGGGAAATCAAAGAACATCCCGTGCATGTCCATCATCCAGCGGCCGTCGGTGATTTCGCGAATGCGAGGCCATTCGGTGTACCAACCGTGCTGGGCGTCGTTGCAGTAGGCAGCCTTGGGTAGCAAGTAGGTGTGCCATGTCCCGTGATCCAGGACCTTCAAACGAACGCTGCGGCGGTCCCAGCCCATCGTCCAGATCGGATCGTTGCCGTCGCTGCCGCCGGTGATTCCCTTGGGGCCGGTGACTTCGGTGAATTGACGGCGTTCGACGATCCGCCAGTTCGTGCCATCAAATTCAGCCAACACGCCCCGTTCTTCCGGCGTCTTTGCTTCGCCGCCGACCAGGACATCGTTGTAGTCGCCGACGTGTAGTTCGCCGTTGTTGGAAATCACCAGTCGACCTTGCGATGTGTAGCCGCCCTTGCCATGCCAACCGGGAACAGGCTTCTTGAACAGCCGCTTCACCTGCAGCGTGTGTACGTTGGCTTCCCAAATCGAACCTTCCATGTCGATGTAATAGACCATGTTTTTCGGATCGCTCAGGTGACGCGCGATCGCCGTGACACGGATCGGCATATCCGCCGGCTGAATCGTCCGTACATTTCCGTTGCGATCGACTAGGTGGTGACCGATCAACAGTTGCTTTGATTCTTCGTGGATCATCCGCCCTGCCGGAGTACCACCAACGCTTTCGGGATGGACGTTCATTGGCTGGGTGAGATCAAGATCGATCGAGTACAGTTTGTGCTCGCTTCCTCGCGGCTTGTGTGGGGCGTAGTTGACCATCCACAGTTTTCCGGCCCACGGAACGATGGCTCCGATTCCACATTCGTTGTGGCCTTCTTTGTAGTGGCCGCCGTTCTGGCTGTAGACGCCATAGGTGGTCAGGTGCGGGTACACACCGCTGATGTGAAGATCCGTTCGAGGCGTCTGGGGCGGGGTGTCAGAAACATCGTCTTGTTTTTGGGGCGGTTTCTTCGAGGAATCCGAGGCGGTGGTGAAGGATTGTTCGGTCGACCGGCGAGCCTCCTTGCGGATGCGTCGCTTTTCTTTAGCGAGCTCATGCTTGAGACGCTTTAACACTGCGGAGTTCTCGGCGTTTCCAGCGACGTTGTTCCTCTCGATCGCATCAGACGACAGATCGTAGAGCTCTTCAAACGTCGACTCGTCATCGACCCGTGTTTCGATGTACTTCCAACGCTGCTCGCGCACGGCCCACAACGGTTGGCTGCCAAGCTGCGGTGTCGGTGCTTCGTACAGAAAACTCGTTCGCCAATCGTCCAATTGCTTCCCGGTGACGATCGGCAGCAGACTGCGTCCGTGAACTTCGGCTGGAACGTCCAAGCCAGCCAGCTCGTAGATGGTCGCCGTCAGATCGATGTTCAATACAATTCGATCGGATACTTGCGGCACGGTCGATGGACCTGCAATGGCCATCGGGACTCGCATCGATTCTTCGTACGCCAAGACCTTGCTGGTCAATCCGTGTTCGCCCAGCAGCCATCCGTTGTCGCCCATGAAGATGATCCACGTGTTCTCGCTCCGCGCACCGCGTTGGAGTTCATCGAGCACGCGACCGACCGCCGCATCCATTTGTTCGACGCTGGCACGGTAGTCACGGATGTGGCTGCGGATTTTTTCTGGATCGTCGTAACCGTATTTCAACGCCTGGGTACGGTTGCGTGCCGACTGCAAATAGTCAGGCTTGCCGTCAAGATCGTCATCCCATGTCTCCGGCAAGGGCATCGCATCGACACGGTGACGATCGAGGTACTCCTGTTCCGCGGGCCACGTGTGGTTGTGGTCCATGTGGGGCACCTGGGTGCACATCCACAATACGAACGGCTTTCCCGCTGAGGTCGACTCCCGAATGAAGCGTATCGATTCATCGGCTGCCACGTCGTCAACAAAACCCGGCATGCTCTCGGTGACGCCGTCGATCGTGAATTTGCGGTTGTACCAGGGCCCGTTGGACCAGCAGGTTGATGCAAAGTCAAAGCCGCATTGCTGGGGCGTCGTCTTGAGATGCCATTTGCCCGTGACTCCGATTGCATAGCCCGCTCCGCGCAGCGCATGCGCAAACGTCGTTTCACCCTGATTCAGCGAGACCTTTCCGAACGCAGTGACTCCATTTGCGCTGCCGTAACGCCCTGTCAGGCAAGCCGCTCGACTGGGCGAACAGATCGCCAGCGTCACGAACGCGTTGTCAAATCGAGTGCCGTTCTCAGCGATGCGATCGAGATTCGGGGTGCGGATGCGTTGGTGACTTGAGCTGCCGTAACTATCCCACCGATGATCGTCAGTCAAAACGAAGACGATGTTTGGGCGGCTGTCAGCGACAGCCTGATTCGGGGCGTTGGAATGAACAGCGCCGAGAAGGATCAGCAGGCAAGTTGCAATACGGAGCATCGTTTTTCAGCAGCGCGAGCAAGGAATGATGTGAATGGACAGATGGGAGACGCGATCGGATCGATCACTCCACGGTTAAGCTGGAACTGGCATTTTCTGCCTCGGATTGAGCATTGATTGCGTCCCAATCGACTTTGGTGGGAGGCGTCCGCTTTCTCGCTTGGACTATCCTTGGGAAAAACAACTCCTGTCGCTAGGGCATGCATCGGAGTGGTCAAACCGACGAATCAATGGCAGCGATCCAATGGCAGCGATACCTTGGTTCCTACCTCTCTTCGTCTCAAGGGAAACGGCGCGACAATAACGACTCTGGAGTGCGAAAGGCGGATAAACTCTACAAATTTTCTCCACGGCGCCTCCACAGGATCATAGCGAAAGGCGGCATCGAAACTGGGGATTTGAATTTCTCGTCGAAAAATCTCATCCGTCTCATCAGAATCACCCTCCAGAAGCCGCTGCGGATCACGTTTCCATCTACGAGGCGTGGGCCAAGAATTGTGACAACAGCACAGTGAACTCAAAAATGGACAATGCAGCGCAGCAAGCAGAATTCGTCCGCTTGTTCTCCGCCAACCAGCGGAGAATTCAAACGTTTATTTTGACTTTGCTCCCGGATCGGGATCAGGCTCAGGACGTGATGCAAAACACCTCGGTCGTGCTGTGGCAGAAATTTGAATCGTTCGAGCCGGGAACAGATTTCACGGCCTGGGCGTTTCGCATCGCTCGGCTGGAGGTTTTGAGTTTGGTTCGTCGGCATGGACGAGGACGATTGGTATTCGACGAGTCGATGTGCAACGAATTGGCGGATGAGGTCACACAGCGCGATGCCGTTTCGGATACTCGACTGCGGGCCTTGCAGGGATGTGTTGAAAAACTGTCCGTGGTCGATCGCGATCTTTTGCAACGCCGATACGAACAGGGGGCTACGATCAAAGCGGTGGCGGAAGCCGTCGGGCGTCCACTGGAGGGAATGTACAAAGCGATGCGCCGCATCCACCGCACGCTCTTTGAATGCACTCAACGCCAGTTGTCGGCAGAGGATTCCGTTTCATTTAAGAACGTTCGTTGATGTAGAAGTTGGTGAACAGGCAGCAGCAATGGATAAGACAAACCGAAACGAGCTTCTGGAACTGTGTGAATCGGTGCGAGAGCAAACAATCTCCGATGCGGAATGGGATCGTTTGCAAGAACTGTTGCGAGATCAGGAGCTGCGCCGCCTTTATACAGACTACATGGCGATGGTTGGGCGCTTGGAAGAAAGTCTGGAAGACTTTGGTGTTGCCCGCGGTGGGAATCCCGATGACGCGAGGCAAATGATGCTTGACGCTCTGCTCGACGAGAGAAACGCTCGTAGCGAACAGGCGACGGTGACGTTACCACCAACGCGACGGTGGAAGATCCACGTCGCGTATGCGACAGCACTATCGATCTTGGCGATACTGCTTTGGAGCGGTATTCAATCGCCGGAGAAATCCGAGGGCGAAGCGTTCGCATCGATCAGCAGCGCACGCGGCTGCAAATGGGGGGCGGGCACACTTCCAACGGTCGTGGGATCGCGTCTGGCGCCAGGTCGACTCGACCTGCTGGAAGGGTTTGCCAAGATCGATCTCGACAATGGCGTGCGGTTGTCGCTGGAGGCTCCCGCTTCCATCACGCTCCAGTCGCTAACGAATTGTGAAGTTCACTCAGGACAGCTTCTCGCGCACGTTCCGGGCGCCGAAATTGGTTTCACGGTGACGACGCCCACGACGGAAGTCCTGGACCTCGGCACGGAATTCGCTGTACGTGTCGAAGACGACGGACACACCAAAGTTCATGTGGTAACCGGTGAAGTCAACGTCACGAACCTGCGGTCTAAAGAAGCTCAAAGACTTGTCGAGCATGAAATCGCGCACGTCAGAAATGAGGAGATTGCACGTCCCGACCCTGATGCCGAGCCGTTCGGTGCACGATCAGACGATCCCAGAGATGCGCTGAAAAACATGGAATCGCGATTGATCTCCACCGCCCAGGGGAGCGGTCGCGACGCCTTCATTTGGAGGAGACTTTCCAGCGGCTATCGAGAACAAGAGATGTTGCTCGTAAAACACTGCGTTGAGCATCGTGGTCAATGGGATCGAAAGGTCTACCTGGCATTCGACATTGAAGCGTTGAAGGGATTCCAATTGGATCAGGCTGAACTCCGTCTCCACCTGGTCCCGAGCGGTCTTGGTTACGTATCGGGCCAGCTTGATTCAACATTTCAAGTTTATGGGCTCATTGACGAGACACGTGATGACTGGAGCGAAAAGACGATCAACTGGCAAAATGCTCCCGCGAATGAACCTGGAGCTGCCGCGGTAGCGCCTGAGATGACGGTGCCAGTGGGAACATTTGAAGTTCGCCAGGGAGTTCAAACCGGGAGCGTCAGCGTCTCGGGAACCCGGCTCCGCGATTTCATTGAATCCGACACCAATGGAGTCATTACGTTGATCGTCGTCCGCGAGACGCAAGAGCGATCCTGGGACGGCGGTGGATTGGTGCACGCATTCATGAGCAAGGAGCACCCGTCCGGTTTGCCACCCACGTTACGACTGGTCGGGACTCAAGCGTCGAATCCATGAAAACCCGCGTGAAGGACGATAAAATCATCGGCCTTGCTTCGCGGGGGGGCAGGCCTTGTGTTCGGTGTTCAGACCGAGATCGATTGCAATCTACGTCGCTTGCCGTCTCCATTTGGGTCATTCGCTGTAGCGAGTTCCGGCATCGACACGCAAGAGTGCGATTCTGGATCTGCTGGCCGCAGGCCATGACGTGGCAGACGTTGCGGCGTGGGTCGGAAACAGCCCCAAGACGATTTGGGATTTCTACGTGTTCGCGAGATCGGAAAACCGACGCAGGGCAGCAGCCATGGCACCCCCCTCCGATAGAGATCAGCCCGCCGAGAAACCGGCACCGGCAGAGGCCGATTCCGAGTGTGGACCAATTTGTGGACCAATTCAGGAAGATTCCCATTCAGTCACACCTAGTCAACCCGATGAGAAGCTCGGGAAAAAGCGGGGTGAAGGCGAAGTGCGACCGGGTCGGACTGGCGGTCAATGGGCGTTGAGGGACTCGAACCCCCGACCCCCTCGGTGTAAACGAGGTGCTCTGAACCAACTGAGCTAAACGCCCGAGCGTTTGATGTGTACATCCCTGCAGGATTGGTTGGGATGCGTCAGCGGCGCGGCGGAGGGGCTCGCTGACGCGGCTGGCCGGACAACCGGGCCACATCGATTTCGATTCGCTCGTGGACACTATCGACGCGGAAGCATTTGGCGGTGACAGAATTCCGCCCCATGGACAAGTTTTCCTGCGGTGTCGATTCCTAGCGACCCAACATGCGGGCTCGCTTGTTGCGTCGCTCGGCCTGGATCTTCTGGCGGCGACGAATTTCGCTGGGTTTTTGGTAATGCTCGCGGCGACGCATTTCTTTTTTAATTCCGCTGCGTTCGACCAATTTGCGGAACCTTCGGACTGCCTCTTGGATTGTTTCGCTGTCACGGACCATCAACTTAACCATTGTTTCTCCATCTGCATCGTTGGAACCTCTGATTTCGACCTGGAATCGCTACCACACCCAATTCACCCTCGCGATGCCTGCCGCCGCCCACCAGCGGGTGGTGCCGGGCCGCAAAATTCACTTGAGGGGTCAATTGAGAGACGCGGGAGTGTAACGATCGGCATACCACTCCCGCAACGGCCATCCTTTTCGGTTTGACCAGATTTCCTCGGGTTTTTGCGGTTTTCTGCCCGATCGGCTCGCCGGGACGTGGATTGAGCAGATTTTCGACAACCGGCAATCTTTACCTAGTTGAGCTGACTGGTTTGTTTGGAGTCGCACGCACTTTCGCACCCCGATTTGTCCGATGGCACTTTCGTTCCAAGATCCGACACCTTTTGCGACGACAACGACGAAAGCTCCTGCCGATGGCCGTTCCTCCACATCACTTCGACGACGAACCCACTGAATCGCAGCCCGGCGGTCTGCTGGGAGAATTGGAACGGCGGCAAGACGAAGTGCTGGACAAACTGGACGACCTGGACGCCAAACTCTCCGAAGTCCTGAAAGGACTGGAGCCGTCGTCTGATCCCGCCAGCGACGCCGCTGACCGACCGGCCGGAGACGCCGGATTTCATTTCAGCGAACCGGTCGAGACGCTGGATGACGAGACGCTGGATGACGAGGCCGCCGATGACGAGTCGGCGCTGGACGATGAGGATTTCGAGTCGGCAGAGGATTGGGCGTAGCGGTGGGGTTAGCCAGCGGGGAAATCTGGTAGGAAAATTTCGGGGGTAAGAAAATTGTGAAATACACCCTCGTTTCGATTGGGCCAAGTTTCCTACCTTAAATCATCTCCGCACCACTCCACCCGTTGCCGGTGTCTCGTTTCCTCGGTGAGGACCGGGGGAAGAATGGCAGAATGATTCGGGGCAGAATGATGGGGGGCCGCTGGCGAATTCAGTGACGCAGCGGGCGGATCATGTTGCCTGGTAGGCGTCACGCAGGATCTGCATCGTGTGCCGGGGGCGGATCGATGAATCCCGACGCTTGAGATGGTTGGCGATCTGGGTCAGGCAGCCGATGTTGCCCATCGCGACGACGTCCGCTTCGGTCGCCACGATGTTGTCGGCCTTTTGACGTCCCAACGAATCGGCGATCTCGGGCTGGTCGATGTTGTAGGTCCCGGCCGAACCACAACACAAATGTCCGTCGGCGATCTCCAGTAACGTCAGCCCCGGTACCTGCTGGAGTAACAGCCTTGGCTGAGCCCGAACGCCTTGTGCATTGGCCAAGTGACAGGCGTCGTGATAAGCGACCGTCAACGTTGATTGCGATTCGGGAAACGGCGTGAGCCCATCCAGGCGGCTCAAGTAGACCGAGACGTCACAAACCCGCTTGGTAAACTCCACGGCACGCGACTCATCCGCGGTGCCTTTGAGAATCAATGCGTACTCGTGCAGTCCGCTGCCGCAGCCGGCGGCGTTGGTCACGATCGCATCGACATCGTTGGGAAACGCGTCCAAATTCTGTTTCGCGAACTTCTGCGCCTGGGCCAGGTTTCCGACGTGCCAGGACAACGCACCGCAACAGCCCTGCGACTTCGGCACGACGACTTCGACGCCATTTCGGTTCAGCACTTCGATCGTCGCGACGTTGATGTCCGGATCTAAAACGGTCTGGGCACAACCGGCCAGCAGCGCGACGCGCCCACGCTGCTTGCCGATCGCCGGATAGACCTCGCGCAGAGGCATCGATCTGGGCAGCGCCGGGGGCAACAATTCCAGCATCACGCGGATCGGGCCCGGCATCAGCTTGGCAAACGGTTTCACCAAGCGACCCGAAAGTGCCGCCATGCGGAACCGCGCCGGGTACGGCAGCGTCCATTGGGCCAGCGTGCGTTTGAATCGTTCGGCCAGTGTTCGTTTCCGCAGTGGTTCTTGGATCGCTCTGAACGGGCTGATCAAATCGCCATAGGGGACTTCCGAGGGGCAGGCGGGGACACAGGCCAAGCAACCCAGACAGGCGTCGATGTGCGGCGCCGCAGTCTCGATCGGCAGCGAGCCCTCCAAGACCTCCTTCATCAAAATGATTCGGCCGCGCGGCGAATCCGTCTCTCGCCCCAACTCTTGATAGGTCGGACAGGCCGACAAGCAGAATCCGCAATGGACACAGGTGCTGACCGCATCCGCCATCGTCTCGCCCATCGGCCCGTGTTGGGAGGTGTTGATGTCGTGGCGCATTTTTATCCTCCCAGGCTGGGGAAGCGACCGGGGGGATCCATCGCGTGTTTGATTCTTTGATCGATCGCGGCAGCGCGTTTGGCGCCGATCGTCCAGCGGCCGGATGGCCCTTGGTCGTCACGAATCACCAAGCCGGACAGCGACGATTCCGCGAGGAACGCATCGACTTCGTCCAGCATGCCGTCAGCGGCAGCCAGCCATCCGATGCTGCCGGCGACGCTGGTGTGCAGACAAACGCGATCGGAGCGGTCGTCACACCAGGTTGCCAAATGCTGCATCTGTTGCAAGTCGATCGGGATTTTTACGATCGCCGGTCGATCCGGTCCGCCGAAGCAGAGGTTCATCAGCGGCGCCCATGACTGGGCGGATTGTTCGTTCGTCATCGGGGCCAGGTTGCGGTTGCCGATCGATTGCGCCATGTCCGCGATGATCGCGTCACACACATCGTCCGGACCGCCCGTGCGGATCCAGATCGATCGAGATGGGCAGTGATAGTCGATCGCATCGAGTTCCCATCGCCCACGCGCGGCGCCGGCGATCACGGCCGCGGCATCCTGGTGGTCGTCACATTGCAATTGGTAGCTGTGAAATTCACTCGGGCGTGGGAAAACTTTGAAAGTCAATGCGGTGATCGCTCCCAAGCGGCCACAACTGCCGACCAACAGTTTGGGAATGTCAAAGCCGGCCGCGTTTTTGACGACTTTTCCGCCGGAGTGAATCAGATTCCCGTCGCCGGCGATGAACTGGGCACCGAGCACAAAGTCCCGGACGCCGCCGTAGCGGTGACGCCCCGGTCCGCTCAGTCCGGCGGCCAGCGTCCCGGCAATCGTCGCGTCGGATTCGACCAGCATCGGATCGAACGGCAGGTATTGATTTTTTTCCGCCAGAGCTGCGTTGATTTCATGCAGCGTCGTTCCCGCCAGCGCCGTGAACGTAAACTCCGACGGTTCATATTCGACGATCCCGGTCAGCGACCGGGTGCTGATCCGCTGCGTCGTTTCCGAGACGTCCGAGAGGGCGGGTTTGGTGCGATTGCCGACGACCACGATCGAATTGCCGCTGCGAATCAACTCCTGCAACGCGTCGACCGAATCGACTTCGACCAGGCCACTTTCCTGGCCGCCGGCACTGGCAGGTTGCAATTCACTCACGGCTGATCACCCCGGCCTTTTCCAGCGGATGCAAGCCGTGAGCGGCCAATGCGGGGGCTTCGGCGCCGGGAAACATCTTGCCCGGATTGGCGATCGTCTTCGGGTCAAAGGCGGCTCGCAGGCGATGCATCAATTCCATCGTCGGCGGGTCGTACATTTTGGGGAGAAAGTCTCGCTTCTCCATCCCGACGCCATGTTCACCGGTGATCGAGCCGCCCATCTGGACGCACAGGTTCAGGATCTTTCCGGCCAACGCTTCGGCACGCTCCAGTTCCCCGTCGACCGAATCATCAAATAGGATCAACGGATGCAGGTTGCCGTCGCCGGCGTGAAAGACATTGGCCACACGCAGCCCGGAGTCCTTGGAGAACGCCTCGATCGCATCGAGTGCTTCGCCCAAGCGTTTCCGCGGAACGACACCGTCTTGGACCAGAAAATCGGGGCTGAGTTTTCCGACGGCGGAAAAGGCACTTTTGCGGCCGGCCCAAATTCCGTCACGTTGCTGGGCGTCGGCCGCGACCACGGTTTCAAAAGCCTCGGTCGCCGCGATGACCGATTCGAGCTGCTTCCGCTCGGCGTCGATTTTTTCACGCGGGCCCTCGAGTTCGACGATCAGCACCGCCGCGGCCCCCTTGGGATACCCGCACGCCGTCGCCGCCTCGGCCGCTTCGATCGCGAGCGCTTCCATGATTTCCATCGCTCCGGGCAACAGCCCCGAATCGATGACCGCCGAGACGGCGTCGCCGGCCGCTCGCAACGTCCGGTACCCGACCAGGACGGTGTGAAAACATTCCGGCTTGGGAAGCAATCGTAAGGTGATGTCCAGCGCCACCCCGAACAAACCTTCGCTGCCGCAGAACAGTCCGGTGTAGTCCGGACCGACCGATTCGACGCTTGGACCGCCAAAGGACACGATTTCGCCGCTGGCGGTGACCGCACGTAACCCGATCACGTGGTTGCTGGTCATGCCGTACTTCAGGCAATGGGCGCCGCCGGAATTGAAGGCGATGTTCCCACCGATCGTGCAGATCTTTTGGCTGGACGGGTCCGGTGCGTAGTACAAGCCGTGCGGTGCCGCCGCGGCGGAGACCTGCAGGTTGATCACGCCGGGCTGGACGACGGCGATGCGGTTGTCCGGGTCGACCTTGATGATTTTCCGCAACCGATTCAGCGAGATCACGATGCCTTCGGCGACCGGCATCGATCCGCCGGACAAACTGGTGCCACTGCCGCGGGCGACAAAGGGGATTGCGTACTCGTGGCACCAGCGCACCGTTTGGATGACTTCCGTTTCGTTCTGCGGAATGACCACACCTAGCGGCCGACAACGGAACGCGGTCAGCCCGTCAGACTCGAACGCCGCCCGCGACGCAGCGTCTTCGCTGAGCCGACCGGGCGGCAGCAATTCGCGAAGTGATTGGAGGGCGGTCGGGGGCATGAGTTGGGAGTTGGGAGTTGGGAGTTGGGAGTTGGGAGTTGGGAGTTGGGAGTTGGGAGTTGG
>NZ_JACEHH010000049.1 GCF_014154935.1 Stieleria mannarensis
TGTGAAACGGTTCACCGTGAACCGCTCCTTCCATCAAGGTCCCATACCCCCCAAATCTCCCGCCGCGCAGCGGCTTACTTGAACAATCGCGTGCACCGGAGTACGCGAGTCGAGCGGTTTTGAAGTTGAAAATCTATTGCGCGTACCCGGTGACGCGTAGCGTTCTGATGCTAGAGACGGCATCCGGCCTGGCTCCACTTGAATTTGTGCGACGGCATCCATGCCGCCGAAAACAAAGGACTTTTCATGCCATACGGAATTCCGTGGACATCCGTGATCGGCTACCGATGCGTGAAATGCGGTGACGTTCACACCGACGCGCAGTACCGACCTTATTGCGGCCTCTGTGGCGCAGAACAACCCGACGAGAGACGAGCGCAAGCAACCGGCCTCGCCATCCCTGGTCCAACGTCCGGAAAAAAATCAACGCGGGAACTGGACGAAATCGCGAGATTCATCACAGAACACCATGGCAAAGCAATACGATTGTGGAACTATTGCGTATCGCATTGCGAACTGGAACTTCGATTGCGCCATTCCGGCGGGCCGTGCGAATCCAAAGAGCCGTGGCTCAACACTGTCATTTATTGTGCCGCGACGAAGTATATTCAAGTGCCAACGTCTGCTTGGGATTCCGCAATGGTCATCGAAACAAAGGACACCAAGTATGGAATCCAATACATCTTGGTCGATGTGCCTAGCAATGTGCGTATTGAATGCAGCATGCTGACGTTGTATTTTGATGTCGAACCGGGGTATTGAAATGCAACAGAACAATGGAGTGCAACGGAGGCCGCGAGTTGACGTTGTTGAAGTGGTGAGTGGTTCGCGCGGCCCCGCTGAACCCTGCCGTTGAACTTAATCGGCAGCGACTTCATTGTGGCGGGTGATTTCTTTTGACGTTGCGTTGAGTGTGTGACGGTGGCAACGTGTCTGTCTTTCGGCACGTTTGTAGGCGCTTTTGTGGTTAGCCAGTTGTACGCGCTGGGCATTCTTGCCGCCCCTTTCCCTGTGCTTTGTTTCGTCTTTTGACTTGCGCTTTTTGCTCGTTGACACACCCTTGTTGTGTTCCCCGCATGTTGCGGTTTGAACTTCTTTGAACTCTGTTTCACTACAAGGAAATGCACTCGTGATGTCACACAAAAAACGAAATTGCAAAATCACCAAACGACTTGCCGAAGACAGTTTCGGAAGTGTGAAGTAGGAAGTTTGAAGTGAGAAGGGATTTGGTTGAGGGGCTTCACACTTCAAACTTCACCCTTCCAACTTCGCAAACCCCTTCCAGCTCCATCTGATCCAAGAACGAAAGCTTGCCTACGGTTCGTTCAACCAAGCCGTTTGTGCTCTACGGTTTTACTATCGCCACACCCAGCCCATGCCCTGGCCGGTCACGATGGTTCTGCAAGGTGACGAAGCCCGGGAGGAGATGGTCGATCAGCTTGAAGCAAAGGAATGGGTCAGCTACATCGAGCCACCTTCGACCGAGAGCAGCCGCGGCGAACACGTGGTTCGTTACTTGACGCGTTATCTGACCGGCGGACCGATCAGTGACTACCGCATTATCGCTGCAGACGACGACGAGGTCACGTTTTGGGCCCGCGAAGGCCGCACCACGGGTGGTGAATCGATTCAAGTTCCGTTCACTCTCTCGACACCGGAGTTCGTCCGACGATGGTGCCTGCACATTCTGCCAAAAGAGTTGACCAAAACACGTCAGTTTGGAGGCTGGTCGAATACGAAAGCTGAAGAATATCTCGCGAAGTGCCGAGCGTCACTCACCAATGCCGACCGATCGCAGGCGGGGATTCTCGACATGCTCTCTGATGAAGTCGACTCGTCCGAGGCCGAGCCCGAATCGACGTTGTGCTGTGAGCACTGTGGCAGCGAATCGCTTCGCCTGACGCACGAGTCCGAGAAGCGACCGTGGAGCGAGATCTTCCGGCGGGACTCGAAAGATAGCCCACGTTGGTACCGAGAGAGTCAAGAAAAAGACGACATTCGCTTTTGGGACGAGGCAATGGGTGAGGGCTTTTCGGAATGGTACGCGTGGTATCTGAAAAGTGGCATTGAAAGTGCAGGGGAGCGGACGGCCCCCGAAACCGCACCCGAATCAAACGCCAACACTGGCACGCGGCAACTGCAGCTATTCTAATAGCGGTCGACCCGAACCCGGCCAAGTCGCGCCGACAAACTTCAACGCACGATCTATCCCGGCACGTCCCGTGCCCGGATAGATCGCATTTCGTTATGCCGGACAATCGATGAACTCACCGCAATTCTTTTTCGACGATCATTCTTTTTCGCTCAAGTCAGCCCGGCTATTCGCTCACCTGAACGATCCTCGTTGGTGCGATACATGTAACCGTGGAAATGACAAGTCGCTTCGTTGGTGCATCGATATTGAGGCTGAATGCACTGAAGTGGATGAGGAGGTAGTTGCACCAACGGTGGAAATTGATGACCTCGCAATTTCGGTATCGAACTGGACAGCGCTGTCGGGGACCGTGGTTAAGTGGGACAAGTCCATACGACCCGAAACGAGGGATCGTTACGGTATGACGTATGTATGGGATCACGTCTTGATTTCGTCGTGCTCCGTGGAAATTGGTGAACGAATCGGGGATCTTTTTGCTGTAGAGATCGACGGTGAAAACGAAGATCATGAGCGATTCAAGATCGTCCATACGGTTCGTTTCCACGGGATTCAGGTGTATTTCTCCGGAAGTGACACGGCCGAATCGGTGTCCGATCGACTGGCAGGTTATTTGGATATCTCAAATCTAAACCGATCTTCGTTTCACTCCACGGGAGCCAAGTACAATGCTGGCCATGTGGTGTTCACTCCCGCGGACAAAGCGGCATAACCAATAAGAATTTGACGTCGCGTGAATGACGAGCGGTGTCTCTCTCTAATCCCTGTTTGCAGCCGAAGGGCAGCGTCCACTCCGACGGAAGAGCCGATGCTCAAATTCTCTGTTCAAGAAGCTCGGAGTCGGCGAAAAACCCGATTGGGTTTTGCTCTGATTGGCACGGCAATTCACAAGCAGTGATTCGGCTCCCGTGCCTGATGAAACACCGAGAAAGCGATGGCATGTCTTTCGTGACGGACCGCAGCGGTGAGAAGTCCGCGATCAGATGACTCTTGAAGCGGCACTCGGAGGTGTTGTCGCTGCCACGGCGCGGACCGGTAGCCACGTGCCGTCGAGCGACATTTGGCGACGTTCGGTTCGCTGGGCTTTTGACGGTCATGCGATCGTCCCTCTCTCTCCCGGTGTTTTTGAACGAGCCACAGGTGGACCTCGCACGGCAATCTGGCGACGCCAGAGCCAACGGCCGTCGCTGTCGGTCACGCCTTCGACTTCCACCTCGCCGCCGCATCGATCGCACTTCGGAGGTTTCCGCTTGATCGTCTGCGGCTGGAGCATCCCGCTGGTCAACCAGGACGTCCAGCCCAGATGCATCCACACCAGAAGTTGCAGACCGTCTAACCCGATGGCCGAATTGCTGCTCATCCATCCGTAGTGCCGCACTTTCTGGAACCCGCTGGAGAGATTGTGCTGCGTGAAACCCTCGACGAACTTGTCGCCCTCGACGGTTCGCACGACCGCACTCCCATGTGAGGTGACCTTCTGCACATGACTTCTGGGGACACGGAATCAAACGGGCCCACGGATGGCAGCGCGTCTCCACGGATGAAATGCAGTCGGGGATCCGTGGGCACGCGCTGCCATCCATGGGCCTTTGTCGGGATTGCGCCCTCGGCTGCCCAAGTGACGCAATCCGGCGTAGACCGGCTTACGGAGTTGCGTCCCAAGATCTTCGTGAAAACCGAGTTGAATTTGCCGAGATCAAGGGCGAAAAATTTCATGGTTACTGAGTCCTTGGCTTTGGGGGGTGGAGCGAATGTGACTGGCAGTCGCAAGCTGCCAGAATCACGGGTCCGAGTCGCCAGTTTGCGAGCAAATGACTCCCGCCCATCAAACCTCGGACTTCCATGGATTCTTTCGCCGTACAAAGTCCATCTATTGTGTTGAAGTAGCGTGACACACCGATTCACAATTCAAGCTGATCTAGGAAACACTTCCGGAACGATCACTTGCGACGGGCAGTCTGCTGATTTCGGTTATGTTAACTCACGACCACGATTCGGGATCGGTTCAGTTTGCTTCAAGTGGTCTGGGGAGCCGAAGTTCAAGTCCTCTGTTCAAACAGCCCGGTCACCCTCGCGCGGCCGCCTAGATCTCTCTTGGATTTTACTGCGTCGTGTTGCACTTCACTCGAAATGTACTGCCCCGCGTTCTGCCTCGTCGATTCCAGCTGCGCGCCCTCCTGCTCGTCGTATTGGTCGTCGCCGTATTCTTCGCCTGGATTGGCAAAGACTTGATTCGCAGTCGCTTACAACGCTCCGTTGTTAAATCGATTGAGGCCTCCGGTGGTCAAGTCTTCTTCGACTTTCAAAAGACTTCTTCGAGCGGATTCACCGGCTACCTTCGGGATGCGCAACCTCACGGTCCTCGCGCCATCCGCGCGTTGTTCGGGGACGATCTGTACGCAAAGGCTTCTTACGTCGTATTTCACGATCCTCAAACGGTTGACGGTGACATCGAACGTCTGGGGGAGCTTCCCGATCTTGGCGAGTTAATGATCAGTGGTGTTGGCGTTACCGATGGGGGCGTTGAGAGCATCCTGCGAATCCGAAGATTACGTAGCCTCACGTTGACGCACACCTCCGTTTCTCCGCAGGGTTTGGCAGGGCTCCAGGCAATGAGAACGCTTCAGCATCTGACGCTTGCCGGAAGCAGCGTGACTGACAAACATCTTGGAACGCTGTCCGAGTTCGACGCCCTGGATTCAATTCAAGTTATCGAATCGCCTATCACTGACGATGGCCTCCGGAGCCTAGGCGGATTGCATCGCCTAAAACGGCTTGACATCTACAGATGCATGGCGATTTCGAGTGCAGGCGTCAGCGAACTCGGTCGGCTGGAAGGACTTGAACGATTGCATCTATTGCAATCAAACATTTCCGACGCATCACTAGAAAGTCTCGTCGGTTTGCGACGGTTGCGTGAGCTTCGGTTGGACGGCAATATCACGGATGTGGGATTTGGTCACCTTGGAAATTTGACAGATATGGAGTACCTGGATCTTCATGACACGGGTGTGGGTGATCTTTCCCTTGCAACGATCGCCCAGTTTCGAAGGCTTAAGTCTCTCGATCTTTGGGGCACACAGATATCGGATGAAGGTCTGCGACTGATTTCTAATCTGCGCGAACTTGAACATCTAAACATCGCATTTACCAAGGTCACTGGCGCTGGCCTCGAGCACCTGGCCGACATGTCTTCACTTGCATCGGTTTCAGTACAGATTGACCACAGCGTCACGCTCGATCGCGTCAAAGCCCTCAAAAGCCAATTGCCCGACTGTGCGATCTCCTGTTGGACGCAGAATCCAGACGGCAGCCAGCAATGCTCACGCACACTCTGATCCTGACGGGACCGAAAACTGGCACTCTCCGCCAGAATTCACTCTAATCCGGTCCTGTGACCGGCCCACCCGAGGACCGGCAGCGACGATGGCTGTGGCTGTGTCGTAAAGGGACTGTTTTTTGACGAGCCAACGAATACATGTGCGAATCGCCTGCTGATCGGCTTGACCAGATTGCCCACGCTCTGGCTGAACGGCTGAACTCAGACGCCAGTTCTCAATCTTGGAGAACGGAATGGTGGCATACTCTTTCGGGACACCTCGGGTGTTTGAAGTGCGCCCACGAAATTAAACGCGGTTGACACCGCGACGCCGGTGAGTCGGCGGGTCAGAAGCCGCTCCAGCGCGAGAGCCCTGTTAGGGCGGCACAGTACATCGTGCCGCGCATGACGTCCATCCAATTCGATTGCCATTCATTGCTAAACCTAGACTGGACAGTGCCTTTGTCGGCCTGGCTCTTTTTACCCTCTTGCTGAACAAGCTGATCCCATCGTGACAGACAATCCGTACCAATCACCCGCGACCATTCCTTCGACGACCAACTCCGACGCGCGGCGCGAACCGACCGCGCGCCCGATCGGGGTTTCGATCCTTGCCGTGCTTCACCTTGTCGGAGGCCTTTTCCTCTTTGGCGCCCAATTCCTCATGTTTGCGAATCTGGGATCCATGGAAGAATTCCTACGCTCGGTCGGCATACCGTTTGCGCTTTTGGTGATCGGCATGATGTTCTTGTCAATCCTCACGATCGCATCCGGCGTTGGCATGTGGATGGGGACGAAATGGGGGTGGTGGCTTGCGTCATTCTATTACGTTTACAGCATCTTTCGGAATGGTTCGGCGTTGTTCACCGTTGTTACCATGGCGGATCAACTCGAAGGCAGCGCTCGCGGACCGGAGTACTACATGACCAAGCACGGGGTGCGGATCGTGATCCATTGCTTGTTGGTGTTCTATTTCTTCAAACCCAACGTGCTTGAGTTCTTCGACATGGCGAGTGTGAACAAGGCGCGCGCCGTCGGCGTTCTGGTCGGCATCTGCACCGGCCTTGCCGTGGCGATGTCGGTGTTCGGGTTGGCCGTTGATTGATCGACCTGATGTTTATCCCTTATCATCGTGCCGGTGGCAGACGCGACTTTGAATTTCGTGTGATTGGCGTGTATCGTGGTTCCTTCAGCACTCGGTCAGTACGGTGAATTCGGACTTTCCTCACCGCCCGCCTCACACAGAGCCGTCCAGAGCTAGCGAGGACCGTTTGTCTGCGGTGCGACTGGCGTGCGTTGCGAGGTGGATTCGAACAATCGCACGAGCTTCTGCGGTAGGCTGTTTCGCGGTGACGTCGTGTGGATTCGTTTTCTATCCTCGCCCATGGGGATCGCACTGGTCACTCAAGAAACGGATCACGTTCGAGATCATTCAATTTGGCGGCAGCAGTGCGTTTTGGTCCCTTCTGATTTGCATCGTCGCGAGCTGTCTAGTTCGATGGGCCAACCCCGTACCGTATCGTCCCTTGTGGCCGGCCTACGCCTTTAATGTGGCCTCGCTCACGATGGTGATTTGCACTCCGCCGTTCTGACGTATCCAACCGTGTCGTGCCCGGCGGGCTGCATCAAAGCACACCGGCCTCGTTGTCCAATGGACTGTCTGCGTTGGACTCAATCCAATCGCCGCGGCGACAAACTTTCCCGACGCGTCGCGTCGAAGTGTGTATACTCCTGGTGGCTGCCGGATAGCCACGCAGCGGCATACTGATCATTGGTGCCTTCACCGGGGAAAAGCATTGACCCAAGAACCGAATTCGACCGACGCGGAAGCGTCGGAGGGCGAGGCGGGCGGCGATCCGCAGCCCATCGCGACGACCAAGACCGGCAAGCTGAATCGTCAGCTCTCTGCTCGCTGGATCGTTTTAACGCTCTTGATTTCGATGCTGATTGCGGCCAATTGGCCGCTGCAGTATTCCGTGGCTTTTTCCAGTGGGTCGGCCTGGTCCGAGTTGCCATTCGACTTCGGCTTTCGGTCCGAAGACGCCTTGCAAACGATCGACCCCGTGGAAGCCGGTTGGCCGTTCCGCTACTACATTCGACATTCGTTCCCCGACGGCGAGGCCCAGGTTCAATGGTTCGGACGCGCGCTGGGTTGGAATCTGGCGATCGCTGCGCTCTTTGTCGCCATCGTCTTATTCTGCTTGCGGCCGTCGGCAAGGAAATCGAATCGACTTTCCCTCGCCGATTTGTTGTTTGTCGTCACGCTGATCGGGGCGGTGATGGGCTATTGGAGATGGCAAATCCGTCAGTCCGAGGCCGACAAGGATCTCGCCGACAAGCTCTCGAGCTATGGGCAGGTGTTGCGTCAGGCCTACATGCCCGCTGTTTTTGCCGACCGGATCCCGGCGTCGATGCGACCGATCTGGCAGAGGACCACCGCGGTCAATCTCCAAGACCCCAGCGACGAACAACTGCAACTGGCGTGCAAGCTGCCGTACCTGAGATCCCTGCGGATCGGAGGCGGCCGGTATGACACCACACCGCTGCGCCGATTGCCCTCGATGCGTTATTTGCAGGATGTTCGAATCGCCGGCGCCGAATTGGACGGGGAAACCGTGTTGGCGTTGTCGCAGTGTTCACTGATCGGACAGTTGAACATTTCGCACACCAACATTGCCTCCGATGCGCTTCCGCACTTGGCGAAACTTCCGCGATTGTCACGGCTGATGGCGATGGAGACGATGATTCCCTTCCAGGCCTGGCAGCAGTGTGATCTGAAGAACAAGTTGGAAGTCCTCGTCCTTTCTCGGCCGAGAACGGGGACCGGCGGTGAAATCCGTCTTGAATCGTGGCCCAAGCTGCGTCACCTCACGTTTCAATCGTTCGACGAGCCGCTGAACGCGAGCCCGTTTGCGATTTCATTGCACGACATGTCCCAGTTGGAGCACTTCGGTTTTGATTCGTTTCAGTTCGTCGATCTCGATCTGCAGCGTCTGCCGAAGCTTGCGAAAATCCAGTTGCAATACCACAACACGCAAACGCGAATGGCTGACAATGACCAGATGCCGTATTACACATGGGTTCGCCGGTGTGTTTTGAAGGATCTGCCTTCGCTCGACTCCTTCCGGTTTTACGTCCGGGACTTCGAATCCATCGACATGGAAAACTGCGATGCGATGACGTATCTGGCCGGGTGCAGCAGGATCCTGCCCGGGACCGGGGATGCGACCTATGACCGGTCGATCAGCCGCGAGTGTATTCAACGGGTGATCGACCAATTCGGAAAGCTGACCGGGCCACCGTTGCTGTCATTGCGGGGGTGTGATCTTCAAAACGTTGACTTTGCACCTCTGAAACAGAACTCGGCGGTTGCAACACTTGACTTTCAAAACAGCTCACTGGCAAAAAAATCAGCCGACGAGATTGCTTCGCTGTCTGCGACAACCATTGACCTGCGAAATGCTGAGGTGGGGGTCTCGTTTGTCAACTCGCTCAGTTCCCAGATGGCAAATCTTGAATCGCTGCTGATCAATTCGGACGTCAACGCGATTCGCGTGGAAGACAAACCGAAACTTGAGACGATCATTTTTGACCAACACAAGAAATCACAGATCACCGCCTTGCGCTTGATCAACGTCCCAGAACTTCGGTCTCCCCTGGTTCTCAGCCCGATCGGAAACTACCTGCATGTGGAGTCTGCTCCCAAGCTTTCCGGTTTGGCGGTTTTGAGTTTGCTTCCGGAGGTCAAAATCAGTGGCGTCGCCGGATTGAAGTGGTTTGTCGGGGGCGGCGCGGGGATGAATGACGAAGCGGTTTCAGAGGTGCTCAAAGCCGAAGGGTTGACTGAACTAACGATCGCGTATCCATCCGCATCGTCGCAATCGTTCAACGGGGTTCCGGCCCTGCGATCGCTCAAGCAACTTGCCCTTCCCGGGGCGGCATTGGACAACGATCTATTGCAAACGTGGCAGATCCCCGAGACGCTCACCGAGTTGGATCTTCGAGATTGTGGCCTTTCGGCCGCGACGACGCGTCGTATCATCGCTCGCGGACGCTGGGAGCGACTGCTGCTCCGCGGGAACACGATCGATGTCAGTTCCCTCTCCGAACTGCAAAACAGCCCCTCGCTTTTTGAGCTCAGCCTGAGCGGAATCACCGTCAACAAGCAGGTGATCGACGCGATGGGCCCCCTTCAATCTCTGATGAAGTTGGATCTTGCCGGCGCGACAATTGAACCGGGCGGATTTGCGGCGATCGCGGACACTGCGGAGTATTTGACCGAAATCGACCTTACCGGCGCGAGCGCTGACTGGTCGGAAATCGCGCCGGCGATCCGAAACAACTCGCTATTAAAGTTTCGACTTTCGCCGGTCGATGCGACGGTCGAACTGATCACCAAACTGACCGTCGAGGAACGGTTGGTGATGGATCGTGATGCCTATGAAACGTGGTTCCAGCCGTCAATGCCAGCCCTGCTTGGCTACGACGCAAGGGGGCTTCCGGTTTATGAAGATCCCGATCGCGACAAGGGACCGAGCGAATTCGAACGCCCCGACTGGTCGACCGAATTCTTTCGCCCCGACCCCGATTCTATCTCTGCGGCTGGAACCACGGGTGCTTCCAATGCTCAGGTCGGCGCGGGCACCGGTTCCGTGATCGGTCAGTTGCTTCAATCAATCAACTTGGCCGGCGCGGCCGCTGACGACATCGACAACTCAGACGAGGTGAAAGACGAATGAAGCGTCCAGCGATGGTTTACCTATCGGTCGTTTCGGTGATCGTGTTATCCGGTTGTGATCCGGTGCCGCCAGAGCATCCGTTTTCTGTCCCCAGCGACGAAACGCTTGTCGCTTCACACTCGGCCGCGAATCAGATCCGCTGGCCGGTGATCGAAAAAAAGTGGCAAGCCACGAAACCGACCGACAGTGCCTTCCTCCGCCAAATCGAGCCCGGAGCGATCGGCAGAATCGCCGACCAGATCATCGCCGACGGTCAAAAGCGGATCGAAGAATCGAAATCCAGTCCTGAGCCGCCACCGTGGAGCGTCGCATCGAGTGGGCTGACGGGCGAAGCATTGACCACGGCCAGACTCGCCCTTGAAGAGATTGACGGTCATCCGATGCTTCGTGAGACGATCGCCATCCCTCCCGAAGTTTCCAACCCGACCGTGTGGCTGGACAAGACGGCACGCCATCTGGTCATCGCAGGCGACAACGGGCTGTGGATTTCCCGATTGCCGTGGCGGCCGTGGTGGGCGTTGCCGGGCACGCCGCCGACGGAACTGGACGAACCGGGGGACGCAAGCACGTTTCAACAAATTGCATTGCCCCGTCGCGACGACCATTCGATTCAAGTCGGTTTTTTCGAGCGACAACCGAACGGTTCGGATTCCCGCATGATCGTCGCATCGGGAAACCAACTTCACCTGGTCGATTGCATCAATGCCTCCGTGCTTGCATCGCATTCATTCGACGAGAACATTGCACACCTGAGCGTGGCGGCGGAAACGGGGCATGCAGCCGTCGTCGATCAATCGGGCAATCTATACGTAACCGACCCGGAACTGGGCAAAGCGACAAAGATCGGCCAGGTCAACATGCAGCTTCCGATGCCCGCGATTTCGCCGGAAGCGGCTCGCATCGCGACATGGCACGATGAACGAACCGGCCGCGTTTTCAAACTCGACGAGGGGGTCGTGGACGACGATTTCTACGTCACCCATAGCAGTCCCGGCGAACCGATGATGATCCGATGTTCGCGAGCCTATGACCTGTGGATCGAGAAGAATGCCTGCCACAAGCGTCCCCATTATCCGCACAAGCCCGGAGCGGACCGCAAGAGTTGGCGGGCGTCGATCTATTGGGACATCGTTGATGTGATCGACCTGCACAATTTCCCGAACGAAAGCTCCCAGCTCTGTCTCGCTGATCGTCCACTGGCCGGCGGCGGAAGCGAGCGGGTGATGTACCACGCCGTGCTCGGCGGTCGACGGTTTGACCGACCGACCCCGACAGAGAGTTTCGGCGATCGCAAACTGGTGGTCGCCGCAACCGGCGACGTGATTGCATACCACGACGATCGGACGATCGACCTGTACGCGCGCATCATGAACGCGCCCCAGGGCGTGTTCTACTTGGGAAAGATGGCCCGGTATTGGGCTTGGCAGAATCATTTTGACGATTTAGAAGCGTTGCATTCGGTGATCCGCTCTCTACCAGAGCGGCGATTCAATCGGACCAAAGAACAACTTTATATGACATTCGTCGAGTCGATTGCTGCGCAGTGGATCGACACCGAACAAATGATTGACAATGACCAAAACAGTGAAGAAGACCGCAAAGTGGCAGAAGAGCGGTTGGCAGGGTTCGCCGAATGGGACAAAAAGCAGTCGCCCCTTTCGCTGGCAACGAGAATGCAATACTGCGTTCGAAAAGCGTGGCTGGCGAGGGGCAACGGCTGGGCCAATTCCGTCTCGGAGGAAGGCTGGGGGACGTTCGAGTCGGAAAACAAACGGGCGTTGGAGGCGTGGAACAAACTGCGTCAGACCGGTGACGTCCCGGCATTCGCTTACGGGGTTTTCGTCGGCTTGGCCCGCGACGCGTCCCTCAGCTACGAAGCGACCGATGACGAGGCTCGTGAGTTTTTGGAACGCTTCCCTCATGACGACATGCTGCATCGTCAAATGATGAACCGGCGTTTGGAACGCTGGGGCGGAACACGCGGATCGGGGGCCGCCTACGCCGCCGCGGTCGCCCGGGCGATTGGACCGCCGATGGGCGATTTCATCTACTCAAGATGTATCGATCAGGTTGCGAGTGTGTTTCCGTACGCGTTCTTCAATTACGCCCATGTCGACGGAAATCGCGTTCTTGCTGGCATTCAGTACGGATTAGACACGGGATACTACCAAGAGCAGAGCACTCCACAAGCGATCAGGTTGGTCGCCGGTTCACACAGCCGAAGCAATGCGCCGGGCGCCCGTTCGGCCTATGCCAAAAACGCACGTCGACTTTGCGAGGACTTGGCCGAGTACTATCGATCGAGGTACCCGATGTTGACCAACGAGATCGCTAACAGCACGGGGTATGAAGATCACAATCGCATGAAGTCCTATTTGCCGGAGTGATGCACTTCGTTGGCTGGAGCGGCTGAGGGATCGACGCAGAGCAACTGGGCAAGCCGACCACGGCGACGATCCCTTTGTCGATCTGCATCCGCTGCAGATCCTCGTCGGCCTGACCGCCGATGACCGTCGGACGAAGATAAGGGGTCAGGCCTCTTTGTTGTCGCATGTTCAGGTTGGGTTGCCTCAAGTGAACCGTCGACAAAAGACTTCGTAGAACGCAATTGGTGCCCCCCCATCAAATTGCGGGCAACACGCGACTGCTGGAAAATCCATGGTGCCCGCTTGAATCGCGGGTGACAGCATTCGCGATTCGGCAGCCGTGATTGAACACATCACGTCGAAATCATTGCCAGCGTTGAATGGCACCACTTGCACATGGTTTTGAATCGCAGAGGCGCAGAGGACGCAGAGATACGGAATTGAGTGCATCATCCTCTGCGCTCTCTGCGCCTCGGCGTTTAAATCTCTTTCCCTGTCTTCGTTGTCATCACGCCGATTTGTTGCCACCCATTAACCAGCCGAGAACGTGTGAAGTGAGACTGCTGGCAATTCCATGTGGGAGCGATTGATTCAGGGGCGGCACCATTTGGGGTGGCTCTTCCCACGGTCGGTCACCCTTGATCAGTTGCCCTCGCCTGGTACTGTCTTTCGTTAGTGATTCATTTGGTAGACTGACCTCTCGAAAGAACCTGAACGAAGTACAGGGGACTTTCACCCCACAAGATCACGCCGATGTTGGGCGTACTGCACGACGAGTCGCGGCGTCGTGGTTATTGAAGTGAAGGATCGCTCGCGGCGGATGCGTGATCCGTCACGTTCCGTCGATTGAAAGACCTGCAATGCGATGGCAACTCTTACTTGCGACATGCGTCACTCCGTTGCTGATTGGTGCGGCAGTTTTCGTCGTAGATGCCCGTCGGACCGCGGCCAGGATGCGTGCCCAAGGACGATTGAGCCAGCTGCATCTGGCGCTGCTGAACTATCAAACCGTGAATGGTTTTCTTCCTGATCGAAACGTGACGGATCCAAACGGTCGTCCTCTCTTTTCTTGGGTCGGCTCGATCTTGCCGTACATTGAGCAACATGAAATTGCAAGTTCACTCGACATCTCCCAACCATGGAATTCGCCGTCAAACGAGAAATCGCTCGTGAGCGGCGAGAGATTTTGGAATTGGTATACCGAGGACGGGTACTTCATTAGCACTTTCAATGGAGCTGGTTCGATGTGGGATGCCGACGGGAATCCGCTCGGAAAACTCGCTGACTATCCCTCCCATGTCGTGCTCGTCGCGACAGCTGTTGATGGCGTTCACCCACTGGAACCCTTTTCCTTGTCAGAGGCGCGGCTTCGCGAAATCCTAGCGGCTGGTCATAAGGCAGTGTATGTTGATGCAGATCGGACTCATGGAACGGTAAAGCTTGACGGCGAGTCGATCGTCTTCGCTCGTGGCACGGTGCAATAGACGACAGGGCAATCGCGTGCACGGAGTACGCGAGTCAGTCGATTTCGCAATTGAAAGTCATTCGCGCGTAACCGGTGACGCCTTTCATTCGCTGGACAAATTGGATCGTTATTAATGAATCGTCGACTCTTCGCCGTTGGCCTGTTTTCTGTGATTGGCTTTGCTCTTGCGACCAATGCAGGTCATGCTGAGGATTCAGCTTGGATCTATCCACAATCTAAGCTTTTGTCTAAGGCAGGGCCTGAAGGCGAGAACGCTGCTTGGCCGAACGAATCCATTGATGTCCGTTCGACTGACGACACAATCGAGAAGGTCGTCGCGTACTACGTCAAGCACTCTGGTTTCGAGCCGCCAAACTGGAAGATTCTCGGACGGGAATTTCCGCATCAGACAAAGTTGCCGGTTGGATTTTGGATTGGCCCCGGAAAGACCAAGACCAGTGCTGCCCGGGTGACGATCACACACCATCTTCGTTCTGACCTCGCGCACGTCACTTTTCTCGTGGTTGCCGAGGCTGGCGAAATCACATCGATTTCCGTGACTCGTGGTAAGAATGAAGATCAAACATGGATTCAAGTGCATGAGCACTCGTTCAAGAACGCGTCTCCACAGCTAGGCCAGCGAACAAAGCCGTGAACCGGTGCACTCATTCACGCGTCAACTGAAATCAAAGTCTTTATTGACCAACTCTCCTTCCGATTCACGTCCTGCTCGACCCTCCACGGCCAGCTGCGGAGGATCCTGGTCAACGCCAGGCGACGACGATGAAGGGTCAGGACTCGCTGCTGTCGCATGGCCAGGTTGGGTTGCCCCAAGTGAACCGTCGACAAACGGTTTCAGGGGACTGCCTCTAACCCGGAATCAAATCAGCCCACGGATGGCAGAGCGGACCCACGGATGGAATCGAGCCTGCCATCGGTGGAATCACCACCGCTTCCCTTGCCCGGGCGGGTATAATGGATTACCACCCTGCCGGCCGGTGCAGGCCGCGGTTTTCATCGTCTGTGAACGAGGAATTGAGCCATGAGATCGATCCGGTTGGCCATCGCGCTGATGATCCTTTGCTCGAGCGGCTTGCTGTGCTCGAGCGCATGGGGGCAGGCGGATCCACAGAAATTCGCGGAGTATCAAGCCCGGATGCAGCAACGAAGGGCCGACGCGCTGGAAATGCGGCGTCAACAGCGTTTGGCCCCGCAATCACCGACGAGCAATCGGTTTCGCCCGGCACTGGACGGTTACGTCCCGCAACCGGCCCTGCGGGGTTATGTTCCCAGGCCGGCATTGCGTAGGTACACGCCCCGCCCGGCGCTTCGCGGCTACGCCCCCCGTCCGGCACTCTACGGTTGGGCTCCTCGGCCTGCCCTGCGCGGTTACGTTCCCCGTCCGGCGCTCCGCGGCTACACGCCCCAACCTGCGCTGCGCGGGTATTCCCCTCAGCCGGCACTGCGTGGTTACACGCCCAAACCGGCACTTTCACCGAACTAGCATCGGGGCAATACCGTCACGCGGCGTCGACTGTTCAGGCTTTGGCCGCCCCACTGTCGCTGCAAAGCAGCGACCGGGAATCGCCTCAAGGCTAGACACCAGCGATGATGCCCGTGCCATTCGGATTGCGCGCTGCATGGACCCCTCGCGTGGTCCACGACGGCTTGCCGGTATACAGGGGCGAGCGTTGTGTCAGGACGTTTTGGTGAGCCGTTTTTCGATCTCGGCTTTCACCGTGTCGGCGTCGGCGGGCAGGTGGACGGCGGGGTTGGCGTATTCGCTGGTCACTTCATCCAGCCGTGATTCGTGATAAGCGACTTTAAAGTCGGTGAACTTCAGCCCGTGGGCGGTGCTGATCACAACGGTTTTATCGTCGGACTTGATCACGCCTTTCTTGATCAGCTTGGTCAACACCGCCAGCGCGACGCCGGTGTGGGGGCAAGTGAACATTCCGGTCAGGTCGGCGTGGGCGGCCGCCGCGGCCAGTTCGTTTTCGGTCGCCTGTTCCACGATCCCATCGGTTTCCCTGATCGCCCGTTCGGCTTTGGCGTAGCTGACCGGGTCGCCGATCCGGATGGCGTTGGCCAGCGTGTCCTGGGCCGTCACGCGAACCTTTTCTTTGAACCCCTGCTTGTAGGATTCATAAAACGGATTGGCCTTGGCGGCTTGGGCGGCGACCAACCGGGGCATCCGAGTGATCAACCCCAAGTCCATCATCAGCCGGAATCCCTTGTGGAGCGCGCTGATGTTTCCCAGGTTGCCGACGGGGATGACGATCCAATCGGGAACTTCCCAATCGAACTGCCGAACGATTTCGATCCCCACCGTCTTTTGGCCCTCGATCCGCAAGCTGTTCATCGAATTGGCCAGGTAGATCGAATTGTCCTGCGTCACTTCCTGGACGATCTTCATGCAGCCGTCAAAGTCGGTGTCGAGCGCCAAAACATGCGCGCCGTTGGCGACCGGCTGGATCAACTGGGCCGTGCTGACCTTGCCCGCGGGCAGGAAAATGACCGCGGGGATGCCCGCGTAGGCGGCGTAGGCGGCCAGGGCCGCGCTGGTGTCACCGGTGCTGGCACAAGCGACCGCTTTGACGGGGCTGCCCTGGGCCATCATCTGTTTGACGACGCTGACCAAGACCGTCATGCCCAGGTCCTTGAAGCTTCCGGTGTGGCTGTTCCCGCACAGCTTGATCCACAAATCCGGCACGCCCAATTGCCGGCCCAGGCGTTCGGCCCAGAACAAATTCGAATTGCCCTCGAACATGCTGACGACGTTTTCATCTCGCAGCGCCGGAATCACCCACTCCCGCATCCCCCACACGCCGCTGCCGTAGGGCCACGTCGACGTGCTGGCGCGGGAATCGAACAGCTGCTGCCACTGGTAGGGGTTCCGTTTCCGCAGCGGCTCGCGCTCGTGATGCACCTCCAGCAAGCTGCCGCACGAGGGGCAGGTGTAGATCACGTCAAAGATCGAGTGCTTGGCGGAGCAGCCCGCGATGCAACGAAAATAAACGGTCTGATTTTCCAGTTCCGACTTGGGCTCGACAGCAGACGACATGAGTGATTCCCGGTAGATTCGTGAGAAGTCCGCATTATGTCCAAATCGCCCAAATCTGGCAAAGGGCACCCGTTAATTCCCGCCATTTGAGTGCCTATCGTTGCGAACCATCGACAAAACCTACTCCGACCCGCTGGACCTGGTCTGGATCCACGCCGCCGGCCGAATGGGCATGCGGGTCGAACGCAGCGATCAAGTCAACGCCTCCTGGAACGGACGCGACGTGCTGACGATCGGGACCCCGGAAACGCTGGACCGAGACGATTCGCTGGCGCAGATGGTCCTGCACGAGGTCTGCCATGCCCTGTGCGAGGGCCCCGAAAGCGTGCAGCGACCGGACTGGGGGCTGGAGAGTTTTGATCCGTCCCAAAAATTCCATGAACACGCCTGTCTGCGGGTCCAAGCCGCCCTGGCCGACCGCTACGGGCTGCGATCCTTCTTTGCCTCGACCACCATGTTTCGGCCGTACTACGACCGCTTGCCGGCCGATCCGCTGGAAGGCGGCGACGAGAAAACCATGGCGCTGGTCCGGCCTGCCTGGCAACGCGCCAACCACGGCCCGTGGGCCGAACCGCTCGATGACGCCCTTCGCCGCACCGCCGTTATCGCCCAAACCCTCTCGGGACTGACGCCGAAGGATTCTCTGTGGCACGGCCAGGGAACAATGGTGGATCGATCATAGCGCACGTTGGTGTTTAGCCTTGAGGCGACTCCCCCTCGCTGCTTCGCAGCGAGAGGCGACGGCCCGGAAGGGCCATCGTACCCAAGCTTGGTCCCTCATCCCGTAGCGGAAGCCGCCAAGGCTTTCGACTCGAAGCAATCCACACGGGAAAAGCCGAAATTCTTGGCGAATTCCGCTACCACATACGCCCCTTGCCGAGTTTAAGGACAAAGCCTAGACACCAGCGCATTCGCTTACACCAACGTCTGCTTCGCTCCGCCCAGCAGGTGGAAGTGCAAATGCGGCACCTCCTGGCCTCCCGCCTCGCCGCAATTGACGACCATGTTGTAACCCTCTTGCAGTCCTTCCTGGGCAGCGACTTTAGAGAGCGCGACGACGCAGTGCCCGACGATCGATTCGTCTTCGTCGGTCAATTCCGCCAACGACACGATCTCTTTCTTGGGGATCACCAACACGTGCACCGGTGCCTTGGGGTTGATATCGCGAAACGCCAAACAGACGTCGTCTTCGTAAACGATGTCGGCGGGGATTTCGCGGTCGATGATTTTGCTAAAGATCGATGGCATGGTCGTCGGAGGAATTGGGGGTCTGTGAAGCGGGGGCCGGAGGCAAAGGGGGCATCTCCCAAAATGCGACCTGCCCTTCGGGCTTTTCGTTTTTGAGGCCCCCGTTCGTCATCGGGTCAACGGTAGTGGACGACGCGAGGAGTTCCGGCAGTTGGCAATCCGAAAGGACTCGTCGCCTCGTCCACTACTCGAAAACCAAGCTGACTGGGAAGACTAGGGTTCCAACCAAGCCTTGACGTCCATCGCATCGGCCTGGTCGGGCTGTCGAAACTTGCTGATTCGACCGGCCGGTTCATCGTACAACAGCATCGTCGCGGCGGACAGTTCGCTGGCGACCGGCGAATCGATTAGCAGTGACGAATCGGACGCGTTCAATTGCCCCAGCACGCGCAGTTCGACATCGTGTTGTGATTGCCGCGGCAACCAGCGGGTCAAGATCTCTGCCCCGCCGCAGACCAGAACACAGTAGACGTTCGCCGGCGGTCCGTCCTTGAGCACCTCACGCAGCGCTTGGCCGCCCGACATGCTTCCTTGTGTGGCGTCGAGCGAAAAACTGAAGGCGTCTTCATGGCGAAAATCGCGAAAACGATCCAGCGGATCGATCACGATCACGATCGGATGCACTCCCTCGGCCTCGTCGCCGCGCTGCTTCACCAACTCGGCCAGCTTGCCCATCTCCGGCGCACTCTCGCGTGGCTTCACCTGCCGCACGTTGAACCCGCCGCGTTGCAGCCAGGGATACAGCGACGGCGTTTCGTTGGGGCGATTGCCGTTGAAGTAAATCACCTCCAGATCGTGGTTGGATTTTGCGAATCCGGACACCACCGACGAGAGCAATCCCGGCCGGGCTTCCGGCGGCGGAATCATGACCACGTTGCGGCCGGCGTTGCGTGACAATTCGATCGCCACCGGCGGACCGATCTCGACCGCTTCGCCCAACAGCCCGTGCAACTCTTCGCCCGCCCGGGCCCGGTCGCTGATCGCGGCGGCGGCCAATGCGGCCGACCATTTGCAGGGGCGATTGCCTTCGAAAATGACCGGTGGGGGCAACGTTTCGGTGAACGCCCTGTCCCGCGTGGCGATCTTGGTCAAAAAATCACGGTGTTGATCGCTGCTCAGCCAGGCGACTTGGAACGGTTGGTTGCCTTCGATCAAACCGCCGGCATCGTTGTAAATCGCCTCGCCGGGACGTGAAATCAACCGTGCGGCGGTGTTGTCATCGGACAAGATCAACGCCGCGTCGGATTCGCTGCATTGCATCGCGATCCGGACGGCCATCTGCCCCAGCGTCGCACGCGGCAACGAATACGCCCCGGCCAGCGACTGGCTGCTCAAGATCACGTGGATTCCGAACGACCGACCTTGCCGAACCAAACGATCCAACAGCATCGAGCAATCCGCCGCGACCCGGTCGTCGCGAATGAATAACTCCTGGAACTCATCGATCACCAGAATGATTCGGGGCATCGGCTTGCCGCTCGCGGTGCGATAGTCCGACAATTCCTGTGTCGACTGCGCCCGGAACAGTTCACCGCGCTGTTGCAGTTCCTGGTCCAGTCGCTGTAACACGCTGCGGCCGAATTCGCGTTCGCTTTCGATGCCGATCACGCGGGCGTGTGGCAGACCGCTATCGGCATACGTTTTGAACTCCACGCCCTTTTTGAAGTCCAGCAGGTAGAACTGCAATTGATCCGGCGTGTAGTGATGCGCACCCGAGGTGATGATCGAGTGCAGCAGGGTGCTTTTTCCCGACCCCGTTTTACCGGCGATCAAGACGTGCTGGCGGACGCCTTCGCCCAACTCCAGCCCCAGCGTCCGCTGCCCGCCCTGGCTGCCGATGGTGATGTCGATGCCATCGTCGGTCCGCCCCCGACCGCCTTGGGCCGGCAAGATCGACTCCAGCGGAATCTCGACTCGGGCCGACATGGTGGCGGCGGTGCCGATTTGTTCGGCCAGCTCGCCGCGCAGATCGGCGGCGACGTTCTCCGCCGGCAAAAACTCCAATCGCTCCAGCCCCTGGTGCCGCACGCTCCAACGCCCCTCCTTGTCCACCGCCAATTCCAACACGCGATGGTCATGGGGCAACGGCAAATCGCTGGGCCAGGGGTGGTTGTCCTTGCAAACCATCAACACAAACACGCCGCAACGAATGCCGCTTTCGATCAGCGCCTTGAGATGTTTGTAGCCGCCACGCGTCAGGCCTTCGGGGAATCCCACCGCCGCGACCGCCTGATAGGGTTCGGCCATTGAACCGGCGATCTGGTTGTAATCTTCGACCCGTTGAAACTGGTCGCGCAAACTGGACTGCAAGACGTCCTCGGCGTGCTGTGCGATCTCGCCCAAACGCGTTTCGATTTGGTTCTCGGTCGTCCAGACGCGATGGCTGACCAAGCTGGGGTCATGATCGGCCAGCGACATGAACGAGGTAAAATTCTGGCCGCGACCGATCGGGTCGATCAACGTCAACTTGGTTCGGCCGCCGGAAGTACCCGAAAGCATCCGCCACAACACCTGATGGACCACGTCGACCGCTTGCGGCATCTGGTCGGCCGCCGCATGGATGATCAATCCGCTATGCAGTCGCCGGTGCAGTGCGACGGGCATTTCGTCGGGCAGGTCTCCGCTGCGAAAGATCGGCTTGACCTGTCCGGAATGGTTTCCCGACCCGTCGGAGGCTTCGCTGACGTTTTCAGAAGTCAACGTGCGGGCCAGAAACTCGGTCACCTTCAAATGGCCCAGCGGCACAAAATCCAGCTTGTCGCATTCGGTGTGCGGATCGGCGGCGACCTTGTCCCAGGGCGGAAATCGCAGCGAGCATGCCTTTCCGGTCGATTTGATCCGCTCCAGGCCCCCACGTACGCCATCGCGCATCCGATCGGTCACCCGTTGCAATTCTTCGTGTCGTCGACGCGCGTTGGATTCGCGTTGCCGATGCAAGGTTTGATCGGTATCGGCCAACTGCTCGGTGATGGTCGCGGCGACCTGTTCGGCGCGGTGATGCATTTCGGAATTGATCTTGCCATAACCGGCCAGGAAATCGTCGCCCAGCTGCGTCAATCGCGCCTTCAACTCGGCTTCGGCCGCCTGCTGTTCGGCGGCCAATTGCTGCGTCAAATGCTCCAGCTGTTCTTCGCGCCAATGTTTGGCGGCTTCCAGGTGTCGGTCCCGTCGGTCTTCGAGTTCCGCCAGTGCGTCGCGCGCGGTGTCCTTGGAAATCTTTCGCCCGGCCGCGGCCGCCTCTTCGGCCGCCGTCGCCGTTCGCATGATCAGTGGGTACATCCGCCGGGTTTGTCGACGCAGCGGGATCAGCAACGCCGCGTAGATGGCAAACCCGATCAACGCGGCGGCGACGACGCCGGAAATCATGAACACCCAGTATTGATCCGGTTGGGCGACCTGGACCCCGATGCACCACAAGAGGACGGCGACCGCGACGCCGCCGGGCAGATAAAACGAATCGTCAAACTTAGCCGCCGCACTGGTCTGTAATTCGGTGACAAAGCCGCGGCACTTGCGCGAAAGCAGGTACACCGTGTCGATCGCCTGCTTGATCGACTCCGGCGGCGGCTCACTCATGTCCTCTTCGGAGGATTCCGGCGGAGGCACATTGGGCAGGCGATCCAAGCGACGGATCGTCAGGTCGCGTGCCCAGGCGACGTCTTCACCTAGCGGCACCAGCGACGCATTGATCTGTTCGATCTCCTTCTTGCTCTGTTCGCCCGGTTGGTGCCGCCGGGCTTCGAACTGATGCAAAACGGCTTCCCGCCGCGCCTCGACCTTCCGCTCGATCGCAACCTTCCCCTCCGCCGACTTTTTGCGATAAAGCGATGCCAGACGGTTTAGCTCGGTTCGCAACCGCACCGTGTCTTCTTCATACCCGGCGAACACCTTTTCTTCGGCGGCATCCCACTGGCCCAATGTGATCCGTCGCTGGCGCCGACATTCGGCCGTCACCCCGCTGCGATCGGAAAGCAGTTGCTGTTCCTCTTCGTCCCGCTGGGCGGCGTGCCGATTGATCAGTTCCTGACGCTGCTTTTGACACGTTTCAAACCGGGCGACGAGCGCATCGATCAGACGGCGTTGTCGCTCGGGCGCGAACAGCCCGGCCGGTGCGACCGAATGGTCTTTCATGGTGCGGATCGAGATCGAGGAGTTAATCGGAATAGGGATTCAGCAATCGCTGGTGTCTCGCCTTTAGGCGATTCCCGTCGCTGCGATCGCAGCGACAGTGGGCTAAAGCCTGCACACCAACGAGGATGCCCGGGCCGTTGGTTCCTGATCCCCTTACCGTTCTAGTATAGCTCGCTGGAACGCTGATCGGTGTCGTCGATCGCGGCCTGCGATTTCCGTAGCGTCTCGGTGAACTCGGCCAAACAGGACGCAAGTCGCGACAGACTGGGCCCCAGCGGCGCCAGGTACTCACGCTCGAATTCCGCCGCGCGGTCGTCGCGCCAGTCCTCTTTCGTCGCTTGCCACAGGCGGGCGAAATCGTTGAAATCTCGCCGGAAGCGCGCTTGTGCATCCGTCAGGGGGGCCAGGTTCAGCGGATCGAGTGGCATCGCTTTAGCGGTTGATCTGTTCGCGTGCGTGGCGGGCCAGTGTTTCCTGGTACTTCTTCTTTCCCGCTTCGACGCTCTTGCGAATCGCCCGCGTGCTCTCTTCACTCTCCTTTCGCAGTTCGGCGATCATCTCCAGCGACTCGATTTGGAAATCGCTGATCGCATCGACCAGTTTTTGGACCGACTCGGGGTTGATCGTGCTCCCGTAG
The DNA here is from genome assembly GCF_014154935.1 of Stieleria mannarensis. GTDB lineage: Bacteria > Planctomycetota > Planctomycetia > Pirellulales > Pirellulaceae > Stieleria > Stieleria mannarensis. Next base: position 23,122 of record NZ_JACEHH010000049.1, read on the forward strand.
CCGGCTTTCAGAGCGGCTCGTTCGAGTTCCCGCCCCAGGTTGGCGACGTCTTCCAAGCCTTTGTTGACGCCATCCTTCATTGCCTCGGTCGCCTGGGTGACTTCATGCAACCCGTGCTGGCTTTGGTAGACCGTCCCCAAAATGGTGAAGACGTGCTCGTTGGTGGTGAAGAACGTCACCGCGCGACGGTACACGCGTTCTTTCACGTCGTGCGTCTGCTTCAGTTTGGTGATCAACGTTTCCCCGACGTCGTACCCGATTTCCAGGTTTTCGGCGATGTCTTTGAGCAACTGGTAGGTTTCGTCCTCGTCTTCATAGTGTTGACGTGACTCATCGCGTGCCAGTTCCAATTGGCTCTTCCCACTTTCGTCGGTGCCGGTATAAGCGTCGAGCGCCGCCTGGGCATCGGACAATGCCTTTTGCGCCGCTTCCAACCTGGGGGCGTGGGCATCGAGCAGTTCACGCGCCAGCACCTCAGCCTCCTTGAGCGCGAATCGAAAGTCGATGTATGCCTCCATGATCCGGTCTTCGCTCTTGAGTGCCTCCTTGGTGTCCTTGGCGACGTCGGCGTAGATTTCGACGATTTTTTCGAAGCGATCGTTGGGGGTTCCGCGGCGAATTTTCATCCACCAGTTGGACAGTTTTTCCGTCCCGCTGATGCGACCGTCATCCAGTTGGGCGATCAAGCGTTTGCTGTCATCGCGGACCGAGTCGAATTCCTGCGAGATCGCCAGGTAGCGGTTGCCGACCTCGATGCTCTCGACATTCTCACGCACCAACGCGTTGAACGCCCCCATGTGCTGAATCACGTCGGCGATCGCCAGCACCTTCCCTTCATCGAGATGCTTGACCCCCTCCAGCAGCGAGATCAACTCTTGCGGGGCACCGCTCTTGCTGTCGACCCCGAAATCCTTCAGCACCTGGACCGCGTCGTTCAGGTACTTCCGCATCTTGCTCGTGTCGCGTGGCTGAGACTGGGATTGGGAGGCAGTCGCTTGAGCTTGCTGGGCCATGTTTTGTGTCTTCGGCGGATGGATTTGGCGGACGAAAAAGCGGTCGACGAGCGTCGACGTGCCTACCAAGTTAGCGCACCGATGCCCCCGACGCAATCGAGACGGTATGTTGTATCCTCGGGCAACGCCCCTCCTGCCCCGTTGGCACTGCCCCCAATGGCACTTGTTTCCCATCTCCACCGCGATGAGCCAAGCACAAGCACAACAGTCACCGGTCGAATTGCCCGGGCATTCCCTGACGTTACAGGAAACGCTGCGGGTGATGGACGTCGCCCGAGAAATGCGGGACCAGCGCGAGCAGGCCGAAGAGATGTTTCGCCGCGACGACATCCGCGTCGCCCTGCGCGAAAAATTGATGCGGACCGCCCGCCTGTCCGGCGACAACGTGACCGAAGCGGAAATCGATGCCGCGATCGGCCAATACATGGAAACCCTGCACACCTACCAGGACCCCCAACCGGGGATGAAAAATTTCCTCGCCCACTGTTGGGTTTGGCGAAACAGGATCATTTGGTCGATGGCCGGTGTCGCGGGCATCGCCGGCGGACTTTGGTATTTCTTCGGTTAACCCAGGATGGTACCCACGATGACGATTTCCGGTCCGGAAATGCACCGTTTGCTGATGGACGGCTACAAAGATGTCCAACAGCGGCTGGACGAGATGCGTTCGAAGATCTCGTCGATCGATTCTCAACGCGATCAGTTGGGCGACGACCGCAGCGATGCCCTGGTCAGTCTGGCGGAGTATTACCTGCCCGAACTGACCCGCGACGCGATCGAATCCTCTTGGGGTGAAGTCCGTGATCGCGTCCGACAAGTCTTGATGCGCAAAGAAGACCACCGCCGCCGCGTCTCCAGCGCCCTGGCCGACGCGAACGAACGACGCACGCTCCAAGAAGATCGCTTGCTAGAGATCAATTCCGAATTCGACGAAGCGAAATTGAAACAGGACGAACTCGCCGCAAAGGTTGAATCCGAACTGGCCGCCGACGAAACATTTGTGTCGCTATCCCAACGCGCCGCCATGGCCGAAGCGGCCTTGGAACGGGCCGAAGCCAATCTGAACGAAATCGAACAGGACGCCGCCCGCAAACTGCCGGGCTATGAAAACAGCTCGCTGTTCACCTACCTGCGCGACCAGAACTACGGCACCGACCGCTACGGCAAACGCGGCTTCACTCGCCGCATGGACCGCTGGCTGGCCAAGTACATCGATTACCACAAGGCCAGCCAAAGCTATCGGTTCCTGGCTGAAACGCCCGACCAGATGCGCAAGATCATCGCCGACGACCGCGCGGCGCTCGACACGGTGATGGATGAACTGGAAAAACGGCGTGATCTGGTCGTCAAGCGTCTCGGGCTGGCCGCCGCGGTGGCGAAAGCCGAACAATTGGGAAAGCGACGTGAAAGCCAGCTCGTCGAACTGGACAAGACCCGCGACGAAACCGATACGCTGGAACGCGAGCTGACAGATTTGGAAGACACCCGCGGCGAATATTACCGCGAGGCCGTTTCGGCGATTCGCCAACAGCTTGCCGAGATCGATACACGGGACCTGGCATCCAACGCCCGCCGAACCCCGTCGCTGACCGACGACCAAATTGTCGCCCGGATCCAGGGGGTCGACCAGCAACTCGATGACTTGGACGGCGATACCAGACGCCATCACGACGACATCCGCGACATGCAGCGCTGCATCGAAGCTCTCGGACGGTTGATGCAGCGGTTCCGCGCGGCCAAATTCGACGCCGCACGCTCCCACTTCGAACCCTCGCTGGACATCCTGGACCTGTTGCATCGCGCCAAGAACGAACGCGACATCGACGACGCCTGGGATCGACTCCGCAGCGCCCAGCGTTGGGGACCAACGATCGGCAAACAACTCGGCAACGTCGCCTCGCACCCGATGTCCCAAGTCCTGATCGGCGCGATGGCACTGGCCGCCGGAGCGGCGATGAAAGACCACGCCGGCCGAGCCGCCCGCCGCCGCGAACGATAGTCAAAACCCCCGCGGCGCACGTTGGTGTTTAGCCTTTAGGCGACTCCCTCCTTCTCGCATGTCACGCGAGTATCCCGTCAACGACATGCGACTCTTCCACGCCGGTCAACTTGAAATCAAGCCCCTGGTGGCGGTGGGTGAAACGGTCGTGGTCGATGCCGAGCAAATGAAGCGCGGTGGCGTGTAGGTCGCGGACGTGAACGGGGTTTTCCACCACGTTGTAACTGAAGTCGTCGGTCGCGCCATAGCTAAATCCCGGCTTGATGCCCGCACCGGCCATCCAAACCGTGAAACAACGCGGGTGATGGTCACGGCCGGCCAACGGAGAGTCCCACTTGCCCTGCCCGGCGACGCCACGCCCGAATTCGCCACCCCAGATCACCAGCGTGTCATCGAGCATCCCTCGCCGTTTCAAATCCGCGACCAACGCCGCGCTGGGCTGGTCCGTGTCGATGCACCGCGAAACGCACCACGAACGGAGTCGTGAATGATGGTCCCAGTCGGGATGAAAGAGTTGAATGAACCGCACGCCGCGCTCGGCCAAACGTCGCGCCAGAATGCAGTTTGCGGCATAGCTTCCCGGCCGTCGCGAATCGGGGCCGTACATCTGGAACGTCGACTCGGATTCGTCGCTCAGATCGGTCAATTCTGGGATGCTTGATTGCATCCGGAACGCCATTTCGTATTGATCGATCCGCGTTTCAATTTCGGGGTCCAGCGTCTGTGCGTGGTGATGCCGATTCAACGAGGCCAGTGAATCGAGCATGTCGCGACGAAGCTCTCGCGGAAACCCATCAGGATCATTCAAATACAGCACCGGGTCTTTGGCACTGCGCAGTTTCACTCCCTGGTGTTTGGACGGCAAAAACCCGCTGCCCCAGTAATGGTCGTACAGCGGTTGATCGCTGCCCCGCTTCATCCGCGAAAGCAGGACGACATAGTCCGGCAGATTCTTGTTCATGCTGCCCAGCCCATAGCTGGCCCAGCATCCGAAACTCGGCCGCCCCGGCAACTGATGGCCCGTCAGAAACTTCGTCATCGCCGGGGCGTGATTGATCTGGTCGGTGACCATCGATTTGACGAAGCACACGTCGTCGGCGATCGAACCGAGGTGCGGCAGCCACTCGCCGATCAAAGCCCCACACTGACCGTGGGCGTCGAAACGGGTGATCGGCGGCAGAATCAGTTGTTTCTGGTTTTTCGTCATCCCGGTCAGCCGCTGCCCCTGGCGGACGCTGTCGGGAAGTTCCGTCCCGGCCAGTTTATGCAAGTCGGGCTTGTAATCGAACAGCTCGATTTGCGACGGCCCGCCGGATTGCGTCAGGAAAATCACTCGCTCGGCCTTTGGCGCAAAGTGCGGCAAGCCGCGTTCGACTTGCGAAGCGGCCAGCTCATCGCCCAGCATCGCGGCGGCGGCCAAGGCGCCGAAGTTCAATCCGGCCTGGTTCAAGAACGCGCGGCGCCCAAGTTTGGAATCGATCTCACTCACGGGTCATCGCCTCGTCAAGGTTCAAAAGTAAACTGGCAACGGTCATCCAGGCGGCGGTCTGCGGAGCGAATTCCGGTCGCGGCGGCGACTGCTGGCCCACGGTGCAATACTCGACCGCCATCTTCGGATCGCCGTCGTAAATCTCCGTCGCCGAATCCAACACCGCTTTCAATTCAGCTAGCTCCTCTTCGCTCAGCTCGCGCGACAGCACCCGCATGGCGAGATTCTGCAGTCGGCCATCGACCACCTGGTCTTCGGCGCCCACGACCGCATCAGCAAGCGCCCGCGACGCTTCCAGCATGCTGACGTCGTTCAGCAACGTCAACGCGTGAAGCGGCGTGTTGGTGCGACGAACACCGACTTCGCAAACGCGGCGCTGGGCGCTGTCGAACAAGAACGTCGGGGCGCTGCTGCGACGCCAAAACGCATACACCGTTCTTCGGTACTGTGCCGGACCGACGCTGGGTTGATAGTCGAAGCGTCCCATCGTGATCTCGGCCCAGACGCCTTCGGGTTGATACGGCCGTACCGGCGGCCCGCCAACCGCGGTCGACAACAGCCCGGAAACATGCAACGCGTTGTCGCGGATCATCCATGCCGGCAATCGAAATCGCGGCGCCCGCGCGAGTAGGCGGTTGTCCGGATCACTGGCCAGCAACTCCGCCGACGCCACGCTGCTTTGGCGATACGTCTCACTGGTCGCGATCAGCCGGAGGATGTGTTGTAGATCCCAATCACTTTGGATCAACTCGACCGCCAACCAATCCAGCAATCGCGGATGCGTCGGCAGCTCCCCCTGCAACCCGAAATCGCCGGGCGTTCGGACCAGCCCCTGGCCGAACATGATCTGCCAAAGATGATTCACCGCGACACGTGCGGTCAGCGGGTTTTCGGAATCGACGATCCAGCGGGCCAGATCCAGTCGTGACGTTGCTTGGGTCGCCGGCCAGTCCAGCACACTCGGCAACACCGCACGCTGCACCGTTTCGCCTTTGGCGTCCCAGACACCTCGAACCAGGATGTGTGTTTCGCGCGGTTTCTCCCTTTCGGCCAGCACCATCACCTTCCGCGGTTTGGCTTGATTTTTCAGGTCCGCGAGCTGCTTCTTGGCCGAGTCGCGTTTCTTTGCCACCGCTTGGTAGTCCGCATCGCCCAGCAGGTACTGTGCGAGCAATCGTTTGCGGAGTGCTTCGTCGACTTGATTGCCGTCGTTCAAAGTGCGAACCAGTTCTGCGATCGGAGAATCCCCATCGACTCTCCGAACCGTCTCGCCACGCTCGGCGGCCAACGCGATCTTGAATCGTCCGATGTTGGCGCGGCCGTGCGTCGAACGCTGACGCAGCAGGATCACAAACTGATCGCCGGGACGCACCTGCCACGGCGTGGCCAATTGATAAACCGCGACATGCGGCTCGATCTTCTCGACACCCTCGGTCGTCCAACCGTCGCGGGCGTCGTCGTTCAACGTCTTGCCGACCTTGGCGTAACGCTGGTCCCATTTCGTGTCGCGTTTCTCATCGGCCTCCACGTCAGCGACAACCGAACGCAGCTCCAACGGAATCTCCGATGGGCTTCCCTGTCGGCGGACCATCGCCAGGACGCTGGTGAGCGTGAATTCTCCGTTGCCGTCACGTGTGAATCGCTTCTCGACATGAGCATCATCCGGCAACACTTCGATGCGGAACCCGGACACTTGTTCCATCGGCGTCGGGACCTCCAAAGCGACTCGATAGTCATCCTGTGTCGGTTTTGGGCCATGGGTCTGGACGGTTTGATCGGCTTCGACGCGAAATAGCGTCCCCTCACTGCTGCTCACGCCGGGTGTGGGGGTCCACCAGACTTGGTGATCGGCCGGTTTCGATTCGACTCGGTCGTGCAACCAATCGTCGAACCGCCGCTCGGCCGATTGACGCGCCCGTTCGTGTTCCGCCTCGCACTGCTGGACGAAGGATGCCATTTCGTCGATGCGATCTTGGACGTGCGGCGAGGTGTACTCCAGGTACGGCTTGGCGTTCATCCCCGCCTTGCCGTCTTCGTCGATGCTGTTGAAGAACGCAGACAGCGAGTAGTAATCTTGGTGCGAAATCGGATCAAATTTGTGTGAATGGCATTGCACACAACCGAGCGTCAGCCCCAACCAAACGGTGCCGGTGGTGTTGATTCGATCGATCACGTAGTCGATCCGGGATTCTTCCGGGTCGCGACCGCCTTCCCCGTTGGTCATGTGATTGCGGTGAAAGCAAGTCGCCAGGATCTGTTCCTCGGTCGCATCGGGAAGCAGGTCGCCGGCAAACTGTTCGATCGTAAAGTCACGAAACGACTTGTTGTCGCGAAATTGGCGAATCACCCAATCACGCCACGGCCAATTCTGACGCGTCGCGTCTTGCTGAAACCCGTCGGAGTCCGAGTAGCGTGCTGCGTCTAACCACCACATCGCCATTCGCTCGGCATTGCGGGGTGATTGCAGCAAGCGATCGATGGCGTCATTCCATGCCTGATCCGAACCGTCGAAATCCGCGACGTCTTGCGGAGTGGGTGAGAGCCCCGTCAGATCCAACGTCAGCCGTTTTAGTTGGGTGTGCGGTGCGGCCCGACCACTCAGTGAGAAACCTTCGCCGGCAAGACGTGACTCGATAAATGCATCGATCGGATGCCGGTCGGCCGCGGGCGGTTCGGGCCGTGTCGGCACCTCCAGGGACCAATGCTTGCCCCACGTCGCTCCAGACAGTATCCACTCGCGAATCGCCGCTCGCTCCGATTCGGTCAGCGGCTTGCGGTGTGAATCCGTCGGCGGCATGACTTCATACTCATCATCCGTCGTGATCCGCCGCCAGAGTTCACTGTCCTCCAGATTTCCCGGAACGATGGCGGCATAACCACCGCGATCCTCTTTGGCGTGTTCTTCGACATCCAAACGAAGGCCCGCTTCGCGATTGCTTTCGTCGGGGCCGTGACAGTGAAAACATCGGTCGGACAGGACCGGCAAGACGTCGCGTGAGAACGAGACGTCATCGGCGTGGGTGACGCTTGCCTGGGCAAGTAACGCCAGTGACGTCGCGACGGTCGCCAACGCGTGGGCGGTATGGGAGATCCACCTTCGGGCAAAGGCGGCGACGTGTGTTCTTGAATTCATCTTTCTTCTGTTCCAAACCTCTTGCAGCTTGCCGCGACCACTCGCGAGCTGTCGATTGAATCGACATCCCGCTCACGCCAAGCCCTCGGAGTTTACTCCTCCCCGCTCCAACCGTCTTGGACGCCTCGGTCGCGTTTTGGTATGTTTTGACCATGAGCGATGGAACTGCGCAAGACTTTCAAGCCGATTTTTTTGCCCGCCATCCGCTGGCGGTGTCGGTCATGGCGTTGTTCGATTCGTTGCCGCAGACGTATTTTTATGCCAAGGACACGGCCAGCCGATTCGTCCGGGTGAACCGGCAATTCCTGGAAAATCACGGCCTGAATTACGAACACGAGGCGATCGGCAAGACCGACCACGACTTTCACCCGCCGCTGATGGCCGAGGCGTACATCAGCGAGGACCGCCGGGTGATGGCCGGCCGCAAACCGGTGCCGGGACAGGTGTGGCTGGTTTTGCACCGCCGCAGCGTGCCGCGTTGGTATGTTTCCACCAAGGCACCGCTGTTTGGTGCCTCCGGCGAGGTGATCGGCATCGCCGGGGCGATGTATCGTATCGAACAGCAAGACGAATTGACCCGGTACCTGCAGGAGCTGCTTCCGGTCGCACGCTACATCGAGCGACACTATGCCGAACCGATTTCGATGAGCGAGATGGCTGAACTGGCGGGCCTCTCCTCGACGCACTTCAATCGCCGGTTTCGACAACTGCTGCGTGTCTCGCCGACGGAGTACCTGCGTTCGGTCCGCGTCCAGGCCGCCCAACACTTGCTGTCGACCACAGCGCGAACACTCGGCGAGATCGCCGTCGACGTCGGGTTCACCGACCAAAGCCACCTCACCCGCCGCTTCCGCGAAGTCACCGGCATGACCCCCGCCGCCTGGCGCAAACGTTTCGTCCGCTAATCAAGCGATTCCCAGCGCACGTTGGTGTTTAGCCTTTAGGCGACTTCCCCCTCGCTGCTTGGAACGTCGATTGTATTAGTGATGGAATCAGTTGCTCTTGTTCCGTGTGTCATCAATGATCACTATGCTCGGTTCGCCAACGGCGATCTACAACTTAGCCTGGGGTGAGACCGGATGAGCCCCAGCGAATCCGGGCGTAACCCCAGGTCCACGCACACCAAGAAACCTTCCCCCCTTTCGATCGGCCGGCGGCAAAGCCGCCGGCCGATCGAAAGGGGGGAGAAGATGGGCTTTCTTTCCTGGGGTTGCGGTCACTTCGCCGCGCTCGTTCCCTGACCCCAGGCTATGGATGTGTATGCCCCTTGGGCAAACGCTTTGGAATGAATTGGGCAGCATAGTGAAACAGCCTTCTGGGCTAACAAAGAAGATCGATGATCACCACTGAGCGGTACTCACCAAAAAGTCGCTCAGTAATACAATCGACGTCCCCCGCAGCGATCGCGCGACCGCCCGGAAGGGCCGTCGTACCCACACCAGCGCACGTTGGAGTTTAGCCTTTAGGCGACTTCCCCCGCTGCTCCTCGGCGAGCGCGCGCAACACGTCATCCAATCGCCGCCGAATCAATTTCGACCACAACTCATACCCTGCGTCATTGAGGTGCAGTCGGTCGTCGACAAACAGCTCAGCCCGCGGCGTGCCGTCGGCTTTCAAGTAGTGACTGGCCGTGGGGATGAAGTACGTGTTGGGCGTCGAAAGTGCGATCTCGCGAAGTCGGGCGTTGACCGCTCGGATTTTCGGCCAAGCGTCGAATCGGCTTTCACAAGGGGTGATTTCGATCAGAAAAAATGGCGCGTCGGGCTGATGCTGCTGTGACACCGCGACGATGTGCCTCGCGAGTGCCTCGATCTGGTCGGGCGTGTGATCGTCTTCTTTTCCGACCACCCCGTTGCCGACGAACATCACGATCGCGCGGTACTGATGAGGCGTGACCAAGCGATCGACGAAAACTGCCATGTCGGTGAACTTGGCCCCGCCATAGCCGCGGCGGATGGTTTGGTACGGCGCCATGTCGACCGCCATCGTTGTCCACCGCCGGATACTGCTGCTGCCGATGAACAAGACCGCGTCAGCCGTGTTCTCCTCGGTGTTGTTCAATTCCTCAAACGCGGCAATGTCTTTGGCCCAACGTTTCTCCGCCGCGTCACGGTAGGGTGCCAGCAAGTCTTCGGAGCTGTCGGTCACCTGCGGCGCCGACTCTTGCGCAGCAAGCTTGGTGGCAATCGATGGTCCAACAAGCAAGCAAGTCATGATCAACAAAAACAATCGCATCATCAATTCAATTTCAATCGTGGAATGGTAAAAGTCATCAGCGGTGTGTTCAGCGCACGTTGGTGTCTAGCCTTGAGGCGACTCCCCTCGCTGGTGCACAGCGAAACGCGACCGCCCGGAAGGGGCGTCCTACCCAAGCCAGCGACACCGGGGTGACTAAAGCCTGGACGCCAGCTCGGCGCCCATCATACTCAAACACCAACCGCCCAGGTCGCGTACTTGCGGGCTGAAAGCACTCGCGCGACGATCGGATCACGTATGCTGTGGAATTATCCCACCTTGCCGAGGCGTTCCAACGATGAATCGGATCCGAATCGCGACTGCTTTCCTGGCCGTGACATTATGTTGCCACGCGGCCACACCGGTCGCAGCCCAAACCACGTTGCCCGACTGGATTTGGGGCAGCGCTGATCGCGCGCCCGGCCAGCAAGTCACGTTGTCCAAAGCCTTCGAAGTTCGCTCCGCCATCGCTCGAGCAACGCTGCATCTGGCCGCGGATTTCACCCGGTGCACCATTCGTTTAAATCGCCGGCCGCTTGCCAAACTGGACGAATACGCTCCGTGGATGCAGTGGGATGTGACCAACCGTCTCGTGACGGGACCCAATCTGGTCTCGCTCGACTGCACCAGCGGCGAAGGTCCCGCCGCAGCGGCGTTCAGCCTTGAAATCATTTACGCGGACGGAGCGGTGCAGAACGTCGTCAGCGGCGATGACTGGAAAACACGCCACGGCGCGGCATTCTCCTTGGGCACCGTCGCCCGGCAGTACTGGAACGTTTCAGACCTGGCCAAGATCTCCCCGCTGGAGGATTACGAACAGTGGCGGCGTGCCAGCGGTGCGGACGTGGGAACCGATCCCGCGACCTTCGTGACGGAGCCCGGTTTTCAAGTCGACTTGATCCGCTCGGCGACCGCCGACGAAGGATCCTGGGTCAGCATGGCGATGGATTCGCAAGGACGCATCACGATCGCGCGCGAAGACAAGGGGCTGCTGCGGATGACGCTCTCGCCGGACGGCAAACACGTCCGACAGGTCGAAACGATCAATGACGAATTGCTGGAATGCCGTGGGTTGCTCTATGCCTATGACAGCCTGTATGCCAACGCGAACAATTCCAAAGGCCTGTATCGCTTGCGTGACACCGACAATGATGATCGGTTCGACCAAGTCGAACTGCTGCGTGAATTCCCGGGGCAGGTGGGGCATGGCAGGAACGATCTGGCGCTGGGGCCGGACGGCCTGATTTATTCGATCCACGGTGATTCAGTCGAACTTGCGGTCGATAACATTGATGACCTCACGTCGCCACTGCGTGCCGCCCGTCGAGGACAGCGTTCTGAAGAAGGCCATTTGATCCGCACCGATCGCGACGGATCGAATTGGGAACTGGTCGCTTCGGGATTGAGAAACCCGTTCGGAATCGATTTCAATGACGACGGGGAAGTGTTCACTTACGACGCCGACAATGAATACGACATGGGCTCGCCCTGGTATCGCCCGACTCGGATCGTGCAATTGATTTCCGGGGGCGATTACGGATGGCGGCGGAAAACCAATGGACATTGGCCGCCCTATTTTCCCGATCACAGCGACAACGCACTGCCCACCGTCGACGTCGGCAAAGGATCCCCGACGGCGGTCAAATCCGGTCGACGCAGTTCTTTCCCCCCGCATTACCGACAAGCGATCTTTGCGCTCGATTGGGCCTATGGTCGTATCCTGGCCTGCCACCTTGCTCCACGTGGTGCCGGTTACGCCTGTCGCGTCCATACCTTTCTCGCCGGACGCCCCCTGAATGTGACCGACTTGGACTTCGATGCCAACGGGGACATGTTCGTGATCACCGGCGGGCGCAAGACCAAATCGGCGCTTTATCGGATTCGCTACGTCGGTCCTGAAACAAAAAGCCAGCAACCGACAACACAGCAAATCGAGCGACAGCTCTATTCGCAAACCTCTCGTGAAAGACGCCGATCCCTTGCTTCATTTCATGAGCAACGACCCGTCAAAACTCTCTCACAGACATGGCGCCACCTCGATCACCCCGACCCCGTGATTCGCAACACGGCGCGAGTCGCGATCGAACACCAACCGGTCGAGCGGTGGAGAGACATGGCGATCGCCGAGGTTTCGCCCGAGCGCGCCGCGACGGCATTGTTGGCACTCGCACGCTCCCGGCGACCTGCCGATCATCGCGTCGTCTTGCAGCGATTGGACGCAATGGACGTTGAGAAGCTAACGGGATACGGGAAACTGTCCGTGCTGCATGCGTATCGCCTGACGCTTCGAAATGCGTCGCTCGATGCAGAAGTCATCGATTCGACACATCAGCGGTTGCTCCGGTGGCTGTCGTCGGAAACCGTCTCGACGGTCGCTCCGCTGGGCAGCGGAGCCTCGGTGCGAGAGGAACTGGCAAGATTGATCGCCGACCGAGAGGTTCCCGGTGCCGTCACCCCGTTGATCGAAATGCTGCGCACCGCTCAAGGCCAGCGCGAACGGATGAACGCCCTGTCCATGCTGTGCCATCAACCGGAGGGATGGACGATAGGCGACAGAACGTTGTTCTTCGAAGCCTTGGGCGAATTGGAGCGGACGGCGTTTTCCGGAGCCGGAATGCCCGGCCGGCTGAAACAGATCCGCGACCATGCCATCGGGCACCTGTCGACCGAAGAACGCGAAACACTCGGGGCATTGATTCAGCCGGCGACGCTCGACGAGACGCTCGTCAAGAAGGTGTTGCGTCCGCATGTTCGAAACTGGACGCTTGATGAACTGGTCAATGCGATGAAAGAATTCGCCCCCCCGGGCGATGCACGTCGTGGCGAAACATTGTTCGGCGAGGTCTTGTGTGCGTCGTGCCATCGTGTCGCCGGTCGCGGCGGTGTTCTCGGTCCCGACCTGTCCTCCATCGCCGCCCGCTTTAGCACCCGCGACATCCTTGCGTCCATCGTCACACCGTCGGACGTGATCGCCGATAAGTACCGTAGTGTTCAAGTTGTGACAACCGATGGAAGAATCGTCAGCGGGCAAATCATCACCGGCGGGGACTACCGATCGTCGACGCTGCGACTGGCGACCGACCCGCTTGACCCGGCAAAGGTCATCGAAATTCCAAAGCAGGACATCCAACTGCACCGTCCGTCAGACGTTTCGCCGATGCCCGAGGGACTGCTCGACACGCTCACGGCTGCCGACATCGCGGATCTGCTTGCTTTTCTGACCCAACAGCACTAATCCTCCCTGGAAGAGGTGACGCGGATTTATAAATCCTTGATTCCAAGGTTTTCTTGCAAATATCTCTGGCCGCCCTGAACCACAGGGAGGTCGATTGCCCACGGATGGCAGCGCGAACCCGCGGATCCCAGACTGCATCACATCCGTGGGTTCGCGCTGCGATCCGTGGGCTTTTTCGGTTCCTGCAGACCTCCTGTCCGAACGCTCCACCTCAACGCAAGCTTCCTGCCAAGGGGAGTGAAGCGTGCAAACGCCTCGTCTCTCCGAGCTTAAAAACCGCACGACCTCTGGAAGGGAGCGTGTCTTCAAGAATTCGAAGTCTACGCATCTTAACGTGATGCGGATGGCGTCGAGCACAGCGACGAGAGGGTCACTTTCAACAGGACAACCCATTCTGAACGCGGTGATGCATCTCCACCCCGCAACACAAACGTCACACAAACTCTCGGCTGGCCTGGTTGCGAAATCCTCTCACGCGGATCGTGCCGTCTTGTCGAATCTCCATCGTGGAGTACCCGTTGTTTTCTTCTCCAGCCCCTTCGACCATCGCCACAAGCGTGCAGTAGTGGATGCCGCCGATCTCTTTGAGATCGTTTTGGTGGCTATGCCCTTGAAACACCGCCAGCACGTTTCCCGACGCTTCCAGAATCCGTCGCACGTCAGCGTTGTTCTTCACCCCGTGATTGTTGCTGACGTCCAAACGCTGATGCGCCAGCACGATGGTCCGGTTGTCCGTCGCGGCCAAGTCCGATGCCAACCAATCCAGCTCTTCTTGGGGCACATTCGCGTCGGTCCAGTGAAAGTTCTTTCGGCCGTACGGCTGCCCGTCAGCGCGAAAGCAGGAATCCAGAACGACGAAGTGGAATCCGTTGCGGTCGAACGAGTAGTACGACTTGGATTGCCCGACCGCACCCAGGAACTCGTCTTTCTTGAGCGTGTCGACACAGTGGTTGCCCAGCACATAATGCCGGTCGTCGCAAATCGCCGAGAACTCTCGGTTGACGGTCGCGAGATACCGCTGCTCGGTTTCGACCGTTTCGGCCGCGTCGATCAAATCGCCAAGCTCGACCAGCACATCGATTTGTTGGCGGCGAAACTCAGCCGCCGCTTCGGCAAGTTTCACCAGCGTTTCACGATAGTGTCGCGTGCCTGCGGGCGGCTTGTCCGCGTAATGCAAATCGGTGACCAATCCGACTCGCAATCCAGCGCGATCGTCATCGGCAAACAGCGCGTCGGAAAACAACGCCGTGCTGGAAAGCGTCCCGGTTGCCAGCACAAGCGTGCCGTTACGAAGTACCGCCCTGCGGCCGAGTCGTTCAATCATCATTCTGCCATGCCTCCTGCGATTCTCACCAAGTTGACAGGGCTCCGTGGTCGGGTGGAGAGGTAGGAAGATTTTGGAGGTAGGAAAATTGATTCAATCAAATGGATCGTGCGTTTCAAAATCTTCTTACCTCCGAAATCTTCTTACCTGATTACCGCTGAATTAAAAAGAGTAACCGCTTTGAATGACACCAGCGATTGCAGCGTTCCTTTTGACTTAGGCCCCGTTCCATTCGAGGCCGCTTTCATTTGCGTGCGCCCCGCAATTTGACGCAGCCCAGATTCAGCCTCAGCCGTCCGACCTGGCCGACAATTCCACGACCGAGAAAAACGCCCGATGATCCGAGGCCACTGCCTCGTCCAGCACCCGCGTCTCGATGACTCGCCAACGGCTTTGCGGACGAAAAAGGATGAAATCGATTTGTCGTGTCGGTTTTGCAACCGGAATCGTCGGCAATGCGACGTCGCTGACCCGCGTCCAGTGCGTCTCCAACCGCGTCAATGTCCGACTGCCTGCAACATCGTTCAAATCACCCATCAACAGCATGGGCTGTTCGCCAGACGACTGCTCGCGACTGGCGATCCACTGCTCGATCGCCGCCGCGGACGCGAATCGTTCCCGGTCGTCGCGGCGATGATCAAAATGCGTCGCCCACACCGCGATCGGCATCGCCGCCGACGGCACCTGAATCTCCGCTTCGATCACACCACGTTGCTCGCCATCATCAATGTTCGGCAGCAGATGATTCTGGTGGCGACGAATCGGGAACCGTGACAGGATGGCGTTCCCGTAGTGTCCGCCCTGTAAATCGATGTTCGCGCCAAAGACGACGTCCATCTTGGTTAACCGGGCCAGTTGCTGCGGTTGGTCGACCGAGCCGCTACGGCTGACATTTTGATCGACTTCTTGCAACGCGACAATGTCCGGATTGACGGACGAGATCACCCGCGCGATCCGCTCCACGTCCAACTTTCCGTCCACGCCCTCGCCGTGGTGAATGTTGTAGCTGAGCACACGCAGTCGAACGGGACCGTCCGCGGGGGCATCGGTTGCGACCAGCATGGCCGCACAAAGGGCAATCAGAAGGAGTCGAATTCGGAACATTTCGAGATTAAAAAACAATGCCAGCGGGACGCGTCAGCGAGCGGCCCGCGTAAGGACGGTATGTCAAAGAAGATGGCAAACTGATACGGGGCAGAATGATGGAGCAAAAATGCCAGCGGGACGCGTTAGCAAGCGGCCCGAGTATGGAAGGCATGTCGAGGGAGTTGGCAAAACGATGGGGGCAAAACAATACGAGGCGAAACAATGAGAGATGATAGTCGGGGCAACAAAGCAATGGCAGTCACGCAAGCGATTCGACAGATCGGCCGCCCCCCATCGTTCTGCCCCCATCGTTTTGCCCCACTCGAACGCCCTATCAAAAATCCGTCTCCGCTTCATCCAGCACCAATTCTTTGATCCAAGCATTGCGATAGCGCACATCATGGCCCTCGCATTGAAGCTTCAACCCTTGCGGTGAATCGGTGATGCCGAACCCGTTGTCATTCCCGCCGTCGACCCCCGAATTTGGACCGCCCCAGACTTTATTGATCGTTTGATTGACGTGCACCTTTTGACCGTTGAAGTACATTGTCACCATCGGTTTCTCCACCAGCGTGCCGTCCTTGAAACGCGCGGCGCGAAAGACGATGTCATAGGCGTTCCATTTTCCGACCCCGTTGTAGGCGTGGTAGGGCGACTCGGTTTCATTGATCACCGCACCCATGCCGTGTTTTGATTTGTCACCGTCGAGCACCTGAATCTCGAATCGGTTTTGCAGATACACGCCGCTGTTGCCGCCGGGTTTCATGATCAGGAATTCGATGTGCAATCGGAAATCCCGGTACGGCTTTTTGGTCACGATATCGGCCGTCCCGTACTTGCCTCCGTCGGCCGCCCGGTCATCGGTCATCACACAGGTCCCACTGTCGACCGGATCATCGACAATTTTCCATTTGATCGGCAACGAGGAACTGAACCGCGGACCCTCCCAATACGTCCATTTTTCGTCCAACATTTTGCGGGTGCCATCGATGATGACCTCCGCACCGTCAATCGGCTTGGCGCCGACACCGACGTGATCGGCGGACCAACCGACCGAGGCGAGTAACGCGAGGGGTAGAAACAGCAACGCGTGAATGGATTTCATGATGAAGTGCGAGGGTGGGATGGCAGGAGGGAACGGGAGGGAAAACGTGAAGGGGCGTCATTCTACTACGTTCCGCGAGCGCCGGGCATCGCTTTTTGCGTTCCGATCGGCCAGCCATTAAACTTTGCCCTGCGTTTCGCGTCCGTCATCTGATCCAGCATCCAACCGGGCCACGTCCAATGCGTCGCTACACAGTCGTCGTTTCCAGTGCAGCGTTTTTCTGCTTCCTGTGTCTGTGCCAGGGATTCATCGGCGGAGACGAGGCGACGGCGGGCGACTGGTCGCAATTCCGCGGAACCAACGTCGACGGCGTGGCCTCAACGGGCGACTATCCGACCGAGTGGTCGGCCACCGAGAACGTTCGTTGGTCCGTCGCCTTGCCGCAACCCGGCAACGGCAGCCCGATCGTGGTCGACGGCAACGTTTTCGTCTGCAGCGTCGAAGACCCCAAAGGCCTCGCCCGCAGCCTGCTTTGCTTTGATGCCGACAACGGCCGTCAACGTTGGTCTCGGACGGTGACGCTGGCCGAAGAAATGCCGACCCACAAGACCAACCCCTACGCCGGCGGAACGCCCGCCAGCGATGGGAAACGCGTCGTCGTTTGGCACGCCACGGCCGGCCTGCACGCGTACAACATGAACGGCGCCCCGCTTTGGTCGCGCGACTTGGGCGAGTTTCGACACATGTGGGGTTATGGATCCAGCCCGATCATCGTCGGCGACCGCGTGATCTTGAACTCCGGCCCCGGCAAGCAAGTCTTCGTCGCGGCATTCGACATCGATTCGGGGGAAACGCTGTGGCGGCACGACGAACCGGTCGCCGGCGACGGAGAGCGGAACGCGGAAGGGAAGTACATGGGCACGTGGTCAACGCCGGTGCCGATCCAACGCGACGGACGGCCGTTGGTCGTCGTCGCGATGCACGAACGGATCTTAGCCCTCGATGTCCAAACCGGCGTCGTCGAATGGTTCTTTCGCGTTGAAAGCGATCGTGGCGACCTGGCCTACAGTTCACCGATCATCCAAGGCGACCTCTGCGTGTTCAATGCCGGTTTCAAAGGCCCCACGGTGGCGTTTGAAATGAAAGGCCAAGGCGATATCACCGGCCAGCAACTCTGGCGGACCGAAAACAATCCCCAATCCATCGGCACCGGCATCATCCGAGACGGACTTGTCTATCGCTTGGGCGCCGGCCCCAACCTGATCGAATGCCTGGACCTGAAATCGGGAACGACGCAGTGGCAACAACGCAATAAAGCCGCGTTCTGGGGCTCCATCGCCTTGGCCGGTCAAACCGCTTATGCCACCGACCAATCCGGCAACACGATCGTGTTTCGGCTGTCACCGGACCAGTTTGTTCCGATCGCACAGAACCCGCTGGACGATTCCAGCAACGCGACGCCCGCGCTCGCCGCCGGCAGGATCTACTTGCGGACGAATCAAAAACTGTGGTGCGTCGAGTGATCCGATTGCCGTTTCGCACACCGAATCAGGCCGGCGCCGATGTCTGAACCATCCAACGTCACCGGCTGGATCGACCAAGTCAAAGACGGCAACTCCGTCGCGGCGGTCGAATTGTGGCATCACTACTACGACCGCCTGATCCGAGCCGTCCGCAACCGCCTGCGGGGACAGAACCGCGCCGCGTCGGACGAAGAGGACATTGTCGTCAGCGTGTTCGAAAGCTTCTACCGGGCGGCGGGCCAAGGCCGGTTCCCCGAAATGTCCGACCGCGACGACCTCTGGCGACTGTTGCTGAAGATGTCGGCGCGAAAGGTGATCGACAAACGAAGACGCGAACACCGACAGCGCAGAGGCGCCGGCGATCAGCCCCGTTCGCTGGCGACCGGCCGCGGAGACGAAGATGCGATCATCGACGTGATCGGCGACCAGCCGACTCCGGAAATGGTCGCGATGATGACCGAATCCCTCGAGCGACTGCTCGCACGTCTCGGCCAAGGCCAGATGCGGGAGATCGCGGTTGGGAAAATGGAAGGCTTCTCCAACGCCGAACTCGCCACACGTTTGAACTGTTCCGAGCGGACGATCGAACGCCGGCTGCACCTGATCCGCGAAACCTGCCAACAGCAGTTGATGAACGAGAATGAGTCGCCGCACTGAGACCGACCCGCCATTGAGCTTCAGGGAGTGTTGAAAAAGAAGAAGAATGGGTCAAAAAATGGGTTGGTCAAAAAATGCAGCGTGGACGTCGACTCAACTTTCGAAACCCTCCTGGCAGGAGAAGTCGAGCGCAGTGGGGGCATAGGCATCAAGTTAAGACGAAACCCTCCCTGGCAGGGAGGGTCGAGCGTAGCGAGGGGAGGGTCGATCGGTGGTGTTTGAGCGAACCCGCGGCACAGCGAACCCTCCCCGATGTCCCCAGTCTTCAACCACTCGCGATTGCCCCATTTTTTGACCAACATCTCCCACCTCCCCATCTCCCACCTCCCCATTTTTTGACCACCCCATTTTTTGACCCACACATCTCCCGACCTCCGCATCTCCCGACCTCCGCCAACCGCCCCCCCACCGATCCGAAACAACTATCCTATCAATACGTTCGGCCCCCCGATCCACACGCAATCGAAGCGAGCGGTGAAGTCTTCATGAGTGCATTCTGGAAGGACATTCTGCTGCAATCGCGGTCACGCGCGTTGGCGCTATCGGTGTGCCTTTGCCTCTCTCTGCAGGTCACCAGCGCGAACGTCGCGGCAATCGATTTCCAGCGTGACATCGAGCCGATCTTCCAAAACCATTGCATCGACTGCCACGGCCCGGAGGAACAGGCCAATCAGTTCCGACTCGATCGGTTGGCCAACCTGCTTTCCGGCGGCAACTCGGGCGAACCGGCCGTCGTGCCGGGCGACCCGGACGCCAGCTATCTGTTACGGCTAATCAAACACGAAGAACCCGACCGGGAAATGCCACCCGACGGCAAGTTGTCTTCCGACGAAATCGAATTGATCCGGGGGTGGATCGCCGACGGCGCGAGGACTCCGGCCAGCTACGGTCCGGCGAAGGAAACCATCCAGCTGGATCATTGGTCGTTCCGACCGCTCCATCGCCCCCGCGTCCCGGCCGGCAACAGCGCCGCGATCGATTGGTTGATCCACCGCAAGCTTGACCAGAACGGCTTGCAACCGTCACCGGCTGCGGACCGTCGCACCTTGATCCGCCGACTTTCTCTCGTGATGACCGGGCTGCCACCGACACCCGAGGATGTCACGACCTTCCTTCGCGACGACCGACCCGACGCCTGGCAGCGACTGGTCGATCGCACCCTCAGCAGCGAACACTACGGCCAGCGCTGGGCCAGTCACTGGTTAGACCTGGTACGTTTCGGCGAAACCAACGGGTTCGAAACCAACCGCGAACGCCCCGACGCTTGGCCCTACCGCGACTGGGTCATCGATTCATTGAACGAAGACAAACCGTACGACCAATTCGTCCGCCGACAGATCGCCGGCGATGCCCTGGGCGACGACGTCGGCACGGGATTCCTGGTCGCCGGTCCACACGACATTGTCAAAGGCAAGGATCCGAAACTCGGACTCGTTCAACGCATGAACGAACTGGACGACATGATCAACACGACCGGCACGGCCTTTCTCGGGCTGACGACCGGCTGCGCCCGTTGCCACAATCACAAATTCGATCCGATCAGCCAACGTGATTACTACGCGATGCAAGCCGTCTTCGCCGGAGTGCATCACGGCAGTCGGTCGTTGACTCCATCGCGTGAAACGAAACAGCAACTTGCGAAACTTGATGCCGAGATTGCCGACCTGACCGAAAAACTGAAACGGTTTCTGGCTGACGAATCGACTTCGAACTCCATGCCACGTCCGGCGGTGAATGCCGTCAGCAACGAAGAGCGCTTCGAGCCACGTTTGGCGAGCGTGGTGCGATTCACGATTAAAAAAACATCGGGCGGCCAAGCCTGCATCGATGAATTGGAGATTTACTCCGGGGATCGAAACGTCGCCCTGGCAAGCTCCGGCGCCAAAGCGACCTCGTCCGGCGACTTCAAACATCCGCTGCACAAGCTGCGTCACATCAACGACGGACAATACGGCAACGCCCGCAGTTGGATCGTCGATTCGGTTTCCGGAGGCTGGGTGCAAATCGAATTCGCCAAACCGACCGTGATCGATCGCATCGTCTGGGGACGCGACCGCCAGAAGAAATACTCCGATCGTTTAGCCACCGTCTATCACATCGAAGCCGCCGACGGAGAAAACAACTGGGTGCCGCTCGCCTCCTCCGACGACCGTCGACCCTTCAAAGGCGTCCGTTCGAACACGCCGACGTACCAATTCGAAAGTCACCCCGAGGCCGATGCGGCGCAGGGGCGGGCCTGGCTGAATCGTCTCCGTCAGGCGCGGTCGGGTAAATCGTCGCTCGAAACGTCTGCACAGGTCTACGCCGGAACCTTTTCCCAACCCGGCAAAACCTACCGCTTGTACCGTGGAGAACCCGACGCGCCTCGGGAACCGGTCGGCCCCGACACGATCGACGTGTTCGGATCGTTGAACCTGAACGAAGACGCCCCCGAACAGTCGCGTCGCTTGGCCTTGGCCGACTGGATCACCGATGCCACCAACCCGCTCACGCCTCGCGTGATCGTCAATCGGATTTGGCAGTTTCATTTCGGCACCGGAATCGTCGACACGCCCAGCGACTTCGGCCACAACGGTGCCCGGCCCAGCCATCCCGAATTGCTGGATTGGCTGGCCAGCGAACTGATTCAGCATGATTGGTCACTCAAGCACATTCATCGCTTGATCTTAAACTCCCACACCTGGCGACAAAGCAATCGGCCGGTCGCGGCGGCGATGACCGTCGATGCCGATTGCCGATTACTGTGGCGATTCCCGCCGCGACGCTGCGATGCCGAAACGATCCGCGATTCCATCCTGACCGTCAGTGATTCGCTTCGTCACGACGCCGCTGGCGGTCCCGGGTTCAGCGCCTTTGCCGTCCAGTTGGAAAACGTGCGCCACTACCATCCCAAACAAGACTACGGCCCGGACGACTGGCGGCGGATGATTTACATGACCAAAGTGCGGCAGGAGAAAGACCAGGTGTTCGGCGTCTTTGATTGCCCCGACGCCAGCATGGTCGTTCCCCGGCGAAGTCGCTCGACAACGCCACTGCAAGCACTCAACTTGCTCAACAGCCGATTCGTCATGCAGCAAGCCGGCCGCTTCGCGAAACGGCTCGAACGCGAATCCGATTCGACGTCACGACGAGTCACGCTCGCCTGGCAATGGTGCTTCGGTCGGCCGCCAAGTGAAGAAGAGTTGTCCGACAGCGCCGCATTCATCGGCCAACAGGGGCTGACGCAATTCACCCGCGCGCTTTTGAACTCCAACGAGTTTGTGTTGATCCCCTAATCGAGTTCCCATGAAACCCGCTTTCGACCGACGACAGTTTCTCTCGCAGACCGCCAGCGGTTTGGGAAGCATCGCGCTGGCCAGTTTGCTGCAACAGAACCTTGCCGCCGACGCCGCTCCGATTCGACCCAAGATCGATCCGGCGCGCCCCTTCGCCGCGCGAGCGACGCATCATCCGCCGGCGGCGAAAAACGTCCTGGTCATCTTTTGCTCCGGGGCGTGCAGCCAAATCGATACGTTCGACTACAAACCTGAACTGGTCAAACGCCACGGCCAACCGATGCCCGGCGCCGATAATCTGGTCACCTTTCAAGGCCAACAAGGCATGCTGACTAAGAGCCCGTGGGAATTCAAACCGCGTGGCGAGTCCGGGAAAATGGTTGCCGATCTCGTGCCGCAACTGGGCGAGCTGGCCGACGACATGTGCTTCATCCACTCGCTGACCGGCAAGACCAACACGCACGGCCCGGGCGAAAACTTCATGTCCACCGGTTACACGCTGGACGGTTTTCCCAGCATGGGCGCCTGGACCACTTGGGCATTGGGAACCGAAAACGAAAACCTGCCCGCCTACGTCGCCATCCCCGATCCCCGTGGGACGCCCCAATCAAGCGTCAACAATTGGGGGCCGGGATTCCTGCCCGCAGCCTTTCAAGGGACCCAGTGGAGTGCGAACAAGCCGCTGGGCAATCTGGCGATTCCCGCCGGCACGAGTGAAAAAACCGATCGCGCCACCCGTCGCTTTTTGAAACGGTTGAACGAGCGACATCTGGAACAATTCCCCGGCGATGCCGAACTCGCCGCGCGGATCTCCAGCTATGAACTCGCCGCGAAAATGCAACTGTCCGTCCCCGAGGTCACCGACCTGTCCAGCGAGTCCAAGACGACGCTCCGTGAATACGGCGCCGACGACTCCGAGAACACGTTGAAAGCCCAATTCGCCAAGAACTGCATCCTCGCCCGGCGTCTGATCGAAAAAGGCGTGCGGTTCGTCCAGCTGTTCAACGGCGCCTACCAAACCGGCGGCGAAGGCGTCAGCAACTGGGACGGCCACAAGAAGATTCACGAGCAATACAGCAAACACGGCCCGGTGCTCGACCAACCCTGTGCCGCACTGCTCCGCGATCTAAAACGACGCGGACTTTTGGAAGACACGTTGGTGGTGTGGACCACCGAGTTCGGCCGGATGCCGACGTTTCAAAAAGGAGCCAGCGGACGGGACCACAACCCCGATGGCTTCACCGCCTGGATGATGGGGGCCGGAGTCAAAGCGCCGTACAGCTATGGCGCCACGGACGAATTCGGGTACAAGGCAGTGGAAAACGTCACCACCGTCTACGATTTCCACGCCACGATCCTGCACCTGTTGGGCCTCGACCACCGTCGGCTGACGTTCTATCACAACGGATTCGAGCGTCGTCTGACCGATGTCCACGGCTCGGTCATCCGCCCGATTTTGGCATGAAGCAGCAAGCAGCCTTTCCACCAGTTAAGACAAAACCCTCCCTGGCAGAGGTCGTGCGGTTTTTAAGTCGATGTTCGTAAAGGGTTTTCTTCACGCTCCCCCTGGGCATTGGCGGCTACCCAAATCCTCAAGCACGACTGCCGGCCGGCGTCAAGAGAATTCGGCCAAAGGCCGTTTACACCCATAGCCTTGGGCATCGCCCAAGGTCTCTCAGGAATACCGAGTTCGATTGGCCAACGGCCATAAACAAAAGCTGATTCTGTCTATGGCCGTTGGCCAATTCGGAGAATGTTGCGTCCGGTTTTCCTGGGGCGGCGCGGCCTTGCTGACGCTCGGACCGCTTGCCCCAGGCTACGGATTTGCATGCCCTTCAGGCAACGAGACTTGTGTCGACCCAAAATCCCTTTGGGAGGGGCGAGCACAGCGGGAGGAGGGTCGCTTGTCTCGTTCCCGGGCTCCACCAAGGGACCAAGCCAAGCAAGCCCTTCGTTGCCCGATCACCGGTCGGCGTCTACAGTTGCCCCATGCACTACGTCGAACTCCACTGCAAAAGCAACTTCTCGTTCCTGTGCGGAGCCTCCCATCCGGACGAGCTTGTCACCCGGGCGGCGGATCTCGGCTATGGCGGGATCGCCTTGACCGATTCGGAAACGCTCGCCGGCGTAGTGCGTGGATTCGGTGCCGCCCGCGATCTGGATTTCAAGTACATCGTCGGTGCCGAAGTTCACCCGATCGACGCACCTTCGATGGTCCTGTGGCCGACCGATCGAGCCGCCTATGGACGCCTCTGCCAGCTGCTCTCGCGAGGACGATTGCGCTGCGAAAAAGGCCACTGCGAATTGCACTGGTCCGACATCGTTGAATTCAGCGAAGGCATGATCGCCGGCGCGTTTTCATCGCCCCCTAACGGGGCGTCAGAATCTGTGCCGGACGCCGCCCGCAAGCGTCCGGACCTGAATTTGAAATTCCTCCGCGATGACTTTCGCAAACAGTTCCAAAATTCCGCCTACCTGCTGTGTTCGCTGCATCACGGTGTCGACGATCGCGACCTGCTTCGTCAAATGCACACGCTGTCGCTGCAATCCGGCGTGCCCTTGGTGGCGTCGGGAAACGTTTATTATCATACGCCCGATCGGATGCTGATGCACGACTGCGTGACCGCGATTCGCAACGGCGCGAGCATCGACCAGGTGCACGAGCAACGTTTTGCCAACAGCCAACACCATCTGCGACCGCTTGCCGAAATCGCCGAACTGTTCCGCGACGTTCCCGAAGCCATCGAGCGAACGGTGCAGATCGCCCGGCAATGCACGTTCAGCTTGTCCGAGTTGCGATACGAGTACCCCCAAGAGATCGCTCCACCGGGAATGACGTTGGTGGAACATCTCAAACGGTTGACCTGGGAAGGTGCCAAGCAGCGTTGGCCCGGCGGCGTCCCGCAACGCGTCATCGAACTGCTGAAGCACGAAATCGAGCTGATCCAGGAATTGCACTACGAAGCGTATTTCTTGACCGTCTGGGACATGGTTCGCTTTGCCCGCAGCCGAAACATCCTGTGCCAGGGCCGCGGCAGCGCCGCCAACTCGACCGTTTGCTATTGCCTGGGAATCACCAACGTCGATCCCAGCCAAACGGACTTGCTGTTCGAACGGTTCATCAGCCGCGAACGCAACGAAGCCCCCGACATCGACGTCGATTTCGAACATCAGCGGCGCGAGGAGGTGCTGCAATACTTGTACGACAAATACGGTCGCGACCGAGCCGGCATGACGGCCACCGTCACGACCTATCGTGGCAAGAGTGCGATTCGTGAAGTCGGAAAGGCACTCGGTTTGTCTGCCGATCTGATCGATTCGCTGTCCAAGATCGCGGGCAGCTATCGCGCCGACGACGCGCTGCCGACCGGGATGTCCGAATGTGGTTTGGATCCCGAATCCCCGCTCGGCCAGCGTTTCAGCTACCTCGTCCGCACGTTGATGGGATTTCCGCGTCACCTGTCCCAGCACGTCGGTGGGATGGTGATGTCCGCGGGACGGCTTTGTGAGTTGTGCCCGATCGAAAACGCCGCCATGCCGGGCCGGACCGTGATCCAGTGGGACAAGGACGACCTGGATGAACTGGGGATTCTGAAAGTGGATGTGCTCGCGCTGGGCATGTTGTCAGCGATCCATCGCTGCTTTGACTTGGTCGCCGATCACTACGGAGACACCTGGTCGCTGTCCACGCTGCCTCACGGCGACACGCCGACCTATGACATGATCTGTCGCGCCGACACGATGGGCGTCTTTCAAATCGAAAGCCGCGCCCAAATGAGTATGCTGCCGCGTCTGCGACCGCGCTGTTTCTATGACCTGGTGATCGAAGTCGCGATCGTCCGCCCCGGACCGATCCAAGGCGACATGGTTCACCCGTTTTTAAAGGCCCGCGAAAACCCCGATGCCGTCGTCTACCCCAACGATGCCATTCGTGAGGTCTTGAAAAGAACTCTCGGCGTCCCGATCTTTCAAGAACAAGCGATGCGGCTGGCCGTCGTCGCCGCGGGATTCACACCCGGCGAAGCCGACCAGCTCCGCCGCGCGATGGCGGCCTGGCGACGCCCCGGCGTGATCGACAAGTTTCGGATCAAGCTGCTCGAAGGGATGCAGAAAAACGGGCTGACCGGAAAGTTCGCCGAACAGGTCTTCAATCAGATTCGTGGCTTCGGCGAATACGGCTTCCCCGAATCCCACGCCGCCAGCTTCGCGTTGTTGGTTTATGCGTCGTGTTACTTGAAGTGCCATTATCCGGCCGCCTACTGTTGCGCACTACTGAACAGCCAACCGATGGGGTTTTACGCGCCGGCACAACTGATCACCGACGCCAAAAACCACGGCGTGCGAATCCTTGCCGTGGACGTCAACCACAGCGACTGGGAATCGACGCTCGAGCCCGATCCTAACCGCAGCGGGCCGGCGGTTCGATTGGGACTGGGCACGGTGCGTGGGATGCGCGCCGAAGCGGCCGACCAGATCGTCGCGGCGCGGCGGCAAGGGGGCCCGTTCGGCGACATCGCCGAACTCGGGCGACGCGCCGGAATCGGCCAGCCCGAGATCTCGCTGCTGGCCGATGCCGACGCACTGTCCGGCATCGCGGGCGACCGCCGCGCGGCGATCTGGCAATCACTCGGGCAATCCGGCAAACCCGGCGAGGCGCCGCTGCTGGACGACGTCGATGACGATGAAGCTCTGCCCGAAGACCTGATCCCGATGTCACCGCTGGAAGAGGTCTACGCGGATTACAACACGACGGGATTGAGTCTGAAAGCCCATCCGATGTCGTTCGTGCGCGAGCAGCTCCATCAGATGCGCTGCGTGACGTCGGCCCAATTGCCGGACCTTCGCGACGGCCGGCACGTCCGCATCGCCGGACTGGTGTTGTTGCGACAGCGGCCTGGGACCGCCAAAGGGATCACGTTCGCAACTCTGGAAGACGAAACGGGGACGGTCAATCTGGTGATTTTCCCCAAGGTCTGGGAGCGATTTTTTAAGGTCGCCAAGACCAGCAATGCCTGGCTGGTCGACGGCAAGCTGGAAAATCGCAGCGGCGTCATCCATGTGATCACCGGCCGCATCACCGACCTGTCCTCCCAGGTCAGCGGCCTCAAACTCCGCAGCCGCGACTTCCACTAACACAAGTGGGATAGGCTTCCAGCCTGTCGATCTCACGTCGTAGCGGAACTCGCCAAGAGTTTCGCTCCGTCCCCTTTTCGCTCACGCGTCGACACTAGCATGATCGAATCGACTTCGGAATACGCCCTCTGCCGAACAACTCCCGCTACAACACCGACTCCGCCACGATCCGCTTGCGGAATGGCAAGCACGTCTCGACGTACCATTCCGACGTGCCGCGGTCCTTGTGCACCAAGTACTCCAACACGATCCGCAACTTGTACGCGGACTCCGTGTGGTCGGTCGCCAAAACCACCTCGGCCTTCTGGCGTCCATAGTGATTAAAAATCCGTACCGGTCGAAACAACACCCACTCCTGGTCCACCGGATACTTGACCAGATCCGTGACGGTCGTGTCGTCTTCCGCCCCTGGAGGCGAAAACTCCTCGCCGCGCTCCTGGGCTTCACGCATTTGACGCTCGATCCTCAACCGCTCCAATTCGTAGGTTTCTTCCAGCGGCATCGTCACCAGGTAGCGGTTGACGTAACTCTTTTGAAGCTCCTTCGCATAGATCTCGTTCCCGCTGCTGGCCACCCGCAGGAACTGTCGCGCGAAGTATTCCGCTTGGCTGCCCAAAGTGTCTCGCTTGAACGCGTAGCGGCCGACACCCCAAGTGCCGAACAACACCGCCACCAAGATGCCAATTCGCGCGGCCGTAGTGCCGACCGGCAACGACTGCGAGTCACTTTTTCGCAGCGCAAACATCCCGCACAGCACTGCCGCGATCGCGAACCCGACCATCGGGATCGCCACGATCGTGAATCCACTCAACAGGGACAACAGCAACGCGATGAAACCAGAAATTCGCAGCGGAGAATCGTCGACTTCGGCTTCATAGCCGGCCTCGCTGCTCATCACAGCACCGAGAGTACGCGGTGGAGTCGTTTCGGTCGTCATCAGGAGCGATAAAGTGCAATGCGATAGGAAAACCGGCCCAAAAACTGGCCCAACAGGCCCGGCCGACAAGGGGAGTCATCGTCGATGCATTACGACTCCCAGCGCTATCCGGTTTGCCCCTCACCCCCAAGAATTCACAAAAAAGCTCCGCCACCCATCATTCTGCCACCCATCATTCTGCCACCCATCGTCTTGCCCCCATCATTCTGCCACCCATCGTCTTGCCCCCATCGTCTTGCCTCCATCATTCTGCCCTCCTCCAAACCCTTCCCCCCCGCTACAGAACCCCACTACGCCGCCTGTACCCGCAATCCCAGCCCGGCTGCCGGCGACAACAAGTCCAGAATCTTCGCCGCCGCCCGATCGGTCGCCCCCGGTTTGGCATAGCGGTCCTGCAGCCCCGCCAACTGCCGTCGTTTTTGCCCCAGGTAGGCCGCGTCGCCAAGCATCCGCCCGACCGTGTCCACCAAAAAATCCTTCCCCCGGACTGGGTTGCCTACCGAGACGATTTCAGGAAACACCCGCTCGCCTGTGCTTTCGGCATCGGCCGCTTCGGGCATCAAGTTGGGCAGTGTCATGCTGTCGACTTTGACGACGCATTTTCCGAACGCGTACAGGAACCGGCCGACGCGGTAAATGACGGCCGCCGGCGTTTGCCGCGCCATCAATTCCAAGCTCACCGACCCGCTGACCATCATCGCACAGCTCGCATGTTCGACAACCTCGCTGGTCGCGCCCCGGTACAAATCGATCGGCAGACGCTCTCCCGAGGCCTCCGCTTTGGCCGCGGCCGTCGCCTTGCAGAACTCAAAATGCTTCTCGCGGTACGCGGCCACCGCGAACCGGGCTTCGGGGTGGGCGGCCGTCAGTTCGGCGATGGCGTCCAGCATCACCGGCCAATTTCGGTGGACTTCATGCGTCCGAGAGCCTGGCAGCACGGCCACCGTTTGCGACGTTGGCGCCGCCGCCTGCAAGGTTTGCATCCGCGCTTGGTCCAGCGATGACTCGCTGACGGCGTCAAAAAACGGGTGCCCGACGAAGGTGGTGGGGATCCCGTGGCCGCTGAAATACTGTTCCTCGATCGGCAGCACGGCCAACACGTGGTCCACCGTCGCCTTCATTTTCTTGATCCGCCAGCCGGCCCAGGCCCACAGTTGCGGCGGACAAAAATAGATCACCGGGATGCCGTACTTCTTAGCCCGCTTGGCGATGTGCCAGTTGAACCCCGGAAAATCGACCAGCACGACCGCATCGACCCCGCCGGCAGCGAAAATCGCTTCGGCCTGATCGGCGAAACCGAAGAATTCCCGCAGTTTCGGCAGCACCTCCAGAATCCCGACGACGGCGTGCTCGGTCAAATCCAAGTCGATGTCGCATCCGGCCCGCCGCATTTCCTGGCCGCCGAACCCGCGGATCGTTAATTCCGGCTGTCGGTCCTTGAGAGCCCGAATCAACCGAGCCGCATGCTGATCGCCACTGGGCTCACCGACCGAAAAGAAAATTGTCTTATTCATTCACCCCAAATAGTCCAAATCGCCCCCCTGAGTCAACAGAACCCGCCCCATCTCTCCCCGTACGACGGCCCTTCCGGCCGGTCGCCCCCACACGCCCCGCGTGCCGCCTCCAATGTACGACGGCCCTTCCGGGCGGTCGCCATACGGCTCAAGCTAAGCGAGGGGAAAACACACCAAGCAAAGACGAAACTCACCCTGGCAGAGGTCTTGCGTTTTAGAAGTCTCTGACTGTTCGGGGTTTTTGCAAATATCTCTAGTGGCCCTGAACCATATGGAGGTTGATAGCCGTGAGCTTTTTCGGTTCCTCCAGACCTCCTTCCTGAACGGACCACCTCAAAGCAAGCTTGCTGCCAAGGGGAGTGAAACGCCTAAACGCCTGGTATCTCTGAGGTTAAAAACCGCACGACCTCTGTCATGGAGCGTCGGTTCGTGATGTTTGACTGATTTCATGCCACAGCAAATTCCCCAGCGGCTCGCCCCCGGACATCGGCATCCACCCAACTCAGCCCGGCTCCCTTCCCCCGGCTTTGCGGGGGAGAAGGGCTGGGGATGAAGGGGCCAGCGGCCTGGAAAAGCGGCCGAAACCGGTCGCCCACTCCTCGCCCCCCCGTCGCAACCACCCACCGAGCAGAAGCGCCGAGCAGAAGCGCCGAGCAAAAGCACCGAGCACGTTGAAGAGCCAAGGCACCAAGTGCCAGCCCGGCCCGAAAGGCGTCGAAGCCCAGCCCCGTCGGTGCCGAACATCGATGCAACAAACCCGATCCACCACCGCAGTGGTGCCGATTTCGGCGGGGGGTTCCAGCCGGAAAAACCGTCAAAACCGGTCGTCAAGCGAACCTGGAAACGATTTTCGCGGTCTGGGGCAACAGATCTTGTCAGTGAAAAGTCGAGAAACTAAACTTCGCGACCCACCGGGAGAAAACGCCCGGCGGCCACCAATCCCCTGTAGCTCAGTTGGTAGAGCAGGCGGCTGTTAACCGCCTTGTCGCAGGTTCGAGTCCTGCCGGGGGAGCTTTTTGAAAAACTACGGAACGAAGTACCGTCCAATTAACGCCTGCGGCCTGAATCAGGCTGGCGGGCGTTTTTGATTTTGGCCCCGATTTTCCCAGTGTTTGCGACGCTTTGCCCCGTCAACAAGAGTTCTCTGTTTTGGCGAGAGAGTTCGGGCTGCCGCTCTTAACCGACTTGGTTGGCCTCGCACCCCGGAGACAACCCCGAGAACTCTCTGACTCTCTGTTTGACATGGCAAAACGGGTTAACACGTGAGACCGGGCTGAAGTGCGAGTTCGCAATTCGAACCCTGAGATGTTGCTATGACTTGGCAAGACCGAATCTCTGTCGACCCTCTCGTCTGTCACGGTCAAGCCTGCGTCATCGGCACTCGCGTAACGGTCTCTGTCGTCCTCGACAATTTGGCAGCAGGTGTCTCCAGAGACGAGATACTCTCGAGCTACCCAAGCCTCAAAGCGGAAGACATCGACGCCTGCATCGCGTACGCTGCCGAACTGGCCCGCGAACGAATCGTGCCACTCACTCCCTAAAGCCTTCTCTCGAGATGTGATGGCGAGATTCAAGATCGACGAGAACCTGCCGATTGAAGTGGCCGAAATGCTCGAGGCCGCGGGGCACGACGCGATGACGATCTTCGGTCAGAGCATGGTTGGCGATTTGGATCCCAAGGTTGCATCCGTCTGCAAAGCAGAAGGGCGCGCCCTGGTAACTCTCGATCTGGACTTCTCGGACATTCGCACTTATCCGCCGGCTGACTATCCAGGCGTCATCATCTTGCGTCCTCGAAACCAGGCAAAGCCAACCGTTCTGGCGATAGTCAACCAACTGATTGCACTATTGAAAACAGACGAACCACTTGCCGGCCATCTGTGGATCCTACAAGAAACAGGTTTGCGCATTCGCTAGCCGCCAAGGCCAACGTGTTGACGATTACCAATGCTGCTAAGTGAATTGGCATTGGATGTTGCGGTCACTTCCCTCTAGAAGATGACTGTTGGTTTGCTACAAGATTTTCTTCAACGCGATGTGTTTTCAGCATTTCGACCTTTTCGTAGCGGTTTCGCGGCGCCGGGGAGTATGAGATCGGTTGACGATGCACCCACGACAAATCGTTTCTGGCTATTTTGCTTTGCAAGTGATTGGAGTCGTGGCTTGGTGGGCACTGTTGAGGCTACATCCACAAAGCATCGGATGGTTTCATCCGCGGGATTGGCCAGACGATGCGTTGCTCTCCTTTTGGCTCGCAGATTTCACTCTGATCGTCGGCGGTTCTTGTCTCGCCGCTTTCAGCGTTTGGCATCAACGCAATTGGGCATCGACAGCGGTTTGGAGTGTTGCCGCGATCTGTTGGTATCCGACTTTCGTATGCATAGCCACGAGCATGAGAACGGGTGAAGCGTGGATTGCTTCAGCGATGATGGTCACCATGGCGGGACTCTCTCTTGCGATGGCTACGATTCAGGGCAAGCAAGGCGATGCTCCCGCGGCATTTCGAGTGACGTCAATGAATCGGGGTGGTTCATTACTGTCGACCCTCGGGCAGATCGTGATTTTTTGGGGAACGTTCCTCTGGATTCTGCCCATGGGAATTGTTGAGCTTCAGGAGGCGATCAACTGGAACCTGTTTGAACATTCGTTCCAGACGCAGGCGTCCATAGGTCTATTCCTGCTGGCGTCCTGTCTCGGCCTTTGGAGTGGTATCTCGATGGTGACGCTAGGCGGTGGAACACCGTTGCCGACCGCGACCGCACCGCGGTTGGTGGTTGCCGGGCCTTACCGATTCGTTCGAAATCCGATGGCCGTTGCGGGCATCCTCCAGGGCATTGCGGTGGGTTGGCTGCTCGGCAGTGTGCCGGTCATTATTTATTCATTGGCTGGCATCGTTGCGTGGCATGTTTTCGTGCGTCCCGTGGAAGAGCAGGACTTGCTGGAAAGGTTCGGCTCCGATTACGAGCGCTACCGAAGCCGCGTTCGAGTTTGGGTTCCAACAATAGGATGGACCGTTCAACAAGAATTTGAAGGTTCGGAATTCCCTGATGCCAAAAATGACGCGAAACAAAGGGAAAGCGTCTGATGGCCAATCGAATCAACGTCTTGTTCGTTTGTAGCAAGAATCAGTGGCGGAGCCCAACGGCCGAAGCTGTCTATCGGGACGATCCGCGAGTGTCGGTTCGATCTCGAGGCACGGCAAAGTCCGCAAAGCAGACGATGCGGGATGCCGATCTCGCGTGGGCGGATTTAGTCCTGTGATGGAAGACAAACATCGCCATCGTTTGCTCGCAGACTTCCCCGGCGAGACCAAGTTCCTGCCAATCGAAGTCTTGCATATTCCAGACGATTACCAGTTCATGGATCCGGAGTTGATCGAGCTAATCCGTTCCTCCGCCGATCCATTCATTGACGCGGCAGCTACGAAGGCTTGAACACAACCAACGTGTGGTCTTCTCCCTCAAGCTCTTCATTGATGATCGAACTGATTGTATCCCAATCACCACCAGCCAAACCGGCACCGAGCATTGGGTATCCGATTCGTTTACCCTTGAAGTCGGATCTGATCTTGCCAAACACCTTTCGGATCGCGTCGTAGTCGGCTTTTACGCCGGCGCCACGATAGTTGAACTGCGTGTACGCGTTTACGACGGTGAGTTGGTGATCGTCGATCGATACATCGGCTGATGAATAAGAGCCCAACTTCTCACGGCTCCCTTTCTCGGTTGCTAAATCTGCTTCATACGCGGCTGGAAATCGGTCGCGGATAGCCTTTGCGATGCCTGCCCCCATCGTGCAAAAATAATTGCATCCGTGAATGATCACGTCGAAACGGCCCTCGCCAGCAAATTTCAGTAGGTCACCTTCGATTCTGTTCACGATTTAATACTCCGTATGGCATGATCAGACACAGCTTTCACGATGGCTTGGGGGTCGCAATCGTACAAGTCGGCTCCTCCAAACGGATTCAGCTCAAGTAGACGGCATTCATCGTCCACCTCGCAGATGTCCAAGACGTAGACCGGCGATGGCGGTTCCATGGAGGATGCGATCTCCTCAGCCAGGTCGAGAGCATTCGAGTCCTCGCCTGCGGATGATGCACGCCGTGTTTCCGCGTCGTAGCTGCTGCCAGCAATCACTTGTCCATCAACGATAACAAAACGCCACTCGCGTCCAACGTTGGCGACCGGCGCGACAATAACCGGAAGCGTTTCGTCTTCGTAGTAGAACCCATGGTCGAGTGCCTTGAGGGAAATTGAATCTACATCCAGCACGCGACCGCTAAAAGGTTTCAGGGGGCTGTCTGGTCGAACAAAAATACGATCAGTGCATCCAATCGAGCTTGCGACGTCGGCAGCATTGGCGACCAAGTCATTCGCCGGCACACACCGCCAATCGCGATGCAATAACCACATACTCGCTCTCGGGTACCAAGCCGTGCAGCAAAAATCGTTCACTGGACAAAATGAGCCGGGAGACCAATTCGCCTTCATCTCAATGACGGCCGCATTGCCGAGCGACCCATGAAAAACAACCGGTGTCTGCTGATCGAATTGGGGTGGTTCGTCCAGCCACCAATCATCCCGTGACTCAACGACGCGATGCCCAGCGTCATTGATCGCCCGCCGCAGCCTTGCGTGGGAACTTGGGAACAGTTCGGATTCGAGAATCCAGATTATCGCTGTCACTTTTAGTCTCGCCAAATATCGAATACTTCAATAGAACCAAAACGCCCGCGACGGATCTCTCCGCCGCGAGCGTTGTGCAATGCTATCCAATTGTCGTCGATCTAACCGACGACTCGTGTCACCACGCCCGATCCGACGGTCCTGCCGCCTTCGCGGATGGCGAAACGGTCACCGTCAGCGACCGCGATCGGTTGTTTCAGCGTGACTTTCAACTGCACGCCGTCGCCGGGCATCGCCATGTCGATTCCGCCCAGCACGTTTGCGCTGCCGGTGACGTTCGTCGTTCGGAAGAAGAACTGAGGAGCATAGTCGTCGAAAAACGGCGTGTGCCGGCCTCCTTCCTCTTTCTTCAACACGTACACTTCGGCCTCGAATTCGCGATGCGGAGTCAACGTTCCCGCCTTCGCCAAAACTTGGCCTTTGGTGATCTCGCTGTGAGCCGTCTTTCGAAGCAACACACCAACATTGTCACCAGCGTTTCCGGCCTCCAAGACCTCGCCGAACGATTCCACTTGCGTGATCACGTCCGTCGCGGTCGCGGATCTCAGTCCGAGGATCTCGACGCTGTCACCGGCGCGAACCATTCCCTGCTCGATCTTCCCGGTCACGACGGTGCCGCGGCCAGCAATCGAATAAACGTTCTCAATCGGCATCAAGAACGGCTTGTCGATCAGACGAACGGGATCGGGAATCCAGCGGTCCAGTGCATCTAACAGCCGCTCAATGCACTCGATTGCCTCTGGATTCGTGGGATCGTCGTGCGCCAGCTTGGCCGATCCGCGAATGACCGGAGTCTTTTCGCCGTCGTAACCGTACTCATTGAGCAACTCGCGCAAATCCAGTTCGACCAGCTCGAGCAATTCGGCGTCTTCAACCAAGTCACATTTATTCATGAACACGACCAAGTGCGGAACGCCAACTTGTCGGGCCAGCAACAAGTGCTCGCGAGTCTGTGGCATCGGACCATCAGCCGCAGACACCAACAACACCGCGCCGTCCATTTGAGCCGCACCAGTGATCATGTTCTTGATGTAATCGGCGTGACCGGGACAGTCGATGTGGGCGTAGTTGCGACCAGCGGTCTCGTACTTCACATGCGAAGCGATCACCGTCACGGTCTTGTTCTTGTCACGAACAATGCCGCCTTTGGCGATCGATTCGTACGACTTGTACTTGGCCAGTCCCTTCTCGGATTGAACGCGCAACAGGGCAGAAGTCAGAGTCGTTTTGCCGTGGTCGATGTGACCGATCGTGCCGACGTTGACCGACACCTTGCCATTTCGCGTCATTTCGTTCTGAACCATAGCTCGCAAACTCCTTGGTAAAGGAAACGTTTCGCACCGATCGCCAGCGGCCGAGGTGAGCAGCCTCGGCAACCTTTTTGCCCTGCGTGAGCGCCAGATGAACGGAAACGAAGAAACAGGAAAACGCCGTCAATCACGAACCGGCAATCCACAAAAAAAGCCCGCCAAGTGAAACACCGGGCGGGCTTTGCGAATCGTTTTGAACTTAGACTTCAACCACGACGCACCATCCCCGCCTCGCCGTCGAATGACGAGTCGGTCGTTGATGATGTTGATGTTGTGGTGAAAGTAGTCATTGGGTTTCCAGAATTGACGGACCGAAGCAGAGACACCCTCTCGAAGGATTGGTTCGCCTTTTTTCGTAGTGGACGAGGCGACGAGTCCCAGCGTGAGGGATTCGTCACCTCATCCACTACAATTTCACCGCAGCCGCAAACGCACCAGCAGATCATTCAGCTCATCACGACCTGATGGCATCTCGGGAAGCTTGCTGGCTTCGTAGGCCGACTCGAGCTCGGCGGTCAGTCGCTCGTATTCTCGGGTGTGGAATGCCAGGTCGGCAGCTTGAAGCGTTCCTTTCTCCGGGCCAGAACGCTTGCGGTCCGCGAGTTCATCGATATACGAGAGCTTTGCCGACTCGTTCAGTGTGAGCAGGTTGGCTTCGACCTCGCCGGTGCGCATCAGGTGAATCCCCGTCAGCAGCACGCGATAGACGTACAGCAGCGGCTTGACGCGCGGCGGTGACTCCTTGGCAAAGAGCTTCCGCTGCGTCGCGGCAAATCCGAGATAGTGATGTGCGTGGTGACGCGTGATGCAGTTCTTGGCGATCGACTTGAGCTCCTCGTGCTCGGGCGTGCTGTACACCACCAGCGGCGAGAAGATCTGCTCAAGCACATACCCGTTCCGCTTCAACATCAACCGAAAGAACTTTTCCACGTCATGCGTGACCAAATCGATTTCGAGACCGTCGTAGATGCCCTCTTTCTCCACGGTTTGATCACCTTCATCGAGTCCGACGATGGTCTCAAGTGGCAACATGTGAACGCCACGGAGATCGAAGTCGGAATCGGGCGAAGGGAAACCATAGAGATGGGCTCCACTGATGGTTGCGAAAAGCAGCGGGTACGGATGCGACTTGACGTGCTGCATCATCTTCGCGTGGTCAATCGTGCTGGCATCGGTCATGGCAATGACTCCTCCATCGCTCGTCGGCGTGCGTCGACTAGGAATGCGTTGGCACGCTCGTAGTCGGGACGGTCCGGGAGTTTGGTTGTTTTGAACGCAGACTCAAAATCACTTTGCAGTTCCTTCCGCCACGAGTCTGCTTCGGCGAACGGCATTTCACCTCGTTTGATCGTCAACAATTGGTCACGATACTGGCCGACGTCCACCATCATCTCACCCGAACGCAACACGTGGGTTCCAGACAGCAGCAACCGGATCAAGTGCATCACGTGTTTCCACTTCACTCGTCCCTGATTGCGGATGTCGGTTTGCATCTTTTTGAACTGCGATGCAACGTATCCAGAGAACGTCTGGAAGATGAGCTTCGAGAGGAATGCAGATCGCATCTCAAGTAGTTCTTCGCCCAGCGGAGTCGCCGATTCAACGATTGGAGAATAGAGGCACTCGAGCACATTCGGGTTCGCCTTCAGTGCGAGCACAATGAACTTCTGCAGCTCCCAGTAAACCTCTTGCGTCTCATCGTTTTCTAGTTGCTCCGGAACCCCGAACAGCGACCAGTGCAGGTCGGCCGCCGGCAGGTAGATTCCACGGCGATCGGTATCCGACGCTTCGTCTTCCAGGCCGTAAGCCCGCGATCCGATTACACAGCGATAGATCACGCGATCGTACAAGCCCGAACTCATCAGCGGCGCGTCGTTATCACGGATGCTGTTTGATTTGAATTCCGCCAGCCGAACGAGTTGGTCGTGATGGATCGGGGCCTCGAAACCGTCACTGAACTTCACGCGGTAGGCGTGCGTGCGATCCACTGGCGACCGGACGATCACACCGACAGCGCCCGCCGGATGCGCAATGCGATCATTGGCCGCCATGACTTCTTTCTGAGCGACCACCTGCGTGCCGACACTGTAGATAAGTGATTGTTCCGTCACCGAAGTGTTTCCGTTGAAATCGTTTTCGATACAGTCTCTACCAACAAAATTGATTGGACGACACTATAGGGACAGATTTTAGCTGGATGGGTTCTGCTGGAGCGAACCGAAACACCGAGACTCGTGAACCTTCCGATGGAAGGCACTCACCACCGGGGAGACGACGATGCCTGGAACATTGCCGGTATTCTTTGTCGATTGCTCGGCGCCGCGAGAGCTACGAAGCCATAGTTGGAAGTTCGACGAATCCCGTTCGTCGGCCCGGGCGTGAACCGGGTAGGTAAATCTCGCTGGCTGTTAACTTCTTTTCCGTTGGCTTTGGCTGGGCGAGCATCGCAGGCACTTGGCGCGGATTGTTTCCACTTGAGGAGCATTCTGTGTCATCGCTATTTCTCACCGAAGATCTATCTGCTGGCGAGCTGTCCGCCGAGCAGCTTGAACAACGTGTCGTCGAAATCCTGGCGATCGGGCTGATGCGTCTGAATCG
Source organism: Stieleria mannarensis (assembly GCF_014154935.1). Classification (GTDB taxonomy): domain Bacteria; phylum Planctomycetota; class Planctomycetia; order Pirellulales; family Pirellulaceae; genus Stieleria; species Stieleria mannarensis. The sequence continues at coordinate 61,316 of NZ_JACEHH010000049.1, forward strand.
TCGAGCCGGATTGTCCAAAGCAACCGAGCGGGATGGTTCCACTTCTTTGCCAATCTCTGGCGACTCCGCCGCATCTCGGCTTGAGTCTTCTAGCGACTCCGGGCTGACTGTCCACAACGGTTAACGCACCCGAGATGCTCGAGAAGGAGACCCCACAAATGGCACTCAACGTGACCAGAGAGGTTCGGAAGATGGAGAAATGCTCCGTCCGCGACCTTCGCAAACAGTACGCCGAAGTCTTCGGCGAAGCGACCAATGCGTCCAACAAAGATTGGCTGATTATGCGATGCCATTCTTGACGTTGCGAAATGGTGGGCCGACTTCGAGCCCGGCGGTGGTAACTTCATGAGTGTGCATCCGAAACCGAGTTACGTTCCATTTACGGACGATGCCGAAGACGCCATCTGCTTCGACAGTCAAAGGTTCGAGACGTGCTGCTGGCAGTAACTCGGTTGCGGAGAGCAATCGAAGCCAGTAGTGCGTCTCTCGGGCCTCCTTGCAGGCGATCGAATACTTGTGGACAAAATCCTTGTTGCTCTGACTTGCCTGTGCTTCCTCAACGTTTGCCCCGACCGATGTCCCAGATCGAAGCAATTGATTCGCAAGAGTAGCCGAGACCTTCCCTTTGGACTCGAACGCCATGCAAAGGCGTACAATGCGTTCGGCAAATGCAAATGTCCGGTCCGGCAAATCGCTTTTCATTGCAAACCCCTGTGTTGTGGCAGCAATCTACCGTTTTCTTTTTCAAACTTCACCCTTCACAATTCAAACTTCCCCATGATTGCTTGCCTGGATGTGGGATACACCGACACTGCGGCGAGAGCGGCGTGCGTTGTCATCAACAACTGGCGAGCCTCGCGACCGGCAGCCGAGCACGTGGCGAAAATCCATGAAGTGAAGGACTATCAGCCGGGCGAGTTCTACCGTCGAGAGCTGCCGTGCATTCAGGCGGTACTGGACAAGCTGAAACAACCACCGACTTGTATCGTCGTCGACGGCTACGTGTGGCTGGATGGAAATCATCGCCCTGGATTGGGAGCCCATTTGTACGAAACGCTGAATCGCGAGGTGCCGGTCATTGGAGTCGCCAAGAATCCGTTCAAAGACACGGATCATGCAACGGAGCTCCGACGAGGTAAGAGCGATCGGCCACTGTACATCACGGCCGTTGGAGTCCCGATCGCCCAAGCTGTCGTCAATATCGGCGCGATGCACGGTCCGCATCGACTGCCAACGATCCTGAAACGCGCCGACCAATTGAGCCGTCAGGATCTGCCGGAAGACTAACAACACTCACAATGAATAGGTGAGGGAACACCATGACAAACTACGAAGACATCCTAAACAGCATCCGATCGGATCCCGCCTACGAAGCGAACCTCGATTGGGGTAAACCCCGATCCGGGCACCCGGAAGGTTCCATTCGGAAACACATCGCTGAACTCAAAGACAACCTCGAACAACTTAAACCGCAATTGTCCGGCGAAGAGGCGGGTAAGCTGCGATTTCTGATTCACACGCACGACACATTCAAGCCCGATGCAAAGTCCGGCGTCGCGATCGCAGATCCGCGGAGCCACGCGTCTCTGGCACGGCAATTCCTGGCGAAGTATGTCAGCGATCCCGATTTACTGAACATGGTTCAGTTCCACGATGAGCCATTTGCGCTCTGGAAAAAGCACCGCTACGGAGGCGATTACACCGATCGCCTTGATCGACTGCTCGACCTGATCGAAGACTGGGATTTGTTCCTGGCATTCCTGATCGTCGACGGATGCACGGCCGGCAAGTCGACGGAACCGTTGGAATGGTTCTTCGCTGAGATCCGTGATCGGGTCGAATCACGCGTCGACGCAACTTGGATCAGGATTGCTGCGAACCCGGAAGGCATCAGCGAGTCTTAATCAACAACATGTTTACAGTCAGTGTCGACCACTCAATCAGGGAGCGGACCAATGCGATACGAACACGAGCACAGCGAAGACCATTGCTTTCGAGCCGATGAGTAAACGTCGACGCGGCTTCCCATCGGAAACTCACGTCAAATGTGGAGTGCGAATCGTCCACGGCGACAAGCAACTCGAGGAAAAGCTGGGACGCAATGATCCCTGCCCGTGCGGCAGCGGACTGCGATTCAAGCGATGTTGTCTCAAGTCGGGCCACTTTTGATGGCTCCAATCGAGACGACTACTTTTAGGGAGAGAGAGTAGCGAGTCTTGAGGGATGAGTCTCGAGGTGAGCAGAAATCAGGCGGTCGAGCGGAGTGAGCGAATTAGTCCGGCGAGGACTCTTGCCGTTTCGTCGGCTTGGCTCGCGAGTTGTTCGGCCGCATCGCTCGACGTGTATTCGAGACGTTTTGCGATTGTTAGTTGATACTCAACCTCGCGAATGGATCCAAATGCCATGTCAAGGAAACGCAAGAAATCTGCTTCAGAGTTTCGTGCACACCCTTCGACGATGTTCGACGCGATAGATACGGAAGCTCGGCGAAGTTGTGAGGTCAGCCCGAACATTTCGTCCTTTGGAAATGTCCTGGTTGCAGAGTAAACGGACATAACAAGCTGGTCGGCCAACTCAAAGGCTCGCAACTTTCGATGATCCCGCATATTTCATTTCTCGTTTTCTCAGGACTCACAACTCAAGACTCACCCCTATCCTAACGCTGGAGCCAGGGGGCCAGGCAACCGGCTGCAACCCGGTCGAAGTGGGTTCGACTCCCACCAGCGTTTCTGACGAATCGACTGCAGGCTTGGATTACATCTTGAAAATGTGTCCCATCTGAGCTGTTACCTCGTCGATCCGTCGCAAACCAATACAAAGCTCGACTGCCTGTTGGGATTACATCGTAACTATGACGGTCCTAAGGTAGCGATCCTTCGGGCGACCGAAGGAAGTGAACACGGTTTCCATCTCTCGTAGATGCAATCGTGTGTGCCCACTGCCAATCGCGAAAGCGATAGGTAAGAGCGGCGTTTGCTTCCACTCACGCAAGTGATGGAGGCGAACAGCGATCTCGACGACCACTTCGTCGGGCTTTTACAAAACACGGCGACTGCCGATTTGGAGTACACATTTGGAAGTCTGAAGTTAGAAGGGTGAAGTGTGAAAGAAATCTCGGTTCCGCAGCTTCAAACTTCGAACTTCCCACTTCAAACTTCCAAACGCTTCGTCGCCAACCATACACAACTGACTGCCGATTCGGAGTACATAGGGTTCTGTGGTCGAAAGACCTTGCGGGTTCGAATCCCGTCTGCGATCCACGATCGTAGTGGTGCAATTGGAAGACACGCGGAAAAAAAGCCTCTGGTCAACACCTCGTCGGTTGCTTTTGAACACGAACATGGCGACTGCCAGTTTGGAATACATGGATTAAGACACGTGCCTGCACGAGAAGCGGGTTCGAGTCCCGTCCAGCATCGCTGGTCGTCTATCTGATGCTTCTGAACGACAACCTCGTCGCCAACAATACACGATTGACTGCCGAGTTGGAGTGCACCCTCGGAAGTTTGAAGTTGGAAGGATGAAGAGTGAAAAGGAGACTGGGATCCGACATTTCAAACTTCGAACTTCACCCTTCAAACTTCCAACCGCTTCGTCGATCGCGTTTTGTTTTCCAAATGCATCACAACTGAAGAAGTTTGAAGAGTGATGGGTGAAGTGTGAAAACTAGTCTCGAAGTTTCTTGGCGATTGCCGTCAGGATCGAGATCAGCTCGTTGCACTCATCCATCAGCGGGTCAAGTCGCTTGCTGTCGATGATTTCGCATTCGGCGAGTAGGCGAAGCCAGTACAACGTCTCGCGAGCTTCTTTGCACGCGATGTTGTACTTAAGTCGAAAATCCTTGCGGCTCTGGCTGGCTTGCCCCTCTTCGACGTTTGCACCTATCGAAGTACCAGATCGAATCAACTGACGGCTAAGCGTTTGAGCAACGCCTTGATGCTCTTCCAAAGCCTGGCAGAGTTTCACAATTCGCTTTGCAAACGCGAACGTTCGATCCGGTAAATCACTCTTCATACACCAATACCCCCTAGCACGCGTGTCAGGACCGAATTCTACCGGCCTTTCCTTTCACTCTTCACCCCTCACTCTTCAAACTTCGACCATGGCCAACAAGAGTCTATTTTCAAGCATCACTAGCGTTCTACCACGAGCAACCACCGTCAACGAAGCTGGTGGTCCAGCGTACAAGTTCCCGGCAAAGCACGCGCTCGCGCAGCTGGCGGCTACCGGTACGTTCGGAAACGTGTTCTACGCGACGGCCTCGGATCAGCTTGACCAACTGCGAAAGCTGATCGACGAAGTCGACGACAACGAGTTCCTGGCGAAACTGGCGGTCTACTCACGTGAGCGTGCTTACATGAAGGACATGCCGGCGGCATTGTTGGTCACGCTGTCGACTCGCGACACGGCGCTGATGCACAAGGTCTTTGACCGAGTCGCTGACAACGGTCGCGTTCTGCGCACGGTGTTCCAAATGGTTCGTTCAGGCCAGTTCGGTCGCAAGGGTCTGTCGTCTTCGCTTCAGCGTGCGTTCCAGCGTTGGCTGAACGACGCTTCGACGGGTAAGTTGCTGTCAAGCTCAATCGGTAACGATCCGAGCCTGCGCGACGTCCTGCGAATGGCACGCCCGACCCCGAAGAATGACGCTCGTCGAGCGCTGTTCGGTTGGCTGACCGATAAGCCTGTCGACAAGTGGGCTCCGGCGACGGAAGCAGACTTGCCGGCCGAGGTTCAGTCGCTGACGGCGTTCCGATCTGCAGAGTCCGAAGAGGCTCAGGCGTTGATCGCTGGTGAGTTGGTCGTTCGTTGGGACTTGCTGGCCGACGCGGCCAAGGGTCCGCTCGTCTGGAAGGCAATCGCCCGCCAGATGGGACCTCAGGCACTGCGCATGAACCTGAACACGCTGTTGCGTCACGACGTTTTCAAGAACACTGAGCCTGCTAGTGGTGCTGGCAAGCCTGACGATGCAATGATCGATTACGTTGCCGGCCGCATCGCGGATCCGGAGGCGATTCGACGTTCACGTCAGTTCCCGTACCAGTTCTTGGCGGCGTACCTGAACGCTGCGGACGAGGTTCCACACAAGATCAAGTCAGCGTTGCATGACGCGGCGGAGATCGCATGTGGCAACATTCCGCAGTTGCCGGCGCCGGTCATCATCGGTCTGGACACGTCTGGATCGATGGGATGCTCGGTGACGGGTTGGCAAGGTCGAGGCCGCGCGTCGAAGATGCGTTGCGTTGACGTCGCCGCGTTGTTCGCCGCAGCGATCCTGCGTCGCAACCCGGACAGCGTCGTCATTCCGTTCGACACGCAAGCCTACACGACGAAAATCGATCCAAGCGATTCGATCCTGAGCCTGTCGGCACGGCTGTCGAAGTACGGTGGTGGCGGAACAGATGTGTCGTTGCCGTTGCGTGTTGCAAATGGCGAAGGCGGGGCCAACAAGCGTTACGCAAAGCGTACGTTTGCTGGAATCGTCCTGGTCAGCGACAACGAAAGCTGGATCAACTCGGGACGTGTCTACGGATACGGCCGAGGCGGTTCGACTGGCGTCATGACCGAATGGGAGAAGTTCAAGAAGACGCAAGCAGCGGCCGGCATCGCCGATCCGAAGTTGGTCTGCATCGACATCGCCCCATACGGCAACACGCAAGCACCCGATCGACAGGACATCCTGAACATCGGAGGCTTCAGCGACGCAGTGTTCAACGTCGTTAGCAACTTCCTAGAGTCCGACACCAACCGTTTCGTCCGCGAGGTCGAAGCCGTTGAGCTGTAGGACGAAAGGCTAAAGATCGAAACGCCCGTGACGGAAATCTCTGTCGCGGGCGTTTTGTCGTTTGCGGTACAATCTCAGTCATGAAATCTAAAGATAAACTCGTCTCCATCAGCAAGTTTCTTAGCTTAGTCCTTCGGCATCGTCCCGAAGTGATTGGTGCAAAGCTAGACCCGGAAGGTTGGCTCGCGATCGACGAATTGATTACCCAAGCAAACGCTCATGGAAAAGCGATCACGCTGGAACTGCTTCACGAAGTGGTTGCGACGAACGACAAGAAGCGTTTCGCCTTAAGTGAAGACAGCTTGCGCATC
>NZ_JACEHH010000005.1 GCF_014154935.1 Stieleria mannarensis
TCTCTTCCCAAAGAGGCCTGCCCCCTTTGGTTTGGTCTTTGATTTGGTCTGCCCCCTTTGGTTTGGTCTAGACGTTCATAGACGATTTATAATTGCGGTCCCCAGTTGAATAAGGGAGTTTAATCTTGCCTGATCTGAAAATCCTTGATCGGTCAATGTACTCAAATCGCTCACGAATTTCGCGATTTTTTCAACGATATGAACAAGGTCATTGACAAGGCTCTCAATGGCCGCCAATTCCATTGCCAGGTCGAACGCGGTAGTAACTCCGAAATCGACATCGAATTCAACCAGCGAGTCGGCCGTATCTTCGTATATCTTTTGCAATGTCACTCCGATTGCCGAATACCCCTGTGCAATCATAAGGCGTGATGCCTGATAGAGCCCCTCACCTCCCGGTAACCCGTTAGCGATCATGCGGAGTGCCAGCTGTTGAACTGTGTACGCTGGATTAATCACTGTCTCTCTGATGGCAAGACTTGTCGCCACGGCAACCAAGCTCGCTTGCGAGAACGATTTTTGCACGTCGATCAGATTTGCATTGATCGTCAGGCTGACATTGATCTCAACCAGACTAAATCTCCCGGAGGGGTCAATCACATTTACCGGGTTCCCTGAAGCATAGTTGTATCGATGGAGCGATGAAGGGAAGCTTGGAACTCCAAGGAAAAAATCTCTTGAAGTGAACCTTGCTCCTACTGGCTGATAGAACCGTGACCGTAGATAATCGAATTCTAAGCGGCTGTCTCGAACCTCTCCTGCGAACAGATGATCGTTCTCCGTAGAGCCAATCCGACTCATTATGCGGCCGTACGCATCGTAGATGTACCGATCTGCAACGATCCCTAACGGATCGCTGAGCGTTCTTGTGCTGCCCAATCCATCGACGTGGTAGAACGACTTGCCCGCGTCGCTGTGTCGGTACTGCGAGAGTAAATCCCGGCCGTGGACATAGGAGACTTTGAGAATGCCCCCTGCGGTGTATTCTTCTAGCACCTGGGCATACGGTCGATTCTTATCGAAGAGGAATTTCGTTTCCTCTCCGGCTTCGGTTCGTGTGACTCGGATGCCGGTGTGGTCGTACTGGTAGATCACATCGTCGGCTCCGTCTCCGTCGGTGTCGGCGGCGATGAGGCGGTTTTCGGGGTCCCATTTGTAGAAGACGGATTCGGTTGCGGTGTGCTTGGCGATCGTGTTGCCGTTGGCGTCGTAGTCGTAACGGGTCTCGTCGCCGGCTAAGAGTTCGGTGAGCAGTTGGTCGTTGTCGTCGTAGGTGTAGGACGTCACGCCTTCGTCGGAATCGTCTCGCTCGAGCCGGTTGCCGACGATGTCGTAGATGTAGTCGAAGGTGCGTGAAGGAGTGGCTTCACCGGGATCGTAGATCGTTTCGTTGATCAGACGGTCGAGTTCATCGTAGTCGTACTCCACGCGACGTCCGTCGTGCTCGTCGACGGCAATGCGATTGCCGATCTCGTCCAGTTCGTACGCGAAACTCGTCAGCACCTCGTCGGTGACTTCGTGGCGGCTCTCGATCAACGTCAAGCGATTCAACGAATCGTACTCGCGGATTTCGAAGGTATTGTTGGGCAATTCGGTTCGCACTAACCGACCGCTGGAATCGAAAAAGTATTCGGTCGCATCGCCTTCGGGATCGGTGACTACCTTCTGGCGATTCTGGGCATCGAAGGTGTACGTCGTCTCGCGGGGATCGTTTCCGATGACCGTCGTCGTCACCGACGTGCGATTGCCTGCAAGGTCGTAGGTGTAGGCGATCATCGATCCGTCGGGATCGGTGCGGGATAACAGACGATCCTGGGCATCGTATTCATAGTCGGTCAGCCCCCGGCCGTCGGTCACGGTGTCGATCTGGCCGGTCGCGGTGTAGGTGTAGCTGACGTCGGGGAAATCTCCGGGCAGGTCTTTCAGCGTCAAGCGATTGCGGGCGTCGTACTGGCGGACAATGGTGTCACCGTTGAAGTCCGTGGTGCTGATCAAATTTCCGGCCGTGTCGTAGCTGCTGGTTGAACGCTCGCCCAGCGGAAGGATCGTCGCGGTGCGGCGGCCTTGACCGTCGTAATCGTACAGCGTTTCGCGACCGCGGGCATCACGCTGGACGACCAGGTTGCCCAGTTCGTCGTACTCGTATTCGGTCCACGGGTGCACCCGCTGTCCGACAACCGGATCGAACACCTCGGGCTGAATCACGGCGATCAATCGCCCCAAGTCGTCGTACTCGTACCGTGTTTCTTTACCGGCCTGATCGGTCCGCACCGCCAGACGACCGGCTTCGTCAAAGCTAATCTCGGTGCGACTGCCGTCATCGGCGATCGTTGCCAGCGGGCGACCGGCTGAATCGTATTGAAACTCCGTGATGTGACCCAGCGGATCGATTTGCCGGATGCTTCGCCCGGCAAGGTCGTATTCGGTTTTGATTCGCGGGTTGTCGCTGAGATCAGCGGGAGTTTCGTCCGCCAAGACGACTTCGGTTTGTTGTCCGGCCGCGTCCAAGACAAATTGTGTGGCATTGCCGCGGGCATCGATTTGCGCGATCGTCCTGCCGGCCCGGTCGTACACCGTTGTCCGGCGAGGATTGTCGCTGAGATCACCGGGAGTCTCATCCGGCAGGATGACTTCGGTTTGGCGGCCGGTTTTGTCGTAGCGGTATTCGGTGCGCCGTCCCAGTTCGTCGATTTCCGCGAGCGTCTGGCCGGCGGCATCGTACTCCGTTGCCGTGCTGGGATTGTCGGTCAAGTCGTCGGGCGTGGCGTCCGGATAGATGGTGGCGACCATCTGACCGCGATCGTCGTAAACAAAACGTGTCACGCGGCCGAGTGGATCGGTTTCGGCGACGCGATTTCCCACGGCGTCGTATTCGGTCGCAGTTGCACGAACCAAGACGCCGTCTTCAAAGAACCGCTCTGCGATCGCGCGGCCTTCACCGTCGTAATCGTATTCCGTTAGCAGGGTGCGGACACCGGATGGCGTCGTTTGAGTGCGCGTTTCGGTGAGCTGGTTCCCGGCTGCATCGTACGTGAATGACGTGACATGACCCAACGCATCGGTTTGAGTCAACACGTTGCCGCGTCCGTCGTAGCTAAAGCTTTGGGTCAGATCGCCTGGCAGGGAAAGCGTGGTTGGATTCCCGGCGGCGTCGTAGGTGAACGTGGTTGCCTGGCCAACCGGATCAACGATCGACAACAAATTGCCACGATCGTCGTAAGCATTGACCGTCGTGTTGCCCAGCGGATCGGTGGTCGTCAAGACATTTCCGAAGGCATCGAAGCTGGAGTACGTCGTTCGTCCCAGCGGATCGGTTTCGGCGACCAGATTACCCTCGGCGTCGTACCCCATCAGCGTCGTCAACTCGGTGCCATCGGCCAGCACCTTGGTCATCGACGTTTCCAGAGTCGGATCATTCGGATCGTCGTAGACGTAGCGTGTGACACCACCTTCGGCATCGATCTCGGTGACCACATTGCCGCGATTGTCGTACTGGTAGGTTGTGGCAAAGCCGAGTTGGTTTTCAATCGTCTCGACGAAGTTGTCCGGATCATGGATCAGTGAGACCGCTTCACCATTCGCGTCGATCATTTTGATCAAACGCCCATCGGCATCATATTGGCTGCGAATGCCGGTGCGTCCCAGCGGATCGATGACTTCGGTCAAATAGTGTGGCCGGCTCGGTTCGTCATAGACCATCCGCGTCACGATGCCTTCGCGATCGGTGACGCTGACCAAGTCGCCGTTTGCATCGTAGGCGTACTGGACGCGGTCGCCGTTGGGATCGATGACCGCGGTGACACGGCCCTGGGCGTCTCGCTCAAACGCCACGCTGACGCCGGTTGAACTGAAGACACCGGCATCGGTGAAAGTCAATTCGTTGTCGTTACGGTCCTGGACAGAGATCAAATCACCGGTTTCGCCGTCGATGTTGTATGTCAGACCTTCCTTAGTCACCAACGTAAATTGACCGTCGAACACGGGTGAAGCCGGGTTGTAGGGAAGCCCGCTTTGATAGTCGAAGACTTCGCCTAACTCGTTGACTCGAAGCAAATAGTCATCGATCTCCAGTCGGCTTTCGATCCCCTCGTCGGGCACAAATTCCGCGTTGATGAGCCCTAAGGTGCGCCCCGCCAAGCTGGTGTCCGGTGTGACTTTGAACGTGAACCCGACGCGACTGCCGCCAGGAACGGTGATGAAGACGCGTGCTCCGTCAAAGTACGGCGCGTAAATCAAACTGTCTTCGGCTCCCGTTTTCGGAACAGTCGTCCGCAGGTCGGCATCCTTGATTTCCATCCGCCAACCATAACCGAGTTCGCTTTCATGGGCGGCTGTCAACGAATCGTAAGTTCTCGACACGGTGATCGGAATCCCCGAGACGGGGACCGCCAGATCGGTGAACGACAAGGCAAAGTTGCCGATCTTTAGCTCGCTGCTGACATCGACCAGGATCTCGTCGGAGGAACTCAGGCCACCTGCATCGGTCGCGGTCAAACGCAACACGTAGGTGTCATTGATCAGCAGCGAAGGATCGAAGCGACCCAAAAGTCCATCAGTGACCGCCGTATCCCCGGTTGCAATCGTGGTGAACGGCCCTCCGGCAAAGGGCGCGACGGCCAGTTCATACGAGACCAGGCTCGGATCGGCAACCGTCCCGATGACGTCGACAAAGCCGGTGATGATTTCGCCGTTTTGGGGTGACGCAATCGAGACGATCGGCGCGTCGGAATCGCTCGGATCGCCAATCGAAAGCACCAAGGTTTCTTCACCGACATTGCCGCTGGGATCGCGGACCGTGGCGGTCACGTTCACCGCGCCGGCGGTGGCCGCCAAAATTTGCGCGGTACCGTTTGAATCCAGCGGAACGATTTGGCCGCCCACCGTTAATCTCAGCGAAGTCACATCGACATCATCGACGGCGGCAACTGTGATCGAGACGACATCGCCGATCGAGACCGGGTCTGGATTCACAGAGATGGAAATCTGCGGTGCTTGCAGATCCGCACCGACGGACAGGTTCACCGGTTGAGTCGCCGTCGCACCGCGGGGATCCGAAACTGAGACCACAAATGAATGGACGCCCGTGTCGTCGTCCGTCGGCATCCAGCGAATTTGCCCGCTTGCCGGGTCGATGGCCATTCCGTCGGGTTGCCCCGTCAAATGGAACGTCAGCGGCTCGGGATCGTCGTCCGTTGCGAGGACGTCATAGCGGTAGGTTCCACCGGCGGCGACGGCTTCAACGGGCGTGGAAGTGATCAATGGTGGATTGTTCGTCTCTCGGACTTCGATCCCAAACGACTGGGTCGCCGTGTCGCCGGCATCGTCTGTCGCTTGGACAACGACAGAAACGGGACCGAGTGCCTTGGGGATCCACTGCAACACGCCGGTGTTGGGATCGATCGACATTCCCGCCGGAGACATGATCAATTCGTAAGCAACCCCGCCGCCGTCGGGATCAATCGCCAATGCGTCGTAACGATAGGTCTGGTCCAGTGTCGCCAGAAAACTAGGGGTTGATTCGAACGCGGGGAACCGATTGCGCGGGTCGGGTTCGACGACGATGTCGAACGTTTGGAACGTGGTTTCGATGCCGTCCGAAACGGCAACGGTGATTCGATTGGTGCCGACGTTGTTGTCACCGGGGGTCCAGGTGAACCGGCCGGTGTTTGGGTCGATGTTGCCGAGTGTTGTGTCCAGGGCATAGACAAGCGAGTCTCCGTCGAGATCGTCGGCGTCGACCTGATACGTCAGCGGGACATTGGCGGCTGCCAAAGTCGGCGGCGTCGACAGGATCAGCGGTGGCGAATTGGCCGCGCGGACATCGACCGTGAAGGTGACGACGTCGAAGCCGAGAAACTGATTGTCCAGCACCAGGATGCGCACCGTGTGTCGGCCGATTTGATCGGCTTGAGGCGTCCAACGCAGCGTGCCTCGCTGTTGATCCAGGGACATGCCGACCGGCCCGGCATCAAGCTTCCAAACGATCGTGTCTCCGTTGGCATCAAAGCCGACGAAATCGTGCGCATAGACTCGACCTGCAACGGCCGAGCTGGGCGGATCGTTCAGAGCTTGAGGGATCGTATTGAACTCGATCGGCATGGGTTCGGCCGAGAAGTCAACTTGGCTTGTCCCCCCACGGCCATCGGAAACAGCGACCGTGACCGTAGACGTCTCCGTCTGATCAACGTTCGGTTTCCAGTGGAGTAACCCCGACGATGAGACTGTCATTCCGTCTGGACCGTTGAGCAACTGAAACGTCAGCGGATCACCGTTTGGATCCACAGCACTCAACTGCAGGGAATAATCGAACGAGATCCGCGGGTTGATCACTGCCGGCACGCCCGTCAACTGGGGCGGCGCGTTGGCAGCGTCTTCGACGACGTCGAACACCAAGTCGCGGCTTGCGCTGTTTCCTTGAACGTCGATCACGGTGACGGCAAAGACGTTCGTGCCGACGTCGCCAATCGACGGCGTCCAAGTGATCAATCCGGTCTGGTCGTCGATCATGGCCGTCGTCCCCGAGGCATCCAGCGAATAGGTCAGCGAGTCGTCTTCGCCATCTTGGGCGAGCACTTGGTACTCGTGCGGCAAATCGACGACCGGCTGAGCGTCGGGCGTCGCCAGGATCAGGGGCGCCGAATTGGGACGGTCGAGTGTGATTTGGAACCGCTGCAAGTCGACTCCGCCGTAGTCATCCGAAGCCCGGATCACGACATCGATCGGACGCGATTGGTATTCCTTCGGTGTCCAGACGAAGACGCCCGTCTGTGGGTCGATCGCGGCGTCCTCGGGAGCAACGGACAGGTCCCAATGGATCGGATGGCCGTCGGCGTCATTGGCCATCGCGAAGTACTTCAGCGGCTGGCCGACGGGAGCGGAAATCGGCGGGTCGGATTGAATTCGCGGGGAACGATTGAAGGGGGCGCCGAGCACGGCGATGTTGAAGCTGGTTTCCGACACGCCACCCCGACCGTCTCGTGCTTGGATCGTCACCGGTTGCAGTCCGACCTGATTGTCTTCGGCGACCCAGGAGATGAGTCCGCTGTCTTGGTCGATCGAAAGGTTGTCGGGACCCTCGATGACAAAGTAAGAGAGCCGATCGTCTTCGCCGTCGGTTGCCGTGAGTTGCAGTGAGTAGTCTTGGCCCACCGTCGCGGACGTTGCTCCCGGTGGGTCGATGACCGGAGCCGTGTTGGCTCGACCGCTGCTGACCGAGACGACAAACGATTGCACGTCCGTGGCACCGAGCGGATCACGGACTTCGATTCGGAACGGGTATTCGCCGGCGAGGGTCGGTCGCCAAGTCACCGCGCCGGTCATCGAGTCCAATTCCGCGTCCTCGGGTGCTTCCAAGAACCGGTACGACAGCGTGTCACCATCCGGATCGATCGCGCTGGCGTCGTATTGGTAGAGTGTGTTGATCGTGACCGGGATGGAGCCGACGATGGTGTTGGTTTCTTCTTGCACGAACAGTAAATCAAAGGCGCTGCCGTCGATTCCGCCGGTGAGTTGGATGTCAAAACTTGCCGATTGCCCCGGGCCGATACCGGTCAGCGTGCCGGTCACGTTCCCAAAACCCGCATCGGGATTGGATGCGACGACAGTCAGCGGGGACCCTTGTTTGTCTTGAATTTGCTGGATGAAGCGATCGATGAACGCTTGACGCGCGACGCCGCCGTCGTCGCTACGCAGCAGGTCCAAATCCCAGGCGGTACCGCCGAGCGACCAGGAAAGGTCGGTGTAATCGGGCTGACCGACGCCGGAGACGAACTGGCCGCCGGAGGCGACCTCGTAGCTGCCGGCTGTGTCGTTGACGATGGCTTGGCCCAGGGCATCGACCGCCAGGGCGGTTCGGCTACTTCCGTCCTGAAACTCGGCATCGACAATGACATCGAAGACGACGCCCCGGTTCTGCAGTTCGTCGCGAATCTCGGCAAAGGATGGCGAGCCAGGTGCTTGGTTTCGATCCGTTGCAGCGACCAGGACGTAGTAGGTGGTCGCACCGGGGCGGGGAATATAGTTGAGCGTTGAATCCAGCGGGACGTAGGCGTCCGCAAAATTGCCGTTCGTTCCTGTCCCGGTTCCATCGGCATTCAAGCTGGGCAATGACCAACCGAATTGCTGGGCGTTTCCGAATCGTCCCAGATCACCGTACCCGTCATTTAAAATGATCGAGAGGCTTTCGTAAGTTCGGCTTCCTGTGATCAGGTCGTAAGCACTGTCACCATTGAAATCACCTAAGGAAATTGCGTTTACGGTTTCGGCGGTGGACCTGGAACCGTGTGTCTCCATCAACATCGGATCTCTCAGTGTACCGTCTCCGTTGCTAAAGAAGACGGCGACATCCGACCCAGGCGGTGAACCGCTGTATGCGTCGGTCGTCTCTGCGGAAACGACGATGTCGCCAAAGCCATCGTTATTCAAATCGGCGGAGCGGAGATCGGTTGACCACTCCAACGCGGTCGTGTCGAACTGGAAAGCCAGAACAAAGCTACCAAAGCCGTCGTTTCGCCAGAGGGATCCGCGAACGGCATTTCGAGAGGAGTCGATGGCAATGAGATCAACATCTCCGTCACCATCGATATCCGAGCCGGTGAGGCGGGAAATTTGAGTGCCGGACGAGAAAAAGGTTGCCGACGGCTCCAAGGTTCCGTCGTCCGAACTCAGCAGGACGCTGAACCCAGATGTCGAATTCGTGGGCGATGCAATGTCAAGAAAACCGTCTCCATCAAGATCTGCAACGACTTGTCTTGCGAAATCATTTCCGGTCGCCGCGGCGATCGGAACAGCAGACGCGGAAAAAAGCCCCGTGGTGCTTCCGTAGAATGCTGATGAGCCCGATGAAGCGCCGACAACCAAATCGGAAAAACCATCCGCATTCAAATCGTCGATCGAAAGACTGCGAATCGCAAAGGAAGCAGTAGTACTCTGTGGGGAATGAGCCTGCAGCGTTCCGCCGCCGACGTTTTCAAACACGACGACGTCGGTTCGGTTTTGATCGATGACAACATCGATGTCGCCATCGTCGTCCACGTCCCCAACTGCTACCGCGTTGGCCGCTTCGATTGGATAGTCGGATCTTGATGCAATGCCTCCCTGGCCATCACCGAAGGAAATACTCAACAACGGTGTGGAATTCAGTAACGTGTTCGTTCCGACTCCGCTATTTGCAGCGTTGATGGTGATCCAGTCTTGGTTTCCATCACCGTCTACGTCAGCCGTTTCGCCAGCCAAGATTGAAGGCGCAGCGTATTGTTGGACTGGCCCATCAAATCGGCCACCTCCGATCCCGTGAAGAACCTTGAACTCAGCGTCGTAGGTGTCTGACTGCAGTACGTCGAAGTGATTGTCACCGTCAAAGTCGCCTACGATCAGGTTGTTGCGAACCGGTTGATTGTATGTCGGACCGGCGTGAGTCTGATACTCGACGCGATCGGAGAAACCACCCGAACCATCTCCGAACAGGACCGAAATTCCGCGACCCTGGGGGACGATCAGATCCAGGTTTCCGTCTTCGTCGATGTCTCGAAAGTTCTGATCATCCAAAGATTGCCGTCCGCTAGATCCACCAACTGCAACGCTTGAAACCTGGGAAAAACCGCCGAGTCGATCGTTGAGCGCTATTCCGACACGAGTCCCCGTGTTGTCCGACCAGACCATATCCGGGTAACTGTCGTTGTTGAGATCAATCAAATGAACATCACCAAGGGCTTCATCGACAGTGACAACGGGATCTGAGAAGTTTCCGTTCCCGTCTCCAAATGCGGATCGGACGGCGAAAGCGGATCCAAATCCGGAACCAAATCGCATGTACGCGATCAGGTCCAGGTCACCGTCACCGTTGATGTCCACGAGATTTGGAGAAGCCAGTGAAGTGAAATTCGGGAAGCTGATCTGCTGTGGATCGAGAAGGTTGCCGGACCCGTCATTAAGAAACACGTTTAAGAATTGCGGAGAGCCAGCGTCCGAGCGCACGACGTCGAGCGCCCCGTCAGAATTGACATCTCCGGCAGCAAGTCCATCACTGTATTGATTATACGATGTGCCGAAAGACTTTGCCTGCTGAAAGGTTCCATCACCGTTACCGATAAAGATTTGGACCGATGAGCCGCTACCCTGGGTGACGAAGTCAAGAATCGAATCCCCGTTCATATCGGCAATGATTTTCGCGCCGAATTTGAAATAACCGCTCGCGGATGTATAGCGAACCTCGGGTGCAAAGGTACCGTCACCGTTGTTTAAGAAGACGTAGTGTTCCGTTTGGCTGCCGATGACGTCTAAGTCACCGTCGCCGTCCAGATCCGCCGAATTGACGGCAACAGAAAAGCTAACGTCGTACGCTTGGTTTGGTATCGCTCTCACTGTTGCAGCCTGACGAACTTGCACTGGCATCGAACCACTGACGTAGTGGCCGAAGCCCGACAGGGCAAAGCGGTTCGGTCCGATGCCGGCATCGCTTAATTGCTGGTCGAGTGATTCCACCGTCGAGCGGATCCAGCCTTGGCGGCTGGAATCGATCGTGTCGACGCCGGGCTCGAATTCCATGTTCCGCGTTTCGTCGACGATAAAGACGATATCGGCAAACGCTTCGACCTGTTCCTCGGGCAGTGTCACGGTGACGGTCGAGCCGAGGACTTCGCCGGGGTTGAGTTCGGTTGTGATCGCAGTCGGATCGACCGTTCCGCTGGTCGGGGTCGTGCTGCCTGGCAGATTCAACGTCGTCGGCGGTTCGGACGTAAACACCGGTGCGTTGTTGTCGGGATTTTGCAAGACGTTGATGCGGTAGGCCTGTTCCGCTTGGCCGCCATTTCCATCGCTGACGCGGATGACAACCGGCGGCATCCCTCGTTGCTCGCCGTCGGGATTCCAGTCGATCGTGCCGGTCACCGAGTCGATCGAAAGGTTTTCAGGACCTTCGAGAATCTCGAACGTCAGTGTATCGCCGTCGGCATCATCGGCTGTGACTGGGTACTGATACGTTTCGCCGACGGCCGCGGCGACAATGGGATGAGACGTGATTTGCGGCGGTCGGTTGGGAGGCGGCTGGATGACGGACAAGAGAAACGACTGTTCGTCGACGCCACCCCGCCCGTCGTCGACACGCACCGTCACCGAGTGATTGCCAAGGTCGCTGGGCTGAGCGTTCCATTGGATTTCTCCGGTCAATGCATCGATCTGCATCCCCAGCGGGGCAACGATCAATTGGTAATTGAGTTCGTCTTTGTCGGGATCGACGGCTTGGACATCATAGCGATAGAGCTTTTCGACAATTGCTTCGGTGTCGGGATCGCTGGTGATGTCAGGGGACCCGTTGATGGCAGCGGACAGCACAAACGTGTACGAAAACTGACGTTCGTTCGGGTTTAAGAAAGCGATGAGTTGAGGCTCGGTCGTTTCACCGGGCGACAATTGCGAGTCCGTTTCGGTCAGGATGATCCAGTACGGAGTGCCATCGGCGGTCACGCCGTCAAACCCGCGAGGACGCACCGTCGGGTCGGTCAGGTTTTCGATGGTTGCGATGACAGGACCATCAAGCGGGAAGTTGCCGGCATTGGTGAATTGAACTTCGGTCAACAATTCCGAAGTCGCCGGCTGCCAACTTGTCGTGCGATAGACCGGTTCGAGCGACCCGGTGACGTCCACCAGCGAATTGAGATTCTCCGGCAACCGCCGTAATGGTTCCGACGCGGTGACAACGCCCGCCGGAGTCCCCAAATCCCCTTCGATTGTCTCGACCGACCAGATCTGGACCGCGGTCGTGGTGTCTGAATCGTTATTGACCAAGCGTGCGATCAATCGCGCCTCGGTCCCGGCGGGAAGATGGCTGAGGTCGATCCGAATGACACCGGTGTCTGCCAGTGTGTTGGCGCCCAGTCGTTGGGCTTCACCTTCGGTCCAGTTGAATGCGGCATCGCCGGAATGCGAGACGGTGTGGACGAGCGAATTTCCGGCGGCATCGAGCAATGCGATTTCGAAAGCATCGTTGATAAAATCACTGTCGCTATCAAAAACTAGATTGCGGTATTGGATTTCAACATAAGACGCTTCTTCCCCGACCAGAATCGGGACGTCCAGTTGGGAATGAAACTCGCTGCCTTCGACTAATTCTGCCAGGGCGACTTGACGCACGATTGACAGAGTGGAAATCGCTGAATTTCCAGCCGGGTCGACAGAGCGAAACTCCAGCGCGTTGTCGCCGATCGCCAGTTGGACGTCATCAAACGAAAACTGCCCCCCGGAATCGACTGCGGTTTGCCGCCCATCGCCGAGAAACGTAACGGTGCTGCCAGGCTCTGTCACGCCGTTGATGCGAACCTGGGCCAGTGAGGTGATGTTGTCACCGACCACGCCCGTGTCGAAGCCGGGATCGAGCGTCAGGCTTGTCGTCGGCGATTGCGTGTCCAGCGTGAACGTGCGGGAGACGGTGGCTGAAGGATTGGTCGCAAAGTCTTCAGCGACGAACTCGATCCGGTGCTCGCCGTCAGCCGTTCCGTCCAGCGGAAGTGACGTGCTGAACTGAAACGCGCCACTGGCGTCAACGCCCACCGTTTCCCATGGGGAGGAATCGATTCGGTATCTCAATCGCTCGACGCCCGTTCCCACATCAGCCACACTGCCTCGGACCGTGACATTGTCTGCGGTGACGATTTCATCCGATGGCGAGATCAACTCGATGGTCGGAGCGACGGTATCGACGATGTAGTTGACTGAGACGAGCGGCGAAAGATTGCCGGCGACGTCAGTTGCGCGGAGTGAATAATTGCGAAGTCCATCGCTGGCCCCACCCGGTTGTAGAGCGCTGTTAAACATGAAGTGACCGTCGGCGTTGTGGCCGATCGAAATGGCAGCACCACCGTCGAGCTGGGCTTCCAGCGTGAC
This sequence comes from Stieleria mannarensis, assembly GCF_014154935.1. Classification (GTDB taxonomy): domain Bacteria; phylum Planctomycetota; class Planctomycetia; order Pirellulales; family Pirellulaceae; genus Stieleria; species Stieleria mannarensis. The sequence continues at coordinate 12,880 of NZ_JACEHH010000005.1, forward strand.
GACTCCGGACAACGCGTCGGTGGTGACGCCGGAAATGGTCACGCTGCTATTGGTGACGGCGTTGTCGTCGGGAGTCGAGATGCTGAGCACCGGGCCGGCGCGGTCTAACGTCACGGTGAGGGAGGCTGCGTTGCGATTGCCCAGCGCATCCTCGGCTTCCAGAATCAGTGTGAACTCGCCATCACCCAGCGGTTGGCCGTTGATCTGACCAAGGATTTCCGGGGTGAACGACAATGTGCCGTCGGACTGCAGCAGATGCGTTGCGTCAAAGAAATCTGCCGATCCGGCGTTTTGAATTTTGGCACGCACGGTCGCGATGTCGTTTTCATCGGTGACCACCGCGATGGTTGCGGGGTCGGACGTGACGGTGTCGCGATCACTTTGCCCGGTGTCGTTGGCGAGGTTCAACTGGATCGCGGGCGCATCGGTGTCCGCGGAAAACCGCACGACCTCCAAATTGATCTGCGTCGTGTTTCCGAGCAGATCCGAAGCCATCGCCGTGAACAGGTTGGTTCCCAGCGTGACCGGTTGGCCGAGGAACTGGTAACGTCCCTCCGAATCGCTGGTGGTGGATGCGACTTCGGTGCCAAGGTCTCCGTCTCGATAGAGTTTGATTTCCATGCCTGGCTCGGTGATCCCCTCCACCGTGACTTGGGAGAAGGTCGTCTCGCGATCGCCTGCGGGAGGCGAATCGGAGGCTGCGGCCAGGTCGAGTGTTAGCGGCGGCGGGGTCGTATCGAGAGAGATTTCGACGACCGAACGCGCCTGCTGTCCAAACGAGTCGCGGGCAATTGTTGTGATCGAATTGAAGCCTTCAAGCAGATCGATCGGCTGGCTGAAGTCTCCCGTTGCCGACGAGAGCAGTTGAAAGTCAGCCTCACCGTCGCTGTCCAAATCGATCTCGATGGGAGTGTTCGGCGATGTGACTCCAACGATCGCTTGCTGCCCAACACTCGTGCCCGCGATGCCCGACGGAAGTTCCGCTTCGGGTCCCGGCTGGAGCGAAGCAGAGACCTGCAGCGGCCCGATCGACGTGCTGGTACCATAATTGCGCAGCAGATGCCCTGTGTCGAATGACGTCAGGTAGCCGTCCAAGTTGACGTCGGCGGAAACCGAGTAGGTTCGACTTCGAAGCAGCATGATCATCGCCGCTCGGTCGTCGATCAGCACGCGACCGTCACCATTGAGGTCACCGGCCAGCAGGACATCGACCTCGAAAGCCCCTTGGCTGCCGGCTTCCGAATGGACTTGGAGCGTGTAGTCGCCGGGCGTTAACTCGGCAACGATCATGCCGGACGACGAATCGGGCAAATCATCGCGGGTCGCATTGAGCGGAACCGTTACTCCGGATTCGTCGAGCACGACGGGGGCGGCGGGGTTGAGCTGGGATCCCGCGTCTGGATCCACGCGGAAGGTCAACACCTGTGTCCCGCGCAATCCCATTGCGTCCGCCGGGCCGATTTGAAACGGGAACGAGCGGGGCTCGGCGCTCGAATCCAGATCACCTCGGAATTGTGCGATCAGATTGGCCGGATCCGCATCAAGCACGATCCGCGGCTCAAGCTGCTGCATCAGCGGACGACGTGTCTTTCGCTTGCCGGTTCGACGTCGAGCCGGAGTTCTCCGCGGGGGGACTTTTGACCGAGATCCAGGCCGAACGTTCATTTTCGCCGCTCCGTATCATCACCGTGCATCGGAGGGCCCGCGCAGACGGGGGGCCTCCATCAACCTCTGCTTCTAAAAGCTACGGCGAGAAACACGCGGCCCCTGCATCAGCGTTGTCGGCAATTCCGCGATAAAGATCTCTGGCCCCAGAAGCTCTGGCCCCAGAAGCTCACGGTCGGCGGGGTGGCTTGATTTGGTATCGGTTGGCGATGTCGTCGATAGAAAAACGATGATCGACGGGACGACTGATGCTGTTCCAATTGAATGTCAATTGTTGTCGCTGGTCGCCGCTGACGACGCTTGCCGTCGCCGGTAGCCAATGGCCCTCGATCTTGGCCGGTTCCAGCTTGATCTCGAACGGTGTCGAGTTTCCTCGCTTGGAATGGAGCTCGACGGGCGACCAATCTTTCTGCGGGTCAAACGCCAAGTACAGATGGTCAACGGTTCCGAAAGCGAAGACGCCCTTGTCCAACTGCTTGGATTTCCACTGAGGCCAGTGGGCATAGTTTTTGACAATCTCCGCCAGCGGCGTGCCTCTTCCGTATTCGCCCCCGAGGCCCAGGCCAAGAGCGAGCGGATCAAAAAATTCCGGTTTCGTGCCTCGGGTCCCACCCGACAATAGCCTGCCAGGACCATAGTGTTGGTCGTCCGATTGACGGGCATCGGTCATCCAAACCTGCCATCGTTCGTTTTCGCGATTGCCCGTTGCAATCTCTTCGGTCCGGTACAGCCGCGCGACAAGCATTCGCCCACGTTTGATATCAGCCACGATGTCGATGGTGAATGCGACCAATCGTTCGGTCGGGATGTAGGTTTCGCCGTTGGAGAGTCGTACGGGTTCGGCAGCGTCATCGACGTTTGCAGTGATCGACAGGTCGTAGGCGGTGATCGCACGGCGGGACCCTGCAAATCGGTTGACCGCGTCTTGCAGGGTGATGGTGTCGTCGGCGGTTGCGGAGTGTGTGTTCCCGAGGAAAAAGGCGGAGGCGAGGAGGAGGTCGCGTCGTTGCATAATTGATCATCCGGAGGGTGGCTGGAGGACAGGCTGGAAGCACAGTCTTGTAGTCGGTCGTAGCTTGGTCTTCGCGTAGCGGAACTCGCCAAGAGTTTCGTGCTCACGTGGCGGCGGCGTTGCACCCGGGGGTCCGAAAGCCTTGGTGGCTTCCGCTACGGTACGAACCCGAGACCTGGGGCCAAGGAATCGTATTTCGGGTCAGCTTCGTTTTCGGTTGGGCTAGGCAGCCGCCGTCCTCTCCGAGGTCGGCGCGGAGCCAAGCTTCGCTGGTGGGGGCGCCGAGTTCGGAGAACACGGCGACTGCCTGGACGCCGTGCAGGTCGAATCAACCCCCGTCCCCTTTGCGCGGTGGTTAGCTTAGCAGTTCGCGGGCGACGGCGTCGGCGAAGTGGACGCCGCGCGGGGTCAGTTGGATGTGGTCGGCGGTTCGGTTGATCAGTCCTTGGGATCGCAGGTGGTCGAGGGACGCGGCGCACAGGGAACTGATGTCGATGCCGGTGCGTGCGCGGATCTGCGACAGGTCGACTCCATCGATCATCCGAACACCGAACGCCGCACCTTCCCGCGCCGCTTCTTCGGCAACGATGGTCTCCGATTCCGCGATCGGGTTTCCGCCGCTCTCGATCCGTTTCAGGTAAGTCGTCGTGCTACGGTGGTTCATGACACGCTGGCCATCGACAAAGGCCGCGGCGCCGGGGCCGGCCGCGTACCAGGGGTCGCCTTGCCAGTAAGCAAGGTTGTGTCGGCAGCGAAACCCGGACTTGGCGAAGTTTGAGATTTCGTAGTGCCGCAGGCCTGCGGCAGCAAAGACTTCGCGTCCCAAGTCGTACATCGCGATCTCCGTCGATTCGTCGACCTCCGACAGGTCACCGCGGTGCCGGCGGGTCCAGAACGAAGTGCCTTTCTCATACGTCAACGAATAGGTCGAGACATGAGTGATCGGAAGCGATGCCGCAATCCGCAGGTCCTCTGCCCAGGCGGAAACGGTTTCGCCGGGTGCGGCAAAGATCAGGTCGATCGAGACGTTGGGGATTTGGGCGGCGACTTGCTGGATGACCTCCGCCGCGGATTGCCCACTGTGGCTGCGTTCCAGCACCGCCAGTTTGCGGTCGTCAAACGATTGAATCCCCAAACTGACGCGATTGACCCCGAACCCCGACATCACGTCCAGCTTTTCTGCCGTGATGTCTTCGGGGTTCGCTTCCATCGTCCATTCGAATCCGTCGGCCAGATCGAATCGGCGTCGAAGCGATTGGAGGAACCGCTGCAGCCGCGCGATCGGCAGATGCGTCGGTGTTCCGCCGCCGACGAACAAGGTGTCCAGGACGGGAGGGCGATTGGCAATGCCGGCAAGCCGATCCAATTCCTGATCGATTGCCGCCAGATAGCGGTCCATCAAGTCATCGCGATCGGCGACGACGCTGAAGTTGCAGTAACCGCATCGGTGTCGGCAAAACGGGACGTGGATGTACGCCGAGCGTGGAGTGGGCCAGTGCATCGTGACAGGCTGGAAGCCTATCCCACGTTGTTGCATCACTGGCCGGCGCGGAGTTTGTTGAAGTAATCCATGGCGTGCTCGCGCTCGGTGCGGGGCAATTGCTGGTTTTCCAGCGGATCACTTTCTTCGCTGAACGAACTTTCGATCGCGCGTTTGACGTCTTCGCGGCTGATGCCCTTGCGGTTCGGTCCGTCGGCGAACCCCGAGATCACGGCCTTGCCTTTTTTGACCTGCCCGCGGACTTGGGTTTCGTAGGTGTTGGTGTCGCCTTCTTCTTCGGGGCGATCGCCTTGGCCGGCGCCTTCACCGAGTCCATCGCCGGGGCGGTCGCCCTGGCCCATTCCCATCCCCATGCCTTGGCATTGTTGGCAACCGCCGCCGCCACAGGAGCTGCAACGCATCTGTTCTTTCGATTGCGAGAGATCATTCATGGCGTCCTCCAAATCCTTCAGCTCGCTCATCTCTTGCTGCATGTCGCCGAGTTGATCGGCCATCGCATCGAGTGCATCGGCGGCTTGTTTGGAGTCGCCATTTTGCATTGCCTGGGCGGCTTGACCGAGCTTGTCGGCCATTTGCTGCATCTGTTGCGACTGCTGCTTGGATTGCTGCTGCATTTCGTTGAGCTGTTGCTGCATCTTGGCGGCATCTTGCGAACGGCCTTCGCGTTTGGCTTGCTCGATCTTTTCTTTCAGCTCTTCCTGCTTGCGTTTTTGTTCGGCGATCTTTTTTTCGAGCTGGTTTTTGAGTTGCTGGACTTGTTTTTGAAGTTGCTCTTTTTCTTTGTCGGTGAGTTTGCCGTCCTTCATTTTTTCGGCAAGCTTGCGCATCGCCTGTTCGGCTTTGCCGAAGTCGCCCTTGGCGATCGACTTGGCCGCTTCGTCGGCCGGGCCGGCTTGCAGCGAGTTCATCTGTGCCATCGCCTTTCGCATCTGATCGTTGGATCCCAATTGATCGCGGCGTTCTTCAAGCTGTTTCTTCAGATCGTTCAGCGCGATCATCGCCTCCTTTCGATCGACGTTTTTCTTTTCGGTGATCTTGTTCAGATCCTTTTCCAGCTTTTCGAACAGGTCCTGGGCTTCTTTCAGTCCCTTGGCTTCGGCGTTGCGTTTTTGTTGTTCGATTCGCTTTTTCAGCTGCAGCGACGCGCGTTTGACTTGTGCGGCCACGGCGGGATCAATTTCATCGCCGGCGCTGGGGTCGATCGGTCCGGCCGGATCGACCAGAATCAAAACCAGCACCAGGATCGGAGTGATCGCTAGCGGCAGCCATCCGAGTCGGCTGGGTTGGAAGGCGAATTTTTCAGCGATTTTGATTTTGTCGGCCCGCCGATCGGCGTCGCTGATCACCGCCAGCCCGAATTCCGATTCCCGGTCGGCAGCGGACATTGAAAGCGAGCTGCTGAGTCGTTCGCTGAGCCCGAAGCGTTTGTCGACTTCCAACGCCACTCGGTCTCGATTGGGGGCCGTGGCGAGCGCGTAGGCCAATGCACCTAGCACAGCGACGACGATCGACCCGACGATCCAGGCCGTGTTCCAGGTTTGCACGTCCACCTCGACTGCGAGAACGCCCGGAACGGCACAGGCGATCGTGGCGACGATCAACGCGGCAAACAGGGCGACGCATAGCGAACGACCGAAACTACCTAGAATCAGGCGTCGGCGTGCGTTTCGAACTTGGGACTCAATTCGGTTCATGGCGGTAGCCTTGGGTGTGTTGCGGCCTACAATCCAAGTATAGGAACCCAGGGCCGCCCGATGGCAGCGAGATTCCCCCCCGACCTACCCGTTTTTCGTAAATTTCATGGCGGAAACAGCCCCCCAATCACTCCCCGTGGCCCGTGAAAACGGCCTGCCGGACCCGGCAGAGCGGCCCGATGCCGATGTGGTGATTTATGACGGCGACTGCAAGTTTTGCATCGGGCAGGTCAAAAATCTGCGACGGCTGGATTGCTGCGGCGGGCGATTGTCGTTTCTGTCCTTGCATGATCCTCGGGTGGCGGAGCGTTATCCGGACCTGGCATACGACCAGTTGATGGCGCAAATGTACGTCGTCGATTCCCAGGGCCGCCGACACGGGGGCGGGGACGCAGTGCGCTATCTCAGCCGGCGTTTGCCGCTGTTATGGCCAGCCGCTCCGATCCTTCACATCCCTGGAACCGCCAACCTGTGGCGTTGGGCGTACAACCAAGTGGCCAAGCGTCGTTACAAGTTGGCGGGCAAGAAATCCGACGACGGGGGTTGTGAAAACGACGCCTGTGCCGTGCATTTTGGGGAATAGACCAGTGGGATAGGCTTCCAGCCTGTCAGGTCGGCGCAATGACAGGCTGGAAGCCTATCCCACACTTCTACTCAAACCACTTGACGGCGTTTTGGAACATCGCCAGTCCGTCTCCGGCGGCGGGCTGTTCTTTGCGTCGTGTCCAGTACGGATGCTGGGTCGCGTCGATGTGTCGCTCGGGGTGTGGCATCAGTCCGAACACGCGTCCAGTCGAATCGCAGACCCCGGCGACGTTGGCGTCGGCACCGTTGGGATTGGCCGGAAAATCCAGCGGGGTGTCTTCGACGGTGCCGTTGGTGTCGCGGGCATAGCGCAGACACAGCCGACCGGCGTCGCGGAGTTCGCCGAGCACGGCTTGGTCGCGGGCGACGAACTTGCCTTCGGCGTGGGCCATCGGCAGATACATGTGCCGGATGTCACGCAGAAAGACGCATTGGGATCCGTCGGTGGCCAGATCGACCCAGCGGTCTTCGAAGCGACCGTGGTTGTTCCAGGTCAACGTAGCTGGTTCGTGCTCACCGGCGGCGTCGACGTTTTCGGTCAGCACACCCAGTCGCATCAGCACCTGCATGCCGTTGCAAATCCCCAGCACCAGCCGGTCGCCCTTGCCGTGAACGAAGGTGTCGACCAGATCGGCCAGGTGGTTTCGCATCCGGGTCGCCAGAATCCGGCCGGCGGCGATGTCGTCCCCGTAGCTGAATCCGCCGGGCAGGCAGAGGATTTGATAGCGATCCTTTAGCGTCGCGTTTTCGATCAGGCGATTGACGTGAACCCGTTCGGTGCTCGCGCCGGCGCGCTCGAAGGCGTATGCGGTTTCTTCGTCGCAATTGGTGCCGGGGGCACGCAACACGAGGACTCGGGGGGACGACATGTCGAAAGCTTGCAGGACGGGTGGGGCGGACAACAACGGGGGGCCGGCAGCGGGGCATGGGGGCAGCCGGCACCTGAAAACTCTGGCCGCGAGTTTATTCCTTGCCGGCCCGCTTTCCTAGCGGACCAAGACCTTGATTTGCAGCCGGCGGTGCGGGTGGTCCCAACCGACGATGGTGCCGCGGCAGCGCCATTGGTCGTGTCCGGCCTGCTCGAACTCGTCCGCCAATTCGTGGGGAATGTACAGCACCAGGGGCAGCGGCGGGTCGGTGTGGCGGGCCCAAACGGCATAGCCGTCCTTGTAAACGTGCGGATCCTCCTCGCCGCTGTAGAGCAGTCGCCGCTCGATCAGGGTGTCGATTTCGAACGTCATCCCCGTCACCGCTTCGACCAAACGATACAGTTGGTCGTCTTCATTGCGAGAGTTCCACAGATGGGTCGCGGTTTCGGCAAAGGTGATCTCATCGGCCGCTGGCGAATCCGCCGGGGGCACTGCGTCGGCGGCGTCCAGGGCCAGATGCTTTTCGGCCGGTTCCAGGCGTTCGCCCGAGCGGCCATCGGGGGCGACCAGCAATTTCAGCGAGTGAGTCCAGTCCGGCCAACGCGGGATGTCGACCCGCAATTCGATCGTCCAAACCAGGTCGTTGTCACTGAGGTCAAATGAATAGGGCACATCGTCGGGGATCGGAAAATCAAGGTTAAATTCCTTGCGGTCACCGGCGTGAAGCGTCGCGGCGCCTTCGAGTTCATGGCGATCGGTGAAGAACGTGTTGCGGTGTGTCGTGCGATTGCTGCCGCTGCCGCTGACACAAACTTCCATTCCTGTCAGCTCGGCACTGATCGAATTGATTGTGAAGCGACGCTTGGGCTGGAACGCCAACTGCGCCCGGACTCGCCCGCCCGGTGCGACCTGGGGCGTGATCAAATCGACATGAACGTTGCCGAGCAGCCACTTCGGCAGCAGCTTTTTGGCGGCGATCAAGCCCATCAGTGGCATGATAATGCCCGCCGCAATCAGCCCTGCGAACGGATTGACGACAAAGGCGACGACCAGGAAGCCCAGCCCGACCGCCATCATGCCCAGCACCAAGATGACCAATCCATACCCGATGCAGCCTCCCACGGCGGTGGCCGTCGGCGAATCGGAGTGATCGGGGCCGCTGGTCGGACGCATCACGAATTCCGCGGTGGCTTTCGGATCGAAGGCCCAAGGGATCTTTGCCCGCGCGTCGATGTAGTGATCGACGTTGATGTACTTGCCGTGATAGCTGGGCGGCCACGCGGCGACTTCCAATTCAAATCGATACGATTCGCGCTGGCCGGCACTCCATTGACCGACAAATAGCGTGACGGTTTCGGTGGTGCCCCGGGCGACGTTGCCGCGACCGTGGGTTCGCCACCCCGAGCTGATTTCTAATCCCTTGCAGTTCACATCGGCGTCGGCCAACACGTGCAACGTCCCGGTGATCTTGTCACCACCGACATAAACGCGATCGGGGTGGTCCAATTCAATCGATAAATCGCATTTCGCCATGTTGATTGACCTGAGCTTGCACGATGTCGTAAAGGTAACTTTCGATGCTCCGAACATCGGTCCCGAATCGGCGAATCAATTCCGCCGCATCGTCTTGGCCGATGCGGGGGACGGGACGCAGCGGATCGCGCCGCGACGCCGTGATGCGTCGATTCAGGATTTCGGTGAGCTGCGTGACCGAGAGTGACAAACCGATCCGTTCGGTCGTCACCGTGTATCCGGCACGGCGGAGCGGCCCGGACAAATCGTTGTGAGTTGCTACAACCAGGGGCACGCCGCTGGCCAGCACCTTGCGTCGGATCCGCCAGGGCAACCGTTGGGCTTCATCGATCAGCAGCGGATCGCCGGTCGGAATCGACGGGCAGGGCTGGTCTTCAGGCAGGTAGACGTAGCTGGCCGAAGGAAACCGCTTGTGGAGCGCGAGCATGCGGGTGGTTTTGCCACGACCACATTCCCCGATCAACTGGTAGGCGCACCGGGCCTGAAACACAATCTTGCCGTCGGCATCGGATCGATGACCGATCGCCGCAACGATCTCATCGATCGAAACCACGGCCAGTTCGGCGCGCTCGCTGCGTGTTAGTTCGCCAAAGGGATTGCGAAACCAGTTGGCCCCCGGCCAGCGTGACTGGGGACGCGGTGCCAGCGATGGCGTACAATCGTGAGCGATCGGCCGTTGCTGGGACGTGCGCTGGTGCTCCGACACAGCGGAGGATGTTTTCGCGGGCTGAGACATTTTGCTACTATGCCGCTGGGGCGCGCCATTGGCAAGGTTGATCGGGAGCAGTCGGTCGGCACCGCGCTGCTGGACTTTTCCATTCCTTTTCCACTAAACCCTCACGCAGGCGGATTTGATGAGCGAAACGTTTACCGACCCGACCGGTTCGACGGTCGTCTCCGCCCCGACGCTGTACCGGCGCAGCGGCAAGGTCTCGCCGGTCAGCCTGGTCGTGGCCGCCGCCGTGTTGATTCCACTGGGGATCCTGTTTGGTGCCATCTATTCGGCCGCGGTTGTTTATCTGCCGTTCATCAAGCTGCGTGGCCTGGTCACGTTTTTTGTCGGTGCCGGTTTTGGGGTGATCGCCGGTTCGTTGTGCTACAAGCTGAAGTACCGCAGTTGGATGATGACGTTTCTGACCGTGATCGGATTCACGGCGATTGGTTACTACAGTTCGTGGGCGGTCCATCCGGCGCTGGTGATCGGTGCCGGTGAACTCGGCGAAGACTTCGTGCCGCTGATGCTCCAAGGCTTTGACCCGCTGATGATTTTCGGTTGGATGAAGGGAATCTATACCGATGGTATCTGGGCCATGGGAGCCGGCGGTGGGGGCGCGCTTTCTGGATGGGGAGCGGTCGCGGTTTGGGTGTTGGAAGCCGGATTGATCTTCGGCACCGCGTTCGTTTCCGGCATGGCCGCCTACGGGAATCGTCCGTTCTGCGAGAATTGTTACCGCTGGAATGAGGAGACCGAGGAGTTGGCGGTGTTGCCGGTGTCGACGACCGATCCGGCTTGGAACCAAGTCCGAAACGGAAACTTCGATGCACTGAAGAAACTTCAAATCGCTCCCGATTCGGACGCCAGCTATGTCGAACTGAGGCTGGCCGATTGCCCGACCTGTGACGAGAGTGATTACTTGTCCGCGATCGGCATCACGTTGACGGTGGACGAAGGACAGTTAAAAAAGAACGAGACCGACATCTTTCGCAACTTGAGCGTGACGCGGCAGCAGCGTGATGAAATCGTCGAGTTTGCCGCGGCGATGGCCGAAGCCGTCCAGTTGATGAAGGAAGAAGAGGCGTTGAATGAACAAACCGGCGAGGACGCCGAACCGCCCGTCGGCGAGGATTCCGAAACGAACGAGCCATCATGACCACTGACGACGCGGCAAACAGCCACGCCGACACCACGCCACGAAGATCCGTTTATGTCTCCGCCGTCGATTGGTGGATCGCGATTCTGTTGATGCTGGGGCCGGTGATCTGTGTCGGCATGACCGGAATTCTGTTGCAGCAAGGCCGCCAGCAAGATGCCTTGTATTGTCTGCTGGCCGGTGCGGCAACGCTGTTGGTCACCGGAATGTTCACCGTCCCCTGCCGCTACACCATTCTGCCGGACATGTTATCGATCCGCTGCGGCATCCTGTTCATGCGCGTGCCACTGCGGCAGATCAAGGCGATCGAACCGAGCGGCAGTTGGTTGAGCGGACCGGCGCTGTCGGTGCGACGGGTCAAGATCAGCACCGCCTCGCGGTTCTACCTGGTCTCGCCGGTCGACCGCGAGCGGTTCATCGACGAATTGACGGCGGCGGTTGAGGGGGCTGGGTAGGAGGCTTGTCGACGCGGCTCGGTTTCACTTCGCGACAACCGATCCACGCTGCCATGCGGTCGTGAAATTAACTGCTGATTCACAACGATGCGTTCCCGCTCCCAAATGGCTCCCCTCTCCCCAAAACAGATCGCGCGAAAATCAGTGATCAAAGAGTGACGTTGACCGCGATCTGTTTTGGGGAGAGGGGCTGGGGGTGGCCTGGGCTGGCGAAAATCAATGGAACTTGGAACGTTGGGTAGGTTCGGGGACGTTCAGCGATTCTGCTGGATCCCTCGATTGCAAATTGCAAACTGTTCATTGCAAAATTCAAATTTGCAGGGAATCGTCGCTCAAATCATTTCGCAATTTGCACTGTTCATTTTGCAATTTTCAATCGTTGCCGGTTCACCAGTTTTCGACGCCACGTACTTTTCATCAGGCTAGGCTGGGGTGAGGTGCCGTGCAGCCAATCAGTTTTCGCGGCGCTGGCCCCCTCATCCCCAGCCCTTCTCTGTGCGCAAAGCCGGGGGAGCAGGGAGCCTTTGTAAGTTGTGTCGAAATCAATGCTGCCAAGGAGCGTGAATTCCCAATAACCACCTGCCCTCTGCCGCCGCTGGTCGCTACTTAGACTTCCGAAACACGAACTCGTTGCAGCCCCAGCCGTTGCCGACGGTGGTCAGATTGATCAGCTGAAACCGTCGGGCGACCAGCGGCAGGATGATGTCCTCGGGCTTGGCGACTTCGAACGGCAACCCGCCGATCCAATCGACCCAATCATGCCAGGCCGACATGCCGCGATCGCTGCGCTTTTGTTTCCAGTCGGCAAAGGGCAGCGGATTGCGTCCTCTGGCCAGTCGCGCCAGCGCGAATTTAGATTCGTACCATGCCGCAACCGTCGCGACCCAAATCGGCCGCACCGCTTTCGGCAGACGGTGATACGTTCGTTTGATCCACAGCCAACGTCGACTCGCGCCGCCCTGGTCGTTGTAAATCGCGATCGCAAATCGTCCGTCGTCGGCGACACGTGCGGCGGCCAGTTCGATCGCGCGCTGCATCTGGCCGGTGTGATGCAGAACGCCCCAGCTGTAGACGACATCGAACCGTCCCAGCGACTCCATCAGCGTTTCATCCAACGCGGACCCTTGGCGGATTTCCCAGCGCGAGGGTGGAGCCGATTCACGTTCGCGCAAACGCTCGGTGCAGGCGACACACTGGGGATCAAAGTCGATCGAGACGACCTGGGCGCCCAAACGAGAGGCGGCCAACGAAAACAGTCCGCTGCCGCTGCCGAGGTCCAAGAAGCGTTGGCCGTGCAATGGTTTGCTGTTCGCCGCGTCGTCCAGACGCAACAACTCGGCTAACGAACGACAGGCTTGGTCGATGCGTTGATCGTCCAGCTGGTTCAGGAAGGAGGCCCAGTTTTCACCGAACGCGAACCGCGCTTCGCTCATTGCGATTCCAAATCCAATAGGAACTGTTTGGTCTGCAGCCCGCCCGGTGCGCTGAACCCCCGCAATTTGCCACCGGCACTGACCACACGGTGACAGGGGATGACCAGCAGCACCCGATTACGGGCCATCGCGGCGCCGACGGCGCGACTGGCAGCACGGTTTCCCGCCCGATGTGCCAGTTCTTTGTAAGTGTTCGTCGTTCCCGGTGTGATCTCCCGACAGCATTGATAAACCCGTTTGGTGAACTCTGTCCAACCTTGTTCGTCCAAGCGGACTCCATCGAACGCCGCGTGACCGGTGGCAAAGTACTCGTGCAGCCGTTGGTCCAGATCTTCCGCGCGCCCGTCGCAGAAGCCCATGCCGTGTCGGTCGCGTTGACAGTCTTCCCAACGCAAGGAATAGAGCCCCGCGGGTGTCCACGTTGACGTCATCGTTCCCAGCACGGTGGTGTGAACGGATTCCACGGCGGATGGCACAGGCTGTGCCGCAATCGCTGGGGTGGTGGTCACTGCCATGATGGATCCGCCGGAGAGACGATGAATTGGGGGACGCGAGAGGCTCTGTTATAGCGTTCGCCCCGTGCCCTCAATACCGCAAAGACGTAGCCAGGCTCGATGCGAGCGCGGAAATCCCGGCGACACACCTTCTGGCGAAGGTAGCTACGTTCGTTTGGCATTTACATCGAGGCACTCGTGTCAATCAGGCGCGCTTTGCCAGGGACGATTGCACCGATTCGACCCAGTCGTCGTGGGCGACCATGTGTTGCCGTTGGATCAGCGCGTCGGCTTCGGCTTGTCGTTGCAGCCTTCGCAGCGGCGCCGAAAAATCGTTGCGGCACTCACCGGTCGGGCCCGCCGCGGCGACCATTTGGGCCGCGAGTTCCGGGCCGCGAGTGCGGACCATTTCATCTTCGGCGGAGGCGTAGAACTGGCAGCTTCCCGGATCGCCTTGACGTCCGGCGCGTCCGGCCAGTTGGCGATCGACCCGTCGGCAGGCATGCATTTCGGCGGCGGCGACATGCAACCCGCCGGCGGCCCGGGCAGCGGAATCGAGTTTGATGTCGGTTCCGCGGCCGGCCATGTTGGTCGCGACGGTGACGGTTCCCGCGGCACCGGCTCGGGCGACGATCGACGCCTCTTCGTCGTCCTGCAAGCCGTTCAAGACGACGTGCGCGATGCCTTTGGCGGCCAACCGCCTACTCAGCTGCTTACTCTCCTGGATCGTCCGCGTCCCGATCAAAACCGGCTGGCCACGTCGACTTCGCCCGGCTGCGTCGTCGGCGATCGCGTCGAATTTGTTTTCACACGAGTCAAAGCACCGCAGCGGAAGCGGTTTCCGCTGGCAGGGGCGGTGGGTTTCGACACGGACGACGGGCAGACGATAGAACTCGCGCAGCTCCGATTCACTGTCCTCGGCCGTCCCGGTCAGTCCGGCCACACCGTCGTAGAACCCGATGTAGCGCTGACGGGTGATCCGGGCGTGGGTTTCGTTTTCGGCGGTCGCTTCGACGTGCTCTTTGACCTCGACCGCCTGGTGCAGCCCGCTGCTCCATTTGCGTTCGTCATGGATGCGGCCTGTGTTTTGGTCGACGATCATGACTTGATCGTCTCGCACGACGTAATCGACGTCGCGCTGGAGCATGCATTCGGCGCGGAGCGCGTTCTCGACCAACTGGCTCCAGGGGCGGGCCAGCTGGCCTGCCGGGCGTCCGTCGAATGCTTCGTGGACGACCTTCCATCCCTGGGCTGTCAATCGTACCGTGCGCTTGACGTTGTCGATCACATAGTCGCGACGGTTGCTTAATTCCAACGCCACGCGGCGGGCGAATTGATACAGCGCCGGCGCGGTCGCCGCGCGGCTTTTCCCACCGCTCAAGATCAACGGCGTCGTCGCTTCGTCGATCAACACGCTGTCGGCTTCGTCGATGATCGCGAACGCGTGGCCGCGTTGGGCGGGCGTGGATTCGCGGTGGTCGATCCCTTGCAGCGAGCGGAGGAATTGGTCGCCGAGTCGCATGCGTTGGCGAGAACGAAGTGCCAGTTGGTCTTTCAGAAAATCGAATCCGAACTCATACCCCGGACCATAGGTGATGTCGCAGGCATAAGCGTCGATCTTCTCTTCGATGGGGCCTTGGGGTTGCAGCAGTCCGACGCTGAACCCGAGCAAGTCATAGACGGGTTTCAGTTCATCGTGGTCGCGCCGGGACAGGTAGTCGTTGGTGGTCGCGACATGGACGCCCCGCCCGGACCAGGCGTGCAGCACCGTCGGCAGCGCCGTGGTGATCGTCTTGCCCTCGCCGGTTTGGATCTCCGCGATCGCACCGGCCGAGAGCACGAATCCGCCGCATAGTTGGACGTCGTAGTAGGACATCCCCGTCACACGCCGCAGCGCCTCGCCGGTCAATGCAAACGACTCGACGACGTTTTCGACCAGGATGGCCTGGTCGCGGGTGCGAATCCGATCGCGACACTGTGCGGCAACGACTCGAAAGGATCGATCGTCGAGCGCGGCGAGTTGTCGAGCGCGGTCCCGAATCTGTTCGATCCACTGCCCTGTCGATTGCGACACCGTTTGCATGCCACGCTTCGGTTGCCCGGTCAGGCCGCGATAGCTGGTGATGGTGGGGCGTGAGCGGAGCATGGACGGTGCGTGACGCGTGAAAACCGAAGGAGACACGTCGTGAAAATCGACGGAATCACTTCGCACACTTCACGCGTCTTCAGGGTGCCAGCCGGACAGGACGGGAAAAACGTGTTTCCAGGTGTGACAATCGTTCTGGCGGGAATAACCGGGCGGGTTCGAGAATGCTGGGTAAGAAGATTTCGGAGGTAAGAAATTATCGCCCCTCCCCTCGCTGCGCTCGCCCCTCCCTGCCAGGGAGGGTTAATTGCCAAAAGCCGCAGAGCGTCCGCCAGCGAGGGTCACATCGGTTGCAGTCCACGCTAGCCGCGGCGGATTTCGCTGCCTTTGAAGTACAGGGTGATTCGATACACCTTTTTTTGGCGGCAGGTGATCTTGCCGGTTTCCAAGTTGACTTTTTCGGGGATGGCCCGGCGGCGGACGTCGATCATGGCGTGGTAACCGCGTTCGGAAAAGATGTCGATCAACATCTGCAATGCCAGCGGGTTGTCCAAGATTTCGTCTTCGCTGCTGATCGTCGCGCGGCCGGAGATGGCGTGCCGCAAGATGATCGGTACCAGCTTGGCTTCGATCAATTCGACGACGGCATGGAAGATTTCTCCGTGATCGTACTCGTAGGCATCCAATCGACTGACCAGATCACGGCGCGCGTGTTGGATGATGTCACTGGCCAGCGGGATGTCGCCGATCGCATGGAACGTTCTCGGGTCCAGCTCCAACGAACTCTGGTATTCCAGTTCGTTGAGAATGTTCTCCTGGACGACGACCAGATCGGCCTGGGCGTTGATGAAGTGGAAGTGAAAGATTTGCTTCAGCGAGACAAGCGCGTCGTAGGTCTTTTCCTTGAACACGCGATAACGGTTTCGCGCCAGCGCCTCGTTGAAGTCGGTGGCGCGTTCTTCCCATAGTTCTCCGATCCCGCTGCGGGCGACCTCTTCGTTGTGCGCGATGACTTGACGACCACGAGACAATTGGCGTTTGACGCTCTCGGATTCGTCGACGAACAACACCATGATGTGAAACACCGGCGGTTTCATCTGCACCAGGTGCGGGTTGTCGATCAGCTCACGGCGGAGCGCTTTCATGCGGTCGTAAAGCGACTTCAGGCATTCGACCTGGACCTTGGTGCGGGGAAAACCGTCTAGGATCGCGCCGTTTTGATACTCCGGTTCCAACAGTTTGCGGAACACCAGCGAAACGACTTCGCGGTCGCCGACCATGCCGCCACGGGCTTTGATCTGTTGCGCTTCGGGGGTGCTGAGCAGCTCGCTGACCACGATCGGCTCGGCCGTGATGTCACGGACCTGGCGGATGAAGTCGGTGTTGGTGCCCTTGCCGGCACCGGGGGCTCCGCCCAGCAGGATCAGTTCGGTGGGAAAGCGGAGGTTCAGTTTTCCCTTTTCGAATTCCAGTTCTTTCCAGACGGAATTGAAGATCAATTGCGCGTCTTTGACCTCAAGATCGGCCGGCGGATTCGGCTTGGGTTCGGGATCAGCAGCAGGGTTCACGATGCAAGGGTCTGGGCTGGGCGGAACGGACGAGGAATCGGCAGGCTATAGGGTAGCACGGTCGGATCAATACGGCACGTCGATCGAATCACATAAGAAACGCATCAAGGGTCTGGCCTGTTTGACACGCTGGACGATCAAATCCACGATCCCGTCGCCGGTTAGCTCCGCCTCGCTCAGCGGCGCGATCGCGATGAAATCCTTGCGCCGCAGGTCTTCGATCATCGGATGGTCTTTGGGGTAATCGCGGGGGGCCGTTTTCAGGCTCTCGCCGACGAATTCGTAATCCGCCCGAAAGGCCTTGTTGTCGCGGGCCCGTTTCCAGGCTTTCGGGTCGGCGTCGATGGCGGCCCGGATCGACGAGAGCACCGTGCTATCGGGCCGCCAGCTGCCGGCCCCGATAAAGCACTCACGCGGCTCCAGATGCAAGTAGATGCCGGGGGCGTGAATGTCCTTGCCCGCCTGATGGCGAAACGAAATCCCGACGTTGGTCTTGTAAGGGTCCTTGTTCTTACTGAATCGGGTGTCACGGTAGATTCGCATGATCGAACCGTTGTGCGCCTTGGGGACGACATGCAGCATCGGGGCGCAGCGTGCGAGTGGTTTTTCCAGCCGTGCGACCAACTCGACCGCCGGACCGAGCACGTCTTGCTGGTACAGATGCTTGTGCTCGGCGAACCACTCGCGATCGTTGTTCTGTTTCAACTTGCGAAGAAACGAGAAAAGCGATTTGGGAAGAATGGCGTGACTCATACAGACCACCGGTGAGGGGGGAGGACGTCGCATCGTGGGATCGCGCAGAACCCTCGCGCAGGGCCGAACCGGCTGGTGTCAAGTGCCTCTCAGCCGTCTGGCGCCAGCCCATTGCCACCTACGTCATGAGCCGGCGGCGCTAGCCGCGGGCCTTGGATTGCCCTTCGAGACTTGGAAGGCCCGAGGCTAGCGTCTACGGCTCAGTTTGTGATCGAAAGTGGAAAACGATGCTCAGCGTTGCAGTCTAGGATCGACGGCGCTAACGTTGCGTCGGGGTGATCCCGCGTTCCTGCACGAGTTTGGCTGCCGCCGTCCTCTTTGCCAAGTGTCGCTGGGCGACGTTGATGATCGTGCGGGCAAATTCGGCTCGGGTGGGTGCGTCGATTTGCGGCATCCGATCGACCATCTCCAACATGCCCTCGGGGTTTTTCTCGCAGGCTTGGGAGATCTGGCTGATGAAGCTGGCGGTTTCGATGAAGTTGTGATCCGCCGATTTTCCGATCAACCCGCCCAGCGAACGGGCGATGATGTCGGCACCCAGGCTTTCGAATTTGATGTAGCAATCCAGGGTGCCGGTGACGGTGGTCGATCCGTCCGCGGCGGCCGCGTAGGTGCTTTTGAAGACGAACACGCCTTTGCCCAGGATCGGTTTTTGGACGAATTTGCCATCGTACATCCCGTCGGCCAGGAAAACGTGCAGGTTGCGATCACCGTACAGCAAGTCGATCTGGCAGGTCGTTCCGCTGCCGTCGACCGCGTCCAGTCGGTAGGGCCCGACACGGGTCGCCTGGACCTTGGTGATCCCCATCAAATCCCAAATTCCGATGATCGCTTCGGGATGCCGGGTCAGAAACAGAAACAGTTCTTCGTCACAGCGAATCGCCTGGGTGGGCAGACGGCGGAAAAGCGTCGGCTTGTCCGTCACCGCGGCGAGTTTTTCTTGCGCGTGCTCGGTCAGACGCTCCATCGGCAGGGCGCTGAGCAACTCGTTCTGGCGCGAGGACGTCCCGCCGGTTTTTCCGCCCAACAGCGACCGCAGACCAAACAGGTCACCGCGCGACGCTTGATCGTCTCGGTCGTCGTCCTGGTCGGAGTGGGCGTGGGTGGCCGAGCGGTAGCGAGATTTTCCCGCCGGGCCGTCGGCGGCACAGGGCGAACCGGCCAGCGCCGAGCACAAGGCCAAGGCGACCAGCAACCCCGGCGCGGATGGCCGCGGGGCGGGCGAGCCGGAGACGTGCCAAAGGCCCGCGATCGTGTGTCCCCTCGTCTTGGCCACCAATATCCCTGCGTCGTGTTCGGAACGCGTCTTGTTGGGAACGCGCCGTGTTCGGAACTGGGGCCGCACCGGCCACCATCCCACCGGTAAGGATTCGGCGATTGGCGGTCGGAGAGTTGAGTCAAAACCGGCACGCCCGCCCGGCCGGGCCTTTCGCCGGTGCGCCGGCTGGGCCGCCCGCCGACGATTTCCCCGATCTTGCCCGAATTCGTTCAAGTTGCTGGGACTCGACACTGCACAGCGGATCTCGATAATCGCATCCCAGCGATGCAGATCACACTCCCCCCTCACACACCCAAACGACCGATGGCGAAGAAAACGATTGACCAAGTTGACGTGGCAGGCAAAACCGTGCTGATGCGAGTCGACTTTAACGTCCCGCTTGATGACACCCAAACGATCACCGACGATCGACGCATCCGAATGGCATTGCCGAGTATCAAAAGCGTGGTCGATCGGGGCGGCAAGCTGATCCTGATGAGCCACCTCGGCCGTCCCAAGGGAGATCCCTCGGACGCCGCTAAGTTCTCGCTCGCCCCGGCCGCCAAACGGCTCGGCGAATTGTTGGGCAAGCCGGTCGCGTTCGCCAACGACACCGTGGGCGAGGATGCGACGGCCAAATCTGCGGCGCTGGCCGACGGCGACGTGCTGGTGCTGGAGAACCTGCGATTCAACGACGGCGAAAAGAAAGGCGACGCCGAGTTCGCCGGAAAACTGGCCGCGATGGCCGACGCGTACTGCAACGACGCGTTCGGAACCTGCCACCGCAAAGACGCGTCGATGGTTGCGGTCCCCGAAGCGATGGAAGGCAAACCGCGCGTGGTCGGACACCTGGTCGCCAAAGAAATCCAATACCTCAGCGACGCGATCGCCAACCCCGAGCGGCCCTTCGTGGCGATCCTGGGCGGGGCGAAGGTCAGCGACAAAATCAACGTGATCAACAACCTGCTGGGGATCTGCGATTCGGTGCTGATCGGCGGCGCGATGGCCTATACGTTTTCGTTGGCCAAAGGCGAATCGGTCGGCAACAGCTTGGTCGAAAAGGACAAGGTCGATCTGGCAAAGGAATTGATCGACAAAGGCGGCGACAAGCTGGTGCTGCCGGTCGACACCCACTGCGGCGACGATTTCGGGGATCCCGAAGGCTGCAACAAGGAAGTGGTTCCGGCCGGCAAAATCAAAGACGGCTTCGAGGGCATGGACATCGGACCGGCGACGAGCGCCAAGTACGCCGAGATCTTGGCGGCGGCCAAAACGATCGTCTGGAACGGCCCGATGGGCGTGTTCGAAAAACCTCCGTTTGATGCCGGAACCAAAGCCGTCGCCCAAGCGGTCGCCGATAGCGATTCGATCAGCATCATCGGTGGCGGCGACAGCGCGGCCGCCGTCGACCAGCTCGGGTTTGCCGACAAGGTCAGCCATGTCAGTACCGGTGGCGGTGCCAGTTTGGCGATGCTCGAGGGCCAGTCGTTCGCCGCGGTCGATCTGCTGGACGAAGCCTAGGGGCCAGGGGCAGAAACGCCGCGTTGAGAAACGACCCTCCCGGGCCGGGAGGGTCGAGCGAGGGGAGGGTCAAACGTAGCTACCTTCGCCAGAAGGTGGATCCGCGGCGTTTCCCACGCTCTGGCGAGCGTAGCTACGTCAAAGTGTCGCCGTCCAGGTAAACTCCTCCGCGCCCCTCCCCGTTAGGCGGGGTACCTTCATTTCTTCTTACCCTCACCCGCTGCCCATGACTGCTGAAGATCGACGCCTGCACGAAAGCGCCCAACGACTTCAAAACTGGCAGCGTTGGGGGCCGTATCTGTCGGAGCGACAATGGGGGACGGTCCGGGAAGATTACAGTGACGGTGGCGATGCGACCTGGAGCTACTTTCCGCACGATCACGCACGGAGCCGGGCGTATCGCTGGGGGGAAGACGGGTTGCTGGGGATCACCGATCGCCAAGGCCGATTGTGTTTTTCGGTCGCGTTGTGGAACGGCCGCGACCCGATTCTCAAAGAGCGTCTTTTCGGCGTGACCGGACCGGAAGGCAACCACGGCGAGGACGTCAAAGAGTGTTATTACTACCTCGACAGCACGCCGACGCACAGCTACATGCGGGCGTTGTACAAGTACCCGCATGCGATCTTTCCCTACGACGAATTGGTGGACGTTTCACGCAGCCGTGGACGCACCGAACCGGAATACGAACTGACCGACACCGGCGTCTTTGACCAATCCCGTTACTTCGACGTCGAAGTCGAATACGCCAAGGCCGGCCCCGATGACATCCTGATCCGGTTGAACATCACCAATCGTGGGCCGCAACCGGCCGTGCTGCACGTCTTGCCCCAGCTATTCTTTCGCAACACGTGGACGTGGCAATGTACCGATGAAGGTTGCACGACGCGGCCGACGATGAAACTGGTCGGCGACGTCGTCAAAACGTTTCACGAAACCCTGAACGAGTTTTGGTTTGCCTGTGATTGCATGGGCACCCCGGACACCTGGGCGTGGTTGTTCACCGACAACGAAACCAACGCGGTCCGGCACCCGGATCTGGCATCGGAGTCCGACTACTACAAGGACGCGTTTCACCAATTTGTCGTCAAGGGTGAAGTCAAGACGATCAACCCGGACCAACGAGGCACCAAGTGTGCCGCCTATGGATTGGACCTGGTGCTGCCCGGGGTGACCAAGACGATTAAGGTGCGATTGTCCGGCACCGAGGAACCGATCGTCGCGAAGGATTGCGGCGGCGACATCCAACGTTACTCAGCTCTGGCATTGGGCGAGTCCTTTGATTCGGTGTTCGAGCAGCGAAAAGCGGAGGCCGATGAGTTCTACGCCACCCGCATTCCCGATTCGGTGCCCGAGTGCCGGCGGCCGGTGATCCGCCAAGCCTATGCCGGGCTGTTGTGGACCAAGCAGTTCTATCATTACGTGGTCCGCACTTGGCTGGACGGTGATCCCAACGGCCCGACCAGCAGCGACGCACGGCGGCACGGACGCAACAGCGAATGGCGTCACCTGTTCAACCGCGACGTGATCTCGATGCCCGACAAGTGGGAATATCCTTGGTACGCGGCCTGGGACCTGGCGTTTCACATGGTTCCGATGGCGCACCTGGATTACGGATTCGCCAAAGACCAGATGATTCTGTTTCTGCGCGAATGGTACATGCACCCCAACGGCCAGATCCCGGCCTATGAGTGGCACCTCGATGACGTCAATCCGCCCGTCCATGCCTGGGGCGTGTGGCAGGTCTACAAGGCCAGCGGCCCGCGTCATCAGCGTGACAAATTGTTTCTGGCCAAAGCGTTTCAAAAGTTGCTGTTGAACTTCACTTGGTGGGTCAATCGCAAAGACCCGCGTGGCAAGAACATCTTTTCCGGCGGCTTTTTGGGGCTGGATAACATCGGGGTCTTCGACCGCAGCAAGCCGCTGCCGCGGGGGCACCTGGAACAAGCCGACGGAACGGCGTGGATGGCGTTTTACTGTGGCACGATGCTGCGGATGGCGATCGAGTTGGCCGACAAGAACGAAGCCTACGGCGACATGGCCAGCAAGTTCTTTGAGCACTACATCGCGATCGCCGAGGCGATGAACAGCATGGACGGATCGGGGCTGTGGGACGAATCCGAAGGTTTCTATTACGACCACCTGTTCGTCGATGGCCAATCCATTCCGATCCGCGTGCGGTCGCTGGTCGGATTGCTGCCACTGACCACCGGTGTGATTCTGGAAGAAGACATCATCGACAAGCTGCCGGGGTTCAAGAAACGGATGAAGTGGTTCTTGAACAGCCGTCCCGATCTGTCGCAACACATGACGTACATGGAGGGCGAGGATCCCGAGGAGACGACGATCACGCGGCGATTGTTGGCGATCCCCAGCGAAGACCGGTTTCGACGATTGCTGAGTGTGATGCTGGACGAAACGGAGTTCCTGTCGCCCTATGGCATTCGCAGCATGTCGGCCGCTCACGGTGCCGAACCGTTTGTGTTCGATTTCGGCGGCCAGCATCACGAAGTCCAATACGTGCCCGGCGAGAGCGAGAGCGGGATGTTTGGCGGCAACAGCAATTGGCGGGGACCGATCTGGTTGCCGATGAATTACCTGATCATCCAGTCGCTGAAGCGCTACCACGCCTTCTACGGCGATTCGTTCCAAGTCGAATGCCCGACCGGCAGCGGGCACCGCATGACGTTGATGGAAGTCGCCCGAGAATTGGAAGACCGCTGCATCTCGTTGTTCGAACGCGATGAGACGGGGGCCCGCCCGGCGCACGGCGAGGAGTCACGCTATAGCAACGATCCGGCTTGGAAAGAACTGGTTTTGTTCTACGAGTACTTCCACGCCGACAACGGAAAAGGTCTCGGGGCGAGCCATCAAACCGGCTGGACGGCCTTGGTGGCGTCGATGATCCGCAGCCAGGCCAACGTGCCCAAGCATCTTGGCGAGACACTGATCCCCGGGCGCGGTTGACACGCCCGCTTGGCACGAAATGCATCGTAAATCGCCGTGCGAACATCGCTACCTTCGCCAGAAGGTGGATCGCCAGCGGATACCACGCTCTGGCGAGCGTAGCTACGTCGAAGGTGGCGTTGTCCGGCTACAGCCCGGTCAGGGTCAGCACGAGTCGGCGGGACCCGCCGTGATTGCGGTGTTCGCACAGGTAGATGCCTTGCCAGGCGCCCAGGAGTAATCGGCCGCCGCCGATCGGGATCTGGACGCTGGCCCCCATCATGCTGGCTTTGACATGGGCCGGCATGTCGTCGCGGCCTTCCAGGGTGTGAACATAGGGAAGGTTTTCCGGGACCGCGTGGTTGATGGCCGTTTCGAAATCCGTCCGCACGTCGGGATCCGCATTTTCGTTGATGGTCAGCGAAGCGCTAGTGTGCTGGATGAAGACGTGCAGCAGTCCGGTTTGCACCGTGGCGATCTCCGGCACGCAGTCCACGACTTCGTCGGTCACCAGATGGAACCCCCGCGGCCGCGCCGAAAGCGTCAATGTTCGCTGAACCCACATGCCTTGCCTCACCGTTACGAAAAAGTCGAACCGAAAAAAGTGCGACAAAGAAAAAAACGGATTTTTTTTCGAGCGCGATCGGATCTGAAACCTAGCGATTGTGCTCCGATTTCACGGTGGCGGCAAGGTGACACCACCCGCGGATGCCGTTTTGTTGCCGCGCCCCCATTGACGGTTTGCAGGTGACCTGATTCACCGCGGTTGGCGAACTACGTTAAGATCTGCCCCCTTGTCTCGCAAAGGGATGATGAACCCGGATCCGGTCTCGGCGTGACGGTCAATCAGCCGGCGGGGATCGTCGCGTGTGGGAACCCGCAAATCGCCGCAGCTGGCCTGTCTCGAGGCCGCCCCGGAGGTTTCGAACCACCCAACAATTTTCTTGACTCCCGTCTACCAACGTTAATAATCCCTTCGTCCCAACCCGGTTTGCGCTCCCAAGCGCCCGGGGGCACCAAGCGAATATTCACCATTCATGTGCGTCGGAGAGGTCCGGTGCACGACAGATGTTCAGGCCTAGGTGGCCGAACCCTCACTGACATTTCTGAGCGGAACCCAATGAAAGACATGACTCGTTGTAAGAACGTCTTCGAAGCCATCCTTCGTTACGGTCACGATGAAGATTTCGTGCCCCATGAAGACGATCGATTCTCGCCGACCGACGCGCCAGCGGGAAGCCCCGAGAAGATTGAAGTGCTACGCAGCCGAGTGGAGCGTGGCCAGCCGTTGTGGCACAACACCGACCGCGTCGATTACAGCGGCCTGACCGGAGCCATTCGTCCCCGCGAGTAGAATCGCAGTGGCGGGCCTGGAAGCAGGCCAGAATCGCAACGACCGACCCAGAAACCCCGTGAGTGAATTGCTCGCGGGGTTTTTTCGTGCGGTTTTCACCCTCCCTCGGGGAGGGTCGCGGAGGAGTGAGCGCTCGGAGCGGGGAGGGTTCGTTGTGGCTCGGAAGCACTCAGCCACCACCAATCGACCCTCCCTTCCAGGGAGGGTTTTGTCTTAAATGGGCGGATGCCGAAAGCCTTGGCGGTTTCCGCTACGGTTGCTATCCCCGACGTCGTTCCAGCAGCACCAACATCAGCAATGCCATCAGCGAACGCAGCTCGTCATCCTCGGGCATGTCATTGATCTTTTCGATCACATACTTGCCTTCGAACACCGCGGGTTTCTTGATCAATTTCAACAGCGGCGTCCCGTCGGGACGAGAGACGATGTAGGTGGGGTTGAGCAAGTAGACGGCGAGCAGCCCCAGGATCGGAATCTCCCCCAGGATACTTTCCAGGACCTTCTTCATCGGGCTCTCTTCATGGATCTCCATGTCGATTTCGCCGTCTTGCATCACCTGATAGTGTGCCGCCCACAGCGATCGCATGCCCTTGCGGCGGACCGATCCCCAGGGATTGCCTGATGCGTCGGTGAAGCTGTAGTTGGCCGAGAAATCCAACACCTTGTCGGCTTCAATTCGGAAGATCAGTTGCGATTGCTTCTCATCGTTGTAGATCTCCACCTTCTCTTTCAGCTTGAACATCTTTTGTTTGATGAACATCAACACGTTGCCGCCGGAGTCGGTCGCGACGATCCGCTGGCCGAACGTCAGGAGTTTGAAGCTGAGCTGAAGAGGGTACTGCATGGAATCGGGCTCAAACGAGAAGGACAGGGAAGCGTCATCAGGAGTGACGCGAGGCGTCAGGAACGGGGAATCGTAGTCTACTGCAACTCAATCGGCGAATTTGCCGATGCGTTCCGAGTGTCGCCGTGTTCTCCGAACTCGGCGCACGCGCGAAAGCGAAGCATCGCCCGCGCCGACCTCGGAGAGGACGGCGACGGTCCGGTCCCATCGAATACGAAGCCGCGGTGGGCTACTTGTTGTAACCGATGGGGCGCAAAAAAACCGCGTGCCGGAATCTGACGGCACGCGGTTTATAAAATTTTTGACTTCACGGCGAACGATTCGCCGACAAAGCGACTACTCGGCTGCGGGAGCCGGAGCGGATTGCTGCTGAGGCGCCGATTGTTGTTGTTGCGCCAGGCCGGGACGGACACGCTTGTTGATGTCGGTTTCCAGGACGCCGAAGACGGCTTCGTGACGAGCGATCGACATCTGCAGCGCGGCCAGCAGACGCTTGGCGGTGTAGAAGTTGACGATGATGCGTTGCTTGACTTCGATCGGCTCCTTCGGCACACCGATCGGCTGCGGGTTCAGACCGAAGTCGACGATCAGCTCTTCCGGCGATCCGGTCACGCGGCAGAAGTTGGCGTAGGTCGCCATCGTGTTGTTGTCGTTGACCTGAACTTGCACGGGCTGTTGCGTTTGCGCTTGTTCGGCCGGCGGTGCTGCTGCTTCAGGTTTTTGGGTTTCATCAGCCATCGATGAAAATTCTCCAATCGGGGTTAGGGTCGCGATCGGAATCCGACATTGGAGGCAGATCGCTGAAAAAGGGGAAAGGTCGATTCTGGGGTCGGCTATCACCGATCGCGACACCGCGAGGTTTCATCCTAACGATCACGATTGGCCACGGAAACCGACCCGCAAGGGAAATTCAATTCACGTCTGTTGCATTGAGTTAAGTAGAGGCAAAGTACGTGGACTAGGGAAAACGGAGGTTTAAATAGGGAAAAGGGAGCAAGCGGGCAAAACAGTTTGCATCACCGATTCAAAACTCAAAATTAAATGTCTTTGCGATCACGCGCCAGAGCCGTTGTCCGAGTGATTTCTTGTCGACGTGAACCTTGGCACTGCCGCGATAGCCGGGGCGGAGCGGCAAGTCGGTCGCATCGGTATCCAAGGGGACACGCGCCTGGTACGTCACGCTGCGAGGTTTGACTTGCCCCGTGGCGGGATCGATTTCGGTTTGCAGGTCGCTGCCGGTCTGGCTGGACATAGACGTCGACGTCATCCGCAGCGGTTCGCGAGACTTTTCGCTAATTGTTCCGGAAAAGGTTTCCAGGCGTCGCGAGTCGAGTTTCATGTCGACGGCTTGGCCTTCGCGAACCAGTTGCACGTCGCCTTGGTCGATCGCCAGAATCGCTTCGAAGTCGTCGGCGTTGCCGATTTCGCACAGCAGGTCATCGGAGGTCAGCATCGCCCCGCGATTGCACAGCTCTAGCGGCGACCCGGAC
The DNA here is from genome assembly GCF_014154935.1 of Stieleria mannarensis. Taxonomy (GTDB): domain Bacteria; phylum Planctomycetota; class Planctomycetia; order Pirellulales; family Pirellulaceae; genus Stieleria; species Stieleria mannarensis. The sequence continues at coordinate 39,810 of NZ_JACEHH010000005.1, forward strand.
CAGGAGGGCAGTTGGCCGTCGTCGCCTTCGCGTTCAGGTCGTCGCGGCGGCGGAATGACGTAGCCGGAAATCGGGGCCGTGATCGTCAGGCGATCGATTTCGACTTGAGTTTTCTTTTTCAGTTCGGTGATCGAGTCCAGGATCTCTTGTTGCGTCTCCAGTTGTGCGGCAAGCGATCGATCCGAGAAAACTCGATCGCCCAGCTTTTCCAGTTGGACCTTGGCGACGGCCTCTTCGATTTCCAGGTCCTTCATCCGCATTTCAAGGTCCGGATTTTTCAGCACCGCGATCGTGTCGCCGGCCTGGACGACTTGGCCGGGCGAGACGGTTTCGACGATTTGGCCGACGCTGCCCGCGTAGACGCGTCCCGCCTCGGTCGGTCGGATTTCGAAGGCACAGTCGATATGGTGCGGAAGCTTGATGAAGCAGACCGCGGCAATGATCAATGAGACGACCGCCAGGGTGACCATCACATTAAAACGTTTCACTTTCGAAAGTCTCCCAGGAGTTCGACAGAACTTCCATGTTTGAATCACGGGCTGGGCGACCAGTCCCGAAAAACCGATCACCGCAACCATCCGGCCGATCACTTCCAAGCCATAGGGTTCGAGCACTTTGATGACGAACCAACAGATGGAGAACACGACGACCCAACGATAGATCACGCTGGCGATGGTAAAGAGTGCAAAATAGACGCGCCCCCGCGTCGGCAAAAACGGGTCGTCCTGCAGTTCCAACCCCAAGCACGTTTTCTGGAACCAGCGTTTCAGGACCTCGGTGCTCTTTTGACGAAGGTTGGGAATCTCCAGCATGTCCATCAGGATGTAGTATCCGTCGAACCGCAGCAGCGGGTTCCCGTTGACCAACACGGTGCTGACGACGTTCAAGAACATCATGTTCAGACACAGGTCATTGATCGTCGTTCCCGATTCGGTCAAAAACCACACGAAGGCGGCGATCGAGGCCAGGATCATTTCGACGTAGATCCCGCCGGCACCGATCCAGACCCGCTTCCATTTGTTCGGCAGCATCCACGAATCGGACACGTTACAATACAGGCACGGCGTAAACACCAACAGCATGAAGCCGATCTCGTGACACTCGCCGCCGAATTTTTTACAGCTCAGCCCGTGCCCGAATTCGTGCAGCACTTTGACGATCGCCATCGTCGCGGCAAGAATCAGCCAGCGGTCGGCGGCAAAGAACTGTTGGAACGTCGGTAACCGCGAATAGACCGTTTCATACTGTGTCGCCAACATCAGCGACGCGGTCAGGAACAGCCCGATGAAAAACAGCAGTGCCGGGACGGTGAACATCCAACCGAACCAGGGCAGGATCGCGTTCAAGATGCGTTCGGGGTCAAAGCCGCGAAACCGCAGGGCGAAGACGTTGGCCATCTTGCCCATCATTTCTTTGTTCTTTTTCTTGCGCCCGCGATGACGCAGGGCCTTTCCCTGACCGGGCGAATTGCTGATCACCAACCCGCTGCGGTGCAGCATGCCGATGAATTGTTGCAGGTCGCCGAAGGTGATCTTTTGGGGGGCGAATCGCTGCTCGAATCCGTCCTTGATCTGCTGCAAACTGACGTGCCCGTCGAGCATGTTCAGGATGAAGTATTCCTCGTCATGGAAACGAAAGTACTGCAGCCCGACGGGTTCTTTCAGCACCCAGTAGCCGGTCCCTTGGTAGCGATGTCGACTGGCCGTCAAATCAGGTCGTTTGCGCACCGTGAGCGGGCGCGACGAACTGCTGACGAGTGATTCGGCAAGTGTGGCCATCTATTTCGACAAGGAACCTAAAGAAGAAACTCGAATCTCAGACTTGAGACTTGAGACTTGAGACTTGAGACTTGAGACTTGAGACTTGAGACTTGAGACTTGAGACTTGAGACTTGAGACTTGAGACTTGAGACTTGAGACTTGAGACTTGAGACTTGAGACTTGAGACTTGTTCCCTAAAACAACCCACCGGCTGCCGGCGGCATGATCTGCATCGTTGCCCGCATGCCGGGTTTGATCAACCAATCGTCGCCGTCGCGTTGGTTGGGAACCTTGACCCAAATACGATGCCGCTTGTTGAGGTCCAGTTCCATGCTGACGTAGTCGATTTTTCCGACGTAGGTCTGAATGACCGGATTGGTGCTGGTGCCACCGACAGTGATTTCGACCTTCACGTCAGCGCCCTTTTGAATTTGACCGGCGTAGCGGAATGCGTCGATGAACCCTTCGACGCGGACAAAGTCCATTTGCACCAGTTCGACGATCGGGCTGCCCGGTTGGACCCATTCGCCGAGCTGAGCGAATCGGTTCTCGACATAGGCATCAAACTCGGCGCGGATGGTTCGCATCTCGATGTCCGATTGGGCGAGCTTCGTGCCGACCTTCTTGGCGACATACTCGGCCATCGCGGTGTTCTCGTTTAGGTCGGCCAGTTCGATACGCAGAACCGCACGGTCGGCTTCGGCCTGTTTTTTCAGCATTTCAAACTGCGGTGCGGCGCCCTTGGCGTACAGGTCGCGATAGGCGGCCGCTTCTTGGCGGGCGATCACTTCGCTTTGCACCGCGTCGCGTTTGTTGACATCGTTTTGGGCGTTCAGCTTGGCAACCAACTCCTCGGCCTCTTTCAGTTCCAGTGCCAATCGGGCTTGTTGGTCGTCGACGATCGCGATCACATCGCCTTTTTTGATCGACATCCCCTCTTCGACGGACAACTGTGTCAGCTTGCCCTGCGACTCTGACGGCACCTTGGTCTTGTTGATGAACCGCACCATGCAGTTTTCCACCAGGATGCCCGCATCGCTATCGGCAGCGGATTGGGCACCGGCCGGTGCGACTTGAAAGGCGATGGCCATCACGCTGCCGAGCAACGTGCCGAAAAAGAATGCGTTTCGTTTAAACATGGATGTCGGTGGTCGGGGATGGAGTAGCCGAACAGATGGTTGCGAGGGGGCGGTGGGGCCGGATCAGAAGAAGAACTTGCAAAGCCATTCCCAGATCTCGTGGAAAAAGACAAACCCGCTGGAGGCCCGCCCACAGTGAACCTTGGCAATCACCGACGCACCCGGGCTGGGTTTCAGCTCTCGCAGTGGTTCCTGATCCGGCAGCGCTTCCATCGGGATCACCGCGCCGTGTTCTTCGTGTGCCTCGGCACGCGGCGAGATGTTGGCCATTGGCAAAGTGGCGTCCAGCGGATCCATCGTCGGATCGGTCGCCAAAATGTAGGTCACTTTCAGCGACTCGGATTGTTGAGTTTCTTTGACGTAGAAATCCAAGTGGCCTTCGCGTTTTTCGGGCAGTTCCAATTTCAGCGAGTAGGGCTGCGTCAGATCCGCAACCTCCAGCAACACCTGTCCGGTCATGATCGGCCGGCTGCGTAGCGTTTCTTCGACATCCCAGGTCGTCACGACACCGTCGATCGGGGCGCGGATGATCAACTGGGCTTCCCGCTCGCGTTGCAGTTTCAGTTTTTGCTGCAAGGAGGCGAGTTTGGTTTCCAGCTCGAACTCCTGGCCTTGCAAGGCGGTCCGATCGGCAGGTTCCAGTTGGCCAAATTGTTGGCCCTTGACCTTCCGTAATTCCGCCAGCGTGCTGCGCAGTTGGCCTTCCAGTTCTTCCAACTGGATCGCGATTTCGGGGTTGCGCAGCCGGACCAGTTCTTGCCCCTTGGTCACGACACTGTTTCGCTGGACCAAAACATCGATGACCTCACCATCGATCGCCGCGAACACCTGTCGGCGGACGGTCGGTTCCAAGTTGCCTTCGGCGGACAGGTTGAAATCCTTTTTGATAAACGTCAGGCCCAGGATCACCGCCAAGACCAATGCGGCGATGCCGATCGTTTTGGGCAGTGTTCTGGCCCGTAAGATCCAGGTCGCCCGTCCGAGTGCCCGCCAGATCGGCATCAGGAACAGGTTGCTGTGCGATTGTGAATTGGCGATTGCCCGCGTCCCGTGTTCGTAGACCAGGTCACAGCGTTGCCGGAAGATCTGTTCGGGGATGTCGGTTTCAATTTGTTCGACGATCAACGCGCCGATGACTTCGCCGCGGTGTGCGTCGTCACGGTCGATCTCGCCGGCCGCGCCGGTGTCTTCCTCCGCACCGAGTTTCCGCTGCGGTTCACGCAGCGGCAGCACAGCGATGTTTCGGCCGTAGGACTGGTCGACGTAATCTTCCAAAGCTTCTTCGATTTGTGGCGGCAAATCTTCGGTCGCCCCGTCGTGATAAAGCGGCTCACCAGCGGCACAAACACGGGTCGCCAATTTGTTCAGCGCCGCGACGATGTTCGAACGGTTCTCGATCGTGTCCTGCCCGCTGATCGCTTCGACTTTGCACTTGCCGCCCTTTTTGATCGCGATGCTGACACGGTCACAACCGATCAGCCGGCGGCCTTCGTTGGCGACGACATAGGCGGTTTCTTTCAGGTCCAGCGATTCATGCGCCGCACGCGCGAACGCATCGGCTTGCTGCCACAGCGTTTGGCGGTCGCCGAGCGTTTGCAATTTTTGACTACGCAACCACTCCGCGGCCAACGAACACATCTGTTCGAGAAACCGCAGGTAACCACGCTGGGTTTCCGGCGCCGTGTCGGGCCGCTGGAACACCTCGATCAAGCCGTCCTTGTGACCGTCGTGGGCGAGCGCACCGAGCACCAACAGATAACGTGTCGGGTTTCCCTCGGCATCGCCGTCGGTCGTGCCGCTGTACGGTGGGACCAGCACCGATTGGCCGGCATTGGCCGCCCGGCTGATCAATCGCGAGTGACGCACGGCATCGTCGGTGTCGCTCGCCAAGACCGAAGGTTCGGCGTTGATCTGGTATTGCAGCTTGAGCTGTTTGTCGTCGTCGAGCAACCAAATCGCACCGCCGGCCGCGGCCAGCGCGGTGATGATCCGGCTGAGAAGCTCCGGATAGAACTCTTCCGCAGTCGCGCCGCTTTTGGCGAGCGCCGCGATCTCGTTCACCAAGCCGCGAATCTGCGCCTTGGTTTCTTCAACGGTTTGCTGGTTAACCGACATGGATCAGGAGAGCCCTGCAATGAAAAAGGACAATGGGAATGGAGTCAGGCGACAGTAGTAAATCTTAGGAGCCGTTTCCATGTTGACCTGAACGATGCGACATGAATGGCCACCGCGGGGGGCGTCATGTACCGGTTTTGGCGATTCGACTCGACATCATATACAGTTTGTATATGATTGTCTACCGATATGAATGCACCTCAACGACGCCCCAGCACTGATTTTCCGCCAACACCCCCGCCAGACCTTCAGGATGGCGATCGAGTCGCCGATGAACCGCCGGCGAAAAACGGCCCCGCAGAGGGGGCCAGCGCGGACAACAAGGGGGCTTCGGTGGTCGATCCCGAGCATGCCGCGGCCCTGCTAGCCGACCTGAAGCGGGAGATGAACCGGTTGCAGCGAGAGATTCGGCTGGCGATCCAGGCCCAACTGGCTCGGATGGCCGGGCAATCGCTGGGAAGCATCGAGGCGAACCGTGAGTTGGCCCGGTCGATCCAGGAAATGCTGGACGCCCACGGGTTACGGGTACGTTGCACGCACTGCGGCAATCCGGCGATTTTGCGGGTTTCGCCACGAACCGGGGCCGCTGCGGGAGTATTTGTGTTCGACCACACGATCGATGGCCGTCGCACGTTCCACGGGGGGCGGATCCAAATGCCGGAGATCCGGCTGGTCGCCAAACCGGCGCGGAAACCGCGCGGCGAGAAGAAGGCCGGCTAGTCGTCTACCGCAACGTCGTTTTCGATTGGGCCGGACGGTCGCCGTCCTCGCCGAGGTCGGCGCGGGGCAAAGCTTCGCTTTCTCGCGCTCGCCGAGTTCGGAGAACACGGCGACTTTTTGAACGCGTCGTCGACCTTTGATTCGAGGATGGACGAAGCATCTGTTTTGATGTGTTATCATCGCGGCATGAGCCAAACCGAGAACCAATCCCAGTCGTCGATCGAATCCTTGCCGTCGCCACAGTCGGCCGCGGAAATGCTGACCGCCGCGATCGGGCAGATCCGATTCGCACGCAATTACACGCTTGAATTATTGGACGCCACGCCGAAAGAGCATTGGTGGACGATCCCCGATGGCTTGCCCACCAACATCGCCTGGCAGGTGGGGCATTTGACGGTCAGCCAGTACGGTTTGCTGATGTTCCGAATTCGCGGCCGACAGAGCGAGGATTTGGAGTTGATCCCCGGACGTTTTCGCAAGGCGTACGGACGCGGATCGACGCCCAAGCCGACTGCCGAAGGGCAACCGAGTGCGGACGAGTTGTTGGAGCGACTCGGCCGCGTCTATGAGTCGGGGCTGAAGGTGCTCGAATCGGTATCGCCGGACGTGCTACTGGAGCCGATCGACATGCCCTATGCGGCTTACCCGGTCAAATTGGGCGCGATCCTGTTTTGCCCGCTGCACGAACACATCCACGCCGGCCAGATCGGTTTGATCCGACGGGCGCTGGGATTGGATCCTGTGCGGTAAGGCGGTGCTCAACACGTAGTGGAAGCCGCCAAGGCTTTCGCCACACCCCATCGCCGCGCCGGCGCGAAAGCCTTGGCGGCTTCCGCTACGTCCGGAATCGTGAACGCAACTCTAATGTGATCCGGCCAAGCTGCTGTCTTGTTGCACCGGCTCAATGGCAGGCAACTCGGAGGTGCAGTTCGGGCAGCGGCTTGCCCGGTAGGCGATCGTTGTCCGGCAAAAGTCGCACTTCTTTTCTTTCGGCTCGTCTTCGGGCGGTTTGTCACCGAAGGCTTCATCCAATTTTTCGTCCATGCGATTGACCAGGCGGATGATGATGAACATTGCGATGGCGACGATCAGCAACGAGAGGCAGTTGTTGAAGAACTGCCCATAGTTAATCGTGACGGCCCCGGCGTCCTGGGCGGCTTGCAGTGTTTGAAATCCACTGTCGGGTTCCGAAACTCCCTCTGGAACGTCCAGGACCCAAAACAGATCTGAAAAATCTGCATTGCCGGTCAGCAGTCCGATCGGCGGCATGATGATATCGCTGACCATCGATTTGACGACGGTTGTAAACGCGGCACCGACCGTAAAGCCGATCGCCAAATCGATCATGTTGCCACGCAAGGCAAACTTTTTGAAATCCTCGACCAAACTCATTTTGATGTCTTCGCTGGCTGAAAGGTTGTCCGGCGCACGTGTAGCCCGCGGGCACGGCAGTTTCGTCGCGGCCAGTTGATAAACTCGCCCATGGCGCGAGCGAGGGGCGACGCAATCGGTATGCCAATCGTTTGAATCAAAGCCCCCCAACCTTCAAGCGGGCCCTGATCGACCAACCTGGTCGGGAATCGAACCGCGCTAGAGCGTGTCGACGCGGCGGAAGGTGCCGGATTTGAAACGCAGCGGGCGCGGATCGGCGAACCCCAGTGGCACGTCGGTCAGGACTTCGTCGTACGAGCGAACGAACAGGCTGTGATAAAGCCTTAGGTCGTGGCACATCACCAGCCCGGTGATCGCCAGTGGTTCTCCGTCGACGGTCGGCCGGACGAACAGGTTGTTGCTGGTGTAGACGATGCCGCGAAACTCGGTGGGGAATCGATCGGAGATGGTCAGGTTGGAATCGGTGCCCCGATACGGGGTGGACGGCGGATTGAAGTTAACCCCTTGCGTGGTTTCGCTGAGTGTCGATTCAATCACATCGAATTCGATTTCGCCGTCGGTGACCAGGATGGCTCCCGACTGACCAGGGGCTTCCCAGGAAAGCGCCCCGTTCACATAAACGCGGTTGGCGTTCTGGATCGCCAGCGTGGCGACGATCCGCGCGTCGGCGATTCGAATACTTTGGCCTTGGGCGTCGATCCAGTAGATGCCGTCCGGATCGGCCGGGCCATAGGGATTGCTTGCCGATGAAAGCACCGTTGCGTGCACGGCGCGAAGGCCGCCCGAGTACGTCAGCGATTCCAGTGGGATTTCGGTACCGGCCAACTGATAACGGCCGGCGACATCAAACGTCGGTCGCTGGACATTTCCGCCGCTGATGTCACCGCGAACGGGAAACTGAATCGCCCCGGAACATTCCAAGGTCGATGTGGTCAAGTCGCCGCCGGATCCGGTCTTGCAGTCATCAAAGACTTGCACGGGGCGTTCACTGACCAGCGTTGCTCCGTTGTCGCAGTGCAAGTCGTCAAACGTGGTCACGCCGTAACGTAGCCAGTCCAGCGGCGCGAAACCGGTTTGCATCATCACCGAGACGGCGGCCTGGGCGGAGCCGAATCTCGCGTGTGCGACGACTTCGATTTCGTCAAACACATCGTCGGCCAAGTCGCCGTCGACATCGCTGACACGATACCGGGCGGCCGCGTTGGCCGACCCCGCGATGGTGGCGTAGTCGATCCAGACGCTCGTTTGCCCGTTGGTCAGATCGTCACGCCAGTTGGGATTTTCGGACAACTGCACCGAGACGCGATGCAGTTCGGATTCAGCCAAGCGGATCGCAGACTGTCGGTCGGTCGCGGCGCTGAGCGTCTTGATTCTGGCGGTGTCCAACGAAATCGCGGTCGCCACCGAACCGGCAACAATCAACGCGGTGAACAAGACGGCGACGTACAGGTAGCCGCCGCGTGTGCGGTGTCGGGGGCGACGTGTGGTGGGAGAGAGCCTCGCCGCTTTTGGTGTTTCTGCCAGGTCGGAGTGACTGCACGAATTGTGTTCATGCACACTGGCTCCCCTCGCCCCGATTCGGGGAGAGGGGCCGGGGGTGAGGGGCCGTCCACGCGAGCAGAGTCTGGCCAGCGTTTCAGCGTCAATCAGGTCGCCTGCCCCCTCATCCCCAGCCCTTCTCCCCTGCAAAGCCGGGGGAGAAGGGAGCCATGGTGGAACAAGTGGACGCCAGCGTGTGGCAGACGAGTGGCAATGAAATCGAGACGACCTCCACACGGCAACGTTCTCTTTTCTACTTCCGCGCATCACTAATAGACCGGCTCGGGGGTGTTGCGGAGCGGGACGACGACGTTCAGTTGCCGGTCACTGGAGAACCGCAGTTCGACACGGCGCAGTCGTTCAAAGGAGGCGTCGGCGGGGCGGTCCGAAGGTGTGTGTGAAACGACGATTCGATAGGTTTGCGTCGCTCCCTCGGGGCTGGTCACGGTGACGGCCACCGTTCGGAATTGCGAGTCCGCATCGGCGACGGTTTGAAAGCCGGTTGCGAGAACGCTTTGCGGCGTCACGCTGACATCGACCGTCCAGTTCTGATAACCCGGAATCGATTCGCCGTCACGAAACGTTGGCGTGACTTGCTGGAATCCGGCGAAGTCGTCGACGTCATCGTACGTGGATCGATTCGTCGCCGATTCACCCGCCTCGGGACCGAACTTCGGTTCATCGGTCGTCTCGCGGTAATCCAGCGTCGAGATCTCATCGAGAAAGTAGCCGGCCAGGATTTGGCTTTGGACGGCTTCGCCACCGGTCAGCCGGTGCTGCAGGATGTTGGCCGATGCATTGAGCGAAACGAGCAGGATGGTCGCGACCAGGGTTAGCGAGACGATGACTTCCAACATCGACAAACCGGTGCGTCTATTCATCTTCACCCTCCACTTCCACGGCGATCGTGACCCAGCTGGCGGACTGTTGATGCAGTACGTGCGGTGTGGTCGTCAGTGACGGCATCGGCCCGGTGCGAGAGGCGACTCCCAGCGAGCACTCTCCGGTCGTTCCTTGCGATCCGACTCGATTGACACAATCGGTAAACGAAGCGATCCCCAGGGAGGTTGGTGGCGTCGGCGCCCCGGTCGATGCGATGAATTGCAAATTGAGCGTCCGCTCGCCGATCGTCGCGGTGTTTTCCAACGGGCGCGGATAGGTCGATGTGATTCCGGCGATTGACGTTCCGGCACTCGCCCCGGCCCATCCGAATGGCCAAGAACTGTTGGCGTGCTCGATCGCCAGGATCGCCACCGCCAGGTCGCCGCCCCAGAAAAAGTTCAGCGTGTAAGCGTCCGGCGTTGATGCAGTCATCCATTGTCCATACAGCTCCATCAAAATCCCGGTGTTGAATCGATAGTCCAAGTCCTGCCATCCGCTCGGGCTCGCACTGACGAAGAAAGCGTTTCGCGAGACGACGGCCAGCAGCAACAGATCGCCGGGGCGTGCGCCATCGGGCACGTCGATGGTCAACGAGGACGAGGATCCCCCACCGGTCACGGCGGTCGAGACGGCGCGGATGCGCGGCCGCAAGGTCTGCTGCCCTGTGGTCGGTGCGGTGTATCCGTCGACTTGGAGTTCGACGGTCGGTGAGACGGGGTCGAGTTGAGTGTTTTCTCCGCCGCTAACCGAACGCGTCAATCCGTTCAGATACGCCTCGTAGACCAGCGTTTCGGGCTGGTTGGCCAAGTCCGCTCGCTCGATGGAAACGTCATAGCTGCCCGTCGCGTCGATCCGGGTGGCGTAGCGCAGGTCGTGGTTGATCCGATCCAAGATCATCCGGTCGCGGGTTCGCCGGCCGTCTTCATCGGTGGGCTCGACCAGCGACGTCGAAAGGATCACCGTCGATGCCAGAGTGACCATCAACAAACTGGCCCCGGTCATCGCCGCGATCATTTCAATCAGCGTGTATCCAGATCGAGGTTGCCTCGTCGGACGGTGCGGCATTGATGTCGCGACGCTCGCCAGGGTGTGTGTCACACCGGGGATCCACCTTCTGGCAAAAGTGGCTACGTCTGATCGGCGATTGCCGATGTCGCGTGAGTCTGGTGGTGCTGGTTGGAGAGGCATTGCTTACGACCCGCTGCTTTGCGTCTGGCTGGCTTGGGCCGGTGATTCCGGCTCGACTTCGACAATGCTGGCCCTGCCCGGTCCCGTGCCGATGCGAACCTCATATGCCACCGCGATCGCGTCGATCACGATCACACCGTCGCCGAGTGGGGTTCCGCCGACGGTGGGTGTTCCTTCCAAATCAAACGTCAGTGTCGTTGCATCGTCAAAGGACGCGGTGATTTCCAGACGGTCCTCGAAGCGGTCTTTGACGAGGACGCTGATCGGGACACCGGGCTGGTCGGGGAAGTCGACATCGACGCTCCAGAAGCGGTCGCTATTCGGATCGACCGAAAGGCTGGCTGACCGGCCTTCGTTGATCGCGGTGTTGCGAATGTAGTCCACATAGTCGGCCAGTTGGATCGCGGCGTGTCTCGCGTTTCGGGCCTGCAGCGTCTGGGCAAAGTGCGGGACGGCGACGGCTGCCAGCGCCGCCATGATCATCAAGACCACGGACAGTTCGAAGAACGTTAATCCACGTCGTCGAGGGGGCATGAAAACGAAGGGGACAAGCGGGGGCGAGGGGGGAATATTCGGGTAGCGGAACTCGCCAAGAGTTTCGCACCGACGCGGCCACGCCACTCCGGGGTCCGAAAGCCTTGGCGGCTTCCGCTACGAAATGAACCCAACAACCAAGCCACGATCAACTACAAGTGGCGTGTCGCTGGTTAGAGAAACCTACGTCAGCAACTGGTGTCACGGAGGAGGTTCTGGAGCAACGCCCGGGCAATGAATTCCGAAAGCTTGCCCTGCAGGATCGTCGCAATCCGATCGACCGCTTCAAACAGTCGCGAAACTGCAGCGGACGTTGCCAACGGCTTGTTGATTTATCAGCCGGATGGCGTGAGCCTACGGGCACCGACGCGTTATTCTCGGCCATTGAGGTCCGTACGCTGGCTCGACACGGCTAATCCCGTCAACAATCTGATGTCAATCGACAAGCCGCCAAGACTTTCGTTTGCGATGCGGGGGTAGCGAAACCCTTGGCGAGTTCCGCTACCGGAAGACGGATCCCACGTCGCTACCTTCGCCAGAAGGTGGATTCCCAGGCTTTCCCACGCTCTGGCGAGCGTGGCTACGTCTTAGCTGCGGCGAAATCCTACGTCGTCACGCGGCTGCCGTCCCACCAGGCGTTATTGCGGTCCCAGACCTCCTCGGGGATCTCTTCCTGGGCCGCTTCGCCCTCGTAGAGTTCTTGGTTGACCGCGCGATGGGCGGCGCGGAGCGTTTCGGCCGCTCGTTCTTCGGTGCTGATTTTCCCGTCGGCCGGTTCACGCTGGAACCACGCCCATCCGATCGACGGCGATGCGGCGGCGACCGGTTCTTCGTCCACTTCGTCGGTCTCGTATTCCGCGTCGTCGAAGTCATCGCGGACGACAACGGGCTTGGGTTTGCGTTTGACCGGCGGGCGTGGTTTCTCGACCAGCTTGACTTTCGGTGCCGGCGGGGGCTCGGGTTGCGGTTCAGGGGCTGGCTCGGCCACCGCGACCGGCTGGGGCTCCGGCGGCAGGACGGGCTCGGGCTGCGGCTCGGGAATCGGTTCCGGTTCAGGCTCGGCCGGCAATTCGGCTTCCACCGGTTCGACTTCGGGCTCGGGTTCTTCCGCCAGCTCTTCCTCGCCCTCCTCCAGCAGTTCTTCGTCGACGTATTCTTCTTCCTCGACTTCGTACTGAGTGTCTTCTTCCTCCGGCAACAGGATCGTCGCCCGTCCCGGTGTGCCTTGGGCCGGCAACTGTCGGACTTCGACGTCGATCGAATGGAAGATGTCGACGATGTGGTCATGGCAGGTGAACATCATCACCTGGTGGCCGAGTTCGGCGAACGTCTTTAGCGTTTCGGCGGCGTGCAGGGCGCGATCGCCGTCGAAGTTGACCAGGACGTCGTCCAGGATCAGCGGCAACATGACGCCACGCCGCGCATAGGCCGCCGCCAACGACAACCGCAGCGCGATGAAGACGGCTTCACGCGTCCCCCGGCTGAGCACTTCCAGCGGGACGGGGTTGCCATCGGCGCTATCGATCTTCAGCTGGTTGGTGCCCAGTGGCGTCCAAATCCGCGTGTACTTTCCGTCGGTCAATTGGGCCAGGAACGAAGACGCTTCGCGCAGGGTTTCCGGTTGGCGTTCGCGTTCAAACTTGCCGCACACCTCTTCGACCAGACAACTGGCGGCGGCCAGTGTTTGCCAACGCTGTGCGACCGACTGGATCTTGCGGTTGACGCAGCCGAGTTCCAATTGTGCGACCATCAAGCGATTGTCGTCGGCCAGGTGTTTCATGTCGGCGACGCACTCGCCGATTTGAGTCTGCAGCGTCGCGATTCGTTGTTGCGTTTCGGTCGTGCGTGAAGAAAGCAGTTCCCATTTGCGTTCCAGATCGGCTTGCGTGGTGTCTTGGATTTCGCCGCTGACGTCGTCATAGGACAGGTTTCCGGCGATCATGGATCGAATCTGTTTGTCGACCGCAGCATGTTGCTCTTTCAGCTGCGCCAAACTCGCTTTGCTGTCGACCAGTTGATAGAACTGTTCGGGCGTGGCGACGCCGCATTTGGCCCACAACGCACGACGCTGTTGTTCGCCGCGTTCGATCGCCCGGGCGAGCGAGGCGTGTTGGCGTTTCAGTTGCGCGTCCTGGTCCTTGAGGTCGCGACGACGTTTGATCCAATGCCGTTGTCGCTGGATCTCTTCTTGCAAGTGATTGAGTTGCTCCAGCGGTCCGATCCGGCTGCTGCGTCGGTCGGCGGGATTGGCCGCCACAGTTTCCCGCGTCGCGTCGTCGGAGCGGTCTTCGCTGCTGGCTTGCTGTTGGTCCTTTTCGCTGATTTCCAGCGATTCCAGGTACAACGCTTCGATCCGCTTGGCGATGCCTTGCCGCTCTCGCTCGCGTTGGTCTTTTTCGGTTTGCAGTTCTTCCAGACGTCGCAGGCTGCCTTGCAGCGTTTCGTAGCCTTCGCTCAGCTTGCGCACGCTTCGCGGCGACATCGATTCTGCGAGCCCGAGTTTGCGCAGCGTGGCGGACCACTGGCGTCGGGCGGCTTTCAAGTTTTCGGCCGCCTTGACCGCTTTGGCCCGCGCCGTCTCGTAGGCCTGTTTGGCCGCGGCGTGGGCGTGGTAGGACGGCATGCTGGCTTCCAGATCGGTCAGCAGCAGTTCGGCCTGGCGGACGCGGAATTCGATCGGCTGGCTGCTTCCGGGCAACTCCGATTCGACGTCGTCCTCTTCAGCTTCCAGCTCCCGAATCTGCTTTCTCAGCAAATCAATCTGACGGTCGCAATCTTCGCGGTCGACGGTCGTCGAACGATGATTGTTTTGTTTGCTGAAGAAATACAGTGTGATCGCCATCAAACCGAACAGCATCCAAACCATGCCGGCGGTCGGTGTCGGTTCGCCTGCCAAGAACCAGGTGATTCCCAAGAAGTGAGAAAACGCCACGATCAGGCAGGCGCCGCCGACGACGAACGGCAATCCCATCAACAACAGGCTGTCGATCGGCAGGACTTCGGCGGTGGACAGATCGACCGATTCGTTTTCGAGCGAGCGGTAATGTCGCTTTAGTTTTTCGATGTGTTCGCCCAGCTGCATCGCGCGGCGAAGCGAAGCCAGGTGCTCGTTCTCTTGACGGATCGCCTGTTGCAAGTCCGTCGCCCGCGTGCGCTGTAAGACTTCGCCGAGCTCTTCGTCCAAGTGCTCCATGCGTTTCTTGTGTTCGACACCTTCGCCGCGCGCCTGCTTGAGCAGAAACAGCTGTTCTTTGACTCGCTTGGCCGGACCGGACAGGGCCGACAGGGTCTGACGCGACAGGTCGGGCATTTGCGTCGAATCGCCACTGACGATCGACTCGCGGTCTTCATCGCTGAGGCCCAGTTTTTCGGCGTCGGCGACCAGTTGGTTGCGTGCTTTCAGGATTTGGGTGTCGACCTTCTCGATTTGTTCTTCGAGTGCCTCGACCCAGGTCGCCTGTTCGGTCGCGGCTTCGATTCGCCCTTGCAGATCCAGCATGCCGGCGCTGACGGGTAACTGGGCGGCCTTGTCACGCAACGATCGCCGCTTCGTTTTGACCTCTTCCAGCTTGGTGCGACGATCTTGAATCATCGCTTCGATTTGGACCAATTGGCCGGGAGCCTCGTCGGGCAGATGCGTCTCGGCTTCGATCGCCGCGATCTCACCGGCGATGCGGTTTCGATCGGCCCATTGATCAAACACGCTGATCGCTGCTTCGACGTGTCGTGACTCGCGCTCCCAGGTGGTGATCCGAGCGCCCAGGTCACTGATTTCCTTTTGCTGGGTTTGTCGCAGACTGGCCAATTCGCTCCAACGACGACTTTGGCCGGTCAGCCGTTGGACTTCATCGCGCAGGTCTTCGCGGCGCCGGATCAACGATTCCAGCTTGTCCGCATCGGCTTTGGCGTTCTTGGAGGATTGTCCGATCAGGGATCTGCGGCCGTCTCGCAACGAGCGAATCACATCGACCAACGACACGCGATCCAATCCGCTGGACAGTTTGTACAGTTCGTCTGCCGCGGCGGTGTCATCGAGCGTGTTGAGTTCCTGCAACTCGCGCATGCCGATGGCGAACACGTTGGTAAAGATCGGTTCGTCGATCTGGCCGAGCAGCATGCTGAGTCGGTGTTGGCCTTGAGCCAATCCGTCTTGGCCGGTGACCGCCAATTGGCCGACCACACTTTCGTCGGTCATCTTGGCGTGACGGCGGATTTGATAGCCGCCGCCGGGTCCGGTCACTCGAACCGCCCCGCCCGGTGTTCCGCCATAGATCGGCGGCAAGTATTTTTCGCGGCGTTCGGCGGTGAATCCGTACAGCATCGAGCGGAGGAATTGCATCACCGTCGTCTTGCCAGCCTCGTTGGGCCCATAGAACAACGTCATGCCGTCCGGCAGCGAATCGATGCTCAGCCCCGTCCAGACGCCGAAGCCATCGATATTCAGGTCTTTGACTTTCATGATTTGCTCACCCAGTTTGGCTTGCCGCCACGGAGCAGTTCGACACCCAACAGCGTCGCCTGGTCCAACGTTTCGATTCGACGTGTTTGCGGGATCTCGGCCAGCAACGTGGTCGTGCTGGCCGGCAGTCCCGGATGTTCCTCGGTCATCGGCAGCAGGTTGACCGCCGCACCGTCCGACTTGCTGTCCGCTTTGCGGTGCTCGGCGGCGATCCGCAGGTAGTCGCCCAAAATCGTGTCTTCTTCGTGCCAGGATTTGGGATACTTTTGGGGTGGTCGGATTCGCAGTGAAGTCGACCAAGCGGCCGGAGCGCCGTGCCCGTATTCATGACGCACCCAATCCAACAACGCTTCGCCGTCGCCGATCTCGATCAACGATTCGCCACTATCAGCGGCGATGTCCCAGCCGATGATCAAGTGCCTGCCGCCGGCTTCGTGTTGCAGACGTACGATGCGTTCACCGAGCAGATTCTGGATGCTGCCCACCGCGGCAATTTCGTCGGCGCGCAGTCGAACGTTGCAGTACCGGAATAGATCGACCGGCATTTCGCTGACCCGGACGTTCCGCTCGGCGTCCACGTCGATGATGGAGAACCCGTGCGATCCCGGTTCGCTTAGCGATCGCCCCTGCGGTGAACCGCTGTAAAGACCGACGATCTCGCCGTCGGATTCCAGTTCCAACCGGTTGTGCTTTCCACCAAGACACCAAAAGTCGAACCGGGCTTCGGCCAGCATTTCCAGCGACGCATCGCCATAGCCGACGCCGATCGCAAACTCGTCGCCGGGCTCGCATTCGTATCCAGGGACATGCAGCGAGGATCGACCATCGCTGCCGCGTCCGATCAATCGGCAAATCGTTCGGCCACCGCGTTTGATGTTGATGTCGCTCGCGCGATCCTTGGAGAACAAGGTCACGTTCGACGGGATCACGACCGCTTCGGGCCACTTGTGAGGATCATCGACGTTGCCCGCCGCCCAGTAGACCGGTGTGTCGGCGGCGTTCAGCTTTTCAAACTGCTCCAACAGCAGGTTCATCCCGTAAGGCCCGGCCGCCTGTGGATTCAGCAGATCGCCCGAAAGCACGACAAAGTCGATGTTATTCGACAGCGCAGCCTCGAACACGGCCTTGACGGCTTCGTGAGGCGCGGTTGCCATTTGATCGCGCAGCGGTGGAGGCAGTTCATCCAAGTCACCGAGTGGACTTTCCAGATGAAAATCACTCGCGTGGATGAATCGAAAAGATTCGCCCGGCATCGGTTCCCTCCGTTTACGCTTTGAGCGTGCTCGCTTCACTGATGAACGAAGCGGAAGACTTTCGTAGTCTTCGTTGATGCTCCCTCATCAATCCCGTGATCGCGGCGAGAACGAACAACGTGTTCGCCTCGTTATCGGCCCCGATTCGTGAAACGAATCAGGCCCGTCGGCCGCGCGGTCCTGCGAGTTTAGCGAAAAGACGAAAAAATCACCAAGCCAGTTTCCCGGACTCTGGGGACAAATGCGTGAAACATTTTGGGTCTCGGATTGCTAGCAATGCTTGGAGGCGGTGGTGAGGGGCATAGGCACTAGATTAAGAATTAGCCCTCCCTGGCGAGGTCGGGCGGTTTTTGACCTCTGATTTAACAGGCGTTTACGACTCCACCCTCCCTCTGGGAGGGTCGCGGAGGAGTGAGCGACGACGCGGGGAGGGTTGATCCACGATTTGACGCAACCGGCGGACGAACGCTTGCCCGGCGATTCACCGTTCGACCTCCCCTCGCTGCGCTCGACCCTCCTGCCAGGAGGGTTAATTTGAAAAACCACACGACCTCGGAGTGTCAAACGGATCAGTGCGCGGGTTAGTCGACTGCTCATTGCCGGCGTCTGTAACGTGATTGCATCCACGCGGCGTATTCGCCCCAGCTGATGCGTCCGTTTTCGTCGGTGTCGGCTTCGGCGGGGGATTGCAGCATCTTCGCGTACTCCTCTGGCGACAATTCCTGATCGCCATCGACGTCGTATCTGCCGATGATTCGTTTTGCGTATTCCACCATCTTGGAGTCCAGCCCTTCGATGCCCAGCCGTCTCTGTTCGGCGATTCGGTCGGATTGTTGCTTCAATTTGCGGACTTGTTCGATCAACTCAGGGATTTTCCCCATCGCCCAGGCTGCGATTTCAGGTTCATCGCTTTTGGCGTAGTCCATCAGCAGCGGCAAGGTGGCTTCGGTGGAATCTCCGACGATGTCCACCAGCGGCAACACACTTTTCGGATCATCGCCTTGCTGCAGCCGTTCGTTGACCAACCGGCTGGTTGGATTCGGATGTCTTCGGAGCACCTGTCTCAATTCTTTCCGCAGGCTGTAGTCTGCTTTCGAATCGCCACACTCCAGGTAACATCGGAAAACCAGCTCCGCCTGTTCGACGGGGTCGAGCGTGCACAGCGGCAGCAGCTTGACGGCTTGTGAGAGTTCTTCCACGTTCCACCGCTGGGGGTTGGGCGCGTTCTGCATCGACTGACGGATGATCGCGTCAAAGCGGGCATCAACAAAACGTTGTTGCAACGCCAAGTCGATCGCCTGGTCTTGATTGGCGTCTGTCTCATCAGCGGCACGTGAACAAATCAGCTCGCGATAGGCCGCTTCGACCGAATCCACGACCGACACCGGGTCGGTTTCCGCGGATTCGACACGAGATGGTTTTAGAGAATCATTTGTTTGGGCGGAAACGCGGCTGCATGCCAGGAGGATCACGCAGCAGATCGCGGCAGTGTACTTTTGTCGGGCCATCGGAGGCTCACGTTGCTGGAAGGAGTGTTCGGTTGCAGAGTCGGTTCGGCTTTCTAACCCCGGCAAGCGGGTGGGGTTGCACTCCGGCGGCGAAAAAAATTGCTTACAGAACGCGTGTTCGGGTTGGATGCGACCGCCGCGCGAGGACCGCCGTCTGGCGACGGCAGCTACGTCAGGGCTGCTCGACCAAGCGTCGGCAAAGCTCACAATTCCAGCGGATTTCCGTGCGAGTCGACCAACGGCGGCTCGCTGACACCCTCCATCGCTCGATCGATCACCGCTTGCAATTCGGCTCGCGCAGCGCGGTCGTGTTCGGTTTCTTGCTGCACGAACGTTTCTTCCAGCGGCAGTTCCCCGATCCGAAACAGTCGGCCGTCGCGGAATAACTTGTGCGTCTTGTTGAGCGCGAAGACGTGGCGGCTGAATTTTTCTTTGTCCCAGCCCGGTCGCGGGTCGTACCAAAAGAATGCGGCCTCGCGTCGTGGCGTCGGCCGGCCGGTCAATTGAGGCACGAAGCTGATGCCGTCGGTATGTTTTCCGCTCTGCTTTTCCGCTCCTGTCAATTCCAACAGGGTCGGATAAAAATCCGACGCTTCGACGATGCCATCGGCCACGGCGGGGTTGTAGCGGCCGGGGCAATGCACGATCAGCGGCACATGGATTCCGGTTTGGGTGGGCATCGCTTTGCCACCGGGGATCGATCGGCCATCGCTCATCTTGGAGGTGACCTTCAGGTGCGTGCCGTTGTCGCTGTAGAAGATGACGATCGTTTCGCGATCAAGATTCCGCTGGCGCAAGCCACGCATCAGGTTTCCCATCGTCGTGTCCATGTACTCGATCATGTCGCTCGCGTAGCGTAGATGTTCTTCCTGCGGTTTGCCGGGATCCCAATCCGCGGAGTTGGGTGTCGGCACGAACGGCCAGTGAGGCAGCGCCATCGGGTAATACACGAACCGTGGTTTGTCGGTTTGCTGGTCCAGGAACGCCAGGATCTTTTCGACCCAAACGTCTTCGCCGTATCGACCGTCGTACGTTTTGAGTGTGCCTTCGCTGCCTCGTGTGCCTTCCAGCATCGTCGGGTTGGCGTAACGCGATCCTTTGTCTTCGGTGTGCAGCGCGTGAAACAACGCGTACTGGTCGAATCCCGCGTCTTTGGGGTGCATGCCTTTGCCGCGCCGCTGCTCGGCACCGGGCAGGTCGGGCGGATCGTAGGATTGCAGTTGCCACTTGCCGAAGATGGCGGTCGCGTAGCCGGCATCGGTCATCGCGTGGCCGAACGTCCGTTCACGCGGATCCAGGATTCCGAAGTAAGTCCAGTTGCGATGATTGTCCTTGCCCGTCATCAACTCCACTCGCGTCGGCGTGCACAGCGGTTGGGAGTAGGCGTGCGTGAAGCGAACCCCAGCGGACGCCATTTGGTCCAGATTCGGAGTGCGATAGGACACACCGCCGTAGCATCCCAGCCCCTCGATCCCGACATCGTCGGCCATGACCAGGATGATGTCGGGCTGTTTTTCAGCGGCCGCTGAAAGAAGTGGTCCGCCGAGCAGAACGGCAATTGGAATCAACAAACGAAGCATCAGTGGTCTCGGTCGACGGGTGGGAGAAAAGGGGGATCCGCGTCATTCTAGTAACTCGCCGCTGCTTGGTCTCCGGGTAGCGGAACTCGCCAAGAGTTTCGCTCGGCGCGGCGACGCCGCACCGGAAGACCGAAAGCCTTGGCGGCTTCCGCTACGACACGAACCTGAAAACTGAGTTCTGTCGTCGCCAATGCTCTGCCGGGGAGTGTGCTGCCGTCGTTTGATGCGCAAGGGGGCATCGTCTGCGAAAGCGGATCAGCAGATTCATTTGCGTTGGGTGCACGCGTGGTATATTTACAATCGCATCCGTCAATCGCCCGCTCGCCTCGTTGTTCCAATGTCCGCCGTTCCGAAGTACATTCCGCGATACACCGTTGATGACTACGCGACCTGGGAAGGCGACTGGGAGCTTTGGGACGGGATCGCCGTGTCGATGAGCCCCAGCCCGTTTGGAGTCCATCAACTGGTGCTGTTCAATCTCGCGGCAGAACTCCGAACGCAGTTACTGGCCCAGGATTGTGATGCGGTCGTGCTGGGCGAAATCGACTGGATCGTTTCGCGCGACACCGTGGTTCGACCGGACGTCGTGGTGTTGTGCGGCGATGTTCCCGAAAAGCACATTGAAACGACTCCCGGATTTGTCGCCGAGGTCTTGTCAGAATCGACGTCGGAGCGTGATCGCACCTTCAAACGCGACCTGTATGAGGAACAGGGTGTCCCGATTTACGCGATCCTGGACCCGACACTCAAGACGGTCCAGATCTACCGCCGTGGAGACGACGGCAAGTGGTCGCCCGAGTCGGTCGTCGACTCGTTTCAGATCACGCTGTGCGACACCTGTACCGTGACCGTTCGCCTGGCCGATCTGTTTTGATCCATCGGCAATCTGATTGGAAGATTCCCCCGTGCCTCTACCGATTTTCACCACCTCCGATTGGCTTCGCGCCGCCGTGCGAGCCGTCTTTTGCGCGGCCATCGTTTGGTTGCATCTAGAGTTGTCCGCAACGACCGCGTTTTCCGCCGAACCGGATACAGATCGAATCGAAGTTGCCATCCAGGACCACGCCGGTTTCGACAAACCGCTGCGAACATTTTTTTCCAAGTACTGTAACGACTGTCACGCCGGGGGCGCCGACGAGGGGGGATTTGAAACGGAGCGGTTGCGCGCCGACTTAACCGATCCGGCCACGTTCGCGCGTTGGGAACAGGTCTATGACCGTGTCAGGGGCGGAGAGATGCCGCCGGCCGATGCCGATCAGCCACTCCCCGCGGACGTCGACACCTTCGCCGCGTTGCTTTCCAAACCGCTGACCGAGGTCCATGCGGCAAGCAAGTCGACCGTGCTGCGGCGGCTGAACCGTCGCGAATACCAAAACACGCTCAATGATGTCTTCGGGACAAATCTGGAGCTGCAATCGATGCTGCCCGAAGATGCCCGGTCGCACGAATTTGACACCGTCGGAGAAGCCCTCGGCTTGTCGATGGTCCACCTGCAACGCTACATGGATGCCGCCAAGTTGGTGCTGGAGACGGCGATCGCGAAACAGACCGCTGCACCAGAGCCGAAAACGCTGACCGCGTGGTACAAGGACACACGCGAAGCCAAACAGCATGTCGGCAAAGCATGGAAACTGCTCGATGACGGTTTCGTCGTCCGCTTTGCCGGCGGCGGTTATCCGACCGGGATGCTTCGCGGCAGCGGCGTCAACGAAGCGGGACGCTACCGCGTCCGGGTCACCGGGTACGCCTATCAATCCGAAGAACCGATCACGTTTTCGGTCGGTGGAACCAGTTTCGCCGCCGGCAGTGACAAGCCGATCTATGCGTTTTTTGAAGCCCGACCGAACCAGCCGACGACGTTTGAGTTCGAAACTTGGATCGAGCCACGCTACATGTTGGCGATTGAGCCTTACGGAATTCACGACCCAGGGCGGTACAAACGAGATTCGATTGATCAATACAACGGCCCGGGGTTGGCAATCGGTGAAGTGACCGTCGAGGGGCCGCTGGTCGATCAATACCCGTCGCCTGGGCATCACCTGATCTTTGACGGCCTGGATCGCATCGAAATCCCGCCGCGGAATCCGCGAGACCGCAGCAAGCCCTGGTACGTTCCGAAGTTCTCGATCGAACCGTCGGACCCGGTCGCCGCCGCAACGACGTCCCTGCGCCGTGTCGCCGAAGCCACCTTGCGACGACCGGTCTCCGACGATGACTTGGCGCCGTATGTCTCGCTTTTTTCCCAGCAAGTCGATCAAGGTGAATCGTTCGAAGACGCTCTTCGGACGGCGGTCACCGCGATCCTCTGTTCGCCTCGATTTCTGTACCTGCAAGAACCGGCCGGCGCGCTTGACGACTATGCCCTGGCAAGCCGATTGTCATACTTTCTGCATCGGACGCTGCCCGACGGAATGTTGATGGACGCGGCCGGAGCCGGCCAACTGACCGCTGCCGCGGGGCTGCGTTCCCAAACCGATCGATTGATCCGGCACGAACGTTTCCAACGCTTTCTGGTCGACTTTGCCGATAGTTGGCTGGACCTTCGTGAAATGGACTTCACCGCCCCGGATCAAACACTCTTTCCCGAGTTCGACCCGTTTCTTCGCGATTCGATGCCGCGTGAAACGTTGGCATTCCTGCGTGAGATGATCGAATCGAACCTGCCGATCCGCAATTTAATCGAATCCGACTTTGCGATGCTCAACAGTCGTCTGGCGGAGCATTATGCGTTGCCGCCGGTCGATGGCGTTGCGATTCGCAAGGTTTCCCTGCCCGCCGATTCGATTCGCGGCGGATTGCTCAGCCAAGCGAGCCTATTGAAAGTCACGGCCAACGGCACCAATACGTCACCGGTGACGCGCGGGGCGTGGGTGATGGAACGCATCCAAGGGGTCACGCCGTCACCTCCGCCACCGGGGATCCCGGGAGTTGAACCGGACATCCGCGGGGCGACGACGTTACGTGAGTTGCTGGACAGGCACCGCGATTCGGAAAGTTGTCGCTCGTGCCACGCCAAGATCGATCCTCCCGGATTTGCGCTGGAGTGCTTCAACCCGATCGGAGGCTATCGGGATCGCTATCGATCGCTCGGCGAGGGCGATCGCGTGGACACCGAAGTCAATGGGCGCAAGGTCCGCTACCGACTCGGGCCGGCCGTCGATGCCTCAGGCGAATTCGACGGAACTGCGTTTGCCGGCTTCCGCCAGTTTCGCCATACCCTGGCCGGCCAGGAGCGCATGTTGGCCAAGACATTTGTGGTCAAACTGTTGACGTTTGCGACCGGGCGTGAACTTGGGTTTTCCGATCGACCGGAGATCAATCGGATCGTCACCGCTGCTGCGGAGAATCACTACCGCGCCCGAGACCTGCTTCACGCCGCGGTGGCGAGCAAAATCTTCCTGTCGAAGTAAATACTCTTTTGTCATCGATTGACGAGAAAGATCGTGAACCAGCCACCCTTTCGAAACCTCGCATTGTCTCGGCGCCACTTTCTTCGGGGATCCGGGGCGGGGGTGGCTTTGCCGCTGCTCAGCGCGATGCAGCCGGCTCTTGGTGATTCGCGTGACCCCGCTTTGCCGCGGTTCATTGCGATCTGTGGTGGGCTGGGATTTCACGCCCCGTTTTTGTTTCCCGACCAGCCGGGACGCGATTATCAGCTGACGCCGTATTTGGAGAAACTTCAAGAGCATCGCGACGACCTCACGCTTTTTTCGGGCTTGTCGCATCCGAATCAGAACGGGAACAACGGGCATGCCTCCAGCATGACGTGGCTGACGTCGGCCCAACGTCCCGGGCTGGCGGGGTTCAAGAACACGATCTCGCTGGACCAGCAGATCGCCGCCCACCTGGGCGGTGCGACACGTTTTCCCTACCTGTGTCTGTCCAACGGCGGTGGTTCGTTGTCATGGACCTCCGGCGGCGTGAACATTCCCGCGGAATCTTCACCGGCGAAGGTGTTCGAGCAACTGTTCGTCAACGGTTCTGAATCAGATGTCCGGTCCCAGATGCGCGAACTCCAACGGGGCCGCAGTATCCTGGATACCGTCCGCGGCGACGCCCAAAAACTGCAGCGATCGCTGGGACCGAAAGACGTTCAAAAACTGGACGAGTACTACTCATCCATTCGCGATCTGGAAACGCGCATCGGGCAAGCGCGGCAGTGGGCCCAGCGTCCCAAGCCGCACGTGGACGATCCGCCGCCGAAAGACATCTCCGACAAGCAGGATATCATCGCCCGGCAGCGATTGATGTACGACATCATACGGTTGGCACTGCAGACCGATTCGACGCGCGTGATCACGTTATCGTTGGGAGGCATGAACGCGGTCCCGAGCAATATTCCCGGGGTGAACACGGACTGGCACAATCTTTCGCATCACGGCAAAGATGAAGCGAAGATCGCGGAGCTCCGTCTGATCGAAGAAGCCGAGTTTGAAGCGTTTTCGGGATTCTTGGCCGACTTGAAGGCGGTCGGCGAGAATGACCAGAACTTGCTCGATCACACCGCGGTGCTGTTCGGATCTAACCTCGGCAATGCGTCGGCGCACGACTGGCACAACTTGCCGATTCTGCTGGCCGGTGGAGGTTACCGACACGGTCACTACGTCGCGCATGACGCCACGGACAACACGCCGCTTGCAAATCTATTCGTTCCGCTGGCCCGACGCATGGGCTTGGAAATCGATCACTTCGGATCCAGCACCAACGACAACGTCCGCGGCTTGGAGATGTAGCGAAAAGGCGAGGCACCAACACGCATGCGCGCGGTAGACGGTATTCGTCAGGCGATCGCGATTTTCTCTTTGGTCACACGGAGGACGCGTTCGCTCAAGGGGTGTGATTGACGGCGGGCGTCCATCGCGACGGTCTGGCTGAGCTGTTGGTGGAGATCGGGGACAAGCGTCATCGGCCAGGCGACCAAGAAGTCGCGGTTGGGGACCCCGGCATAAACTTCGCCCTCTTCGTCACCGGTCAACTCGGAAATGATTCGGGCGCGGATCTCCGGGATCAGAATTCTGGCGGCGTCGTAACCGTCACCGGTTTGGATGGCCACCAGCGGTGCCGGGCCGGGCATCACCGTCATCGGCAACGTCGGACTGGACGCGACGATGTTCATCTTTCCGATTTCGATCGCGTCGAGCGCCGATTGCCCCCATCGCTCGAGGTCTTCGTTGCTGATGTAGGCATAGCCGGTGTCACAATCACTGACCAAACTGGAGTGCACGTCGTCGGCGAACGGAAACGTGATCGCGCGACCGACATCGGTGACTTTCGCACTGACCAATTGGACTCGCAGCCGCGGTCTGGCGTCTTCCCATGCCTGTGGAATCGCGTCGACCGCACCGTCGATTAATTTCAACGCGCCGGCGAAGTTCTCGACGATCACCCGGTCGAACTCTTCATCGGGCATGGGGGATTGTTGGAATTGCGCCCACAGGTTGCTCATCCCGAACTTTGCCGATCCGTTGGTGATGACGCCCAATTCCTCGCCGAGCCGAAACCCACGGGTCGGAAACTCGCGTTGAACGACAGCAAGGACCCGATTGGTAAAGGCGTCGAGCATGGGAGGTTCCAGCGGTCAGAAAAGCGATTTCGGTCATCGAATTTTCAAGTTTACCGCGCGAAACACCGAAATCCCAGTGCGATGCCCCCCAGGACATCGCCCGGTGCCGGCATGCCCCTGCCACGACCGGTGTTCGAAATTGAGGCGGAGTTGGCGGGACCGATCGTTGCCGCGACTCCCTGGTGACTGCGTGCCCCGCAACGGGAGTGGTGTTGCCCCTCAAGCCGTCGGAGAGGTACACCATCGGAGACGCAGTGTCCGGAGAGTCACAAATGGTCCCCGCGATGTCTGTCTGTCGGAGTGGTTTTGTTGGGACGATTCCCCAATCGCGAATCGAGCTAACTAGGATGTCGTCAAGGATTCCCCGATGTGTTTTCCGCCCGTGTCACGTTCCTCTCGCCGACCGATCGCAGTGCATCGTCAACGAACAAGTCGATTTCGATTGCGTTTTGAACCGCTCGAAACGCGGCGGTTATTGGCTGCTGAAATCTCCTCCGCCGCCCCAATGGATCCGGCGACCGCGCCACCGATGGAGGCCCAGGCTGCCGGTGCGGACGGCTGGAGGATCGGACCGTTTGAACCTCAGGTGCAATTGAATGCACTCGCGGTCGATGCGTCAGCGGCGCAAACGACGGGTTTCGAAACCGTGCTTGAAACTGGCCCGTCGGAAAATCGCGTGGACATCGTGATTCTCGGTGACGGCTACACGGCGTCACAGATCGACACGGTCTATGCCGACCACGTGGGTGGAATGCTGGAGTACCTGTTCAATGCGGGACAGGATCCCTACCCCCGCTATGCGAACTTCTTTAATGCCCATCGGATCAACACGGTTTCCAACGAATCCGGCGCGGACCAGCCCCCCAATGGGATCTTCGTCGACACGGCGTTTGATGCCTATTACTTTTGTGGCAACATCGAGCGTTTGATTTGTATCAACAACACGAAAGCCAATGAGGCCAAGAACACGGCGCTCGCCGGCGCGGGATTCAGCGCCGAAATGCAGTTCGTTTCGGTCAACGATTCCAAGTACGGCGGCAGCGGCGGCAGCTACGCCGTGTTTGCCGGTGCCAACAGTTCGGCCAACGAGCTGGCATTGCATGAGGTCGCGCACTCGTTCAACAATTTGGCCGATGAATACGGTGGTTCCGCAAACTACACCGGGTCGGAGCCTTCCGAGGTCAATGTCACGACGGATCCGCAAGGGAGTAAGTGGCAACGTTGGCTGGGATACGACCAGCCCGGCATCGGCACGATCGACGCCTACGAGGGAGCCCGATACTTCAACCAAGGCATCTTTCGTCCGTCGAACAATTCAAAGATGCGCAGCCTGGGACGGCCTTTTGATGCGGTCAGCCGCGAGAAGATCATCCTGGACATTTACGACTTGGTGGATCCCGTCGACGATTGGCTGGACAACACTCAAACGATCCAAGGCATTGCACCGGAGGTCTGGGTGAAGGCGATCGATTTGGACGTTCAGGACATTCAATGGTCCGTTGACGGCGTTGAGGTGGTCGGCGCGACGGACGAAACCTTCAACTTGCGTGAGGCCGGATTCGCACCCGGCAACTATGACGTTTCGGCGCGGGTTTATGATCCGACCGATTGGGTGCGGCATCAAACATCGAAACTGGAGCAAACGATCCACTGGACGGTGCAGGTCCAGTCGCCACCTCAGGTGCAAAGCGTCCAAATCAATGGTGGCGATCCGAGTCGTTCGCTGGTAACGTCGATCCAGGTCACGTTTGACACCTTCGTCGATGTCTCCGCCTCCTCGTTTGTTCTGTCGAATCGCCAGACGCAGCAGCCGATTGCGTTGGAGGTCACGACGTCGACGACGTCGACCGGCACGGTCGCCGACATGAGATTCCTGCCCGGCAACTCGGTG
Organism: Stieleria mannarensis; assembly: GCF_014154935.1. GTDB lineage: Bacteria > Planctomycetota > Planctomycetia > Pirellulales > Pirellulaceae > Stieleria > Stieleria mannarensis. The sequence goes on from NZ_JACEHH010000005.1 coordinate 67,333, forward strand.
CGTCCGCGTCAGACGATCGGGACGCACTCGCTGGTCGACGGCAATTACACGTTGCGTGTCATCGCATCGGCGGTCACCACCACCGCCGGCGGTCACCCGATGCTGGACGATTACCTGTTCGGCGATCGGGCGGTCGACGCGTTGTTTCGATTGTTCGGCGACCGCGACGGCGACCGTGATGTCGATGGACAAGATTACGGGCGGTTCGGACAGACGTTTCTGCGATCGGCGACCAGCGACCGATTCGATCCCTGGTTTGACGAAGACGGCGATGGCGACGTCGATGGCCAAGACTACGGCCGATTCGGCCAGCGGTTGCTAACGACGTTGCCGTTCTAAGTCATGAACACCGCGAGCGCGTCACCTGGTCTCGACCAGAACGCGAGCGACGTCGATCGGGGCGATCCCGGATCGGTCCAGTTCCTTTTGCAGTTTGGGTGACATCGGGTCCTGAGTCACTTGCACGCGAAAGTCACGTCGGCTGGACGGTTTCAGGCCACAGGCGAAACTGGTTTCGCTGCGTTCGGTCGGCGTCAATTGATCGAGCATCAGGGTCAAGATCGGCAACGGATCACACTTTCCGACGATCATCACCTTGCGATTGTCACGCAGCAGGCTGACGGTTTCGCGGGCGATCCAGTTGACGGCGTGTCCCGGCAAACGAGCCGGTTTGGAATCGGTGAAATCGCTGGTCGGTTGCTGCAACGACAACGGCCGTGCGGTCAGCGTCACCGTAGGCAGCGTTTCGTCCTGGTCCATCCTCAGGATCAGGTTCCCCAGCGCCAGCGCCGTGCGGGCGGTATCGACGGCATGGAACTCGTAGGCGACGAGTTGTTTTCGGGTCATCAGCAGTGCACTGGTGACAACGGCCAGCCCGCCGCGTCCGCTGTATTCCGGGCCGCCATGAACGCTGCGGGCGACCGCGTAGAAGTAGTCCGACAGGGGAAAAAAGCTCAATCCCCAGGCATCCTGGGCGGCGGCATCGCCGGCCACCTCGAGCGAATTGTGTGACGGCGCCCACTTGCAAAATTCGCTCGACACTGTCGCATCGACACCGGGCGATTTGCCGATGATCTGGTACCCCTTCATCCGCCGCCGCTTGAGCGAACCGTAGCTGATTTGTTCGACTTGCATTTCACTTAGCTGTTCTGGATGGCCCAATGCAAGGGTTCGATCACGCCGCGAGGCTGGATATGAAACGGCACGCGGGCCACCCCACCGACGTCGTTGCTGAGCAGGGCCGACGATCCGACGACGCTGGCGCTAAAGACCGCGTGGCGTGGGAAGTTGTGTTGGCAATAATCCAGAAAGCGGGGCATGTTGTTGGCCATGAATCGCTGCGGATCGGCGGCCGCTTCGGGGCAGGTGTCCGACTTGGTGAAGACGACCGCGATGGCCGGAGTCAGATCACGCGACTTGCCCAATTCGGAGAGCGATTGTTGCTGCGAGATGTACGAGCCCAGTTTCATCGCAAACAGGTCTTCCCGAGCGCCGTTGTCACGGACCTCGGCGGAATCGCACAGCAGCAAGAACGCCGACGTCCGTTGCACGATGTGGCCGACGGCGGGATACGTGCCCGGTTGTTCCAATTCGGTCGCGATGGCTTCACCGGCGAAATCCGGCGCGACAAAGTCGACCGTTTTTTCCTTTCGCTGTGACGAGTCGGTGACGACACAGTGCAGCCATTTCCAGAGGTCGGATTCATTGGGCGTCTTTTCCGGGAACCGCCGTTCTTCCAATGCGGAAACGACCTGTTCCTGCAGCTTGATCGAAAAGGCGCCGTTGGGAACGCCCTTCAAATCCTTCGCTCCGCCACAGAGCATGTCCAACAGCAGGCCAAGATAGACCGTCTTGCCGGCGTTGCTGGGGCCGACGACGGAAATAAAGTGTGGCCGCGCGCGGCGTTGGGAAACCGAATGCGTGATTTCTGCCGGGGTTTGGCATTCTTCGCAATAGTCGTCCATGCTGGTCATTTGCGAATCGCAACAGACGCATGGAGGGGCGTCCTGGTAACACAACGCCGTGTTGTAGCTTTCGCTGTTACTCATGATTGTTCTTCGTCATCAAGACGCATGTCGGGGACAAGATGAAGTCGGGTGAAGCGGTGCAGGGTCAGTGTTGGGATCGGGATGGAATCAGCCATCGATCGACGGCGAATCATCCTCGCTGGACGGGTCGAGGCCTTCGGCGGAGAAACAACATCGGAATCCGACGTTGTTTTTTCGCGAGAGGAGCGACTGAGCACTGCGGCATTGGCAACTGGTGTGCGAATGGAAGTAGCTGTCAAACGCACCGCCGCGGATCTCCGCCATCGGGTCGGTCATGTGAACCGTGATTTCTTCGGTCGCCGCCAACAAGTATTGCGTGTTCATCCATTCCCACACGTTGCCGATCAACTGCCGAATCCCGTTGGGAGTATTGCCGCCTTGGCACTCGTGGATCGAGACCGTGCGGTGTCGTCCCGATGCCCAGGTGTTGGCATAGTGAGGGTCGAATGAATTGCCCCAGGGGTACTTGGGTTCTTTCAGCGTGTCGCTGCTGGTCGTTCCCCAGGTCCCGGCCCGCTGCCATTCGGCGCTGGTCGGCAACCGTTTCCCGACCCACTGTGCGTACGCGTTGGCTTCGTACCACGAGACGCCGACGACCGGATGGGCGAGGGTGCCTTTGACGGGCGCGCCTTTTTCCCACTGTGCGGGTCCGGGGCGACCGGTCCGGTCGACAAATCGAAGCACCGATTCAAGGATCTGTTCGGGCCACAGAGAGATGTTTTCGTAGCCACCGTCGTCGACAAATCGTTGGTAGTCGGCGTTGGTCACGCACCAACGGTCTAAGTAGATCGCTTCGGTGCGGCTGGTCCCGATCACTTGGGGGACGAGCACGAACCCTTCGTCGGACGTCGTCGCATATTCGCCGTGCAACGTGACCTCGCCGCCGGGCACATAGGCCATATCGTGATCGATCGCTTTCCAGGCGTAGCGTAACGAGTCCGGGTCAAAGGCGATGCCATCGATCGGGCGAACGATGTGGGCGTATTGCCGCTGACGCACCAGTTTTCGGATGTCCGGCGGAGCGTCGGGAAAGTCAAGTGTCGGCGGCGGGGCGGCCGAGCCATCGGGCTTCGCGGCGGAGAACGATGCACGAAACACACTCAGTGGCCGGCTGAAAAGGGTGGCGAATGACACGATGGTCTCCAGCAATTAGTTTGAACGGTTACGGTTTGATTGGATGGTGCGTTGCATGCGTTTGAATTGTTCAATCCTTTGTCGCCGCTCCGCTTCGGCCCTTTCCATGGCAGCCTTTTCCATGGCAGCCTTTTCCATGGCAGCCTTTTCCATGGCAGCCTTTTCCATGGCAGCACGCTCGTTGGCAGCCTGGTCACTCGCGGCTTGACTGCGGTCTTGGTGATCGGCAGCATGGGGCTGGCCGACGACGGGTTGGTTGGGCAAGACCGGGGCATTTCCGACGGGCATCACGCGAGCGGTTGCGGTGCCATCGCCGGCAAGTGCGTTTTTTGGTGCGCACACCGGAACGTTGACACTGACCGGCGGAGGAGCCGCGGGCATCTGGCCCTGTCCGGGGGGCGGCGGTTGCACGCACGCTTGCGATGTTCCGGCGGGGGCGATGTTGGTTGTCGGGGCGATGTTGGTTGTCGGGGCGATCGGCGAAGGCGGATTGACCGGCACGCCGGCGACGGCAGCGACGGGGGTAGCGACGCCCGAATTGCTTCCCCCGGTCGCCGCGGCACGGGCGCCTTGAATCGCCTTGCGGCGTTCGGATTCGACCTCCAACCAGGCTTCGGTCAGCCGTTTGGACTGATCCCGCAACCCTTCCTCTTTGGCCGCGGTCCGCTTGCTCCATTCCGTTTTCTGCTGGTCCAATCGCGCGATCGCGCCGGCCAGTAACGACTCGCGTTCGATCAACTGACTGGACCGATGGATCAAACGACGAATGCGGCCGATCCATCCCCTGGCGAAATGTTCTACGTCAAAGACGATGGAACCGATCGCTTCGGCTTGCGAGTGATCCATGGGCGCACTCGAATGAGGTTGGCCCGCATCCGGCGAGTCGTTTCCGACTGCCAGACCCGACGGAGCAAACATGTCGTTTCGATCGGTCATATCGATTCAGGGTTTGAGATTAGTACGACGAAGCCAGCAGGAGCGGATCAATACTCGTCATCGACACGTTTCCAGAGATTGGAGATTCGCCCCAACAGCGATTCTCCCTTCTGTTCGCGTTCGATCTTTTCTTCTTCGTGAATCTCTCGAAGATGCTGTCGCAGTGCCTGCAACTTATACGTGAACTCACCGTCCGGTTGATTCGGAGCCTCGGTGTCGGAGTCGATTTCCTGGAGCTGTTTGGACAGCTGGAACCGCATGCGTGAAACCGACGCCTTTTCCTGAGCCAACTCGGCGCGCAGTTCCTGGAGCGATTCCGGTTCTTCGGATTGCAGACGTTCGATCTGGCGATTCAAACTGACGCACTGCTTTTGCGATTCTTCGAGCGCGGTTTGCAGTTCGGCGTTCTGTTTCTGCAGTTTTTGCAGCGTTTCATCCGGGACGACTTCGCCGACCGATGCCTGTCCGTAGCGTTTGGCAGCGACGTGCAACTGCTGTTGGATCTCATCCCGTTCCTGGTTGGCCGCCTCCAAGCGATCACGCAGTGCATCCTGTTCGGCTCGCCATTCGGATTCACGTTCGCCGATCCGCTGTTCGATTTCGCCGACCCAGTTTTCCAGACAGCTGCGTTCTTCGCGTTCGGCTTGGTTCTGGATTTCGGCGGTTTGCAACAGTTCTTGCAGTGTTGCGACGCGTTCGTCGTGCTCGGCCAATTCGGCCAGCAGGTCATCGACGCGGCCGACCAATTCGTTGCCGCCGAAATCATCGTCGGTCGAACCGGATTTGGACGTCGCGGCGGCACCATCGTCGTCGGCCCCCAGCCCTTCCAACGCGGCTAATTGCTCGTCGCGTTCGGCCAACTGAATCCGCAGATCTTCGATTTCGGATTTCAGCAGTTGGACGATTTCGGCATCCACTTGATCGTCTTCAAACGCAGAAGGGTCCCAGTCGAGATCTTCGGCGGTGAAATGGTTCGGCGCGAAATCGTCGTCCATCGACGGGTCCTCGGATTCCACGGGGACGTCGATGTTCGACGTGGCCGCGGGCGGATCGACGGCAGGCGTGTCTGACTTTGTCGTGTCGGAAATGTCCACGGCCGGCCTGTCCTGTTCGGGCCTGTCCAGCTGGACCGTATCGACCAACGCTTGGTTGAAATCTTCCTCACGCGGTCCGCCGGTGGGTTCGACGAAGGCGTCGCTGAGTCGCCCGCCGGCTGGCGGGACGATCGGCGTCGCAGTCTGCGTCGGCACCGGCGTGGGCGCCGTGTCGCGGGGCGGATCATCGTAGCCCAAGGTTTCCATGCCGACCGATTCTTCGCGTGCTTCCTCGGCGGCTTTCGCAGCCAGTTCCTGCGCCTTGCGTTGGGCGTCTTTTTCACCACTGGGGCCACCGACCAATTCCAGGGTGACCGATCCGACGACGATCGAATCCCCGACCTGAATCTCGGTCTTGTCATCAATCGCCACGCCGTTGATCTTTGTTCCGGCCTCCGATGCCCAGTCTTGGATCGACACCACATCGTCATTGACGTCGACCAGGCAGTGGATTTCGGCCACCTTGTCGCCTTTGATTTGGATACCACAGGAGGAGCTTTGCCCGATAAAGACGCTGCGGCCTTCTTCCAGGGCATGGTCGATCGGCGAGGCGCTTTGTCGGTTCAGCCGAATTTTGAATCCGGCCAGGGTTGCTTGAGTCGATCGAATCATGACAGGGTCTCCGCGACAGGGGTCTCAAGATCGGTCGCGACCACGGCCGGGCCAGTGGCCGCGTGCGATGCGTCTTGCGGGGCATCATCGCTGGGCGAATCGACGACCGCGATGGAATCCAGTTCGTTCATCGTTTGAATCAGCGTGTCGCAGGTGTAAGGAGAACGGAGCAGCCGATCGGGGGTGAATCCCAGCAGTTTTTTCCAGGGGACGTTGGGGTCGTCGACGACCTTGGCCGGGGCCAACACGATTTTCCGAGCGTCTCCAAATGCCTCGCGTGCCGACGTGTAGGCTTCACGAATGGCGTCACAGCCTTGCGGTGTGTCGATGCCGAAGAAGACCGCATCGGGTTTGGTTCGCTTGACCAGCAATTGCAACGTCAGCGTGTCGCGGACGATCTTGCCGACGAATTTGCCGGACGCTTGTTTCAGTCCACCGCGGAGCTGTGCGGCGGCAACGGCGTTGGTCTCATAGGCGATGTACTTGCCTTCGCTTTCATCGCGACGCGACTCCAAGATGTCTGCGGCGACGAATCCGGACAGGACGCGTCGAACTTCCTCGCGGTCCCATCCGAGTCGTTTCTGCAACTCATCGACCGAACGTGGCTCGCTCAACAGATTCATGACCTTCATGTGCTTGGCCGACAAACCGGCGCGGTCCAAGTTCTGTCCACGGATGGCGCGGCGGACATAACGCAGTGCCGAATCGTCGGCCTGGATCTCCGACACATCGCAGTGGAGGGCGTGTTCGACCAGCAATCCCATCAAGCTGACTTCCAGTGGCAGATCACGTTGCAGCGAGGGGAAGTTGGACGTCACACGAAATTGGTAACCCTTCAGCGGCCGTTTCATGGCCAATCCGATCAGCATTGCGGCTTGAAAACGCAACAGTTTTGCCGTCAAACGAGGGTCCAGAACGCGTTTGTCCATCAATTGCACGAACCCGTCGAACTCGGCGGTTCCACGTCCGGCGATGGTCAGCCGCAAGACTTCGGCCAGGCTTTGCAGCGAATCGGGCAGCCGATCGACGACCATCTGCGTCTCTTCGGGTTGCAGCCCGGTGGCGCTGATTCCCTGGACGCGTCCACGGTCGAGATAGATCCACAATCGAAGGCGTTCGGCTTCGATTTCCAGCACGCCCTGTTTGTGGCCGTTGTTGAGAAAGTCGACGACTTCGCGGATCCCGAACACCGAGAATCGGCCGGCCAGATCGGGCTCGGACGTCTCGCCGATGATCTCCGGTACGGCGGATCCCTTGGTCTGGGATTCGACAATCATCGCGGCGGTTTCGATTGCGTTTTCGACGGTGGTCCGCAGCAGGTTTTCGGTGTACGGCTTGGGCAACATGTCGACCACGTTGTCCAGATCGGCATACTCCACGTAGGCCTTTTTCCGCAGCGTCGAGCTGACCACGACGGGGATCGTTTTGAGCGTCGAGGAAGCGGCCAGTTGTTGGCAGACTTCAAAGCCGGTGGTTCCGGGCAGTTGGTGGTCCAACAAAATCAGATCCGGGCGAATTTCCTCGGCCAGTTGCAAACCGTCTTCGGCCGTCGGCGCCAACGTGACCGCATAGCCGGCCGGACTGAGGTGTGTATCGACCAACTTGCGAATGGTGGCACTGTCATCAATGACCAGGACTTTTTTTTCGGCCATGAAACTGATTCCTCTGTGACGGAAAATGAACGAGGGTGGATTAGGGTCTTCGAATCGGGCAACGCGCCGCGGTCGGAAGAGCTTTAGGGGTGTTCGGGGGATAGGGCTGCCCAATCGAGTGATTCGACAACGTCGTCGAAACGTTCGGGCGTGAGTGGTTTTTGGATGTACTCCATTGCACCGAATTGGCGGGCCTGCTTGCCCGCCGTTTCAAGACTGCGGCTGCTGATCACGATGACAGGGGTCGATGCCAATTTCGGATCGCCCTTGATCGTTTGCAGCAACTCCAGCCCGCTCATTCGCGGCATGTCGATGTCGCTGAACACGGTTGCAAAGTTGTCTTTGGACAGCATCTCGACCGCGGCTTGTCCGTCTTCAACCTGGATGACATTGACCGGATATTTGGCCAGTGCACGTGTCACTCGAAGCCTTGCACTTTTTGAATCGTCGACCACCAAGATTTTTGGCAAATCTTTGTCGGCGGGTCGCTTTTCGGTGGGCACCGGCAGAACCACTTGACGGCTGCCCTTGGAGGCTTCGGCCAATCCACGCGGGTCCAGCAGCAGCACGACCTCTCCCATCCCGGAAAGCGTCGCACCGATGCACAGCGGATGTGATTTGAGCATCGGAGGCATCGGCCGCACGACGACTTCCTCCGGTCCCAGGACGCGATCGACCAACAACGCAAAATCACCGCCCGTTTCGCCCTCGACCGAAGCCGCTCCGCTGGCGAGTTCAATGATGGCGCGGCGCGAGTAATCGCCCTGGGCAAGGCGATCGTGAACCGGCAGCGACAGGATTTCATTCAGGTCGATCGGCGAATACTCGGGGTCAAATTCGCCGGTGCGGCGAACCGACTGAGCGGGCAAGGCGAACAGCTGTCCCGCCGATCGGAACACCATCGCGTGTTGAATCATCGACGGCAGCGGCAGCGACAATCGGATCGTCGACCCGGTCCCGTGCTCCGAATCGACTTCGACCCAGCCGCGCATCCGCTCCAGTGTCGACGCGACGACGTCCATCCCGACGCCGCGGCCGGAGAGTTGGTTGGCGGCTTCGCGAGTGGAGAAGCCGGGGTTGAAAATCAGCCGCGACAGCTCGGCATGGCTGACCGATTTATCGCCATCGATCAGGCCCCGCTCGATTCCGCGTCGGCGGATCGCATCAAAATCCAACCCGCGGCCGTCGTCACTGACTTCGATCACCAACAGGTCCGGTCCCGAGTGGGCATGCAGCCGGACCACGCCCTGGGGCGTTTTGCCCGCCGTGGCGCGTTCCCCGGGTGTTTCGATGCCGTGACTGACCGAGTTGCGGACGATGTGCAACAGCGGCTCAAAGATTCTTTCTTGCAGCGAACGTTCGATGCCGGTGTTTTCACCGACCAATTCCACACGCACCTGTTTTTGTTCGGTACGTGCCGCGTCGCTGATCGCACGGTGAAGTCGACGGAACAAACCGGAAACCGGCATCCGTCGCAGTTGGACCAACTCCAGTCGAAAGTTGCGAATGAATTGTGACACCGCCTGATTGCCGTCGGCGACCGGGCGATAACAGTCACGCAACCGCTGGGCCGATTCCAAGACGTCGTTGGCGACTTCGTTGAGGTGCGAGAACGAAACGCCGTCCTCGGCCAGGACCGGGTTGGCCAAGCTGTCACCGGCCAACAACGCCTCGCCTTCGTGGCTGAGCATGCGGATCCGGGTGACGCTGTGGATCAATTCGTCATGAATGCCTTTGAGTTCCGAGATCTCCGTGTCACGTTGGTTTCGCAGCATCACCAGTTCGCTCAGCATGTCCATCAGCCGATTCAGCTGGGACGCTTTGACGCGGACGGTTTCGTCGTCGCCGTGGCTGTCCGCCAGCGTGTTCTTCTTTGCCGGTCGCGCGGCCGGGGCGGGCTGACTGGTTGCCGGAGCGTTGGGGGCGGGAGAGCTGCTTGCCGGCGAGCTGTTTGCCCTTGCGGCGTCGGACGGCGCAGCGGAAACGGCGGCCAGGGGTTCCGTCGTCGCTTCCGCATCATCCCCATCGACGCGTGCGCGAATCAGATCGACATGGGGCAACAACAACTCCGGTGTGACCGGCCGACCGGCATCTTGCGTTTGGCGAATCAGCTCCTCGACTTCGTGGATGTAGTCGGCCAGATTGGACATGCCGATGCTGGCCGAAGCGCCCTTGATGGTGTGCAGTTCGCGGCTGATCGTCTTGATCGGGCCTTCGTCGTTCGGATCGGATTCCAGATCCAGCAACGCCTGCTCCATCGACTCGAGCCCGCGTGTCGCGTCGTCCATGAAGGCTTCGCGCAGTTCGTCATCGATGTCGATCTCGTCGATCGCCGGCATCGCGATGTCGCTGCCGCCGACTTTGATCGAACTGGTCGGAATTGGTGCGACGTGGACATCATCGTCGGATGACTGGTCGCTGGGTGATTCGGCCGGTAGGTCCGGGACGTGCGGATCGATCGCAGGATCCACGTCGGCGCCGGCGTCATCGGGCGTGATTGCACTCGTCTGGGCGCTCAGGCTGCGCAGCAGTTCGGCGATTTCGGCTTGAGTCGGCGCGACGACATCGGGTTCCGGAGTGGAATTTGCGTCGCCGCCGTCCCAGTCACCGTCGGTTTCGCAGCGCGCGTCGTCATCGTCTTGAAAATCGCTGCCGTCGAAATCGCTGCCGTCGAAATCGCTGCTCGTGTCACAGGATTCGAGTCGCAGCTCGACCGCTTCTTTCAACAAGTCCAGTTGTTCTCGGTCCAGATCGCCGGATTGATCTCCGAGTGCGACCGAGCGGACGGAGTGACTGCTTTGGACGACGAAATCGACCAACTCCAAGACGTCGGGGTCATCATCATTGAAGCCCGAGAGTGAGTGTTCGACGTTGTCGGCCAGCCGGCCAAGTTTTTCGACGGTGTCTTGCAAACACACGTCGATGTCTTCCAGACCGGCATGGGTCAACTCGTGGAGCAAGTCGACCGCGGTGGAAAAGTCCGCCATGCGGCCGGAGTTGTCCGGTTTCGGTGCATCGCCCGTCCCGCTTTCCCGCGAGAAAACGTGGTCGGTGAATGCGCCCGAGGAGGTTTCATCGGTACTCATTTGGCCTCCTCCGTGACGCGGGTGTTTTCATGTCGGCCGGCTTCCTGTCGACCGCCGGATTGCTGGCGACCGGCCGCATCGGGCGTCGCTTCGGCCCGAGTTTGGTTGGCCAGTTCGAGCAACTGTCGCCGTTCGGCGGGGGTGACGTCCAGATTGGGATTGGTACAGCCGCGGAGCCGATGGATGTTGGAATCGAGGTCGATGGCGGTTTTCGCGAGCGACTTGATCGCCCAGGACGCGTGGTCGGCCCGTTTGCGGTCGGCTTGATGGGCCGAGGCGATCGAATCGATGCCACCGGCCAGCCCTTGCACCAGGTTTTGTTGTTGGTCGCCCTGTTGTGACAGATCCGACACGACGAACATCCCGGCGGCGGTGACCTGCGAAAGCTCGTTGAGCGTTTCCCGAATCGCCTCGACCACGGCGATATCGGATTCGACCTCGTTTTGTTCTCGGCTGAGCACGGCCAGGGAATCGGTGGTCTGCATCTCCAGGGATTCGGCCAGCACGCCGATTTCGCGAGCGGAGTGTGAGGTTTGCTCGGCCAGTTTTCGGACTTCGTCGGCCACCACGGCGAACCCCCGTCCGTGCTCGCCTGCGCGGATCGATTCGATCGAAGCGTTCAGGGCCAACATTTCCGTGCGGGCGGCGATATCGGTGATCGTGCCGACGATGTTGCCGATTTGGCGAGTCGGGTCGCCGAGCGAGCGAAGTTTCTTTTTGCTCGTCTCGCTGCAACTGCGAATGCGGTGCACCCCTTCGGTCAACACGTTGGTCTTTTCGATCGCTTTGGCGACGGCTTTTTCGGCCGAACCGATTTGTTGTTGCAACTGGGCACATCGGTCGGCGACGCGTTCGACGCCGTTGGTCAGATTTTGCAGCAGCGCGGTCGTTCGGTAGGTCGCCTCGGATTGTTTGGCGCTGTTGATGTCGGCATTGCAACGGCTGATTTCCACGACGTCTTTCTCGATCTGGCCCATCAGTTCGCTAAGCGATCGGCCGACGCCGCCGAGCGCGGACTTGAATTCACCCATGTCGGCCGAATCGAAACCTTCGCGACGCGACAGTCGGGACAACATGGATTGCAACTCGCGAGCGCTTTGTCGGCTGGCGACTTCGATTTCGTCGTACCGCAACGAGGTTTGCATGACGGTGGATCCGAGTTCGTCGATTTCGCGAATCCCACTGGAGACGATCGTCTGTTGCCGCTCGACCAGCATTTTCTTTAACTGCCCGATGCCTTTGCTGACCTTGTGTGCCAGCAGCAGCGAAGCGGCGCCGGCGGCCGCCAACGCGGCGACCATGACGACCGCCCATTGGTATTGCGTCGAGAGCGAGGAACCGGCCATGGCGGCGGCCGTTGCGACGACCGCGACCAGGGAGTGACTTGTCAAAAAGGTGAGGTTGGTTTTCATACGGCGTTCCACTTGGAAGCGGACGATGTGGTGGGGACGGTGGAGGGAAACGCAGGTCCGGACCCATGCCATTGGTCCTCAAGCGTCTGTTGTGCGATGCGTTGCAGCCCGTTGACGTCCAAGACGCTGATGACTTTGCCGTCATAGGTCGCGGTACCCATCAAGACCGACATCGCGTTTTCATTGCGCCAGCCGGCGTCGATGTGTGTTTCGATGCCGTCGATCGCGACCACCTTGTCGATCGCGATGGCCCACGATCCGAGCGGGCACTGGATCACCAACAGTTGCTTGGTGTCGGCAACCAATCGGGCCTGGTTTCCGATCAGTGGTTCCAGATCGATGACGGGCAGGAATTCGCTGCGGAGGTTTCCGATTCCCGCCAGCGACGGATGGCTCAGCGGCACCGGGACCACGGTCGGCATGATCGTGACCTCGCGGACGGCGGTTGCCGGCAGCGAGAACATCACGTCACCGCATCGGAAGATGCAATGCTTGTCGCTCAGATTGGCGATTCGCGATTGGTTGGAAATCACGCTTTCCATCGAAACTTCTAGGGGCTGAAAATGGATCGGGTTATTGGCTCATGTCACGCAAGGACTTCAGCAAACGCAACGCCTCGCTGTTCTCATCGGCTTGCAGTGCTCCATCCTGATTGGCGGCTCGGTTCTGATCGGCGGGTTGGTGTTGGGGGATCAGTCCGCTGACGTCGATCGTCTTTCCGCTGGCGTCGGACAGCCGTTTCATGATGCCGGCGGCGAACTGGTCGAGTTCGGTTTCCCATTGGTCCAGGGTTTCCAGACTCAGTTCGAAATCGTCGTTGGTCGATAATTCAGGGCCGGTGCTCATCGCAAACACATCAGGGCAGTGGAATCGGAACAGAGAGAAGCATTGATTCGGTAACGTTTCCTGGCACCGTCAAGCGACGCGGGCGAGCAACGATTCGACGGTCGCCAGCAACAAATCGGGCTCGGTCGGCTTGGACAGAAACGCGCCGAGCTGATTGCCGAGTGTTTCCAAGTGGGGTGCATCGGCGCTGGTCAGAAAGATCACCGGAGTCGCCCCGTCCCATGCCTTGTCGGCCAGCAGTTCATGGCAGACGCCATAACCGTCCAGGACCGGCATGTTGATGTCCAGGATGATCAAGTCCGGTTCGGCTTCCATCGCCACGTCGACCGCCTGGCGTCCATCGGCTGCCAAGGCGACGTGATAGCCGGCTTCGCGAAGGGTGCGTTCGACAAGTCGCAAGACGGTCCGACTGTCGTCGGCGACAAGAATCGTTCGAGCCGACGAGGTGGACGTGGATCCGACACGAACGGCAGCACCGGGGGTCGGTTTCGTAGCAGTCATCAATTGACTCCGGCATGCCTGCGACGGGGCTGTCGCGGGCGAAGACGTGGGGTTGTTTCGTTCGGTAGTGCGGCCATCTCGACAGAGACCCGTCACTTTGCGTGCTCGGCCTCGCGGCCGGCTTGCCTTTTTCGCGAGCGCCGTTTTGCGGCCGCACGCCTCTCTCGAATGCCCCGTGACGACACGGAATCATCGATCGATAAACGCTCCGTGGACTCGCCTTGAATCTCGACGAGAACACCGGGTCGTTCTGGTGAAGGGTTGGTCACTCCACGAGAGAGTCAAGCAAAACCGTGAAAAGTGTCCGTCAATCAGAAAGACGGCAAACCCTCGATCAATCGCCCCAGCATTTCGGCACGATGGTCGGCCGAGAGAGAAACCCGCAGTCGCGCCTGGCCTTCGGGGACCGTCGGCGGCCGAATTGCCGGGACAAACATCCCCGATTCATACAACCGTTGCGATGCCGCGACCGCCTCGGCGTCCGATCCGATCGGGATCGGTATGATCGGGATCCCAGACTCGATCGCCGTTACGCCTGAGAGTCCCAACTGCGATCGCAATTGCCGCGACAACGCGCAAACCAATTCACGTCGCCGCCGCAGTTCATCCGGATGTTCCAACGCGACGATCGCCGACTCGACCGCCGGCATCGACAACGCGGTGCTGTAGATCAACGGACGGCAGTGGTTGACCAAAAACTCCGCAACCACACGCGGGCAGGCGACGAAACCGCCCTGGCCGCCGAGCGCTTTGCTGAGCGTTCCGATGCGGATCGGGACTTGATCCTTCACGCCCAATGATTCGCAGGCCCCCGAAACGTGGTCCCCCAGGATCCCGGTCCCATGAGCTTCATCAACGATCAACGTTGCATCGTGATCGGACGCTACGCCACACAATTCACGCAGCGGCGCGACGTGGCCGTCCATGCTGAAAACCGAATCGGTCACAATCCAGACACGCCGGTACTGCGTGCGGTGCTGTGCCAGCAACCGGGCGACCGCCTTGACATCGCGGTGGGGGTAAACGATGCGGTCGGCTTTGGACAGCCGGCAACCATCGATCAGGGACGCATGGTTCAGCGCGTCGCTCAGGATCAAGTCGCCTTGTCGGCAGAGCGCCGAAACGGTTCCCGAACAGGCGGCAAAACCGGAAGGGAAAACGATCGCGGCTTCTGTTCTCTCAAACGCGGCGATTTTTTCCGCCAGCAACTGGTGCCGATCGGTCCAACCGCAAACCAGCCCGCTCGCACGCGCCCCGACCGAATCAACATCGATCGTCTTGGATGCCAAAAACGATGCCAGACCCAGGTAATCGTTGGATCCGAAATTGATCAATCGACGCCCCGCCTGGTCGATCAGATGAACCCCCTCGATGCGGCGCGGCTGCAATTGACGCAGCCGCCCCTGGCTCCGCAAGCTGTCCAGGTTTTCGTTCAGATCATCCCACATCGCGGTCTACAGTTTCACCAGAAAGCGGTTGATCAAAACAGGCGACCGATCTCGGTCATCAAGTGGTCGATCCCGTCACTGAAACTTGCTTGTCGCCGAGACAGCGGCGGGACGAGTGATTGAGGCACGGCCGTGGATTCTGCCTCAGCGGGACTGGGACGTCGAGCAATTTCGTTGATAACGTTCAATGCGTCACGCGGCGTCACCTCGCCGTCTCGGTTGACGTCGTAAAAGAACGACGAGTCCGGTGGCGACGGGCCTTGCCGTCGCGCCAATTCGTTAATCACGTTGAGCGCATCCAGCGGACTCGCGTCACCGTCGCCGTTGACGTCCGCAAAATCAATCAGGTTGGTCATGCTCGGCCGCACGCCGTCGCCCGGTGAGACTGAAACGTCAAACGTTCGGACCTGGGCATTCCCCAGAAAAACGATCGCGTATCGCCCGCCTGCGACGACGTCGGCGGTGACGCCCGCGACGTCAGTCGTGGCGATGTCAAAAAACGCCTCGTCGATCACAAAGATTTCTTGCGACGCCGGCGTCGCACCGGCCGGCGTGGGCTGAACGCTGAGCGTCGCGTCACGATCGGCGTCAAACATCAGGACATGGTATAATTCGTCCCCGGACACCTGATGCGTCCCGACCACCGAGGACGCGAAAAGCGGTTGGTATCCGGCCAGATCCAGCGGCACGTCGATGACGGTGGTGTCGTTGAGCGCAGCGGTGACATCAACGTTCTGATTGTCCGACACATAGCCGATGTCGACCGCAATCGTCGTCGCCCCGCCGGTCACCTGGTATTGTCCGGCCGGAAGAAACACGGACAGCCGCCCATAGGCCCCCGCGGCGACACAGTGTTCGGTCGATGTTCCCGCCGCGAGGTCCAGCACAGAGACACAACCGCCGGTGTGCTCCCCGATATCGTACAGTCCGTTTTGGTTTGAATCGGTGTAGGCCAAACCGGTCAGGTACGCGCCAAACGCTTTGTTCCGCGAGAGCGTGTGGGTGGCCAAAAAGTTCGTCGCCGACGAAGTGTTGCTGAACCCGTCCAACAAGGCATAATCGATCCCGATCGCGTCGCGGCGGTCCTGAAGCAAAGCCTCTAAATGGCCCAGGCTGGATGAATTGAATTCCAGCACAAAGTTGACGATGTCGTAATACGCCTGGCGCTGACGATGACCGTCGCTGCCGACGGCATGTGCCGCCCGTGTGGCGGGCATGCTGGGGCCGGATTGGTAGCCGATGTTTTCGCTGTAACTGCCGCTGCTCCACGGCCCCATGGTTTCGGCGCTGATGATGTCCGGGTTCGCCGCGGCGCCCTGCGGGTCATACGTCAGCCCCGGCAACGCGGCAAAACAGGGCAGCGCCGACGCACCGGCCGGCGTGCTGTGGGTGAAACAATGGTTTTGCATCCAGTCGTTGTGAACGGCCGATTTGGCCTGCAGCGAGTCTTCCCAGGTCAATGGCGGAAGCGGCTCGGTCGATTGCAGTAGATCGATCGCCGCGGTGACGTTGGATGGCGTCAGCGAAACATCGATCGCATCGCGAAGGTCCGTCCAAACGGGATCGCTGGACGCATAACCGTGGGCGGAATCAACGGTTTGGTCGATCATCCCCTGCAGCGAATTGCCGAAGGCCGGTGGGTCGGCACGCATTTGATTGACGACCGACAAGGCATAGATTTCCATCGCCATGGCGGCCAGGACGCGACGTGGTTCAACCGCCTGGAACGCCAGCGATCGTGTGAGGCTGGTTCGTCGATGACGATTGATTCGATGCATCACACAGCCTCGGCGGCAGGTCGCTGCTAGTTCGTCTTTCCCTTTGCAACCATATTACCCCAGCTGTCTCTCAGCGGGACAATTCGATTGAAAACGAGTTTTTTGTCGGTCGAGTCGGGATCGACGACGTAATACCCCAGTCGTTCGAACTGGAACCGATCCTCCGCACCGGCGGTCGCCAGTTCGGGTTCGGCGTAGGCTTCGGTCACCGACAACGAATCGGGGTTCAGGTGATCCAGGAACGTCTGGCCTTCGTCGGTTTGGTTGGGGTTCTCGACGGCGAACAGCCGGTCATAGTTGCGGACCTCGATGGGGATCGCTTGTTCGGCGCTGACCCAGTGGATGGTGCCTTTAACCTTGCGGCCCGAATTGTCTTGTCCGGATTTCGTCTCGGGGTCGTACGTGCACAGGATTTCCACGATGTTGCCGTCATCGTCTTTGACGACGTCGTGACAATCGATGATGTAGCCGCTGCGGAGCCGGACGGCGCCGCCCTTTTTGAGCCGAAAAAACTTGCGAGGTGCCTGTTCGCGGAAATCATCGGCGCCGATGTACAGGGTCCCGCTGAACGGAACCGAACGGGTGCCGGCCGATTCGTCCTCGGGGTTATTGATCGCATCAACCATCTCGACCTTGCCTTCGGGCCAATTGGTGATCGTCAGCTTGATCGGATCGAACACCACCATGCGACGCGGCGCGACACGATTGAGGTGTTCTCGCACGGCGTTTTCCAGCCGCACGACATCGATCGTGCTGTTGAACTTTGCCACGCCGACATCGGTCGCAAAGTTGCGGATCGATTCGGGGGTGTAACCGCGTCGCCGCAACCCGCTGATCGTCGGCATGCGAGGGTCATCCCAACCGCTGACGTGGTTTTCTTTGACGAGCTGCAACAGTTTGCGCTTGCTCATCACGGTGTACGTCATGTTCAACCGCGCGAACTCGATCTGCCGCGGGTGATGGATGCCCAACGATTCACAATACCAGTTGTAAAGCGGACGATGGTTTTCGAACTCCAGCGTACAGATGGAGAACGTGATCCCTTCGATCGAATCACTTTGCCCGTGGGCCCAGTCGTACATCGGATAGATGCACCACTCGTCACCGGTGCGGTGATGATGGGCGTGCATGATCCGATACATCACCGGATCGCGCAGATTCAAGTTCGGCGAGGCCATGTCGATTTTGGCCCGCAGGGTGCGGCTTCCGTCGGGGAACTCGCCCGCTTTCATCTTGCGAAACAGTTCCAAGTTTTCGGCGGCGCTGCGATCGCGGTAGGGGCTGTTCTTTCCCGGTTCGGTCAGCGAGCCGCGGTACTCGCGGGTTTGTTCGGCATTCAAGTCACAGACATAGGCGTGTCCGTCTTGGATCAGTTTTTCCGCCCACTGGTAAAGTTGCCCGAAGTAGTCGCTGGCGTAGTGCAGCGAGTCCCACTGAAACCCCAGCCAACGGACGTCGTCCATGATCGATTCGACGTATTCGGTTTCCTCTTTCGACGGGTTGGTGTCGTCGAATCGCAGGTTACAGGTTCCGCCGTAGGTGTTGGCCAGGCCGAAGTTCAGGCAGATGCTTTTGGCATGCCCGATGTGCAGGTAACCATTGGGTTCGGGAGGGAACCGGGTGAACACGCCCTTCGCCTTGCCGGCGGCCAAGTCCGCGTCGATCGCCTGCTCGATAAAGTGTTTGGTCGGGCGTGACGAATCGGCACCGGTCTCGCTGGGGCTGTCTGTCATGGTGTCGGCTATGCAAGGAATAAAAGCGGAGTGCCCCGAATCGCTCGGGCACAAGAAAAACGGGATTCACCAACACTTATGCCCGATCCATTCCGCCCAGGCAATGCCTAAATTGCTTCGGACGTCTCCGGTTCGGGTTTCTTGACCGAACGGACGAAGTTGATCAGGTGCCAGATGTCGTCCTTCTCGTACTCGCCGGGGACGAACGTCGAAGCGGGCATCGGAGAACCTTCGATGCCTTGCAGGATGCGGCGGTACAGGTCTTCGGCGGCTGCTCCGCCACGAAAGACACCTTCGGAGAAATTCCGGGGCAGCGCGTTCTTGGGCGGCATCGCGCCGCGGGCCATCAACGGAATCAGTGCGTCGGTGTCTTCGGGTTTCAGCCCGGCGCGGGTGGTCCAGTCCTTGGTCCAGTCGTCGTAGTCCTTGTTCTGACCATCGCCGTGTCCTTTTTCGCCATGGCATTTACTGCACGAGGCGACTTTCCCGGTAAAGATTTCTTGGCCGCGTTTGATCGACGCCGCCAGCGCGTCGGCTTGGTCGCCTTCGGAAAGCTCGATGAATTCTTCGTAGCTGTCGGCCACGGGGATGTCGGCGGGCGGCTCGGGGACTTCGACGACGTCTTCTTCGGCATCCAGCCAATCGAACGCGATATCCTCGAGCATCTCCTGGGCGATTTCCATCGACTCGTCAAAGTTGTCCAAACGCTCGGCGATCTCCTCGCCCCGTTCCCCCTCGGGCTCGCCGGCCTGTTCCCACGCCTCGACTTGTTTTTCCAGCTGTTCGCGGCCACCGGCGGCGATGGTTTCGCCGAGCTGTCGATCCACGATCCGGTCGCCGCCTTCCAGATCCAGTTCAAAGATCGCGTCGTCAATCAGCGTGCGTTCCAGTTCACCGCGGATGGACAAGTAGATCACGTAATCGACCAGGGCTTGGATGTCTTCTTCGGTCAGTTCTGGAATCTTTTTCATCGCGGTGCCGTCGATGCCGTCGCGAATCGACCGCGCCAGATCTTCGCGGACCGGTTTCGAACCGCGTTTGGTCGATTTGAATTTAAAAATCCCGTGTCGGTAGTCACGCGGGTAGGGATCCAGGATCGCGGAATTTTCGCCGCGTCCGTTCCCCGTGACGCCGTGGCAGCTGACGCAGTGCTTGCGGTACAGCCCGCTGTTTTCACCGATCGGACCGGCGGCGCGTTTGATTCGGTCCAGCGAGATCAGGTCGGAAAAGTCGTCCTCGAGCAACACCTCGGGCAACGTCGGCTCGTCGGGGGTTCCGAACATGCCGTCGATGATCCAGTTGGCATCCTTGAGGGCTTCTTCCATCGGAATCCCCTCCTTGATCTGGTACTTCATCGCGTGGACCAGATTCGGTTCAAACTGGGCGGTGTATTCGGCTTTTTCTCGGCTGCATCCGGCCAGGAGAAAGACGGTCAGTGCGAACAGGGTGATGTTTTTCATGGGATTTCGACGGGAAGCGGAAATCGGGGGGGAGCCGACAATCGGCGGATGGCCGGATTCTGTAACCTGCGCCATTTGCGGCGTTGAATCAAGCTTCTGCGGCTTTTTTGCACGCCTTTTCGATTCGCTCGGCCACCTTCTCTTTACCGAGAATCGCCAGGGTGTCAAACATTCCGAATCCGACCGCGGTCCCGGTCACGGCGACTCGAACCGCGTGAATGATCTGTCCGATCTGGATTTCGGCGGATTCGCAATAGCCTTTCAGCAGGGATTCCGCCGCGGCGGCGTCAAACGTGTCGGCCGCCAGCACGACGTCGCGGAAGCCGGACAGCAGGTCGCAGGCGTCTGCCGGTTTGCTGATCCGTTTTTTGAATGCCTTGGGGTCGTACTCGATCGAATCGACAAAACAGTAGTCGAAATCGATGATGTCCCCGGCGACTTTCAGCCGGTCCCCGGCGGCGGCGACGACGGCGGCCAGACGCGGATCGTCCTTTGATTCGACCAATCCGGCCGCGATCGCAAAGGGCGCGACCGCGTCCAAGCGTACCTGGGCCGGCAGGGCGGCGAAGTGATCGGCTTGGAACGCCATCAGTTTCTGCGGATCGAACGAGGCCGGTGACTTGGTGACGCGCTGGAGCGAGAACAACTTGATCATCTCATCAACCGAAAACGTCTCCCGCTCCCCGTCGAGCGACCAGCCCAACAGCAGCAGGTAGTTCAACAACGCATCGGCGGAAAAACCGATGTCGCGATAAAAGTCGACGATGACCGGATTGAAGGTGTCGTCACTGGTCGCCACGTTGCAACGTGCTGCGATCCGATTGCCGTGTTCCAGCAGGTCGGCGAAGTCTTTGTTCTTCAGATACTTGTTCAGCTTTCTCTTGCTCAGCTTGGCCGATCCGCCGGGTTCGGCGACGTAGGGCAGGTGGGCGTATTGGGGCCGCGGGTAGCCGAGCGACTCGAGGATATAGATCTGACGCGGCGTGTTGGGCAGGTGTTCTTCGGCGCGAACGACGTGCGTGATTCCAAACGCATGGTCGTCGATGACGCTGGCCAAGTGATACAGCGGGCTGCCGTCGGTTCGAGCGATCACGTGGTCTTGTTCGGTCTGCCAAGCGACCGTCACGGTCCCACGAACCAAGTCTTCGATCACGCAATCGCCTTCGCGGGGCATCTTCAGCCGAATGGTCGCTTGGCGTCCTTCCGCTTCGTACGCCTCCGCCTCCGCGTCGTCGGCCGCCATCCAGCGTCGATCGTAAAAGAACCGTTCGCCGCGTTTTTCCGCCGCTTCACGCTCGGCCGCCAACTCCTCGGGCAACGCGTAATCGCGATAGGCGTGGCCGCTGGCGAGCAGCTGGGCGACGGCGGCTTTGTGAAGCTCGATCCGCTGGGACTGGTAATACGGGCCGCTGGGGCCGCCGATCTCCGGGCCTTCGTCCCAGTCGATGCCCAACCACTTGAACCCCTCCAGGATCGGTTGCAGGGCCTCGGTCACGTTGCGTCCCGCGTCGGTGTCGTCAATCCGCAAGATGAATTGGCCGCCGGATTGTTTGGCCAACAACCAGTTAAACAGGGCCGTACGGACGCCGCCGATGTGCAGGTAACCGGTCGGACTGGGCGCAAAACGGGTTCGAATCATGGAATCTGGGAAAAAACGTGTGG
This sequence comes from Stieleria mannarensis, assembly GCF_014154935.1. Taxonomy (GTDB): domain Bacteria; phylum Planctomycetota; class Planctomycetia; order Pirellulales; family Pirellulaceae; genus Stieleria; species Stieleria mannarensis. The sequence continues at coordinate 88,735 of NZ_JACEHH010000005.1, forward strand.
ATGGGAATGGCGACACGATATCAGCGCCCGCGGCGGAAACGAAGGGAGGGGCGCCCGCGGCGGAAACGAAGGGAGGGGCGCCCGCGGCGGAAACGAAGGGAGGGGCGCCCGCGGCGGAAACGAAGGGAGAGACGCCCGCGGCGGAAACGAAGGGAGAGACGCCCGCGGCGGATTGTTGTGCGACGTCCTTTCTAGGTCGTCGCGGAGAGTCGTTCACGACGACAACCCGGAAGGGCCAGCGTACGCGTGGGGACGTATCAGGCGGCTCGGCCGGCGCGTTTGAGCGTCTTTCGCATCCGCCGCCGTTCGGCTTTGGTCATCGATTCCCAGTCGATGTCGTCCGGATCGATCTCGCCGGCGGCGACCTCGGCCGGAGTGATGCGTGGTTTTCCAGCCGACGGGTTTCCAGCGGATTGGGCCGACGAAGATTGCCGGTCCCGCGTGGCGGTATGGAGCGGCCCTTGAGATCTTGCCGGAGGTTTCTCGGCGTTTGGACTGGACCGCCGGTGGGAGGATGCGGCGGGCGAGGGCCCCGAATCCGCAGACTCGTCCGAGCCTTGCGACTCGGATTCGTCGGATTGGTCGGCGTGCTTTCGTCGAAGCAGTCGGCTGAACCAGGATTTCTTCGCCACGGCGTCTGCTTCGTCGACGTCGTCTTCAGTCTCTTCGGGCGTCACGTCCGCCTCCTGATCGGCAGTTTCGTCGCCGGCCGGTTGGGGCTTCAACCGCAGCGAGAACCAGCGTTTCTTTCTCGGCGGAGATTCCGCTGTTTCGCCGGCATCGTTCTCAAGTTCTTCGTCGGAGTCGCAATCGCCGTCGGCGTCGGCGTCGGCGTCCCCCGGATCGATCCGGCGTTCCGCGCGCAGGCCGAACCAACGCCGTTTGGGTTTGTCAGTGCCCGAACCGTCGTGGTCGGGCGAGGCGTCATCATCGCCCGAGTCTTGATCGGACGTGTCGGCTGAGGTTGACTCGCTCGATTCGGTTTCGGATTCAGGCTTGGGTTTTCGAAGACGGCGTTTCAGCCGGGCCAACCATCCCGGTCGGTCCTGTGTGGTCGCGTCGTCGATGGCCGCTTCGTCTTCCTCGGTTTCACTGTGATCGGCAGCGGTTGTCCGCACGGGCTTGGCGGCAGGTCTTGGCTTTGCGTTCGGCTTGGACTTCGAGGCAGCGGCGCGTTTGGTGGTGGCGTTTGCGACCGCCGGACGCGGTGCGTCTTGTGCATCGAAAAACTCGGACGTGAAATCGGCATCGCCGTTTCGCCGCTCGGCGATCCACTCGGTGATGCGTTGGCGGATCGGAACGGCATCGGGGATGTTGCGGATCTGGCGGTACATCGAACGCAGGTAGAGCGTGGCGGCCACCAGGAAACATGTCCAACCGAGCATCGGCGCGGCGATGACCAAGGTTGCCGTCACGGGGCCATCGACGACGACGATCTGCCAGTGTGCGAGTTCGGAAAAACCGATCCATGCGGCCGCCAGGATCAGCGCGACCAAGGCCGGTCGACAGCGCGAGAGTTCGGCGATCAACCGCATCGCCAGGATGATGCCGCCGACGTCCAACACGATTCGCAGCCAATTGGCACCCGAAAGCACCGCCCGATTACCGACCAACAGGTCCAACGATGCGCCCAACCAGCCGACCAGGTCGACGGTCGAATGAACACTCGCGGCCAACAACACGATCAGCGTCCACTGCCACAATTGATAGTGACCGCGATAGTCATCGCGCCGATGCCGACGAAGCACAAAGATCAATCGCGTGGCACCGGCGGCCAACAGCAACAACATCGTCGTCCACCAGGCGGCAAAGCCGTCCGGTCGATTGATCAGCAAGGGGCGGGCGAGATCTTGGCGAAATGCGAGCGCCGGCCATGCAAACGCCAGATGATGGAGCGATGTCAGCAGGATTGAAACCGACGCGATGATCACCGCCGAGGTCGTCATCGCCAACCGTGAAACCGGGACCAATGAAAACCAACGGCCCCGCAGATGCTGGTGCACGCGAGATCCGAAGGGTTGCGCCGGTTGCCGGGCGGCGCGCAACTCCGCCGCGGCACGGCGTGTCGCCGGCGTCGACGGTGTGTGCGGGGACACGTGCGAGTGGTAGAGCACGCGTCGCCGACGATCATTGGTTCGACGAAGTTGAGACATGAAGGGGGGGCGGTCGAATCGTTCGGATGCCACCGCGGCGCTAGCAATTGCCCAGGCCGCGTTCCAATGGAGACCGGGATGGGCGTCCCGGAATCCGCTGCAAACTCGACTGACTACGAAAAACCGCGGGCTGGGGTCAATGTTGGTGTCCGGCCTTGCGGGACCGTCGCCATGCTCTCCGAGGTCGGCTCGGGGCAATGCTTCGCTTTCGGGGCGCCGAGTTCGGAGAACACGGCGACTCTCCGCACGCACCGACAGCCCTACGCCGAAGCACGACCCTTGAAAGATCCCGCGAAACCGGGGGCTCGGCTGCGAACCCGGATGGGGACACCAAGTGTCTCGCTGGCACACCGATGTGCTGCGGCACCGCCGAAAGCCGACGTTGGAAATGAAGGTTTGGCAAAACTCCGCGATTCAGAGCGTGATTGATGCTCAATTGGGGGCCCATCACCGCGGACGCGTTGACTAGAATGTGGATGCTGATAGCGCACAACATCATCCCGACCGTGTCACCCGGCATGGCCCCAGGGCCTTGCAACAAGTGTAAGGATTTCGCTGAGATGAGTCAGAGTTTGCTTGACAGTCACGTTTTGATCTTGAACCGGTTCTACATGGCCATCCGGGTGGTCGATGTCCGGCGAACGTTGACGCTGTTGTATCGCCAGTGTGCCGAAGTGATCAGTCACGAGGCGGGCCAGTTCATCAGCTATGACTTCGACAGCTGGTGTGAAATGAGCCAGCTCAACGCGATCGAAAAGCAACCCGGTGATGATTTCATCCAGGCGGTCGGCTTTGAGATGCAGGTGCCGCGGATCGCACGTTTGACGCGTTTTGATCGAATGCCGTTGCAAACGGTTCGCTTCAATCGCAAGAACCTGTTCGCCCGCGACGAACACACCTGCCAGTATTGCGGCAAGGATTACCCGACGCACAAGCTGAGTCTGGATCACGTCGTCCCGCGCAGCCAAGGGGGGCCGACGACGTGGGAAAACATCGTCGCGTGCTGCCTGCGTTGCAACAGCCGCAAAGGCGGACGGACGCCCAAGCAGGCGGGGATGAAATTGCGGACCACGCCGTCCAAGCCGCGGTTCAACCCGCTGGTGACGCATTCGGTCGATGACCCACGCTACGATTGCTGGAAGACCTTTCTGCCGGCAGTCGGCTGATCGAACCGATCGACCATTGAACGAATCGTTCTGCCCGGCAACATCGGTGCGGAAACCCAAAAAAAGCCTCGTCGGTGAAACACCGGCGAGGCTTCTTGCATTGGGCTTTCTGCATTGGAACGCGGCCGTCTTGAATCGGTCGCCCCCGATTGGCCAAACAACCTTGGTCGGCCATCCGGTCCCGATCAATCGTCTGCCAGCGGTTCCTTCTTTTCCGTGATCACCTCGCACTCTTCGGACATCTTGGCATTGAGTTCGATGTAGCTTTTCCACTCCTCAGGCAGATTGTCTTCGTGGAAGATCGCCTCGACCGGACATTCCGGCACGCAGGCTTCGCAATCGATGCACTCTTCGGGGTGGATGTACAGCATTTGTTCGCCTTCGTAGAAGCACTCCACCGGGCAAACGACGACGCAATCGGTGTATTTGCAACCCGAGCAGGGTTCGGCGACGATGTGAGCCATGTTCAAAAACCTTTCGTTACGGGAACCACTCAAGAAACAGTCTCTGACCAATATATCGGTCGGACAAGCAATTGGCTGCACCCCAACCTGTGCAACCGGGCAACGATCGGTCATTCTGCCCAGATTCTAACCCGAACCATCGACTCGTCTCCCCTTTCGACTCGCACCCCGGCCCGCCGTGTCTTCCTCCACCCCCCAACAGCTCCGCGTCAAACCGGGGCGTCAGTTTCCGTTTCTCTCTCGGCACCCGTGGGTTCACGCCCATGCGTTGATCAGTGACGGCAGTCGATTCAGCAACGGCAGCGACATGCAACGCGGCGATGTCGTGGATCTGGTTGACATGGACGGCAATTTCCTGGGCCGAGGCCTGGTCAATCCCCACAGCCGCCTAAGAGTGCGTCTGTACACCTATGGGAGCACGACCCCGATCGACGACGGATTGTGGCGGCAGCGGATTGACGCGGCGATCGCCAGGCGTCGGCTGACGCGGGCGGCGGAAAACGACGAAGCCGAGCGGCTGGTGTTCAGCGAATCGGACCTGATCAGCGGTTTGATCGTCGACCGCTACGCGGATTGTTTGGGCGTCCAGTTCACCGCCGGGGCGCTGATGAAATGGCGTGCGACGATCCTGGAACACCTGCAACAGGTCACCGGGTGCCGCCAAATCGTGGTCCGGGTGGATGAGAAAACGGCCAAGCACGAGGGGTTGGATCCCGAACCGGCCACGCTGGCGATCCCCGGTGCCGAATTGACCGCCCCGGTCGGCTACCGTCAAAACGGGCTGGATTTGACAGTCGACTTGGTCGGCGGCCAAAAGACCGGCGGCTACTTGGACCAGCGGCTTAACCATCAAGCGGCGGCGGGTTACTTGCGCGGAAAACGCGTCTTAGATGTGTGCTGTTACACGGGCGGATTCGGCTTGGTGGCCGCACGGCAGGGTGCCGATCAGGTGATCGGAATCGATTCGAGTGCTGCGGCGATCGCCGCGGCGACCGAATCGGCCCAGCGCAACGGCGTGGCCGAGCGGATGTCCTTTTTGCAGGAAGATTGCTTCGACGCGTTGAAACGGCTTGGTGACGAGGGGCAGAAATTTGACGCGGTGATCTTGGATCCCCCGCGATTTGCCGGCTCGCGGCATCAGGTCGACCAGGCGCTGCGGGCTTACCGGCGATTGAACAGCCTGGCCGTCGCACTGCTTCCAGCGGGGGGAATCCTGGTCACGTGCAGCTGCAGCGGTCGAGTTTCCCGCAGTGAGTTTTTAAACATGTTGGTCGACGTGGGGCGTCGCGGACGTCGCGATCTGATCATTTTGGAGAATCGGGGCCCCGCCCCGGATCACCCGCTGGCCGTGGGTTGCCCGGAAAGTGACTACTTAAAATGTGTGATCGCCCAAGTGGCGTAGATTTCTGGCAGACGGACGTCAAACAACCAGATATATTAATGCATCACGACGATTCTCTCTCTCGATCCTCATCATCTCGGGGTCTGCCCATGTCGGGTGTGACGTTGAAAGTTCTGCACGGCGCTGATCGCGGCAAAGTGTTCGGCGATCTCATTCCACCATTCACGGTGGGGCGAGAAGAAGTCAATGACATCCAGCTCAACGACGAACGTGTCAGCCGATGCCACTTTAAAATTCAGCGCGACAACGACCGATTGGTGCTGACCGATTTGGACAGTACCAACGGGACGAAGGTCAACGGAGTGGAGTATCCGCTGAAAATTCTTCGCAGCGGCGATTTGATCTCGGTCGGCCGCAGTTTGATGCTGGTCGGTTCGGAGGAAGAAATCGCTCAGCGGTTGGCGGCACTGGGGAGCGAAAACCCGACCATGTCGCGCGAAATGTCGTCCTCGGAAAGCTCCGTCGCGTTGGAGCTGAGCCAGGAGAAATCGCCCTTCCAAATGGACATCGCCTCAGTCCGCGAGATCCCTTCGATCCCGGACAACTTGAGCCCGGGCCAGAAAGCACAACTCTGTGAGATCTTGGACTTTTTACAACATCGACTTTGCAAACTGGTCGAAACGGCCAAGATCGACGAATCCAGCCAATCGGTGACGTTGAAGCTGAGTTCCTGGCAACGATTGTTGGGCGTCCAGGCGCGGTTGGGGGAAATGCACCGCAAGATCGCCGACCCGGATTGGGACGGCGAGTGATCGCGTTGGCGTGCGAGGGATGGCAGAATGATTCGGGGCAGAATGATGAGGTGCGCGTCGGCAGGCACCCGAGGAAGAGGCACCCGGGGAAGAATCAGGCGGCCGGTTTAGGCCCGCGGGTGGTATTGCTGGTGGACGCGTTTCAGTCGTGAGTGCTCGACGTGGGTGTAGATCTGTGTCGTCTGAATACTGGCGTGCCCGAGCATCTCTTGGACCTGCCTCAGGTCCGCACCGCCGGCCAGCAGGTGCGTGGCAAAGCTGTGTCTTAGCGAGTGCGGGCTGATGTCCGAATCGATGCCCGCGCGTTTGGCATAATGTTTGACCAGACGCCATAGCTGGATGCGGTCCAGCGGTCGTCCGCTACGAGAAAGAAACAGTTCGTCCGGCGGGTGCGGCATCTTGGCCGCCAGTTCGCCACGCAACTCTTCACAATAGCGCTCGATCGCAGCGATGGCTTGGCTGCCGATCGGGACCATGCGCTGTTTGCCGCCCTTACCGGTGCATTTAAGGTATTTCTGGTCCAACGACAGGTCGCGGACGCGCAACGAGCAAACTTCGCTGGCCCGGCATCCGGTCGCGTACAACACTTCCAACATCGCAACATCGCGCAACCAGAACGCATCGGTTCGCCGTGGGGCACGTAAAAAATCATCGACTTGCCGCTGCGACAACACGCCCGGCATGCGTTGCCACATCTTTTGCGCCGCCAGCAGTTCGGCCGGGTTCTCGGTGACCACCCCTTCGAGTTGCAGGTATTTGAAAAACGTGCGAATCGCAACGACAGCGCGGGAGACCGATGCCGGGGCGAGGCCTGATTCGGACAGCGTGCCCATCAGCCGCGTCAGGTCACCGACACGAATGGAATCCAACCGCTTGTCTCCCAGCCAATCGATGAACCGATTAAGATCGCGTCCATAAGCTTGAATCGTGTTGTCGGCCAGATGGCACTCGCCGCGAAGATAGCTTAAGAATTCCTCTCGGATGGAGGCGGCCGAGTGGGACGGTTTTTTAGGCGGTCCCGATTCGCGGATCAGTTGCAGCTTGGTCTTTCGTTTGGCCACTGATCAATTGGTTCCGTTGTTGAAGGGGCGTTTTCAAGTCACCATTGCGTACGTCTAGGGTCGGCACACCGCGTCGGCACACCCGTTGTCCTCTTTGCCTGAAGTGAATTCCATGAATGTTTTGGTTGTCGGTGGTGCCGGTTACATCGGTTCGCACGCCGTGCGTTTATTGGCTGAAGCCGGTCACAGTGTCACCGTTTACGACAATCTGTCGCGCGGGCATCGCCAGGCCGTCCCACCGGGCATGCTGGTCGAAGGCGAGCTGGCCGACCGTGCCAAGCTGGTCGGCGTGCTGAAAGAGAAACAGATCGACGCGGTGATGCACTTTGCGGCCTTTGCGTTGGTCAACGAATCGGTCAACGATCCCGCGCTGTATTATCGCAATAACGTCGTCGCGGCGATCGAATTGCTCGATGCGATGCGTGAAGCCGACGTGAAGAAAATCGTCTTCAGCAGCACGACGGCCACCTACGGCGAACCGGAAGTGATTCCGATCGCCGAGACCACGCTTCAACAGCCGATCAATCCCTATGGATTTACCAAGTTGGTCTTTGAACAGGCGCTGGCCGATTATGCGGCGGCATATGGGTTTGGTTATGCGGCGCTGCGTTACTTCAACGCCGCCGGGGCGCGGCCGGATGGATCGATCGGCGAAGACCACACGCCGGAATCGCATTTGATCCCGATCGTCTTGCAGGTGGCGCTCGGCCAACGCGAATCGATCACCGTGTACGGTGACGACTACCCGACCCCCGACGGGACCTGTGTCCGCGACTACATTCACGTCGACGACCTTGGCAGGGCCCATTTGTCGGCGCTTGACAAACTGCAGCCGGGAACGGGGATCTGCGTCAATCTGGGGACCGGACGGGGGACCAGCGTCCGCGAGATCATCCAGGCCTGTCGCGAGGTCACCGGGCATCCGATCCCCGAAGTGATGGGGGCGCGGCGAGCCGGCGACCCGCCGGAGTTGGTCGCCGATGCACGCTTGGCGGCCGAGGTCTTGGGCTGGAAGACCCAGTACAACGATGTCAAAGGCATCGTCGAAACCGCTTGGAAGTGGCACCAAAGCCACCCAAATGGCTATTCCGACGCTGCGCACTAAGATTTTTGGGCTCTTGCGGCCGCGAACTTCGTTCGCCCCTTTAGCCCTCCAAGCGTCGCAAGAACGCGACCGACGCCCGCCGAAGATTGCCATGAAGATGAATCGAATCATCCCGCCCCGCTACGCCGTGTTGTTGGCTGTGATCCTGAGTGCCATCCCGGGCGCTGGGGTGGCCGAGGCGGTGGAACTGGATCGCCGCCAGAAAGCCATCGTCTCGACGATCGGCGCAACCATCACGCGGGCCGGCAAGGATTACTTTGAGGGGAAATACGAGTCGTCGGGCAACGAGATCCGCAAGGCGTTGGAGCAGGTCGAACGCGCGGTCGATCTGGGGAGCCCCGAGCTGTACGACGCGATCGCCGTCCACATCGACAAAATCTCGCGGGCCCACGCGATGCTGGAGCTCGAGGGCGTGACGTTGCCGCCGTTTCGACGCCCCAAGCGTCCGACCGGCACCCCGTCGATGTCCGCCTCCGGCACTCCCGACTCGGGTTCACCCGCCCCACCATTCTTTGACACCTCCGGCAACCTGGTCAGCTTTACCAAGGATGTGGCGCCGATTTTGACCGCGAAGTGTGGTCGCTGTCACGTCAATGAACGCCGCGGCGGGTTTAGCGCATCAAGCTATGCCGCGTTGATGAAAGGGCCACCGGAAGGCGTCGTCGTGTTCGCCGGTGACGTCATCGGCAGCCGGCTGATCGAAACGATCGAAACCGGTGACATGCCTCGCGACGGCGCGAAAGTCAGCGCCGACGAATTGGGGACGTTAAAAAAGTGGATCACCCAAGGCGCCAAATTTGATGGCGACGATCCGAATCGAATGCTCGCCGCCGGCACAGCGCCGGCTCCGGCCATGGACACCAAACCGCCGGTGATCACCCAGGCGACCGGCAACGAAACCGTCAGTTTTTCGTTCGACATCGCGCCGCTGTTGGTCGAAAACTGCGGCGGTTGCCACCTCGACGCGATGCAAGTCCGCGGCGGATTACGCATGGATTCGTTCGTGCAACTGATGCGCGGCGGTGACAGCGGCGCGATCATCACACCGGGACGTGGTGAAGCGAGCTTGCTGGTGAAAAAACTGCGTGGCACCGCGACCGATGGCGAGCGGATGCCGGCCGGTGGCAGACCACCGCTCAAGGACGATGCGATTGCATTGATCTCCAAGTGGATCGATGAAGGGGCGACTCTGGACGCCAGCGAGTCACAACCGATCAAGGTGATCAGCAAGCTGGCTTGGGCCTCCCGCGCCTCGAGTGCCGAGATGTCCGCCAAGCGGGCCGAACTGGCCGATCGAAACTTCAAACTCGCCAATGCGTCGGCCCCGCTGACCGAGCACCAAACCGATCACTTCCGCGTCGTCGGCTCCGGTTCGCAGGAAACCTTGAAAGTCGTCGGCCTGGCGGCCGAGAAACATCTGAAGATCGCCAAGTCGGTGGCGCGGCCGCAGTCATCCAAAGCCGCCGAAGACTACTTCCGCGGCCGCGCGACGATCTTCGTGTTGCCACGCCGATACGACTACAGCGAGTTTGCCAAGATGGCCGAACAACGCAGCGTGCCCGGCGATTGGTCGGCTCACTGGAAATTCGACGGGATCGATGCCTACGTCGCCACCGTGGCGTCGGAAACCGAAGACGAAGAGGCGATCGAATCGCGGCTGTTGGCACCGATCGTCAGCTTGGCGGTCGCCACCCGCGGCGGCGACGTCCCACGCTGGTTCGCCGAAGGCCTGGGCTCGGCCACCGCGATGCAACAAAACGCCAAGAGCCGCAGCGAGAAAGAAAAGCTGCAGACACTGGCGGTCGAGGCGGCGTCCTCGGTCAAAGATGCCAAGGCCTTCCTGAGTAACAAACTGACGCCCGAGCAAGCCGACTCCTTCGGCACCGCACTGGCGATGTCCATGCTCCAGCGCAACCGCCGCAAAGGCTTGGATGCCACGTTACGATTGCTCGACAATGGCAAGTCGTTTGACGATGCCTTCGTCGGCGGATTCGGTGTGCCCCCAACGGTCTACATCGACCAGCTGCTGCAATTCGTCCGCTGAGTGGCGGGAGGGGGATCTCCCGTAGCGGAACTCGCCAAGAGTTTCGCACCCGCGGCGGATCACGCCGAAAGCCTTGGCGGCTTCCGCTACGGATCATGGGGTGAGCATCCTGCCGTTGATCGGTTACCGTTGTTGGGCGTGACGCGTTTCTTCCCCGCAGTATCAAATCCACCCCATGAACCCCAATCCCGAGAGCCCCAACCCCGAACAAGCCCAAGCGAACCAGGCGTCCGCCGTCCGTGCGGCCGGCGATCGCACGATCCAGCAGTACGAGAATTGGATGCAGACGAACGCGGCGGCGCATTTGATGCGGGCGGCACGGCAGTCCGGGATCACGGCTCGCCTGCGAGAAAAACAGCACACGCTGGACGAGCTTTGCCAATCGCTGTCGCTGTCGGCCGAGACGACCAGGCTGTTGCTGGACGGGTTGGTCGCGATCGGGTTTGTCGAGCAGTATGAAGAGGATTTCGCCCTGGCCCGGGCCGGGCATTTGCTTTGCCAGTACGACGACGATCTAGGGGACAGCCGCTGGGAACGTCTGGTCGGTCGATTGAACAACAGCGGTCCGGCGGAGGCGGACGCCGCCGCCTATCGCGCCCGGATCGCCGCGACCCAGTGGATTCACACCGCCGCGGCGATGCAGGCGGCGGAGATTTTGGACATCGGCGGCGAATCAGCCACGCCCGGCCCACGGATTTTGGACCTGGGCTGTGGCTCGGCGGTGTGGAGTTGTGCGTTTGCCCATCGCGACGCGGGGGCGACGGTCGTGGCCGTTGACGATGCGGCCGCGCTCAAGGCGGCCCTGAGCACCGCCGATTCGATCGGGCTGAGCGACCGATTTCGCACGATCGAAAGCGATCCGCTGGCGGCGACCGTCGGCGAGCAACAGTTTGACCTCGTCGTGCTGGCCCAATCGCTGTCGGGATACTCCGATGACCAGGCCGCCGGTCTGCTGCAAAAGGCTGCCACAGCCTTGAAGCCGGGCGGCCGGATCGCCGTACCGGACTTCTATCTCGGCCCCAGCCGAGCCGGATTGAAGGAATCGCTGGGGCGATTGTCCGTCCACCTGGCGACCCCCGAGGGCCGGGTGCGGGATCTGCGCGAATGCCAAGCAATGTTTTTGGCCGCGGGGCTGGGCGAAATCCAATTCACCTACCTGGCCGCCAGCGAAGCGGGGCTGGGCATGATGGTCGCGGCAAGGCCGTAGGGGGTGCTTCTGCAATCGATGCATCAATGCCAGGGCGACCCCGGATTGCGGCCTGCTGCGGATCGCGGCGCGAGGGCTACTTTTCTTCTCGCCGGCCCTTTTTTCCGATCGTGGATTGACGAAACTGGCTCGGCGTTTCTACGATGCTGAGCCAAAAATTGATTTTAGCGTCCACTCCATCCTTACCCCCCAAGCAGCCATGGCTGTCCCCAAGCGAAAACACAGCAACAGTCGAACCGGCAAACGCCGCAGCCACGATCGCGTCAAGAAACGCCAAATTGCCTATTGCCCGCAGTGCAGCAGCTCGGTGCCGACACACGCGATCTGCCCCAAATGTGGTTATTACCAGGGGCGTACCGTTGTCGAGCCGACCGACGAATAGTCGACCGTCGCGTTTGATCGATTCTTTTTGACGCCTTCCGCCGCGCCGTGGTGCATCGTGTCCTGTTGTGATGCGCCGCACGATCTCGCTCGGCGGTTTTCTTTTTGAGCGGCTGTTACCAATGGACGTAAATTCCGCCGGGATTCTATTTCCGGGCCAGGGGGCGCAGGGCGTCGGCATGGGCCGATGGCTGTGCGAGAACTATTCGATCGCAAAAGACTTGTTCGCCGAGGCGGGCGAGGTACTCGGTTACGATCTGGCGGACTTGTGCCAGAACGGCCCCGCGGAAAAGCTCGATGCGACAGAATTCTGCCAGCCGGCGTTGTTCACCGTGGGCATCGCGGCGGCACGCGTTTTGGCCGCCGAGCACCCCGAGCGGATCAGCAACATCACGGCGACCGCGGGACTGAGCCTGGGCGAGTACACCGCGGTTTGCTTTGCCGACGGACTGGACTTTGCCGATGCCCTACGACTGGTCCAACGCCGCGGCCAAGCGATGCAAGCGGCGTCCGATGCGGTCAAGAGCGGGATGGCCAGCGTGCTGGGGATGGAATTGGAGGCACTGCAAACGCTCTGTGACGAGGTTCGCGAGGCAGACGAAGTGCTGCGTCCGGCCAATTTGCTGTGTCCGGGAAACATCGCCGTGTCCGGACACCTGACGGCGATCGAGCGGTTGCAACCGGCCGCATTGGAAGCCGGGGCGATGAAGGTGGTGCCGCTGTCGGTCGCCGGCGCGTTCCATACCTCGCTGATGGAACCGGCGGTCCAGTCGCTTCAGCAAGCCTTGGCCGAAATCCCCATTCGTGACACCCGAATCCCGGTCTACAGCAACGTCGACGCGGCACCGCACCAATCGGCCGACGAGATCCGTGACCTGCTCAGCCGCCAAGTCACCCAGCCGGTGATGTGGGAGGCCAGCATCCGCCGCATGATCGCCGACGGGATCGAAGGCTTTTTGGAAGCCGGCACGGGGCGTGTGCTGCGGGGCACGCTCAAGCGAATTCAGCGTAAAATCCCCACCGATGGCTTCGGCGACGAATAAACGTCGCGGCCTCTTTCCCGCTCCCACACGACATTCCTTTCCCCCCCCAAACCAAGAAACATGGAATTGACACTCAAAGCCGACCTGTCCGGCCAAGTTGCGATCGTCACCGGCGCGTCGCAAGGATTGGGCAAAGCCGTCGCGGTCGCCCTGGGCGCCAACGGCGCGACGGTCGCCTGCCTGGCGCGAAACGCCGAAAAGCTGGCCGCGACGGTCGCCGAAATCGAAGCCGCCGGCGGCAAGGGGATCCCACTGGCCTGTGACGTGACCGACCGCCAAGCGACCGCCGCCGCGATCGAAGGGGTCGCCAAGGAGCACGGCCGACTGGACATCCTGGTCAACAACGCCGGCATCACCCGCGACAAAACGATGCGTGGAATGAGCGACGAAGAGTGGGACAGTGTGATTGCGACCAACCTGACCAGCTGCTTCGTCTGCTGTCGCGCCGCGGCAGGGATCATGCGCAAGAAGAAATACGGCCGGATCATCAACATGGCCAGCATCTCGGGGCTGATGGGCAACCAAGGCCAAGCGAATTACTCGGCCAGCAAAGCCGGGATGATCGGCATGACGCGAACGATGAGCAAGGAATTGGTCAATCGCGGCGTCACCGTCAATGCGGTCGCCCCGGGCTTCATCGCCAGCGAGATGACCGACGCGATTCCGACCGGGATTTTGGACGAAGTCGTCAAAACGATCCCGGCTAAACGTATCGGAAACCCCGAAGATGTCGCCGCGGCAGTGCTTTTCCTGGCCTCTCGCGACGCCGGTTACATTTCCGGACAAACGATTGTCGTCGACGGGGGCATCACCGGCTAACCGGTCGATCCGACGGCCCGATTCCCGTCCGCGGGCGTCGCGGCGGTGATCGACGCCCTTGTCACGCCTGAAAACACGACCGAGTTGGCGAGTGCAGAATCCCGGGATATTGACGTCTTTTGCTTGTTTCCCCTATCTTTTCGGCGAATCAACGAAGCGTCTCCGGGCTCCAACCCTTGCCGTCTCGTTCCTCCCTACAGATGAGGGGCGTTTCGTTCCCTCGATAACTTCCCTTTGCCGATCAAACCATTGGAGATTGCTTATGGCTACCGTCGAAGAACGCGTGGTCGATATCGTTGCTGAACAACTTGGTGTCGAAAAAGACAAAATCAGCCGCGAAACGTCCTTCGTGAACGACCTGGGTGCCGATTCGTTGGATACCGTCGAACTCGTGATGGAGCTTGAAGAGGAATTCAACATCAGCATTCCTGACGAAGCTGCAGAAAAGATTCAGAAGGTTGGCGAGGCTGTGGATTTCATCGAGAACGCCAAGGGCGAAGACGCCTGATTCTCTCCGCCCTCGTTTGCACACCGTTGTTCATACGCATTGCCGCCTCATGGTCAGATGGTACACCGGCCCACCGGGCCCGTTTGCCGATCAATCGTGGGCGGCATTTTTTCATTCGGACTCCTCGAACGTCGCCGCTGTCGCACGTTCGCAGTATTGATCACTTGAAGGCCTCACGATGACCCAGGGTTCATCCGACACCGTGTCACAACCACCAGTTTTCCGAGGTGATCGCCGTGTGGTCATCACTGGCATCGGCGCCGTCACTCCGCTCGCCCTGGACGTTCCCACGACCTGGGACCGCTTGGTCGCCGGAGAAAGCGGCGTGGGGAAGATCGAATTGCTGGACACGTCGGATTACAAAGTCCACTTTGCGGGCGAGGTTTGGAACTTCACGCTTGACGGTGTGGTCGATCCCCGCGAAGCCAAGCGTTTGGATCGCTTCACCCAATTCGCCGTCCACGCCGGCCATCAAGCCGTCACGGATTCAGGGGTCGATTTCGCCACGCTCGACCGCACCCGCTGCGGCGTCATCCTGGGCAGCGGCATCGGGGGCCTGATCGAAATCGAAAACCAAATCGAACGGATGTTGACCAAAGGCCCGTCGCGGGTCAGCCCGTTCACGGTCCCCAAGATGATGGTCAACGCCGCCGGCGGGAACCTGTCGATCACCTACGGGCTGAAAGGCCCCAATTATGCCGTCGCGACGGCCTGTGCCAGCGCGACCAACGCGATGGGCGATGCGCTGCGCAGCATCCGGCTCAACGAAACCGATCTGGTCATCACCGGCGGCAGCGAAGCGGCGCTGACCCGAATGGGATTGGCCGCCTTCCAGAACATGAAAGCGCTTTCGACGCGGAACGACGAACCCACCAAGGCCAGTCGACCCTTTGACGTCGATCGCGACGGATTCGTGCTCGGCGAAGGCGCCGGCGTGTTGGTGTTCGAAGAACTTGAGCACGCCAAGAAACGCGGTGCCAAGATCTATGGCGAAGTGCTCGGGTACGGAACCACCAGTGACGCCGGCCACATCACCGCCCCCGACGCCGACGGCATCGGCGCCGCCGCCGCGATGACGGCGGCCCTCGCCGACGCCCGTGTCCAGCCGGCACAGGTCGACTACATCAATGCCCACGGCACCAGCACGCCGCTGGGCGACAAAGCCGAAACCACCGCGATCAAACGCGTCTTCGGTGACGCCGCCTACCAGGTCAGCGTCAGCAGCACCAAGTCCGCTCTGGGCCACTCCCTCGGTGCCAGCGGAGGCGTCGAGGCGGTGATTTTGTGCAAAACCATCGAGTCGGAAACCATCGCGCCGACCATCAACCTGGAAACACCCGATCCCGATTGCGATCTCGATTACACGGCCAACCAAGCCAAGTCGCGGGCCGTCAAAATCGCGATGAGCAACAGCTTCGGGTTCGGCGGACACAACGCCTGTATCGTTGTTGGCCGCTTCGACGGCTAGTCTTCGATCCTCGCCTAACGTTCGGGTAAAACGTAGCCGCCTTCGCCAGAAGGTGGTTCCCCAGTTCCACGCTCGCATCGAGCGTCGCCACCGCGTGGCGTGACCCGAACACCGCATCGGTTGTTACCCTATTGGCATGCCACGTCTGAACCTTAAACAGCCGACCCGGCCGCCCGAGCGGGGCCAGATCCTCGATCGCGAGGAATACATCGAACAGGCCCACCTGTTCGACCTGCTACACGAACAAGCCGGCGGCCAATTCCCGATTCAGGACCTGCTGGAACAACTGCGGCATGAGGTCCTCGCGACCACTCGATTGCCGATGGCGATGGAGTACATGCTGACCGAGGTCCGGCACTCCGGGTTGCTCGGCCCGGCGATGCGGCAACTGGCCCACTACTTCACGCCGTTCCAAACCTACCTGATCGACCAAAGCGAACTCGATACCGGGCGGTTCATGATGAACACCGCCTTCAAGGTCATGCAGGCCGAGGCCGAGTACCGGGTCGAAAAGGCCACCCCGGCCGGGATGTTCTTTTATCAGTTCGAGGTGCTGTGCCGAAACCGCCTCTCCTACGATCGCGGTTTGACGGCGATGAGTGGGGACCCGATCTATGACGACCGCTGGAGCCGCTGGATCCTGGGGCTGAGAGCCCAGATCGGGCTGGTCGACTTCGCCGATCTGGTCTTTCTGGTCAGCGAAGACTATCGCGAAAAACTTGACGCGGCCGGCAAACCGACCGAAGACAAAGGCCCCTTCCTGTTCGGTCAAAAGGAAGGCCGGATTGCACTGGCCAATCGCCGCAAAGATCCGCTGTATCTGTTCAGCGCCCTGCAACGGCATCTCGGTTACCCCGCCGTCCCCAAGCCCGCCCCGGCCGACACGACCCAGGAATTGATTCCACAAATGGCCCGGCGGATCGAACGGCTGGAAGCGCGGATCCAACTGATGGAAGAGGAGCGGCGGGCGTCACTGGACATCACCAAGTTCTACGAGCAAAACAAGCATCGCCTGAATCTGCCCGAGTAAACAGTAACTACCTTCGCCAGAAGGTGGTGCATGACTCGATGAGCCGACGGCGCTCGCCGCGGGCCTTGGATCGCCCTTCAAGACTTGCAGGGCCCGAGGCTAGCGCCGACGGCTCAGTTTGTGATCGAAAGGTCACGGCTCGCGCGTCACCGACCAGCCCTCGGGCGGATCGGACAAGCCGAAGGCTTCGTGATAGGCGCGCTGGGTGCGCTCGACCCAGACCAAGGTTTGCTGATGCAGCTTGGTCGGCTTCATCCGCACGGCACGCCGCGCCAGCGATCGGGCCTGGCCAAAATCTTGGCGGGCGACCGCGGCGATCGCCAGATTGTGGACTGCGACCGAGGAGAACGGATAGCGATCACGGACCTCCTGCCACTTCGCTTCCGCCTCGCCCCAGCGGCCGGCGACCGCCAACGCGTTGCCCTGGCGAATGCCTTGCGTGCCCGGCAGCAAGTAGGGGATCTCCAACTGCACCCGATCACGCCAGACCGTCGGGGTGATCAACGGCAGGGTGTCACGAACGACCGCCGCCTGCAATGCCGCGTCCTGATCAGCGGCCAAAGCCAAATCGGGATAGCGTTTGAAGGCGGATTCCAATTCCACGACGATCGGTTGGCCCAGCGGCCGCCCGGCGGACTGAGCCTGTCGGTCCGCACCGACCGAACTCAATCGCCAAGAGACGGTCAATCGCTTGCCCGCTTCGGTGATCGATCGCGGCCGAGGGTCCGGCAGGATCTCGCCGCGCAGGATAAAGTCGATGTGGCTTTGCTGCGCGGTTTTTGCCAGCGCCAAATCACTCTCGTCGTCGCCGCAGTAGGATACCAGGGAAATCCCCGAATCGCCCTCCGTCGCCGATCGGCTGGCTTGTTCGGCAGAAACCAATCGAGTCGATCGTCCGGTGTCGCTCGGCGCCGCCTGCAACAGTTTCTCGTGAATCGGATCGGCCAGCTCACGGGGGCCGACAATCTTTGGCACCATCACCGAATGCCCGACCGTTGATTGCAGCGTCGGCGGTGCCCAGACATGAATCGGAGCTCCCATGCGACAACCACAAAGCGGCGTGAAACACACCACCAGCAGGGCAAATTTCAGTCGGCAAATACGATCAGAAAGCATGCCCCAGGCGATAAGAAATCCGGGCCGATCGAGTCAAGAGCGTTTCGGGTGCAGCTCGGTTTTGGGTAGTGGACGAGGCGACGGGTCCATTCTGATTGCGCACCGCGGGGACTCCTCGCGTGGTCCACTACCGCTTGCCCTGACGCCGTCTCGCGAATCAACCACGAACCCCGGACGTCGAAAGGGAACGGAACGCTACGCTCGCACCGGTGGCCGCCGCGGCGTGTAAAGGCAGCAGTCGGCCGGACAGACGTCGTGCCAAGGGCCCAGGTCACCGACCGCATCCCGCTGCTCGCGGCGCCCGATTCGCTCCTCCACCAGCTTGCGAATCATGCTAACAAAACTGGTACTCGTGCCTGGGGTTGCGGCACGGCTCATCGCAATGCCGCGCTCTCGACAGAGCGATGCAGCTTCGTCATCCAAATCGTACAGCACCTCCATGTGGTCGCTGACAAAGCCGATCGGCATGATCACCAAGTACTGTGGCTTGTCCCCCGCATCGTCCATCGCGGCGATCGTGTCGCACACGTCCGGCTCCAACCAAGGCTGCTGCGGCGGACCGCTACGGCTTTGGTAGACCAAACGCCACTTGTCGACCCCCGCCGCCTGGGCGACCAGACGCGACGCTTCGGTCAGTTGTTTGACATAGTCACAATTGTCAGCCATCCCCATCGGAATGCTGTGCGCGGTAAACAACACCGTCGCGGCCTCGGGCTCGGCTTCCAATTCCGCCAGCGACTTGCCAACACTCTCCGCCAGGGTGTTGATGAAGTCGGGATGGTTGAACCCCATCCGCACCTTGTCGACCATCGGCGCCCCCTCACCGACCTCTTGCTGAGCCGCGATGATGTTTTCGCGGTACTGGCGGCAACCGCTGTAACAACTGAACATGCTGGTGAAAAACGCGATTGCCCGTTTGCACCCGTCGGCCTTCATCTGCCGCAGCGTATCCGGGAACAGCGGGTGCCAATTCCGATTGCCCCAGTACACCGGCAAATCGATTCCGTTGGCTCCGAACTCCGTCTCGATCGCCGCCAGCAGCTCGCGGTTCTGTTGGTTGATCGGGCTGACGCCGCCAAAACTCTTGTAGTGCTCGGCGACTTCCAGCATCCGCTGACGTGGCACGTTCTTCCCACGCAGCACGTTTTCGAGGAAGGGCATGACATCCTCGGGGCCTTCCGGGCCGCCGAAGGAAACCAGCAAGAACGAATCGTAGGGCAAAGCTTGTTCAGACATTGACAGGGGGAAAGGGGCGGAAGGAATCGGGCGTCAGCGTCATTCTCACCGATGGTCAATCCGGATGTCAGTGGGGCACCGACCGGTGAACGCGCGACTAGCCGTCCGGGTGTCGATGGAGGACACGTTGATGCGTCTCAGTAAGGACAGAGGGACGGAAGGTTAACAATTGGCACAAAAAATGCACCTCCTTGCGGAGCTTCCCGGTACGACGTCTTGGGCTGGAGGGACACCATGGGTTGGATTTTGATCGCGTCGCTATTTCTGCTCAGTTTCTTGCTGGTCTTGAATTCTATTCGAGTCGCAATCCTCGATGAACGTCTCGATTTGAGAGAATCGAAACTGATCAAAAACCTGGTGCACGCTCGCCGCCGACACGCTTGCGGCAAAGGAAATTCGCTGCGAAAGTCGCGCCCCGGCAGAAAGTCGGGCAACATCAAGTTCCCACCGGTCCCCAGCATGAGGTCGTTCACCGCCACCTAAATCGTCTCGATTCGAGAACGGGTGTGCACCGGTAAGGCGTGGCATAAAAACGTCCATGCTGGCAAAACAGCTGCCAGGCTGCGACTTGAAATTCCGCACCGCGCCGACGATTGTTCGACTTCGTTTCGTTGGTCTTCGTTTCGTTGGTCGTGGCGGAGAGACCTGCCGGCGATGGCCCGAAAGGGCTGTCTCATACCAGAAAACGGTCACCCCGAGCTGGACGGTCCCTTTAGCCGCCTGGGACGCTGCGCCCCAGCGACCGGGAATCGCCTCAAGGTTAAACACCAACGGTTGCTGCATTCCGTTTTACCGATGCCCGTTCGATTCGTTGCCGCCCCGCTTGTCACAGCTGGGCACGATACCGTCCACCGCCCAGGTATTCGCCGACACGGTATTCGCCGACACGGTCGCCCCGTTGAGGGTTCCAACTGGTTTCCACGTCGCTCGCCGACAGGACCGGTGGGTTGTCGGAGTGGAGTGACAATCCGAAGTTGATTTTGATATCGGTGTTATCATCTTCGCCGAGCCCGTGCTTGGTCCATGCGGCGATTCGAAGCGGAATTGGAACGAATGGTACGCCGGGGTGGCGGATCAGTTGCCAAATCCCGACTTGATTCGAAAACACGGCATTGCGATGGGTGCTCCACGCCCCGCCAACGGATCGAAACGGAAACAGCGGCACGGTCTGGCGGTGGGTTTCAAAATCGGTTGCGTCGCTGGACAGCTCCCATTGCATCGGTGCTTCTTCCGAGAATGAACCCAGAATCTGAAATCGATAACCGTGTTCGGCCAGCAGGGGAACGGACCACGTTTTCTCGCCCGGTTGAATCTCGCTTTCCTTGGCCGCTGAAGCCGGTGCCCGGATCGTCTGGTCTCTCTTGGGCGTGACGGTCCACGAGATGTCCACGGTCAATCGATGGCCACCTTCGGGGACATAGAACGTGACGGAGTCGCCGTCTTTCATAATGGAAAGGATGCGGTCGCCACCCAAGGGCCCGACATCATCGGCCGAACGGCATTGCCGAAGCACGGCCCACACCACTCGCTTGTCATGGTCATGTTGACGAGCCTGTTCCTGGTTGAGTCGACTCTGTTGATTGAGTTCGGCAAGCTCTCCCTTCGTCGCTTCGACACGATCGTCCAGTGCACGGCGGGCGGCGATCACCCAGCCGAGTCCGGCTACCAGGGCCGCGACCGTGACGAAGAAGACAACCGTCGAGAATCGGGGCATGCGAGTGTTCGAGTTCATGGCTGATTCGTCTGGCCGGGAAAGGGATCGAATTGGCTCGATTGTTCGCTCAGCCAAAGGCAGCCGTCAAAGAGGGCGTCCTGTCGAGCCGGTGAGAATAAGTAGAAGGATGGCAGAATGATTCGGGGCAGAACGATTTTGCGCAGCCCGGGTGGAGCCTCGGAACGAGCGGAGGGCATGCCAGCGGGAAGCGTTACGGCCTGTTGATTTAATCGACAGCCCGGTTAGCGAGCGGCTTGGATCTGCCTTGTCCGTCAGCAACGGTTGCACAGATTTCGGGCGACGTGGGGTAACGCGGATGGTCGACACGTGTGCCACAGTTGCTCAGCTGCGGCTGCAGATCACCCCGCTGGGCGTCTTTTCTGGCATTTTCGCGTGTGCGTAAAAGCACACGCTGCAAGGCCGGCGGGACGGCGGAGCAACGGCACGGGAGATGCTTTCTGTTGTCGTTCACTCGTCTCCCATCGCGATCCTTACCATCCCCAGCCGGCCCAATGAGTGCAGAAACCATCGATTCCGCGGAAACCACTGAACTGAACCTTGGCGACGCTCGAGTCGAATTGCCGCTGGTCACTGGAACCGAAAACGAACGGGCGATCGACATCTCCACCCTGCGTAGCAAGACGGGCGTGATCACGCTGGACGAAGGCTACCGCAACACCGGTTCGGTCCGGTCCGGGATCACTTTCATCAACGGTGAAGAAGGCGTGCTGCGTTACCGCGGGATCCCGATCGAGCAGCTCGCCGAATCATCCAACTTCATCGAAACCGCGCTGCTGCTGATCTATGGCGAACTCCCCTCGGCCGAACATCTGGCACACTTTCGCTCGCTGTTGACCGAGCACGAGATGATTCATGAAGGGATGCGGAACTCGTTTTTGGGTTACCCGACTCATGGCCACCCGATGGCGATTCTGTCGTCGATGATCAACACGCTGTCATGTTACAACACCGACGTGATGGTGATGGAAGACGAAGCGACGTTCGAAAACGCGGCAGCCCGCTTGATCTCGAAAATCCGAACCGTCGCCGCCTATGCCTACAAGACATCGCTCGGTCAGCCGCTGATGTATCCGCGGCCGGATCTGAGCTATTGCCGTAACTTCCTGCACCTGATGTTTTCGACACCCCATCGGGATTATGAGCCGGATCCCGACGTCGTTCGGGCATTGACCTTGTTCCTGATTTTGCACGCCGACCACGAACAGAACTGCAGCACATCGACGGTGCGGATGGTGGGCTCCTCGGGGGCAAACTTGTTCGCGTCCTGTTCCGCTGGCGTTTGTGCGCTGTGGGGGCCGCTGCACGGGGGAGCCAATGTGGCCGTGATGGAACAACTGAAGCGGATCAAGAGTTCCGGCGTCAGCGTCAAAGATTTAATCGAGCGTGTGAAGCAAAAGAAGGAGAAACTTTACGGGTTCGGTCACGGGGTCTACAAAAGCTATGACCCGCGGGCGGAGATCCTTCGTCGCCACGTCCCCAAGGTGCTGGGCAAATTGGGACGCAACGATCCGTTGTTAGAAATCGCCAAAGAGCTGGAGGAGATCGCACTGAGCGATGACTATTTTGTCAGCCGCAACCTTTATCCCAACGTCGACTTCTACTCCGGGATCCTGCTGCGAGCGATCGGGATCCCGGTCAACATGTACACCGTGATGTTTGCGATCGGCCGGATGCCGGGCTGGATCGCGCATTGGAAAGAGGTGCACGACAGCAACAGTCGGATCTACCGGCCACGACAAATCTACAGCGGGCCGACGACACGCGATTATGTTCCGATGGACTGGCGCTAGTGCGTTGGTTCAGTTGGATTTTAGTAGTCCGCCGCAGCGTGGTTCTCGAGTAGCGGAACTCGCCAAGAGTTTCGCGCCGGCGCGGCGACGCCGCGTTGGGAGGCCGAAAGCCTTGGCGGCTTCCGCTACGACACGAACCCGAACAAGAAGCTGCAGCGGACTGCGATGCCAGGATCGCCGCGGATCCCCACGCTCTGACGAGCGTCGCTGCGTCAAAGTGGCGTTGTCCAGGCAGACAGCATCACATCGATCTAGCACCTGAGATTCACTTGGCGACTTGCCCCCCATCAACCATCCGGCGGGCGTCGGCGACCGCGACATCGAGCTGCCTGCGAAGCCGGATCGCGATGGGGCCAGTGTCGCTGAGTGAACCATCGCTGGCCTGCTGTTCGATTTGAAAGGCGAGTTCGCCCATCGATTCCAAGCCGAGCGCCCTCAAAGCGCCCTTGAGCGTGTGGGCGGTGCGTTTGGCGCCCTGGCAGTCAACATCGACAAGCGCCTGTTCCAGTTCGTCCATCAATCGCGGTGTCTCTTCCAAGAACGCGCCCAAGATATCGACGAGCAGTGCTTGGTCGCCGGCGCACAGTCCCAACGCCGCGGACCAATCCGTCGGTTCGGAGCTTGCCGGAACGTCGAGATCGGCGCCGCCTTCGTCGCAAGACAGATCCTTTGACGAATCATCAACAAAGAACCGTGAGATCGCTTCCCGCAGTTCCTTGATGCGCAGCGGTTTCGAAACATAGCCGTCCATGCCGGCGTCCAGACACTTCTCCTGGTCTCCGGTCAGGGCATGGGCGGTCAGGGCGATGATCGGCACGTGGCCGCCCTGTTCCTTTTCCGCCTCGCGAATCTTGCGCGTCGCTTCCAAGCCGTCCATCTCTGGCATTTGCACATCCATCAGCACCAGCTCGAACGCCCCGTCCAGGCATTTCTGCACCGCTTCGGCGCCATCGCTGGCCAAGCTGACCGTGTGCCCCCATTTCCGCAGCAGGGAGATCGCCAAGGTTTGATTGACTTGGTTGTCTTCGGCCAACAGGATGTTCAAGGGGCGAATGTCGGCCTGTTTCTCTGCTTGAAGCGATTCGTCCGCGGTCGCCATTGTCGCCGTTCCCAGCACGCCCAAAACCGCATCGAACAATTCTGTCTCCTTGACCGGTTTCAACAGGTAACGGTGGACGCCGAGTTCATCCCAGCGTTGGTGATCGCCGGGTTGGTCGTAGGCGGTGCAGGCGATCACGGGTAGGCCCTTCAGCTTGGCGTCGCCGCGGATTTCGCCGACAAGATCGAATCCGCTGCGGTTGGGCATGTGGACGTCGGTCAGAACGAGCTGAAACGCGTCGTCGCGATCCTGGGCATCACGCAGCGTCGCGAGGGCTTGGTCGGCACTGGATACCGCGACCGCATTCATCCCCCAACCGCGAACCATTTCGTCCAAGATCATGAGGCTGGTGGGAAGGTCGTCGACGATCAAGATCCGCGAGTCTTGCAAGGCTGCGAAGTCGTCGCGGTCGGCGACGTCCGTGTCATCCGCGACACCAAATACGACGGTGAAGTGGAACGTGCTGCCGACACCAAGTTGGCTGTCCACCCAAATCCGGCCTCCCATCATTTCGACCAGCCGCCGACAGATCGCCAGGCCCAACCCGGTGCCACCAAAACGCCGCGCGGTACCGCCCTCGGCCTGTTCAAATGCCTCAAAGATATGCGACAGCTTATCGCTGGGGATGCCGATGCCGGTGTCACGGACCTGGACGTGAAGCTCACACGCGCTGCCGGTCATCGAATCGATCGACACGTCGACTGCGATTTCACCCTGTTCGGTGAACTTCAGCGCGTTGCCGACCAGGTTGACCATGACTTGTCTCAATCGGTGCGCATCGCCATCGACCACCGCCGGCACGTCGGCGGCGACCCGCAACGTCAACTCCACCTGCTTCGCCCCGGCACGTAGTCCCAAGGGCTTCATCGTGTCGCCCAGGCTTTCTCGAATCTCAAACGCCGCAGGGTTCAAGTCGAGCTTGCCGGCTTCGATTTTTGAGAAGTCCAGAATGTCGTTGATCACCGCCAGCAGTGACTCACCGGATTCGTGAACCAGATTCAGATAGTTGCGTTGTTCTTTTTGCAGCGACGTATCGAGCAGCAGTTCGGTGATTCCGATCACCGCGCTTAGCGGCGTCCGGATCTCGTGGCTCATGCTGGCCAAGAACTGACTTTTGGCGCGATTCGCTTCCTCGGCCGCAAGCTTGGCCAACGTCGCCTCTTTGGCGCTTTGCTGCGATGCCACATGGGCGACCTCCAACTGATGTGCATACTCGCGATAAAGCTGGTTGGATTGAACGACCAGGTACACCAGGCTGGCGGCGACCAACGCCAACAGCAAACCCAAGGCGTGCAACGCTGCGGCGTCGGGTGACGTGGTCGGCCAACCGTCGGTCGGCAATCCATACAGGTTCCAGATACCGGTCGGGAGCGAGATTTCCGATGCGATCGGGTCGGCTCCCAGTATCGCGTCGTCTCCATGAATGATCTCCCCGGGTTCTCCCTGATCGTTGCGGCCTCGGATGGCGATCAACAGGTCCTCCGGGACACTGTCCGAAATCTCGTCAAACAGCTTTTGCTTTTCGATCAGAATGGAGACCATTCCCCAGTGGTCACCACTGCCGGGTGGTTGGCCGGGAACGGTCTCCTTCACGGGCGCCCGATAGACAAACGCCTCACCGCCCTGGATCAGTTCGACGGGGCCGTACAACCAGGGCGTGCCTGTTTCGATCGCACGTTTCGCTGCGGCACGCTGAATAGGATCTTCCAGCAACTCGAACCCGATGGCATCTTCGTTGTTCTCCCGGGGAAACACGTCATTGATCACGTCGCCCTTGATCGACGTGACACTGCGGATGCCGTCGGATTCCTGCATCAGCAACTCGGCGATGGCAGCAAACTCCTGAGGCGTCATGTCCGGATTCACGGAGACATGAGCTTTTAGCCCCGAAGTCAGATAGACCCGTTTGTTGATCGCCTTTTCGGCGGACCCACGCACGTTGGCGAGATCTCGTATGGTCCGCGCCCGGATTTCATGTTGGTACCGTCGGGTCGAATTCTTGTTCAGAACGTAGACACAGAGCAGCACCGTCACAAAAGTTGATGCGGCGGCCAGAAGTGGCACCCAGGTGACGAACGACCGGCGATCGGCTGCGGAAGTCGCCTCGCGGCCGTGCGGCTCGTCGCGTGCTGCGGTGGTGGCGTCTGAGTCGGGCATGGTGTTTCACTGAATGGGAACGAAGTATTCGACTCCAAACCCCCAGCCACTGCGAAACTTCGTCGGCAAAAAGCTATTGTAGCGATATTCGGCGACGGCAAAAAACGTCGCACACGTTGCGAACCCATTTTGTCGCAGGGTCGTAGAACCTCTTCACGTTGACTGACGGTTCCCTTGCTTGGTGAGTGAACCTGACTGAATTGTTTTCAAGCAGGGGGTCGGTGTGATGGATGGTGACCAGGATTCTGCAGCCACGCCGGAGTTTGCCTCTCCGGTCAACGTCGCTCCGCCCGGCCGGGATTCTTTCGCCCGGTTTCTGTACAATCAGAATCCGTTCTATCTGATCAGCTGTTTGTTGGTCATCTACGGTTGCCAAAGTCTCGCCGTTTCCGGCGGCGGATTGATCGACAAGTCACTGTCCATGGCCGGAGGGATTGCCGCCTACACGCTGCTGATGGCCGTGGTGTGTGTCGGCGTGGTGCGAATCGCCAACGTCTGGGATGACGCGCGGTCGATCTTCCTGGTCGTTGTGATCAGTTTGGTCGCCGTTACCACGGGTTTTGACGAACTGTGTATCGGGGAGCAACCGATGGCCAGGGCGTTTGCTTGTGCCGCCGCGGCGCTCGTGTTGCTGGTCGTCGAAAGCGTGCTCTGGTCGTGTGGGATCCGATTGAGTTTCTGGTATCGGACCGCTTTGTACGCCCATTTTGCAGTTCTGATCGGATTTCCCCTCTTGCTCGGAAATGCCGTCGCGACGCGCAACGACTCGCTGGCCAACTGGGGATCGGTCTTGTTTTCGGCGGCAATCGGCGCGAGTGTCTTGCTGCTGATTCCGGCGGTGCGGCGTGGTCAGCAGTCGGTGCGTGGAAACGGAACGCCCTGGAACTGGCCGCTGTATCCGCTGTCGGCGTTTGTGGTCTTGGTCGTGTTGGCGGGCATTCGATCCCACGCGATCTGGATGTCGTTCGGCTTTTACGGAGTGGCCGGGAAATTTGAACCGTTTTTGTTGCTGCCGATTCTGGCCGCCGTGATCGTGTTGGTCGCCGAAGCCGGATTGGGCCAGCGCAACCAAACTTTACAAGGCGTGGCGATGGTTTCGACGTCGGGTTTGTTGCTTTGCGCGTCGACCCGCGGCGGCGCGACCTGGTTGCCGATCCAAAGTGACTTGGCCTATGGGTTCGGATCTTCGCTGACAGTCACCCTGGGCATGATCTTCTTGGTTTATTCGTGGATGACGCTCCGCGGCGTACGCTATGCCTCGTTGGCCGTCGCGACGACGCTGCTGGTGACGGGACTGGCCGCGCCGATCCCGGAGATCGGCCAGAGTTATGGGTTGGCGTCGTGGATGTTCCCCGCCGCCGCGTGCGTGATCCTGTTGGTGATGACGCTGCGGCGCGTCGATGCCGATTGGTTGTGGGCGGCGTTGGCGGGCATGGCGGCGACGACGATCGCGATGGTCGGCGATGCGTATGGGCGGCAGACCGACGGGCTGATCGCGGGAGTCGCGCTTGCCACGCTGGCGATGCTGGTGATCGGGGCGACCTTCAAGACTCCGCTGGCGGTGTTCTTGCGCTACCTGGCCGCCGGCGTGATGAGCTTTGCGGCGACGGTGATCGTGTTCCGCTTCCTGCAAGATCCGCGAGGTGTGATCCTGTATGCGGTCGCGGGGATGGCAATCCTGTCATTGATCTATGCGTTCCTGATCCGTCGCCGCGGTTGGCTTGCGATCGCGGTGTTGCAAGCGGTGTTGTTCTGCGGGACGTTCAGCTATCAGGGGCACCGATCCGGGAAACTGCGACGCATCAACTGGCCGATCGCGTCGGGTTTGATGTGCCTGTGCGTGGGCGTCGCGATCACCACGGGGAAGACCGGACTGTACCGCCGACTGGCCGAACGCAACGGCGACGGGCGACCGAGTCGTTTCGAAGGCGGGCTGTGAACCCGTGGGTTAGGCTTCCAGCTTGCCGCGAATGCCAGCCCGCCGCGTAAGCAAGGGGCAAGGTGCGGTTGACCGGAGGCCGCTCGCTGACGTGTCCCGCTAGCATGAGACACCGGGCACTGGCCGCGGGGGAAGCGCAGAATGATACGAGGCAGAATGATGTTGATCGCTTACTCGGTGACATCGTGGTGATGTTCTGCCGCGAGTATCCGAATCGCATCTCGCATCAAAACCATTTGCCGGCGCAGCATCGCGACTTCACGTTCCAGACGGGCGACACGAGACGTTGTCGCTTGGCGGATCTGTCCCTCCGCGTCGTCGACTCCGCTAAATCGGATTTCGCGTTCGTACTCTCGATTGTTGCGGATGTAGACCAGTTTCAAAGGCGAGCCCAGGGGATGGTTGATGAGTGCGCTTTGGGCATCCGCCGGAGTCTCGATCTCCGCTTCATCAATCTCCACGATCTTGTCGCCTTCGATCAAACCCGCTCGGTCGCCAGCCATCCCATCGATCACACGAACCACCTCGACGCCCAGCGGAGAGTCTTCCAGCGAGACGCCAAGCACCGGCTTCCCATCGACCGCCTCCGCATCGACCGGATCGGTAACCGAATCTGCCTTGAATTGGTCCAGTTCGATGATGATTGCGTCGATCGATCGTGAACCACGGTCGTCGGAAACGATGGTTTCCTGGGCAGTGGCGGGCTTGTGACTGGCGTGAGTGAAGATCGCGGCGAAAACCATAGCCGCGAGGGTCCAGCGGTAGCGCCGCGATGATGGTGTCTGCCGGTTACAAACGGGATCAGTTGTGGTTGGTTTCGTGGACATTGGTCGTTTCTCGATCAACGGGTTTGATTCAAATGGTCGGCATTTGACCGAATCGCGACGCGGTGGATGAAAGGGAGCCAGGGCGCGTGGATATCGGTATCGGAAACGGCGTGGACGCAACTCGCATGCCGAACATGCCAGCCCGTCGCGATTGCCAGCCCGTCGCGTGAGCAAGGGGCATCGTGGAGTGACCGGAGGCCGCTCGCTGACGCGTCCCGCTGGCATCTTTTTTTCCCAACTTTCTCTTGCATTGCCGACATGCTGTCGGCAACAATGCCTACAATCTGTAGTCAACTTGCCGATCGAGGAGAGAACCGATGAACCGGGCCGAGCCGCCGCCGTTGACCGATGTACAGCGGGAATTGATGGAAGTGTTCTGGCAGCACGGGGAAGCCACCGTCAGCCAGGTGCGTGAGCAATTGGAGGCCCAAGGTCGCTCCGTCGCCCGCAACACCGTGCAGACGATGATCGTGCGGCTGGAAGAGAAGGGATGGCTGCAACACCGCAGCGAAGGCAGAACCTTCGTCTATTCCGCGGTGCGGCAGCGAAAACGATCGCTCGGTGTGAAGGTTTCACAGCTGATCGATCGTTTCTTTGCCGGTTCACCCGAAGACATGGTGAACGCGCTGATCGAGTATCGCGGTCTGACCAGCGAGGAATCGCAGCGGATCCGAAAGATGATTCAGGACGCCGAACGCGACTCGGGCGATGGTCCGAGTGAATCCGAAAACAAAACTTCCAAACGCGGCAAACGACGGGGAAAACAATCATGAGCGTCTTTGATGTTTCTTGGATGGGCGGTCTCGTTTTGCACGTCACCGTCATTCTGGGCGTTGCAATCGGTTTCGACATGGCGGCCGCTCGGCTTGCGGCGCTGCGTCACTGGATCAACGTCGCGGCGATCGCCTTGATCTTGGCCGCGCCGATCTCGATCGTGTTGTTGCAGCGATTGGATTCGGGGTGGCTGCGTGTCAGTTGGGCCGGCCCGTCCCGGGCTGCGGCTGAACCGGCACCGGTCGAACCGGCTGTGACGACGCAACCAAAGCCCACGCCGCATCAAATCTTGCCGGACAACGCTACAGATCAAACGGACGACTCGCCAATCATCGCAGCACTCGCTGAATCGCCAACCGAGAGGACTGACTTGAGGGACGATGCAAGCCGAGCGAATCCGTCCGCATCGCCAGCGCAACAAGCCGACGCGCTGTCGGTGACATCGGCAGCTGAAACTCAATCGCGATGGATGGACTGGCTGTATGCCCTGACGCCGGTTGCCTTGGCGACGTGGTGTCTTGGCAGCTTGGTCTTGCTGATTCGGATGACGGTCAGCTTGTTGCGTGTGCGTTTCCTGCTGCAGAGCGCGCGACCGGTCTGTGATTCCGGCGCGTTGGATGTTTTTACCGAGGTCTGCAAGCACTTGGGCGCGGACAAGCACCGAATCGCACTTTCGACGTCCGACCGCGTTGATACACCTTTGGCGACCGGCATCCTGCGTCCGTGCATTGTTTTGCCTGCTGAATTGTCGGAAAACGCAACGCGACAGCAATTGCTGGAGGTCTTGACTCACGAGCTGGCGCATGTCGCGCGGCGTGACCAGATGGTCGTGATGCTTCAGCACTTGGCCGCGGCACTGTATTGGTGGCATCCCCTGGTCCACCGCGTCAATCGGCGGCTTGCCCAGGCCCGCGAGGACGTTTGTGACAACCATGTGTTGGCGGTCACCGATGGGGTGCAATACAGTCAAACCTTGTTGGGCATTGCCCAGCGACGCAGCGGACATGGTGCACCGATGGTCGTCGCCGGACTGTTTTCATCGCAGTGGAAGCTGGAACATCGCATCGCGTCGCTTCTGGATCGCCGTCGCAATCGATCGACGCGGGTTTCCACGCGTGGATGGATCGCCGTGGCGATGGCGACCTGCATCGCGGTCGGCCTGGGCAGTCTGGCGTCGATGGCGTGGGGGATCGAGAATCCTCAAACGCCGACGAATCAGCCGGCCGACGAAGCCGTTTCCGCAGAGACAGACGAAGCCGATTCCAATTCAATCGAGACGAAAACAGAGTCGCCCCAACCCGATACGCCGATCCAGGGGACAGTGCAAAACGCAGAAGGGCAACCGATCGCCGACGCGACGGTATTGTTGGTGTACCGCGTCGGCGAAGACCGCCAACTCCATCGGACCACTTCAAAGACCGACAAATCGGGACGCTATCGGTTTGGTGATCTGCCGGTCGGTTCGTCTGAACTGCCTTACATCTCCATACGCGTCCATGCATCCGGATATGCGATCGGACAGCAAAACGTGACTCGCTATCTCTCGCAACCGGATTCGTTCACCGAACTGGAGAACATCGATGTGTCGTTGGTGGCTGCGGACGATTGTGTGATTGATGTCGTGAACGAACAAGGCGAACCGGTTTCGGATGTCTTGCTGGAAAAAATCAACACCAACGGCGATCACGTCAGCAATCTCTACATCTTTCCAGAAGACTGGGAAGCCTTCGATCTGGAATCGCCCCGCTCGAATGCCGCGGGGCGACTGACCATTCCGTCGATCGATCGATCACGCAACTACGACTTGCGGCTGTCACATCCCCAATACGCTGCGACGCCGGTATGGAAAGTCGAGTTCGGATCCGAACCGCTCCGAGCGGTGATTGAAAAAGGTGATGAAGTGCGTTTTGTCGTTACCAGTGAAAGCGACCCTGATCTGATCGACCAGGCGACGATCGAAGCCACCGTCTCGGAAGATGGCGGCCACAGCGTGTTGACATTCGATGTCGATGCAAGCGGTGTGGTGCAAGGGAGGCTGCGCGACCGACACACCACAATCAACATCGCACACCCGACGCTTGAAGGGTTGCCGTGGTATTTCTATCGTCCGGCGGAGCCCGAGATGCCGTTTACGTTGCACCGGACCGGAGTCGTCGAGGGAACGGTCGTCCATCCGACCAGTGGCGAAGGTGTTCCCGATGTCAGCGTGGGGTTCGTCAAGGACAACCGCGTGATCAGACAGGTCAGAACGGACACCGACGGTCAGTATCGAAGCACACTTCCCGAAGGCAAGTATCTCGTTTCACCTGCCAACCAGAGTTCCGGTATGTGGAATGCATCCGAGATGGACGTGACCGTCAACGTCGTGGCGTCGAAAACGATCTCGATCGAACCGATGTCCGTCCAGCCGCAGCCCATGATTCGGGGACGCGTCGTGCTCGCATCGGGAGAAGGAGTTCCGGGCGCGATCATCGTTCCCAGCCTTCGAGACGCGCCGGTCATCGCCGATGAAAACGGCGACTTCGAACTCGAGCCGTCCAGACGGATGCGGACGATTCAAGCGTTTCATCCCCAGCAGCGACTCTCCCGTGTCGTCGCCGCTCCGACCGACGGGGAGACACTGCGGATTCGGCTGGCACCCGAAGGCGTCCTCACCGGCGTCCTGCGTGACAGCGCCGGCAAAACATTATCCGGTGTCCCGGTAGGTCTTGGTGTCCACTCTGGCAACCTGGGCAGCCGGGCCAGAGCAAGCTTTCGAACCACGTTGCTGCGAGATTTTACCGATGAATACGGGTTTGTCCGATTCGCCGGACTCAGTGAAGGACTGGAATATGGGTTGGCGGTCGAAGGCAGCTCGCGCGCACGTTTTGGTGATCGTACCGTCACACGCAGTGATTGGTATACAGTCCCGAATCTGCCTGCCGCGCCTATCGAAATCGAAGTGTCGCCGGATTTAATCGCCCAGCTCGAAACCGTTTCTTCGTATCGCGAGGCACCTCTGGAGATCCAGCCGTTCGGCCAAGTCGACTGGTTCGATGGCCGAAGTCTTGATGTCGACGCACTTCGGGGGCAATTCGTCTTGATTTCGTTTGCCTGGCACCCGGGACAGTTCACGGAGACACAGCTCTGCCACCAGATATATGGTGACCAGGGGTTGGCCGTTGTGGGCGTCGTGAGTTCTCAACAAGCTGGTTCCCCGGCGACAAAACGACTGTTGGAGAAGAATGACTTCCCGATCGCGATCGATAACCCGCAGGCACGTGTGACGGAACGTTACGGCCAATCCGATGGTATCGGGGCGATCATTTACGACCGGGCGGGCAAGCGGGTGCGGACGATTCGGCGGAGCGACAACCTGTTGCCCATCCTCCGTTCGATCATGCTGTATGATGAACGCCTGCAGCAGTGAATGGGGATGACGCGAGCCATCCTTGAACGCGATCACCACCGGCGACCATGGCACAAATCGTTCTCTGTCCGAAATGCAACGCCCGTGTTTCGGTCCGTGAACGTCAGGCCGGTCGGCGGGTGCGATGCCCCGCGTGCTCGCAGCCGTTTCTGACCGCGCCGATCGCCGAGAACTCCGCTGGCGATCATCAGGACGAAGATTGGCTGGGGCTGGAGGATTCGCCTTCCGATGCGAACTTCGCGCCGCAGACGTCGCAGGTTCCGGAGCAATTTCGCCTGCGTTGTCCCAAGTGCGAGAGCGTCAAGTACGTCAGCGTCCGTCAGGTCGGCAGCACGGTGCGCTGCAATGATTGTCACAGCAGGGTCAGGGTCCCTCGGCCGCCGAAGAAGCTTGTCACATCGCCATCGTCTGCTTCCCAATCGGCGACACTACCGGATTCGTTTCCCAGCAGCGAACTCCACCCCTTCGAGCGCCGCACCGAAAACGCCGGGCTGGTGATCGACAACTTGATGAAGTCGGCCGAAGTGGTGGTGGAGCAGGAGGCGGAGGATCTTAGCCGCACCGAAAACGCGATGAACAGCTGGATCAAATCGGTCGCCAGGGTGTTCGTCGATCCGGGTGTCGTGATTCATCTGGTTGCCATCGCTTCGCTGCTGGCGGTTTCGGTCGCGGCGACGGTCGCACGGCCGCGACTCGGATTCGCAACCTTTCCCGTGATGGCGATCGGGTTTTCACTGGCGATGACCTGCGGATTGGCGATCGTCGATGCCGTCGCTAACGGCAGCCGGACCGTGGAAGACTGGCCGACGATCGACTTGTACGCGTGGCTGGAGTCGTGCTTGATCGTTGGTGCGGCGCTGGTTTGCTCGGTGACACCGGCGTTGTTTTTGGCGACGTTGTTTTCAACCCACACCCTGGTCACGGTGGGCTTGATGTTGCTGGGGGCACACCTGGTGTTTCCGTATGTGGTGCTGTCGATCCTGGACAACCAGACCGTGATGGCGCCGGTTTCGTTGGATGTGTTTCGTGGCTTTCAGCGCTCCCGACGCGAATCACGGCTGTTTTACTTTGCCGCCGGAGCGACGTTGACCGTGCCGCTGGTGTATTTTTTCTTCGCCCCGCCCGAGCCGATTTATGCGGGCGTCGGTGCAGCGATTTGTGTCGCCATCGCGTTCCTGTACGCCGCCATGCTGGGGCGGTTTGCCTATTCGCTGGGAATCAACAGCGAAGAGGAAGTAAAGCGTGGGGGGGAAGTGGGATAGGCTTCCAGCCTGTCATTCCAGCATCGACAGGCTGGAAGCCTATCCCACACCCTTCTGCGTCAACGGCTTGAGCTGGTCGCAAAACAATTCCAGCAGCTCTTTCGTATCGCTTTCACCAAACAGATACGGATCACAGCGGAGTGAAAAACACAGCTTGCGGCCGTAGATGCTGGACGACAGCGTGCTGCGGGTGTGTTTGCGCAGCGGGGGCACGCCGGTGATCGCTTCGAGCGTGAATTCATCACAAGCGATCTTGCCGCGTTGCTTGGGCAGTCGGCCGGTGAATCGACGCGAAGGGTCCCCGGCATTGGAAAACACGCCGGTGGCCAGGCAGCCGCCGTGCTTGAGCAGCTTTTGCATCACCGATCCTTCCATGGCCGACGTCAGCGCATTGACGAAAGCCGATTGGGGCGCGCCGTTTTTGAGCGCCAACGTGTCTTTGATGACCGAGTCCATCAGCCGCTTGTCGTCTTCGATCTCGGCGGCCGACTTGGTGACGAAGGTGCAGGCGGTCATGTTGCACGCCGGGATCCCAAAGTCTTGTCCGTCGCGCATGTCGGCCGGAACGAGCATCCGGATCTTGCGTGAACCGGTCGTTGGCCCGTTCCACTTCAGCGCCGCCTGAAACATCTTGCACAGGAACAGGTCGTTCAGCGTGCCGCCTTGGGAGGTCGCGGCGGTCCGCAGCGTCGCCAGGTCGCCGGCGGAAAACTCCTGCTTGACCATCCCCGGCAAGACGAATTTGTCGGGCGGCGAGGCCGGCGGTCGCAGCGGGGCGGTTCGCGTACGGAGGTGATTCCAGCCTTCGGCGAGAGCGATCTTCAGTTTCTTGAAGCCGCTGTCATGGATGCGGATGCTGCGCATTTTCGAACGGCGGACTTTCAAAAGAGCACTGTCGTAATTGCCAAGCTCGACCTTTCCTTCACAGCTGGACAATCGCTTCATGTAACATCCCAGCAGGTCGCCGACGAAGCGGTAGGCGCCGGTGCCGTCACAGGCCGAATGGTGAAATTGCATCGTGACACGGGCCGAATCGGCCGACTGTCGGACCCAGATGCGGAGGCCAGTTTCGGTTCGAATGTCGATGTAGCCGTTGTTCTTGAACTCCATCGGCATGTCGCCGTCGGCCCAATCGACCGGCGGGACTTTGTCGGGAGCCAGGACCCAGCACAGACGATTTTTTTTGGCCAATTCGATGACGCAGAACAGCAACGGATGGCGTGACAACGCCTCGTCCAGAGCCGCCTGAAAGATGTCTTGGTTCAATCGGCCGGAAAAATCCAGGTCCAAGAAGAACGACATCGTGTACTCGGGGCTGTCGTCGATCAGAAAAAACCAGTCGATCGGCGGCACGTACAGCGGGAACGTGCGTCCATAGTCGGGCAGGGAGTCTGGTTTGGACATCGACTTTTTCGATTCAAGAACCGAGCGAACCGGTGGCCTGCGTCATTGCAGAGCGTTTTCACCGGCCGCGCCATCGCACAAGATTAATTGTCACGGACGCGTTCCGACAGCGGGGTGGTCATTTCAACTGCGAAAGATTCTGAAACCGGCGGCGGAGAGTCCGGCTCAGAGACTTTGTTGCGTGTGCGGTAAAGGCACATGTCCCGGCGCGTCGGGTTGCAATGTGCTGCTTGGGAAAATCGGCCCACGGATGGCAAAGCGTCCCCACGGATCCCAGGCTGGATGACATCCGTGGGGACGCTTTGCCATCCGTGGGTTCTCACTTTTGCGCCATTCCAGCAACCAGAGATTGAGGGGCGCATCGATCGACGGGCTCAGTGCCCAACCTTCGAGACCAGCGCTCAGCCGGGAAGGTGCGCCCGGTCGTCGCACCGAGTGTCGAGCCATTGTGCATCCCGGCGCGAAAGCGTCTCCCATTCGCTATAGTGCCTGACGTCGACCGGGGCGCTGCGACACTCCTTACTTTCCAACCGCACCTATTTGTACTGCGGAACTGTCATGCCGCTGCGTCAATGCAACTCGCGTCCCGTGAATCGTCTATCCCGGCGAACGCTCAACCGATTCCTCCCGACCTGTCTGTTTTGTTTTTTACTCGGGTCGAGTCAGGCGCTGGATGCCGATGTCATCGCACGCTTTGAATTTCAAGGCAACGACTACACCACCGAGACGAGCAATCCGAGCGGATTCAACACGGGACTGAACCTTTCCAACAACGCCTCGGTCGCGGGGGTGACGGTCAGTGACCTGCAATTTTCACGTAACCTGGATCCCACCGCGGCACTTGGTTTTGCCGCCGATGATTACGACGATGCGCTCGGATTCAGCACCGACGAGAATGACGATCGATCACTTGAGTTCACCAATCAAGTCGTTTACTTCGACGTCAACGTTCACGTCGGATTCCGACTGAATCTGCAATCGATCAGTTTCGACTCCTTGAAGACGCGTGGGGCGAACACCGACGATGCCCGCGTCACCTATTCCCTGTTCGTCAATCCGGCCGGCGATCCTGCAGTTGACGGGTTGCTCGGCGACACCGACTTTCTTACCAACGTGGCACACGACCACGGCGCGGCGGGCGATACCGAGGCCGAATCAACCGGCGAGGATTTTTCGACCGGGCGTTGGAACACCGGTCCGATCGACTTGAGCGGGGTGCAAGCGGTGGCCGGAGTCAACACGATCGCGCTGCGACTGTACGGCAGCGAAGGTGCGACGAGCGACCAGGACTTCGGCATCGACAACCTGGTTCTGTCCGGCCAAGTCACCGCCATCCCCGAGCCGGCCACCACCACCGTGCTGCTAGTGAGCATCGCCGCCGCCAGCTACCGACGACGACGAAAGCCCGCGCTGGCGACGAGTCTTGAAGTCTGATCTTGGGGTGCGCCACCGCGACCCCAAGCTTTGTTGTGCCACGCCGTTGGCGTGCAACCGCGATGCGGTTGGTGTTGTAATTGTTTCGCGCAACGCCGCTCGACGTGAAATGCAAGAGAAACACAATCGACGCCCCGAGCAGCGAGAGTCGGCGGCTAAAGCGTGGACACCAACGCTGACTATTCTTCACGCGTGTAAACGGCGGGGTAGACGAACTGGGGTGTTCGTGGCGGACAGAGGTAGCGAAATTGCTCGGTGAGTGCTCGGCCTGCGTCGAGTAGTCGGACACTTATCTCTGCCGGTGCGTCTTCGGTCAATCGCAGCGTCACCGTGACGATCCAATCTCCCGTGTCGGTTCTCTTTGCCGACTTCTTCACCACGGTTGCACGGATCGTTTCGACGTCGACGTGGACACCGGAGGTTGCTGACATCTGGGCCACTGCGGTGCCAGCGAAACGAATCGCGATCTCAACATCATGGTTTGATTCACTACGTTTTAGACTGAAATTGGTGGCCCGGCCGACGTAGGTCTGATCCCCATGATCGCCGGCAAAAAAGCCGACCGTGTAGTCCAGGTTGAACGGAGTGCCCGGTTGGGGCTGATTGCGCGGCACCCAATAGGCGCCGATGTTATCGACACCCTCGTGGGCCCCGGGCAGCTCCAGCAATTCGATGACTCCGTCACGCCAGGTTTCTTTCGGCGTGACCCAAACACTGGGCCGCAGGTCGTAGCGGGCGTTGTGGTCGTCGAAATGGAAGAACGCTCGATTGCGTTGAAGCAAGCCGAATCCGCGAAGCTGCGCCACGTCAATTCGGCTGACCGATGGATAGCTCTGCCGCGCGAAAGCGCGCCAGATCCATTCCGACCGTCCGTCTTTGTTCGCTTGACGGATCAGCAATCCGTCCGCGTCGTGGCAGGCCGGACGCTTGTCCTTGGGCGGCCCGGCGAGACCGTCGCCCCACATCCACATGCTCGTCAGCGGAGCCAAGGCGACCTTTTCCACGGGCCTGCGAAAATGCAACGTGCTGCGGACGTCCAGCCGAGACTCCCAGCGATCGGGCGTGAACGTGAACCGGTACGCGCCGACCACGCTGGGGCTTTCCAGCAGTGCCAGGACCTGCACCTTTGACTCCGGCGAGTCCGGTTGAATGACCCAGAACGCGTGGAAGAATGGAAACTCTTCGTCCTTATTGAGCGCCACGTCGATCGCCAACGCACGAGCGGAGGTACCGTAGCGTGTCTCGGCACTCCGGCCCCGAAAGTAGCTCGCGCCGAGAAACGTCAACAACTCTTGCCCGCCCGGCATGCCGTCCAGCATGCTGATCAGCTTGATCCCGGCGTGTCCCGCATCGTCGTCAATCAAAGTGGGATCGAGTTGCTCGCCATACGTGAAGTTGGATTTCTGGAACGGGACTTCAGCGCTGCCTGCTGGTGTGATTGCAAACACACGCACCTTGTCGCGCTGGACAAACCCCCGATGGAAGGTCTCAAAATAAGTCCGACGACTCTCGCGCCAGATCGCAAGTTCGGGCTTGTACGCGATCCGCTCGTACTGCTCGTAGGGCAGATCGGCCAGCGCCGCGGGCAACGTGGTTCGTGGCGGGGCCGGTTGAGTTGATCGCTGGCGAGCCAGTTGTTGAAGGTCACCGAAACAACGGATCGTCGAAAGCGGATCACGTGCGGAGCATCGGCAGGCGAAGCCGCCGAGCATCACCGCGACGGCCAGGGCGAATGAGGAACATTGCGAAAGATCCACCGAAAGACTCCTACGCAGGAATTGAGACGACCAGAGAAGAAGTGAAACACGAGCCAGCGAAGGAACGTCCATCAGCAGACTAAAAATGCGTGCGTTGCAAAACGATGGGGTACGTACGCTGGCGATGGCATGCGCGGTTGCAGTTTCCGTGCCATCAAAGACTCGG
The DNA here is from genome assembly GCF_014154935.1 of Stieleria mannarensis. Classification (GTDB taxonomy): domain Bacteria; phylum Planctomycetota; class Planctomycetia; order Pirellulales; family Pirellulaceae; genus Stieleria; species Stieleria mannarensis. The sequence continues at coordinate 127,443 of NZ_JACEHH010000005.1, forward strand.
TGCCATCGGAAATGTGATTCCCTGATTCAATCGCGATCATCCCGACATCACCGGCCGACTACGTGATCAAACGGCACCCCAAAGGGTCTCAATCGATAAAGACTTCGTCGCGATTATTCATGCTGATCGGAAATCGCGCAACGGCTGCTCGATTTTCTTGCCGTTGACATCAATTGTTTCCACCGCGCATGTGACTTTCATGAAAAGGCTCCCGCGGGAGCCGAACGCTGTGTTGAAGCGTGAACTCAAGTTTCCCCCGTCCTTGTCTTTCAACGGTGCTTCGATTCACGCTAATCCCATTCGGGGTCATTGGCAGCAAATTTTGGTTCCATCCGACCGACGGAATTCTGGAATTGCCCAAGAGATTCGGTACAGCGTTTGAACCGTCTTATCAACCGAAGCTATCTCCGCTTTCACTTGGTCGGTAACGGACCGAGTGCGGTGTAGCCCCTTCTCTCAACCAGAAAAGCGTATCCATGTCATTGGACAATTCCACGGCGCCCGTCTGGACGCCTGATCTCTCGGTTTCATCGTTTGTATCCACACGTCCACCTGCGGTGAACACGCCTGCAGTGCGATCGGAGCATCGCGAGGAGACGTTGCGTTTGGTTCAACGCTACTTGCGTGAAAGCCGAACGGTGAAGGCGGACGTGATCGATCGAGAAGCGGAGCGTGTCGTTGCGCACGTCGAACGTCGACTCGGCGATTGCCAGTTGGTCACTGCAATCGAATTCAAACGGAGTGCGCTGGGGGTGGCCGCCGAGAGGGTTGATGCCATTGCAGCGGCTGTGTTTCCGAGCGTGGTACCGCTGGAGAAGCCCACGACGATGGCCGAGGCGCAGGCGGTCCATGCCGTTCGGTGGCTGCGACCGGGCTTCTGGGCCGGGTTGGCGACGCAGCGATTCAAGCAAAGTGGCATCACACGCCTGGCAGCATCCGTCCGCCCCTCTCTCACGGACGAATAAGTGATGGACCGTACACATCTTTTTCGCGGTATCGTGATCATGGTGACGTTGGTTGCCACCGTGATCGCGACGAACTGCTACTTCGTCGTCATTCGCGGCGGGGGCGGGATTCAGTGGGTCGAAATGTTGACCGTTCCGCTGTTCGCGTTGTTGTTCGCTTGGATTACGTTTTCGTTTTGCCTGGCAACCGTGGGGGCTGCGAGTCTTGTGCTGGCGGGTCACCGGGGTGGGGAGGCATCACATCAACGTGAGTCTTTGACGACAGCGCGGACGGCGGTTCTTGTGCCCGTCTACAACGAGTCACCGGAGCGTGTCTTTGCGGGGATCCAGGCGATGATCCAAGATCTGGCCGATCACGACGCGGCTTCCGCCTTCGACTTTTACGTGCTCAGCGATACCACCGACCCGGAAGTCTGGTTGCAGGAAGAAGTCGCGTGGGCGCGATTGAGCGAAGAACTAGGAGGAACGGGCAAGGTTTTCTATCGACGTCGCCCGCGCAATGTTGCCCGCAAGGCAGGCAACATCGCAGATTTTTGTGAGCGTTGGGGACAGGGCTACCCGTTCATGATTGTTCTGGATGCCGACAGTCTGATGTCCGCGTCGACGATGATCGAAATGGTGTCGCGTATCTCGCAGGATTCCAAAATCGGCATTCTGCAGGTTCCTCCCACCCCGGTCGGCAGAAACTCGTTGTTCGCGCGGCTACAACAGTTCGCCGCACAAGCCTACGGGCCGATCTATGTTCAGGGGTTCTCGTTGTGGGCCGGTGATGAAGGGAATTACTGGGGACACAATGCGATCATCCGCGTTCAGGCATTCCTGGATCATTGCGATCTTCCGGTCTTGCCCGGCAAGGCCCCGCTGGGTGGTGAGATCCTGAGCCATGATTTCGTTGAAGCGGCCTTGATGTTGCGTGCCGGATACAAGGTGCAACTGGCGACCGACCTGGGCGGCAGTTACGAAGAATGCCCGACGACGCTGGCGGACTATGCCATTCGCGACCAACGCTGGTGCCAGGGAAATCTTCAGCACACCAAGTTGGTGGCAGCCGAAGGTTTCCGTGCGCTCAGTCGGTTTCACTTTGCCAGTGGCGTGCTGGCGTTCGCCACCGCTCCCCTTTGGATCGCATTCACCTTCTTATGCATTGTCGGTGCCGCGGTCGAGCGACACAGTGCATCCGATGCAACGACCGTTTTCAGTTCCGCAAGCAAGATCGCGTTGGCTCTGTTCGCAGTGTCGATGGCGTTCCTGTTATTGCCGAAACTATGGAGCGTCTTGCTGGTGATCCGACATCCGTCACGCGCGGCCGACGGCCGGATCGCACATGCGTTGAGTGTACTGATCGAAACCGTTGCGTCGGTCCTGCTGTCGCCCATCATGGCGTGCTTTCACTCCTGGTTCGTCCTTGCCGCCCTTTCGGGCGTGAACGTTCGCTGGTCGACACAGCAGCGAGATGAGCATGTGTTGACGTGGCGTGAGGCTGCAAGGCAGTTCGCGGGGTTCACGCTGTTTGGCATCACCTCTCTGGCCTTGATCGCCTGGGCGATGCCGTCGTTGTTGCCATGGTTTTCGCCAATGACCGGCGGACTGCTGTTGTCCATTCCGATCGCCAAGCTGGCCAGCAGCGTGACGCTGGGGCAGGGGTTGCGAGCCTGGGGGTTGCTGCTGATCGCTGAGGAGCAGACACCTGCCCAGGTGATTCGATATCACCAGAGCGCGTTGCGCCGCGGCGAGTCGGTTCGCCACCGGATCGATCGTCGGCCACTGTTTGAACAGTTCTTGTTGGATCCCGCGCTGAATGTTTTGCATGGCAGAATCCAGGATGCGAGCAACGCCATCATCGCGATGAATCCGGCTGACGTTTGCGAGGCCAAAGCCGTGCTGATGTCAGACGGCGCCCATGCCATTCCGCCCAGCTTGCGTCGCGCGATCCTGCAGGACAGCCAGGTTTTTCAACAGTTGCACCTTGAAGCCTGGGTTCGGTAGCGGCTTGCCGGAGCGGCGCGGATCGACACCGTCTGTTTCAGCAATGCTTTCGACACAGACGTTCAGCATTGGTTGTTGCCACGCGAATCGGAGACTTTGATTCGGAGGCGTTGATCGCGTGCCGAGCGACGAAACAGGTGCGGGGGGCTGGAGCATCGATTAACATACTCGTGGTCGCTGAACTCCGTTGCATCCCCGTCCCTGGCGAGGCGATTCGCTCGAATTGGTTTCCAGGGCAGTTGCCCCGTCACGTCCGTTGAATGCTTTCCCAGCGGGGAAGATTGCCGCGGCGATGACCATCGGGTTGATCATCCCCCAGGCGATGAGTTTGGCTTGGGGAACACGGAGGCGACCTGAACGGTATCAGCGGTGAGAAACAGAGGGGGGTGAAACGGTTGGTCAAAAAATGGGGTGGTCAAAAAATGAAACATCCAGCCCACACCATTTTTTGACCAATCAATTTTTTGACCAATCAATTTTTTGACCAATCAATTTTTTGACCAATCAATCTCCGGGCAAGGTCGTTGTGGTGGGCAAGCCACCGCGCGACGACCTCTGCATCATGGGCCGCTAGTTTTGCTGTGGCTCAGCGTTCTTCTTCGCGGGCTTCTCCTGTGGATCGCTGGCGGGTTTCGCCGCCGGAGCTTCGGATGCCTTTTTCTCGGCAGCCGGCTTTGATTCCGCATCATCCTTCTTTTCAGACGTCGCTGCTTTCTCGGACGTCGCTTTGGATTCCGACTGCTTGGCTGGCTCTGAATCCTTGGCCGATTCAGCCTGTTCTTTGGCCGCTTCTGGCTTTTCGTTCCATTCCAGTTTGGCGGCTTCTTGACGCTGTTTCTTTGTCGCGATCACCGGGAACTTGGCGGTGGTGATGCCGCGGTCGACGATCCAGATGTTGCGGAACCGGACCGGGTCGCCGTGGTCTTGGATGTTGATCGGCGACAGCGTCGGCTCCTCGGCCTTTCCGGCGCCGGTTTTACTCGGCAGTTCGATGTCGTCTTGGACTTTGACGCCGTTGACCCAGCTGGTCACCCGAGCGTTGCGAATCTTCTTGCCGTCCGACGCCCAGCGTGGCGCGGTGAAATGGACGTCATAGGTTTGCCAGACCAGCGGCGGAAAGGCCATGTTCACATCGGGGGCTTTCATGCGGTAGAGCGCCCCGAGTCCGTTAAACATTTTTTCGGTGCCGAATGAATCGAGGACCTGGCACTCGTAGCGGCTTTGCAGGTACAGCCCGCTATTGCCACGTTGCTGGCCTTCGGCTTGCGGCATGTAGGGCAGTCGAAACTCGACGTGCAGGTTGAAGTCCTGGAACATCGGAGAAATCAGCGCGCCCTCTTTGAGCAACCCGTCCTCGGTCATTTCCGCACCGACGAAATGATCGACGCCTGTGCCGTCAAACAAGACCGTGGCCCCCTCGGGCGCTTTTGCACCCAAGGTGGGGCTGACGCGGTGGACGCGTTTAAGTCGGCCGAGCAGTTTGCCGCTCGAGCTGACGAGGTTGCAGCCTTTGGAGTCGACGAAGATCGCCCAGGGGCCGCCCGAAAGTACCAGGCTCTCTTTAGCCCTCAGCCCGATCAGCCGCATTTCTTCGCTCTCGTGCTGGGGTTCTCCCGGCAGGGCACCGTAGAAGGCGATCGCGTGGAACTGGTCGCCGGCGACGGGACGGATCTGCAGCGCCACGGTTTGTTTCTTCTTCTCGCCCTGAACTCGGATTTGCCCGGCAAATTCACCCATCAACGGATAATTCGGCTCGTCGGTCGGCGGCACCGTGTACGCCGGGCCTTTGCCAGGAATGATCGTCGGTTCTTGGGCAAAACTCGGGGCGGAAATCAGCAGCAGTGCCGCGGCAAAGAAGACCGGAGCGGAGCGGCGACCAAACGTGTGGAGATGCAATGACATGGGGGGCAATGACATGGGGGACACTGGGCCAGTTCGGGAAACCGAAGCGGGGGAATCGGCGGCATGTCGCACGCGACACCCGAGAAAGGGGGGGGCGCATCGTCAGACCGCAGCAGAGAGTCTAATTCGCGCCGTACGGCGGGGCCACTTCGCCACAGAAAAATACCATTGGGGGCGGGAAGGATAGCCGAAATGCCGCCGTTGCACTACGATTCGCCGAAATCGGCACTGTCCCCTTCAGGCACTGTCCCTTTCAGGCCCCAGGCCTAGCCCGAGTGCGAGCCAACCTCATGAGCCATCGTTTTTCCGTCATCCAAACCGCCCCCCCGGATTCGATTCTGGGGCTGACCGAAGCTTTCAATGCAGACCCGAACCCGAACAAAATGAACCTGTCGGTCGGTGTCTACAAGGACGAAAACGGACAAACCCCGATCCTAAAATCGGTCAAAGCGGCCGAGCAAAAAATCCTCGACACCGAAGCGACCAAGGGCTATCTGTCGATCGACGGTTTGCCCGAGTACCGCGACGATGTCCGCAATCTGGTGTTCGGTCAGTCGCTGCCAGCCGATCGCGTGGCCGTGTTGCAAACCCCCGGCGGCACCGGGGCATTGCGGGTTGCCGCCGATTTCATGCGGACCCAATTGCCCGCAGCACGGATCTGGATGCCCAACCCCACCTGGGCCAATCACCCGGCGATTTTTGAAGCGTCCGGGCTGCCGACCGAAACCTACCGCTACCTGGGCGATGATCGCACCTCGCTGGACCTGGACGGCATGCTCGCTGCGTTCCAAGAAAACACCAAACCCGGAGACGCGATCTTGCTGCACGGGTGCTGCCACAACCCGACCGGCATCGACCCGACGCCCGAGGATTGGAAACAGATCGCAGCGGTGGTCGCCGAAAAGAACCTGTTGCCGCTGATCGATTTCGCCTACCAGGGTTTCGGCGACGGAATCGAACAAGACGCGATCGGCTTGCGAACCATTCTCCAGCACGTCGACGAAGCGATCGTTTGCACCTCGTTTTCCAAGAATTTTGGCCTGTACAGCGAGCGTGTCGGTGCGGTTTCGTTGATCGCCGCCGATGCCCCGCAATGCGGCGCGGCACTCAGCCAACTCAAGCGGGTCGTTCGCACCAACTACAGCAACCCGCCGCGACACGGCGGGGCGATCGTCGCCACGATCCTGGCCGACGGCGATCTGACGAAGCTTTGGAAAGAAGAACTCGACGCGATGCGTTCACGAATCACGCGTCTGCGCGAGCAGTTCGTCGAAACCATGAAGTCGACCGGTGCCGGCCACGACTTTTCATTCCTGCTTCGCCAACGAGGCATGTTCTCCTACAGCGGACTCAGCCCGCTGCAAGTCGACGAGCTGAAAAGCAAGTACGGCATTTACATCGTCGGCAGCGGCCGGATCAACGTCGCCGGAATGAACGAAACCAAGATGAACTCCCTTTGCGAGGCCGTGGCCTCGGTGATGTCATGAGCAGTGAAACGTTATCCGGTGAAACAACAACGGATCAATCCAAACCATCCACACTCCGCCCCTCGGTGTGCATCGACGCGGTGTTCGAAGGCGTCGAGCACCGCGATGCGATCGCCCGCGTCAAAGCATGCGGGATCGATGCGTTCGAATTTTGGGGCTGGTGGGACAAGGATCTAAAGCTGATCGAGGACGCCGCGGCCGAAAACGAAATGAAAATCGCCGCTTGCTGCACCAAGTTCATCAGCTTGGTCGACCCGGCGACGCGGGCGGAATACCTGGACGGGCTGGGCGAGTCGATCGAAGCGGCCAAGCGACTCGGATGCCCGACGCTGATTTCCCAGGTCGGGGACTTCCGCCCAGACACTTCCCACGAGTCCCAACACGATTGCTTGGTCGAAGGCCTGCGCGAAGCGGCACCGATGCTGGAGCAGGCCGGCGTCACATTGGTCTTTGAACCGCTCAACGACCTGATCGACCACGTGGGGTATTACCTGGTCCGAAGCGAGCAAGCGTTTGCGATCGTCGATCAGGTTGAAAGCGAAAACGTGAAGGTCGTCTTCGACATCTATCACCAGCAGATCAGCGAAGGCAATGTGATTCGCAACGCTACTGAAAATATCAACCGGATCGGCCACTTTCATGCCGCCGGAAACCCGGGGCGAAACGAACTGACACAGGGCGAGCTGAATTATGCCGAGATCTTTCGTGCGATCCGTGAATCAGACTACGACGGATACGTCGGGCTAGAATACTGGCCGCTCGACGATCCCGAGGCCGGCGTGAAGGAAGCGGCTGGATTGGTCCGCGGTTCTTGACGTCTATTTCGGAAACACTTCCAGCGTTCCAGGTACGATGGCCCTTCCGGGCTGTCGCCCGTGGGGCGCTGCGCGACGGCCTAGAAAGGACGTCGTGCAACCTCCGCCGCCCAGCTCTTACCCAATCAGACAGATCATTCGGATTTGTCGCGTTTTGTCTTAGCCCTAAGCTGGACGGTCCTTAAAGCCCAAGACCAACACATCTGCCTGCGTCTATCGCAGGTCACTCGACGGCGGGCAGCCCGCCTCGGCGCGCGGTTTTTGCACGGCAACGCCGTACCACTGTGCTCTATCGCGCGCGATCCGACGGCGGTACGATTGCGAGGTCATCAACCCTTGCCAGAGTCTTCGCCGGAACCGCATCAAAGAGGCGGATCGAAGGACAAATGATGCGGTGCACAGATTTGGCGCGCGGTGTGCCGTTGAAATTAATTTCGGCGTCAAGCGTTGCGTTGACGATCTCCGGGACGACGTCATTTCCCAAGGCTTGGATTCTCAGGAACAAAGTGCAGCAGCAGAAAAATGTTTGATCTATCCGAATATCAAATCGATGTCCAAAACGTGTTCCGCAACGCTTCCCCCGCGACGCTTTACGAGGAAGCCTTACGCTACGAGAACCTGGCCACGCTGGCCGACACCGGCGCGTTGATCGCCTATTCGGGCGACAAGACCGGTCGCTCTCCCAAGGACAAACGGATCGTCGAACACCCCGAGTCCTCCGACGACGTCTGGTGGGGCAGCGTCAACATCGGGCTGCACGAGAACGCGTTTTTCGTCAACCGAGAGCGTGCGATCGATTACCTCAACACCCGCCAGCGACTGTATGTCCTGGATGCCTTCGCCGGCTGGGACCCGAAGTATCGCATCAAGGTCCGTGTGATCTGCGCGCGTCCCTACCACGCCCTGTTCATGCACAACATGTTGATCCGGCCGACCCGCGAGGAATTGGCAGACTTCGGCACCCCCGATTGTGTGATCTTCAATGCCGGTGCCTTCCCCGCCAACCGCTACACCACCGGGATGACGTCCAAGACCAGTGTGGACCTCAGCCTGGAACGTCGCGAGGTCGTGATCCTGGGCACGCAGTACGCCGGCGAAATGAAGAAGGCCGTCTTCACGCTGATGAACTACCTGATGCCACGCAGCAATGTGCTGCCGATGCACTGCTCGGCGACCTCCGATTCCAAGACCGGACAATCCTCGGTCCTGTTCGGACTCTCCGGCACCGGCAAGACGACGTTGTCGGCCGATCCCAATCGTGACCTGATCGGCGACGACGAACACTGCTGGACCGATGACGGCGTGTTTAATATCGAAGGGGGTTGTTATGCCAAAGCGATTTACCTGACCCGTGATGCCGAACCACAGATCTTTGACGCGCTACGGTATGGGGCCGTGCTGGAAAACGTGGTCTACGATCAAGCCGATCACCACGTCGATTTCGCCAACTCCAGCATCACCGAAAATACACGCGGTGCCTATCCGATCGAATACATCTCCAACGCCAAAATCCCCTGCATCGCCGGGCACCCGACCGATGTGATTTTCCTGACCTGCGACGCCTTCGGTGTCCTGCCGCCGGTGAGCAAGCTGTCCCCGGCACAGGCCGAGTACCACTTCATCAGCGGTTACACCGCCAAGGTTGCCGGTACCGAAGTCGGCGTCACCGAACCCGAAGCGACGTTTTCGCCCTGCTTCGGCGGCCCGTTCCTGGTCTGGCATCCCGGCAAGTATGCCGAACTGCTTTCCAAGCGAATCACGCAGCACCAGGCCCACGTCTGGCTGATCAATACCGGTTGGAGTGGCGGGGCCTATGGCGAAGGCAGCCGGATGAAGCTGGGATACACGCGGGCGATCATCAACGCGATTCACTCCGGTGACCTCAAACACGCCCCGACCGAAACCGAGCCCTGCTTCGGTTTGGAAGTCGTCACCAAGTGCCCCGGCGTGCCCGACGAGATGTTGATCCCGCGCAACACCTGGAGCGACCCGGCAGCCTATGACGCCACCGCGGGGAAACTGGCGGAGCTGTTCCACAAGAACTTTGTCACCTACGCCGATGGCGTCAGCAAAGCCGTCCGCGCCGCCGGGCCGCTGCTGCACCAATCGATCGTCGGCTGATGTCACGCGTGTTTCATCGTCCGATGGCCGCCAGCTCAGAACTTGACACCTCGCGATCTTGCGACATATGATAGGCAACGACCGCAGAGGAAATGTCATGCCCAGCAAATCGACGTCGAACCGTTCGACCAAACCCCACGGCAGCGTTCAAGCATTCGCTGACGCCGCCGAGTGCCTGAAAACACTCGCCCACCCGGTCCGGTTGCGGATCGTCCAGCTGTTGCTCCACGGTCGCTACACCGTGGGCGAATTGGCCGAGGATTGCGAGATCCCCGACAACGTCGCGTCGGAACACCTGCGGTTGCTCAAACGCTGCGGGTTCCTCAACAGTGAACGTGAGGGACGGCGGGTGTATTATCAAGTCGCCGAACCGCACTTGGAACAATTGATGGCCTGTGTCGAAGGGCGTTTCTTGGAACCGACTGGCAAGCGGCGCTAGCGGCCCCTTTTTTCCCGAAACGCATCGTCGACTCGCGATGTTTCGCTTCTTCGTTCTTCACCGTCGACGGAACCCCAACCATGAAGATCGTCATCATCGGCGGCGTTGCCGGAGGCGCCTCGGCGGCCGCCCGCGCCCGACGTCTGTCCGACCAAGCCCAGATCGTTGTGCTCGAGCGCGGCGATCACCCTTCGTTCGCCAATTGCGGCATGCCCTATTACGTCGGCGGAGAGATCCAGTCCCGCGACAAGCTGCTGGTCGCGCCGATCGAAATGCTGCGTCAGCGACATCGGTTGGACATCCGCACGCGGTCGGTAGCCATCGAGCTGCAACGCGGCGAAAAGCGGGTGCGGGTGCGTGACCTGGAATCGGGCAACGAGTACACCGAGTCTTACGACAAGCTGATCCTCGCGACCGGGGCGTCTCCGGTTCGACCACCGATCGAAGGCATCGACGGTCCACGGGTGTTGAAGTTGCGGGATCTGGCCGATGCCGACGCGATGCGTGAGCACGCGATCGGGGGAGCCACGCGCGCCGTCGTCGTCGGCGCAGGCTTCATCGGCATCGAAGTCGCGGAGAACTTGGTGCGCCGCGGCATCGAGACAACGATCATCGAACTGGACAATCAACTGCTGTCGCCTTGGGATCGCGAGATGATCGCGCCGTTGGAATCCCACGTTCGTGATCAGGGCGTCCAAGTCCATTTGAGCGAAGCGGCCCAGCGGTTCATCGATTCGCCCGACGGGATTGAGATCGGATTGCAGTCGGGCGCGTCCTTGCATGCGGATTTTGCCGTGGTTTGCGTCGGCGTCCGGCCGGAAAGTGGACTCGCCAGCCAGGCCGGGCTCGCTTGCGGGCCACGCGGGGGCATTGTGGTCAACGATCACATGCAAACCGACGATCCCGACATCTATGCCGTCGGCGACGTGACCCAGGTTTCCGACTTCGTCACCAAAATGCCCGCCCAAATCCCCCTCGCCGGTCCCGCGAATCGGCAAGGCAGGATCGCGGCCGACCACATCTTTGATCGCCCATCGACCTATCGCGGCACCCAGGGCACCGCGGTGGTCGGCGTGTTCGGCAAGGTCGCTGCGATGACCGGACAGAGTGAAAAGGCGTTGCTGCGTGACGGTTCGCGATACGAAAAAATCTACATCCATCCGACCGATCATGCCGGATACTATCCCGGTGCCGAGGGCATGACGTTGAAGCTGTTGTTTGATCCCGATGACGGCGCGATCCTGGGCGCCCAATGCGTCGGCGGAAAGGGTGTCGAGAAACGCATCGACATCATCGCCATGGCGATCCAAGCCGACATGACGGTGTACGACTTGGAGGAATCCGAGCTTTGTTACGCGCCCCAATTCGGGCACGCCAAGGATCCGATCAACATGGCCGGCTTCGTCGCCGCCGGAGTGCTCCGCGGCGACCAACCGATCCTTCACGTCGATTCACTCGTCGATTGGTTGCACGACGATTCGCGCGAATCCCCCTTCCTGTTGGACGTGCGCAGCGAGAGTGAATTCGCCGCCGGGCACGTGCCCGATGCCACCAACATTCCGATCGAACAACTGCGCGAACGTCTCGGCCAGCTCCCCCGCGACCGCCCGATCGCCGCCTACTGCAAAGTCGGCCAACGCGGCTATTTGGCAACCCGCGTCCTGTTGCAACACGGCTTCGACGTGGTCAACCTTAGCGGCGGATACACGCTATGGTGTCGCTACCAACACGGAAACGCCTGACCCCTTCCCTCTTCGCAACCTCCCTTCTCCCCCAGAGCCCCCCATGAAACGAGCTGCACTTCTGGTCTTCACCGTCGCCCTTTCGTTCATCATCGCCGAACCCTTGTTGGCTCAAGGCGGCACCGGACAGGGGAAGGTCGCCAAAGCAACGCCGGCCTATCCGTCGATCCAAGGGCATGGATCGGTCGTCCGGCTGCCCCAGGCGGCGCATCAGCCGCGTTCGGGAACCAAGTTGCTGGTCGATGTGACGCGTGGCGGTGATCCGGGCAAGTTGAATGGGGCGATCGAAAAGGTGGCCAAGTACGTTAACATCTATGCCGGAGCCGGCGCGGAACCGGCCGATGTGAAAATCGCCGTCGTGTTTCATGGCGACGCGACGCTCGCGGTGCTCAATCCCGATGCCTATGCGGACGCCTTCGACGTGAAATCGAATCCCAACTTGGATTTGTTGCACCAGCTGCATGAATCGGGGGTCGAACTGTATGTCTGCGGCCAGTCGTTGATCTCCAAGGGATCCGCTCCCGACGACGTCGCTGCCTTCATCGATACCGCCGTCTCCGCGCTGACCGCCGTCGTCAATCTTCAATCCGACGGCTACGCCTATCTGCCGCTGGGGAATTAATCGTCCGCTGCAGCTTGGTTGCCAACTGCAAGGACTCCTCGCCTCGTCCACTACGGAGGCCTGCCACATGATGGACGTTCGATCAGTCCCATTTCACCGGACGACTTGATCGCACACCCCCCGAACGCTAGACTAATCCACTCTCCAGAGTGGACCAGCATCGAATCAGCCAAGGGGACGCAGCATGAGCATACCAATCAAGGGCACCGCAACGACCACCTGTGACTTGTTGTTAGCGACGGACTACCGGGGAGGCCAGCGGTTGCGGCAGACCGTTGTCGGCGTGGGGGAAGATCTGACGCGAACGGTCATCCGCGTCGTTCCCAGGGGCGCGAACCTGATCGGCGTCAAACCCAACGCCGCGACGTTCATCTCGAGTGTCTCGGTCACCCCGATCCAGAACATGTGCAACTTCAACTTGCGGATGCGGCGTTTCCAATTTGGCCGAGCCGCGTTGGGCGCCGATCACATCGAATTTGCCGCCCTCTCACGCGGCGACGTCCGCTCGCGGATTCGCGTTGTGACCACGCTGACGACACTCAGCACGGAGGCGGTTTCCACGAAAACCTTGACGCGCGCAGATGCGTTTGAATGTTTTGTCAACGCAGATGCGATGACGAATCTGACATTGCCTCGGGCCACTCGGGCGAACGTCGGTCTGGAGTACTTTTTCGCGGTCAACCCAACCGTCGATGGTGGGACGCTGAAAATCTCCTGCCAGGGCCGTGACGCGATTCAAATCAGAGAGTCTCAGAAACTTGATCCGGTGCAAATGGTCGGGGGCAGGCCGACCAACGGAGTCGTCGACGCCCCGGTCGTCAAACGGGTGGTTTCTATCGAAGCGACCCGAACGGAAGACCACAAGAACCGAACGTCGGTTGTGATGGTGTGCCGTGCGCCCGGAGTCTGGGTTGCCGAAAACCCAGCCGCCCAAGCGGTACCGCTTGGCGAGACAGGCGCCATCGATCCCCCCTATCATTCTCTCTGGACGCTGGGCGACTCGGCTGAGGCACCCGATGATGAATCCGAGGAAATATCATGAAGACACCTGACGAAGAGACCGGTCAGCCGCCGGAGCAAGGCCCCGAGACGGAACCGGATCGCGTGATGGACGATTTCAGCGAGACGGTCGACGGCACGGTCGATGCCCGTTCGGCCAATGCGGCGGCCCAGCAGAGCTTTGGCAGCCCGCCGCCGGGTGCGGAATACGCGTACGGCATCTAGATGACACCCAAGACCGTTTTGCTGGTCGCCGGCTCGGCCGGTTTCTCGACCCGTGATGTTTGGGAAGGCTACCGCGCGGGGCTGGCCCAATGCGGCGTGAACGTGATTCCCTACGCGACGTTCTCGATGCTGCGCGTGCTCAGCCACGAAGCGGTCGGCAACGACATCATTGGCAAAGCCCATGACGTTCGCAACGGCGTCGATGCGGTCGTGTTCATCGACGGCATGCACTTCAGCGGCGAGCGGGCATGGGTGCCGGCGACGCTGCGCGATTCGAACATCCTGACCGCCGTCATCAAGACCGACGACCCGTATTGCCCGATCGCCGACACACAGCGGCTGTACCATCTGGTTTGTACCAACGAGCTGTACCAAAAGCCCGACGCCGAGGCCTACCTGCCCACCGCCACATTAGCGGCGCCGGAAATTTCTTCACTGGTCGGGCAAGACCCCGAAAGCGATATCGTTTTTATCGGCACGCTGTTCGAAGACCGAGTGGCGACGATGTTGAAACTTGCCGAACATTGCGAGCGCCGCGGACTGCGGTTTCGCATGGCCGGCAACTTTCCCGCCGATACGACACAGTTCAAACGGATTCCAGCGGTCGATTTTTCCTCCGGAACGGTCCGGCCCGACGCGAAGTGGCGGATGTACGCGGCCAGCAGATTGGTGCTGAACCTGTTCCGTGCGGCCGACCAAGCGGTCTCACCCAGCCCTCGCGTGTTCGAAGTCACCGCGCTCGGTGGCCCCGCGTTGTTGACCGGGGTGCGACGCGACGAGGTGACTCGAATCTTCGGCGATTCGGTCTATCACTTCGACGACGCCGATGAATTGTGTCAACAAGTCGATCGAGCGCTCGCCAATGATGCCGACCGTCGCAGCCGTGTCGCACAAGCCAAAGCGATCACCGACCAGGCACACTTGTACCGCCACCGCAGCGAAACCCTGCTTAAGTTATTGGCGCGCCAGCGGGCAAGGCAGACGACTCTTCGCGTGACCTCCGCCACGCCCGATGCGGCCGACAGTCCTGACGAATCGGGAGCCACGATCCAACCCGGTCGAATTGCCGAAGAGCGTTTGGCGTGGCTGATCGGTTGCGGTCGAACCGGATCGACGTGGTTGTGCGAGATGCTTGACGCGTTGCCCGAGATGCGAGGTTGGCACGAACCCTATTTCGGCCGTTTGGTTCAACACCTGGCCGACCGGCCGGACGAACGCAAACGCCCCACCGCCTTCTTCTTTGATGGCAACGGGAAAGCCGGCTTGCGTGCGATCCGGGCAGCGTTCTATGAAGTTGCAAGAGAACGCTATCCGGGGTTTGGCGTTGAGACGTTAGTTGTCAAAGAGGTCAACACGCCTGAATTGTTTGCGATGGTCGAGGAACTGTTTCCGCTTAGCCGAATGTTGTTTCTGGTCCGCGATCCGTTCGACGTCCTGGACTCCTACATCGACATGCGTCAGCCCGGCAGTTGGAATCGAGCGTCCCATGACCGGGCGTCCAGCGACCCGAAACATTTGGCGGCGCACATCGCCGGTGCGTTCGGCCGCGCGGCCGACGCCTTTGACGCATTCGAGCCCTCTCAAAAGCTTCGGGTCCGGTACGAATCGATGATCGATGACACGGCAGGTGAACTGGTTCGGATCGCTTCCTTCTTGGGGACGCCAGCCAACGTGGATGCAATCGATCGCGTGGTGGATCGGTTTCGTTTTGACCGTCACAAAGACACCGGACCGGGAGCATTTCGCCGCCACGGCCGTCCGGGCGTCTGGCGGGATTCGCCGCATTTTACCCGCCAGGTACGAGAAATCGCCGAAAGCATCTTGGGCGAATTGCGGGATCGATTCGGCTACACTGAATCGTCTCCGCACTAATGCCCGCTCCCACCGCTGTAACCCGCCATGCCAGCTAAACCGAGCCACGACGACGATCCCGGCGATCCCGGCGATCCCGGCGATCCGGAGGTCGAGGGTCAATCGACTTTCTTGCACGACAGCGAACTGCCCTCCAGCAGCGAAGATTTTGTTGATCTGACCAAGCAGACGCATCGCAATGTCGACCAGCAACAGGAGACGCTCAGCCACGCCAGTGATTCGCTGCTCGGAGAAACCATCACACTCAACGCGGACGGCGACCATGTGCTGGGCAACTTCCGCATCCTCAGCAAGCTCGGTTCGGGAGGGTTCGGGACCGTCTACAAAGCCGAAGACGTGCGGTTGGAACGATTGGTCGCGATCAAAGCCGCGCTGCCACGTTCTTCGGACGGACGCGATGGCCAATACAAACGCGTCATTCACGAGGGCCGCGCGGCCGCCGCACTGGATCATCCCAACATCGTTTCGATCTACGATGTGGCCGACCTGGACGGCAAACCGTACATCATCTCGCAACTGATCGACGGGGTGACGCTGAAGGAGTGTCTCACGTCGGGGCCGGCCAATCACACGTGGACCGCGGAGATCATGGTGTCGATCGCCCGGGCGGTCGACTATGCCCACGGCAAGGGAATCATTCATCGTGATCTGAAACCCGGCAACATCCTGTTGGACCAGGATGAAAACCCATACGTCAATGATTTCGGCATCGCCAAACACAGCGACAGCGACGAGACGATTTCCAACGAAAGTTCGATCATCGGCACGCCGGCCTACATGTCGCCCGAACAAGCCGCAGGGCACTCGCGCGATGCGGACCGCCGCAGCGACATTTATTCCCTGGGCGTGATCCTGTACGAACTGGCGACGGGCGAAAAACCGTTTCGCGGCAGTTCGCGGATGTTGATCCACCATGTGATCCACACCGATCCACAGCCCCCGCGGATGCTCAATCAAAGCGTCCCCCTGGACTTGGAAACCGTCTGCTTGAAGTGTTTGGAAAAAGACCCCGATCGGCGTTATCAGACTGCTGCGGATCTGGCCGACGATCTACAACGGATCCTCAACGGTGAACCGATCCTGGCGCGGCCCGTGTCAGGGTTTGAGCACTTCATTCGACGCTGCCGCCGCTATCCCGGCACGACCGCAAGTGTGGCCGGATTGATTGCCGCGATCGCAATCGGGTTGGCCGGGGTGACATGGCAATGGCGCCGCGCCGAGCACAATCGGCGCCAGGAAGTGATCGCCAGGATAGAAGTCGAACAATCGCGAGAAGAACTCAAGGAGGAGGTCGCCTATTCCAAACAGATGCTGCACGATGCCGAATCGAAGTTGGCGTTCCAATCGATGACGGCCGGTGATCATCGTCTGGCACAGCGATCGCTCAGCGTGCTGCGTCCACTCGGTGACGTGGAGTTTCACCTGCTGCGAAACATCGAAAGCCGCTACGTAGAGATCCTGCGTCACATCGAAATGATCACCGACATCGCGATCTCCGACGACCAGCGGCTGATCGCCGCGACGGGACTGCGGACGCTGTTGGTGTGGGACACCGAAACCAAACGAATCGTATATCGTTTCCGCGAAAAAGGAAAACAACTCCGCTGTGTTGATTTCGCCAAATCCAGCCATCGCTTGGCCTGGGGCGGAGAGCTGGGGCGGGTCTATTTGAAAACGATCGGCGCCGCGACAACGCCGATGCGAACCCTGAACCACGGATCGCCGCTGGAAGTGATCCGCTTTTCCGACGACGGTTCGAAACTGTTGTCGGCCGGTGAAAACGGAAAGGTTGTTGTCTGGACGTCCGATTCCGGAGCCAAGGACGTTGCCCACTCGGTCACAACCTCTACCATCCTTGCCGCCGATTTCCTGGGCCGCGAGGGAATCCTGACCGGCGATGAAAGCGGGCGAATCATCCGCTGTGACCTTCCGACGGGGCGTTGCGAAGAGATCGCGAAACACGCGTTTCCGATTCTGTCGCTGGACACCAGCGCCGACGCCACGCGATTTGCCGCGGGGACGCATGACAACCGGTTCATGATCGGAACCGTCGATGATCCCGAATCTGTTCAGCGGGTCCTGACCAGGCATGGTCCCATCATGGACATCGAATTCTGGGACGAAAAAGACGCTGTCGTCACGAGCAATCTGTTCGGCCAGTTGGGCGTTTGGCGGCTACCAGAGTTGGCCGTCCGAGAGCGCCATCACTACATTCAGGGCGTCGGGCACTTTGCCATCGCCCGGGGTTCCAATCGACTGTTGCTCGGCGGCGGTGATGGCGTCGTCGTCTCGATCAACGTCGACGGCATCCGGCCCGATGTCGTTCTATCCGCCCGTGGGGCGATCACGGATCTGGCACTCGTCGATCAGTCCATCGTGGTCTGTCATGCGAAAGGGCCGGCCAGCCTAATCCACCGGGGTTCCGGCCGAACGCTGCGAATGATCCCCGGCGAAACCGATTCTCCACCCGGCAATCACTCCCTGCCGGAGACTCTGACCTGCGTGGCGTGTTCGCCAGACCCGAAGCGGATCGGCTTCGGCACCAGCGACGGGCGGATCTTGGTGTGGGAATCCGACACCGGCGAAATTCGCTTGCACGGCACCGCGAGCGACAAGTCGATCGCTCAAATTGAACTGGCCGCGGACGGCTTGAGCGCCTGGACGGGTGGATTCGACGGTGGCGTGCGGCATTGGGACCTGACCAAAGCCGACGCCAGCACCGGGGTCGTGGCCCTGGGCGGCGTCGTTCGCGGATTGCGATTATCAGGCGACCGGCGGCGCGTTGTGGCTGTGTCAGCCAACGGCGTTGCCACGCTGATCGACGTGGACGGACAAACCGAACTCGCGCGCGTTGAACTCGGCAAATCATTGCACTGCGTCACATGGTCCGGCGATTCGTCCCAGATCGCGATCGGTGACGCCCGCGGAACGGTGCATCTTTACCCGAGTGACCTGTCGGCCGTCGCCAGCACCATCGAGGTGCACACCGGCCCGATCAGCTCGCTCGCGTTTTCAGCTTCCGGCCAGCGAGTCATCACCGTCGGCCATGACCAGCAGATCGCGTTTTCCAATCTGGTGACCGGCCGTTCCGGGGCGATCGTCGAAAGCGGTCATCCGGTAAGCATTCGTGATCTGGCGCTCAGCGACGACGCCCGCTGGATGGTCACCGGCGACGTCGGCGGCAACCTCCGAATCTGGTCGGTCGCAAAGTGACTGTACAACGGTCCGATCCAACAAGGCTCGTTCGATCTGCGCCGCTGAAAAGATTCGAATCGAATACCCGGCCCAACCGATCGGTTCTTGTTGTCTTAGTCGTTCCAGTGGCGCCGAATCAATTTCCGCAAATTTTCCTTGGCGATTGAGCTGATGACTTCACTTGATCCGGCGGGGGGGCGCGTTATACTCCATGCTTGGCAAGGGGCTCGATTGGTGTTGCATCGTTCGGGGTACGGCGGTTCGCCGGATCTCGGTATTGGACAACGTCGGTGGTGACTCCCCTGTTGCAGCAAAACACTCCGCCCACGCGATGTGTCGTCCAGCTTGATCCCGCCACGCAATCAAACACCATGCGAATCCGCCTACTGACATTTGACGTGTCACCTCGAATCGTGCTTTGTGCTCTGCTGGTTCTTGCCTGCGTCCCCCGCGGAAATGCCCAGACGCTCAAGGACGTGCCCGCCGAGTCCATCACTGCCGAAATGTTGTGGGATCGCTGGGTCGAGAATCAGCAGGGGCGACTGAACTTGCCACCGCTAAAACTGGTGATGACCCGCAAGGCAATCCAGATGCAGGATCAAGGCATCGATCATAAGCAGATGGAAGTCTATGCGGCACCGCCAGATTATCTGGTCACCCACGGAGAGTATGTTCCCACCGAAGGAAGCCAACTCGACCGAGTATACAGTCGACCTGGCGCGTGAGAGAATCCCACCCGCCTAGCAAACGTGCCAAAGACTTCGGCTTTGCCCGCCTTTCGAATTATCCGGTTGCCGAGGGACTCAAGGACACAACGCTCAACAATCTTTTCGAATCGGAGATCCTTTCGCGATCGCCGGGCGTGATCAAGGTACAGTTCACACCGCTCAATGAAACGGCGCGCGACATCGGTGATCCGGACCTGGAATCAGAGGGCATGACCGTCGTCTTTGAAAAAGACTCGGACTGGTTGCCTACACGTGTGGATCGCAAGTTGATTTGGGTGAACGCCGACTACCCGAAAAACATGGGGATGAGGAATGTCGACCACATTCTGATGAGCAAGTATGTGTGGCTGTCGGGCGTTTGGGTGCCCCGAAACTATGTCGTCGCTGGAAGTCTTGATGGCAATTGGAAACGCGGTGACCGCGCGGTGTTTGAAGTGGACATCTCGGAAGTCAGCTTGGTCAGCGAAGACGAGGTGAAGCAGAAGGCTTCACTCGAATACTGGAATTTGCCCGATCATATCCAGCGATCCAGTCTTCCGATTCGTGCAACGTTACTCGGCGTCGTCGTGGTTGCCACTTGCTTGTTCTTTGTCGGTCGGAAGATTCGATCCCGATCCAAGGCGTAGGAGTGAAATGTAATGGGGCTACAGTCGAATGTCGGGCGTCGAAATTGCCACCGGCTCGGATTCACTTTGATCGAATTGCTCGTCGTGATTTCAATCGTACAGTATCGATCTAACGCTGCATCAAAACCTGGGCAATCGCCGGGACGGTGCGGAAAGCGGGTAAGAAGATGATGGAGGTAAGGAAATAATGAAATGCACTAGAGGTGCGATTCCGCCAATTTTCCTACCTCCAAAATTTTCCTACCTCTCCCCCCCAGCTGTCTTGTCCTGTCGATTCGGTGAACCTCGGCAGCGGGAGGGCAGAATGATTCGGGGCAGAATGATGAACCGCTTGTAAGCCAGGGTCAGAATCCCCGAACAAATGACAGGCAGAGTTTTCTGCCACAATTACTGGCTGAAACAACGGCAAAATCTAGCATCACACGGTCGCGCCGGTCGGTTTGTGAGTTTCCGCGTCGTGCGTGGTAAGATAATCGCGAGCGGAAACTGATTGTCCTTGCGTGGCGATCGTCCCAGAAATAGAAACACTCCCGGCGAGCGAGTTCTCATGGATCGGTGGTTTTGCAGAGATCTCACCATGGTTCGTGCTGTGCTGTTGACCGCGTTGACGTTAGCGCCAAGCTTGCGATCGGTCGCCGATGACACACTTGGCAGTCTACTGGAACACCATTGCCAGCAGTGCCACGGCGCTGACGCCCCGGAAGCCAATCTTCGATTGGACAATCTGGATTTTTCGCTCGCGCCTGACTCGACTGAACACTCTGCTGTGGGGAAGTTGTTGGCGAGGGTGTACAACGCAGTCGACAGCGGTCAGATGCCGCCCGAGGACGCCGAGCCTCTGGCGATTTCGTCGCGACGGCAGTTGCTCCGCCTGCTCCGGAACCGGCTCCTGGAGGTCGCGAAACACTCGCCCGAGCCAGCCCCGCATCGGCGTCTGACGACTGAAGAGTACAACTTCACACTCAAGGCACTTTTTGACGTTGACGCCGAGTTCGCTGACCTGCTTCCGGCGGATCCGATCTCTGAATCGGGCTATCGAAACGCCCGCTCTCAGCTTGGTCTGTCGTCCCTTCAGGTCGAGGCCTATTTGGACAGCGCCCGCCGCGCGGTCCAGCGTTATGTGCGATCTGGGCCGATCGAAGACGATGTGATCCGATACCACATCGAATTTGAGGACCTGTATTATGCAACCGGTGATCGCTACGGAACTCGCAAGCGTGCGCCCGTGGCAATTGATCGAGAAACCATGCTGGCACGCCGCGAACGAAATCTTGCTCAGACGCCAGCGTACGTTGACCCGTTGGGACCGAAGCGGCCGGGCGCCCATTCGGACGATGAAAAACTGCGTGCAGCGATTCCCAAATTGAATCAACAGTACGTCGCGATTCCCCGCCGGCTGCCGACCGGCGAAATGGTCGTCCGCGTGCGGGCCGCCGGAGCCGCTGACCGCAACGGTCGGTTCCCCCGCATGCGCGTCGAGGCTGGAATCACGCTCGGCGACGGTTGTTCGATTGACAAACGGTTGCTCGGCGAGACGGATGTCACCGCACCGCGTGACGCCCCGGCAGTTTACGAATTCCGAATTCGCCTGGAAGATGTGCCGACCAAAGGTCCGCAGCGTCAGGAGGAGACGTTTGATCGGCTAAGCGTGTTCGACATGGACCAGATTTTCATTTCCAACGTCTCGAGTGACCCTCACGCCGTCTTTGCGCTCGGCCGCGGAGGCTATGCCAATCCCGAAATCGGCTCTCAACGGATCGCCGATGCGATCCGAACGATGGATCAAGACGGCGTCAACTTTCTGATGCTCGATTGCATGGAAATCGAGATGTTTCCGGGCCATTCCGAATCGAAACCTTCCTATCGTTGGCAGATTCCCGGCGTTGCCGCAAACCAAGACGAAGCCACGATCGCAGAGCAACCGCTCGCCGAGTTCATGCGTCAAGCTTACCGCCGGCCGGTGACTGCCGACGAAGTGGCACAAAAGCTGAAACTGTTCCGCTCCTTGCGGACGCAGGGCTATTCGTTTGACGACAGCGTCCGCGAGACCATGGCGGCGACCCTCATTTCACCGGCGTTTTTGTTTTTGGAAATCGGTTCTCCGTCTCAAACCGGGCGGCAATCCGGATTGCCCAGCCCGTATCAATTGGCGTCGCGATTGTCCTACCTGTTGTGGCTGTCGCCTCCAGATGATCGCTTGATGAATCTCGCCAACGACGGCTCGTTGATGCAGCCCGACGTGTTCCACGATGAAGCGGAACGGATGCTCGCCGATCCCCGGTCTCGCCGATTTCTGGAAAGCTTTTGTCGCCAGTGGTTGCGTCTGGAGAGGTACCACAACATTGCCGTCGATCGTCGAACCTATCCTACGTATGACGATGACTTTGCCGTAGCGTCGATCCGAGAAACGATTGAGTATTTCGTTGAGGTGTTTCAGAGCGATTCGAATGCGCTGGATCTGATCGATTCCGATTATGCGATCGTGAACGATCGGTTGGCCGAACACTACGGACTGTCGACCCTGACGACGGGCGAGATGCGAAGGGTCACGCTGCCGCAGGATTCCGTGCGAGGCGGATTGCTGACGCAAGCGAGCGTGCTGACCCTCAACTCCGACGGTGTTGATTCTCACGCGATCCGTCGCGGCGTTTGGTTGCTGGACCGGATGCTCCATTCACCGCCGCCCCCACCGCCGCCCAACGTTCCCGCAATCGAAGCCGACGATCCCGATTTACAAGGCCTGTCGCTGAAAGAGAAGATCCAACGCCATCGAGAACCGGGAACCTGTCGCAATTGCCACGCAAAGATCGATCCGTGGGGCATCCCCTTTGAAAACTTTGATGCGACCGGTCGTTGGCGAAACGAGAGGGAAACGCTGCAGGGCGGCAAGCCGGTACAGCGGATCGTTGATTCGGCAACAGAGCTTCCCGATGGCCAGCGAATCGAGAACATCGTTGCGTTGAAACAGTACCTGCGACAACAACGAAGCGAGCAATTGACGGACGCATTGGTCCATCACTTGTTAACGTATACGTTGGGACGTTCACCCGATATTTCCGATCGGCAAGCCATCGACGCGATCCGAAAGGATTTCAAAGCATCAGGCCACACGTTGCGTGGACTGGTGCTGGCGATCGTCGACAGTGAACTTTTTCGGATGCAATAAACTTTCTGGAAGACCAGCAATGCGAACATCAAAACCCAGCTTGTCACGACGCCGGGTCCTGCGTGCGGCCGGGTATACGATCGCGCTCCCTGTGTTGGCATCGTTGCGTGACATCCCGTTCATTCATGAAGTGCGAGCAGCGGAACCGGCATCCGCAAGCCCGGGAACCCAACGCCGGTCGCCGAAACGGTTTTGTTGCATCTTTTTCCCCAATGGAGTCAGTCTGCCGCCGGCGGGGCATCCAGCCCATGACGACTGGCACTGGTTTCCCCACAGCGTGGGCCGCGACTACATTCTGACGCGCCCGCTGGAGCCCTTGAAAAAACTTCGCGACGAGCTGACGATTCTGTCCGGGCTTTCCCATCCCGCGATGCGAATGTCGATCGCTCATATCACCGCCGATAGCTTTTTGACAGGAGCCGATTCGTCGCGCGAGTACACCAACAGTGTTTCATTGGACCAGTTGATCGCCAAATACCTGGGAACTCAAACCCGTTTTCCTTCGTTGACGCTATCGAGTGACGGTGGAGTAGGAACGCCCGGCCGCACACAAACGCTTTCGTTCTCCGCATCAGGGCGTCCGATCCCGAGTCTTTCCAAGCCCCGCGCCATCTTTAACCGTTTGTTCGGCGTCCAGGAACAGACGCTCGCCGAACAACGCCGACAATTCGGTCGAGATCAAAGCATCCTCGACAACGTCTTGGAGGAGACGGCAACGCTCAGTCAAGGATTATCTGCGGCCGACCGCCAACGCCTTGATGAGTACACCACATCCGTCCGGGAAATTGAAAAGCGATTGACAAGCTCCGACCGATGGTTAGACATCCAACGGCCAAACATCGATCCGGCTGATTTTGAACTTTCCGCCACACCGCGCGATGACGTCGAGGAGTACATCCGCGTGATCTACGATCTGATGTACGTCGCGTTTCTCACCGATTCTACCCGATCGATCACCTACCAGATCACCAGCGAAGACGCCAAAGGCATCGGCGACCGTTTTCCCAGTGCGATCGGGCTGCCGGGACACCACTCACTCAGCCATGGAACCGGCAAAGAAAACGGTTACGAGAACTGGGCACGGTACGATCAATTCCTGACGACTCAGTTCGCGTACTTCCTTGAGCGTCTTCGATCGACCTCCGATCCGTTCCAGCAAGGCTCGTTGCTTGATCACAGTTGCGTCTTGTACGGGTGCAGCACCAGTCGCACCCACCAATCCGTCAACTACCCGCTGATCCTTGCCGGTGGCAAAGCGATGGGGTTCGACCATGGATCACACAAACGCTTCGACGAGTCGCGTTACCGCCTAGCGGACCTTTACGTCACTATTCTTCAGCAGTTTGGAATCGAAGCCGACCGGTTCGCCGACAGCTCGACGTCGCTGAGTGAGGTCCTGGACGCTTGACCGAGTAGGCGCGAGTACTCTACCGCAGCTTCGTGTTCGGGTTGGCCTGGATAGTCACCGTCCTCTCCGAGGTCGACGCGGGCAAAGCTTCGCTTTTTGGGGACGCCGAGTTCGGAGAACACGGCGACTCTCCGAACGCATCGGTCACCCGATAATTTGACGCTGACAGGGCACTAAAGTCTGCGCGTCGTTCCCTTTCCGCCCAGCGACAAAGCGAGCACCAGGACCAGGATCCCGCCGATCAATAGACCTCCACCGACGCCCAGGGCTTCTGCCGGCGAGGCGATGTAGAGCTGATGCCAATCCAGCGGACGCAGCTCGTCGCCGCGGATCATCGCCGAGATCGCCCAGATCAAAAAACCGGCCCCGGTGACAAACAGGGCCACCGAAATCACGCATGCCAGGATTCGGCCGACCCTGGGAACCGCCAACGCGACTCCGATGGTCGCCCCGATCAATCCACCCACGATCAAGCTGGTGATGTCAAATTGCATGGTTGAGTTTCCCGTTGTAATTTCGGTCGATCGCCATTCAGACGTAGCTACCTTTGCCAGAAGGTGGTCCACCCGAAGCGTTTGACGCTCCGCAGGCCGACTTCCACGCTCTGGCGAACGTCGCTACGAAGGCGGTGTTGCATCATCCGAATCAGGGCGTTTGGTCCGTTGCCGTACCACCGGGTAGCAGACGTAACACTTGTTCGACCTGGCGGAGGTTTTCTTGTGTCTCGGGTTTGGAAAGCAGTTCTAAAATCGCCGCCGTCTGCCGAAGCATCTCCGGCATCCGCGTCACCACCCCTAGGAACTCGTCAGCAACGCTTGCGCCCTCATCAAGCCGCTCGGCTGATTCATCGCCCAGTCGCTCGGCGGTGGCCCGATCCAGTTGAACCGTGATGCTGCCCTTGCCGTGGATCGTGCTGCCGAAGCCGAGATCCAACTGGAACGCACCGTCTAGCTGCAAGCGGATCGGAGTCTCGGCGGGCGCAGTCGTCGCCTGCTTGGGCCGCTTGCCGTGTCTTTTCCTTCGTCCACGCTTTTTCAATCGCTTTTCGTCTTGCCCTTCATCGGCCGGCCGGTCAACGGAATCGCGTTGCTGCGAGCCGTCTTGTGCGACGGCGGGGGCATGCATGGTCGCAACCGCCAGCGACAACATCCCGACCCAAAACACGATGCCGCGACCGCTGCAATCGCGCCCCAAGTCATCTTGTTGACGTTGTTTCATCTTCATCGTGCCCCACCGTGGCGTGTTGTCTTTCAGTCCAACAAAGCGGTCATCGTAGTCGAAGGTGGCGGGCGGTGCCGGCGACCAAAACCCGAATCCTGGCGCCCCCAACGCTCAACTTTGCGGTGCTGGCTTGAATCCCCCACACCGCTTGAGACGCAGTGATCCGGAAAATCCGTCACCTCGCGCGTGTAAAATATCGCAGAATCATTGCGCGATATCACATACCCTCGACGGCGGCGAAGCCTACACTAAATGTACTCCCACGGTTCCCCCCCCTTTTTCGATACCGTCACTGCGAATCGCTAAGCAGCTTGACCGGCGCTCCCATGAAAACTTTGACGTCTTTCGCTTGTCTCGTCGCCGCCGGCGCCATGTTCTTGGCTGGCAACGCACGCTGCGACGATCCCATCCAAGT
Organism: Stieleria mannarensis; assembly: GCF_014154935.1. Classification (GTDB taxonomy): domain Bacteria; phylum Planctomycetota; class Planctomycetia; order Pirellulales; family Pirellulaceae; genus Stieleria; species Stieleria mannarensis. The sequence goes on from NZ_JACEHH010000005.1 coordinate 153,377, forward strand.
CCTGTTCCTCGGTGACAACGGCCCCCACCAACCTGGCGTCCGCTTCCGCGAACTCCAACCGGTGCTGCAGACGCGTGGGATCGAGTTGACCTACACCGACCAGGTCTCGGACCTGACGGTGGCCAAGCTGGACCAATACGATGTGCTGGCGGTTTACGCCAACATCGACGAGATCGCAGCGGACCGGGCCGACGCGATTTTAGATTATGTCCGCGATGGCGGAGGCTTTGTCCCGCTGCACTGTGCGTCGTACTGCTTTCGCAACGCGCCGGAAATCGTCGCCTTGATGGGCGCCCAGTTCCAGCGTCACGGCACCGGCGTGTTTCGAGCCGAGGTCGCCCAGCCGAACCATGAATTGATGCAGGGATACGGAGGATTTCAAAGTTGGGACGAAACCTACGTGCATCACTTGCACAACGACAAGAACCGCACGGTGTTGGAGTATCGCGTCGACGAGGAAGGTCGCCAGCCTTGGACTTGGATCCGTACCGAGGGACAAGGCCGGGTGTTCTACACCGCTTGGGGGCACGACTCGCGGACCTGGACCAATCCCGGATTCCAGAACCTGGTCGAACGGGGGATTCGCTGGGCGGCCAAACAAGACCCTTCGGCGGCCGGGACGTTTCTTGACGACCAAGCCTTTCCGGTTCCGGGAATGACGAAGATCGCCAGCGACGCGCCAGGTTTTGACTACGTCGACGTCGGCGGCCAGATCCCCAATTACACCCCGTCGGCTCAGTGGGGCACCCAAGGCAAACCGCTGAACCTGATGCAGAAACCACTCGAACCGGAAGCGGCGATGCAGCATCTGGTCGTCCCCGAGGGCTTTCACGTCGAACTGTTTGTTTCCGAGCCGCAACTCGGTGGCAAACCGATTTGCATGGCCTGGGATGAACGCGGCCGGCTGTGGGTCGCCGAGACCGTTGATTACCCCAACGAGCTTCAACCGCCCGGCAAGGGACGCGACCGCATTCGGATTTGCGAAGACACCGACGGCGACGGCAAGGCCGACAAGTTCACGGTGTTCGCCGAGGACTTAAGTATCCCGACCAGCATCGCGTTTCATCGTGGCGGGGCGATCGTCCAGAATGCCGTCGAAACGCTGTACCTGAAAGACACCGACGGCGACGACCGGGCGGACGAGCGCCGGGTGCTGATTTCCGGCTGGGAACTCGGCGACACCCACGGCGGAGTCAGCAACTTTCAATACGGCCTGGACAATTGGATCTGGGCGATGCAGGGATACAACAATTCCCAGCCGGTCGCCGGAGACCAGAAAGAGCGATTCCGCATGGGTTTTTTCCGCATGCGACCCGACGGCAGCGCGATCGAATTCATCCGATCGACCAACAACAACACTTGGGGATTGGGGATCAGCGAAGAAGGCCTGATCTTCGGATCCACGGCCAACGGGTGCCCGAGTGTGTTCATGCCGATTGCCAACCGCTATTACGAACGGGTCCGCGGTTGGACGCCGTCGCTGACGCTGCAATCGATCGCCGACACGAATGATTTCCAACCGATCACCGACAAGGTGCGTCAAGTCGATCATCACGGCGGATACACCGCAGGTGCCGGCCACGCACTGTACACGGCCCGCGAGTACCCGCAGGAATATTGGAACCGCGTCGCCTTCGTCAACGGGCCGACCGGGCACCTGGTCGGCAGCTTCGTGCTCCGCAGCCAGGGCAGCGACTTCGAATCGACCAGCCCATTTAATCTGCTTGCCAGCGACGACGAATGGAGCGCGCCGATCATGGCCGAAGTCGGCCCGGACGGTCAGGTTTGGGTGATCGATTGGTACAACTACATCGTCCAACACAACCCGACGCCGGAAGGATTCAAGACCGGCAAGGGACGAGCGTACGAAACCGAATTACGAGACAAAAAGCACGGCCGGATCTATCGGGTCGTCCCGGACGGATCCGCCGGAGCCCCGGTGCCGGACTTGTCCAAAGCCGACGCCGCCGGGCTGGTCGCCGCGCTTTCGCACCCCACCATGCTGGTGCGAAAACACGCTCAACGGTTGCTGGTCGAACGGGGACAAACCGATGTCGCCGATGCGTTGATGGAACTTGTCGCTGACAAACAGACCGACGAAATCGGGCTGAACGTCGGCGCGATTCATGCACTGTGGACGATGCACGGGCTGGGTTTACTGGACGGAGACAACGACGCGGCGAATCAGTCCGCAGTTTCTGCACTCCGGCACCCTTCCGCCGGCGTTCGCCGCAACGCCGTCGCCGTGCTGCCCGAATCCGCCGATTCGGTCCAAGCCATCTTGGACGCCAACCTGCTGGCCGACCGAAACGCGCATGTGCGTGTCGCCGCCTTGCTCGCGCTGTCGGATTTGCCAGCCGTAGGCGGCGCCGCACCGGCACTGACCGCTGTGATGACCAATCCCGCGTTGATGGCCGATCGCTGGACACGCGACGCATTGACCAGCGCCGCGGCCAACCACAGCGCATCATTCTTAGAATCGCTGGCAACCGTCGGCGACGTGTCCGATCAAGCCATCCAGATGATCACCGTTGTCAGCGAACACCATGCGCGCGGCGACAATGAGGATGCGGCCGAATTGCTGGCCGGATTAAACGCGGCTAGTCCCGCCGTCGTCGAAGCGGTGTTGCAAGGGTTCAATAAGGGCTGGAAACCGGAGCAGCAAGTCGTGCTCGGCGATGAAGCGGAGGCGGACCTGGAGAAACTGGTCGATCGGATTTCACCGGGTTCCAAAGGCGTGTTGGTTCGATTGGCTACCCGCTGGGGCAGCAAACGTTTCTCGCGCTATGGCAAACAGATCGCCGACGGGATGATGGAAACGGTCCGTGATTCGGACGCGGCCGAGGCGGATCGAATCGCCGCCGCGTCACAACTGGTGGAGTTCATGCAAGACGACGAGGACGTCGTGCTGGACTTGCTGGACGAGGTCACGCCGCAAACGCCGCCGGCGGTTTCGTTGGGGATCATCGCCGCGCTGGAAAAGAGTCGTTGGGACGAGGTCGGGATCGAATTGGTCGACCGACTCGCCACGATGACGCCGGCACTGAAAAAGGCGACGTTTTCTCAATTGCTGAAACGTCCGGCTTCGACCGCCGCCTTGTTGGACGCTGCGGAATCGGGCGACGTCTCATTGGACGAATTGGCGCTCGACCAGAAACAATCGCTCGCCGCCCACCCCGACCGGCAACTTCGCCGTCGGGCCCAAAAGCTGTTCGAACAAGGTGGCTCGTTGCCCGACGCGGATCGTCAAAAGGTTTTGGACACCTATCTCGTCGCTACCGAAAAATCGGGCGACGCGGATAAGGGGCTGGCGATCTTCAAAGAACATTGTTCCAAATGCCACGTCCACGGAAACATCGGTGTCGCGATCGGGCCGAACCTGACCGGGATGGCGGTGCACCCCAAAAAGGAACTGCTGACCCATATCTTGGACCCCAGCCGAAACGTGGAAGGCAACTTTCGGGCGTACAGTCTGCTGAGCGTCGATGGGATCGTGCTGACCGGCATGCTGGCGTCGGAATCGCGGACCGCCGTCGAGCTTGTTGATACCGAAGGCAAGAAGAAGAGCGTGCTGAGGGAAGACATCGACCAGCTGCGGATGTCGACCAAGTCGATCATGCCCGAGGGATTCGAAAAATCAATTTCGATCGATGCGATGGCTGACTTGCTGGAATTTCTGACCCAGCGTGGCCAGTTCGTCCCGCTGCCACTGGATCGTCACGCCACCGCCATCAGCACGAAGGGACTGTTCAGCAATTCTGACAACGGCCCGGACCGGATGGTGTTTTCCGATTGGAAAGCGAAAACGCACAACGGCATTCCGTTCCTGTTGACCGACCCGCAAGGTACAAGCAAGCCGAACATCATCTTGCTGCACGGCCCCCGCGGCCCGCTGCCGCCCAAGATGCCCAAGTCGGTTTCGCTGCCCTGCAACAGCCCGGCCAAGGCAATTCATTTGCTAAGCGGTGTGGGCGGCTGGAGTTTCCCCTATGACCGCAGCAAGACCGTGTCGATGATCGTACGGTTGCACTACGCCGATGGTGAAGCCGAAGACCATGAACTGGTCAACGCAGTCCACTTTGCCGACTACATTCGTCGTGTCGATGTTCCCGAAAGCGAGTTCGCGTTCGCCCTGGGGAACCAGCAGATCCGCTATCTGGCCGTCGTCCCCAAGAAGCACGACGTGATCGAAACGATCGAATTGGTCAAAGGCCCCGACAGCACCGCGCCGATCGTGATGGCCGTCACCGTCGAATCCCCCGACGCTGAGCACTAAGCGAGGGATCGGCTTCCAGCCTGTCACGGCATTCCCACGCTCGCATCTGTCTTCGGATGGTTTGCGAGCGTCACTGGACGGGAGTAAAATCGTTGATCATCCGATCAACAGCGCAACCCGTTGGAATCTCTGAATGTCGTTTCAAGCGGAAACCCCCGGCAAGCTGGGCTACGCACATTACGTGTGCTTTCCCGATGATGGCCGCCGTCACGAAATCATTGATGGAGACCACTACGTGAACCCGGCTCCGAGCACTTACCATCAAACGGTCTCCAAGCGACTGCAGCATCAGCTTTACACCCAGTTTGAATTAGCGGGAAAAGGGCTCGTGTTCGATGCTCCCGCGGACGTTCAATTGACCGCACACGACATCGTCCAGCCGGATCTGGTGGTGATTCTTAGCGCCAAAACCCAAATGATCACACCGACCAAGATCAAAGGGGTACCGGATCTGATCGTTGAGATCATTTCGCCATCGACCTCGGACAACGATCGAAAGCTAAAGAAGGATCTTTATCAGCGAGTCGGGGTGACCGAATACTGGATCGCCGATCCGTTCGAACACGCGATCGAACAGTGGGTCTTGCAATCCGGCGGTTATCAATTGCTGCCCGCTGCCGATCCCCTGTGCCCGACGATCGCCCCCGAGGTGCGGGTCCCGATGAACGAGATCTGGTGACACGATCGCTCCCGCACGCGGATCCCCTGCCAGCGGGAAGCGTCAGCGAGCGGCCCGCGTTCACCCCACCATCACCGCCCGCCACCCTCTTACACCGACTGGTTCCTACTCGATGAGCCGACGGCGCTAGCCGCGGGCCTTGGATTGCTTTTCGAGACTTGCAAGGCCTGAGGCTAGCGCCGACGGCTCAGTTTGTGATCGAAAGTAGGTGGCATTGGGGGCACGCCACGCGCTGACATCGCGGCCTCGATTTCGTCTATCCTAGTAGGCCCCTCCCCTGCACCCTGAATTCAAGGTGCCTGTCATCCTTCTTCCCGCCTACTGCAGAGCGAACCATGCCCCGAGCGACCGCGATCCGCCTCGTGCTGATCAGCCTTGCCCTATTCCTGCCTCGTATCCTCGACGCCGCTGACGCCAAACCGAACTTCGTGATCATCTTTGCCGACGACCAGGGCTATGGTGACCTGGGGTGCTTCGGATCGACCAAGATCAAAACGCCGAACATTGACCGGATGGCCGCCGAAGGCCGCAAGTTCACCAACTTCATGGTCGCCTCGCCGGTCTGCACTCCCTCGCGAGCCGCCTTGCTGACCGGTTGTTACCCCAAACGCGTCGGCATGCACCAGCACGTCTTGTTCCCCGCTTCGACCAAAGGCCTGAATCCGACCGAGCACACGATCGCCGATCATCTGAAGGCACAGGGCTACGCCACGGCATGCTTCGGCAAATGGCACTTGGGGCACCACCCCGAAACGCTGCCGCAGCAAAACGGCTTCGACACGTATTACGGGATCCCGTACTCCAACGACATGAACCATCCCGACAACAAGGGCAAGCCGAAAGTTCCGTCGGACGAATTGTGGAAGAACCAGGAAAGCGCGGTCACGCTTTGGAACACGCCGTTGATGGAAAATGAAAAGATCGTCGAACTGCCGGTCGATCAACGCACCGTCACCCGACGCTATACTGACCGGGCTGTCGAATTCATCCAAGCAAACAAGGACCAACCGTTTTTTCTGTACCTGCCGCATTCGATGCCGCACATCCCGTTGTACGTCCCCGAAGACGCCTATGACCCCGATCCGCAAAACGCGTACACCTGTGTGATCGAGCACATCGACGCCGAAGTCGGACGGGTGATGAACACGATCCGCGAACTGGACTTGGCCGACAACACCTATGTGATCTACACGTCCGACAATGGCCCGTGGTTGCAGTTCAAGAACCACGGCGGATCGGCCGGACCGCTGCGAGCCGGCAAGGGCACGACGTTCGAAGGCGGCCAACGCGTGCCGTGCGTGATGTGGGGTCCCGGACGCATTCCCGCCGGCACCGAGTGCGATCAGTTGGTCGGCACGATCGACTTGCTGCCGACCATCGCCGCGATCACCGATTCACCGCTTGCCAAAGACCGAAAGATCGACGGCATGGATGTTTCGGGACTGTTGACCGGAGCTTGGGACCAAACGCCGCGTGACGAGTACCTGTACTACACGTCACGAGGCGCGATCGAAGGGCTACGAAAAGGCAACTGGAAACTGTTGGTCAAAAAGAAGAACCCGCCACGCAACCGTCCCAACGCCAAGGTTCCGCCGCCGGAAATCCTGTTGTTCGATCTATCCAACGACATCGGCGAGCAAACGAATCTGGCCGATCAAAAACCAGAACTCGTCGCTTCGATGCGTTCAAGGATGGAAGCACTCGACGCCGAAGTCACCGCCAACGCCCGAGAACCCTGGCGCAAATAGTGGGATAGGCTTCCAGCCTGTCTGATCTGCAATCAACAGAAATCTTCTCCCCCAGGGAGAGACGGCGTTTGCACAGCGAGCAAACGCCAGAGAGGGCTCGCAGCTTTCGAACGTCTTGGCGACCTCCGCGACGATCAAATTCGTCACATGCAATCGACCCTCCCCTCGCTACGCTCGACCCCATACGCATCAAGTTAAGCGGGCGATTCATCGCTGAGTCGAATTAACCCTCCCTCTGGGAGGGTCGCGGAGGAGTGAGCGACGACGCGGGGAGGGTTGGTTGTGGCTCGAAAGCACTCAAACACCACCAATCGTCCCTCCCCTCGCTGCGCTCGACCCTCCTGTCGGCAGGTTTAATTCTCGACTTGGTACCGCCATCCGCCGCATCATTCTGCCCCGCATCATTCTGCCATCCTTCCCCCTCAATGACAGGCAAGATGCCTGTCCCACCGTGCATCACGGTTGTTCGTACTTGCGGCGGTACTTGTCGGCGAGTGTTTTGTGTTTGCTGCCCAGGTCCACTGCCGCACCGGCGATGTAGGCTGCAGTGACGTTTGATTCGGTCTGCAACACATCGCCGTCGACGACGATCAGCGTTGCATCTTTGCCGACCGTGATTGAACCGACGCGGTCGGCCACGCCCATGATCTCGGCCGGCGCGAGTGTGATCGCGCGGACCGCTTGGTCGGCCGGCAATCCGTACGCTGCCGCGACCGCGGCGTGGTACGGCAGATTTCTGGCCGCCGCACCACCGCCAGGGCTGCCGGCGCCCGAACCGCCGATCGCGAACGAGATCCCGGCGTCCAGTAACCGCCGCGGCAACGTGTAGGGATGGTCGTATGGATCGTGACGCCGCAAGGGCAAGCGATAGGTTGCATGCACGATCACGGGCACGTCGTACTGTTTCAGCAGCGGGGCACAAAGCGGCGCGTCATACCCGCCATAAATGATCGGCCGGATACCGCGCGAGACACAAAACGAAACCGCCGCTTCGATCTCGCGACGCGAATCAGCGTCGATGATCATCGGTGTGGCCCCTTCAAGCACCGGCACCAGCGCTTCCAAACGCAAATCCGTCGGCGTGCTGTCCGGACGAGCCTGCCTGGCGATGGCATAACGGGCCGCCGTTTCCAACCGATCCGACAACGCCTTCAAACGCTCGTCGCGGTCTTTTGCCCGATCGACCGCGTCACCTTTACGCGAATCATATCCACGCCAATCGACGACCAATCCGGTGTCACCCTCCAGCAGCATGTCTTTATAGGTCCAACCGTCCAATTGGATCACGCCCGATTGGCCGCGGATGCCCCCTCGTTTGGGCGCGATCGAGGCCAGCAAGACGCCACCGGCGCGGGCGACGGGGATCCACTCGCTGTCGGCGTTGACCGCGACCCAGGGCCGGAGGTTTCCGTTTTCATTTCCCACTTCGTCGGTATCGATCGTCGAACGCACCGCATTGACTTCCGCCAAGCCGATGTTGGACAACGATTCCATCAAACCGGGATAGATCTGTTTGCCGGAGGTGTCGATCCGCTTGCACTCTTTCGGCAAGGCAACATTTTTGCCGACCGCAATGATCTTTCCGCCGTCAAAGATGACCGTACCGTTTTCGATCGGTTTCGCATCGACGCGATGAATCGTCCCGCCAACCAAGGCGATCGGCTGGGTTTGCGGAACGCCGGGGATTTGGTCGTGGGCGGTGGCGTGTGAGGCAATGAAAACAACAAAGGTGGCTACAGTCGCCAGACGATGGAGCCCGCCGGATTTCAACGTTCTACCGAGGATCGCCCCCTGGCCGGTATTGCTATCGATATATCTCAAACTGGCTCCCTTCTCCCCCGGCTTTGCGGGGGAGAAGGGCTGGGGATGAGGGGGCATGCAGCGTGATGAAAGCAAGGAATCGGCTTCCGCCCCCTGGGTGGAAGGCCCCTCACCCCCGGCCCCTCTCCCCGAAACGGGGCAAGGGGAGCCCGTAATCATGTGTGCGACTTGTTTCGCTAGCGATACCTGGTAGGAGGGTCGAGCGAAGCGAAGGAAGGTCGTTTGATGCTCTTTAGATCGTCGTCTTCGAATGCTCATCATCGCACCTCCGAGTGGTTGTGTCCGGCGTGTTGGTCTTGTTCGTCCTGGTGGTCGTGTCCATGGCAAAATTCGTCATACCGCAGCCAGCGATCCTCCTCGGCGACCTCTTCGTCGGCTTTGCCGGATGTTCCAAAGTCCTTGTCCAGAATCTTTGCGATCAGCAGTGACCGCCAACGGGCATCACGCCGCCGCCGCTCGCGATCCTGTTCCAGTGAAAACATCATTCGACCGTCCACCCAAGTCTGCTCACAGCGCGCGAGTGTTGACAGCGGCGGACCGCTCCAAAGCACCAGGTCGGCGTCTTTGCCGGGTTCGATCGAACCGACATGGTCGTCGATTCGAAGCTGCTTGGCCGGATTGAGCGTCACAAACTTCAACGCCTCTTCGGGCGGCACGCCTCCATACTTGACCGCCTTGGCGGCTTCGGTGTTCAGATGGCGTGCCAGCTCGCGATCGTCGCTGTTGAAGGAAACGACGATCCCGACGTCGTGCATGATCGCTCCGTTGTAGGGGATCGCATCGTAGACTTCGAACTTGTACGCCCACCAATCGGAGAACGCCGAGGCCATCGCGCCGTGTTGCTTCATCCGATCGGCCACTTTGTAGCCTTCCAAAATATGCTGCAACGTTCCGATCGTGACATCAAACGTGTCCAGCAAGTCCAGCAGCGCGACGATTTCGTCTTGGCGATAACTGTGGCAATGGATCCAACGCTCGCCGCGGAGGATTTCCGCGATCGCTTGGAGTTCATAATCCACCCGCGGCGGCAACCCGTTGTGCGTGCCGTTACGGAATCGCCGATATTGTTCGTCGTATTCCTTCGCAGCCAAAAAACGATCGCGAAACAGTTGCTCGACGCCCATTCGGCTGGCCGGATAACGCGTCGCTGGCTCGCTGCGGTTGCTGCGTTTGACGTTTTCTCCCAAGGCAAACTTGATGCCCGCCGGGGCTTCGGCAAACTTCATCGCCTGCATGCCGTCGCCCCAACGCAGCTTGATCACCTGATTCTGCCCGCCGATCGGGTTGGCCGAACCGTGCAAAATGTTCGACGTCGTCAGCCCGCCGGCCAACTGGCGATAAATGTTGATGTCGCTGTTATCGATGAAGTCACCGACGCGGACTTCAGCCGTGACCGCCTGTCCCGATTCGTTGACACCGCCATCGGTCGCCATGTGTGAGTGGCAATCGATCAGCCCCGGCGAAAGGTGTTTGCCACGAGCATCGACGATGACACACTCCGGCGGCGGTTTCAGAGACCGACCGATCGATGCAATCTTGCCAGCAACGACCAGCACATCGGTGTTCTCCAGCACGCCATTGTCGCCACACGTCCACACCGTCGCACTGCGAAACAGGACGGCGGGGGCCACCGGAACGGGTTCGGTCACGCCGAGACCGCCGAGCGGATAATTGATGGCGATTTCATCGAGGACAGAATCGGCAACCTGCTCGGTTTCGTCCTCCTCGCGAGCTTGTCCCGCTTCGAGATCCGAATCGGCGCTGTCTTTCGGCTCTGGCGCCACGCGTTGCCAGTGCAGTGTTTGCGTCTCCCCGCCGGGCAGAGTGAGTGTCGAAAACACGTTCAAGTCCTCTCCTTCAGCGACGCTCAGGATCGTGATCCGCGACGGTCCTTGGGGAATCCGATCGTCGACCTTGCCGAGATCCGCCCACGCGGTCAAACGATCCACGGCGCGGGCGATCTTGCTGAGTTTGGCTGATACGTTGTCGTCCTGTTTGTCCGATTCGCCCGCATTGTCGTCCGCGTCGCCGTCCGTCGAGTTTGCCTGTTTCGGTTTCTTTTTTACGCCGCGATCAGAGACGAACTCGCCCGACCACTTCTTCTTTTCCCGTTTTAGTTCCAACCGAATCGGGATGTTCGAGCCACTGACGGCAAGCTTCGTTTTCCAGGTACCGATCAACGCGTCGGGCTGCGACTCGGAGGCGGCGTCATGCTGGAAGCGTTTCCCGGCGACCCAGGTTTCCAAGACGTTGGTGTCTTTGTCGAACAAGTCACCATCGGTCACGACCAGATTGGCGAGCGCTGCGGGGCGGACTTGACCAGCGATCGCATCAACGTCCAGCATTCGAGCCGGCGTGGTGGTCACGGCCGCCAGGGCCGCGTCGGCGGGCAAGCCTCGCTCGACCGCGGCGCGGATGTTCTTCAGAAACGTCTTCGGGTCATCCAGTCCGTCGGAGGTCAAACAAAACGTCACGCCGGACTCGGCCAGCAACGCCGGGTTTTCGGGCGCAAAGTGCCAATGCATCAACTGCAACAACGTCACGTCATCGGCAGCCGCCTCGGAGCTGACGTTCGGTGCATCGGGAAAGTCGACGGGAATCAGCAACGCCCTCCCCGTGTCGGCGATCGCATCGAGATCGCGATACTCGCGTCCCGAGCCGCGAATGATGGCGTCGAGCGAAAACTCACTGGCGATCTGGTCGGCTCGCAAGGCCATTCGCTCGTTCGGTGCGTCAACGATGAAGGTTCCATCGCCGCGGTCGTCGGCGATCCGGGCCAAGTCGTCGTTGCGTGTCGGCCGCGGCAATTCGCCCTTGGCGGTGTAGGCCCGCCAGGCTCGCGTGTACCAATCCGCGTCGGCAAGTGTTTGACGCAACAGCGCGATCGCGCCCATCGGTGAATTCGGATAGCCGTCGCGGCGTTTGTCCCGCGGGACGGTCAGCTGCAAGTGTTGCGCGACGTCGTCGTCGATCACACTGACGCTGCGGTTTCCGTCCAGCATCACCAAACAACTGGTCCCTTTGACGATTCCCCCGCGAGGGGCGATCAGTCGCATCGTCACCCCTTGCGTCCGTGATGCAGCAACATCCTCGACCGACTTAATTGCCGCGGCGGCCGCGCGTCGTGGCAAGACGTTTCCGTTCCAATGTCCGCCACCGGCGGCCGGCGATTCGGGCACATCAACTTCGCTGTAGGCATCGATCAGTCCGGCGTAGATCGTTTTTCCGGTGCATTCGATCACCTCGGCGCCGGCCGGTGGTGTGAGACCGGTGCCCACGTCGACGATCGATGTCCCCTGGATCGAAACCGACGCCGACTCAAAGACCTGACCGGGCCGGACGACGACGCGGGCGTCTTTCAAAAACACGCGATCCGGCGGGTTTTCGCGCAGTCCCACGACGGGGCGGACGTCACCGGGATCCTGTGCGACAGCGGTCGAAATCGCGAACCAGACGAGAAAACAACCGAGTGGGGAAAGTCTTTGTCGCGACATCACACTTTGAAACTAGGCGGGCGAGTTGGCAGGCTGCCGCCCATTGTAGCTCGATTGTCGCAGAACGAGTGTCTGGGTGACTCGAATTCTAAAGTGTCGCATCGGCCGTCTTTCCTCCCGGTTCTGACGAACCGATCGGCACGGACACAAGTAAAAGAGGATTCCGCGACCGTTGGTGTCTAGCCTTTAGGCGATTCCGGGTCGCTGCTACGCAGCGAGAGTGGGCGGCAAAAGCGACGGTCCAGTTTAGCCCGACCTCCCCAGTTCGCGTCACAAACACCGCTTTTTCCGGTGTGGGCCCAAACCGTTGGCACTACATTTCCAACAGTCTTAATCGCTAGGGGAGATCTTCTTCGGATTCCAGATCGGACTCAACTGAGAATCGGTTTTTCGCTGGCAGCTTCCGTCATGTACTTTCTTGGCGACTCAATCGAGCGATTCGACAACAAGCGAAACCAAGAGAGCTGGATCCGAAAACTGCTCTTTGATTCAGGGTTCGGACTGGTCCCCGCATTGCTCGGGCTTCTGATTGGCCTCTTGGTTGCCGCAATCTATGTGTTTGCGCGACAACGCTAAAATTAAGATACAGACTTTGTGCTCCGCAAAGTCGGTGACACGCATCACTTCGATCGCCGCGCTAGCGGTCCGGACGCTTTCTGCAATCGTTAGTTCTCAGCACTCGATCGACAGCATTGGAGTAAGTTTGCGTGCACCCGTCGCGATGATGGCCGTGTTGTCAAATCACTGCGATGTGATGATGAGTACCCAGAGCAGAAGGCAGATCAAAAACGCATAGGATGCACTCCGCCGCGCTCGACCGTTGCTGAGCCACTCCCATGGGCCTGTCCATGCATGGAGGATTGCGGCGACCGTGCCAAAAATGGGAATCCCCCAAACTCCGATCACGATTGGCATAAAGACGCCCCAGTTGTCGGTATTTCGATTCCCCATGACGGCAAGCAGAGTGAGTAAGCAAACGACGGCATAGAAGCTAAAACCTCCGAACAAAAACACGGCCAATCCATTGGCTCCGTCCGATTTGACCGGTGGCCTTTCTGCTTTGTTTGCGTTGTTCGAAATCGAAGACGCCTTGGATGTCGTCTTGGACCAGCCTTTATTGGTTGCCGCGACATAAACAAGCAGCAGCACCGAGCCTAACGTCAATCCCGGCGGTAACGCGATGTAGTTGACACGCATTAGAAGCAGCGACACACCAATCCCAACGATACCAGCACTGATCGCAGCACCGGACTTCCGGTTCCGATGTCGAATATACGCACTAGCGGCGATCGTTCCCCAGACAAGAGCGCCCAGTGTTTCCCTCAGCCATAGCAATGAGCCGGAGCCGGACCAACCCATGGGGCCGAGGCTGCTGAAGATCAGAACCCTGGCGAAGGAGTCCCCCAGGTAGGCTGCTGCAGCGCAAACGAGCACGCTGCGGATGATGGAGGCCTTTGCGGTCGGCGGAACTACTTTCGAGTCATCCGCAACTCGCCGACGTAGAGATGACCCCAGCACGAATCCTGCTGTCGCTCCCATGATCGAGAGAACGAGGGGAATCGCTCCCAGTGAAAACGCATAAAGTCCAAAAAGTTCCTTCGCGCTTTTCATGCCGCCTTGCCAACCGGGTTCGACCGTGTCTTCAGTCGCCCAGGGTAGCACCTCGGTGGGATCCCCGACCGTTCCCCAGATGACACCCCGGATCCACGCACAGATCAACAGAACCAAGTGAATGGACACCGCCCCAATGAGCGTTCCCTTGCTTGTCCATGACCAAGACAAAGAATGTACGGACGTTTTCGGCGGCAAAGCGTTACGGGCCATATGTACCTTTCAGCTTGGCATTCGTTATTTCCAACGCAACCATCGGCCTGAGGATCTCCGGACTCGGCTGGGGCGATTCTCCCCTCGAACGCCCGCAACCAGTCAAAATCAGCAACCGACAACAGGTGATGAAGATGTGTTTACAAAGCGGCATGATGCGTACGCCAAAAGACGAAATCCGAATCGAAGTACAATTCAGTTTCTGGATGACAATTCCAGGATGCCTGGCGGGTATTAGCGGTCGTGCACCTGGATCACGTGCACGTGACTTGTACTTTCGCATTTTCACACTACTCGCTGATTTCATCGTTTGATCTATCCCACCGCGAAGCATGCCTCCAAATGCTCGCTACAGCAAACACTCGAGCGGCGATGATGAATCGAAATACGTTCTCACCGACACCGTCCGTCGCGCACCGCACGAGCAGGCAGGGAAGCATGCCCCAGGTAAGAAACAGAAACGCCATATCAACTGCACCAGAGGCGGTCTTTTCCGACTTCGCTATCCTGAATATTGCGATTGCAGATGTCGGTGTCGCCGCAATCAATGCGGCGGTTCCCGCAATCGGAACAGGTACTCCCGCGATCAAAGCAATGATCGCCGAGAGTTCGACTAATAGGCCAAAGCGCATCGTCATGCATGTTCTCGGTTCGACGAAGTAGTTACGGCAGTCGTTGTATCTGTGTCCGGTTCGGTAGACGTGACCGCACTGGCTCGAATCGAAAGAAACAAAGCCCACGCGAGTAGGACGCTCACTGCCAGCAGAATCACCCGACATGCTGCATGCGACATGCCGCCGATTCTTGTGAATTCGTTTGGCACTCCCGTCAACGCCATCAGCCCGGCAGGGAGTCCGGCCACGAACGCTGCGATAAACGTCGCAGCGTCGACGTAAGTCGTGTTTCTGCACATGACGAATCCCGCTGCGACGGTGAATGCCGTAAAGAGCATCAAGGCGCCATCGTGGATTTCGCCAGAGACCACAAGCAGTAGAAAGAACGTGATGAAGGGCGAATAGACGATGAGCTGCTGCCAACGGGGCAACGGTTGTGACGGACTCATCGCGAAGCAAATCAGGCTGGTGATTCCCCATACGATCGCCACCGCCACACTGTGGTGCCAAGCCAGCAGGCCGGCCAGACTCGGCAGCAGGATTAGGCAGATGCCAATTAGCAGCGCGTAGACCTGAATCACACGCCTCAAGATGAGCGGAGACTTGGCCGGGTATTGAAAACAAGAAACGATTGCGAACGCGGTCGTACCCAGAACCACCCATCTCAACGCGTTTGTCTCGTCCTCCCAGGCAAGCACGCCGCGTTTAAAAGCGGCAGGAGACATCTCGCTAAACGGATTGACGATGGCGAGGCCGAGAAGGCACCCAAGCACCGCCAGCGTGGCCCCGATCGACTGCATTTGGCTTCGACCGTTTGATACGTCACTTGATGCAACGTGAATTCGAGCCTCGCTCCGTGCGGAAAGCAGGATCAATACGGCTCCGATTCCGATCACCACCCAGGCCGTCGGCTTGAAGCTGGATTGCAGATTGCCGAAGAGCGTTGCGACTGGCTCGCGGACCTCTTCATTCCATAGAAAGACGCCATAGGCCGCTAGAAACAGCAGGCAGAGCAATCCAATGCGATCGGCATCATGGACGTGTCGCAGCGTGACTTTCCACATTGAGGCCGCTGCCATTGACCAGATAGCAACAGTCACTGTGACAGCGGATTCCGCAAGCGACTGTGCTGATCCGAAGCCAGGTTTGAATGCCGGCAGGAGCGTTCCCAACACAATCATGCCTGCTCCGCCGATCACAGCGATCTCGTTGAAATTCAGTGGAGGGGATTTGATCGTTTCAGGTTTGTTCACGGAACAGGAACCTGCCGTGGTTCATTCTGTTGTTCGGGTGTTTCGCCATCGAGGGAGCGAGACAGCGGCCCCCAATCTCCGTCACCGCCCCGTTGTAGCGACACACCAAGGCCCGATATGTGCAATTCTGCCACAATCCAACTGCCGTCGATTCGTCTGGCAACATAGCTGAGCCTGCCGGCATAGAGTTCATGCACGGAAAAACTGACTGTGCCGTGAGCTGTATCCCCTTCCTGTTGAACCGAACAATCAGTGATGTACTCCGGCTGTATGAAGGACGCGTATCCTTTTTCCTTGCTGATCCAGATTGCTTGAGCGATCTGATACGGCTTCGGTCGAGGTTCCGCATAATGAAAGTCGTCAGCGGCATTCGAATGACCAAGTTGGTCGAGCGACTTTCCAAATAGGCTGAAGAGTATGAGTGACAAGGAGCGGTTACTGAATGAAGATGCCGACGGCATCGTTGATCCGCTCGCAATGTCGGCCCAGTCGTCGTTCCGGATTGACGCTGCCTCGGAAACGAGTTGTCCGGCAAGGGCTGGCGTGAGTTCGTCATCCGAAACGCTACCAGTTGAGGATTGGTAGATCAGCCCTGCAATTGCAAGGATGGCTACACACACGGATGCAACCAGCGCCAAAACCAGAGGGCGTCGTCGTCCCCAACGCCACAATCGCTGAGAATAGCCGACGGGGCGAGCATGAATTGGGACACCGATCAGGTATCGATCCAATTCCTCTGCCAACTCTGCGGCCGACGCATATCGATCTTCCGGTCGTTTCTCCAGGCACTTTTGCACAATTGTTTGCAGATCAATGTCGATGTCGGCGTTGATTGACGATGGCTGGACGGGATCACACTCAGCCACCTGCTTCAGTGTTGCAACTACAGTGTCCGCCTGAAACGGCGGACGCCCAGTGAGTGCAGCGTACAAGACAGCGCCGAGCGAGTAGACGTCAGCAGCCTCGTTAACCTGGGCGGAGCTGCCGGTTGCCTGTTCGGGTGACAAATAGCCAGGCGTTCCCAGCACTTGTCCGTCGGCCGTCAGACTGCTTTCGGTTGCTTTCTGTCGAGCCAATCCAAAGTCCGTAACACGGGCTTGCCCATCGCGATCAATCAAGATATTCGCTGGCTTCAAGTCGCGGTGAATCACTCCTTTTTCGTGAGCATGGTGAACCGCAATGGCCACGGATTTAACAAGTTCCGCAGCTTCGCTGAGAGCAAGAGGCCCTTCTGCAATGCGATGTGCCAGCGATTCTCCTTCGACTAGAGCCATTGAATAGAAATGATGGCCATCGTGCTGACCGACTTCGAAGACCGGAACGATTCCCGGATGATCGAGCTGCGCTGCGGCTTCCGCTTCGGTCTGAAACCGTCGCACATCGGCCTCAGTGGCCAACCGTCCGCTGAGAATCATCTTCAAAGCAACCATCCGGTTCAAACGCGTCTGGCGGGCGCGGAAAACGACGCCCATCCCACCCCGAGCTATCTCATCTAGCAATTCGTATTCGCCGAAATAGCGAACCTCTGTGCCGACCGAAGGAGATACTCCCTGCCGGTTCATTTCAGATTCGGTGGCAGGCCCATCGAATTGATCCTCGTTGTGCATGGCATTGTGGGCGAGCGTGGCGTCGTCCACTGTCCCGCGCTCCGATTCGGACAGTCCGGCTTTCAACAAGCAGCGGGGGCACACCCCCGCCGGAGCGTCCGGCGGAAGCCTTCTTCCGCATGTCGGGCATTCATTTGGTTGCACCATGGTTATTTCCTGGGTCGTCAATTTGTTCTTACGGAAACTCCAAAATGCGCAACCAAAAAAACAGGATTCATTCCGAAAACGTCGCAAAAAGCTGCTGGACTTCGCTTTCGATATCCTCTTGTGAATCCACCGTTTGAGCAATTTCGTCCCGCAACAACTCGCGGTAACGTCTGCGCATCCGGCTGGCAGCCATTCGGGCCGCGGATTCGCTCAGGCCCAGCGCCGGCGCGATCGTGGCATAGTTTGCCGATTCCGATCCTCCGATGAATACCTTCAGGAGATGAAACTGCTGCGATTTACCTGAACGTTCCATCTCGCGCCGTAAGCGTGTCATGACGCGGTCCAGCAAAGTGACCGCCCACTGCCGCTCGTAGATTTGCTGGGCCGTCAGCGAGTTTTGTCGTTCACCCCAGTTTCGGTCTTGCGGCTCAAAATCGACCGTGAACGTTCGCTGTCCACCACCGCGTTTATACGCAGTCGCCTTGCCATGTTCTTTCGCCAGGAAGCGTTTGAATGCAGTAATCAGAAAAGACCGGAATCGCCCTCGCTCGGGGTCGGCATCGGCCAGATACTCCTTTTCCAGAAGCCGCTCAAAGAAGGCTTGCGTTAGATCTTGTGCCTGGTGAACGTCGCTGACCCGGCGACGGACATAGGCATAGAGCGGTGGCCAGTAGGCTCGACACAACTTCTCTAGCGCGCGATTGGATTCTTCGTGACTCCGATTTCCCGCCGCAAGCACCAGACTCCATTGTGTCGTTGCGAACTGGTCAGCATTGTTTCGTTGCAGATTCGATTTATCGCTGGACTTCATTCGGAGCAGTATACATTTCCGCGGTTGCCGTTGCTCTCACCATGGTTCCTGGGGAGCGGGCAGAGATGAGCAGCTTTCGCGTCGGTGTCGTAACCATCCAAAGATTGAACCCGCAATGATGGAAATGGGAAGCACGCCGCACAGGTAGACGAGGACTACACTGATCGCGTGACCGGCATTCGGGCCGATGCCCGATCCACGTTCATCCGTGCCGGGAGGCGAGGTCATGCCGCCAACGAGCAGCGTCAACGCAGCGGAAACAAATGCGACAAAGATCGCGGAGCCGATTGCTCCCAGTAGAGGGCCGATCTTTTCGCGTGTGACGGTGAAGCAACGGAACAACCAAGCCGATACAACTGCCGACCAACGCAGCAGTCCGCGACGGTGTCCAGCGGACTTTGCCACGCGCCGCCAATTCGGATAGTTTTCGCTTGTCTAATTTCATCTTTGGTCAGTGGAGAAACCGTACGGTCCAGCCGGGTGCTCATCATTCTTGCAGTATCGTTGGGCTTCCACGATTCTGAGTCTCAAAGGTGGGCAAAAACGAACAGCATAAAGATCACCATCCCCGCGGCGGCCGTTCCGACAACCAAGCCAAGGCTCGTTCCCAAAAATGTGCCCGATACACCAAAGCCGATGAAAGCACCAACCATCGTTGTGAAGCCAACGCCGACTGCGACAGCGTTTGCAAAGGGACGATGGTCGCTGCGAGGTCCCGCAGCCTCGGCTGGGATTGCGACGAGTCGGCGAAATACCCAACCGGAAATCGCACCCGCCAGAGGGACGCTCAGGGCCGAAAGGGAAAGCGGTGCACCTTGGAGCCAGACAACGAACCCAGTGATCGCACCGATAACCAAGCCGATCTTGACCGAGTTGATTTTCTCAGCCCATGCGGGCGGAGCCTCTATTGGTTCCTTTGATTCT
Organism: Stieleria mannarensis; assembly: GCF_014154935.1. Taxonomy (GTDB): domain Bacteria; phylum Planctomycetota; class Planctomycetia; order Pirellulales; family Pirellulaceae; genus Stieleria; species Stieleria mannarensis. The sequence goes on from NZ_JACEHH010000005.1 coordinate 172,575, forward strand.
TGCCGCCGCTCGGCCAGCGGTTGACCATGATTTGTAAGTTGCGGTTCGCCGTCACGAACGGGACGTACCGTTAGCCGGTCTCCATCACGTCCTAGGACTTCCACTTCCGTGTCGCTGTCGATCCATTCCCCGGTCGACGCTGCGGCTACTACCGCGTCGCCGAGGCGAACTTGGCCTGTCGGCTTAAGGGGGCCAAGAGAGAAAGCTCGATCACCGATTCTCGTGAGTGATACCATGAGAATATCCTTCGTTGCCGCTTCACTTTGGGGCGTCGATTAAGTGGTTCGAAGATGTACTACGCAAGCAGGACTGCACTGAAGGTCGGGCAAGTCCGTATCGACCATTGTCGCATTGCATCCCGTCTATCGAGATTAGCATCTTCATATGCATCAGATAACGAGCAAAACTCCGAAAATGCCGATGTGTGACGGGGAGAGCGTCCCCAATGAACATCGAGAGCCCGAAAGTCGTGAGTCTAATCGAGATTCACGAGAAATTGCGTCATCTATCCTGTGAAAACCCGCTCATGTAGACGAGAGCCGATCGAAGTGCCTTTATTCGGGAGTTGCCTTCCGAATACGGAACTGGGCGGATCAGTGGAATGCAAATGACAAACAGCGAGAAGAATCCGTATCGGAGTCCCAAGTCGCCATCGTCGACGGAAGAGCTTGAACCTGCAAAACCGCTCGGTTGCCTGGCAACTTTGTTCCTCGCGAATGTGATCGGCATCGGCATTGCGGTCATCGTTGGCGAAACATTGACGTTTTTCGTGCTTCTGCCACCGATGAATCGTTGGTTCAGCATGAATGGCGAATTCGACGGCTTGATCCTGATTGGGATGCCGATGTGGGCAAGCGGCTTTAGCTTGATTACCGCAACCATTTTCGGCATCTTGTACCCTCGCAGGTTCTCTTCTGGTATCGCCATTGCCGTCGGCTTGGGATTGATCGCCGCTTTTTTCTGGAACATTGCCAAAACTGCCAATCGACCTTCGGAGTGGTATTCGGCGCTCACTGTTTCCGTGATCCTGCTAATCGCGGTAGCCGCTGGTGTGATGATCGCACACAGAGGACTCAACCGAATCAGCCGGGTTCGGGCAATGCCGAAGCCGGATCCGGAGACGCAGAAAACGAAACAGTTTCGCCGGAGGTTGCTGCTGGTCGCATTGACGGTGTTATACGGAGTGGTCGATTCCGCCGTCTTGTGGATGGTTTTTCAAGACGCCGAGAACTTGTCGCTCTTTCCAATAAGTCTCTGCGGCCTTGTGTTCGGGTTGGCAGTGATCGCATTGTGCGCCTACCAGTCGGCGGCCCGCTCGGACGTGCGTCTGCTCGCGAGAATCTGCCTGACCGTGTTGATCACAAGCCTCAGCGTGACGACGTATTTGTGGCTCCGTTACGTTTGGTTTCGAGCAGGATGAGACAATCTTGGTGTCGTGACTTGCGTTTCAATTGCCATTCGAGATTCCTAGTTTTCTACTTGTGAAGCGAGGTCACCGTTTCTGAGGCAAGTTGAATTTGAAAAACGGAGCCTTTGTCGCCAGATTGTTCGTAAACTCTGTTCTGCAAAAACACTTATCAGAATGGTCGTCGGTGCGTTGAACCCGTGAGGCTTCAAAATGAAATGCAAGTGTCCAAATATTGCGACACACGAACTCCGGTCATGCGTTGACCGTTCACTCCGCCACGGGCGAGAGAGCGAGACAAAGAAAGCAGCATCACGAAGATCGCCACAATCAGGACGATACCGCAAAGGGTTCTTCGCGGCATTGAGTGGCAAACTCGTGACCGTGTAGCTCGCCTGGGCCGAACTCATGGTGGTGGATTTTCGGAGGCATTTGCTCCTGCGTCCAATGATTGTTTGCAACGTTCGTTGGTACTCGGTAGGCTTCAAGGTGCCGGGAAAAACGGACTCAGGCTCTGCGGGGACGCGGGCCTGGGAAGGGATATCTCGGTCGATAGCGCGCAGGTGGTGCAGCAAGCCCGTGGCGGAATACCTCCGCCGCGGGCTTGCCTTTTTGCTCATTGGACGCAGGAGCAAATGCCTCAAAAAATCCCTACCCTGGATGGATGCCACTAAATTCCTGGAAGAACCTACAGGGAGAAGGAGAGTGGAGTCAAATTCGACCAGCAGCGATATGAATATGGAGCCAGATACTGCCACGCATCTATTGGTGCCGTGCGGCCTTGGAGGCTGCTGGCCTGATTCCGGGGTTGGTGTCTTCGCCGATTTAGCCAACGCAGCCTGGTATAGCTGGGGGCGAGACTGAGGCAATGCAAGGCTCTCGGCAGCGGCCGCCGTCCCAGGGCTTGGCTATGGAGCACTGGCGCTCAAGTGGGGCGGTTGTGGTCTGGCACGCGCCACCCGCTTTGCCGACATCGCCGCCAACGTCGGCGGATCGGCTGTCGGCATGATCGAAGGCGGCTACATGGTCTCCTCCGACCCCAGTTCCGCGGCCGGCTACCTGCAAATCGGACTCGGTGCGGTCGGCCTGGGCATCAATGCCCGAGCCGCCTCCAAAGGTTTCGGCGGCTGCTTTGATGCCGGAACGCTGGTGCATGTCCCGGTCGACGAAGCTGCTGTTCACGACGCGGTCTGGTCAGACGACGATCTCATCGGTCCTGGCTCCCCTCGCCCCGCGTCGGGGGGAAGGGCTGAGGGTGAGGGGCTGTCACTGGAAAACACCAGCGACGACTGGTGGCGCGCCGGCGCTCCTGCCCCCCCGGATCGATCTGTCATCGGACACCGATTGGCTCGAACAAAGCCTGCCGGCCCTGATCGATTGGCCGCCCGCGACCATGACGGTGCCGATCGAGCAGATCCGGCTCGGCCAGCGGGTCATCGGCGAGAACCCGGAGCCCTTTGACGTCGCCCCCGACTTCACCGATCCGGTCCAAACCGAAACCCGTCGGATCGCGGCTACGGTCTTGAAGGAAGACGGCACGACGATTGACAATGGCACGATGCATGACGAATCCAACGGAATCACCCAGTCACTCAACGGACAAGATTCTCGACTTCAGTCATTTGGAAACCTTCACGTCGAAATTGGTAGCATGGCTCGTGCACACAGCGCAGGCGATATCCGCGGCAGCGGACACCTATTGTGACAGGTGAAGAACGCGATTTCTGGAAAGGCTTCCGGCGAAGCGAGCGAGCACTGCACACCTCTCAGTCAATTCCTCGCCACAGCCCGAAGAAACAAAGAACGCGCCCAAGCCCAACGTGTCAAACCACCCATTCATCAGCTGCCCCAATATCCAATTTGCAATGTTCATTTTGCAATTTGCAATCCCCCCCGTCGTCCGCTCCGAAGAGCACCGCGTTAAACTTCAGCAATCCATCAATTGCACAGCCAGCCGAGCCCAGGCCGCGATGGCCTCCCGTTTGCTACAATCGACCTCATGAAAGGGCTGGCTTTGCCCTGCAGGGTTTTCGAGTGGGAGGTGAACCTAAAGAATGCACACGGAGGAGGATGACCTATCCAAAGGGCAAGCTGCCCTGGCAACCGTCTTTGAATTTTCTCAGGCCGACCTTGCATCCAATCGGGCCGGTGAACTTTCGGTAGCACAGAAGGAGCGAATCTCAAGGACACACGATGCCAACTCACGCTTTGCATGGGTTGCCTTCTCGATCGTGTTTGGAGTCGCTTTCCTCGGCTTTTGTGCAGACATGCTTCGCACCGGCAGCTTCGGGACGAAATCCTTGACGGCGTACGTTGGTGTCACGGTATTCTTCGGCCTGATCCTATGCGGTTTCACTCTTCATTACCGGCATCAGATGAAGCGGACTCTTCGGGATGGAAGAACTTACCCTGTGAAAGGCAAGATCCAGTTATTCACGATGCGGAAAGAAAAATTGATGCATCGATATTTTTGTATCGACGACCATCGGTTTCAAGTTGAGCGGTACGATCACTTTGAATTGCTGAAGCAGTCTGGCTTGGCAGGCCAGGAAGCCATCATGTACGTTTCGGCGCCACGAAAGGCGGTCCAGTCAGTGGAGTTGAAATCCTGACATTCTTCCTGTTGCTTGCGGATCGCCAGAAAAGTTGCCGCGTACGGAAATTTGCCGTACAATGGTCGGGTTGATTGATTCGGCTCTCGGGAGATTGTGATGGAAGCGAAATCCGCTCGCATTGAGACACGCCTTTCGGCAGAACAGAAAGCGCTGATCGAGCGCGCAGCAGCCTACCTCGGCCGAAGCGTGTCGGAATTCGTGCTGGGCAATGCCGAACAAGCCGCGAAAGCGGTGATCGAGGAACATGAGCGGATCAAGCTTGACCGCGAACAGAGTCGAATTCTTGTGGATTCGCTCTTGTCGGCAGCATCGCCCAACAAGAATCTTCGCGCCGCGGCAAAGGAACACCGCAAGCGGGTGACAAGTCGGTGAGCGAATACGTCTGCGAGGCGTTGGCGAGAAGCCATCAACGAAAGGATTTCGATTGCGGAGTTGAGGCCCTCAACAATTACTTGATTCGATTCGCAAACCAGGATGTCAAGCGAAAGGTTGCCGCCGTGTTCGTTCTTGTCCCGGCGGACGAACCCAAACGCGTCGTCGGCTACTACACGCTTTGCGCTACATCGGTGGAATTGAGTGGGTTACCCGAGGAAGTGATCAAACGCCTGCCTCTCTATCCACACGTTCCCGGCATATTGATCGGACGCCTGGCACGCGATTCCCGTTTCCCAGGACTTGGACAGCTGCTGCTCGCTGATGCATTGTCTCGATGCGCGCGATCGGCGAAAGAAATCGCCGCGGCTCTCGTTGTAGTCGACGCGAAAAACAATGCGGCTAGGGATTTCTATGCGAAGTTTAATTTCATCTCCCTGCCCAAAATGAAGTCGCGGATGTTCTTGCCCATGAAAACTGCCCAGAAACTCAATCTGACATGAATCGCGAGGCAATCGTCGGATGCATTTTGGGAACCGCGGTCGGTGATGCGTTGGGGCTGCCCTATGAAGGCGTCTCGCCCCAGCGAGCCCCCAAGCTGCTTGGCCCGCCCGAACGGTACCGGTTCTGCTTCGGCCGCGGCATGATTTCCGACGACACCGAACACACCTGCATGGTCGCACAGTCTTTGATTGACGCCGGGGGTGATGTTGCCAACGTTCACGCGCCGCTTTGCCAGACGTCTGCGATGGTGGATCTTGGCCTTGCCGGCGGGGGTTGGTAAAGCCACCGCGCGATCGGGAATCAAGCTATGGCTCGGGGCCAATCCTCAAAACGCCGGCGTCTTTTCCGCGGGAAATGGCCCCGCGATGCGAGCAGCGATCTTCGGCGCGGCGCTGGACGACGTTGCGTTGATGCTGGATTTGGTTCGAGCTTCCTCGCGGCTGACCCACAGTGATCCCAAAGCCGAACTCGGAGCGATCGCGGTCGCGCTTGCCGCCAAGCACTCGCGGGATCGGGGAACCGTCGACGCGAACCTTTGGCTTGACGATGTTGTCGGTGCAGTGGGAGAAGGCGGCACAGGGCTGGACGGCGGCGCAGAGCTGATCGAGTTGCTCCGCCGGGCCGTCCGCAGCCACGGCGCCGCGGAGACCACCCAGGCGTTCGCCGAATCGCTCGGGCTGGATCGCGGCGTGAGCGGATACACCTACCACACCGTCCCGGTTGCAATCCACGCCTGGCTGTCTCACCCGACCGACTTTCGCCGGGCTGTGATGAGCATCATCGAGTGCGGCGGCGACGCCGACACGACGGCCGCGATCGTCGGTGGCATCGTGGGCGCAGGCGTCGGGCCGGGCGGCATTCCCACCGAATGGCTTCAAGGGATTTGGGAATGGCCACGCAGCGTCGGTTGGATGCAGCGTCTTGGCGCGACGCTGGCCGATTCACTCGACGGCACTGGCCCGGTGAAATCACCGACCGTCAACCCGGCCGCGGTGCTACTCCGCAACCAGCTATTCCTGTTCCTCGTCCTCGTTCACGGCTTCCGCCGACTCGCTCCACCTTATGGGTGATTGCAAATTGCAAAATGAACATTGCGAATTTCAAATTGTTGAGCAACCGACCAACAAATCTCCAGCGGAGGATGAAACATGAAACGCGAGAATCTGTCAGAACGACTGTTTGACTCGGCGGTGCAATTTGCAGCACACCAGCGCATGTTGGTGTCTAGCCTTCAGGCGATTCCCTCTCGCTGCTCGGGACGTCAATTGTATTACTGAGCGCATTTATTAGCACAGAAGGCTGTTTCACGATGCTTCGAAATTCATTCCGGAGCACTTGCCCAAAGGGCATGCACATCCATAGCCTGGGGTCAGGGAACGAGCGCAGCAAAGTGACCGCAACCCCAGGAAAGTGGACCTGGGGTTACGCCCGGATTCGCTGGGGCTCATCCGGTCTCACCCCAGGCTAAGCTGTCCATCGCCGTTGGCGAACCGAGCGGAGGGGTCTTTGATGACGCTCGGAACAACTTGCATTCGATTCCAAGCCACCCCAAACATGAACTGCCGCAATCACCAAGTTGCAAAGTTCATTTTGCAATTTTCAATCCCCCGATGTCCATCGGCCGAAACACCATCGAAAACAACCTGCGACTGCATGTCGATCGACTTGCGGGATTGATCGGGCCGCGCACGTTGAGTCAGCCGAAGACGGTTCAGGCCACGATCGGGTACATCGAAGGCCAGTGGTCCGAGATGGGGCTCGGCCACACACGGGAATGCTATGACGCCGATGGTGACCAGGCGACCAACCTGATCGTCGAACGTCCCGGCACCAAGCGGTCCGACGAGATCGTGCTGCTCGGCGCCCACTACGACACCGTCTACTGCACGCCCGGCGCCGACGACAACGCCTCCGCCGTGGCGGTGCTGATCGAGGTCAGCCGGTTGCTGCGCGAGCACACCGGCAAACGGACCGCGCGTTACGTCGCGTTCGCTTGTGAAGAGCCGCCGTACGATTGATTGCAAATTGCAAAATGGACATTGTAAAAGTTAAATTGATTAAGACATTGCGACTGAATTCGAAGCTGGAGACGAAACATGAAGCCAGACGATCTTTCAGAGCGGTTGCTTGGCTTGGCAGTGCGGGTTGGCAAAGTCGTCGATGCGTTGCCAGACACTCGGTTGGGCCAGCATATTGCCGGGCAATTGGTCCGCAGTGGAACGTCACCGGCACCGAATTACGAAGAAGCGTGCGCCGCCGAAAGTCGCCGTGATTTCATCCACAAGTTGCGAATATCGCTGAAAGAGCTTCGCGAAACACGCTGCTGGATCCGGCTGATCATGCGATCGGAACTACTACCAGAGGCAAGGATGAGCGAAATCGCAAACGAAACGGACGAGTTATGCAAAATCCTCGGCCAGTCGCTCGTCACAGCTCGCAAAAACGAAGAACGCGCCAAAGTCGAACGCACTAAGCCAACTCCAAAATGAGCGTTAACAATAACCAATTTGCAATGTTCAATTTGCAATTTGCAATCTCTCCTACCACCAAGCCACCGACACCCCCGAGACGCTTGACTATCCCCGCATGACCGAAGTCACCCTGGGCGTCGCATCGGCGATGAAGAAACTGCTGCGATGAGCTCTCGGATGGTCCACCCGTTCCCACCAATCACCCCGATGCTACCCATCCGACTGGCTTGATCATGCAGCCGCTGGAAAGAAAACAGACGAAGATCCAATACGGTGTTGCTCGGGCGCGGGTCCTTCTGAAACGCGACGCCCATTGGTTGCCAGGGTATCCCGTGCAGATGACCCGATGCGAGGACTCAGGGGCGTACTGCCTGTGTTGGGGTTCGGCGACGGAGTTCAGTCTCGAGCAACCGTCGATTTCGATGATTGATCGCGAAGCCGTACGACGGGCTCAGATGACGATCACCAAACTCCGTCATCACTTCCCGCGTGCGTTGCCCAAGCTGGTTTCCAACGTGGAAGATTGGTTGGCTCGCACTGATCTTTTGTTCGATTTGTTGAAGAACGCGGTTCACAGTGGTAGCCCGTTGCTGTCGGAGGACGTTGTCCGGAGCGGGGTTTTGCCCAAACGATGGACGGACGAGGTCGCTCGGATCAAGAGGACTCATCCCTCGCTCGCATCACTCATGGATGCAGTCACGTTCTCTGCCTTGTCGGATCTTCAGCCTTGCCAAAACCACCCAATCGAATGGATCGAACAACAGGCTGAATCGCTGAGTGAACTCTGTGAGTTGGAGGCAGAAAACGCCTGTGAGCTTCCGATGCTACTGCTGTCCGTTCGAGATTCCTTCCCGCCAACGCTATCACAAACGATCGTTCGCTGCTTGACCGATCCGGCAATGCGTCAATGTCGCTGGGAAACCATGGACAGCGGTTTGAACCGACTCAATGATTCGCTGAAGAAGGCGGGCGACCAGAATGAATTCTCTGTGCCAGACCCTCCCAGCGGTGAGACTGTAAGTTCTCTGGTGCGTTCAATCCTCTACCAGACTGCATCGCATCGTCCCAAGCGACGACGCGAAGTTTTTGATCTGCTTGATCAGCTATTGAAACCTGAATTGTTGGACGACATCGCCGACTCGCAGCGAGAGGTTTCCAGTGAAGAGCGAAGGCTTCGGCGATTGCTGCGGCGAATTGAATCGGGGCACGAGCTGATCCCGAAAACGAAAATCGAACGAAAGGCTTGGCTAGAAAAAGCACGCGGAATCCATCACATCAGGCCCGAGCGGATCGCCGCGGCGAAGGCATTGGGAAAGGCATTGCGTGGAATCCTGAACGATCGCGATGCGAACGGGAAACCATGGACTCGTTTTTTGTCAGTCTTCCCCGCAGATCACACAGGGTTAGCTGTCCGCTTGATGGCAAAGTGGAAATATGACTGGTATGGGTCGAAAGAGCATCGCAATGATCTGCAGCGGGTCGTGGATGCACTTTCATCGCTCCTTCATCGGCGTGGAGTCGCTGCACCCTTGCTGGACAACTGGCGTGATTATGTCGATGGCAGCAACACGTATGACGAGTTCGTCACCGACACCTGCTATGAAGTCGAGGGCAAATCCAAGCTGGCGAGAAGGGCGGTGCGATTGCTGGAGAGGACCGTCTATGACCTGCAGCTAGATCTTGGCCCGGCGTTGATGGCGTCCTTGGTTGAATTTGCACAGGCGACCAACGACGACAGTTTGTCCTGTTCGATCATCGATCCGCTGTCACAGAATCCAGACGACACCTATGTCGACGCGGGAATTCGCATCGCGATCCTCTATGGCGATTCCCCTGGCGAGATGGCTCAGATCTTGGTGTCACTCAAAGAGATTGGCGACCTGGATGAGCTGGAGAAAGAACTCAGCCCGCTTGCCGGTGACCCGGCCCTTCAGCGAATGATTGCCAAGCGTATCATCGCAGGTCAAATCGCGTCACTGAAGCCACTGACGTCAGTGATCGGCATCCTGAACCACTTGGATCGTCCACTGCCGGCGAGGGAGGTTGTGTCACAGCCGCTCGATTGGTGCTCACGCTTTCCGGGAGATTTACGATCGGCACTTCAATCACTCAGTGAGTCGACGCCCGATGCTGAACGCATTGCGGAGAAGATTCTGGGGAGGTTCTTTCCCACACGCGAAGCATTGCAGCAACAAATCGATGCGTTGCTGGAGAAGCTTGATCGGGGTCTTCCGCCGGGGGGCGACGAGGCTCGGATGTACCGGCGGCTGGACAATTTGCAACGGCGTCTTGACGAGGGTGGTTGCGTGTCGCCTGCCCGACAATGCGCCCTGATTGAAAAGCTTGAGCGGCGCGCCGAGGCGGAGACATTGCAGCGGTATACAGGGCAGTGTCGTCAGCAGGTCGCGACCGCGATCGGCGATCGATTTGGCGTTCAAGAGTTTCCCGAGGACTTACTGGCTTCGCCATTAGACCGTGTGTTACGCGAGATCACTCGCCTTGGCAAACCCATGCGGCACCTCGGGATTCGACTGCTGTTCCAGTCGGCCCATCGCACGACGCGGAGTTTTGATGAGGAGCCCAAGAATCTCGCATTTGCGCGGCGGATGGAATCGATCGGAATTAACTTGCGTCCCTGGCTGAGCGATCAGCTTCGACTGCCCGCGCAGATGGCCGACGGCACACCTTACGAACTCGGCTTCACCCGTGAGGCAATCGATATTCTGCTGATGGGCTTCCATTTTGATACCTGCCTGTCCCCCGACTCCTTCAACTTCTTCAGCACGGTTGCCAACGCGGTCGATTTGAACAAACGTGTCGTCTACGGCAAAACCGAGGCGGGGAAAGTGGTTGGGCGTTGCTTGTTTGCACTGAACGAGTCCGGTGAAATCTTGACCTATCATCGCTATTCGCATGATGCGCAGGACGGTTTCGCCGATGCCGTTGATCGATTCGCGATCCGGCTGGCCGGCGAGATGCAAACCTGCCTTGGCAGTGGCGGGCAGGTCGCGAAATTGGTTGCCAACGATTGGTATGATGACGGCCCCGTCGGTGGCAGCCTCCAGTGGTTGGGGGAAGGCGGGATCGTCGGCGATCTGGTCAAGCGTGTCGAATCGGATCAGTTATTGCCGGAGCTGATCGGCGCGGTTGGCGAGAACGTGCTCCGACAGCGCGTCGTGGAAGTCGCGACCAGCGCTTACCTACGCGATCGTTCCGAGTTCTTGTCAGCGCTGCTGGATCGATTCGGAAGCGAGCTGAGTTTCCGGCAGCGGTTTACTGTTGCGGTGAATGTCGAACCGGCCAATCTGAGCACTCGATTGTTATCCCACATGCGTTGGTCGGAGATCATTCGGTTGGTTCACCGACACCAATGCAACGAATGCGACGTGTTTCACGGCATTGCCGAATACGGAAGGGTTTTTCGCGTGTTGACACAGTTTCACCCGTCACTCGGATTACGCGCGATCCGAGCGTCTCGTTCATCCTCCATCCAGAACGACCTTCAAGATCCCAATCCAACGCGTCGAAGAGCGTTGATCGAAGCGCACCGCCAGCTCGGGCGCCAACATCTGGTCGAAAGGCTGTCACGGAAATAGCAAGACGAAACCCTCCCCCGGAAGAGGTCGTGCGGTTTTTGGGAATTCACCCTCCTGGCAGGAGGGTCGAGCGCGGCGAGGGGAAGAGCGAACGGTGAATTGCCGAACAAACTTTCGTCCTCCGGTCGCATCGAATCGCGGATCACCCCTCCCCGCTCCGAGCGCTCACTCCTCCGCGACCCTCCCAGGGTGGCCTGATGAAAATTGAGTGGCGTCTGATACTGGTGAACCGACAATGATTGCAAATTGCAAAATGAACACTGCAAATTGCAAAATGATTTGAGCGACGATTCCCGGCAAATTTGAAATTTGCAATGAACAATTTGCAATTTGCAATCCCTACACCGCCGGCGGGCACTCAATCACCTTCGACGCGTTCAACTCAATGAACCGCTGCCATTGCTCCGGCACATCCTCTTCATGAAAAATCGCTTCGGTCGGGCACTCGGGAACACAGGCACCGCAATCGATGCATTCGTCGGGGTCGATGTAGACCATCGTTGTGTCTTCGTGAAAGCACTCGACCGGGCAAACCGCCAGGCAGGCCTTGTCCTTGCACCCGATGCAGGGTTGAGTCACCACCATTGTCATGAGAACAGTCCTTAGTCTTTAGGCGTTAGTCTGTAGTGGACGAGGCAACGAGTCCCTCGTCGGTAAACGGAGCCAAGTCACGCTCCAACCAGGAAATGAGAAACGGACCTTGAAACCGGACACCGAGCACCAAGAAAAGTTGCAAAACGTCGAATCGATGACCGATCGGCCGGATGGCTGGCTGCTGCGCCGGTGGAAAAACGGAGACGAGAATGCGGCCGAAGTCCTGTTCGACCGCTACGCGATCCGGTTGGTCGCCTTGGTCGCCAGTCGCCTGAACCGACGCTATCGCTCTCAGATCGACCCCGACGAAGTCGTGCAGTCGGCGATGGGAAGTTTTTTCGACGCCGCCCGGCACAGTCGCATCCGAGTCAGCCAGAGTGTTTCGCTGTGGCGATTGCTGGCGACGTTTGCCCGTCGCAAGCTGGCGCGATCGATCGAGCGTCAGGGGGCAGCCAAGCGAGGCGGGGAGATGGCCCGCATCTCGCTCTCCCAGGTTTCCGATCCGCCGCGGAGCGCTAGCTCCCGGTTCCTGCCTCCCGAGGTTTCCAACGACGACGCAGACGAATTCATCAACCACCTCAAGTCGCAACTTCCGCCCGAACAATTCGCCGTCGTCGAAGGCTTGCTCGCCGGCCAAACGCAGCGCGAGATCGCCGAATCACTAAGCATTGACGAACGCACCGTACGGCGGCGAGTCGCCAAGATCCGTCAATCGCTCGCCGTCCACCGCAACTCGATGAGCAAGCTGACGACGCAGCCCGACAGTCGCCGTGTTCTCCGAACTCGGCGAATCGCAAAAGCGAAGCCTTGCCCCGCGCCGACCTCGGAGAGGACGGCGACGGTCCAGCCCGCTCCAAACCGAGGTCACACCAGACGCCTCGCGTCGTCCACGACGGAGTTACCCCGCATCACCTACAACCGATTCGTGCTCGGCAAACTGATCGGCAGCGGCGGATTTGGCAAAGTCTATCGCGCGAGCCTGCAATCCGACGGCACGACCGTCGCAGTCAAATTCCTCCGTAGAGCGTACTGGCAGAACGAAGCCGCTCGGCAGTCATTCCTCCGCGAGATCAACGCCGCATCGCGGATCCACCACCCCGGAGTCCTTCGCTACCTCGGCTACGGCGAGTCACCACACGGCGGCCCTTACGTACTTAGCGAGTGGATCGACGGCCGGCCGCTGCACGCGCTCGACCGTCCCAGCGAGCGTTGCTTCACTCAGTGGCTACGACAAATCTGCGACGCCATCGCCGCGGTCCACGCCGCCGGCTTGGTGCACGGCGACCTGACACCGGCCAACATTCTCATCGACGATCACGACCGAATCACGATCACCGACTTCGGCTTCTCGCAAGCCACCCTCGACGCCTCCTCGCCGCCGCTCGGCGGCACCCTCGGCTTCGCAGCCCCCGAGCAAATCGACCCCGCCTTCGGCGACATCAGCCCCAAGACCGACACCTACGCCATCGGCGGCCTGATCCACTGGTACCTGTTTGGAACGCCCCCCAACGCGGGCGATGGTGCCGCGGAAACTTTACTGAAAACAATCGAAGACCAGCGTTCTCAAGATCCCACGGATCCGCAAACTGAAGCGCCCCTTCAAGCGATCCTACGAAGCTCGTTGGCGCCCTCACCGGCAGACCGAACCGCGACCGTCGAGGACATCCTCGAGCGACTCACAACCGACCACGCCACCACCGCCCCGCCAGCGAAATCCCGCACCGACCCTGGATGAGGCGACGAATCAAATCCTCTCCGCGGTCGTTCGGCCGATCACGGACGCGCCCTTCTGTCCAGGACAGGGGACTCGATTGCAAATTGCAAATTGAACATTTCAAATTGCGAATTTCGACACTTCCCCGTTCGAACTCCAGCGCCATGCGTGATTTCCACACAAGCCCACGACCGCAACCCGCCCTCCGATTTCTCTCCATGAATTCCCGATTTGCAATGTTCAATTTGCAATTTGCAATCCACTCTCTTGCCGTCCGCTACGAACCCGGGCCCCTCTAAACTTCAACGACAAACCCGTTGTGCTGAAGTTTGCCGGCGAGATCACAACACGAGCAATTGATGAACTGCGCCGCACCGCGGGTGAACATGCCGTAGTTGCTGATCCCTTTTTCGTCATGAAGGTGCCCGAACGCATGGATTCGCGGCTGGATCCTTTCATCGACATGCCTGCGCAGTGCCGCACAGCCGACTTGAACGATCGCACGAGACTCGATGTCGCGCGTCAGATCGGCGGAACCCTCGGCTTCGCAGCCCCCGAGCAAATCGACCCCGCCTTCGGCCACATCAGCCCCAAGACCGACACCTACGCCATCGGCGGCCTGATCCACTGGTACCTGTCCGGAACGCCCCCCAATGCAGGCGATGGTGCCGCGGAAACTCTACTGAAAACGATCGAAGACCAGCGTTCTCAAGATCCCACGGATCCGCAGCCCGAAGCGCCCCTTCAAGCAATCCTACGAAGCTCGCTGGCGCCCTCACCGGCAGCCCGAACCGCAACCGTCGAGGAGATCCTCCAGCGACTCACAACCGACCTCGCCACCACCGCCCCGCCAGCGAAATCCCCCACCGGTCCTGGATGAGGCGTTCGGCCCAATGACTCGACGCCACTGTTCCGGCACGCTGTCTTCGTCATCTGCACAGCAAGTCGACAGTGGGGCCCCGCTGAAGACACCGGCCGCTCCGTCGCTGCTCCCTTCCTTTCCCTAATATGAAATAATGTCCCATGGAGCATTCGGTCGGCGAATCTGGTGAGATGTCCGTTAGTTAATTTTTCAGCGTTTTGCTGCGTCGGCGTGTCGATGACCATGAAAACGGAGCCTGGAAAATGCATTGCCGAAGGTCTCCAGCGAAGGACAGTTGTCCAGAATGTCGTTCTGCCAAGCGACTGAGAAAACGAAGCTGCGAGGGGCTAACATCCTGACACTCGTCGACGACGAAGGTGTGAAATGGGTTCGCAGTGGAGCCTGTCTGCTCGCAGTAAACCATCGCCATTGTTTTCTTGCCCTGATTGGCTAAAGCCTCACGAGGATTCTGGAGCACTTTACAGACTTGCTTGCGACCAGATTCACCGTGACGAGTCTTGCGGCCGAGGCGTTTGAGTCCCGTGGTATTCAGACCAACCACTGAGGTTCCAGCCGTCAACAACATCGTTCCATTCATCAAGCAAAAACTGTGGAGCGAGCGATACCTCCTTGTTGTCTTTTGTGATCGACTTAATCAATTCCAAGATGCTCGTCATCTTCAACAGTTGCCAACGCTGTTATCCGGGAGCGAATGAGTTGCCTTGCAGTCTCGTCCATTGATGCGACAACAAGCGTTGGCGGTGTGTGCGATTCAGACAAATTTTTTGACAGTTATTCGGCGGGGACCAGCAGCTTCACCTTCTGCCGCAGGGATTTTGCGAGTTCCTCGGACAACGTCGTGAGCAACACACGGCCTTGGTTCGATTTTAGCGTGGCTGCGGCTCGGTGAATGGCAACGATCGTTTTGCCGGTTCCGGCGCTGCCTGAAACTCAGGCAGGTCTGCTGAAGCGGCGATGCACAAAGCTGCGTTGCGAGGGATGCAGGAAAACGATCCACTTTTCCCACGGTGCGTCGAGCGCCGCAGCGAGTTCGTCGACGTTGTCGAGCGCACGAAATCTAGCCAGAGCATCCGGGTGGCTGAAGGGATCGGCATCATCGGCAGCGATGCTCAGAGGCTGCGGTCGGCCGCCGGTTGCCAACACCAGCAGGGCTTCGGCGGCTTCGCTCGGCAATCGATCCGCGAGGGTCAGCAGCGAATCCTCATCGGCGGCCACACAAATGTCGACCCACTGGTCGGGCACTCCGTAAGTCAACAAGTCTTCCCTCGCCATGCCACTCAAACAGGGAGGCAAAGGTTTCGGGGCAGCTTCCACGTAGGTCGGAACCGCGATTTCTCGCACCGTTTCGCGGATTTCGACCAGCTGCGTGGCGCCCGTTTTGGGGTGTCGTTCCAGTTTTCGTTTTTCCGTCCATTGATAAGCCTTGTCGTGTTGGTCGACGTAGCACAGCAGCAGCGTCACGTCGGTCTTGTGAACGATCACACGGATATCACGCCCACGCGTATCGACCAAAAGTTTTTATCCTTGCAGCGCTCGATGCGATAGAACTGCAGCCCGGGGTTTGCTGGGTTGACCTGCAAATCCAAAGCGGTCGTCTTGACAGTTTTCTGCTCTTCGGCTGTAAGCCGAGTCAGGCTGTCGGTAAAAGTGTCGGAGATGCGGAATTGCATGGATATCTCGGCGAGAATCAGTTGTTTTCATCCAGGTCGAGTTGTTCACAATTTTCGTCCTGTTCGGTTGACTCAGATCCACTATCCGTAATACCCTGCCAGTCACGAACAACATCCGTCCAGTTTGCTGGTCGCTCGACTGATTTGCCTTCCGTATTACGCCCGGTCCAGACATCCCAAAAGTCTGGGTCATCCGAATGCGGTTGCTGTTCTTTCTTCAGGTCATCGATCCGAACCAATAGCGGAAGCTCCGTTGCCCAGCCAAGCATGATCGCGTGCTGCGACGGCAGCGACGGCAATTCGCGGAGCAGGCCTCGGAGGTTGTCGGGAACAAGCTTCTTGACGAGTTCTTGGTCGCGGTCATTGCTAATGCGATGCATTAAAAAAGTGTTGCACTGCGAAAGCACTGTCTGAGAGAGTTCAGACGGCCGCTGAGACGAAAGCACCAGTCCCAGACCAAACTTTCGCCCCTCCCTCGCAATTCGCTCGAAGACTTGGCAGCAGACCTTTGCGGCGTCGTGGTTGTCGACATCATCTTTGTAACGTTTGATGAAGGTGTGGGCTTCTTCCATCACCAAGACTGTCGGCAAAGCTTTCTTGTGGATCTTGCGATAACGTTGGAGCGATTCAAAAATCATCCGGCTACAAACCGCGATGACTACATGGACAATCTCCGTCGGAACCAAAGAAAGATCCAAAATCGAAATAGGGCTTTTATCCTCGCTATCACTGCCGACGTAGGTTTCTAGCCACTGCTGAAGGGTCGGAGAGTGATCTCCCTCGACGATCGAATTGCAGCGTGAATCGCTCAAGAACGCTCGAATCCGAGACACAAGAAAATCGATGAACTGGCTTGCGTTCTCCTGCGCTGCCAAAAGCTGCAGATGATCTGCTAGTTCGGTGCCCTTGAAATGAATCGGCATGTCTTCGTCGGGACCGTCTTCGTACAACAATCCACCGAGACAGTCCAAGGCATTGTTCATTGCACCAACGACTAAGCTTATGGCCTCCTCAGCAAATGGCTTGTAGAATTCAATTGTTTCTCCCTGTTTCTGGAAGGAGCTAAAACTATCCTTGAGTGCTGACTGAATACATTCGGTGATCTTCGAAATAGGAATATCGTTGAAATCTAAAATTTTGGCTGAAAGGTCCTCGGAAACGGACTTCAGCCAAAAACCAGTTTTGGTGGCATCGTCTCGGATTTCACCAGAGGTAAGTCTTCTCCGTACGCCAATCGTCACGCTTGTTAGATAGCGACGCAGCCCGAGCTTCTTTTCCTCGTATGTGTCCCCATCTGTGAGCCCACGTCCCGCCTTCACGTCTCGCAATGCACGACGAAGCATCGGACGCTGGGTTTTCGCCGTGGCCTGAGTAAACGAAGACCATTCTGCGCTGTTCCAAAACCAAAGCGGAACATGCAACGGATACTCACTGTCGCCAGGGTCAAGTTTGAATACGCGAGCGGTGTTCTTTTCTTGTACGTTGTGAAAGGCTCTCGCGTACTCGCCGTTCGGATCAAGAATCACAAAGCGAGCATTCGGTTTGCTACTCCCACCGTTGATTTCTCGCTTCCGCCTGGCGGCTTCCAGCGACCATCGAATCAATCCCGCGACGGTGCATGATTTTCCGCTTCCCGTGTTGCCAAGCACAGCGAGGTGTCGCCCGAACAGGCGGTCCGGGTCGATACTTACCTCAGCGTTCTCCGCCAGCGGACTTACACCAATGCGTACATGGCGGTTTTCACCTGATTCGACAATCGAGCGGAGTTGTTCATTGGTAGGTAGTACAACGGCTGATCCGACCGTAGGTAGAAGTCCCGCACCACGGCGGAATGAGTAGATCGCATCTGTCTTGCGCAGTGTCCCTAGCGGATTAAGGCAAAGCTTCCGCAGTGGGTACGGCAAGTCGATCACGCCGAAGTCTTTGACGCCACGGCGTTTTGGAAACGAAGAACGTTCGATGGTAA
The DNA here is from genome assembly GCF_014154935.1 of Stieleria mannarensis. Lineage (GTDB taxonomy): Bacteria > Planctomycetota > Planctomycetia > Pirellulales > Pirellulaceae > Stieleria > Stieleria mannarensis. The sequence continues at coordinate 190,365 of NZ_JACEHH010000005.1, forward strand.
GCCATTCAATCTGCCCCACCACAAAACCGTCATCGATCGGGACCAATGCATATCCATTGATTCTTGGGAAAGGTCTCGCGCCGCCGGTGTTTAAAGCGACAGAGTCGGGAGCTTCAATGTCGAGTAGGACACGAAGTTCATCTGGTGAGACGAAGTCGACTGAACCAATCCGCAGGCTCTCTGCGAGCGAGAAAGGCGTTTCGCTCATAGCCCCTCCAAATCAAGTTCGATTTTTCGTGGATCGCGTTCAACGTTTTTAACTAGTGGTGTTTCAGGGCGATTTGCCTCAGGCGCTCGAGTGCCGAATCGAGCTTTCAACAGTTCCGCCATTCGGAACGTCGCTCGGTCGATTGCTGGCTTCGGTAGGTACGATTCAACTAACGTCCCGAATTCGCCGACGTGGTCACCTATTAGGAGAGAGACTTGAGCGTGACGACCAAGTTTCTCGTAGGTGTTCAAGATTCGCCTCAACGGGTCGTCAAAGGAAACGACGACAAGATGGGTCGATGGAACGGTAAGCATATCCTCGATGACGCGGTTCAAGTGATCGTCACCAAAGCCGTACCCGAATGTGACCAGCGTATGGTTCGGACGGCAAAGTGAAGCCGCGAAGTCACGAAACAACTCAGTGTAGGGATAAAAGGTTGTTTCCCTGTCCTTTGCGGCATTTGGGTAGATCATCAGCTGCGAAGGATCAGTCCCGACTTCGGCAAAGGCGGACGAGACCAAATTCGGGCTGCTGCCACCGAAGGGCAATCCAATGCGTCGAATTGTCCGGTCGAAGTCGACCCAATCGAGTGAACCGTGGAGTTTGGTGAAGCGTGCCACGCCCTCAAGGTATCGCGGTTCGCCACGGATGCCCGGTGGGTTATAGTGAATGTCCAAGTCAAGTCTGGACGAACGAAACACAGGGGAGACAGATCCGACGAACCGATCCAACAAACGCATCCCCGCCGCATCAGCTCCCGCTTCGATCACACGGTCGTAGTTAGTCGTGAAAAGGTGAAGTCGGTCGCGAGTCCCTGACCGACTAGCAAACGACATCAGAAAGCTAACTAAATAGTTGAACGCGGCCTCACGCTCCGGTTCGTTGGCCGACGCGATCCCACGCTCGCCATCATAGATGCTCTTCGCAAAACTTTCTAGCACGGTTTGAATGCTTGCCCTCAAAGAAGCAGCGTTTGATATAGACGTTTTGTCTCCGCTAACGCCGTAGACATCGAAACCTCTAAGCAATTCATTGGCTGAACGCAACTGGTCTTCGATGTTACCTTCGCTACGCCCGCAAGCTTTGGCCGAACGCCTTGCTTCGGCTTGAATCATTGGATCAAATGCACCGAAGTTGGCCTTCGCCATTCCAGGTAGGCCCTTACCGGTCGCGCGTCGGTGAACCGCATTAGAAAGCCCCGATCCTACTAGTAACGACAGATGCTCTGATTGGCAAAGCGATGTCAGCCAAGGTTCAATCCGCTCACGTAGTTTGCTAACGCCAAACTTCTCGTTCGGTCGTAGCCAACTGCAAGTCGAATCAGCTACCATCGCGAAGCATGGCTCGACCTCCCCTTCTTCACAGCTGACTTTCTCAAATAGCACCGGACCGAAGTCGTCTCGAGTTTTGATGACATTCGTCGATGCTGTAAGCTTCTGGTCCGATTCGCTACTCATTCCACCAACTCCCTTACGCGGGACACCTTCATGACCTCGTCGCCGAGGTGGTTGATGACTTTGACGGCGATGCGGCCGGATTTTGGTTGGGGGAAGGGGCGGGACACATCGCTGTTGAGACTGTCCCAGGCTTCTTTGTCGATCTCGGCTTTGAGGGTGGTCTTGAGGCTTTTGTAGGGGGCGTTGGCGCCGAGGAAGTAGGCGTGGCGGACGAAGAAGCTTTCTTCGTTGTAGTCGGTGTCGATGAACCAACAGGCGATGCCGTCGGCTCCGTCGCTGCGGACTTCGCCGGTGCTGGGCTGGAAGACGTCGACGCCGTTGATCTGGACTTCGATGTCGCCGAGCTTGGCGCCCTTGGCTTTGGACTCGCGGACCGTGATGTCGGGCTCGCCGAAGATCACGAACAGATTGCCTTTGCCGGTGTTCTTGAGGTCGGCCGACATGTGCATTTCGGCGTTCATGCGGGGCTTCAACACCTGAATGCGTCCACGCTTGTTGAACTCGGTGGCGTAGTCGGCGACTTGGCTGGTGTCGCTTCGGTCACGCACCAGACCTTGTTCGAGCGGGTCGATCAGCTCGTCGTCTTCGCCAACTGAAAGGGGGCGTTTTGGCGGGAGGGGCGCGACGGTAAAGCGGTCCACTACGGTATTCATCAGACTCGGTGCGCCTTCCGTCAACCAAATCGGGAATTTGATGCGGCAGAAGAACGGCCGGATGCTACTGAAGTGGTCCCCGCGCCGGTGTTGCAGCAGTGGAGCTGCCGCAGGAGCGACATTCCAATTAGCGACTTCTGCTTGCCGCCATTTTTCAAATCTACAGAAGTCGTTGACTACCGGGTTGGGGTCGTATTGGTGCTTCTCGGTCTGAAGACCTTCGGTATCAGCGAAGACCATTTCCCGTTGCTTCTCGGCCGACGCGTTCTTCTTTCCGCGAAGTTTCTTCGGCTTGGCGATGGGCATAGTGAAGCACACTATGCGGCGTGACTCTTTGACGCTCTGCGTCGGCAGGCCCGTGTCGTCGAGCTCCTGGTACTTCCCGGCGTGCTCGTATGGAGAATTGAGAATTGGCTGCTTGGAAAAGTCGGACACCCTGACCCCCGCCCACGTTGCAACTTGACCTTAAAGTGCCCAAAGCATACGTTCTCGCCATGGGGGCCGCAAACACACCACCAAAACGGAGGTTCCACGCTGGGTCAAAATGCCGAGAGGCTGTGATGAACTTTGGTCGGCGATTGCGACAATGGCGATCAGCAAAATCGATGACTCAATTTGAGCTCGCCGATCACATGGACGTGAACATGTCGTATAACATCAAAGTCGAAAACGAGGAGCTGCACTTTGGCGACTATCCATCGGAAAAGTTCATCCATAAGCTTGCGATTGAACTGAAAGCCGACGAGGATGAGTTGTTGCTGTTGGCCGATAAGGTGCCCGCGTTAATTCTCCGTAAAATTCGTCAGCGTCCTGGTCTGTTTCATCGCATTGCAAAAATGAACAAGAAGTTGCTGGGTGCCCTGGAGTTATCGATGCAAACAATGGGGCCTGGCGATTGATGTTGCTTGGGGCGATCTGGAGTTGGCTGGTTGTCTATTTGGGAACTATGCTCGTTTTTGGCTTGGGGATGGTGCCGCTTATCGGCTGCGCTGCCTACTGGCGTCGCCAGCAGTCCCGAAAGACTCGCCAGAATCCCCTAACTCGAACACTGCTGCGAAGCCCAGGGCATTCTCTTCGGAAAAAGATCGACGAGCTCGATCTCGAGATTGATTCGATCATCACCGCCTGGATGCTGCTTCCCGCCTTTACCTTCTCCGCCCATCTGTCGGACTCATATTTTCGCGGTGCCCCCGAGAGTGCAGTTCGTATCGTGGCGGGTATCATCGCAGCCGTCGGCATCTCGGTGGTTGTCGGCCGGATGCTCATCAAGAGACTCGACGAACTGCGTCAATACAAGCTTGGCCTAGAGGGCGAACTGGCAACGGGGCAGGAGCTGGATCAGTTGATGCTAGAAGGGTGTCGTGTGTTCCACGACATTCCATTTCCGTACGGGAACATCGACCATGTCGTGGTCAGCCGCAGCGGCGTTTTCACAGTCAACACCAAGATGCGAGGCAAACCCAAAGAAGGCGATGCGAACGCCGAAATCGTTGTGGACCACATAAAAGATGAGATTCGATTTCCTGATTTCACGTGGCGAATTCCGAGCAAGCAACTTGAGACGGAATCCCGTTGGCTCTCCCAGCACTTGAGTGCGGCAACGGGAAAGGCGATTGAATTGGTGCGAAAGCTGAGAGGGTCGGACAACCAATCCAGGTCTTCATCCCCTACATCGGCGAAACGCAAGATGAGAAGATGTATCGCGTCGTCATGGACCGCGAACGTTGGTTCAACGTGGTGATGGGAGAAGATTACCGAGTCGATCTCCAAAGCACGGACAAACTTGCAAAGCGAGTCCCATTTCCCCTGGAGGCTGCGGAGGAACTCGCATTTCGACTGGAAGCCGGTCCTTGCGAAAACGAACATCACTAATCCTGGAAAACCAAGCAACTCTACCTAGCAGAATTTCGAGGAGCACTATTGAACGGACGATCTATCCGCATCTTTCTCGTCGACGGTGACGCATCGGGGTTGCTGACCGCGGAGGTCATGAATTGGTCTGGCAAGATGCTTGTTTCGCCCCGCACGAAGCTCGCCGAATTGGCGAAGCGGGATGAAATCACTCGCACGGGGATCTATGTCTTGGCAGGTCCAGACCCGGAGAACCCGTCGGGTGAGATTGTTTACATCGGTGAGGGCGACAACGTTTTCAAACGATTGGCTTCTCACGACAAGGACGAAAAGAAGGAGTTTTGGACGCGATGTGTTGCGGTCATCAGCAAGGACTTAAACCTCACAAAGGCACACGTGAGGTACTTGGAGAGCCGGCTTATCGCCATGGGATACGCGGCGGGACGCGTCAAGATCCACAATGGTACCGCACCGCCTTTGCCACCGATGCCAGAAGCGGACATCGCAGACATGGAAGGTTTTCTGCAACACATTGAACTTGTACTACCGGTTCTGGGGTTTTCGTTCCTCAAACCCAAACCGTCAATAGGCGAATTTACCCCAGGGGCCGAGGGCACGAACGACGCTTCTCCTGTATTTGAGTTCTCCTCCGGCGAGGCCACTGCAAAGGCGCAGGAGATTAATGGGGAATTCATCGTTTTGAAGGGATCGACGGCAACGTTGGAACCTCGTGCGAGCTGGACCAGTTACCGCGAGCTTCGACAGCAGCTCGTCGACGACAAGAAGCTGGTCGAGGTTCCTGGCAAAGGATTATTGCTCTTTGCGGAGGACGTCTACCTCAGCAGCCCCAGTGCCGGTGCTGCAATCGTGGCCGCCGGAAACACCAACGGCCGAGTGGCGTGGAAGGTCGCGAACACTCGCGAAACCTACGGCGATTGGCACCAATCGCAAATCCCCGCCGAAACGGAAGACTAGACAGTGGAGCGGCAGTTTTCAGTGGATGGCTGGTTAAATCGGATCTCGAAGTTGAATAAGGCCCGGAACAACGCGCCGCACAAGCCGCTGCTGCTGTTGACGGTTCTTGATTTGGCCGAAGCGGATGAGTTGCGGGACGAGGCGATATCGTTGACGCCGGAGATTGCCTTTCGTTTCGAGACGTTTGCTCAAATTGTGGCGTATCGCCGGACACGGCGGATTGATATTCGGATGCCTTTCCATCATTTGAAATCCGATGGGTTTTGGCAGGCGTTTACTCAGGACGGCTCATCGTCGAAGCATCGGTCGGTCACCAAATACGTGGTACCGGACCCGGGCTTTGTCGCAGCTTGTTCGGATCGGGGTTTTCGTGACGCGGCGCGGCGTTTGATCATTGCGAAACACTTTGAGCCGGCGGAGCGGAACGCTCTCTACCACATGGTCGGTCTGGCAATCCCAGATGAGGATCAGATTGCGCGGGATGCGAACTTTGAGATCCCAGAGGATGCTGAGCGAGCCGGCAGGAACGGGCGGTTTCGCATCGATGTCGCTGCCGCTTACGCATTCAGTTGTGCATTGACTGGATTTCGTATCACCACACTTGACGGTGGTTCAATCGTCGACGCGGCACACATTCATCAATTCGCCGATTCACGGAACAATGACCCGCGCAACGGCTTGGCCCTGAGCAAGAATGCTCATTGGCTTTTCGATCGAGGCCTCTGGTCCATTGATGACGACTTCCGGGTACTCGTCGCTGTCGATGAGTTTGCCGAATCCTGCCCCGATCAAACCTCGCTGGTTGACTACCACGGAAAACAACTTCGGCTTCCCATCAACGAGCAACTTTGGCCCGATCGCCAGCACTGCCGGTGGCATCGCAAACATCGCTTCCGAGGATCCATATAGTCATGGGCCAGTTAGCGCGATTCTTGCAGCAGGCCTTTGCGGGGCAGTGTCCGAAGGGATGGACGTGCTCGCCGGAGAAACGCGTCCTTACCGCGGAGATGGAACGACTACTGGGGTATAACCCGAGGGCGGACATTTGCCTTGAGCGTCACGACGGGGCTCGCAGATTGTGGATTGAATTTGAGGTCAGTCGTGCAGACCCGGTTGCTAACCACGCGAAGTTCGCGACTTCTCATCTGTTCAATCCTTTCGGTGAGGCCGATGTCTTCGTTTCCATGGTCAGTTCGCATGTGACTCGTGGTCGCAGAAACTTGGCTTCAAACACCGTCCATTTGCTTAGGCATGTCGGGATTCAGTCGTTTCAAACGGTCCTGCTTCCAACGATCGGACCTGAGCGAATCAAGCAACTGAATCACACGTCGGTTAAGGAACTTCAGGACACGGCGCTGGACGTCGCGTCAGAGCAAGAGCGGGTCTTTCAGGTCGTGGATCCTGTCCTGGAAAGTGACGGACAGCGGGTTCATTTCGCCTCCGAGCTATTTGAAGTGATTCGCAATCTTCATCAGTGGAACGTTCAGATTTCCGATCCAGATGCGAAACAACTCTGGAAGCGGCGGACGGTCACCTATTTTGTCTTTGATCCTGTATCAAAGCTCTTTGCTCCATCAAAGTTCTGTGCCTACGTGATACCGAACCAATCGCACTCGATCATTGAGACGCCAGCCGCTGGCTTGATGGATGTCGCGACCTACTGCAAATTTGACCAATCCGATCGGCGATTCGATGGGCAGCGTGCTCGATTGCACCTTACCAAGAGTCTTGGGATGACTTTGATGGAGCCATCGGAATCCCCCGCCATCGATAGTGCCTTTGCGACTTGGTGTGAACGAAACGAATCCAGTATCCTGGTCCATCCCAACGGCCCAAAGTTCGTTCGGCCACCGGATTGGTACTGATTGGATCCGCACGCTGCCTCTGACCGGTGAAGGCATCGAGTCGGTAGAATCTCGTTTTTGCAATCGCCGTAAGCTTTGTCATTTTTTTATCCTGTAGTCATCCTGTGGAACCCGGACTCTACGATCAACTTTTAACGCAATCGGTTGAGGACGCGATCGCTCGACTGGGCGATCCTCGCCTGGCGACGCTTGCGCCGGTTGACGCCGAGGAGTCGCACTCGGTCCTGGCTCAGTTTCTTGAACGGCTGATTGCCAGCAGCCTGGCAGCCTTTCGTGGTGCTGATGCCGCTGACAAGCAAAGACAACTGACCAACAGGGTTCTATCCACGCTCGCAGATGCGTTGCACGACGGAGACACTGATGCCCTGAGTATCGCCAGCCCGCTGCAACGGCTGCTGGCTGTTCATCAATCAGTCGATGGTGTTTCAAACGAGCGGCCCGACAGCCCGCTTTCTCGCTGCTCGCTACTAACGGGCACTCGTCTCGACGCCAGCCTCGGCAGTCAGCTTCGCAAGGAGATCGCAACTTGCGATCGTGTGGATATCCTGTGTTCGTTCATCAAGTGGAGCGGCTTGCGTGTAATCTTGGATCATCTTCGGGAGCTTGTGGAGCGGAATGCCGAATTGGCAGTCCGCGTGATCACCACCAGCTATATGGGAGCCACGGACCCCAAAGCGGTTGAAGCGTTGAGCGAGCTTCCGCGAACAGAAGTGAGAGTCAGCTACGACACGAAACGAACTCGCTTGCACGCCAAAGCCTATCTGTTTCATCGCACGACAGGCTTCAGCAGCGCCTACGTGGGTTCCGCCAATCTGTCCAACGCGGCGTTGTCTGAGGGGCTTGAGTGGACGACAAAACTTAGCCAGTACGAATTGCCTTACCTGTGGGACAAGGTCGCGGGTACGTTTGAAACATACTGGCAAGACGACGAGTTCCAAACGTTTGACGGGCAGTCACTGCCTCGACTTCGGCAAGCGATTCGCACTGAACGGAACGCCGGATCCACACTCACCCCAGCGGTCAACTTTGACTTGCGACCGTTTCCTTTTCAGGAAGAGATTCTCGACGTCATCGCAGCCGAACGCGAGGTTCAGCACAAACACAAGCATCTGATCGTCGCCGCCACGGGCACCGGCAAAACGATGATTGCCGCGTTCGATTACGCACGGGTGGCGAGAGAGCTGGGTCGAAAACCGACATTGTTGTTCATCGCTCATCGAAAGGAAATCCTGAACCAAGCTTTGGCAGCGTTTCGATGCGTGCTACGCGATCAAAACTTCGGGGATCTTTTGGTGGACGGCCGTCGGCCGGAGCAACACGAACATCTGTTCTGTTCGATTCAGAGTTTCAACTCACGAAATCTTCGCGAGGAATCAGCCGAACAATTCGAATATGTGGTTGTTGACGAGTTTCATCATGCCGCGGCACCCAGCTACCAATCCTTGCTGGATCACGTTCAGCCGAAGGTCCTGCTGGGGTTAACTGCCACGCCGGAGCGGACGGACCAACTGGATGTGATGCACTGGTTCGGCGGTCGAGCGAGCGCCGAAATCCGGTTGCCAGATGCGATTTCACGTCGATTGCTTTGCCCGTTTCAATATTTCGGCGTTTCTGACTCAGTTGACCTCGATGATCTGAATTGGCAACGCGGCGGTTATCGCATTGACGACTTGGATCGGCTGTACACAGGAAATGACGTCCGAGCAAAGTTGGTGCTGGAGAAGTTCCTCGAAACGGTATTGGATCCACAAGAGGTTCGAGGTCTTGGATTTTGCTGCAGTGTTGCTCATGCAGAATTCATGGCCCGGTTCTTTGATGATCATGGTATCGCGTCGGTCGCATTGTCAGCAAATTCGACCAGCGAGCAACGCAATTCCGCTCAGCAGCGGCTGCGAGAGCAATCTGTCAACTTTCTCTTTGTGGTCGACCTTTACAACGAAGGCGTCGATATTCCTGAAATCGATACGGTGCTGTTTCTGCGACCGACGGAAAGCTTGACCGTCTTCCTCCAGCAATTGGGGCGCGGGCTGCGATTGCACCCAGGCAAGGAGTGCCTGACGGTGCTCGATTTCATTGGCGCTCAGCGCAGGGAATTTCGGTTCGCCAGTCGTTTCCGAGCCCTGAGCGAAAAGCCGACCACGAAACTCGACCAAGAAATCGCAAACGGTTTTCCCCATTTGCCAAGCGGCTGTGTGATCAAACTGGAGAGAGTCGCGCAGCAACGAGTGCTTGAAAATGTTCGTGAGTCCATTCGTTTGGTCCGCCCACGGATGCTGGGGTCGCTGCGTGATCTGAAGCAGTATCTGGGACGCGTACCAACACTCGAAGACTCGCTCGACTTTTTCGACACGACGCTTGACGAATTACTCAAACGCGGCCTTTGGTCACGCCTGTTGGCAGATGCAGGCCTGGTTGAAGTAAAGGAGTCTCCGGACGAAAAACAACTTGCGAAAGGGATCCGTCGTCTAAGTCACATCAATTGCCCGTTGCAGATCCAGGCTGCAATGCAATATCTCGATCAGCAGTCACGCCTCGAGAATGGTGTTGCTGAGATGTTGCACGTGTCATTGTGGGGTACAAAGCACGCGGAAATGTCACTCGCCGAGGCGGACAAGCGATTGCGCCGTAATCCGGTGGTTGTTGATGATCTGCGATGCATCTTGGAATACCGATTGAAGCACTCGCCGTTGATCGCAAGTCGAAACACAACGGCGTTTGAGCCGCTAGCCATTCACGCCGCGTACACAAGGGACGAAATCCTGGTCGCGCTCGGGCACTGGAATTTCAACGACCGGCCGAGCCAACGCGAAGGCGTCCTACACATGAAGGATCGCAAGCTGGATGTCTTCTTCGTGACTCTACAAAAAACCGAGGATGAGTACTCGCCGACGACGATGTACGAAGACTATTTGATTTCGCACGACCAGTTTCATTGGCAGTCGCAAAGCAACACGTCCGTGCAATCGCCCACTGGCCAACGCTACCTCCGTCACCGCGATCAAGGCTACACACCGCTATTATTCGTTCGCGAGACAAAGAACCTGCCTTCTGGGCTTTCGGCTCCCTATCACTTCCTCGGGCCGTGCCGCTACTTAAGCCACATCGGCAGCCGACCCATTAGCATCGTTTGGCAGCTCGAGTCTCCCGTTCCAACTCGACTACTACGTACCATGGCTCGGCAGATCGCTGTTTGAGGTGCTACCAGGTCGGCCGCAGAGACGAAGTATTAACTCGCTGGATTCACCCACATGGGTTGCAGTTCGCTGGTTCGACTGTCAATGCAGTGTTTGCTCCGGCAGCGTGAACCGTGTGGCGGCAGCGTGGCGGGTGTTCTGCTGGAAAGGTTTTTCGCTTGATTGAAGAATCTGAGGGAGACGATGCCCACCGATAGCAGCGCGGATCCGCAGATCCCCGGCCGCATCGCACCCGTGGGTTCGCACTGCCATCCGTGGGCTTTTTTGCTTTCGACGTGGCGAGTGGAGGGGTAGGAAGATTTTGGAGGTAGGAAAATTGGCTCAGTTGAATGGGTGGTGCATTGCGTTATTTTCTTACCCCCAAAATCTTCTTGCCCGATTTCGGCGGGCGGCTGAGAAATGATCCGGTTGAGATTTTGCGGATGGCACGCCCGGGGAGTTTGCGGAGCCTCGGCGGAGCGTCAGCAAGGCGGCGGCGTCCCGGGGAAACCGCGGGCAAGGTGATGCGGTTTGGCGTGCGGGTATCGGCAGGACGGGCGATGGCTGCAAGGGTTGTTCATGGCCGTTGGCCAATGGGGCTTGGTCTTCTTGAAATACCTTGGGCGTTGCCCAAGGCTAGGGGTGTGAACGGCCTTTGGCCGAAGAGCGGGAGACGGGAGTTGGGAGTTGGGAGTGGGGAGTGGGGAGTGGGGAGTGGGGAGTGGGGAGGTGGGAGTTGGTTGTTTGGACGTTAGTGCCTGGGTGGTGGGCTGGTTTGGAGAAGCGCGTGGCCTCGAATCACACGGGACGTCTTGTCTGCTGATGGCGACGCGGATCCGCGGATCTGTCGGCGGCGCTGCATCCGTGGGTTCGCGCTGCTATCGGTGGGCCTTTTGATTTCCCCGCCTGCTAAGCGAGGGCCGCGAAGGAGCGCTCAGACATCCTGAATCGACCCTCCCCTCGCTGCGCTCGACCCTCCCAGCCTGGGAGGGTGAATTCCCGAAAACCGCACGAGCTCGTTAGTGCTGGGCGTGCGTTCGTCGGCGTGAGGATTCGGTTTCGAATCCCAAGCTGTAGGGACGGAACACCAGAATCGGGTCGGCCGTCAGTGCGTTAAACCCTCGGGTGCGTGGATCGATCCCGGCGCGATGCAGTTTGAGCGCCAAGGCGACGTCGCGGACTTGGGTTCGATGCGTCGTTTTGGGTGGCATCATCGAACGCCAAACATGACTGACACGATCGTCGCCGGAGAAACTGGCGATCCATTGGTCGATTTCCGTCGGCGCGAAATTCAGCTTGGATGCAGCCAACAGCGCCGCCACGATCCGTGACGGTGATTCACTGGGATCATTCAATGCGGTACGGCAATCCGCCTGGACCACTTCGTCGCAACCGTAACGCAATCCGATCACCAAACGGTCGCGCAGATCGATCGGTGCGGAGGTCAGCAGGCTGGCGATGATCCGTGACAAGACGCGTTGTTCATGATCACGCAAGGGATCCGGCCCGGTCCCCGGATGGCGCAGCATCGCGACCAATCGCACCAATTGGGGATCGGCGACGGCTGACTGCTGTTGACACCCCAGCGCGAGTGCCACCGACCAGCCCGCACTGTCGTGCCGATCTAATGTCTCAGGATCCGCCCATTGAACCGCTTCGGTCGGCCCAGCGGCCAGCAAGCGGCCGATGTCGGGACGCCCTTGGACGGCACCGCGGAACATCAGACGGGCATCATGGGTGTCGCCGGCGCATCGACGAAACGATTCCCATCCGATCAGTGAATTTCGATCGAAGGCGGGGTCATACAAGAACCGATCCATCAACATCTCACGCGCGTGCAATTCCAACCGGCTGAGCAACCGCCGCTTGGACAGATAGCGTTCCATGTCTGCGGGCGGAAAGGGATTGTCACCGAGCAACGCTTTGACCTGCTCGGCCACCTTCTGGTCGCCGATCGCATGACCAATCAGCTTGGACTCCGCACGGCGGCGTGTGGTGAACGAGTCGGAGCCCAGTTCCGCGACCCATGTCTGCAATTCAACGCGGGACACGACGCCGTCATCCGGCGCTGCGGCAGCGGGGCGGTGATTCGACGCTGCGGTTGGAATTTCAGCCGAAGTCGGCTCCTGGCTCGTCGCCGATCCGATCCACCAACCGCCTGCCGTGAGGGCAATCAGCCAGAGCGAGCGGGAATCGGGTCGATACATCGGCAATCACCAGAACATCGGATTGTTTACAAGGTAAAGAACCCTAGCCCGCCGCCAAAAGAAATCTGGCGTCGGAGTCTGACGCGTGGCTCGAAACCGCATCGGAAGATCGCGACGGTTCGGGTACACTGCGCGACCGATACAACCCCAACGCCATGCAAAGAATCCGCACGATGAAACTGATCTGTTTCGAAGACGAATCCGTCAGCAGGCTGCACCCGATCACTCTCGCCCGTCCTGCTTACGCGATCACCTGTGCCAGTTACCAGCTGGTCGATTGGCTAAGACAATTGCCGGGCGAATTGACAGTTGCGATCCGCAAGTATTTGGCACCGATCCAGTTGTTGGAGTCGGAGCTTTCGGCACCGTCACGGGAATCCGTCCAAGGCCAAGAGGTTTTGTTGATCAACGCGCGGTTGGTGCCCCGCGTCGACGTGCTGGCGGCGCTGAAGTCATTGTGCAACAGCACGACCGCCGGGGTGCTGCGATGCGAGCGCACCGGCGCGATCCTGGCCGCCCGACTGACGGCGCGGGAAACCCAGTCGCTGCAGTCGGCGGTGCCCGATGCCGGCCAGAGCGTCGCCGAGCCGGTTTCGCCGTTTCAAAAACCGGCACGCAAGTCCACCGGCGATCTGGAAAAGCTCAGCGACGACGGCGTGGTCGAGCAACTGCTGGGTGTGGCCGCCGACTTGCCGACCGACTCGCTGCCGGTCAGCCCGGACGACCTGCCGGCATTCGACTGGCCCCATGACGTTGTGGCCTGGCACATGACGGAAATGCCGGCCGCGATGCAATGGCGGCTCGGCCGCGGCGGTTACACCGAAACCTCCGACGGTGTGTTTGTCGCCGAGGGTGTTTCGATCGGGCAATACGCCGCCATCGACACCAGCGACGGCCCGATCCTGTTGGACCAGAACGTTAAAGTCGGTCCCTTTTGTTTGTTGGCCGGGCCGGTCTATGCCGGGCGCGGGACACGCATCATCGAACACGCCGCGCTCAAAGACGGCGTCTCTCTCGGGCACACCGTCAAGATCGGCGGCGAAGTCGAAGCGTCGGTGATCGAGCCCTACTCAAACAAACAGCATCACGGTTTTCTCGGCCACAGTTACCTGGGCAGCTGGATCAACCTGGGCGCCGGGACCTGCAACAGCGACCTCAAAAACACGTACGGCAAAATTAACATCGAGTACGGGAACGAAAAGATCGCCACCGGCATGCAATTCCTCGGCTGCATCATGGGCGATTACAGCAAGACCGCCATCAACACCAGCATTTTCACGGGCAAGGTGATCGGCGTCTGCAGCATGCTGTACGGATTTGCCACGTCCAACGTCCCCAGTTTCGTCAATTACGCCCGGCTGTTCGGCCAACAATCCTTGCTGCCGGCCGAAGTCATGGTCAGCACCCAGCAACGGATGTTCTCGCGTCGAAACGTGGAACAACGTGAATGTGATGTTCAATTGATCCACGACATGTACAAGTTGACGATCGCCGAACGCGACCGCGCCGACCACGACGGGTTCTAGGCGTTGGAACTGGCCAAGCAGAAGGCCAGGGCGAGTAGGGCGGCCGGCAGGGCGAACAGGCGAATCAGCATCAAAAAGACTCCGGGAACGGGGATCCGATGGCGTTACATAGGTGACCGTTGGGATGCACCCCGAATGCCAAACCGAAAAAGAACGCAATTTACGGTTCTTACGGCATTTGCGAGTCAACAATTCGACACCAGGCGCAGTCAAGATGACCTCCCCCGGTCCCACGGGGGACAGCCCCCGGGCTGATCGTCTTTTCAGGTGATGCACGGCAGGTGGTCGCCGGCTGGAGAAATGGTTTGGTCAAAAAATTGAGTGGTCAAAAAATGAGAAGGCCGCAGCGGTAGCGATCACGCCCACGAGCCAGAGCATTTTTTGACCAGCCCATTTTTTGACCCCATTCTCTCTCCTTCTCGGTTCCTTGCTCGATGCCTCTGGAGCGCGTAGGCGGCATGAACGGGGGGCAGGAAGATTTTGGAGGTAGGAAAATTTTGGAGGTAGGAAAATTGTCGGTTGACGCTGGCCAGGGTATGGATCTGGTATTCTTGTTGCCCCACTGACGTCTTTTTCCCCACAACCGGATCCCGCCATGATGTCGTCTCGATTGACCGTTTTTGTCGCCACCTTCGGATGGCTTGCCGCCCTGTGGCTGACTGCGCCCGATGCACGGGCGGACGTTTATGAGCTGCGGATTTACAAGACGGCCGAAGGCAAACTGGATGCGCTCAACGCCCGCTTTCGCGACCACACGATGCGGTTGTTTCAAAAGCACGGCATCGAATCGATCGGCTACTGGGTTCCCACCGACGAAGAAACATCTAAGAACACGCTGATCTATGTGATCAAACATGCCAGTCGTGACGCCGCGGCCGAATCGTGGAAAGCGTTCATTGCCGACCCCGAGTGGAAGAAGGCGGCGGCCGAATCCGGCGTCGGGCGATTGGCCGGGCCGCCCGCATCGATCTACATGGAGGCGACCGACTATTCGCCCAGCTATGAAAACGCCGACGGTGATGAAGACGACGTGTTCGAGTTGCGGATCTACAAGGCGCGCGAGGGCAAACTCGGAAAACTCGACGCCCGCTTCCGTGACCACACGATCGACCTGTTTGCCAAGCACGGCATCAAGTCGGTCGCGTATTGGCATCCGACCGATCAGCCTGATTCGGCCGACACGTTGATCTACATCATCGAGCACGAAAGTGCCGACGCGGCCAAGCAATCCTGGAAGGCGTTCGGGTCCGACCCGGCGTGGAAGAAGGCCGCCCGAGAATCCGGCGTCGGCGGCTTGGCAAAGAAACCGGAATCGATCTACATGAAGGCGACCGATTACTCGCCGATCAAATGACGGTGTGGGGTTCGGGCAGGGAGGGGCATCGGGACTCGATACCTGCTTTGACGGTCATGGAGAAAAGCTGGTCAAAAAATGGGGTGGTCAAAAAATGAGAGCGCGGTTGCTGCAGCGATCGCACCCTCGTGCCTGCCCTATTTTGACCCACTCATTTTTTGACCGATTGCCTGTCCGCCCCCGAGCTACATGTCCGTTTCGGCCATGTCGCGGGCGTGGTAGCTGCTGCGGACGAAGGGGCCGCTGGCGACTTTTTTGAATCCCATGCCCTTGGCGATCTCGCCGAGTTCTTCGAACTCTTCCGGCGGAACGTAGCGAACCACGGGCAGGTACTTTTCGCCCGGTTGCAGGTATTGGCCCAGCGTCAGAAAGTCGACGTCGTACTCGCGGAGGTCCGCCAGCGCGTCGAGCAACTCGCCGCGTTCTTCACCCAGTCCCAACATCAAGCCGCTCTTGGTCTTCACCTCTGCGTCGTACTCTTTGACCTTTCGCATCATGCCCAGCGTCCATTGGTAATCACTTTTGGGGCCACGCACGCGGCGATACAGTCGCGGGACGGTTTCCATGTTGTGATTGAACACGGTGGGTTTGGCCTGGATGACCCGCGCCAAGGCGTCTTTGCAGGCGACGAAGTCCGGCGTCAGCACTTCGGTCGTCGCGCCACATCGCTCACGGACGGCGACCACGCAGCGATAAAAGTGGTCGGCCCCCCCGTCGGGCAGGTCGTCGCGGGTGACGCTGGTGATCACGACGTGCTTGAGTCCCAATCGCGCGGCGGCTTCGGCGACGCGCTCGGGTTCGTCCGATTCGGGCACCTCCGGCGGCCGCCCGCGGTGGACCGCACAGAACCCGCAGGGTCGAGTGCAAACGTTGCCCAAAATCATGAACGTCGCCGTTTGCTGGCTGTAGCATTCCATCCGATTGGGGCACTTGGCGTTGTCGCACACCGTCTCCAGTTTCAACTCCTCCAACAGCCCCTCGGTCATATGGTTCGCGTTGCTCTTGGGGATGGGGCGTTTCAGCCAGCGGGGCAAGCGACCACTGCCGCTGAGTGCGGTTCCGACGGGGATTTCAGGATCTGCGACGACGGGTAATCGGAAGGCCATGGACAAACACGGAGCGAGACAGGCGGACAATCAGTGAACCCTTTCGGGTCCCGTATTGTAATGAGTCTGTCTCAAGGGCAATGGCTAACGACTCGAGTCCGGATACAATCCCCCCACCATGGCCAAGAAAAAATCAAAAAAGAAAGGTGCGGCGGCCAGCAAGAAAGCCGACTCGGGATTCACGATGGTCTCGGAAAACCGCAAAGCTCGCCACCGTTACGAGATTTTGGACTCGATCGAGTGCGGGTTGATGCTGATGGGCAGCGAAGTCAAATCGATGCGGGAGGGCAAATTGTCGCTGGACGAGGCACACATCCGCGTCAAAGACCACGAACTGTGGCTGATCGGCGCGGACATTGCCCATTACAACAACGCCGGGATGTGGAATCACGACCCGCGGCGCCCCCGAAAACTGCTGGTGCACGCCCGCGAGTTCGACAAGTTCGCCGGCCGGGCCCACGAGCGGGGGCTGACGCTGATCCCTTTGAGGGTCTATTTCAACGACCGGGGACTGGCCAAATGCGTGATGGGGCTGGTCAAGGGCAAGAAACTGCACGACAAACGAGAAACACTGAAGAAACGAGACTCCGACCGCGGCCTGCGACGGGCCATGCGGGGACGGGGATAAATGTGGGATAGGCTTCTAGCCTGTCAATGCTGAACTCGACAGGCTAGAAGCCTATCCCACACTCGACAGGCTAGAAGCCTATCCCACACTCGACAGGCTAGAAGCCTATCCCACTTTTAATAACCCACACCAATCTAACCGTGACCGAACAACCGACTGCGAAATCATCCGAGGTGCTCAAGCTCACCGACGTGATCAAGACGTTTGACCAGCCCGGTGGCGGCAAGTTGACCGTGCTGGATATCCCCGAGCTGACGATCGATGCCGGCGAGCAGATGGCGTTGATCGGACAAAGCGGTGGCGGCAAGACCACGCTGCTGCACTTGATCGCCGGATTGCTGACGCCCGATTCGGGCAGCGTCCGTGTCGCCGGGATCGAATTGACCAAGCTGTCTGAACAGGGCCGCGACCGCTGTCGCGCCGCCACGGTCGGCTATGTGTTCCAAACCTTCAATCTGTTGCCCGCGTTCTCGGCGATCGAAAACATCCAACTGGGAATGGCATTCGGCAACCGCGCGATCGATACCGAACGGGCCTATGACCTGTTGGACAAAGTCGGTTTGTCGGATCGCGCCAGCTATCGTCCCAACCAGCTTTCGGTCGGACAACAGCAACGCGTCGCCATCGCACGTGCCCTGGCCGGCAAACCCAAGTTGTTGTTGGCCGACGAACCGACCGCCAACGTCGATCCGGCCAGCAGCGACACCGTGCTGGACCTGATCATCGGTTCCTGTCGCGACGAGAACATCGCGCTGATGATGGTCACCCACTCGATGGAAGTGACCAAGCGGTTCGAGCGCGTCGAACATCTGGACGAACTGAATCGTATTTTCCAGACCCTGTAAACGACGACCGACAACACTCTGCCGATCCGAACTCTGCCCAACCTCGAATAGAACCTGACCATGTGGCTGCTCCGAATCGCTTGGCGAAACTTCTGTTATCGATCGCTTTCGAGTGTCTTGACGACGATTTCGCTGGCCCTGGGTGTGGCGTTGGTGGTGATGGTGTTGGCGGTCTTTGGGATCGTCACCGAAGCGTTTTCACGTAACGCCCAAGTCGGTTACAACCTGGTCGTCGGTCCCAAAGGCAGCGCGCTGCAACTGACGCTCAATAGTGTTTACTACCTGAGCCAACCGATCGAGAACCTGCCGTTTACCGAGTACATGGAGTTCTTTGACGCGCCGGCCCGTGCCGAAATGGTTCGCAAGTACGGCGGCGACCCGGCACTCGGCGAGCGTGACGGCGTTTACTACCCGATGATCGCCGGTGGCTATGCGATTCCGCTGGCGCTGGGCGATTACCTGGGCGAGTTTCGTGTGGTCGGCACCACGCCGGACTTCTTTGAAAAACTGCGGCACGGGCCGACGCTGGAAGAACCGTTTACGATGCGCGAGGGCCGCGCGCTCGAATCTTACTCCGACGACTACGGTTACTATGAAGCCGTGCTGGGATCGCGTGTTGCGGCGCACATGAATCTGGCCGTCGGCGACACGTTCAGCTCCACCCACGGTGATCCCGAAGGCAAGGGACACGGCCAGAAGTTCACGGTCGTGGGGGTGTTGGCACCGACCGGAACGCCCAACGACCGAGCGGCGTTTGTGAACTTGGAAGGGTTTTATCTGCAAGAAAACCACGCCAAGCCGCTGACCGGTGAGGAGACGATCGAGCCGCCGAGTGAGGCTCCGAATGATCCCGACGGAGCGATGCCGTTGACGATCCCCGAGCGCGAGGTGACGTCGATCTTGGTGCGGACCGGGATGCCGATGATGGGCGTGGTGCTGGAAAACCAAGTCAACGAGAGTTTGCGGAGCCAGGCGGCGGCGCCGGTCGGCGAGATCGCGAAGCTGATGAACGCGATCATCGGCCCGTTGTTGGCCGCCTTGTTGGTGATCACGCTGATCACCTGTGTCGTGGCGGCCGTCGGGGTGCTGGTCGCCATCTACAACTCGATGAACGACCGGCGGCGGGACATCGCGGTGATGCGAGCCTTGGGGGCCCGTCGGGGGACGGTCACGGGGGTGATTTTGCTGGAAAGTTTCCTGGTCGCGTTGATCGGCGCCCTGTCGGGGTGGTTTTTGGCGCACGCATCGATTTGGGCGTTCAGCGGCGAAATCGAAGATCGGACGGGGGTGCAAGTCGGGATACTAACGACCAGCGCCTATGAGTGGTACATTTTCCCGCTCGTTTTGATTCTGGCCGCGTTGGCGGGAATCTTGCCCGCCGCGAGTGCCTATCGAACCGACGTCGGTACGAATCTGGCGGCGTAGGCCCCGAGAGGCGATTCGTCCAACCCACATTGATACGATCACGCCGCACTCGCGCGCTGTGACGACCGACCGACCACCCCGCCCCCCGAACGTCCCCCATGAACCAGCCTGAGCCGAACGGAACGTCCGGCGACGACACGGCGATCGCTTCCGCCCAGCCCGATTCCGACTCGCCTGTTGCCCCCCCGCCCCAAGACGTCGCCTCGGGCGAACCGCCCAAGCGTCGTCAGCCGGGGATGCTGTTCATTTGGGTGACGCTGTTTATCGACATCCTGGGCATCGGGATCGTGATTCCGGTGTTACCGGCACTGGTCCAGGAATTGTCGGGACTGGATGAGTCGGGTGCCTCGTGGTACTACGGATTGATCGTCGCCTCTTACGCGACGATGCAGTTCTTTTTCGCGCCGATCTTGGGTGGCCTTTCGGACCGATTCGGACGGCGGCCGATCTTGCTGGTCGCGCTGTTCGGACTGGGCGTCGATTTCATGATCCAGGGGTTTGCCAACAGTTTGTGGTTGTTGTTCCTGGCCCGATTGATCTCGGGCGTCTTCGGCGCCAGCTTCACCGTCGGCAATGCGTACATCGCGGACATCTCCAATGACGACACCCGGGCGCGAAACTTCGGGCTGGTCGGCGCCGCCTTCGGTCTCGGGTTCACCTTCGGACCACCGCTGGGCGGCGTGTTGGGCGAGGCAATCGATATCCGCGTCCCGTTCTTTGTCACTGCGGGCTTGGCGTTGGTGAACTGGTTGTACGGCTACTTCATCCTGCCGGAATCGTTGCCGCCGGAAAAACGTCGAGCGTTTTCGCTGCGGAATGCCAGACCGCTGGGGGCCGTCGGCACGCTTCGGCGATATCCCCTGGTAGCCGCCCTGGCCGCGGTGTTTCTGCTCAAGGCATTTGCCCAGCGCGGTCTGGAAAACGTCTTCGTGCTGTTTTCGGAATTCCGCTTCGACTGGAACGCGATGACCGTGGGATTGTTCCTCGGTTGGGTGGGGATCTTGGCGATCATCGTGCAGGGCGGCCTGGTGCGACCGATCGTCAAACGGTTCGGCGAACGGCACGTGTTGTTGATGGCCACGGTGATTTCCGCGGTGTCGTTTTTCGGGTACGCGTTTGCGACCGCCGCCTGGATGCTGCCCGTGATCGCTGCGGTCGGTGCACTGGGCGGCCTGGCCGGGCCGGCCATCCAAAGCTTGATCACCAAGCGGGTTGATGAAACCGAACACGGTGAGGTGCAAGGGGCGCTGACGTCGCTACAGGGATTGACCAGCATCGCCGCGCCGATCGTTTTCACCAGCGGTCTGTTCGGCTACTTCACCCGCGACGAGGCGGAGTTCCAATTCGCCGGCGCGCCGTTCCTGTTGGGCGGGATCCTGATTTTCGCCGCCTTCTTTCTCGCGATCGTCGTGTTTCGAAAACATCCCGAAGATGCGTAGCTGGACAGTGCGTTCCCGACGTAGCTACGCTCGCCAGAGCGTGGGAAACTACGGGAGTCCACCTTCTGGCGAAGGTAGCTACGTTCAACCGGCGATGCACGATCTGCCGTCAGGAGCTGACCCCCAATGTCAACCAACCGTCTTGGGCGTCAAAGTATCGCGGGCGGAAGTTCTGGCCTTGAAGCGCGGGCACCTTCGCGTCGGCGGGGATGATCCACGGCCGGTCCATCAGGGTTTCCGGGAACGCTTTGGCGAATCCCTTTTTGATCGCTGCGCGTAAACCGGTTTCCCCTACGCTCAAGCGTTTCGTGCCGGGGAAATTGATTTCCGTTTCACTGACACGCTCCAGCAAGATCTCGCCGCTCTCGGTGGTCCGCGGCTGATAGACCGCGACGATTTCCAGCAACCGTTTCAGCTCGCGCGACCCTTGCGCGAATCGGGTGCCTTGGATCCCGATGCGTAGCTTTCCGTCACGGGCTTCGAAGATGATCGGCCGGCTGTCGTGGAAATCGATTTCGAATTCCGGTTCTTCTTCCTCGTCCGCAGCGGCGGCTTGGATCTCCGCACCGCGTTTGGTCTTGCTGGCCAGCTGTTGCAATTCGGTCCGCGTCATCGTGCGTCCGGCCAATAGCGCGCCGATGGTGTTGTCGACCAGCGATTCGTGGATTTGCACGGTGGCGTCGTTGGTGGCGGTGATCGCCGGCGGCGACATCGGCGCGGCCAACTGGTTGTTCTTGCGAATCGTTGCTTTGAGATAGATGGCGTGGGCGGTCGATCCGATCGTCCGCAGCGGTTCGGCGAAGTCCAGGCGTTGCAGGTACGCTTCGGCTTGGCCGGCCAAGTCGGGCATCGGTTGGGCCAGGGCGCCTTCGGTTTCCTTGGTGAATTCGTCGGTGAGCCGGGCGATGAATTTTCGATGGGCGATGCGATCGGCCAATGGCTTTTGTTGGGCGGCTTTTTTCTGTGCGATGCGTCGCACCAAACGCAACGGGTGTTCGATCGAATTGATGCGGTTGTTGATGGCGCCCGAGACGACGACCGGATCGAATTGGATTCCCGACTCGCGGATTTGCAGCGTTCGCGAGGCGTGGACATGGCCGAATCCCGACGTCCTCAGCCGGACCGGACCGTTGTAGCCGCGGTTGGCCGTCGTGACCGTTCCGTTGAGCGCCACTTGCATGCGAATACTGCCGGTCGAAGGCAGCAGTGTGGTCGTCACATCACCGTTCAGAAACGCGTTGCCGACGATGCGTGTACCCAGGATGCATTCACGTACGGGGGACGATTGGTCGACCCTGCGATTGGCGACCCGCTGGACCAAAGATCCATCGATGGTCAGATGCAGGTTGGTCGACGAATACAACGCTTGAGTGCGGTCGACCAAAGCGACCGGTTGATCGGTGCGTTCAAGCAACTCCAACAACAACCGCAACGTCGCGATCTGATCCGGCGAGGGGCTGGTCGTCATTTCGGTCCATTGGTCGGCCGTGCGTCCGAGCAGTTGCCCCAGCAACGCCGTCGTTCGTTCTTTGCGGCGAAACCGCAGCGCGTTGCTGTATTGTTGTGCGGCGCGGCGGACGTCGCGGACCGCCGGAACCTCGAGTCCCGGATGGATGCCGGTGGCCTTTTGCGAAATCCGTGTGGCTTTGGTCGCCACATCGACATCGCTCGCCTGTGACGCGATCGCCTCCAGAGCGGGTTCGATTTCCAGGTAATCGATCCAGGCCTGGGCGTTGGCTTGGGTCGCCGTTTTCGACAAGTGCTCGCGCAGCCCGTCGATCGCCGCTTGGAACGCCTGGCCGCTGGGATCCACACCCGCGATCCGGTTCGGATCCAGCTGGTCGGCCGACTGTCGCGCCGCCGCGGCGATCTGTGCGGGCAGCCCTTCGCCGGGCGAGCCGTCTTGGGCGGGCAGGACGTTCGGGGCGGCGAAGCCGTTCAGCAGCGCGACGACCCACGGGCCGAGCAAAGCAAGGGCGCGACGGGGGCGAGGTCGTGTCATGTTACATCCAAGTTGACGGTGGACCGGGGGGGCGGGGAATGCGATACAGAAGCGAAGATAGTGAAACGGCGAAAGATTTGCAGGTGGAGTTCGGTCGACCTGAGAAAAAAACGCCCTCGAAAGCCCCGGCACGACGTATTACAGCGGCCCCAGGGCCTGGGCCAGCGCGGCAATCGGCCCCTGTTGGTAGTCGGGGGTCGGTGTTCGGGCGTCCATTTCGTACACCGAAACGAGCAGCGTCCGGTGACCTACAGCGCATTTTCCCAGGTGGACCCGCAGCGGCCAGGCCGAGCTTTTCCGCGGCGACGCCCAGTGGATGGTCGCCTGGTCGTAGCGCATCGTTTGGACCTGCAGCTGAAAATCGTCGCTCGCCCCGACCCGCAGCACGGCCGGCTCGGTCGCGTCTTCGTCGCCCCTTTCCAGCTGGACCGAAGGCGGAAAATCGTCCGCGGTGGGCGGCCAGTGTGCGACGCCGGGCGTGAAGGATCGGATTTGCCCCAAGATCGATGCGTTTCGGTTGATGAACGAAATCGTCGATTTCGCCCGCCCATCGTCGCCGGGCTGGTTGATCCGAAAAAACACATAACCGTCGACCGGATTGATCCGCAGCCCCAATTCCGACGACTGCACCGTCTGGTCCAGAATCGGCACGATGTCCGGCGTGGTCCAGGACCCGAACGCGTGGCCCCCACGCCGGCCGAATTGATGATCGGCCCGATCCCCGACGGCCCCGAACCAGGCGATGACCATGACAACGCCCATCAACACCGCCATGCCGCGGGTGATTTCCAGAGGAATCGGTTTGTCGGGTCCTTGCGACATGGTTTAAAAGAGTGTCGTCGCGATCGGCTGATGCAGGAAATGGGCGTTCAGCCAAGGTTTGTGCCGTGTGACCAGCAAACTGCGTTGCACCAAGGCTTTTTTGGCGTCTTCGATCGGCCAGACTTGAACCTCGGTCGGTTCAAACTTGTTCCAGCCTTCACTGGTTCGGA
The DNA here is from genome assembly GCF_014154935.1 of Stieleria mannarensis. Classification (GTDB taxonomy): domain Bacteria; phylum Planctomycetota; class Planctomycetia; order Pirellulales; family Pirellulaceae; genus Stieleria; species Stieleria mannarensis. Next base: position 214,071 of record NZ_JACEHH010000005.1, read on the forward strand.
TCTGTCGCAGTCGTGCGGCGATGTCAGTCGTCTGGCCGATAAACAAGACGGAATCGGGATCGGAGATCGCATACACGCCCGCGACCGGTTGTTCGTCATCGTTGCTGAGATACGAATCGATGGTTTCCGCTGCCGGCGGGGCTTCGGCGGCGAATTCGGCGGCGCGTTTTTTGGCCGCCCGCGTGATTTTGTCCGCCGTCGCGATCCGCCGAAAGTGCCAGAGCGCGGTGCGATAATCGATTTCCGAATGGTCGCCGCCGAACAGCCGGGCGATCGTGTCAAACTCTGCCGCGGCATCGGGAGTGCAAAGGATCTGTTCCAGGTCCAAGGCGTAATCGACCGAGAGCATTTGGAAGGCGATTTCCGCGGCGTCGCAGCACCGCAAGATGGTCTTCAGCGAGACCTTCTTGTGTTTGCCTTCGCCGTCGAGTTGCCCCTGATCGGAAAGCTTCAATAAGAACTCGTTCCACGTCCGTGCGTCGCCGAGCAGTTTGGCGTCTTTGCAATACCGCACGAACAGCGCGTTGCGGATCGGGTCGAACAACAGTTCTTCGGCGCTGTGTTTTTTCGAGACGTCTGCAAAGGCGTTTTGGATGACGCTCCGGTTGCGGTCATCCAAGGGGATCACGGGGCGGCCGTCGCGGAACTCGGTGCGTTTCTTTCCGTTGGACGTCGTCGGCGCGCTCTTGATCGGATCGGCCGGGCCGTCCAGCGGGTCACCGGAGCGGCACGCCGACAATCGCTCGCTGATCCGCGCGGCGTAGTCCTCGGACAATTCGATGCCCATGAATCGGCGCCCCAGTTTCTTGGCGACCACCAACGTCGTGCCGCTGCCGCCGAACGGGTCCAGCACCAGGTCGCCGGGGTTGCTGGACACGCGGATGATTCGTCCCAGCAACTGTTCGGGCATCTGGCACCCATGGAACCCTTCGCGCTCCTTGAACGTCCCCGCCACGCGGGCGAAGTACCAGGTATCGTGCGAGGGGCTGAATCCCAACTGGGGCGCATCCTGGGGACGCAAAATCCAGGTGTTGTCCGGCAGCCGTCCTTTCGTGTTGGCGCGGGCATCGGCATAGACCAACTGCCTGGCCGATGGAACACGCACCATCGGATTGTCGCCGTTGAAGGTGAACTGTTCGGGGTCCTTCACGAAGTGGAACAGGTGCGTGTGCGAACGGCTGAATCCGCGGACGCAGTTCACGCCGAAGGTGTAGTACCAGATGATCCAAGACCGGCAGGAGAAACCGATCTCCTGGGACAACAGCTTCAACTCGGCGGCGTATTCATCACCGATCGCCAACCAAAACGATCCGTCCGGCTTGAGTGCCTGGTGCACACCGCTGATCCAACCGCGGCAAAAGTCCAGGTAGTCGGTGTGTGATTGCTGGTCGTCGTAGACGTCGTAGCTGTACCCGATGTTGAACGGTGGGTCGGCGAAGACCAGGTCGACCGATCCGGGTTGGATCTGAGCCAGCTTTTCGATGCAATCGCCTTGGTGGATTTGATTGGCCGCAAGCGCGACGGTGGAGGTCTCGGTCATGTGGCCCTGCAGGAAAAGCCGGTAATGCGTGTCACGAGTTTGTGCTCCGAAATCAATGCGATCATGCTAGTCGTTTACTACAGCTCAATTCGCGGATTTGTGTCGTCGCGGAAGCCGCCAAGGCTTTCGGTCTCCCGGGTGCGGCGTCGCCGCAACAGTGCGAAACTCTTGGCGAGTTCCGCTACCGAAACACCGAGCCGCGGCGGAGCACTAGTCTACGATTCGTTTCCCGATCGCGCCAGTGCCCGACAGCCAGCCAATGCTGCTGCGCGGTGCTAAATCCGGCTGACGTATTGGCCGCTTTGGCGGCGGATCAGGTGACGAATTTCCAGCACGCTGATGGTCGCCATGACCTGGTGGGCCGGCAATCCGCTGCGGGCGATCACCTGGTCGATCAACGTGGGGGAGGCGTCGACCGATTCCAGCACGGTGCGTTCGAGTTCGTTGAGTTTCAGTTCGGCCGGATTCCGCACTTCGTGACCGTCGTCGGTTTGCACGCTGCGAGCCATCGGCCCCAGTGATTCCAGAATGTCGTCGACGGTCTGGACCAGCGTCGCGCCGTCGCGGATCAGTCGGTTTGCCCCGCGCGAGGCCCGACTGGTCACCGCACCGGGAAGCGCAAGGACGTCACGGCCGAGTTCGCCGGCCAGCCGGGCGGTGATTAACGAGCCGCTGCGGTCGGGGGCTTCGATCACCAGGGTTGCCAGGGAGAGCGCGGCGATGATTCGGTTGCGTTGGGGGAACATGCCGCCGCGCGGTTTGGCGTCGGGGGCGTATTCGCTGATCACCGCGCCGTCGGCGGCGATCGCGTCGGCCAACCCGACATGTTCGGGCGGATAGATTTTTCCCAGTCCGCCGCCCAACACGGCGATGGTTCGCCCGCCGGCCGACAAGGCTCCCTCGTGTGCCGCCGCGTCGATCCCACGCGCCATCCCGCTGACCACCGTCACCCCGGCTTTGGCCAATCCGTATGCGATCCGATCGGCCTGGCGAGTCCCGTAGGCCGTCGCGTGTCGGGTGCCCACAATCGCCACGGCCAACTCATCGGCATCGGTCAGCCGGCCGCGGGCGAATAAAATCGGCGGGGCATCGTGCAGGTCTTCCAGCGGTCGCGGGTAGTCGCGGTGGCCTTTGCGAAGCAAGTCACAGTCGTGGTCGCGGCACCACGCGACGATCGATTCGGTGTCCACGTGGTGCGACGCCGTGCGGATCGTGTGAATCAGTTTCGGCCCCACACCTGGGACGACGGCCAGTTGGTCTGGAGCCGCGTCCAACACCTGTTGGGGCGAACCGAGAGCGTCGATCAATGCGGTCAGGGTTCGCGGTCCGATGCCCGGCAGCATGGCCAATCGCAGGGTGCTGATCGTGTCCGCATCGATCCCCGGATTCTCCGTCGATGTGAGTTCGGGTCCGTCCATGGCAATGTGGACTCAGCTGCAGGGTTTGGGAGCACGTTTACAATAAGATATCGGGTCGCTCGGTGTCCGGGGGGCTGGTCGCCGCCAAGGGTTCTTCAATCGCCGGGAAAAGGCCTGCTTCGCTCTCGGCCGCTTTCAGTGCCGCCTGGAATTGTTGGACGACCGGGCGGGTTGCCAGTTTCGGGTTGATGTGGGGGCGGGCGGCCAGCAGATGGGATTGCGCTTGCTCGGCCGTCATGCCGCCGTACTTGATCAACCAACACATCGCGATCGTCGCGCTGCGGGCACGGCCGGCTTTGCAGTGAATGTAAACGCTGTCGTTTTGCAGTTTGTACTTTTGGATGAACTCAACGGCGGCTTCCACATCCTGTAATCGCGGGTGCGTGAAGTCGGTCGTGGGGATGTGCAGTTGTTCGATCCCGTGTTGTTCGTACTGCAACATCGGCCCCTTGTACTCTTCGCACGTGTTCACCACCGCACGCACTCCTTCACCACGCAGCGATGCGACGTCACTGGCAAAGGGATACGCACCGACGATCACATGGCTATCGATGCGGTCCCACCAACGGCGGCGATGCAACACGCGGCCCAGAAGAAAGTTCCAGGCGAGCGTCGGCCAGAAAACGATGCGGGCGTAGAGTCGAGCGAACAAGGTGACGACGAAGGCTAGTGGGTGCGAACGGCCAGATCGGACCTCTATCGTACCGCATCCGGCGGAAAACGATACTCGCCGGGCGCGTGTTTTGACACGTTGATTCCCGTCGCCGCCTCGACGAAACCCACGCGCGCCCTATTCGGCGATGCAATACAGTGCCGATCCGCTGCGGAGATAAAGTCGGCCGTCGCTGATCGCCGGTGAGCCGGAGAAGCCGGAATCGTCGGTCAGCTTGTTGGTTTGCCGCAATTCCATCTCGGGGGTTGCGCCTACGACGTGGACCTCGCCGCCGGGTGCGACGACGTAGATTTTGCCGTCGGCCAGGACGGGCGTGGCGTACTCCTGGTTGCGTCGATCACCGAACCCGCCGCGACCTCCGCCGCCGCCGGGCCGACCGCCGAAACCGCCCCGCCCGCGGCCACCGGCTTGCTCGCCATCACCGTCGCGCGGGCCACGGTCACCGCCGGAATCATCTCGGGCGCCGCCGAAACCACCGCCGGGCCGTCCTCCTCCGCCGCGGTTGCCTCCTCCGCCGCCGCGACTGGCGGCGAGTCGTTTTTGGTTGACGCGGTCGCCGGTTTTGGCGTCATAGCAGCTCAAGACGCCGCCGTTGAAGACGTACAGGTGGCCGTCGTGGTGGATCGGGGTCGCGAATCGGCCGGGGATGTTAGCATCCCAGACCACGTGCGATTCATTGACGTCGCCCTTGCCTCCCGCTTTGACCGCCACCGCGTCACCGCTGCGACCTCCCACCGCGATCACCACGTCATCGACGACGATCGGACTGGCCGAGGCGGTGTTGTCGGTGGTGCCTCGCGAATACCATCGCAGTTTGCCGGTCTCGGGGTTCAGCCCCCAGACTTCGCCGGGGACGGTGATCACCAAATCGGTGCGGTCGCCGGATTTGACCAGATTCGGCGTGCTCCACGTGCTAGCTAAATCGCCTGCCGGCGTGTTCCAGACTTCTTTTCCGGTGGCGGCGTCAAAGGCGAACAGGGATTCGCTTTCGTCCGACGCGTTAACGATCACCAGGGTCTGCGCGTCCGACTGATAGACGATCGGGCTGGACGCCGAACCCCAGCGTTGCTGGCCGCTGCCCGTGCCGACGCTGTTGCGCCAGATTTCATTGCCGTCCAAATCAAACGCGATCACGCCGCTTTTGCCGAAGAAGGCGAACACGTGTTTGCCGTCGCTAGTCGGCGTATGGCTGGCGTAGCCGTGGGCGGGAACACCCATCCCGCTGTAGGGATCTTCGGGTTGAACCGCATCGATCGTCTTGTCCCACAGCAAGTCGCCGGTGGCGGCGTCGAAGCAGGACAGGTGACGTTTCAGATCCTCGATCTTTTCGTCTTCACCGCCGGTGCCGTAGCCCGAGTAGCTGGTCACGAAGACCTTTCCGGCGACGACGATCGGGCTGGAAACCCCTTGGCCCGGCAGATCGGCTTTCCATTGAACGTTTTCGGTGTCGCTCCAGGTTTCGGGGACGTGGGTCGAATCGGGACTGATCGAATTGCCTTGGGGCCCCAAGAATCGTCGCCAATCCGCCGCACCGGCTGCCGTCGCGACGACCAGGCTTCCGGTCAGAACGACGGCGGGGACCAAGGGGTAGCGGAAGGCCCACCCACGCTGGTGGCGATTTTGGTCGGTCATGACAGAAGAGCTCCCGAGCAGAGAGGAATCGAAAAGCGGAACCCGCAGAGTGCGGTCAGCGCAACTAAACCCCGATCAGCCAGCGAAGTTTCGAAGCATTGCCGGCGTCCCATCGCCTAAGCGGGGACAGACCCCAAACGAATGCTTGCAAGGACACCACAACCGGGGACAGACCCCGAACGAATGCTTCCAGCCCTGGTAGAATGCTAGCAATTCACCGGCGGGGACAGACCCCAGATGTTCACCGGCGGGGACAGACCCCAGATGTTGACGGAGGAAAGCTAGCAAAGCGTCGAGGTTGATGGGGACAGTCCCCGGGTTGATGGGGACAGTCCCCGGACGATCTGCTTGTTGATGGGGACCGATCTGCTGATGGGGACAGTCCCCGGACGATCTGCTTGAATAGCCCCACGGATGGCAGGGCGAACCCACGGATGGGAAGCAGCAAGAGATCCGTGGGTACGCGCTGCCATCCGTGGGTTCTCTCTCCGTCGGCCGAATCCCCTGGGGACAGACCCCGGGGTGATATCCATCGGGGACAGACCCCGGGGTGACGGGGACAGACCCCGGGGCGGCGGGGCTGAGGATCGTCGTTGCGGGACATGTGTCGGGGATCGGCGGTCAAAAACCATTTTAATGGTCGTGAATTGCACTCTGCTGTTGATCCGCTGGTTCGTAGAATGTTTGGGCAATGAACATTCCTGAATCCCCATCCCTGCCCGAATCCCAATCCCCGACCGGCGGAATCGAAGCCTCTGCCCCCACCCTTACTCCCCCCGCATCTCTCAAGATCTCACTGATGAAACGTATCGCCCTGTTTGCCGTCTGTTGTGCCGTCGTCGCCGCGTTGACATTGCGACCGGCCGAAGCCGAACCCTCGCTGGGGATCGGATCGAAAGCTCCCGCATTGGACATCGAGCATTACTTCCACGAGGACGACACGCGTGTGTCCGAATTCAAAAAGGGCAACGTCTACGTTGTCGAATTCTGGGCCACCTGGTGCGGACCCTGCATCGCCAGCATGCCGCACTTGGCCGAATTGCAAACCAAACATCGCAACGAGGGTGTCCAAATCATCAGCATTTCGGATGAGACGGTCGATGAAGTCGAAGCCTTGCTGGCAAAACCCTATCCCGGCAAAGACGTCTCGTTCGCCGAAGTCACCCTGCCGTACACGCTGACGACCGACCCCGACGGATCGACCCAACGCGATTACATGGAAGCTGCAGGCCAGAACGGCATTCCGACGTCTTTCCTGGTCGGCAAGACGGGCATCATCGAATGGATCGGTCACCCGGGCGAGCTGGAAGAGCCACTGGAGGCGGTCCTGAACGACAGCTGGGACCGCGAAGCCTTTAAAGCGGAAATCGAACGCGAGCAAAAGTTCCAGGAAATCCTTCAAGGGCTAGACCAGCTCGCCGGCCGCGGACGGTTCGACGAGGCCAGTAAAATGCTCGCCGACCAAATCGCCGAAACCGACGACGCGGACTTGAAAGAACGACTGATCACCGTGCAACGCGCCGTCCAGCCGCAATTCAATTTCCTGTCCGGCAATCCGACCGAAGCCGACTTTGCGTTCTATCGAGAGGAACGCAAAGCGACCGAGGGGAATCCCCAAGCGTTGTTCCGCCACGCGATGACGCTTTACAACATCCTTCAAAACGGCGGAAAGATCGGACCGCTCGGTGGCGAAGCGATCGAAGCGTTGCGAAAAGAAATGGAGAATGTCGAGGACGACGGCAAGGTCGCGATGCTGGAACTGATCGCCCGGTTGCATGCAGCCGAAGAGCGTTTTGAAGACGCGATCAAAGCCGCCCAGCAGGGAGTCGAGCTCGCCGAGGGGGTTTCGCGAAGCCAAAAGCAACGCATGTCGCTGTTGTTGGAGGATTTGAAGTCCAACCTGGAACAGGAATCTGACGGCGATTCAAAGAGCGATTCGGAAGCACCCGCGATCGAAGAGTGAATCGTTGACCGCTGAGCAAACTCCCCCGCACCCCACTTCCCAGGGCCCGGCTTCCCAGGGCCCGGCTTCCCAGGGCCCGGCTTCCCAGGGCCCGGCTTCCCAGGGCCCGGCTTCCCAGGGCCCGGCTTCCCAGGGCCCGGCTTCCCAGGGCCCGCTGCTTGCCTGGATGCAACTGGTTCGTCTGCCCAACGTGTTCACGGTGTTGGCGGACGTGGGGGCCGCGTTCTTGTTGGTCGCCGGCGGGCCCACGCCGCCGGTGCGGTTCGCGCTCGTGTTGGCCGCCGGCGTCGCGCTCTATTGGGCCGGCATGATCCTGAACGATGTTTTCGATTTGGAGAAAGACAAGGCGGAGCGGAAGATGCGGCCGATCGCCAGCGGTGCGATCTCGGTCAAACGTGCCAGGTCCGCCGGCTGGGCGTTTTTGATTCTGGGCGTGTTGTTGGCATCGGCATCGGGGTATGTGCCGGCGGATGGTCAGGCGACGACGTGGTTGCCTGCGGCGATCGCGGTGGCGCTGGCCGGATTGATCGTGGCCTACGACGGGCCGCTCAAACCGACGCCGATCGCGCCGGCGGCGATGGGTGGCTGCCGCGTGTTGAGCTTTCTTTTGGGCGCGTCTCCCGTGTTGGCGCTGGCCGAAGGGATGCCGCTGCTCCCGCGTCACGTCTTGGCCATCGCGCTGGGATTTGGTGTCTACGTGATGGGGATCACCACGGTGGCCCGCGACGAAGCGATCGGAGGCCACCTGGTCAACTTGCGGACCGGTTTCGTCGTGATGCTCTTGGGCGGTGTGATGTTGGCCATGGGGCCTGGGTTTGCTCCGCCGGAAACCCGCGTCTCATGGACGGTGCCGTCGGTGGGACAGTTCGGAATGTTGATCGCGTTGATTCTGTTTCCGATTTTTCTGCGCGGGTTACGTGCCCAAATCAATCCCGAACCGGCGGTGATCGGAAATCTGATCCGGATCAGCATCTTGACGATCATCCCGTTGTCGGCGGCGTTCGCGTTTTTGGGTGCCGGACCGGTCTGGGCGGTGATCGTCTTTGCGTTGGTCGCCCCGGCGATGTTGCTTGCGACGCGATTGCGGGTGACGTGAGATGACGCCGGGGTTCCATTGCAGCAGTTTGGAGTTTCACCAACCGGCGACGTTGATCCCCAAGCTAGCTGAATTGGGCTTCGGCGCCGTTGCGGTTCGGCCGAGTCGCGGCCGCTGGGATCTGGACACGTCCTGGTTCGACTCGGTGTCGGCGGAGATCGCCGCGACGGCCAAGGAGCACGGGGTCGCGATCGTGATCGACCTGGATGCGCCGTTCTACGATGACCCGGACTGGATCGATCCCTATTCCCTGGCCAGTCAAGACGCGACGATTCGCGATGCGGCGGCCGCCCAGATCCGCCGCTGGATCGAGCGGACGGCGGAAATGGGTGCGGTCGCCACCACGTTTTCCACAGGCCGGGTGTGCCCGGGTAACCGCGACGCGGCGGGGACGGGCGATCACGGCGAACAAATTTTGGAGCGGTTGGCCGGGGCGATCACCCCGCTGGTACAGCTGGCGTCGTCTTCGGGAGTGAACCTGGCGTTGCGGCCGGTGTCCGAACATGCGATCGCCACGGTGGCCCACTTTGAGCGTTTCGGGCAATGGATCGGGACCGACGCGCCGTTGGGCTTGGCGGCCGATGTCGGGGAGATGTTACTGGGAGGTGAATTCCCGATCGGTGCCCGGTTGGCACGGCTGCAGCACCGATTGAGTTGCGTGTATCTGTGCGAACCGGATTTGGAACGCGGTTGTGACCAGCGGTTCGGTCATGGCGACATCGACCTGGGGCGGGTCTGGGAGGTGATGACCGAGAGTGGGTACGGCGGGCCGGCGGTGTTTCGTTGCTGTGGGCACGGGCGGTTGGGGTTGGTGTCGGCGCGGGAGGCGTTGGCGCTGTTGGATCCGTCATGACGGTCGCTGTTGTCCGGGTACGGTGACCCTTCCGGGCCCGTCGTCCGTGGGCCTCCGGGCGACGACCTGGAAAGGACGTGGTACCGGTGAGCCGTTGCAAATTCCGAGATCGATGTTGACTCAAACCCCGTGAAACACGAAAAAAGAGTTTCACAGGGGCGAATCTGCTGGACCCTGCTGGTTGGACAGTCGTATCATGAAATTGGTCTTGGGAAGTCCCCGCTTTCGGGCGGAGAGCGACCGGGTGGTCGTCGGGCTTGGCAGGGTGAGACGGTGGCGAAGGTGATGGAATTACTGAGTGATCCGGCCGTGAAGGCTGGTCTTGCACTACTGATTTTGATCATCGTGTCTGCCAGCGCATTTTTCCTTGTGTCAAGGTTGCGCGACTACACCAATGGAGACTGGGATTCGAGCTCCGATGGCCTTTTAAACTTGGAAGAAATGCGTTTGAAAGGTGACATCAGCGAGGAGGAATTCCGAACAATACAGGCAGCATCCCACGGTTCCGACGAAGGGGACGCTCCGGAGACACGGCCGCCAGTCGACACGGCGAGCGGTTGTAACGACTGAGACGATCTTCGTCGGATTGAACCTTCCATTGATTCAGTGACGAATCAATTTGTTCCGACGTGCACGATGCCACCTTTTCCGCAGTTGGCCCTCCCAATTTTCCTGGGCAATCGGCTTCGGAAACCATTTACCCACTAAGTTTACCAACCAGGGCTCAGGCATCCGTTACGGACGACTCTTTTAACTCACCTCCCGCTCGGAAGCGGATGACGCATCGTTTGATGATTCATCGTCTTCCCAGCAATGACGCGAAAGAGATGCTTGGGCTGTGGGCCGAACCGTTTGAAGCTTTCAATCGGCGCGTCCCTGCTTGTCGACTGGATACGTAGCGTGGTGGAGGATCGGCTTGTGCCGGTCCCCCAACACCTTCCCTGCGTGGTCGACCGGCCGGCGAGTCGTTTGAAGCACATAAGGAGTCGTTTATGCCCGTCAAGGATAACAACAGTACCACGCGCAGTAGCTCGTCGAACAAGAAGAACGCGTTTTGTTCGTTCTGCCGAAAGAGCTATCGTGACGTCGGTCCATTGGTCGAAGGGCCAGGCGACGTTTATATCTGCGCCGAATGTATTGATCTGTGCCAATCGATCTTGGAACAGGAGGAGCGCCGTCGCGGTCCGAGCAAGCAGCTGTTCAGCGACATCCCTTCCCCGCGCAAGATCGTCGAGCACCTGGACGAATACGTGATCGGCCAGGCGTCCGCCAAACGCGTCTTGGCTGTCGCCGTTCACAATCACTACAAGCGATTGACCAGTGATTGGGAAGGCGGCAGCGATGTCGAGATCGAAAAGAGCAACATCCTGTTGGTCGGCCCGACCGGCAGCGGTAAAACGCTGTTGGCCCGCTCGCTGGCCCGCATGTTGGACGTGCCCTTTGCGATCGGCGACGCGACGACGTTGACCGAAGCCGGTTACGTCGGTGAAGACGTCGAGAACCTGTTGCTGAAATTGCTGCACGCGGCCGACTTTGACGTCGAGGCCGCCCAGCGAGGCATCTTGTACATCGACGAGGTCGACAAGATCGGCAAGACCGGCGGCAACGTCTCGATCACCCGCGACGTTTCCGGCGAAGGCGTCCAGCAAAGTCTGCTCAAGATGCTCGAAGGCACCGTTGCCAACGTGCCACCCCAGGGCGGACGGAAGCATCCCGAGCAACAGTACATCCAGCTGGACACCAGCAACATCCTGTTCATCGTCGGCGGAACCTTTGTCGGAATCGAAGACATCATTCGAGACCGGCTGGGGCACAAAACGCTCGGCTTCGGCGAAGGCGCCGGACGTCTGAACGAACAGACGCACAGCGAATTGGTCGCCGAGATCCAAGTCGAGGACGTGATGCAGTTCGGGCTGATCCCCGAGCTGGTCGGACGTCTGCCGGTCGTCAGCTACCTGCAAGAGCTGGATGAAGAGGGCTTGGTCCAAGTCCTGCGTGAACCGAAAAACGCGCTGACCAAACAGTTCGAAGCGCTATTCAAAATGGAGAATTGCGAGCTGCACTTCACCGATGGAGCACTGCACCAGATCGCCCGCAAGGCCCTCAACAAAGGCGTCGGAGCCCGGGGACTGAGGGGGATTCTGGAGGAAGTGATGTTGGACATCATGTACGAATTGCCCGAGCAAGAAGAGGGCAAGGTGTACACGATCGACGAGGACGTGGTCGCCGGAAAGCACAAGCTGTTCCAGATGCCCACCACCAAGAGCGCCTAGCGGCGCCCCTCCCAAGCGACGTCCTGATCGCGAATCACTTCCGCGTCAAAACGCCGATGGCCTCCCCCCGCCATCGGCGTTTTTTTGTGCGCTGCCTGAGCGGGAAACAGTTGAAACGTGTTCAAGCGACCGATACCATCAGGGGTGCGTGATTCACGCCTTTAGGGGGAGATGCATTTTCGGGTGTCTGCGGTTTCGGGTGTCTGCGGTTTCGGAAGCCTCCGCGCCCGTCGGAACGGACGAACCGCGGTGGGCGGCGTGCTTGATCATCAATCCCGATTGAATTCAGAAATGTTTATCGCACGAGGATTCGAATGAACGTCAGGCCCTGGTTAACAGCTTTGTTGCTATGCTTGTTCGGCACTGTCTCTTTGCGGGGCCAGGATGAAATCAAACCTCTGGTCCAAGACACACGGCCTTGGCGGATCTCTACCGACTCGGGTGCCACCAAGCTGGACGCCAAGTTGCTCGCGATGAAGGGCGGAGTGCTTACCTTTGAGAACACGGACGGGTCGACGCGCAAAGTTCCGCTTGGCCGACTGGTCGCGGAGGACCGCAGGACGGCGTTGATCGATCGCGTCGGTAGTGGCGTTGTCGTGATCAGCGCCAAGAATATTTACGGAGAACCGTCTGCTTTTGGGAGCGGTTTTCTGATTCACGCTTCAGGCTTGGTGGTGACAAACTACCACGTCATTGGAGGTGCGGGCGAGATCGAGGTGACGTTCCGAGACGAAAGCGAGCCGCGCAGTGCAGAATTGATGAGCGTCGATCGCGAGCATGACATTGCGATCCTTCGCGTTGAGGGCATTCCGTCAAACGTGCATGTCATCGAAATATTGAGCAACCAGTTGCCGGCACTGGGCACCTCTGTCTGGACGCTCGGTCATCCCAACGGATTGACCAACACGGCCGGTTGGGGGCAGATCAGCGCGGTCCGAAAGACGAACGAGATGCCCGCTCGCCTGCGGCAGGCCTTGAGGTCACCAGAGCAGAGTCGGTGGCTTCAGACGACCGCCGTGCTCGCCCAGGGAAGCAGCGGAGGACCGCTGCTAAGTGAAGACGGTAAAGCGATCGGGATCAATACGTTCCTGCTGAGCCCTCAACTGGGATTTGCGGTGCACATCGCCCACGCCCGAGACGCCTACCTCAAAGCACGGGAAGGCACACCGCTGGCACTCCCGATGGCTCCCGGCGAGAACGAAGACCCCATGGCATGGCTCAGCCGGGAAGTCGGAGGCGTCTTGAAGGAATATTCCGAGCGGTATGCCGAAATCGAAAAGGCTGTTCCCACATTGGGGCAAGCGAAAGCGATTGCTCGTGTGGGGGAATTATCAACCAAGCATTGCAAACAGCTGCTCGTCTTGGCCAAAGAGAATCCGGGCAGTTGGCCCGCCGTCCAGGCCCTCGCGTACGCGGCACAACTGTGCCAACAGCAAGACGACGACGTGATGTTGCAAGAGGTCTGTGACCTGGCATTGGAATATCATCACAGCGGAAAACATCTGCACGCGGTCACCAAAGCGGTTGCGAGGCAACCGAACGAGATCGCTCGTGATTTCTGCCGCCAAGTTTTGAACAAAAGCCCGCACGAGCAAGTCCGCCAAGCAGCCAGCCTGGGGCTGATCGGCAATTTGCTCGGATGGCTGAATCAGCCCGATTCGATCGACTTGGACCAGATCAATCGACGGCGAGATGAAGTCGAATCACTGACCGATCAGCTGGTACAATCAATGGCCAATTCGGACGATGACTCACAAAAGCAAGAAGCGGAAATACTGTCCAAACTGCTCCGCCAACAATTTGAGTCCATTAAGGTCGGGAAGCAGGCGCCTGAGATTAGGGGGGTTGATGCGGCGGGTGTGAATTTCCAGCTGAGCGACTACAGGGGAAAAGTTGTCTTGTTGGATTTCTTTGCCGACTGGTGTCCGTATTGCAAGCAGATGTATCCGAACGAACGTGAAATGGTTCAACGGCTCGCCGACCGGCCGTTCGCACTTTTGGGAGTCCACTGTGAGAGTCAAAAAGTGCTGCAAAAATTGATCGACAACAAGACGGTGACTTGGCGAAGCTGGGCCGACGGAGATCAAGGCCCGATCGCGAACAATTGGTCCGTCACCAGCTTTCCCACGCTCGTTCTGGTCGACGCACGGGGAATCGTCCGCTGGCAAAGCGGCGGCGCCCCCGAGGAAGCTGTTTTAAACGAGCATATCGAAGATCTGATACTCGAAGCGGAATAACGATGAACCGTCGTCGTCGCTCACCCGGCCCACTGCCGCAGCCATTTCTCTAGGATTAATAGATTCCACAAGCGGTAGCCGTGGTTGTTTTCCATCCGTTCGTGTTGGCCGACCAGGCGTTCGACGGCTTCGCGGCGGAAATAGGGGGCGATCCGGGCGTCGTCGGCGAGCAGCGTGTCGTGCACCATGGGCTTGAGTTCGTTGCGGAACCAGGCGCCGATCGGGATTCCGAATCCCATCTTCTTGCGGGTGAAAATCGACTTCGGGATCGTCGATCCGAACGCGTCTTGCAGCAGCAGTTTGCCGCGGCGGCCGCGGAACTTTAGATGCACCGACAACGATGCGGCGAACTCGACGACGCGATGGTCCAACATCGGTTGCCGGACTTCCAGTGAATGGGCCATCGATGCGATGTCGACTTTCGTGCACAGGTCACAGGGCAGGTAGGACAGAATGTCGGTGATCGACGCTTGCGTGACCAGGTCGCGTCCTTCACTGCGATCCCAAATCGCGCCCAGGAACTCGAACGGGTCTTCCCCCGGCAATCGTTCGACAAACGCGTCGGTGTACAGGTCCGCCCGCATCCGTTCGGGAAAAATCTGCAGCCAATTCAGATAACGTCGCGCTTCGGGTTGGCCGAGGGCTTCGAAAAAGCGTTTGGCGCGTCGCGTGATCGAATACTGTTTGTTGTTGTCGGGCAGGCGTTGGATCAATCCGATGCCCGGCGTCTTGTGAATGGGAAACATCTTTCGCAGTCGCGTGCTCAACCACAGCGCACGGTAGCGATCGTAACCGGCAAACAATTCATCGCCGCCGTCACCGGAGAGAGCGACGGTGACTTCGCGGCGGGTTAACTCGGACAAGTACCAGGTCGGCACGGCAGACGAGTCGCCGAAGGGTTCGTCATAGTGCCAGACCAATTTGTCGATGATCTCGACGCCATCGGGTTGGACTTCGAAGCGTTGGTGGTTGGTCCCCAAGTGCTCGGCGACTTGAGCCGCGTAACCGGTCTCATCAAAGTCCGCGATCGGGAACCCGATACTGAAGGTGCGGATCGGCGTGTCGCCTTTCTGACGCTGGGCGATCGCGGTGATCAGGGACGAATCGATCCCGCCGGAGAGGAATGATCCCAGCGGGACGTCGCTTTGCAACCGCAACCGCACCGAATCGGTTAACAGTTCCTGCAGCCGCTCGGTCGCCTCGGCCTTGCTGCGGGGCACTTCGACGGTGGGGTCAAAATCCCAGTAGCGCTGGACGGTCAGGTTGCCTTTTTCGAAAACGGCGACGTGGCCTGGGGGCAGTTTCCGCACGCCCTTCCAGATCGTTCCGGGATGGGGAATGTATTGGTACGTCAAAAACTCATCGATCGCGGCGGGATCGATTTCGTTGCACACCCCGGGAACGGCTGCCAGGCACTTCAGCTCGCTGCCAAACACCAATCGACCACCGACGACGGCGTAGTAGAGTGGCTTTTGTCCGATCCGGTCACGGGCGAGCACGAGTCGGCTGCGTCGGGAATCCCAGATCGCGATCGCGAACATGCCGTTGAGTTCGGCAAAGCAATCAATGCCCAGGTCCTCGTACAGGTGCAGGATCGATTCGCCGTCACCGTGGGTGGCAAACCGGTGGCCGCTGCCTTCGAGCCGATGGCGAAGCGATTGGAAATTGTAGATCTCGCCGTTGAAAACCATTCGCACGCCGCCGTCTTCATTGGACATCGGCTGGGGCGCGCCTTCCACATCGATGATCGAAAGGCGGCGAAAGCCGAGTGCAACGCCGTAGCGTCGTCCCTGGCCATCGCGTTGATCGTTGTCGATCCAACAGCGGTCGTCGTCCGGACCGCGATGCGCGATCGCATCGGTCATCTTGCGTAACTGCGACTCATCGATCGACAGTGAGTCGCTCTGCCAGACTGCTCCGGTGATTCCGCACATTGGCTCGGGTCAGCCCTCGTCCAGTTCGGGCAGCACCGATTCAAGGGCCTCAAGCATTTCGCGCATCGTTTGGAATCGCTCGTGCGGTTTTTTTCGCAGCGCCCGCATGACGACTTCGTCGGCCGCCTTGGGAATGTTTCGCTCCGGCGCCTTTTCACTCGGCGGTGGCACTTCGCCGGAGATGATGTTGCGAAAGGTTTGATCGATGTTGGCACCGCGGAACGGTTCGCGGATCGCCAGCAATTCGTACATGCAAACACCGACGTTGAAGATGTCGCTGCGTTCGTCGATGCTGCGTGTGCCCTGGATTTGTTCCGGCGACATGTACAAGGGCGTCCCGGGGCGTTGTCCACCGCCGGTCAACGTCAGCAATTGCTGTTCGTCTTCTTCCTTTTTCAGCTTGGACGCGTCGTAACGTGTCACGGTCTGGTCATCCATCGACCCCCAGACTTTGGCGGTTCCCCAATCCAGCAAGTAGACTTCGCCGAAATTTCCCAGCCAGATGTTTTCCGGTTTGACGTCGCGGTGAATCACCCCGCGTGCGTGGGCGTAGGACAGCGCCAGGCAGGCATCGGCCAGTGCCGAGATCCGCCGCTGCTGGGGGTAACGTTTGGAAATTTCTTCGTCGCCGCGGGCGATCTGTTTCAGGATCTCGAACAGGTTGATCCCGGAAATCAATTTCATGGTGAAATAGATGCCGTGCACCAAGTCATTGCCGATTTCGTAGACCGGGATTGTGTTGGGGTGTTGTAGCTGGGCGGTGACCCGGGCCTCTCGCAGCAGCCGCCGTTTTTCGTTGGGGACGTTGCGGTGATCGGCGTGCAGCATCTTGATCGCGACGGTGCGGCCGGTGACGGGGTCAAAAGCGGCGTGCAGCACGCCGTTTCCGCCGCGGGCGATTTCTCGCATCCCCGAATAGCGGCGGATTCCCGAGGGCAGTTTGCGTGGAAGATCGGGGTCGGTTCCGGACAGGATGATGGTCGGTTCGTTCTGCATCACGCTCGCCAAAGAAGAAAATGGACGTCACCATTCTAGCGCACCCGCAGGGTCTCGGTTAGCCCAGCATCACTTCGACGCTCTGGCTCGCGGTCCGAGCCGTCCGAACATGCGATCCAGTTCGTCACGGCTGAAAAACAGCGCGGTCGGGCGGCCGTGGGGACAGTGATGGGTGTCGTTGTACAGGTCACGCTGTTCCAGCAAGGCCTGGATCTCCTCCGGTCGCAACGGATCACCGGCTTTGACGGCCGCTTTGCAGGCGATGGTCGACAGCAAATGGTTCAGCAATTCGATCGGTTCGGGTTTCTCACCCCCACCGAGCACCGATTCCATCAACGTTCGCAACATGTCCGCCGGCGGAGTATTTTTCAGCATCGCCGGGTAGGAGCGGATGACCAGCGTGTCGCCGCCGAATTCTTCCACCTCCATGCCGATTTGTGCCAAGGTGTCTCGGTGGTCCAGCACGGCGGTTCGTTCGGCCGGTGTCATCGAAACGGGCTCGGGGACCAGCAGGCCCTGCGATTCGAGTGTTTGCCCGCTTTCGAGCACCTTGGTCTTCACCCGCTCGTACAAAACGCGTTCGTGCAGGGCGTGCTGGTCGATGACCACCATGCCTTTTTCGTCTTGCGTGACCAGGTAACGGTTGTGGACTTGAAACCCCAGGTGGCAGACGCTGGGGTGGTCGATACCGTCCGCTGCGGCATCGGCGGCGGGTTGTTGCGGACCGTCCCAGGGGGCGATGTGGTCAGAGTCCGACGATCGACCGGGCTCCGTTTGATCGGCGGCGTCGGGCAGAGTCGATGGCGTGGGGCCGCCGGGGAAGGGTTGAAAACTGGGTACCGAACCGAACGAAGGGAGCGCACGGGTCGCCGTGCTGGGAGCGGATGCCGGCGCCCCCGCACCGGCCGTGGGGCCACCGGCGGCCGGCGAAACGAACACATCCGAAGGGCTGTTTCCGGTCCGCGCCCACTCGATCACCGATTGTCGATGTGCCTGTTCGGCTCGAACCGGCATCCCCAATTCGCTGCTGGGCCTGGGCGTCAGATCCGCCTCTTCGGCCGCCGGTGCCGGGCCGACCCGCTGCGTCATGTCGGTGGTCAAAAAATGATGCCGCAGCGTCTGCAGCAATCGGCTGTAAACACGCCCACCGTCGGTGAACCGGACTTCCAGCTTGGTCGGGTGGACATTGACGTCGATCAACTCCGGCGGCATCGACATCCGCAAAAAACTGACGGGGTGTCGGCCGACCATCAGCAATCCCCGATAGGCTTCACCGAGCGCGTGCTGGAGTGATCGGTCGCGAATGTGCCGGCCGTTAAGAAACAGATACTGCATCCGCGAATTGCCCCGGCTGACCGACGGATCACAGACGTAGCCCTGGACGCGGATTTGTGCATCGTCACTGTTGATCGGGATCAACGAATCGGCAATTTCGCCACCAAAGAACGCCGCGATCCGATCGCTCCACCGCTCGGTGACCGGCAGGTCGTACAGCGGTTTGTCGTTGTTGTTGAGCACAAAGTGGACGTGCGAATTGGCCAGTGCGATCCGCGTGAAGGCTTCGACGATGTGCCCTTTTTCAGTCTGCGCCGTTTTTAAGAACCGATGGCGGACCGGGGTGTTGAAGAACAGGTTGCGGACTTCCATCACCGTTCCGACCGGGCAGCCACAGGGCTGGGGCGGATCGATCACTCCGCCACGGACCTGGATTTCATTGCCCGCCGTCTCACCTTCGGTGCGGCTGCGGATCGTCAACTGCGACACGCTGCCGATCGACGCGAGTGCTTCGCCGCGGAACCCCAGCGTGCGGACGTGAAACAAAGCTTCGTCGGTCGGCAGCTTGCTGGTCGCGTGGCTGGCCAGCGCCAGCGGCAGCTGGTCGGCCGACATCCCGCAACCGTTGTCGCTGATGCGGATCATTTCGGTCCCGCCGCCGGTGATCGACACCTCGATCCGAGTCGCCCCGGCGTCGACACTGTTTTCCAGCAGTTCTTTGACCACCGAAGCCGGCCGTTCGATCACCTCGCCGGCGGCGATTTGGTTGATCAAATTGGGGGGCAGCTGGCGAATCGTCGGCAATGGTTTCACGGTGGCATCCATACCACGCAATTTACCGCCGTCGGCGCGATCAACCAACCGGCGAAACGGGCGTCGAGCAAAAGAATGGTCCGGTCGACTGCTAGCAACCCGCGGATCAAACTGTCATCGATGGCCTGTCAATCGGCAGCGGGTTCAAACAGCGGGAAGTGGAGGCAGAATGATACGGGGCCGAATGGTGGCTGGGGACGGCGTCTTGCAGTGCCCCTGCCCCCGCAGTGCCCCTGCCCCCATCGTTTTGTTACGTTCCTCCACTTTGCCACCCATCATTCAAAGCTGAACGTCAATTGAACGCTGGCCGAAAGCGATTGTTCGCCGGTTTGAATCGGCACCGCCGAACGGGCTTCGGCCATCGCCATCATCCGCACCGGAGCGGGCTGACCGCCGCCGGAATGGTCTCGGATCTCGACGATCCGGCCGAGCGTGACGCCCGCTTCCTTGGCCATCAAGCCGGCTTTTCGCTTGGCATCGCGAATCGCCTTGTTGCGGGCTTCGTCCATCAGCGTTTCGGTCTTGGAAATCGAGAAACGGATCCCGTTGATTTGATTCGCGCCGGCCGAAACGACTTGGTCCAGCACCTCGCCGAGTCTTTCGATTTCTCGCACGCGGACGTGAACCTGGTTGGACACTCGGTAACCGTCGATCTTGGGCGGCTGGCCATCGGGGTTCCGCGAACGTTGGTATCGGGGCGAGACGCTGAAGCTGCTGGTTTGGATGTCTTTCTCGCTGATGCCCTGCTGTTTAATGCGATCTAACAGACGCCTCATTTGAGAATTGTTGGCCTGCACCGCCGCTTTGGCGCTGTCTTCTTCCACCACGATGCCAATGTTGATCTCGGCCGTATCGGGCACACCGCTGGCTTCTCCGCTGCCGTTGACGACGATCACGCGTCGCTGGCCGCCGGACACCGCGTCGGGCTGCTGAGCAAACGTGACTGTGGGCAGGAGTAATAAGCCGGCGGCAACGGTCGCGAGAAAGGTTAAACGTGTGTTCATAAATCAATCTCCAAATCGTCTCCGGTGTCTGACGATTCACCGGTGGTGTGTTCGGTCCGTATCGGATGTTTCAAAATCACACTACCGGGGCTAAAAATCAAGGTCAAACGATGCGAGGAGGCTCCGCGGGGCGCATCGAGCCCCGTCTTTGGGAAGCGGATATAATCGCCTGCGTCAATAGGGCGTGGCGGCGGGGGCCAGCGTTCGTCAGAGCGAATCGCGGTCCGCAGTTTTGCGATGGCAGCGACAATGACACTTGGTTTCGCCCTCCCATCATTTTGTTCAATCGCGAGGCTTACGGGATGCACACCACTCAGCGTTTCCTTTGTTGTTGCAACTACGGGGTGATTGCCCCCATGAAAATGCTCGTCTTGTGTCTCGCCGGGTTCATCGTCACGCCATCACTTCTTGGCCAAGATGACAGCTCCCAATCCGAGTCCGTTGATCCGCTGACCATCACGCTGCTGGAAATGGATTTGACCGCGACGGCCAAACTGTTCGCTCGACATGACTTGGATGATGACGGGACACTCAGCAAGTCCGAATTCGAGCGACTCGACTGGACCGGTGAAACGATCCGGCCATTTGATCTCAACCGTAGCGGTGACCTGCAGCAAGTCGAAGTCACCCTCAAACTCGCCGCCGAACGTGAGCGGGCGGGGATCGTGCAGATGGACTCGATTTTGGCAGACCGATACACCAAACGTTACGACAGCAACCGAGACGGCAAGCTGCAACTTCGCGAGTTGGAGGACAACATGTTTTCCGACCAGATCGACAGCTACGATCGCAATTCTGACGACGAACTGTCGCCCGATGAATTGATTCGCGGCCTGGCGTTTGAACGCAAGTTCCGCGACGAACTCGGCGTCAAAGGCTGTGACCAGGGTGGAGCGATGGGGCTGATCAACCAGGGCGATGCCGACGGCAATCGCCAGTTGTCCGGGGACGAACTCAAGGCGGTGGGTTTGGATTCGGCCACGATGAAGTTTGATCGCAACAATGACGAGACGCTGTCGGTGTCGGAGCTTGCCGAATACTTGGCCGATCGTCGCATGCGAATGGGGCTGACACCGTCAGACCAATTGCTCGCCCGCAACGTGATTCGGCGGAGCGACCCGGACGGGGACGGATTGGTGCCGGCGAACCTGTTTCGACAAGGAGACAGCGATCTCGACCTCGGCAGCCCGGACGAAAACGGCGACGGAAGTCTATCGCTATTGGAAATGGAAACCTACTTGGCCAAACAGCGCAAACGCCTGGGGTTCGATGACGAAGCGGCCAAGCGGGCCTCGATCCTGATCGCAAGAAACGATTCCGACGGCGACCGCAAACTTTCCAAGGCAGAACTGGTTGCCAGCGGCGCTGATCGGGACAGCCCGCTGTCACCGCAAAAGCTGTCCCTGATCGACCAAGACAACGACGCCGCGATCGACATGCAGGAACTGGCGCGTTTCATCCAGAAAACCAGACGACCGTAAAGACGGCAGGGGGCCGCGACTAAGAACGGGCCGCTCAAACCGGCGGCCAATACTGGGCGATCTTGTTTCGCAGGAAATCGGCACTGCGGCGCAGTTGGTCGATCCCCTCCACACCGTCTTCGATACTGATCCAACTGTCGAAACCCTTGCCGGCCAACTCGCCGAAGATCGCGTCGTAATCATTCAATCCCTTGCCGATTTCTCCGTGGCGGAGACGTTTCGCGTAGCCGACCGCCCCGCCTTCTTCGCGGCGCAAATCTTCCAACGTCCCCTCGATCAAGTAGCGGTCACTGGCGTGCATGGTGACGACACGATCCGAAACGCGTTTGAGCAGTTCGATCGGATCGTCGCCGGCAAGGAACGCGTTGCTGGGATCGTAATTGACTCCGAAATTGGGATGATCGATCGCCGCGACCAGATCACAGAACACGTCCATCGCCTGGGCGAACTCGGGGTATTCCCAAAAGTCGTCCTTGTAGTGATTCTCCAGGATCAAGGTGACCCCGTGCTGTTGTGCGAAGGGCAGACAGGCACGGATGCTGTCCGCGGCAAGCCGAACACCCTGGTCGCGAGTCAACTCGGGTCGCCGCTGTCCGCTGAGCACGCGACAGTAACTTCCGCCCAGTGTGTGGGTCATCTCGATCCAGCGCTTCTGTTTCGCGATCTCGGCGTCACGAAAATCGGCATCGGGGTGCGTGAAGTCGGGGGAGCAACACAGCATCGGGATGGTCAGCCCTAAATCTTCGACCTGGGTTCGCAGCAGGGACCAATTGGCGGGATCGTCCAACTCCAAAAACCCGGCGTAAAACTCCAAGCCGTCGATGTCCAATGTGGTTGCCAGCTGGAACCACTCGGCCAGCTTCATCGAACCGTCTTTGCAGAGCGCCTGCATGTAGGCTTTGGGAAATGCGGCTAGTTTTGGCATCAACGACCTCAACTGGGTTGCAAAACAGATTTGACGACTTCGCCCTGGTGCATTTTTTCGAACGCCTCGTGCCATTGATCGATCGGCCAGACGCCACCGATGATCGGCTGGACGTTCAATTGACCGCTCGTTAACAGAGCGAGTACACGTTCCCAGATCGGCCAGTTGTGGCTGAAACTGCCTTGCAGCGTGACGTTCTTTTGCACCAGGGGGTCCAGATTAAATCCGAGCGGTTGCGGCCCCCAGCCGACCTTGCTGATCCAGCCGGCCGGTCGAACGACATCGATCGCGATCTTTAACGTCGCGCTGGCCCCGGCCGCATCGATGACGCCGTCACATCCCAATCCGTCGCGGCGGCGGGCCCACTCGCTCGCGTCGCCGACGATGCCTTCACACCCATAATGCTTCTGAGCGATCTCCAGCCGTCGTCGATCCGATTCCAAACCGACCAAGGCGACTTCGGCACCACACAGACGAGCCATCGCGGCACACAGGATGCCGATCGTGCCCGGCCCCAGCACGACCACGCGGTCGCCCGGCTCGATCCGCGCGTTGCGAACCACCGCGTTGTAGGCCACGCAACACGGTTCGGTCAGACAGGCGTGTTCAAACGGCAACGCATCGGGAACGGAGTGCAGGATGCGAGCCGGAACGCGAACATACTTCGTCATCGCCCCGTCGACACCGTATCCGAACCCTTTGCGTGACGGATCCAAATTGTAAAGCCCGCGGCGTGTCATCGGGTTTTGTTGGTCGATGATCGCGGCCGTTTCGCTGACGACCCGATCGCCTTCTTTCCAACCTTGGACCGCAGACCCGAGTTCGGCGATGTGGCCGCCGAATTCATGGCCCAAGACGACGGGATAATTGACCGGCCAGGAATGATTCGCAGTCCATTGGTGCAGATCGCTGCCGCAGACGCCGACGTTGGCGACTTCCAACAACACATCCTCCGGTCCGATCGACGGCCGGTCGATCTCCCTGAGTTCGACCGATTCCGGTTCGGGGGCAAAATTGACGACGGCGGCTGATTTCATCTTGGGGTCTTTTGAGGGAGCGGGAAAGCGATGACGCCGGAGTGTCCGGACCACAGGGATCCACCTTCTGGCGAAGGTAGCTACGGTTGGCCGGGTCAGGCATCTGAGCTAGTTCACCGATTGTGCGTGGACCGCGTCGCAGATCAATTTGAGCGATCCTTCCAGATCGCCATCGGCGGTTTTGAAGGCGTCGGCGTCGATCGTCAACGGGGCCCCCAACACGACCAGCGGCGCGCCATACTTGGGACACTCGATCGCTTGTTCCAAGGAAAGTCCGCCGACCGCCTGCACCGGGACTTTAACCGCATTGACGACCTCGCGCAGCTGATCCAGCGGACTCGGCATCCGCAACCCACGCGCGGCGATCCCACGCCGCTCGTCGTAACCGATGTGGTGGATCACGAAATCACAGCCCAGGTCCTCCAGCCACTTCGCACCGGCGACCATGTCCGCCGAGACCATGTTGTCCCCCATCACCTTGCAACCGAAGTCCGCGCCCGCTTTGACGACGCAGCGGATGGTTTCTTCGTGGGCGCGAGCCATCACAACAACGTGAGTGGCCCCCGCCTTGGCCATCATTTCGGCTTCCAGGTAGCCGCCGTCCATCGTCTTCAGGTCCGCCACGATCGGCGTCTCGGGAAAAGCCGACCGCAGCGCCCGCACACCGTGCAGCCCTTCGGCCAAGATCAACGGCGTCCCGGCCTCCAACCAGTCGACGCCGGCACGCATCGCGATCTCGGCTGTTTCGAGGGCTTCGTCGATGTTGGTCAAGTCGAGTGAAATCTGAACAAGCGGTCGCATGGGAAAGCTGGGAGCTGGGAGCTGGGAGCTGGGAGCTGGGAGCTGGGAGCTGGGAGCTGGGAGCGTTTGCGAAACGGGGCAGGTACTCAACACGAAATGGCCCGTTGCGAGCTTCGCGTTTTTGGTACGTGACCCCATTTCGCATGGCAATCCCCTAAGCATCAGGGGCCTCTGGCGATCTGCCTACGGCAATTCCATCACTTCGACTTTGCGGATGTGAACCTTGCTGCCCGGATCATGTTGTTGGAACGCGAAGTGCCCGGATTTAAACGTCAGGTCGAAATCCAGGTACTCGTACAACTCATTGCCATCGACGGTGACCTTGATCCGCGTCATCTCGCGTCCCCGCCAGACATCGTCGCGAACCTCCAGGTCATAGGTGAACCAGGTTCCCGGTTTGACGTGTTGTTGGTAGACGTGACACATCCCATAGATCGACCCGGTGCGAATCGGGTCGGTGTGCGTGCTGTCGATTTGGGCTTCGTAGCCGTCGGTGAATCCCGGTTTGCGTGTGGTGCGAAAATAGAGGCCGGAGTTGCCGCCGTCGTTGATTTTGATTTCCGCGCGGTAGCGAAAATTCTTGTAGGGACCGGTCGTGTTGACCAGCATCGAAGGCGGTCCCGAACCGGCGATCGCACCGTCCTCGACTTTCCAAACACTTTTCTCGTTGCCGACCTTTTCCCAGCCGTCGAGTGTTTTACCGTCGAACAAGGACACCCACTTGCCGTCGTCGGCCGAAACGACCGATCCGGTCAAACAAAGTGACACGGCAACAACGCTACACATCAAACGACCCAAAATCATCATGGTGAGATCCCAAACGCGTGAATGAATCAAGGAGGAACAGGCGCCATCAACAGGCTGAATTCGTCAAACCGGTGGAATTCGACGACCAGGCGGGAGCATCACTTTAGCCGCGCCCAGTCGCGATGGCTATCATGGACCCCAGTTTATCGTCGGCATCGGACAAGCCAGAAGCCGATCCCACATTGAAACACCGAAACTAGAAATCGGATGCGAACTCTTTTTTTCATTGCGTTGAGCGTCACCCTTGTCCGCATGGCGCCTGCACAGGAAGCGCCTGCACAGGAAGCGCCTGCACAGGAAGCGCCTGCACAGGAAGCGCCTGCACAGGAAGCGCCTGCACAGGAAGCGTCTGCACAGCAGGAATCCGCACAGCAGGTCGTCGATCGAACGACGTTGACCGGCAAAGTCATGTGTGGCTACCAGGGCTGGTTCAACTGTGAGGCCGACGGCGCGAATCTGGGCTGGACCCACTGGGCGAAACGACGCGACCGCCCGTTCGAACCGGGAAACGTGACCGTCGACCTGTGGCCCGATCTGACCGAGTCCGCGGAACATGAACGTTTCGCCACCGGGTTCAAACATGCCGACGGTCGGACGGCCGAGGTGTTCAGCAGCACCAACCGCGACACGGTGGTGCGGCACTTCCGATGGATGCAGCAGTACGGAATCGACGGCGTTTTCGTGCAGCGATTCGCCAACGGCTTGTCCAACCCCGTCTCGCTGCGGCACAAAAACAATGTGTTGTCCCACGCCCGCGAGGGAGCGAACCTCGCCGGCCGAGCCTTCGCGGTGATGTATGACTTGTCCGGTCTCCGCGCGGGACAGGTTTCACGCGTCCGCGATGACTGGGTCCGGATGCAAACGGAAATGGAAATCACCAGAGACCCGGCGTATCTGCATCATGAAGACCGCCCGGTCGTCGCGATTTGGGGGATCGGTTTCAGCGACGATCGCAAGTATTCGTTGACCGAATGCCTGGAGCTTGTGCAATGGCTGAAATCCGAAGGCTGCACCGTGATGCTCGGCGTCCCATCGTACTGGCGTGACGGCACACGCGATGCCGTCGACGATCCGCTGCTGCACCGGATCCTGGAGACGGCGGACATCCTCAGCCCCTGGAGCGTCGGCCGCTACCGCACACCGGCCCAGGCGACGCGCCACGCCGCAGACGTTTGGGACCGCGACCGGCAGTGGTGCGATGAGAGGCGAATCGATTTCCTGCCGGTTGTCTTTCCGGGATTCAGCTGGCACAACCTGACCGGCGATCCACTGGATTCCATTCCACGATTGAAAGGTCAGTTCTTGTGGTCACAATTCGTCGCGGCCAAACGTGCCGGATGCCAAATGGTCTACGTCGCCATGTTTGACGAGGTCGACGAAGGCACGGCAATCTTCAAGTGCACCAACGACCCACCGGTCGGAGAGGACGTCCGCTTCTTAACCTATGAAGGCCTGCCGAGCGACTACTATCTGAAGCTGGTCGGGCAAGGCGGAAAGCTGCTGCGCGACGAGATCCCGCTGAGCGAAAAATTCCGCTAGTGCCGCGGAAAAGGGTTCAGGCACGAATGGCGCCAAGCATGCGATGCACCCTTCGCGCCGGCAGTCCTGGACGACGCGAGGAGTCGTCTGCGTTCGCAATCCGAATGGAATCGCCTACTTGCCGCCTTTCTTGGAGACGTTGCGGACGGCAAAGGGGTTCTGTTGCGTGCGGCCGACTCGTTCTTCACCGTCCATCGTTTCTTTGCTGACGACGACCGATGCGATCGGCAATCCGTACTTGTCCTCAAGGATGTATTGGATCGCAAATTCGTCTTGCTCCAGAATTTGAATGATCTGTTCGGGAACGTCGCAGTCATCCAGGTCAAGCTTTTCGATATTCTCGCGCATCGCCTGTTCGATTTTGACGTTGCCCACGCGTCGAAGTTTTGCGGTCAGTTCATCGCTGACGGTGTACCAACCGTTGAGCGTTCCGCCGTAATCCATGGTGATCTTGGTCAGCGTGAAGTTCTCATCCAAGCGATGCGGAAGATCTTTCTCGCTGTCCTTGATCATCCGTTTGATTTCGGCCTTGGTGATCTTGTCGTCTTTCTTGGCGGTCAATGAGTCCAGGTAGGTGCAACCGGAGCAGGAGAGCAGGACGAGGGCGAGAAATGTGATCGTGAATCGAGGGTTGAATTGCATCGTTAAACCTACCGGGTGAGATCATCTCTGTTGACGTCATGAATTGCATTTGCATCGTCTGAGACTACGGCGCATTTCAACTCAGAACCCGAATCCGCTGCCCCGGAGCCGGGAAACCGAACATCACAGAGGCGTTGCCTCGCGCCGACCGTCAGAACTGGGACAAACGCACCCGACCGGGAACGAGACAAGTTTTCAAGACATCACTTTTTTGCTTCTGGAGCTTTCTGACATACGGTCCAGGTAGAGAACGTGTCCGTGACGACGCGTTTCCGAAAACTCGATCGATCGTTGTCAAAGCGGTGGTTGATCGGACCTTTTCGGACGGCGGTTGGCTCCACTTTTTTGGTGCCGACGTTGCTTCTTTTCCGGGTTCCTTTTCACGTTGGAATGGCCCACTTAAGTCAACAGCGGATGTCTTCGATTTCGAAGGCTCCTCACATATGAGATTGAAAAATGAAAAAGTTCGCTAACAGCATCGTTGAGTTCTTGAAGGAAGAAGATGGCCCGACCGCAGTCGAGTACGCTGTGATGTTGGCCTTGATCGTCGTCGTTTGCTTGGCCGCCGTCGGCACGATCGGTACCGAATCGAACAAGAAGTTCGAAGAAGTGGGAGCCGCGATCGCCGCTAACTAAGCGGACGATATTTGCCCGAAGCGATCTCGCTTTTGTGGCACAGCCCGAACACGTCCCGGCGTCGATTCCTCGGCGCCGGGACGTTTTTTTGCGCTCGCCCCGACAGGCATCCGGTGAAGGATTACCACTCCTTGGAAGAGGCCGCGGGGATTCTAAGCCTTTGATTCTAAGGGGTTTTTGCAAAGATCTAGGGCCGCCCTGAACCACAGGGAGGTCGATTGCCCACGGATCCCAGGCCGCATCACATCCGTGGGTTCGCGCTGCTCTCGGTGGGCTCATTCGGTTCCTCCAGACCTCCTGCCCGAACGCACCACCTCAATGGAAACGTCCTGCCAAGGGGAGCGGAACGCGCAAACGCTTTGCATCTCCGAAGTAAAAGCCGCACAACCTTGGAAGGGAGGGTGTCTTCACGTGTGTGGTGGCTTCTCGTCTTAACGAAGCGTTCACGGGGTCGAGCGCAGCGAGAACAGGGTTACCGGCTTGCAGTTCGGCCCCAGTCCATCCCGCCGCAGGGGGCCATGCTCGGTGCAGCTGTTACATCCCGACCAACATCACCCGCAACCGCCCCAGAACGCTTTGTCTAACTGGAGTTTTTTGACTCACCCGATTCCTGGCATAGGTTTCCGTTGAGAGCAGGTCACGATGATCTGCTGCCGAGGATTCGACCACGCGACGGTCGCCAGAATCCCCGGACGGCCTGGCTCCCCAGAGAAAGGCAAACCGCACCGTAAGGGCGGGGCGCAAAGCTACGGGTCCGTGGGCAAAGCGACTTGCTTTGTTTCAAGGATAGCCGAGCTGCCAAGGGAACGGTCGAGACCGTGACTGAGTCACGGTCCCGATTGCCGAGGCAAGTCTTTTGGAGACGTGGCTGCTTCTTTTCCGGGATCCTATTCACGTTGAATCGGACCAGTAAGTCATCGTCGGAAGTCAACACAACAGGGCTTCCAACCGAGGAGTTTGGATAATGAAAAAGTTCGCTAATAGCATCGTTGAGTTCTTGAAGGAAGAAGATGGCCCGACCGCAGTTGAATACGCTGTGATGTTGGCCTTGATCGTCGTCGTCTGCCTGGCTGCCGTCGGCACGATCGGTACCGAGTCGAACAAGAAGTTCGAAGAAGTTGGTGCCGCCATCGCTGCTAACTGATTCGGTTCATCGGCGAACGGCTTCCTTTGAAGCGTCGCCGATGACCACCCGAGAGACTCTCGACGCATGGCCGGTGCCGGGCTTCGTCGCATTGGCGCCGGTCACGTCGAGTCTCTTTTTTGTGTACCTGTCCGGTTTGTGTACCTGTCCCGGTTTGTGTACCTGTCCCGGTTTGTGTACCTGTCCCGGTTTGTGTACCTGTCCTGGGCGACCAGGGAACCCATCATGAACTATCCACTCCTTCCCGCTGATGCAGCCGAACACGTGTGGCAGCTTTCCTGCTGTTTCATCACGCTGCTGTTTGCCATGTTCAGTTGGATGTTGGGGCCGCGCTGAGAATTCCTCACGCGATCCACCCGCCGCCTGCCGCCGGTCGGCACGCTCAAACCTCCTGCCTCGCTTTGAGGGCGCGCCGGCTTCGGTCACGAATCCGCCGCTCCCCAAACTTCGACCACCAAAACACCTTTCTAAAGTATCGTCACGGGGAACTACACCATGGAAGCCATCATCCAGGGTCTGACAGAAAACTGGGCCGTCTGGTTTGTCACGGTCGTCTTGATCGTCGCCGCAGTCATCGATGGAGCCATCCTGAAGGTTCCCAACTGGCTGACCTTTCCCTTCATCGCCTGCGGTTGGATTCACTGCACCGTCCAAGGCGGCATCACCGGTCTGGGCTTGAGTCTGCTGGGCACGTTCGTCGGAATGATGCTATTGCTGGTGCTGCGAAATGTCGGCGGCATGGGCGGCGGTGATGTGAAACTGCTCGCCGGTGTCGGCGCCTGGTTGGGCACCGTGGTGACCCTGTACGCCTTCGCCGCCACCGCGATCGTCGGCGGGATCATGGCCCTGTTCATGATCTGGAAGAGCGGCAACTGGACCAAACACTACGCGATGGCGCTGCAAATTCTTGGAGAATGGAAGACGGTCAAGAAGCCGTCGGAGCTTTCCAAGATCGCTCGCGAGCGAAAACCGACCATGTATCTGTTGCCATACGGAATACCGATGGCGATTGGCTCAATTATCTATTTTGCCTACGCCGGAATGCTTATCTGAACGCAAGCTCAGATGTCTGTTTTTGGACACCGGAACCACCACCCGCATTAGGCAGTTCCGGTCCATCGCGGCGGGCTATTCCTGGGAATTTATCCCGATTAGCCCGCCCTTGGCACTTAGGAAAAGCAAGCCTATTACACCAGCCATTCACCCGCCAATCGCACGGTTGCAGGCAGGTGCTGGTTGCAACCGAGTGAAGAGTGTGGGTCGACAGCCTCCTCCCAGCTCAGTCCTCCACACCCGACACGTCACACACTGGTCTCGGACCAGCAAACGCTATGCGAAACAAATCACTTTTCTTGCTACTGGCCGGTATCTGCGGCACCGTCGCGGCCGTGGGTGTCGGACAGTGGATGCAGGCACAAAATGGCACTGCCACGGTGGACATGACCGAGATCTTGGTCACCACCGTCTCGATCAATCCCGAAGAACAGATCACGGCCGAGAAACTGCGGCTGGAACAGTGGCCGACCGACCGGATCCCACAGGGAGCGTCGGCGGATCTGGGCCAGTTCGAGGGTCGCTTTGCCAAGGTTCCGCTGTACGCCGGGGAACCGATGCTGGACCTGAAATTGATGAATGAAGTCGAAGACAAGGTGGTACCGCGAGGGTACACCGTCGTCTCGTTACCGGCCGGCCGCGACGGAACGGTCAACTTGGTCAGCCCCGGCGACCGAGTAGACATTCGTGGCTTCTTCACCAAGGGCGAGATGTTCGCTCGTGACATGGCATTGGACGTCTTGACCGGAATCAAGGTCTATGGCATCGACGGGATCACCAAGTTTGATCCCGACCAACCGCGCACACGATCGGCCCGCGACATCCAATTGCTGATCCGCAAGGCGGACGTCGAGGCGTTTGATTTCGCCAAGAAACTCGGTGAGATTTCGTTGTCGCTGGGAAGTCCGACGGCCGATGACGAAACCATTCCCGAAGGAGAGCCCAGCGAAGCGGCCCGCAACTTCCTGCGAGACCTGCAGGAGCGTCGCGACGAACAAGAGCGGCTGCGAAAGCTTGCCGAAGCGGAAAAGCCCGCCGAGGAGGAGCAGACCGAAGCCGGACCGAAGAAAGCCACGTTCCGCACCACAAAAATCATCAACGGACGAATGATTGTTTACGAATGGGTCGAAGGGGAACCGCTTCCGCGTGTCGTCGGCGACACCGGATCGCTTGACCCGGCCAGCAGCGACGATTCGGTTGAAACCACCGTCGAGCCAAACAATCCGACTTCCGATGACTATCTCCGAGGAGCCGACAGCCCCTTCTTTCAGCCCGACGGCGGAGAAGGATCTGAAGAGTGATCCCTCGATAGAGAGACCCGAGCAAATCAAGAACTCGCCGCCTAGCGGCGAGCGTGACCCGTCCCTTTTTTTACCCGACGTTACTCGCAACGAACTGATGGATGCCGATGACGCATAGTCATCGACACCGTGTTTCGGAGGATCCGAGACGATGGTTCGGCAAGGATGCACCTGCGATGCAAATGTTCCGAAATGCGGTTCGCCCATCCGCGCTCAAATTGATCGCCCTTCTCTCGGTGGCGTGTCTTGCGACTCACGCCGGCGCACAAGGGGTCGACGACACTCAGCTGACGTCTGCCGCGACGGCCGGCGCCGCCAACCACACGATCACCCGTTCGGTTGAACGGATGCAAATGCTGGTCAAATCCAGCAGCATCTTGACGCTGGAGGCGAAGATCCCGCGGTTCCAAGTGCACAACGAAGAAGTGCTGGGGGCCACGCCGATCTCGCAAAACCAATTGCAGGTGTTTGCCAAGACTCCCGGCACCACACAGATCAACCTGTGGGACACCGAGGACAAGCAGTACACCGTCGACATCACGGTGATCGCCGACGCCCGCGAGATCGAAGGCATTCTGTCCTCGCAGCTGCCGCTGGCGACACTCAAGGTGATGCCGGTCAACGCCTCGGCGATCGTCTCGGGTTACGTCACCAGCGTGGACGATGTCGATCGTGCGATCGCGATCGTCGAGCAATACTACCCGACGGTGGTCAACAACATTCGCGTCGTCGGTGTCCAACAAGTCTTGCTGCATACCCGCATCATGGAAGTTTCGCGAACCAAGCTCCGCGAACTGGGCGTCGACTGGGACTGGGTGGGTGACACTCGGGCCTTCACCAGTTATCCATCCGGCGTCGTCGGCAACAGTCCGACGAACATCTTTCAGGGTGAAGAGTTCACCGCGTTCATCTCCGCACTCCGTCAACAAGACCTGGTGAAGTACCTGGCCGAGCCGACCGTGATCGCCACGCACGGGCGACCGGCACGATTCACCGTCGGTGGTCGCATCCCCTACATCCTGCCTTCGGGCAACGGGGGACAGGTGACGGTTTCTTATGAAGATTACGGAACCTCGGTCGACTTCCTGCCCTTCGTCGTCGGCCCCGGACGGATCCGATTGGAAGTGCGTCCGGAAGTTTCCGAACCCGACGAGTCGCGTTCGCTGGTCGTCGCCGGTGCCAATGTGACCGCGTTCAGCCAACGCTACGTGGAAACCGCGGTGGAACTCCAAGCCGGCCAGACCTTTGCGATCGCCGGTTTGCTGCAAAGCCGTACCGAGGCGACGACTCGCGGCACGCCGGTGCTGAGCGAACTGCCGGTCATCGGCACGTTCTTCCGCCGTGTCCGCGAACAACGCAACGACATCGAACTGCTGATCACCGTCACGCCCGAATTGGTCGACGCGATGGAACCGCACCAAGTGCCTCGCGGCGGTCCAGGTCTGAACAGCACCTCGCCGATCGACCACGACCTGTACATGAACGGTCACATCGAAGTGCCGAACCTGTTGGGCGGCGACGGCTGTTCGATGAACAGCGGGCCGGCGGCTTCCGGAAACGCGTCGATGATCCACAGCAACGTGATGCAAAACGGAGCGATGATGGCCCACGGCAGCCTGCTGTCCCCGGGCATGGGATTGCCACCCGGTGCGACCCTGGACAAGGGTTCCGCCCTGCCGCCGGGAGCGATCCTCCCCGGCAGCGAGCCGACCGTCGTCGGCGAAGGCGTCGTCATCAGCTCGCCCGAGGACAACTAAGTCTGACGGCGTAGGTCCTGGCGGCCTATGGCCTGGGGGCAATCGGTTGTCGGTCACCCCGCCGACGACAGCGCGGATCGGCGGCCACGTGGCCGCCGGATTGGGGGAGAAGAATGAAGTTGAAATGAGCGACCGGATAGATCTGCAATGACAAACGTGCTACGAATCGCATTGGTCGACCCCAATGATGACACGCGTGATTCACTCAAGTCCATGCTTCTGGGCATGGACACCGTGTGGCTGGAAGCGGATTGTTCACGCTACGAGTTCTTCCCCGACGTAATCGAGCAAACCGCTCCGGACGTCGGCGTCATCGCGCTGGACAACGACAACGACAAAGCGATTCGGTTGGTCGAACGACTCGCCAGCGACGCGCCGGACACGGTGATTCTGGCGGCCAGTGAAAGCACCGACGGTCATTTGATCCTGCAAACGATTCGTGCCGGGGCGCGCGAGTTTCTCACGCTGCCGATGTCCCACGAAGATCTCGGCGCGGCACTCAATCGCGTCAGCCAACACAAGTTCGGAAGCAGCGAAGGCGGCGCACGGGGATGTGAAGTCGTCGCCATCGCCGGGGCTACCGGCGGCGTCGGAACAACGAGCGCCGCAGTCAATCTGGGCTGTATCTTCGCGGCCGACAACCGCAACAGCGTCGCCCTGCTGGACCTCGACCTGGCCCTGGGCGATGCCGACGTCTTTCTCGATGCGATCCCCGACTACACGCTCGCCGATGTCGTCCAAAATGTTTCGCGATTGGACATCCAATTGCTGAAACAGTCGCTGACCAAGCACACCAGCGGGCTGTACCTGTTGCCCCGCCCGGTCGAACTGCATGACACCGTGGGGATCACCGACGAGAGCATGCGCAAGGTCATCGGGCTGTTGAAAGCCTCGTTCACGCACCTGGTGATCGATCTATCCAAGACCTACAGCGCGGTGGACATGGCCGCGATCGAAGCCGCCTCGAAGGTGCTACTGATCACCCAGCTGGATCTTCCCTGCCTGCGTAACGTCGTGCGTTTGATGATGAGCTTCGAAGAGGTCGAGGGGCTGCAAAGCAAGGTCGAAATCGTGGTCAATCGCGCCGGCTTGGAATCCGGACAGATCAGCCTGAAGAAGGCCAAGGAAACCCTCGGACGCGATATCTATGCGCTGTTGCCCAACGACTATCGCACGATGGTCGAAGTCCGAAATAACGGTGTGCCGCTGATCAACCAGGCCCCCAAAGCCGCCATCACCCAAGCGCTCCGTGACCTGGCATCCAAACTCAGCGGCCAGGAACTCGCGGCCGAACTCGCCGAGGGCAGCAAGTCGAACGAAAGCAAGTGGAAGATGTTCTGGCCGGGGGCCAAATCCTAGGGCGTTGGTTGGCGGTAGCGGACCTCGCCAAGAGTTTCGTCCCCCACCGCTCGCACGAATCCGGGCGCATCGCCGAAAGCCTTGGCGGCTTCCGCTACTTGGGCAACTCCAGAAATCGGCCTACCAACGCCCCCTACGCCTCGGCCTGGTTCTCGACCCAGCGGACAAGGGTTCGCACCATCACGCCGGTCGCGCCGGCGTCGCGATGCGGTTTGGGGCTGTCGGCGAACGCCGGTCCGGCGATGTCGATGTGAACCCAAGGCACATCGCCGACGAAGTTT
Source organism: Stieleria mannarensis (assembly GCF_014154935.1). Lineage (GTDB taxonomy): Bacteria > Planctomycetota > Planctomycetia > Pirellulales > Pirellulaceae > Stieleria > Stieleria mannarensis. The sequence continues at coordinate 248,541 of NZ_JACEHH010000005.1, forward strand.
TCCAAGAACTTGGCCGCGGTGATCGCGCCGCCCCAACGGCCTTCACCGATGTTCTTGATGTCCGCGACCTTGCTTTTGACCTTTTCGTCATACAGTTCGAACATCGGCAATTGCCAAACCGGTTCGCCCTCGGCATGGGCCGCGCCTTCGACCGCATCGCACGCCGATTGATTATTGGTCATCAACCCGGCGACCTCGTTGCCGAGGGCCACCATGCAGGCTCCGGTCAGCGTCGCCAGATCGACCATCGCCGTCGGTTGCTGTTGGATGGCCACGTCCAAGGTGTCAGACAACACCACGCGACCTTCGGCGTCGGTGTTCAGAATCTCGATCGTCTTGCCGCTGCGGGTGACGATCACATCGCCGAGTTTGTAACTGGAACCGCTGACCATGTTCTCGGCCAACCCACACAGTCCGATGACGTTTTTCTTGACGCCCAGCTTTGCCAGGGCGTGCATGGTCCCGATCACGGTCGCGGCACCACCCATGTCGCATTTCATGTCGACCATCCCGTCACTGGGCTTGATCGACAACCCACCGCTGTCAAAGGTGACGCCCTTGCCGACGATCGCGATCGGCGGTTCGCCCTCCGCTCCGCCGTTGTGACGCAGGATCACCAGGCGGGGCGGTTTGTCACTGCCGCCGCCCACCGCCAGGATCGCGCGACAATTCTCTTCTGCCAATCGCGTTTCGTCCCAGACCTCGCACCCCAGACCGACTTCGGTGGCCAAGGCTTCGGCACGCTCGGCGAACGAAGCCGGATAGATGACTGAAGCGGGCTCGTTGACCAACCGCCGCGCCAAATTGACGCTGTCGCCGATCACGACGCCGCGGTCGATCGCCGTCTTGGACGCCCCCGTGATCGCGATCGTCTGTGGCACATAGGTCGACGGTTTGGTGCGATAAATCGATTGCCCCTCCAGTCCGTACAACGCTCCGGCAACAATCGCATCATGATCGGCAGCGTCGAACCACTCCGGCAACGCGATCACCCAGGTTTCGTGTGGTTTGGAAACCAGCGACCGAACCGCGGTGCTGGTCGACGTGAACGCGGCTTCACGATCCAGTTTGGATTTCTCGCCCAACCCCATCAACAGCACCAACATCGGACCGTCGCCGCCGGGTCCGGGGATCAACATCGATTCCCCCGACTCCGATGACAGTTTTCCCTGGTCCTTCAAGCGGCTGATCACACCCCCGGTGGCTTGATCGACTGCGGCAACCGTCGCTGACAGCGGTGCATCGTCGCACAGGCCGACGATTAAAACGTCGCATGTTTCACCGATCGCGTTCTCGGTGACGACAAAACGGGGGCAAGGCAGTTGTGGCAAGATGGAATTCGGTTGAGACTGGGACGGGCTTTCCGACATAAGATGATGACACTGATTGAGACATTGTTGAAAGACGTCTGAAACACTTTTTGATAGTTGTAGTTTATCGACGATGATGAAACACCGCAGCACCCGAGACGTCGTCCAGGACCTTCGCGCCGGCGGGAGGCTGCTGGAGGTAACCGACGCGGTCGACCCGAACCTGGAAATCGCAGAAATTCAGCGCCGCCTGTATGCCAACGGCGGCCCGGCGGTCCTGTTCACGCACCCCACCGGCTGTCGGTTTCCGATGGTTTCCAACCTGTTCGCCTCGCTGGATCAGGCCCGTTACCTGTTCCGCGACACTTTGGAATCGGTGCGCCGCCTGATCGAAGTCAAACTGGATCCCTCGGCCGTCCCCAAACGACCGTTCCGCTACGCCGGCGTCCCGCTGACGGCCGCTCGTATGTTGCCAAAATTCGTCCGCAGCGGCCCGGTCGCGGCGAATCGCTGCACGGTGGCGGAATTGCCGCAGCTGAAATGCTGGCCCCGCGACGGCGGCGGCTTCGTGACGTTGCCCCAGGTGTTGAGTGAAGACCCGACCGACCCCGCGAACCTGATGAAGCTCAATCTGGGGATGTACCGCGTTCAACTGTCCGGCAACGACTACACCGACCAAGAAGTCGGCTTGCATTATCAGATTCACCGAGGGATCGGAGTCCACCACCGTCAAGCGATCAAGCAAGGCAAACCGCTGCGTGTGGCCGTCACCGTCGGCGGCAGCCCCGCGATGACCCTGGCCGCCGTGATGCCGCTGCCCGAGGGGCTGACCGAATTGACGTTTGCCGGTGCCTTGGCCGGCGGCCGCATCGGGTTGCTCCGCGGAAACCACGCGCCGGTGTACCGCGACGCCGACTTTGCCATCGTCGGAACGATCGATCCCGAAGCGACCAAACGCGAAGGCCCGTTCGGTGACCATTTGGGATACTACAGCTTGGAACACCCCTTTCCGGTCATGAACGTCGAACATGTCTGGCATCGCCCCGGGGCAATCTGGCCGTTGACGGTGGTCGGGCGACCACCGCAGGAAGACACGACCTTCGGCCAGTTGATTCATGAATTGACCGACCCCATCATCCCCACCGTGATCCCGGGGGTCAAAGCGGTCCACGCGGTCGACGCCGCGGGCGTTCACCCCTTGTTGCTTGCGATCGGCAGTGAACGCTACATGCCGTACTTGAACGAGCCCGCCCCGCAAGAATTGCTGACCCAGGCCAACGCGATTCTGGGCAACGGCCAATTGTCGCTGGCCAAGTACTTGATGATCGCCGACGACCGCGACGACGACTTGGACATCCACGACATCGACAACTTCATCCAATTCGTGTTGCAGCGAGTGGACTGGAAACGGGACCTGCATTTCCAGACGCAAACGACGATCGACACCCTGGATTACACAGGCACGGGATTCAATAAGGGGTCAAAAGTCGTCATCGCCGCGGTCGGTCCGGCCAAACGGATGCTGCCCACCGAATTGCCCGGTGATCTGCAATTGCCCGACGGGTTCCACAGTCCACGCGTCGTGCTGCCGGGCGTGTTGGCGATCGGGTGCCAGGCGTTTGAAAGCACGACCGGTCGGTCCGACATCGTGCGTTTCTGCGAACACTATCGTCCCGAAGACTCCATCAACGCCTTTCCGCTGATCACCCTCGTCGACGACAGCGAATTCGTATCTCAGTCGCTCAGCAATTGGCTGTGGACCACGTTCACCCGCAGCAATCCGGCGACGGATCTGACCGGCATCGGTGCCGATACGATCGCCAAACATTTCGGATGCCGCGGCAGCGTCGTCATCGACGCCCGTTTCAAACCCTGGCAGGCACCGCCGGTGATCGAAGATCCCGAAACGGTCGCCAAAGTCGACGCCCGTGCCGCCCGCGGCGGCCCCTTGGCAAAGTACCTGTAGAAACCACCAGAAACGCGATGAGCTTTTTAAAAACCGTCTTCGATTGTGACGCCCCGGTCGCGTTGGTCACCGGCAGCGGTGCCCCGCGTGTCGGCCGCGAGATCGCGATGGAACTCGCCCGGGGTGGCTGTCGCATCGCCTTGCATGCCAACACCAGCGTTGAAGAGGCGGAACAGGCGGCGAAGCAGTTGTCGAAGGATTACCAGTGCGAATCGATCATCACCCAAGGTTCGCTGGAAAAGGATGACGTGCCGCAGCGTCTGGTCGACGAAACGGTCGCCGCGTTCGGCCGCTTGGACATCCTGGTCAACAGCGCCGCGATCTGGTCGCCGACGCCGATCGACCAAGTCACGCCGGCGGAGATGCGTCGCTACTTTGACATCAACAGCGTCGCGGTTTTTCTGTGTGCCCGAGCCGCCGCGGCGGTGATGGCCGATCAAACCACCGGCGGATCGATCGTCAACCTGGGCGATTGGGCGACCGTTCGTCCCTACCTGGATCACGCCGCCTATTTCCCCAGCAAGGGTGCGATCGACGTGATGACCCGCTCGTTGGCCGTCGAGTTCGCCACACGCAATGCCGCGATTCGCGTCAATTGTGTCAAACCCGGCCCGGTGCTGTTGGCCGATGAAATCCCCGACAGGCAACGATTGAAACTCTGCACCAGCACCTTGACCGGCGGCATCGGGACCGCCGGGCATGTCGCCCACGCCGTCCGCTTCCTGTGCGAAAACACGTTCGTCAACGGCGTCTGTTTACCGGTCGATGGCGGCCGATCGATCTATTCACCCGACGGGCTACAGGTCGGGGAGAACACGGGATAAAAAAAACACCTGCCCGGAGGTGGTTCCGGACAGGTGTATCGCTGGCAAGACAATTCGGTTTCGCCGCCGTGCTACTCCAAGAGGACTCCTTTCTTTACCTCCCTAAAAAGGTGCGTTTGAACCAAGCATTCTTTTTTCGGTCAAATGCTTTCAATTTATCGATCACACCGGGCTTGGCGTCCTCCTGGGCGTCGCTCCGGGGTGGCTTCTTAATCGGCTCCATTTCCGCTGGTTCCACCGCGTCGTGATAAATCGCCCGGCGGATCGGTGGGACAATCGTGACCGCTGGCTGGCTGGCATCCAAAACGGGTGCCGGCACGGAATTGCCGACAAGGATCGAGTGTCCGAAGTCCCACGGTGCAGCCGACGCGGCACCGGCAACGCCGAGCACGAGAAGGGCGAGAAGGGCTATCTGTTTCATGGAGTCTAAACTCCTTTTGATGAGAAGGTTTCCGAGACACCGAAACATTCCCGCCAGTTAGCCGGACGCAATCAGAAAGCGTCGCGGATGCCGGCCATTCAACCGAGATCGCGGTCCGGCACGTCCCGTTATGTGGAATCCGGGCGACTTTGCTGGTCAAGGCGTCTGAGAGGCCGGCGAAACGTGATGGGCTGCGAACTGCCGGGACTCCTCGCGTCGTCCACTACGGCTGCACTGATTGTTACGCCTGGTGCCGCGCCAGTTTGGTCAGCAGGCGATCAAACGCGGCGGCGAAGGCTTTCTTGTCTTTCGCACCGTAAGGTGCCGCTCCGCCGGTCGCCGCACCGGTCCCCCGCAGCTGGTCCAAAAAATCTCGCATCGACAGCCGCGAGGCAATATTGGAGGGGTTGTACTCATCCCCGCGCGGGTCGATCGCCGCGACCTGCTTGTCGACCAATTGGGCCGCCAAGGGAATATCTGCGGTGATCGCCAAATCGCCGGCTTGGCTGTGGACAACGATGTACTGGTCGGCGACGTTGGCCCCCTGGCTGACGACCACCGATCGCACCGTGACCGCCGACTTGGGAATCGCCTGGGCCGTGTTGGCAACCAACACGGTTTCGATCCCCAATCGATCGGCCGCGCGAAAAACGACCTCCTTCACCTCTCGCGGCGCCGCATCCGCGTCCACCCAAATCTTCATCCCACACGCTCCCACTGTGATGCCCACTGATTCATTTCACATCCATCTGTACGGTCCCCGACCAGACACCGACGTTTCCTCCGGCGGGCCGATGCCGCCGATCCCCACCAGTTTCGAAGCCGCCGGCGAGCGGCTGCAACAGTCGCTGCCGATGGCCTTGCTCGAGCCCGACGGATCGTTCGCTTGGGCCGGCAAGCATCACCAGGTCGTCGGCATGATCTACGACGCCGCGATGGAGATCCAATATGTGGAACTGCGGGGCCGTTGCGATGCGTTGAACCTGCGAAAACTGGTCGAAATCCTGGCCGGAACCGCCGAGATCGACCCGTTCGCGGTGATGGTGCTGCCAGAGCGGCAGTGGAAGAATTTTCAATCCTTTGCAAATTCGCTCGTCGCTTCCGCCCTTTAGCACGGCACCGCTTCCGCTGCTTGAGTGACACAAAATCGGTTTCGAGTCGAAAATCACGGCGAACGGGAACTTTTCCGCGAACTTCCCGTCAAAATCCCGGCTCTGATCCACTGATTGGCACGATTAATGCATAAACGCTTTTTCGTCAGATCGCGTTGATCCGGCACAATCGGTTTAAAGCAATCAAATCGTTTTGATTCTCTAAACCAAGGAACCAAAACCGCTGATGCGAGTGTAAGCGTTGGCCCTGTTTTTCACGAGGGATTGAACATGATGACTGCTGTTTGCCACAACGAAGTCTTGGAATCAGAATTGACCGCTCAAAATGAGACGACGAGCCAAGAAATCAACTTGTCAGACGCCGAAATCATGCGTCGAGTGCGCGACATTCGTGCGACGTGGTCGCTTTCTGAGCGTGCCGCGCGGCGTGAGGAAGCCGACCGCCGATTTGAGAATCTGATCGAAACGATCTTCGCCGAGGCGGCTTGATTGGATGCTTGGAAAGAACCTCCGAACCCCTCCCGACGGGTCGGGTTCGGTGTGTGGTTCCGCCCTTGCGACCCCGACCTCGCTATTCCAGCGTGTCGCCGCCGAGCGGTTGTTGGTCGATCGATTGTCCGACCAGAACGCCGTGGTAACGACAGGCTTCTAGAAACGACTCCAGTAACACCAACGCGGCGACGGCATCGAGCTGTTTCTTTTTCTTTTGGCGACTCATTCGCCCCCCGGAAAGCCGTTCTTTGGCCGCGGCCGTGCTGAACCGTTCGTCGAACAGTCGCACCGGCAATCCGGTTTGGTCGTTTAACCAACGCGCGAATTCACGGCACTCCTTGCTTTTCTGACTTTCGCCGCCGTCACAATGGATCGGCAATCCCACGACGAAACCGGCGAGGCGTTCCTGCCGCGCCAGATCGCGGAAATAGTCGGCGTCTTTGGCCTCACCGCGAACCTGGTACACCTCCACGGGACTGGCCAAGATCCGGTCCGGGTCGCAAACTGCGATTCCGATCCGTACCGTCCCATAATCAACGCCAGCCAATCGGCCCGATTCGGGGAAGGATGGCGGTGAATGTTCCGAAGCCGCCGGGCTTGAATCGGGGCGATGTTCTGTCATCGATCGAATGACCGTCGCCGGTCTTGCTGTAAGGGAGCCCGATGAGTGTCGCCGTGTTCTCCGAACTCGGCGAGCGCGAGAAAGCGAAGCTTTGCCTAGCGCCGACCTCGGAGAGGACGGCGACTGTCCAGCCCGATCGAATCCAACGCCGCGCTAGACCACCAGTGCAGCGTCCCGATTTCAACCCACGTTTTGCGCGGCCCGACTGGCCAAGTGATCTTTGACGGCTTGGACGGGCAACGGGATCCCTCGGATCACTCCATCGACGACCAATTTTTCGCCGACGATGCCTTGGAAATCTGCCACGATCATTCGCCCACGCCGTGCTTTACTCAATCGGATCATCAAGATCAGCCGATCGCCGGGGACGACGACGTCTCGGAACCGGGCGCTATCGACGCCGCCAAAGCCGACCATTTCCGCACCGAGCAGATCGTGCTTTTGGGCAAAAAAACTTGACAGCTGAGCGACCGCTTCGAGCTGGATGACGCCCGGCATCACGGGCATTCCGGGCATGTGGCCGCGGACCCAAAATTCGTCGTGCCCGACGTCTTTGTACCCGGCGCAGGTCAACGTCTCGACATCCTCGTACAGGATCCCGGACAGATGCTCCATTTCATGCCGCTGTGGGTTGAGCGCGCGGATCGCATCGAGATCGGCGACCAGCTCGCTGTCGCGGAGCAGAGAAAGATCAACAATAAAATCGTTTTTTGGCACAGCAATCGCCTCGGAGTTTCAGAGTCCCGAGCAATCTCAGGTCTTGATCTTCTTGCGTTTCGCCTTGCGGGCCTTGGCGTTTGCTGGACGACGGCCGTGGTTGGCCTTCTTCAATTTGTGGTGTGGCTTTGCCATCTTGTCGGTGAATTTGAATGAAAGGAAACGGGTTGGTGGATGGTTTGAGTCCCGGAAAATAGCAGAACACCCGCTGTCGCGGTAGTCTTACCGTTGTCCTGAGTCCCCGGATACGGGCACATTTGTCCTGGGCCAATGCAACCAGGACCGGAGCAACAATTTAACAGCTCAACCGGCCTCCGGCACCGTCCGCTTGGTGCCCGGGTGTGCAAACCGGTCAGATTTCATCGTCCGATCGCTAGATCATAGTCGGAAATCGCCCGACTTCACCGCGACAGTTTCAGCGAGACAGCGTGCTGGGGCGAGCCGAAGTGGCCATCGGAGAGCCATATCGCAGCTCATCCTGGGGTTGTGAAACCGAGTAGCGCCCGCTGTCGATCACCGATGGCGGTCCTATCGGGCGGGGCGTCGACGCCTGCGGGGCGGGAGTCGATGCGGTCCCGGGATCGGATACGGGTGCGGATGCGGGTGAATCGGCGGAGGCGATTTGGCCCAGGGCGGTCTGCTGGCGACGCCGCTGGTACCAGCTGGAGGATGCTTCGGACGGGGCCGCCGGTCCGGAGAGCGCCAGACTGCGGGGATCCGCCAAACGGCCGGATGACGCAGCGGGCGTTGCCGCGGCGAGCGACTGCGATGCCTTGCTGCGGGTCGACACAAACGACTCGACCGGGCCGCTGCCCTGAGCCACCCACGCCAACCACTGGTCTTGAAGCTGTTTCAGCGATTCGTATCCGTAGTGGGCTTGGACATTCGCCGTCCACGAGGAACTCTCCATGTACCCTTCCAGGAATTCGATGAACTGTCGCGGCCCGGACTGCTCGATCAAAAATCGACACACCGAATAGCCTTGCGCGTACATCGGCAGCATGTCACTGGGGTACTCGGTCAACAGGAACAGTCGGTTCATCGGGATGCCGCGGCGATTGCTCAAGTATTCCCGCAGCTTGACTTCGTGCTTGTTGCGTTCGGCGGAATGTTCCACCGTCGTGCAGATCCCTTCGTCTGCCCAGCGCGGCAGGGGACGCCCGAAGTGGGTCGCCATCACCGTGTGGGTGACTTCGTGCGGCAGAACGCTGTCCAGAATCCGTTCCCGCGAACCGATCACCCGCATTTGAAAGTTGCCGACCGGCGAACGGTTGTAGGTCGTCGCGCCTTGGGCGGCCATGTGCGGCCCACAGACCACTTCGATGGGACAGGGCGTTGACCAGGGTGGCAACGGTTTGCCGAGCCAATAGACCGCCAATTCATCGCGGAACTTTTCCGCATGACGGGCCACCGATTCAGCCAACTCTTGGGTCGGTGCGTGGACCAGAAAGTTCTGTGTGCGGGCGTTTTGGGCGACGACATGTGGATCGATACCACCCCACACCATCGCGACCAAGACGGCCGACAAAACACTCCAACGTCGAACGGCTTCCATGCCGTGGCACTCCGATTGCGAGACTCCGGACCCTCATGCTTTCAAAACCGCGTCCGCTGCGGCCCAAGCACGGGCGTTCCAGGCAGTCTAGGGATCACCGCCGACCGCTGATAGAGAAGTTTTTCGTAGGTACGATGGCCCTTCCGGGCTGTCGCCCGTGGGGCTCAGCGCGACGACCTCGAAAGGACGTCGTCCAAGTCATTTGGAAAGGACGTCGTACAGACGCGACTACGCGCCAACCTTGGCCTTGGTGCGTGCCTCGCGAAGGCCACGGCTGAGGATATCGCGGAGCATCGGCGAGCAATCTTCGTACTTGGTTTGATCCGGCGCCCCGTTGCTGAACTGATAGATCGCATCGCGAGGCTTGACCCCCAGGGCGATCAGCGAACTGCTGACGGTGCCGTAATCCTGGTTGCGAATCACCATGCTCGGTCGCCCGGGGCCGACCGGTGCTCGGGCAAACACGCGGCTGGCGACCGCCAGGAACTTGACCGGCGAATCGAGTGTCTGCAGCGTCAACAGTCGCCGCGCCATCCGCACCCGTTCGTCATCGGGATCGTTCAGATTGTGGGCCCCGATGATGTTCAACCCCGGTTCCATCTCGACGACTTGCTGATGCTGGTCGGAATGGATCGCATAGCCAGCTTTTGCGTCGGCAATGATCAGGTTACAACCTTCATATTGCGTCTCGCCCAGCTCGGCGAGCGCTTTGTCCAACGCCCGAGCCGAACTCGTGCATCGAAGCAGGTCCATCGCAAGTGATCCGCGTGAGCGCTGGCCGAACAGCGGCATCGCCGTCGCCCGGTTGCAAACCCCCACAAACAACCCGTTTTGATTGACACCGAGCCAGGTCCCACCGGCTTTTTGATCCACACCGCACAACACGCGAGGCTTTCCCGACTGAATTGACGGCGTCAAACTCGGCCGGTCAAAGTACTCTTCGCGATTCGCTGCAACCAGGATCGGACTCTCTGGGACCAATTGATACTGAACGGCCAATAAGCACATCTCGAAGCTTTCTTTTCAAAGATCAGTTGGGATTTGAATCACGGGTGCGACGCCGACGAAAACCAGGACGGTTGCCGTCGAAATCCACGCCCGCCAATCTATCCACGTCGCCGACGAATCTGCACCCCCTGATGGGGTAGAAGAGGCGAAAAACAACCGCAAATTCCGCATGTGGGCCCGCGAGTCACCCCGCTGGGCCAAGTTTTCGGGTCGTGGCCTGTTCAAAATGCCTATTTTCGGCTAGCTAGCATCCGCGGAAGACCCTCGATCAGGCTCGGGGTGGAACGGGTCGCAGGTGCTGGAGTGCCGGCTTTTGGGACCGTCCCGCTTAGGGTGATCGCGATTCTTAGGAGTACCGAAGCACTACTGCTTGCGATGCTTCTTCTTCTTTTTCTTCTTCTTTCCCGCCGCCGCTTTGCCGCCTAGCGCCCCGGACGGGCCGCCAAACGCCCCATCGGACTTGCCGCGGAACTTTCCACCGGGCTTGCCGCCTTTTCGAAATCCACCCGGACGGCCACCCGAATCTCGCTGTCCCGGTCCGCGATCGGGACGAATCCGCAACTGTTTCCCCGAGACCCAGGCGCGTTGCAGCGTCTGGTAGACGTCCTTGGGCATTCCCTCGGGTAAATCCACGGTGCTGAAGTGCGGATAAATCTTGATCGGTCCGATCATCTGGCTTTCGATACCGGCTTCGTTGGCGACCGCACCGACGATGTTGCGGGGTGCGACGCCGTCGTTGCGTCCGACTTCGATCCGATAGCGGACCATGCCGGGTTCGGGCGGTCCGAGCACACGGGGCCGTTTGCCGAATTCCGCCCCGCCGCCGCGATCCTCGCGTCCCCGACGTCCCTCGTCGCGGTCTCGGTAATCGTCGCGGGCGCGTTTGGGGCGGTCCTTGACCAGGAACGTGCGTCCGTGTTGCCCGATCTCCGCCAGCGCCGCGGCGATCATCTCCATCGGTTTACCGGTTTCCTGGGCGTATTGTCCGATCAAGTCCTTGAACAGCGTCAAATCCTTGTCGGCGATGGTCTGGGTGATCGACGCTTTGAAACGTTCGATCCGCATCGCATTGATCGCATCGGCCGAGGGGACCTCTACCAACTCGATCGATTTCTTGGTGGCCCGCTCGATCAGTTTTAACTTTCGCCGCTGGGCGGGGGTCAAAAAGATGATCGCTTCGCCGCTGCGGCCGGCGCGGCCGGTTCGCCCGATCCGGTGAATGTAGGATTCGGCATCGTGGGGCAGATCGAAATTGAACACATGGCTGATGCGTGTGACATCCAGCCCCCGGGCGGCCACATCGGTCGCGACCAACACGTCCAACCGTCCCGATTTGAGTTGGTCGATGGTTCGTTCGCGGACGCTTTGGGGCATGTCGCCGTTGAGTGCGGTGGCGGCAAACCCGTTGCGGATCAGTTGTTCGGCCAAGCGGACGGTGGTGTCCTTGGTCTTGGTAAAGACGATCACCCCGTCGGTCGCTTCGGCTTCCAAGAATCGCGTCAGCGCGTTGGCCTTTTCTTTGGGGGGAACGATCACCGCGCGTTGCCGGATCGATTCGGCCGTAACGTGTTTCTTTTCGATCGTTACCAAGGCGGGATCGACCAAATACCGGTCGGCGATCGAGCGAATCGGACCGGGCATCGTAGCCGAAAATAGCGTGACCTGGCGTTTTTCCGGTGTCTGTTCGAGCACGAACTCGACGTCTTCCAGGAACCCCATGTTCAACATCTCGTCGGCCTCGTCCAAGACCAGGCACCTCAACTCGCTCAGATCAAGCGTGCCGCGCTTGATGTGATCGATCACGCGACCGGGCGTGCCGACGACGACGTCCACGCCGCGACGCAGCGCCCGAAACTGATGCTCGTAGTCCTGGCCGCCGTAAATCGCTAGAACACTGAATCCCTTCAGATTCTCGGCATACTTCTCGAACGACTCGGCGACTTGAATCGCCAATTCTCGCGTCGGTGCCAACACCAGGGTCTGGACCGAGCGCTGCTTGGAATCGATCGTCGACAGAATCGGCAACGCAAAGGCCGCGGTCTTGCCCGATCCGGTTTGCGACTGGGCCAGCACATCGCGGCCGGCCAACATGTGCGGAATCACTTGCTGTTGCACCGAGGTCGGCTCGGAATAGCCGGACTCGACGACCGCATCAAACACCTGGCGGCGCAATTCCAACCCCGCAAACCCGGTCGCTGCTTCTGGCTCTGATGCGGTCACGTCGTCACTGGGACCGGCCTCCACCTCCGCATCTTGAGGGGCTGCAATCGGGGCCAATTCGCTACTGGGGGCCAATTCGCTCAATTCAGGTTCATTCTCGACCGTTACCTGATGGTCTTCTATCGACAAATTCAATTCGTTCTCGGATCCCATGATCACTTCTAGGCGTCAAACATTCGTGCTCTTTCGATAGACAGGAGACTATCCCAAGGCCTTCAAAAGCGGCAGGTCGTAAATTCTGAATTGACGACAATGACCGCTGAGTGCCGTTTAAGTGGCAGATCGCACCGCTATTGACGGATGTCCATCGGCACTGGCGGCGTTCCATTCGGTTAAATTCTCTCGCAATCTTCAGCCAACGGGGGATTCGGTCGCTTCCCCATGAGCTTTCCCAAGGCTTCCGATGCGTCGCCGCATCTCCCCGTCAACCAACCCGCCACCGCCGATGACGACGCCGCCCCCAAATCCGTCGGACACCGATCACAGAACCGACGCCGATGACGCAAGCGAACCGATTGACGTCGGCAGCTTTCGTCTGATCGACGTGCCGGGATTCCTGATCGGCCACCGCGCGTCGATCGAACGCACGATCGCCTCCAAAGCGTCCTTGGCGCTGGGCGCGGTCTTGGTCGCCACCGCGGCGCTGGCACGGGAGTACGACGCGATCAGCTTCCTGCACCAGCCGTTGGACCTGCTGGCCCCCTTTGCCGCGTCGGTGTTGGTTTCCGCGATTCTGTTTGTGGTCCTACGGTGCTTCCACGCGATCACCCGAATCGACAACCCCGCCGGCATCGTCGAAGACTACCGGATCTTCTTGTCCGGCTACTGGATGACCGCGCCGCTGGCATGGTTGTACGCGATCCCGATCGAAACGATGGCCGACGAAGTGGCCGCGTTGCGATTCAACCTGACGCTGCTGTCGATCGTTTCGATCTGGCGCGTGCTGTTGCTGGCGCGATTCGTCTCGGTGCGTTACCGCGTCTCGCTGCTGGCCGCGCTGTCCTGGGTGCTGGCGCCTTGCATGGCGATCGCCGTGGTGGCGTTGTTTCAACGAATCATGTCGATGGTCTCGATCATGGGCGGATTGCGGTTGACCGAAACCCAGCAGATCCTGCTGGAATTCCGCTCCAACGTGTTCGGTCTGTCGTTCTATGGATTCATTCCCGCGCTGTTATTGGGTATCGGTCTTGCGATCGCGGCTCAAAAAAATGGCAATCGCACGGCGATGCGTCGGTTCCTGCCAAGCGTCACCTCTCGATCGACATGGGCGATTCCGATTGTTGCACTGGCCGTGTTGGCCGCCGCGGCGTGTTGCTTTCAACCGGATCGCTATCGCGCCGCCGAAGTCGACCGACTGCTGATCGATGGCCGACTCGACGAAGCGATCTCGATGATGCAACAACACGGCCGGGATCAGTTTCCCAGCGTTTGGGATCCGCCTCCTGAATTCCCCACACGTCGCACGCCCGTCCCGCCGATGTCCGAATTGCTGACGGCGATCCAACAACACCAACCCGATTCCTGGGTGGTCGATCGGTTATTGGTCCAGGCCGATGAACTGTTGATGTGGGAATTCGGGTGGACGCAAGGCGTCGGCGATGAAGCTTACCTCGAATCAACCCTCTACATCACCGACTCGGCCGCACTGACTGAAATGCACCAACATTTCGAAACGCTCGCCGAGATGCCCGCCGGCGAGGAGGAACGCGACCGCCGCGTCAGGCTGCTGAAGATCGTCAAAGAAGCGATTCCCAAAGCGGAAGCGTTCGAGAACGATCTGCCGGTGTCGGAGGTAGGAAAAGAATGATCTTCACCTCCAAAATCTTCCTACCTCTCCGCCATGCGTTTTCCGGTCGACGGGAGTCGGGAGAGGGATGGCAGAATGATACGGGGCAGAATGATAATTCTCTCCTTCTGGGAGAGACGGCGTTTTCGCAGCAAGCAAACGCCAGAGAGGGTCTGCACCTGCGAACGTCTGGCGGCTTCCGTTACGATCAAATCCGTCGCGAATACAATTGGGCGTCGCGAAGCGACGCAGGGAGTCGGCTAAAGCCTCGATACCAACGCGTGCCCGGTTCCCTACGGCAACGGGATCTCCATCCAGATCGGTTTGTCAGCCGGCAGGGGAACCGTGATGCGGACGTTCGTGACCGCCGGACCGCCGGGGATGTTGGAGGATGATCCCGGATACTGCGTCCCACTTTGAATTTCCATCGTGACCGCGCTCGGTGACACCGACCCATCGTGCGTTGACTGGTCGGACGAGGGTATCGACCAAACCTGACGGATCGGCAGCCCCTTGTACTGCCACTTGTCGGACACGTCCAACGGATAGTTGAAGTTCCAAAAGTTGGCGACGTCGGTCGTCAATTCCAAGCGACGGTACCCCTCGCCGCCGGATGCCCGCTGGTCCATCGGAAGCCGTGCTTCGGGAATCGGTTGCCACCCCGTCGTCGGTTGACCCCGCGGGCGGATCGTCTGCAACGCGAACGATTGCGGCACGACGGGTTGCTGTGACTCTGGATCACGATCATTGACATCTGGCAACAACCGCAGCGTTCGCCACTGAAATCGCGCATCGTGCTGCGTGACAAATTGAACCGCGTCCAAGGGCACACTGTCTTCGGCCTGATGCGGAATCAATCCGATCCGGTTTGGAAAGTTTGCATCGAAGACAACTTCGACGACCACCCGTGCACCTGATGGAAAGGCCGGATAGTGGGCGAACAGACGCATCTTTTTTCCGTCTTCGGAAATCCATTGTTCTGACCGGCCCGATCGCGGGGCGTTCGCTTGATCGGTTCTCTCCAATGCATCGGTCACGATCAACGTCGGCCCGTCTGGCGTTGACGCATTGGGGCCGAATGCGACTTCAGGCAGATCGACCGAAGAGGAATCTGGCAGCACCGGACGGACGGAGATCGCATTGAGAACCTTGCCGGGACGAAAGTTTTCGTCGTCCAAGACCGCACGATAGGACGGATAGATGGCCAACAAGCCGTTCCAATCACGGCCCTTGCTTAACAACCGCATGCCTTGGCGATTCCCCCAGGACGGCATGAAGGGACTGTCACCTGGTGCGACAAACCGCTTGGGCGGTTCGGATTGATACCCCTTGGGCACGATGGAAAGCATGTTCCCTTTGGCATCGTACTCCGGCGGCAGAGACTGCGAACCGAACTGTTTGCCAGGATGCTTCTCCATGTAACGAAGCTGACGCAAGACAAGCGGTTTGTCCAGGTCGAACGCCTCCGCCGTCGGGCCGCCTTTTCCGTTACTGCTGCTACTGGATGTTTCAATCCAATCCGACGGATGCTTCTTTGTGATTGCTTCGGTGTCATCGACGAACACCTGCGTGACGAATTCCTGATCGACCGATCGGGTGTATTGCAGATGAATGGTGTGGACGCCCGTCGGCAAATCAAACGACATGGATTCCGCGGGGTCGCCCATCGAATGAATCCCTTCGGTCGCCAGACGCAGCTCCATTTCCGCGTCCGCCGGCAGAGAGTATTTCCAACCGTGAATGTTGTGCCAAATCCCGGGCAGCGAGCGCAGGCATAACTTCTGGTCATCGATGACCTGCAAATGCGTCGTCAACGCCCGCATCTGATCGACGCTGTTCCGCAGTTCTGGAAGGTCTCTGATGGCAAACACGGTCGGCAACCAAGCCGCAACCATCAACGTCAGCAGCATTAAATCCATCAAACTGAATCGCAACCCGCGTCTCCGCGATGAGGACGTGGGGAGATCCGATGCGGATACCGGGTCATTCGTCATTTTTGAACCTCCGGCATCCGGTCGATCTTGCCCTGTGCCCATTGCTCAAACGCGTCTCGTCGATCTAACTCCACCAGATACGTCACGATTCCGGGGTAGAGTGTCGGCTGATCTTTTTTCGACTCGACCGGCTGTTGCCCCCGCAAACGCAACAAACAGATCGGCTCGTCGACCGAAAACGACTTCGACGGCGTTTCGGCCGTCACGACCGACTCCACCACCAGATCGTCCAATGAATCCAGCGGCAGATCGTCCGACAAGGACGACGAACTCGATGACCCGCCTTGGATTCGACTGGAGATCCATCCCGTTTCCTTCTTGATCAACGCGATCGTCAACACGGTTTCGACGGGATCCTGCTCTTTGCCACGCGAGCTGAAATCGCGCCCGCCAGTGCTTCGCGGTGAATCGGCTGCTATGGCGCGGCGCCCCGTGATGAAACAGGGCCCATATCCGGCCGGCAAGTAGATTCGGTAACGCCACACGTGCGCGGCCGCGACTCCGGGTGGAATGTCATCGGGTCCGACCGGGACGCGACTGATGTGAACACGCTTGGGATCGGTCACGTCCAGCAAGCCGACTTCCTCAATCAATCGCGCCCGCTGGCGGCGCAGATCGAACAACTGTCGGTTGAAATGGATCGAACTTGCGATCCCGATTGCCGCGCCAAGCACGATCAACCAAGTCACCGGACGACGCGATCGCGAACTGGATTGCAACGTGGTGTCTCCGCGGGTTTTCAGGCGAGATACGGTCAGTGGATTGCCGGTACCACCATCGTACCCGCAACAGCGATCGACCAGAACCGAACGTGGGCGACCGGGCAGAAAAGCACAACTGACAGCAGCGTTTTGTGTACACGGCCCCGCTTCTGGTTAGTCAGGCAAGAAAATTTCGGGGGTAAGAAAATGAGGAACCGCGTCTCCATTGGATTGCTTAATTTTCTTACCTCCAAAATCTTCCTACCTCTCCACCCAGCCACCTCGTCCTGTCACCGCGATCAAGAGTCAGCCGAGGGATGGTAAAATGATACGGGGCAGAATGATGAGGTGCCGCTGCGCCGGCGGCAAGCAGCTGGTCCTACGCGGAAGGTAGGGAACTGAATCCCGTCAACTGCCCAGCTCGTCCAGCATCTTCAACGGATACAGCCCCGAGGAATGGCCGTCGCTGAACGCGATGTTGTACGCGTACGATCCGACCGGCTTCATCGACACGATTGTCAGCGGCCGAGCTTCTTCGGCCTTCAGCACCGGCAACGTCAGTGGCTTCGATGGCTTTTCGTCGGCTTTCTGATCGGCACGTTTTTTCTCGCGACAGGTCGCACAGGGACAGGCCTGCCGCAACGCTCTGGCGGTCAATCGCGAGACCTGGCCGTCGCTCCAAGTGATCACAATCACGGACTCGCCATCGCGGGCGATCGATTCGGGAAGTCTATCCAAGGTCATCGGTTCCCCGTGTGAATGCCTGCCGCTGCGCGTTTTCCCGGACGCCACCACACATCAAGTTTCGTTTGCAAATTTTCCGTCATTGGCTGATATGCCGGATCATCCGCCAGATCATGCTGCTCGTTCGGATCGTCCACCAGATTGTAGAGCTGGCGTGAATCCCCGTAGTCACCCCACACCCGGCCTTTTCGTCGGTGCGGAACAATCAACTTGTAGTCCCCGTCACGAATCCAGCGGTACGCGATGTCGGCCGATGGATTGCCCAGCACGCTCGCGTCGCCCGGGTAGATCTCTCCATACACCGGCTCAGGGGACATCGCGTCGACTTGACCGGTCGCCAACGGCCACAGGCTGCGACCGCTGATCGGTTTCGCTGGACTCATTCCACAGGCCTGCAACACCGTCGGCACGATGTCGACGCTGCTGCACAACAGCGGATGAGTCGCCGATCGAGTTTGTCCGGTCAAGTGAAACAGTATCGGGGTGCGCAGTCCGTCCTCAAACGGCGACCGCTTGCTCCGCCGAGTGTAGTTGTAACCGAACCCGTCGCGCATCGGCTGGTTCGGATCCGGTCGAAAGCCGTTGTCGACGACGAACACGAACAGCGTGTCTCGACCGGCAGAGTGTTGCTCCGTCAGCTCGATCAGTTCGCCGACCGTTTCATCCAACTGGCTGCAGGCGGCATAGTAGGCCCGCTGGTGATCAGGAACGGAGGCATCGTACAGATCAAAGAAACGCTTCGGACTGTCGTGCGGCAAATGTGGCAAAAACGGCGCGTACCAGATGAAAAACGGGCCGCCACCGACGTCGCCCAAAAAGTCTTCGATCGGCTGCATGGTTTCTCGACCGATCGCCAAACCGGCGTCGCCGTTGCCGTGTGCGACCCATTGTCCGTCGGCCAGTTGTTTGTTGCCGTGCCGCGCACCGGCGACCGGTTTGCCTGTCGTCATCCCCTCAGTGAACCCGGCGTTCTTCCAATGCCCCTCCCAGTACTTTCCGGTCTGCAAACAGCGGTATCCGCCCGACGCCAACAATCGCGGCAGCGTGTCGACGCCGCGAATCAACACCGTCGCGGCTTCCCTGGCCGCTTCATACCGATCGCGGTCATAGGTTTTCGTCAGCTTTGAAAACCCCGGCGGCGGATGATTGAAATGAACGCCGTGCTGGTGCGGATACAGCCCGGTCAACAGCGTCACCAATGACGGCCGACAGACACTCGAAGGGACATAGCCGTGGGTGAATCGGGCCGACCGCGCCGCAAGTGCATCCAAATGCGGCGTTTGGACGACTCGGTTGCCCATGAAGCCGAAGTCAGAAGACGTCTGGTCGTCCGAAATGATCATCACCACGTTGGGACGATCCTGGCTGGGACGATCCTGGCTGGGACGATCCTGCCCGCGGGCGACTGACGCCAGCTGCACGAACAATCCGATCACGGCGAGAACGTGGCTGAACCGTCCCATCACGCTTGAACAGGTTGATGTGCCTTCTGCAGCAATTCGATCCAAGGGCCGATGTAGTGACCGTTGTCGTGGAAGGTTCGACCGCTGACGAGATTGCCATCGACGACACACGGCTCATCGACAAAGGTCCCGCCACAGACTTCCAGATCAAACTTGCACTTCGGCACCGTGGCCATCCGGCGTCCGCGGACACAATCGGCATAGGCCGGAATCTCCACGCCGTGGCAAACACTGGCGATCGGTTTGTTTTCTGCAAAAAAATGCTTGGTCACCCGCACCAGGTCTTCGTCGTAACGAATGTACTCGGGTGCGCGACCGCCGCTGAACAGGATCCCCGCATAGTCCTCCGGATCGATCTCCGCAAACGCCACGTCGGCCTGCAACGTATAGCCTTCCCATTCCTTGGTGATCGTCCACCCCGGTTTCACCTCGTGCATCACCAATTGATACAGCCGCTTCTCCGGGGCCGCGACCACCGGTTGGAACCCGGCTTCGATCAAGCGGTAATACGGGTACATCGTGTCGAGCGTCTCGGTGGCATCACCGATGACGATCAAGACTTTGGGCTGGCTCATGGCGGGATCCGGTGGGGAGGGATTTGGCGGTGATGATGCCGTGTAAATTCAGTTGACGTCCTCGTTCCCAGCTGAACGACGCCCGGTTGACGTAGCTACGCTCGCCAGAGCGTGGAAGGTGCCGGGAATCCACCTTCTGGCGAAGGTAGCTACGTCGCGAGAAATCCTACCCCAATTCGACTCGCTGGAAGCCGATCCTACTAGGAGTTGGCGACTTTTTCGCTGGATTCGGCATCCAACTCCGAAGCGTCGTCGATCATCGGGGCTTCGTCTGCCGGGGGAGCGAATCCGCCGGCTTCCATCACCTTTTGCTTGATCTCGTCGGCCACATCGGTGTTTTCGATCAGGAAGTTCCGCGCCTTCTCCTTACCTTGTCCCAAGTACGTGTCGCCGTACTTGAACCAGGCACCGCTGCGGTTGACGACCTTGTGGGTCGTCCCCAGATCCAACAGGTCGCCTTCGTAACTGATGCCGTTGCTGTGCATCATGTCGAATTCCGCGACGCGGAACGGCGGTGCGACCTTGTTCTTGACGATCTTGGCTTTGACCCGCTGACCGACCTGCTCTTCGCCGTCCTTGAGCGCGCCGATGCGGCGGACGTCGATCCGGCAGGAACTGTAGAACTTCAACGCCCGGCCGCCCGGAGTCGTCTCGGGACTGCCGAACATCACGCCGACCTTTTCGCGAATCTGGTTGATGAAGATCACCGCGCACTTGCTCTTGGCAATCGCACCGGTCAACTTCCGCATCGCTTGACTCATCAATCGAGCTTGCAAACCGACGTGGCTGTCGCCGATCTCGCCTTCCAATTCTTTCTTGGGGACCAAGGCCGCGACCGAGTCGACGACGATCGTGTCGACCGCGTTACTCTTGACCAACATCTCACAGATCTGCATCGCCTCTTCACCGCTGCCCGGTTGGCTGACCAGCAACGTGTCCAGCTCGACACCCAGCTTCTTGGCCCAACTGGGGTCAAACGCGTGCTCGGCGTCGATGATCGCCGCGATCCCACCGGTCTTCTGTGCTTCGGCGCACACGTGCAACGCCAACGTTGTCTTACCGCTCGATTCCGGGCCGAAGATTTCGATGATCCGGCCGCGAGGAATCCCTTGGCCCCCCAAAGCCATGTCCAGCGACAAACTGCCCGTCGGGATGCCTTCGATTTCCAAATGCGTCGACGCGCCCAACGGCATGATCGATCCCTCGCCGAACGATTTTTCGATCTGCTGAAGCGTCGTCGCCAACCCCGGTTCGCGCTCCAAAACCGCTTTCAAGTTCGGATCGACCTTGGGACCTTTTGCAGCTGCTTTCTTCTTTGCCATGTTTGATTCCTTCTGATTCCAGAGTGGAAAAGTCCGACGAGTGGAAAAGGTCCACACGCCACTCCGCTCTACCGGACCCCCCGGAGCGGTCTGCGACGCCAACAGAAACTTAACCGCGGTCGGCGCCAGTCACAACCAAACGAAGGTGGAAAACCCGTTGGTGACATCCGATTTATCGCGTTCCCCGAGACACCTCTGGTCACGCGGACACCTGCCGACGCCTGGCCGTCGAATCGACCCGCTGTTTGACACCCTGGACACCCCCGCACAGAACCCCGAATCCCTCCAGCTTGCTAGCAAAGATCAGTACCAGCCCGACGCGTTCGCGAGGGGCGTCAGGTGGCCCCGTTGCTGAGCCGTCTGCGGATATCGGGCAAGAGCGAGGCGAGGGAGGGCAGAATGATACGGGGCAGAATGATGATAGGCCTGGCGAGCGAAGCAGGCATTCTACTGGGACACTTTGGCCCGTATGTTATTTGGGTAGCAACCACCCGACCGCTTGTCCCCCATTTGCACCCCTCGATTGTCCGAAGACGAACTCACCGTCGATTCGATCCTCGCCGCCGATGGCCGCATCGCCGCCCGGATGCCGAACTACGAGCCTCGGGAGCAACAACTGCAAATGGCCAACGCCGTCGCCAAGGCACTGCGGACGGGCCAGCACTTGGTCGCCGAGGCGGGGACGGGCACGGGGAAGAGCTTTGCCTACCTGGTCCCGGCCGTGTTGCATGCCACCGGCGAGCCGATCATCAAGACGTCGGAGGAAAAAACGCGTCGCCCCCGCGTCTTGATCTCCACCCACACGATCAGTCTGCAAGAACAGCTGATCGCCAAAGACGTCCCGCTGCTCAACAGCGTGATCCCACGCGAGTTTTCCAGCGTGCTGGTCAAAGGCCGCAGCAACTATCTGTCCAAGCGACGACTGGAACGCACGCTGGGCAAGATGACCTCGCTGCTGGGGTCGGACATCCAATATCAACAGCTGCGTCAAATCAAATCGTGGGCTGCCGACTCGACCGACGGCAGCCTGTCGTCGATGCCGCTGAAACCGGACCGCGAGGTCTGGGAAGAGATCGTCAGCGACACCGGCAATTGTCTGCGAAAGAAGTGCAACCACTTTAAAGACTGTTTCTACTTTCGCGCCCGACGGCGAGCGACCAACGCACAGCTGCTGATCGTCAACCACGCGTTGTTCTTCAGTGATCTGGCCCTTCGCAACGAAGGCGTGGCGCTGCTGCCCGATTACGACGCGGTGATCTTGGACGAATGTCACACCGCCGAAGCCGTCGCGGGAGATCACCTGGGGCTGCGGTTGACCAGTGGCCAATTCACGTTCCTGTTCGATCGCTTGTACAACGATCGCAAACAGAAAGGGTTGCTGGTCGAGAAAGACCTGCGTGGGCTGCAAACCGAAGTCGACCGACTGCGGTTCGCCCACAGCACGTTCTTTGCCGACATGTTGGACTGGAAACGCGATCACGCACCGAGCAACGGGCGTGTGGTCGCCGCCGACGTCGTCAGCAACTCGCTGTCCAAGCCGATGAAGGAGCTGGCGCTAAAATTGTTGACCCAGGCCGAGGGTCAAAAGGAGGAATCGGATCGGATGGAATTCGAATCCTCGCACGACCGGTTGATGCTGCTGAGTTCCTCGCTGGACCGCTGGTTGAAACAGGAAGACGAGGACACGGTGTATTGGGTCGAAGCCACGCCGACCCGCAGCGGCATGGATCGAGTCCAACTGTCCTCGTCACCGATCGACGTGGGAGCGGCATTGCGCGAGTGTCTGTTCCAAAGCAAGATGATTCGCAGTGTCGTGATGACCAGTGCGACGATCGCATCGGGCAACGATGACAAGTTCAAATTCTTTCGCTCCCGCGTGGGCCTGACCGGCGGCATGTCCGTCCGCGTCGGCAGCCCCTTTGATTACCAGAAACAATCTCAAATCGTCGTCGTCCGCGATCTGCCCGATCCGTCCAAAGAGCGTGACGCGTTTGAACAGGCGCTACCGGACCAGATCAAACGCTTTGTCGAACACTCCGGCGGCCGAGCGTTCGTGTTGTTCACCAGCTATGGGTTGCTGAAACAATGCGCCAGCCGATTAAGCAGTTGGCTGGCTTCTGAGAATTTGTCGCTGTACACCCAAGGCGGCGATCAAAGCCGCACGCACATGGTCGACGCGTTCAAGAAGAACCCCGGCGTGCTGTTCGGCACCGACAGTTTTTGGCAGGGCGTCGACGTTCCCGGTGATGCACTGACCAACGTGATCATCACCAAACTGCCCTTTGCCGTCCCCGATCATCCGCTGCTGGAAGCCCGCTTGGATGCGATTCGCAAGGGCGGCGGCAACCCGTTCACCGATTACCAATTGCCAGAAGCCGCGATCAAATTCCGGCAGGGGGTGGGGCGATTGATCCGCACCCGATCCGATCGCGGCATGGTCGTCGTGCTCGATCCGCGCGTGTGCACCAAGCGTTACGGCAAACTGTTTTTAGAATCGTTGCCCGACCAGCCGGTGCACTTCGTCTCCAAAGTACCCCGGAAACGCTAGCGGTCTACCGCAGCTTCGTTTTCGAGTGGGCTGGACAGTCGCCGTCCTCTCCGAGCTCGGCGCGGGCCGAAGCTCCGCTTTTTCGCGTGCGCCGAGTTCGGAGAACACGGCGACGCTCGGAACGCATCGTCAGAGACGCAAATTGAGTTGCGTTAGAATACTCGTGAGATAGGCATCTTGCCTGTCATCGCACTATCGACAGGCTGGAAGCCTATCCCACGATTGTAGAACTACGCGACCGACTTGACCAGCTTGCTCAGACGGCTCTTGGATCGCGCGGCGGCGTTCTTGTGGATCAGTTTCTTGGCGGCGGCTTGATCGAGTCGCTTGCTGGCGACGCGGAATTCCGATTGAGCTTTCTCGCTGTCGCCCGCCGCGACGGCTTCACGGACGCGACGCAATTGCGTTCGCATGCGGCTGCGGAGGGTACGGTTGTGAAGACGTCGTTTGTCGTTTTGACGGAGCCGTTTCTTGGCACTCGCTGTGTTTGGCATTTCGTTACGTGGATGGTTGCCGGAAATTGTGTTTTTTAAGGGCCGCGTAGTATGGCGATGCTTGCCCTGGATGTCCAGAGTCAACTTGGAAGTCGGTTTTGTCGCACCAAAGTTGCCTGTCCGGGTCTACGAAAAACCGACCCGTTACGTTCAATTATCCCTATGAAACCAACCGTTTATCTGATCGGCGCCGGTCCGGGCGACCCGGAATTACTCACCCTCCGGGGGGCTCGATGCCTGCGTGGGGCCGACGTCGTCCTGTATGACGGCTTAAGCAACGCCGAAATCCTGGCCCTGGCGCCGGCCGCCGAACACATTTGCGTGGGAAAACACGGGCAAAGCCGGATTTGGCGGCAGGACGAAATCATCGCGGAAATCCTCCGCCACGCCACCCTGGGCAAGACCGTGGCCCGGCTCAAAGGCGGCGATCCGGCCGTTTTTGCCCGCACATCCGAAGAAGTCGACGCCCTGAACCAGGCCGGCATCCCCTTTGAAATCGTCCCCGGAATCACTGCCGCACTGGCCGCCGGATCCTATGCGGGAATCCCGATCACCGACCGCCGTCTAGCCTCCGCCGTCGCCCTGGTTACCGGACACGAGCAACCCGGAAAGAGCGAATCGGCGCTGGATTGGGACGCGCTTGCCAGATTTCCCGGCACGCTGGTCATCTACATGGGCGTGACCACGGCCAAGGTCTGGACCGACGCGCTGATCTCTGCCGGCAAAGATCCCTCCACCCCCACCGCCCTGATCCGCCGCTGCAGTCTGCCGGACCAAGCCACCATCCACTGCCGGCTGGACGAGGTCGCCGAACGGCTGACCCCGGCGAGCCAGTTTCGACCGCCGGTGATCGCAATCATCGGGGCCGTCACCACGCTGGCCGAATCGATGCGCTGGGTCCAGCACCGGCCGTTGCACGGTCAGACCATCCTGGTCACGCGGCCGGCCGATCAAGCCGAGGCGCTGGCCGACGCGATCCGCGACCTGGGCGGCTATCCGTTGATCGCCCCGGCGATCGCCGTCAAACCGGTCGACGACTTTACCGCCCTGGACCGATCGATCGAGAACCTCGATGACACCGACCTGCTGATCTTCTGCAGTGCAAACGGGGTCGAACACTATTGTCGTCGGCTGCGGGACCTCAAGCACGACGCCCGCCGGCTTGCCGGGACCTCGATCGCCGCGATCGGCAAAAAGACGGATCTAAAACTGCTCGAACATGGCATTCGCGCCGACATCCTGCCGGACGACTACCGCGCCACGTCGCTGGCGAATCAATTGCAATCCTCCGCGGCCGGTCAATCGATCACCATCATCCGCGCCAGCCGCGGAAGCGACGAGTTGCCCAGCAAGCTGAAATCGGCCGGTGCCCGGGTCGATGAAGTCGTCGCGTATCAGAACGTCGATGTCGACACTGCCGATCCCTCCATCGCCGCGGCCCTGGCCGATCGAACCATCGACTGGGTCACCGTCACCAGCACCGCGACGGCAAAGAACCTGTATCGTTTGTACGGCGACGGTCTCAAACAAGCCCGACTGGCCGCGATCTCCCCCGTCACCGCCAGCGGCTTGGAAGAGCTCGGATTGACGGTCCACGCCGTCGCCGATCCCTACACGACCGAATCCCTCCTCCAGGAGATTGTGAAACAGTCATGATTCCCAAACCGTACAAGCGAATGCACACCGACTATCCCGAGTTGATGCAATCCTACGAGGCGTTCGGCAAGGCGGCCAAAGAGGCCGGTCCGCTTTCGCCGCGCGAGGTCGCACTGGTCAAGCTGGCGATCTCGTTGGGTGCCGGATTGGAAGGCGCCGCACATTCGCACTGCCGCAAAGCACTCGAAGCCGGCTGCACGCCCGATGACCTGCGTCACGTCGCCGTCGTCTCCGCCCCCACGATCGGTTTTCCCACCATGATGCGGGCCAAGAGTTGGGTCGAAGATGTGATCGAAAAGCACGACGCGTCATGAAGACACCCCTCAACGGCAGCACGCCAGGGTTCACCGCAACGCGTGGCCGAGGCGTGCGCATCAACAACCCTCCCTGGGAGAGGTCGTGCGGTTTTTGGGAATTCACCCTCCCTGGAAGGGAGGGTCGAGCGTAGCGAGGGGAGGGTCGATTGAGAAAGTGACGGATTTGCTCGTTGCCGAAATCGCCAAGATGATTTCAACGCGAGCCCTCTCTGGCGTTTGCTTGCTGCGCAAACGCCGTCTCTCCCCGAGGGAGAGAGAATCTAAACTGGATGCTAAAAGCCGTTGCAATACAGTCGACGTTCCGCAGGGACGATGACTTTTCACCAGACGTTTTGATCAGAGTTCAGCTTTATCTAAGTCCGGCCACCACCATCCAAAACGACAACGATCATCTCACCCCCATGCCGCTCCCCGATCCCAAACTGCTCGGCGTCGTCCTTTGCGGTGGTGCCTCCAAACGCATGGGCCGAGACAAGGCGGCGTTGACGACGCAGCAAGGAACGTCGTTTCTTGACCATGCCTGCCAGCGGCTACAATCGGTCTGCGGCACCGTTTGCGTTTCCTCCTCGGTCGATCGCGACACCGACGCTCGCCGCATCTCCGATCCGCCCGGATCCCACGGCCCGATTTCCGGCATCCACGCGTCGCTCGCCTTCGCCCGCGATGCCGGTTTCGACGCCTGCGTCTTCACACCGGTCGACACGCCCGAGTTGACCTCCGACGACCTGCAAACCCTGCGGGATGTCTTCGCAAACCATCGCGATAAAATCGTCTGCGCCGTCTCCGAGCAATCCCCCGATTCGATCGAACCGCTGATCGCAATTTATCCGGTCACCGTTTGCGACGTGGTGGAGCAATCGATCCAAAATGGACAGTACAGCCCGCGACGATTGCTGCGGTCGTTGTCAGTCGTCACGGTGCCACTTTCCTCTGCATCCTGTCACAACATCAACACGCCATCGGACCTGAAGCCCCCGTCACCCAAGTCATGAAACAACCCTTCCAGTATTCCGACCCCGACGCGGCGATCACGGCGTTTGCCGAGCGGCTTTCGGTCGCCGGCGAAACCGAGCGGGTCGCTGATCCCATCGGCCGTATCCTGGCCGAACCGATCGTGGCCGACCGCGACAGCCCCGCCGCGGATGTCTCGGCCATGGACGGCTATGCGATCCGGATGTCCGATCTGCGATCCGATGCCGCCGTTCCGGTCAGTGGCATCAGCCAAGCCGGTTCGCCACCGCCGGCGATGGTCGATGGCCAAGTCGTCCGGATCTTCACCGGCGCGATCATTCCCGAAGGTTGCCAGGCCGTCGTCAAACGCGAAGACACCGAAGAATTGGACGCTTCGATCCGCTTCCTACCGGCGGCGATCGAGTCAACGGTCGAGGGAAGTCACATTCGCCGCCGCGGTGAAAACGCCCCGGTCGGTTCCGGCGTCTTGGAGATCGGCACCGAAGTCACGCCCGCCGTCGTCGCGGCGCTGGCGAACTTTGGTTGCACCGATCCGATCTGTTTCCGCCGCGTGAAAGTCGCCGTGTTGACGACCGGTGACGAAGTCGTCGATCCGGCGACCGAACAGCTGGAACCGTGGCAGCTGCGAAACAGCAATCGCTCCGCCGTCCAATCCATGCTGGGGCAGCTCGCGTCGGCCAGTGTGGACATCGTCGACCATGTCCGCGACGACCGCGATTCGATGCAGCGTTCGCTTTCCTCGGCGATCACCGCTTGTGACCTGGTCGTGCTGACCGGCGGCGTTTCGATGGGCGACTATGACTATGTGCCCGAAACGATCGAGCAGTTCGGGGCCGAAATCGTGTTTCATGGGCTGCCGATTCGCCCGGGCAAACCGATTTTGGGAGCCGCGACCAACGACGGAAAACTGATCGTCGGTCTGCCGGGCAATCCCGTCAGCGCGACGATCAACTGCCATCGTTTCGTGCTGCCGCTGCTGCGTCGCATCGCCGGCAAACAAGCGTGGAGGGACCAACCGTCCCTGGTCACGCTCACCCAACCGCCGCAAAAAGCGATTCCGCTGCACACGATGTTGCTGGCCCGCCTAACCGACACCGGTACCGCCGAGCTTGTCGCGGCCAAAGGATCCGGTGACCTGGTCGCACTCGGCCGCAGCGACGGGTATGTCTCCGTCCCACCGATGACCACCACCACCGGCCCCTGGCCGATGTTCCGTTGGTGACGGCCCACCGATTGCCACCTGCGATGCGACGCAACCGTCCCTGGAAGAGGTCGTGCGGTTTTTACCACGCAGAAACAAGGCGTTTACGTGCCTCACTCTCCTTGGCAGGTAGCTTGCTTGAGGTGTGCGTTCGGGCAGGAGGTCTGGAGGAACCGAATGAGTCCACCGATAGCAGCGCGAACCCACGGATCCCAGGCCGCATCACATCCGTGGGTTCGCGCTGCCATCAGTGGGCAATCGACCGCTCACTGCGTGGCATCTTTTCGCGTCTTGGCGTCTTCGAGCCAGCGTCGTAGCGCCGTGGTGTCTCCCGTCACCAACATTTCCCGAAGCGACCCAAGCGTGTCAGCGAAGCGTTCCAATTGTCCCAGGATGGCCTCGCGATTTTGTTCGCAGATCGCCGTCCACATCGCCGGGTCTCCCGAGGCGACACGGGTCATGTCTTTCCAGCCGCTGCCGACCAGCGGCATACATTCCTCGTCCAGCAGGCTGGCGAGAACTGACGAGACCAAATGCGGCACATGGCTGACCGCGGCCAGGCGTTGATCGTGTTCGGTCGGCGACATCGGCACAATTCGGCCGCCGGTTTGCAACCAAAACGTTTTGGACCGCTCCAACAATTCCGTCGACGTCGTCTCATCCGGGGTCAGCACGACCAGTTTGCCGTCCAACAGGGTCGCGGTGGCGTTTTCGACGCCGGTTTTTTCGCTGCCCGCGATCGGATGGGCGGCCACGAACTTGGCGGCCGCCGACGGTGATCGCTCGGTGATCTCGGCGACGATTTCGGCTTTGGTGCTGCCGACGTCGGTGATCAACGCGGTTTCGGCCAGCACCGCATCGGCCTCGATCGCCAACGCGACGATCTTGTCGACCGGCGAAGCGACCACGACGACATCGCTGCCCTGTGCCGCACGTGCGATGTCCGTGAAGCCTTCGTCCACCGCACCGGCCTGGATCGCGGCCCGGCAACTCGATTCACGCCGACTGTACCCGACCACGTGAACACCGCTCCGACGCAACGACATGCCGACGCTGCCGCCCAGCAGGCCGACGCCCAGGATCGAAACGCGGTTGAGCCACGCGGGTTTTTCGGGAAGCGTATCCATCTCAGCCTAAATCCGGCAATTGGTGACCCATCTTTTCGCGTTTCGTTTCCAAGTAACTTTTGTTGTGCTTGTTGACCGGAGGCACAATCGGGACTTGATCGACAAGCTTCAAATCATAACCGCGCAAGTTGAACGCTTGTTGTTTCTTGGGGTTGTTGGTCAATAAACGGACGTCGCTGATCCCAAGGTCCTTCAGGATCTGCAGGCCGACGCCGTAGTCGCGCATGTCGGCTTTGAACCCCAACGCGTGGTTCGCTTCGACCGTATCCATCCCCTGGTCTTGCAAGGCGTAGGCCTTGATCTTTTGCGCCAACCCGATCCCACGCCCTTCCTGGGGCAGGTAGACGAGCGCGCCGCGACCTTCGGCGGCGATCATTTCGAGCGCCATTTGCAACTGATCACCGCAATCACATCGAAGCGATGAGATCAGATCGCCGGTGAAACAACTGCTGTGCATCCGAACCAGCGGCGGCGTGACCCCATTGCCTTGCTCGGACAGGTCCCCGAGCGTCAACGCGATCGGCTCCTGGGATTCAAAGTCCACCGAATAAACGATAATTTGAAAATCGCCGTACTTGGTCGGCAACGTCGCTTGGGCGGCTCGGTTGACCAATTTTTCGCTCACCCGTCGATGTGCGATCAGTTGCTCGATGCTGATGATCTTCAGCGAGTTGGCCTTGGCCACGGCGATCAATTCGTCACGGCTGGCGCGGTCACCGGACTCGTTCAAGATTTCGCACAGCACGCCGGCGGGTTGCAGTCCGGCCATGCGGGCCAAATCGACCGCCGCTTCGGTGTGCCCGGCGCGACGCAACACGCCGCCTTTTTTGGCGATCAACGGATAAACGTGCCCCGGGCGAACAAAGTCTTCGACGCGGCAATCCGGGGACGCCATCCGCAGAATCGTTTCACTGCGTTCGGCGGCCGTGATCCCCGTCCGCGCCGACGCGATGTCGATCGGCGTGACGAAGGCGGTCCGCAGCGGTGCATTGTTGTCGGGCACGACCGGCGTCAGCTCCAACTTCTTGCCGACTTCCGGCAGGATCGGAACGCACAATTGGCCGCGACCACCGAGCATGAAGTTGACCGTTTCGGGGGTCGCCTTTTCAGCGGCACAGACGAAGTCGCCTTCGTTTTCGCGATCCTCCGCATCGACGACGATCACCACCTCGCCTCGCCGAATCGCCTCGACGGCCGCAGGAATGGTATCCAATGAGAGGTCTTCGCCGGACAGCGAATCGTTGCTTGGCATCGTCTGACTTGGGGGTATTCTGTAGGTCGGATGGGGAAGCGAGGGGAGGGTTACGGTTGATCATCATCGTGCAAATTCAATAACCTTGCCATCGCCTCACCATTATACGTGTGCAGGCCAATTGCCCAATGAGCGGACCGCATTGATGAGACGACTACCGATCGGAAAGCGATCGATCTGTGTTTTCGCAGGTCTTTTCTGTCTGCTGACCAGCGGCAATGGGGTGCCCCTTTCGGTCGCTGCGGCCGATCCGACCCGCGACCCGGCGTCGCCGGCCCCGGCAGATGCCAGCTCCGGTGAGACGAAGCCGGCGGCATTTGACGTCAAAAAGATCCCGAATCTGCAATTTTGTGGCGACGACAGCGACGACCGCGGTAGCGCCGGCCGATGCGATGTCTACCTGCCCCAGGCCAAGACAGCAGCGGGGCCAGCCACACCGCCGGGGCCAGCCACACCGCCGGGGCCAGCCACACCGCCGGGGCCAGCCACACCGCCGAAACCGGCGATCAATCCCGCCCCCGATCGCCCCTGGCCGGTCGTGTTGGTCGTCCACGGAGGCGGCTGGGCGACGGGCGACAAATGGACGATGGAACGACACGCCCGCGATTTGGCCGGGGACGGCTTTGCCGCCGTGGCGATCAATTACCGGCACGCCCCGAGTTTCAAGTTCCCCGACCAGGTCGACGACGTCCGAGCCGCACTGGTCTGGATCACCGAAAATGCGGCGAGGTACGGCTGGGACAGCCGGCGTGTCGGCATGTACGGCTATTCCGCCGGCGGCCATCTGGTTTCATTGGTCGCCACGCTCGCCGATGAACCTTGGGAATCCGTCCGCCAAACCACCGCGTGGCCGCAGGAGGACGAGCGCTGGGAAAAACTGCCGCCGATCGGCGCCGTCTGCATCGGCGGGCCGCCGACGGACTTTCGTGATCTGCCGCCGGACAACACGTCGCTGTCGTTTTTCCTCGGCGGATCGCGACGCGAGCTACCGGGCGTCTATGCCGCCGCCTCGCCGATCTGCTTCACCTCGCCCAACGACCCGCCGTTCCAAATCATCCACGGCGAGGCCGATTGGATTGTCCCGATCAACAACGCCAAAAACTTTCATCGATCACTGGTCGATAGCGACGTCGATTCCTGCCTGCAAACACTGCCCGGCAAAGGCCACCTGTTCGCCTTCCTCAGCCCCAAGCTGACCGTTTGGATGCTGGAGTTTTTTGAGCAGCGACTGGCGAAGTAGGGCACGCGTTGCATGCCGAAGGTCACGCCGTCATCTTCTTTTTGGGCGGTCGTGGACGACGCGAGGAGTCCTCACAGTGCGCCATACGAATGGGCTCATCGCCTCGCCCACTACCATCGAGGCAATTCGGGTAAGAAGATTTTGAGGGTAAGGAAATTACCGCTGAACTATTCAATGGAATCAATTTTCCTACCTCTTCACCCAACCGCGGTGATGAGAGTCAGCGGAGGAACGGCAGAATGATACGGGGCAGAATGATGAGGAGCGATTAACGCTGGCATTACGACGCGGCGTCGATCGCCTGCGTTAAATCGTCGCGCAGGTCATCCAGCGACTCCAGCCCGACCGACAATCGGATCAACCCGTCGGTGATGCCGAATCGGGCACGGTCGGCGGCGTCGTAACTGGCGTGGGACATCGTTGCCGGTTGTTCGATCAACGACTCCACCGCCCCCAGACTGACGGCCAAGTGAAACAGCTTGGTCGACTCACACACCTTGGCCGTTTCTGCGATCCCGGCATCGAGTTCAAACGTCACCATCGCGCCGAACCCGCCGTCGAGCGTCTTGGTCGCCAACGCGTGTTGCGGATGACTTTCCAACCCCGGGTACAATACGCTGCGAACCTTGGGGTGCTGCTCCAGCCAGCGCGACAACTCGAGCGCCGTCTTGGACTGCTCGCGAATCCTTAGATCCAACGTCTTCAATCCGCGGCTGACCAAGAAACAACTCAGCGGATCCAACACCGCGCCGGTCGCATTTTGGATGAAGTACAACCGGTCAAAAAGATGCTTGTCGGCCACCGCCAGCGTGCCGCCCAGGCAATCGCTGTGACCGCCCAAGTACTTGGTGGCCGAATGCATCACGATGTCGATCCCATGCTCTAGCGGACGCACCAGCGCCGGCGTTCCGAAGGTGTTGTCGACGCCGATGATCACGCCACGCGCTTTCGCGATCGATGCCAAACGCGGCAGATCGGGAATCGTCAGTCGCGGGTTCCCGATGGTTTCCGCCCAGATCAGCTTGGTCCGATCATTGACCGCATCGGCCACGGCGTCGGCGTCGGTCATGTCGACCAGCGTGACGTCGATCCCGCTGCGGTTACAGATCTTGTGCAACAACCGGTACGCACCACCGTACAAATCACAGCCGGCGACGACATGGTCACCTTGCTCCAGCAACATCGTGACGCAATGGATGGCCGCCATCCCGCTGGCAAACGCCAACGCCCCGACGCCCGACTCCAACGACGCCAGTGTGTTCTGCAAATTGCTCCGCGTCGGGTTGCCGCTGCGCGAATAATCGAACTCGCCCCACTCGCCCGCTCCGGGTTGGCGAAAGGTGCTGGCCAAATGAATCGGCGGAACGACCGCACCGGTCGCCGGGTCGATCTCGTTACCGACATGAATCGCGCGGGTCCGAAAGGTGTTCATACCGACAGCGCTTGCTCCAGATCGGCGATCAGATCATCACCGTTCTCGATCCCGCAAGACATGCGGATCATGTTGTCCGCGATTCCGAATCGCACGCGGTCTTCCGGCGTGCAGTGGAAGTAGCTCATCACCAACGGTTGCTCGATCAGCGACTCCACGCCGCCCAGACTGGGCGCGATCCGCGGGATTCGAGCGGCATCAACGACGTTGGCCGTCTGCTTCCAATCGGCATCGCGGATCGTGAACGTGATCAGCCCGCCGAAGCCGCGCATCTGGGCCGCGGCGATCGCATGGGTCGGATGGCTTTCCAGACCCGGGTAATAAACCCGTTCGACACGCGGGTGTGATTCCAGGAACTCGGCGATTCGCAGCCCGTTTTCGTTTTGACGCTGCATCCGCAATTCGAACGTTTTTAATCCCCGTTCCAGCAAGTACAAGTTGTGGGGCGAACTGATGTTGCCCAGGATGCCACGCATGCTGCGGACGGCTTCCAATTGCTCACTGCGTCCACAGATTACGCCGGCCAGCAAGTCGTTGTGTCCGCCCAGATACTTGGTCGCCGAGTGCAGCACATAATCGATCCCGTACTCGGTGGGATTCATGTTGTAGGGCGTGGCCAGCGTCGCGTCGATCAACGTTTCGACCTCGTTGGCCTTGCCGACGGCGGCAAATTTTTCCAGGTCGATGACCGACAGGTGCGGGTTGGTCGGCGATTCGCTGACCAGCATCTTGGTGTTGCGGTTGATCGCCGCTTCCATCGCGTCGTAGTCGCCGGTCGTCACTTGACGGGTGACCACGCCGAAGCGGGAGAGGTGCTTGGCACAGAACTCACGGCTGCGGTGATAACACTGGTCGAAGAAAACAATTTCGTCGCCGGCGGACAGTTTGGTCATCAACAATCCGACGATCGCCGACATGCCGCTGCCATAGACGATCGCTTCCTCGCACTTTTCCAGCGCCGCGATCTTGGCTTCGACGCTGCGTTCGTTGGGGTTTCCGTACCGTCCGTATTCTTCGCGCTGCTCATCGCCGTTGACGAATCGCATCAAATCGTCGGTCGATTCGAAGGTGAACGTGGCGGCGGTGTAGATCGGCGTGGTGATGCTGCCGGAATCCTTTTGCCGTCGCTCGCCTGCGTGAACGCATTGTGTGGACAGACCTGCGCGACGCGTGGGCATTGCTCCCGAGTCCCCCGAGGAAATCGCAGCGGAAGCGTCCGCCGGAACAGAAGAATCGCCTTGGCTAGAAGGCGTCGTCGATGTTGGTGACGTGGCGTCACCGGCTGTGTGCTTTGTTTGCATGGCTCTTTAGCAGAAGGGCTGCAAGTGGCCGTAAATCCCATGAAATACGCTTTAGACGAACGATCGCCCAAAATGTCACTCCCCACAGACTAGCCGGACCAGATAGAATCGACAAGCGAAAACGTGTTGACGCGAGTCCAGATCGTTTCCTTGGGACCCTCTTTGCGGCATGACCGGTTCATTTTTCCTGCCCTGGCCAATCCACCCCACACCCCAGGCGCCACGCGCCCTGAAGCTGGCGGTGCTTGCCATCGCCGCCGCTTACTTGGGGGGTGGCGTGGGGGCGGACAACGCGTTGAGTCAAACCCCACCGGCGACCACCGATGCCCAAGCCGTTGCACAGGCTTCCTCGCCCGAGGACTTTGAACAACCCGTCGCCAAGCTGGTCGACGACCTCCGCAGCGATCAATTCGCCGTCCGTGAACGAGCGTCCGAACAACTGTTTCGGATCGGCCCGGCGACGCTGCCGACCCTGCGATCGATTCGCCGGCAAAGCAGTGACGCCGAGCAATCCGACCGACTCGATCGCATCATCGAGTCGCTGGCCAAGCAGAACTTGGAATCCCGCATCCGCTCGTTCCTGCAGGGCGGTCCCTCCGAACTGGAAAACTGGCCGGAATTCGAAAAGTGGTTCGGCGATTCCCCCCCCATCCGCGAGCTGTTTGTCGATCTGTACCGCGAACACCCTGATCTGGTCGATGCACTCGGAGGCACCCCACAACAACTTTCGATGGGCCTGTCACGGGTTCACCGCCGACTGATCGAACGCGGGGTCGGACCTCGCGAAGTCCCCCAGCGAATCGACTTGCTGGCGCTGCTGCTGCCGATGACCGACCCCGATTTTCAAGCCGGCCCGCAATACGATTTGATCGTCGCGTCGTTGCTACAGCTTTATCCGGCCAACGATTTCCGCAAAGACGCGGTGTTCGGCAAACCCTTCATGCGGATCGTCGCCACCTGGATGGCCCACAGCGATTTGAGTATCCGCGAACAGGTGCTGCGTTTGGCCCTGCAATGGAAAATGGACATCGGGCTGACGCTGGCGATCGAAACACTCAAACAGAACCCCGACTCGATCCTGTTGTGTCGATGCATGCAAGCAATCGCGCGACAAGGGACGCCCAAACACGCGGCCTTGCTGGCAACTCACATCCACGACCCCACCGTGGTATTCCAAAAACGCTACCTCGGCGTCCGCGGCAGCGAAGTCCAGGTGGGTGATGTTGCGGCCGCCACGATCGCCTTCCTGCACTCCGTCCCGGTCACCGAAATCGGCTTCGCCGAACCGGCCGAACACCCGATTTTCGGCATCATCTACGAAGAACTGGTCGTGCCGATGAAAGCTGCCGCCAAAACCGCGGACAAATCCGACCCGGATGCGGCGGACGACGAGCAAGCCGAAGCGGAGATTAGCGACGACGAACTGAATCCGTTGCAACGGGGCCGATTGACACCTCGCGAAATCGCCCGCCTGATCGACCAAGCCAAACGGCGAGAGGAAAGCCGTATCGAAATCCGGCTCAAAGCGCTGGAGCTTCTGCCGACCGCACCGGTGGAAATGCCTCAAAAAAGCTGACGGCCAGCGGAGGGGGGCAACACCTTGTTTGCCTGCTGGCTTCCGGTTATCACTCGACGGCTGAACCCAGACCGCACCCTCCCGGACGTTTTGTCGTGTCGATTCAGCAGACCCTTTCCTCGCTCCTGGGCGCCGATGCCGACGCGGTCGCCGCAGGTTACCGGCTCCGCGAACTCGCCTCCGGCGATGCCGCCTCGGCCGTCTCCGTCCTGGCCCACTTGGCCGGCCATCCGGACCAGTTGAGCCAGTCCGATCCCGCGATCGTCGGCGCCCTGCTACGCGTCGTGCACACGCTGCTGGTCCAAGACCGGTCCGAAGCGTCGATGGAAATCATCGGCACGTTGACGCCCGACGTGATCCGTCAAATCGATCAATCGCTGCCGCCGGAAACCTCCAACCGCCATCTGCTGTTGCACCTGTTGACGTTGGCACGCTCGCGCGAATCGCTGGAGGTGTTCGTCGACATCTTAAAGCAGCGTCCGCCGGACGATTGGATGGACGCGGCTCAAATGCTCAGCCCCCTGATGCAGCACGACGACTGGCCGGTCGACGCCGTCTTCCCCGCGGCCTTGGATTGCCTTTCCGAACCCGCACTGGCCGCCTCGCTGCTGGACTTGGCGAATTATCTGGCCCGCAGCGGTCGCGTCGACCAGCACCCCGCGGCCGGAATCCTCGACGGCTTGACCGAACTGCTGGGACAAGTTTCCAGCCGGCTGGGGTTCTTCGAAGACAACCCGCGTGCGTTCGGCGACGATGTGCCGACGGTGCAAAAACGGCTCGCCGAAGCGGTCGCACTGGCCGTCGCACTGTGCGATTCACTGGCGTTGATCGGCGACGAATCGGCGATCGGAAAACTGAACCAAACCGTCCAACTGCGACACCGACGCGTGCAGTGCGAAGCCGCCGGGGCACTCGCCAAACTGGGCGACGAAGAAGGCCGCAAACGTCTGATTGAACTCGCCAGCGATCCCGCCGCACGGCTGCGCGCGATCGCCTATGCCGACGAACTGGGGATCGGAGAAGAGATCGACGAGGACTACCGAACGCCCGAATCAACCGCGGAGGCTGAGATGGCGCTGTGGTTGAGCCAGCCGCACCAGATGGGCGTGCCGCCGACCCACGTCGAAGTCGCGGAGTCGCGACGGCTGCTTTGGCCCAGCTTCAACGATCCGGTCGACGTCACGCTGGTCCGGTTCGAATACAACATGGGCGATCGGGGTTACAGCAACATCGGCATGACCGGGCCGGCCGTCTTCACCATGGCCTGCGATTTGGCCGACATGCCGATCGACGACATCTTTGCCATCTACGCCGGCTGGCACGCCGATCACGAAGACATCTTCTCGGTCCCGACCGAAGCGATGAACGAAGCCCAACGGCGGGCGATGGAAACGTTCCAGCAACACCTGCAGCACCTCGGCTACGAGGAGCTTAAACCCGTGTTGCTGGGGCTGTTTTTGGACGAACGGGCCGGCGTGTTCACGGCCAACCGCGAAGGCACCGAGTGCGTCGTCATCACCGACGGCCTGGAAACAATCGACCAGGCGACCGCCGGACGCACCCGCCCATTGGGCGCCGAAGACCTATTCAACCTCTACAAGGGCCGCAAAATGCTGCGGACCTTCAACCCATAAGCGGCTCGCCCGCTCAGGTCTGGGAACGTTCATTTGACTCTCTCCCTCGGGGAGAGACGGCGTTTGCGTAGCAAGCAATCGCCAGAGAGGGCCCGCGCTGCCAAAACCTCGGCGAATTCCGCGACGATCAATTCCATCAGTCATACCACCGACGTCCTGCGACACCCCAAGGTCATTCGCAACGCGCCCGCCTATTCACAGCCCCGAGAAAAAGATAGGGGTGGCAGGACTCGAACCCGCGACCAAGGAATTATGAGTTCCCTGCTCTAACCGACTGAGCTACACCCCCAGGGGTTGGACGCAGATTCTATCCCAATTCGATCGCGATTCGTAGCCGTGCAGCTTCGTGTTGCCCAGGGGGATTCTGTCCGCCCGTCTCGGCCGCAACATTTTTTGACCACGAAATTTTTTGCCCCCACCTTTCCCCAACGCACGTCACAACCGCTCCGGCGATGACATTGCGCGATTAAACTCACGCAAGCACGAGTTTGCCAAAGTCGGCCAATGCCGTCGTCACGCGGGTCCAATCGAGGACGCCAGCCTAATCCGCCATCGTTTTCTTGCAGGGCTCGGAATTACCGCACTCCTCGCGATTGGATCGATCGCCACCTTTTGAAGCCCATTGCGAGTTCACGTCAACTCACCGCCGAATGATGAAGAGATCGTCTTGGGAAGATCGAACGAGGACCAAAACCATCGTGGCAAGACTAATTGGACACCTAGGAATTAGAGGTCCCCTCAGTCCTATTGGTCCTATCAACCGCGTGCCCCTTTGACGCCGCGGTTGGACCAAGCCACGTTCGTTGCGGGATGACCGAAATGCAGTCGGTGCCGGAGACCGACACGAGTTGTTGACAATCACCGACATTCTGGAAAGTGTTTGCGTGTCGAAATGGTGGCGATTGATCGCCCCGAATTTTGTCAATTTGAGCGCGGAGATGAGTCTGACCGCCGCGGCGAAGGCGACTTCTTTCGGCGCGACGGTCGAAGCACCCGGCGCGTATTGCACGGCCAGCCTGCACGCTACTCGAGGGCTCGGATCACGCCCTTGACGAATTCAAACGCAACGACATGTGCGCCTCAGAAATGGCTCGTGGAAGCGGCTAGGCTTAATGTCGAGACCGCAGACCCGCGTTCGTCGTTGCTCGCGGAGCAACGGTACGCATCGTGGAGAAGCACGGGTCAACCACGGCACCCGGAAAGGTCGTCGACGTGTGCCGCGGAGCGACAGGATGCTGCTGGTTCGCAGATCTGCTAGAGGACGCACGTCGCTGCAGTCGGAACGTATGGTGAGAGCATCTCGTGGCTTCACTACCCATGCGGTTCGCAGGGGCCACCCGCCGCGGCTGACGCGGTCACCGACTATTTGTCACCGCAAACTTCTCGGGACCGCGGTCACGGCGCGAACTTCTCCGAAGTAGCTGTCGGCGTTCTGGACACCGCTTAGGGCGATTCCGTCCAGCACCAGACTCAAGATTTCTTCCGCATGGTCGCGCTCGTCGAACGTTCCGATGTAAGTCCAGCTGGTGTCCGGCGTGTGGGCTTCGATCTCATACTCAACAAAGTCGATCCCGTAACCCTGCATTGCTGCAAGAAAGTCATAGACGCTGCTTTCAGAGTAGAATCGCTCGGCCTCACCCTTAGCGTCGCCCGGCACCTCGACCCAGCCATCTTTTGTGAGGATATAGAGCGTGTAGTATTGGTGTTTTGACGCATCGGCAGCGATCCAAACTTCGTAGTCGGTGAGTTCCGTTTCCACCAGGGCCTGCATTTGCTCGTCCGCGAGCGAGCGGTTCTGTTTTGGGCCCATCTCGAGACCGCGGCTCGATTTCGGTTCCACCGCGACGCTGCTGTTCCGTTTGGTTTCCATCGCGACGCTGCGGCTCGCCACTTGCTGATGTTGTGCGAAGACTGAACTGGTAGTGACGAAAAAGCTAAGTACAAGAAGGGAACGCATGATCAATTCCGCCGAGAGTTTTGTCAGTGGTATGTTTGCCGGATTCAGCTCCGACACCTTCACTCAGCGAAAACCTGATCACGATGTGACAGAACTTTCACGTTTTCCTGATGAAACGCAGCAGCCCGCCGTGTTGAGACGCTTCGACGTTGGCGGGTGGGACAGATCATCGACCTGTGTCGCAAAGTGACAGGATGCCTCTACTCTGAGTGGCTTGCTCGTCGATGTCGTCGCTGAATTTGCCCTCTCGTTTGATTCCTACCGTGCCGCAGTCCGTTGGGCTGGGCTAGGCGAATGATCGGGGCTTTGCCCCTGTCGAAAGAACGCCGTTCGTTTCCTTCACCAGAAACGGCAGGTTCGGTGGC
Organism: Stieleria mannarensis; assembly: GCF_014154935.1. Classification (GTDB taxonomy): domain Bacteria; phylum Planctomycetota; class Planctomycetia; order Pirellulales; family Pirellulaceae; genus Stieleria; species Stieleria mannarensis. Next base: position 288,445 of record NZ_JACEHH010000005.1, read on the forward strand.
CTGAAAAGCTATCGAAGACCGATTTTCCTCGAGCAAACAATGGGCAAAACGATGGGGGGCAAAACGATCATAGCTTGAAATTGTTTTGCCCTTCCTTCGGGGATGGGGCAGCGACCGTGCAATGGGACCATGAGGACACATAGGACGTCTAGGTCCCCTAAGTCCTATTGATCCTTTCGAGCTCGCCATCCCCGGGCGCGCAGCGGTTGGACAAACCGACGAATGTTCAGTCATTCGTTTCGGCACGGCGGTGAACCTGACCGCCGCGGCGACGACGGATTGGTCATTCTGGTGTACGTAGAACGCGGGCGCGGATCGCTTTTGCAGGCTCGCTCCGGCTCAGGTTCCTAATGCAGGAAGAACATGGAGCATGAGGTCCACCGCGAAGTGAGCCAACATTGCCGCGATCAGACTACGCCGCCAATACAGGGCCCCGAACAAGACTCCTACGAGCGTGTTTCCCATCATCGTCGCCGCGATGCCGACACCATTGGCTGCCCCATAGGAAGCAAGCTGGGGTAAGTGCATGGCCGCGAAAGCCAAAGCAGACACAACAATGGCAGACCATCCGACGACCGGAGAAACTTTCTGATGTCCGATCGATCGCAAAAAGATCCAGACAAGAATGGTCATCACTCCGAGCCGCAGCCAGACCTCTTCTCCCACCGCAGCACCGATTGAAACCAACAGTCCGCCCAATACGCCTCGATGTCCAAGTTCCGGTAACTCAGGTGGTAGATACGGCCGAGTTGCGAACCGAAGCAGAAGCAGCAGGATGCCAAGACCTAGGCCCGAGAGGACGGAAAGCCAGGCATCAGAGCATAGTTTCCTACCGGATCCTGGAACGCGACTGAGTAGGTCCGTCACCAAAGGCGCGCCGAGGCCGATCTTTTGTCCGAGGATTAACCCTGACGCCGCCAGTGGAATTGTGACCGAACACAAAACAAGGACGCTCGGCGCTAGTGCGGACAGGAAGCTCCCCTCAATGGTATAGGCCAAACTACCGAGTTGCGTTATCAGAGTAAGGCACACCAGTACAGAAAGCGGAAGAAGAATTGTGCGTGGCGACGAAACTTGCGGTTGAGGTGTTCGCTCTGTGTGTCCCAGGATATTCACGCTGTCAACTTTACCAGAGGATGGGGATGATCAGGCGAGCGCCCGGCTCGAATGCCGATCTTGTGAACATTTCAATGGAATGCCAACCGATGAATCCGAACTCGCGGATATTCGCCAATTGCGAATAAACCTTTGCCCCGACCTACGAGTTTTCTACCGATTCTCGTAAAATTCAGGCGGTAGCTTCACCAGTCATAGAGAATCGAGTGTCAATGAGACTCCCCGAGTCGCCGCAATCTTACCCAGATTCATGTCCTTTCGTAGCGAAGTGTGCGGCAAAGGAGAACACGCTAACGCTGCGAAGTCGATGCACCCGCTATGTCGAAATCTCGCGGACCGCGGTTTGGCTGTGGGCTCGTTTCACACCGTTGAAGGATTCAATATCGCCTTCTGTTACCATTTCAGAACAAATCGCTGCAACTCTACACCGATTCATGATCTGAACTGTGAGAGACACTCGTGCCCGGACGACGATTACAAAGCTTTCGATACGGAGATCTGGCCGAACACTTGGGAATCCTGCTGCTAAAGGGGATTGCAGCTGTCGCGGAAGTCGCTCGACAAGAAGATTTCGGCCTGGATGCGGTGGCTACGCTTTTGCGGCTTGACGAGGACAAAAGCCTGTATGCGGAAGACTCATTTTACGTGCAGCTGAAGTCGTCAACCGAAAAGCTTCTCAGCTATTCAGATCATGAAATCGATTGGGTAGTAAACCACTCTTTGCCGACGTTCATTGGCCTGGTTTCGCTAGAGGAAGGAAAAATTTCCTTGTACTCCACCATCTACATCAACCAAGCAGTGTTTTCCCTTTGTCCAGAGCGTGTAGACGTCACGTTCGGGAAATCGTCCATTCCCGGCTTTTTCAGTGGAATGGAGTTCCAGCCCTGGGGAAGCAACGGGGATGGCAACACAACAGTTTGGTTGGGGGCTCCCGTCTTAGAATGGACTGTGAAAGACATTCGTAACAGAGAATGGGCAAAGCGTACGTACGGCACGTTGAAAAAGTTCCTTCGGACGGTTCAGCGGGAGCTACATCTCTTGTCCCTGCAGCAAAGTTCTGTGCTGAATTGGTCAACGAACGACACGGATTCAATTGAAGCTCTCCCCGGATTGATGAAAGGTCATCCAGACCAATTGCGTGAAATCGCGGAGCGAAGCCTTCCGTTGATTCAAGCAATGATGATGCGAGTCATGTGGAGAAAAGACGAATCATCACGCGTAATTGCAAAATCCCTGGTCGATCTTGTAACCGCACTACAAGCCGATGGTATCGATGTCGATTCCGATAGGCGTTTAGGTTTGCTGTTTTCGTGGATGCATGCCAACAATGATGCGTCTGGTGATTAGTCGTTGTTTCGAAGACCGCCGAAATAGGCCCCAACGGGTCCTCCCAAGGCCGCCCCCGGCCTGTCGCGGGTGCTTCCTCGCAGCAATTCCGGCGGCGCGGGATTTTGAAATCATCGCCACCATCACCACCGCGTCAACGTTGAGTCAATCGGAGTCAACTCCAGGGCACTGGATCACTATCCCAGGTCGCCGTAGCTGTAAGTCGGTTTCGATACCGACCTGAATACCCGCAGATCGCCAAAATCGATAGCTCAAGACACCAAAGCCAACCCGTGTACGCGTCATGGATACAGGAATAGAACTTCTCTCGATTCTTCGTGTCAGGGTGCACAAGAGAATTGCGGATTTCAGTGAGTGCATGTGGTAGATCAATCCATTTTACGTTTTTGTCATTCGCCACTAGATTCTGTATCTGCTTTAATTCTGCAGGAATGTCCGTGGGAACTCCGATGGACTTTAGCAGCAATCGCAATTTGTCTGATGCCCTAAGCTTTTTGTAACCATCATCGCTGATCAACCCCTTGTCATTGACGGCAAACGTGTAGGACAGCACTTCCATCGCTGCCTGCGAAAGAATGATTCCTGCATCGATACCGCGATGAGTTTGATTCGCATTCAAGTACCAATAGACAGATTCGTGAAGTGAGTTTTGCCATACTTCCCGCCGCACCGTATCTAGATAGCAGCGAAAAAACTCTCGTAATCCATCAGCATTTCCTTCACGCAAGCAAGAGGGGACCCACCCCGGCGACCTGTTGGGCGACGACAAACCTTTAAAGGCAGTCGATCCATTTGAATCCAAACCCGTCGGGCAAACTGGGACAACACGTTTTCCGCTCATAAACGAGAGACAGTCCTTCACTACAGAAAGACGGTTCTCAAATTCCTCCGCGGCATGCTCCAGGCCGTCGTCGAACGACAGTGCGAGCTGATGTGTAAATCGAGGCAAATCATCCAGTTTTGACTTACCGTTTGCACGCGATGAGTCGAATGACGACCGGATCTCCGCTTTGAGATTTTCATGCTCTAGCTCAAGAATGTTTATCCTGACTTCTCGCCCTCCACGCTTTTCAGAATCGACACGGTTGCCATTGACGTCGGGGAAATTGAATAACGCTGCCTTGATCGTTGCGATCTGCGTTGTACTGTCGCCGAGCAAGAAGCAAGGCTCTCTCTTTGCTACCCATTCGATTTCAGATTGATTGTTGGAAGAATTCAGGGAGATGTAGAATCCGTCGATTTCTTTGCCCATGAACCTGAACTTCGTGATTTGGTCTCCGGAAAACCTCGCCGCAAGCCGCTCATGGAACCCAAATTCTGTGGATTTCGCCGAGAAGATTATCCTTGGGCTTGGAGTGATCCGCAGCGACACAACGCCAACCCATTGGTAGGTCTCACCTGAACAATCAATCTCAACCGGCCCCCTGATAAGTTCATGGTTGGTCTGATCAATCGGAAACATCAAATCGAAGATTGGCGAATCTCCTGTGTCATTTTTGATCGGATTGTCCGCCGAATTGCTGGTCATGTGTCGCCCTAAAGCTAGTTGTTTCGCTAACGTTGCACGGGTCCGTCGCGGAGAAACAGCGGTTTATGTTGTTGCTCGAGACCACGAATACGTACGCAGATTACCACAACCACGACAACCGAAAGGTCGGTTTCGACAGCATGCCCTAAGTGTTGAGACGCGGGGGATTACGGCATTGGGAGGTGCCAGCTTTCCTTATGAGTTCCCTGCTCTAACCGACTGAGCTACACCCCCGATCGTCTGCTGCAGATCCTAGCTGAAAATCGGATCGATTCGTAGCCGTGCAACTTCGTTGTGCCCACGGGGTTGGATTTTGCCCGCTGGTCCCAAACGCTATATTTTTTGCCCACGAAATCTTTTGACCCCACCTCCCCCCGAACAACCTCGCAGCCGGACCGGCGATCACACTCCGATTCGCTTCACGCCAAACCGAAAACCGAACGTGACAAGTTGATTCCTCGCGTCGCTCGGTTGTCGACAACTGCTCCGTGCCCGCCCACCTCTATCCTGGCTGGGGATGAGAAAGCAATCAGTCGCGACCAACGAACGCCAGGTCCAGCATCAACCGAAGAACTAGACGATTCTGCTTGATCAGCCATCGTTCCCAGACGAGCCAATGGAAAATGAGACGACGTCCAACCCGTACACAGCCCCGACCGCATCGCCGAGCTCAACGACTACGGACAGCGTTGACTTCGCACCGATCATCCGACGCTGGGAGCGGCTTCGTCTTTACTACAATGCGATCCTTGTACCCGCGGTACTCCTGCTGACATTGGTCGGATTCCCGCACCACGCGTCCGCCCGCGGCTACTGGGAAATGCTTGTCGTTGGAGGTGTCTTCGCAAATCTGTGTTTCTTGGCGGGACCAACCATCGAAGGCTATGGCACGTACTTTCGACTTTGGAACAGCGCGATGACGATGCTTCTGTTCCTCGCGGGGCTTGGATTCACAGCACTGCTGGCGATCGGATCGATCGTCAGCTTTTGAAATAGGACCAATAGGACGCATAGGACTTCTAGGTCCCCTGTGTCCTCTTGGTCCCATCGATCGCGGGCCCGCTGACCGATTCAGTTGGGCCAGCCGACGCATGTTGCGTAGTTCGCTGGGGCGCGACGTCCGATACCATCGACTCGTTGAATCCGGAGGTTATACTGGGGAGATGAGCTATGCCCCCAAACACGACTTTGGCCTTTTTGAAACATCTACTGCGATGGCTCGCCTTGATTTTGAACGACAGGCAAGCCCGATACAGAAGGTCGAGCGTTTCGCCGAGTTGGTCGCCATCTGCCGGGGCGTAGAAAAGCCAGACCTGTCTCCGATCGATCGCCAAAAACGATGGATGGCCGAAAAGCTTCCGATTCGGGTGAGGCAAGTTGCAGCGTTCAACTCAGCTGAAAAGGCAGTCTAGCAATCGAATGTTGATCGAGGTACTGGCGAAATTCGCAGGAGAGTTGGAGGCGCGGAATTATCGCTACGCGCTGATCGGTGGTCTCGCCGCTTCGATCAGAGGTCGAATTCGAGCGACAGAAGATATCGACCTCATTGTGCTCTGCAACCTCGAAGAGGCGTTGAACCTGGTGGAGTCCCTCGGCGACAGCGGTTTCTCCCCGTTGCTCGAAAACTATGAACAGGTTGCTCGATCTGCGCTATTGATACCAATCATCGATCGATCCAGCGGCATTCAATTGGACTTGGCAATCGGTCTTTCCGGTTTTGAGAAGGACATCGTTGAAGTTCTTGGAGAACGGTTCGACTGGCAATACTGCCTCGCGGCCGCAAAACGCTTAGAGTCGGCGGTAGACATTGATCTGGTGCAACAAATGAAACGCCTTCGTCCAAGCTAAAACTCCCTTCTCTGATTCTTGTACCTTCTGTGCGTTTTGAGGCGATTCCATTCGGGATGTCTCCAGAAACGCCGACGTCGAAGACGTTGAACACGAAGACGGCAGTCTCTTTCAATCGATACCGGCTCTCCTGGATTCCCGGACCGACCAATTCGCCTTGCTCGGCCAACCCCTCGCGGCCATCCATGGTCTTCAGCGACGACTTTCGCAAGAATTCAAACTCATCGCGCACCGGCAAGAACGAGTCGATTTCGCAGTAGATCACCGCATCCCCGACGGAGAATTCGCCCTTCTTCGTAACACACTTCCAGCCATCAACCACCGCCAACTCGATCAAGTCCGCCCCCTCAATCGGTCGCAATGGACCGACCGTCCGGATTGTCGCCAGTTTTCTCACCATGCTTCGCTCAACGAATTCTGCATTAGTACTACGCCCCCATCCGAATGCGAGACGCACAAAAGATCGGGCAGGTTCACTAGCGTCGACGAGTCGCAGG
>NZ_JACEHH010000050.1 GCF_014154935.1 Stieleria mannarensis
CTCGTCAGAGCGTGGATGTGACACGAGATCCACCTTCTGGCGAAGGTAGCTACGTAAGACCGTCAATATCCCGCCATCCCTCCTGTGCTAAACTGACGCGGCCATCGACGTGCAAACCCGCCGATGGCCGTTTTCATTTATTGCGATTTCGACGAACAGAATCTTATTCACAGGAACAGGAAACCATGGCGAAGAAGCACCTAACGTTGCAGCACAGCGAGAGTGTGATTGTGCAAGCGGCAGCGCAAATCTATGCCGCGTATCTGTGCAGCGGACTTGTTGATGACAATGACAAGACGAAGTACTTGAAACAGTCCATCCGGGACGCCATCACGATCGCCCGCAGCGTCGACGACGCCGTGATCAGCGACGGGGAGATGGAGTAGGCCGCCCTAATTCATAACGCGTCATCGGTCCCCATCAGTGTCATCAACGCCACCACGGTGGACTCGACGCCACGAGTCACCGCCGGTCGGGCTTCGATCTTGAACAGGGGCGAATGATGACTCGGCACGGGAGCACCGCCGCGTGCTTCGGCGTCAAAGTCGGCTTGCGGCGTGCCCCCGACCGACCAGTAGACCGATGGGATCGTCGGATTGACGGTGAAGATCGGAAAGTCCTCGGCTCCCATGCCCTTGGAGGGCTCGTCGATGACCTGATCGGTGCCCAGGTGTTTCTGCCAAGCCGCTCGCAACCGCCGCGCCAGCTCGGGTGTGTTGCTCGTCGGCGGCACGCTCTCTTCGGACACGATGACTTCGGGCAGTTTATCGTCGGGCAGACCCGCGACGCGTCCCATGTTGGTTGCGATCCTGCGGATGCCATCCAGCAACGTCTTGCGCGTTTCCTCGCTCGTGCTGCGGACCGTCAATTGCAAATGCGCCTTGTCCGAGATGATGTTGTGCTTGGTTCCGGCGTGAAACGATCCGACGGTCACCACGCCGGGAACCCGTGGTGCGATCTCGCGGGAAACCAGTGTCTGCAAGGCGACGACGATTTGGCTGCCCAGCACGATCGGGTCCTTCCCCCGATGCGGGCTTGCGCCGTGAGCCCCCACGCCGTGAACGATGATGTCGACGGTGTCGGCCCCGGCATAGGGGCTGCCTTCGGAAACATTGATCAATCCGGATCGGTCGCGTGAGGTGACATGAAACGCGAGTGCGACATCGGGCACGCCGAACCGTTCCCACAACCGGTCTTGTTTCATCGCCCGAGCCCCCAGCACGCGTTCTTCGGCCGGCTGCATGATCAACATCAGCGTGCCTTTCCAAACGTCGCGGTTGCGCGACATGTAGCGAGCCGTTCCGACCAGACTGGTCAAATGCACGTCGTGACCACAGGCGTGCATCACCGGCACCAACTCACCCGTGATCGGACTCCGCTGCGTCGCTTCGGATGCGTTGGCCAGCCCCGATTTCTCCTCGACCGGCAAACCGTCCATGTCGGCCCGCATCATCACCGTCGGGCCGTCACCGTTGTTCAGCAAAGCGACCACGCCGGTGCCGCCGACGCCCTCGGTGACATCAAACCCGACCGCCCGCATCTCTCGGGCCATCCGCGCCGCCGTCTTGTACTCGACCAATGACAGTTCGGGATTGCGGTGAAAGTGATCGAACAGATCCGCCAGGTGCGATTCATAGTCGTCGTTGACCGCCTGGCTCAATTCCTGGGCAAGAATCGGCGGCGTGAATGGAATCGCAAGGAGCAGGATGATTAGGCAGGTCGGTTTCATCGGCAGGGTATCGTGAGAGTTGCAGGCAATAGCGAATGCGCTTGAGCGAAACTGAAACAGGGCGTCCCATGATGATAGCGAAGGCGAACTCTGCTGGCCCTCTCGATTGCAAATTGCAAATTGTTCTTTGCAAAATTTAGATTTGCCGGGAATTGTCGCTCAGAGCATTTTGCAATTTGCAATGTTCATATTGCAATTTTCAATCATTGCCGGTTCACCAGTTTCAGACGCCACGCCGTTTTCATCGGGCCACTCCCGGCCTTCTGCCCCCGCAACTCACGCTCGCTGGGGCTCGCCAGAGTTTCGGGGCAGAGGGGGGCCCTGATTGATCGATTGTTTCTATTCAGTCGCGTGTTGGCATGGATCGGAAAACGAAGTGGCAGACATTCACCGGAAATCGTTCCCGATCGGTGATCCATCGCAGCGGTCGCATTATACTGCCGTGCCACTCGAAACACTCGATTGACATCCACTCGATCACTCCCGATTTTTGAATTGACGATGACCCGATCCCGCGTCGCATCCTGCGTTCTACTGCTTCTCTCCACCGGATTGATGTTGCGTGCTGGTGTTGCCGCCGAGCCTGCACGCACTGAGCAGCCCAACATCTTGTACATCATGTCAGATGACCACGCCGCCCACGCGATCTCCGCGTACGGTGGTCGTTTGGCACAGGTCGCACCGACACCCAACATCGATCGCTTGGCCAGCGAAGGTGCATTGTTTACCAATGCGTTTTGCACCAACTCGATCTGTTCGCCCTCGCGAGCCTGTGTGCTGACCGGACAGTACAACCACATCAACGGTTCCTTCGATCTTTCTGGCCGAGTCGGGCCGGGCAAGCAGATGCTGGCGATCCAGATGCGCAAGGCCGGCTACGAAACCGCGATGATCGGTAAGTGGCACTTGAAAGACGAACCGGCGGATTTTGACCACTACTGTGTCTTGCCCGGCCAAGGCAAATACCACGACCCGGATTTTCGCGTCCGCGGCGACAAACCGTGGGGCAAGAACCTGATCAGCTTCAAAGGGAAACACGTCACCGACGCGATCACCGACCTGTCACTCGAGTGGTTGACCCAGCGCAGCGACAAGGACAAACCGTTCTTCTTGATGCATCATTACAAGGCCCCCCACGATTACTTCGACAACGCGGCTCGGTATGAGTCGTATTTGGCCGATGTCCAGATCCCCGAGCCCGAAACGCTGTGGGATCGTGGCCCGGAATTCGGGTCACTGGCGACCCGCGGTGCCGACGACGAATTGGTGCCCCATATCGGAACGTCGATCGGTGGTCGCAACCCACGGCGCTCTTACCTGGGCGATCTGCCTTCGCTTTATCCCAACGAGTTTCCCAAAGACTATGACCCGGCCGATTACAGCAACGAACAAAACACTCGCCTGGCCTACAACGCCTACCTGAAAAAATTCCTCCGCTGTGTCAAAGGCATCGATGACAACCTGGGGCGTCTGTTCGACCACCTGGAAAAGACCGGGCAAATGGACAACACCGTGATCATCTACACCGGCGATCAAGGATTCATGTTGGGCGAACACGACTACCAGGATAAGCGTTGGATGTACGAGGAATCCCAGCGGATGCCGTTCCTGGTGCGTTACCCCAAGACGGTGCCCGCCGGACAGCGTTTTGACACGATCATCGAAAACGTCGACTACGGGCCCACCATGCTGGACTTCGCCGGTGCCGAGATCCCCTCGACCATCCAAGGCCGCTCGTTCAAATCCTTGTTGGAATCCGGCCAAGAGCCCGAGGACTGGAAGCAAGCCGCCTATTATCGCTATTGGATGCACATGGCGCACCACGACAATCCCGGCCACATGGGGATCCGCACCAAGACGCACAAGTTGATCTACTACTACGGATGCAACTACGACGGCGGGTACCAGACCCCGGCCGGCTGGGAGCTGTATGATCTGGTCAACGATCCCCAGGAAACACGCAACCTGTACGACGATCCCCAACACGCCGAATTGGCCGGGAAGCTCAAATCGCAACTGGCTGAACTGCGCCAGCGCGTCGGTGATGACGGCTCCCATTACCCGGCTTGCGAGACCATCGTGCAAGAGTTTTGGGACTACGATGAAGCCGACCGCGCCAAAGCACGCGAGATTTCACACCAGTACCTCAAACGGCGACAGCAGGAACTCGCCGCGGGCGAGCGGAACATCCGCACGTACTGGGGCAAGTAGTCTGCAAAGTGTGGGATAGGCTTCCAGCCTGTCGATTCCCCCCCTGTGGGATAGGCTTCCAGCCTGTCGATTCTCCCCCCTGTGAGACAGGCTTCCAGCCTGTCGTTGCGGCCATGACAGGCTGGAAGCCTATCCCACTGGTCCACCCTGCCGGGGCGTCCGTGGCTACAATGCGTTTCTTCTGACCGTTTCCTTCTCGCTGCCCAAGATTCGAGCAATGAAGTTTCGTATGGCCTTGGCCGTCCTTAGTGTACTGGTCCTTTGCCCCCTTGCGTCCCGGTTGTCCGCGGAATCATTGCCCGCGGAATCGCTGACCGGTTCGCGGCCGAACATCATCCTGGTGATGACCGACGACCAGGGGATGGGAGACCTCTCGTGCATGGGCAACCAGCTTTTGCGGACGCCCAACCTGGATCGGTTCCATTCGATCTCGACGCGGTTCACGGATTTCCACGTCAGCCCGACCTGTGCCCCGACGCGGTCGGCAATTTTCAGCGGCCGTCATGAATTTCGAAACGGCGTGACGCACACGATCAAGGAACGCGAGCGGATGGCGTTGTCCACGACGACGTTTCCGCAACTGTTGCACGCATCGGGCTACGCGACGGGCATCTTTGGCAAATGGCACCTCGGTGATGAAGACGCCTACCAGCCTTACAACCGCGGCTTCAGCGAAGTGTTTATCCACGGTGCCGGCGGGATCGGTCAAGCCTATCGCGGCAGCTGTGCCGACTTTCCGCCCAACCGGGCCCGCGACGGCAGATACTTTGACAACGTGATCTTGCACAACGACACGATTGTTCAAACCAAAGGATTTTGCACCGACGTATTCTTCCAAGCCGCTCTCGGTTTCATCAAACAGCAACATGAATCCGACACGCCGTTTTTTGCCTACATCACCACCAACGCGCCGCACGGCCCGATGATCGCACCGGAAAAGTACAAGAAACGCTTCCGGGAAATGGGTTGGGACGGAAACTTGCAAGGCCGCTATGGGATGATCGAAAACATCGACGACAACTTCGGCATCCTGATGGACAAGCTGGACGAGTGGGGGTTGTGGGAGGACACGTTGGTGATTTTCATGACCGACAACGGCCAGGCCGGACGCTCGGCAAAAAAGAACGGCAAGACCGAAAAAGTATTCACTGCCGGGTTCAAAACCGGAAAGGGCTCGCCGTACGAAGGCGGAACCCACGTGCCGGCGTTCTGGCGTTGGAAAGGGAAACTGGGCGAAGGTGTCGACATTCCCGCGTTGACCGCCCACATCGATTTGTACAAGACGTTCTGTGCGCTGGCCGGTGTCACGATCCCGGGTGACGTTCAAGCGATCGACGGACGGTCATTGATTCCGTTGTTGGAGGATCCGCAAGCAACTTGGGAAGACCGCGAGTTGTTCGTCCACAAAGGCCGCTGGGAGAAAGGCGACGACCCGAACGGCAGCAAGTTCGCCGACTGTGCCGTCCGCACGCAACGCTGGCGTTTTGTCAACAACAAAGAACTCTACGACATCTCGGCCGATCCCTACGAAGCGCTCGACGTCGCCGCCGATCACCCCGACGTGATCGCAGAGTTGCGGAAAGCCTATGACCAGTGGTGGGCCGACACGCTGCCGCTGATGGTCAACGAAGACGCCCCCTACGCCGAACGCCAGCCCCAAGAAGTGCGTTACGAGAAGCAAATGGCTGAGAAGGGAATCCCCGTCTGGCAGCCGCCGTCGCTGTAGCATCGCCGGGGCGTTCCGCCCAGCGATCGGCAATGGTTCTGTCGTAAACCGGGCCTCGACAGAACCGGTCGGCGCTGCGAAAACCGAGGCTTGGCGACTGCGATTCTCTCCTCCAGACGAAAGGCCTCCCATGTCAAACCAACAAATCAACGACGCTTTGAACGGACAAATCGCCTCGGAATTTGCCTCCTGGTATTCCTACTTGGCGATGAGTGCCTGGTGTTCGCGCGAGCAGCTTTCCGGCTGTGCAGGCTGGCTTCGGGCGCAGGCTCAAGAAGAGTACACTCACGCGATGAAGATCTACGAATTCCTGTTGGATCGCGACGTCGAAGTCAAACTGTCGCCGCTGGAAGCCCCGCGTGAAACGTTCGCTTCGATCGTCGAAATCTTCGAGTGTGCGTTGCATCAGGAACAGGAGAACACCAAACGCATCGACGAGCTGTTCCACATGGCGATGGAACAAAAAGCGTTCGCCTCACTGGTCGAACTGCAATGGTTCGTGACCGAGCAAGTGGAAGAAGAGAAAACGGCCCGAACGAATCTGGCACGGATCAAGATGATCGCCGACGACCCCGCAGCCATCTTGGATTTCGACAACGCACTCGGCGAGCGCACCCTGCCGATGGACACCTCACCCCAGTAGCACTCCCTACGTCAAAGCCGACGGAATTGTCGTTGGTGTTTAGCCTTTAGGCGATTCCCCGTCGCTGCTCCGCAGCGACCGGTAACAAAGGGGGCAGGCCCAATATTGTTCGGCACAAGATTTGCGCAGCGATTTTAGCGAATTTTGGCAGGCAATTTGCGCCACCAACTTTCACGGTGGACGTTCCGCCAAGTTGGCACGCGCGAGTCTGTTCGGTGCCAAGTAAGCCGCCCAAACGACGAAAACCGATCACTGCTGAACCTGCTGAACCTGCTGAACCTGCTGATCAAGAGCGGGGACCGGAGCGGGACGACTTTTCTATCGACGCCAGCGATCTGGGTGGCTTGAAGTTCTTTAAGAAGGTCCGCCCGTTTCTCGAGACGCTCCAAAGCGTCGGCACCGCCAGAGACAATGCAAAGCACCGTGACCTGGCGATGGACCAGTACGGATTGCTGGTGCTGATGTGGCTGTTCAATCCAATCCTGACTTCACTGCGCGGGCTACAGCAGGCAAGCGAACTGGAGGCCGTTCAACGAAAATTCGGTGTCGGCAGGGCATCACTCGGGTCACTATCGGAATCGGTCACGATTTTTGACCCAGACTGGTAACAAACGTCATGCACGTTCCAGCCGAACTCATCGCAGAGGCATACCGCCTCAGGTGGCTCATCGAGCTATTTTTCAGAATGATGAAACAGCTCTTAGGGTGCCGGCATTTGCTAAGCACCAAACCCAACGGCGTCGAGATTCAAATGTACTTGGCGATCATCGCTTGTCTTTTGATCTTGAGCTACACCGGGGGCAACCGACCAAGCGGACGTACGAGATGGTCTGCTTCTACCTGATGGGCTGGGCTTCTCTTGAAGAGCTTGAGGCTCACGTCAAAAAGCTGAAAACGACAGACGCCTAGGATTACTGCGCGCGTTAGAAAACGAGACACGCTGCAGGATAGCCTGCTGCGCGGACACTAACAGCGCGAGCCGAACCCACCTCGAAAACTGCTGTCGACAGACCGTCTCTGAGCATCCGACCCCTGAAATCGCACGTCCGTACACCCTTGAGCATCAAATGTGCCGAACAGTATTGGGCCTGACCCCTTTGATGCTCGCCGATGTGATCACAACGTTGTTGAAGGTCATCAAACGAGCGAGGACGTCATCGGTCAAAACCTCAGTCGATCGATCGTGAAAGAAGATTCCGGCCTCTTCTTCATAGACGTCAAGGCCTGCCGAGCCGATCTTTCCGCTCTTCAGGCCTCGTATCAGAGCCTTTGAATCGACCAGTCCCCCCCTGCTTGTGTTGATCAGCATTGCCCCTGACTTCATCTTGGCAATCGCCTCATCATCGATCAGGTAACGGGTACCGGACACCAGTGGAACGTGCAATGAAATGATATCGGACTCAGCAAGTAGGTCATCGATGTCTTCGTAGGTGACGCCCGGCCGGTTCAGTAGATCTGAATCTGGGGATTTATCATAGGCGATGACTTGGCAACCGAAACCGAGCAGAATTTCAGTCAGGCATTTTTCGATCATGCCCGTGCCCACGACGCCGACGACCTTTCCTCGCATATCAAATCCAGTCAAGCCGTCCAGCAAAAAGTAGCCCGCGCGGTTTCGCACATACGCCTGATGCAACTTCCGATTCAGCATCAGCATCAAGGCGACGGAGTGCTCGGCAACGGCGTAGGGGGAGTAGGCCGGAATTCGCACAACACTCATTTGATGACGTTGGCACGCATCCAGGTCAACATTGTTGGGTTCTTCGCGGCATTGAGTGGCAAACTCGTGACCGTGTAGCTCGCCTGGGCCGAACTCATGGTGGTGGATTTTCGGAGGCATTTGCTCCTGCGTCCAATGATTGTTTGCAACGTTCGTTGGTACTCGGTAGGCTTCAAGGTGCCGGGAAAAACGGACTCAGGCTCTGCGGGGACGCGGGCCTGGGAAGGGATATCTCGGTCGATAGCGCGCAGGTGGTGCAGCAAGCCCGTGGCGGAATACCTCCGCCGTGGACTTGCCTTTTTGCTCATTGGACGCAGGAGCAAATGCCTCAAAAAATCCCTACCCTGGATGGATGTCACTAAATTCCTGGAAGAACCGGATTTGTTTGCTGTTTAGAAGAGTTGGTATTTCGCCTCGTGCAGATTCACTTGACAGCACCAATTGACTTTGAATTGACGCCAACGACAAGATCGGCAGGTGGGGCATGCGAAAGTGGCGAGAAGATTTTGGAGGTAAGAAAACGACTTCTGCGTCGACTCGGATTCCTTCTTCATTTGCTTACCGAAAAAATCTTCCTACCAGCGTTTTCATGATGCTTTGTCGATTCGTGTAAGCTATCTCGATCGCGAACCAATCGAAAACGATTCAATCAACAAATCGTCAATTGTCTGGTCAGCGGATTGCTGTGAGGAAGGGGTTGTTGGACAGGGGAACGAAGGGATGAAGTTATGACGGACAGCCTGCTGTTGAGTTCGTTCGATTTTCTTGATCCGGTCAACGAGATCCTTTGGGGGCCTTGGACCCCGTATGCGTTGCTCGCTGCGGGCGTTCTGTTCACCGTCTGGACGCGTTTCATCCAGTGGACCGTGGTGACGCACGGAGTTGATGTGATTCGCGGTCGCTATGACAACCCGAGTGACCCGGGGGCGATCAATCACTTCCAAGCGCTTTCGGCAGCACTCTCGGCGACGGTCGGCTTGGGAAATATCGGAGGCGTGGCGCTTGCGGTGGGCACAGGCGGCCCCGGCGCACTCTTTTGGATGTGGGTCGTTGGTGTGTTGGGGATGGCGTTAAAATCCGTCGAAATCACACTCGCGATGCTGTATCGAAAGACCGACGATCCGGAAAACCCGTCTGGCGGCGCGATGTGGGTCGTCGAGCAAGTGCTGGGCAGCAAAGGGGGAATCTGGAAAATCATTGGCCGAGCGTGCGGGGTGTTCTTTTGCATCACCCTTGTCATCGCCACGTTCACCAACGGAAACATGTTCCAGGCTTGGAGCGTTGCCGAATTGACAGAGCGACACTTTGGCGTCCCGAAACTTTTTGCCGGCATTGCGATGGCCCTGATCGTGGGGCTGGTCATCATCGGCGGCATCAAACGGATCGGGAGCGTCGCTGGGACGCTGGTCCCTGTGATGTGTCTGATCTACTTGGTTTCTGCATTCTTCGTCTTGGCGATTCACGTCGCGGAGGTCCCGTCACTTCTGATGATCGTCGTCCGGTCCGCGTTCCAGCCGACCGAGGCGGTCGGGGCATTCGTCGGCGGCACGGCCGGTTGGGGATTCATCCAAGGGATGAAGCGAGCCTTTTTCTCTAATGAGGCGGGACTGGGGTCTGCGCCGATCGCCCACGCGGCCGCAAAGACCAGCGAAGCGGCTCGTGAAGGAATTGTCGGCGGGCTCGGACCGTTCATTGATACGCTTTGCATTTGCACGTTGACAGGTTTGGTCATCTTATGCACGGGCACGTGGAATCGTGAACCGATCGGCGAGTGCGCGAAACCGCTTACTATCGAAAAGGCCGTTCAAAGCGGCGACGACACGGTGGTCACGTTTTCGGTTGTTTCGGCTGCGGATCCGGCGGATCTGCCGACGGACGAATCGGGGACGTGGGCGGTCGGCGACACTTTCTTCGTGGTCGGCGATTCGGGCAATGCGATCCAGCGCGAAACAGGAAGCTCGCGCGTGAAGGTTTTTGGCGAGATCACCGACAGCCAAGAACCTTCCATCCGATGGGAACCCATCGCCGTCGATCCGCGCGACTGGGATGGCGAGGTCGATGAGATCACAATCGTGTCGGCCGCCGTTTATCGCGACTATGCCGGTGCCGAGCTGACCGCATTTGCGTTCGACCGCGAATTCCCGGGGCTCGGCGGCTGGCTGGTACCGCTCGCCGCGTGGCTGTTCGCAATTTCATCGATGATTTCTTGGAGCTACTACGGCGAACAAGGGATGATCTATCTGTTGGGCCGGAAAAGTGTGCTGCCCTTCAAATTCGTTTTCTTGGCCGGTGCGGTCTACGCCGCCAATTGGATTGAGAACGCCGACGAAATGGTGAGGCTGATGGATCTCGGAACCGGCGCCATGCTGTGGTCCAATATCCCCATCGTGCTGGCGCTGGGGTATCTCGCCGTCGGATCGCTCAGTGACTATCGAAGGAAACTCACCGAGGGCAAATTCAAACGCCACGATGAAACTCAAGTGTCACAGGGATAAGAATCTGTTGCTTGCTGGGGCAAACATGGGGCAATAGGACTAAGAGGGCACATAGGACTTATGGGACGCATCCGTCCTATTGCTCCCATTGCGACGTCGTCTCAGCGAGACGGAAACGTTGGCAGATGTGACGACAACATGTTGGCTCGCCGATCGATTAGAATAGCAATCGGGATAGAAAAGTCGTCATGCAAAGAGCTTGCCGTGGTCGCTCCCGATTCAGCCGCACCGTATTCCGTCGGGATTCTCCATTCGCTTAGCGGTGTCCTTGCGGGCGGAGAAACACTTGTCGCCGAAGCGACCAAGTTGGCGATCGACGAAATCAACTCCTCCGGCGGCATCCTGGGTCGCAAGATCGTCGCTCGGGTCCGTGACGGCGCCTCGGATGCCGAAACGTTTGCCGAGCAAGGCAAGCGATTCCTCCAAGACGATCAAATCCGAGTGATCTTTGGGTGTTGGACGTCCGCTTCTCGAAAAGCACTGCTGCCGGTTCTGTCGCGACACAACGGGTTGTTGTTCTATCCGCTTCAATACGAAGGACTGGAAGAAAGCGAGAACGTGATCTACACCGGCAGCACGCTGAACCAACAAGTCGAACCGGCCGTCGATTGGGCGATGGATCGCGGTTGGCGGAACGCGGCGATTATAGGATCCGACTACGTCTATCCGAGAACCGCCAACACGTTGATGCACGGCATTCTGGAAAAACGCGGGGGCCGTGTTTTGAAGGAATGTTATCTGCCGCTGGAAGATTATAACGTTGCCCCGGCGATCGAAGAGATTCTGGCCGCCCGGCCCGACGTGATTTACAACACGATCAATGGCTCGGCCAACGCCGATTTTTTTCGGTTGCTATCCCAGCGCGGTGCGGGGCCGGACGAATTGCCGGTCCTCTCGTTCAGCTTTTCCGAAACCGAGCTGGCCGACGTCCCCGAAGCGGTCGGTCACTATGCCTGCTGGGATTATTTTTCGACCTGCGTCAGTGAGGTCAACCAGCACTTTCTGCCGCGGATGCGCGAGCACATGGGGTACGAGTGTCCGGTGTCTTCGCCGATGGCAAACGCCTACACGCAAGTGTACCTGTGGAAAGCCATGGTCGAACAAATGGAAAGCTTCGACCCGGCTGACCTGGAAAATCACAGTTTCATCCTGGTCAACGGCCCCTGTGGCGTGATGGAGCTACGCCGCAACCGACATGTTCGCAAGCGAGCGATGGTGGGACGGGCAAGGGAGAACGGAGAGTTTGAAATCATTTGGCAATTCCCCGAGATGATCGACCCCGAGCCGTGGTTTGGTGTCGACACTCTGCTTCGTGGCCGAATCATCCACCAAGCACTCGAAGCCTTTCCGACCGTCGTGGACCTGCACGCAACGCTGCGACGGGAAAAAGAGATCCAGGAAAAACTGATCGAAGAACTGAATGCAAAGCAGGTCGAGTTGGAAAAGGCTCGCGATGCCGCCGAAGCGGCCAACGAAGCGAAATCGGATTTCCTGGCCGCGATGAGCCACGAGATCCGCACGCCGATGAACGGCATCCTTGGGATGGCGCAGTTGCTGGGCGATGGGCCGCTTTCTGCGACACAATCCGAACAACTGGCGATCATCCTTTCCTCCGGTGAATCCCTGCTGCGGATCATCAACGACATCCTGGATTTTTCGAAGATCAATGCGGGGAAAGTCGAACTGGAGAACATCGGGTTTTCATTCCACGACCTGGTCAGCGAGACGCTTCAGTTGCTGTCCCCCAAAGCTCATGGGCGCGGCATGGAAATCGAGCTGGACATCGATCTGAAGATGCCCGATGTCCGGTCCGGCGATCCGACGCGGATCCGTCAGGTGTTGACGAATTTGGTCACCAACGCGATCAAGTTCACCGAGAACGGCCGGATCATCGTCGTGGCTCGACCGGACCCGGAATCACCGGAACAAATCCGTTTGCAGGTCAAAGACACTGGGATCGGAATCTCCCCAGAAGCTCAACGGCGATTGTTCCAGCCCTTTGTCCAGGCCGACTCGGGGACGACGCGCAAGTACGGTGGGACGGGTTTGGGATTGGTGATCTGTCGGCGTTTGGTCGAACGCATGGGGGGCACATTGACGCTGGAAAGCGAAGTCGGCAAAGGGACCACGTTTACCGCCAGGTTGCCACTCCCACCGACGGACAAGATCGAGGTCGGGGCGTCGATTCATCAATCCACTCCGCCGAAGGATTTGCTGGTCGGCAAACGTGTGTTGCTGGTCGATGACAATGCGATCAATCGTCGCGTGGCCAAGGGGTTACTGGAAGGTTTCGGGATCATTGTCGATGCGGCGACCGGCGCAGATGATGTCAAACAACGCGTGCGACGCGATCCGGATTGTTTGCACGACCACGACGGGATGATTGTCGACGCCATGATGCCGGGGACGGATGGCTGGCAATTGGCCCGCTGGATTCGCGAGCAGCGGGACGGCAAGGGCATCGCGCTGATTCTTGCTTCATCGGCGATCGGCAGCGAAGAAGGCCACTCCGCGGCGGAGGCGGAGTTGTTTGAAGTCGTCCTGCCAAAGCCGCTGAGACGCGGAACGCTGTTTCGTGCGTTGGCGGTCGCGTTGACCAACTGGAGTCCTCCCCAAGCCTCCACACCCCAGCAGCAAGTCCAGCCGCGACGCATCCTGGTGGCCGAGGACAGCATCGTCAATCAAACCGTTGCGCGGTCAATCCTGGAACAAGAAGGACACGAAGTCACGATCGCGGAAAACGGACAAGCGGCGCTGGATGCACTGACGGACGCCGACGCGTTTGATCTGATCCTGATGGACGTGCAGATGCCGGAGCTGGACGGACTGGAAGCGACCCGTCAAATACGCAAACGCGAGCAGGACAACGATTGGCCGCGATGGCCCATCATGGCGCTCTCCGGGAACGCGATGAAAGAGGAGCAGGACGCTTGCCTGGACGCCGGCATGGACGGTTGTCTGACCAAGCCGATGAACATGAACGAAGTCTTGGCCCTGGTCGCCGCAACGCCTCGGCGCGAGTGATCGCACTACTCGGCAATCACACCTGTGAGACCCGTCAAATATGGCGTTCGTTGTTCGGCAGTATCACGCTGGACGAATTCATCGGCTTGCCAAACGGTTTCTCCTTTGTGATCCAGCCGCAGTTGCCGCCAGGTGAATCGGACGGCTTGATACATCCACACGCTTTTTCCGTCGCGTTGCTGGACATCCAACCGGAGCAATAATTCCGGATCGGTCCCATTGTCCCAAACGAACGCGAACAGGGCACCGTCAAATTCCGCGGTCGAATCGTCGTATCGGAATAGCGGCTGGGGCAACAATCGCAGATGGTTGGTCTGGCCGTTGTGGATCATTTCCGCTTTGAATTGTCGCGCGATCCCACGCATCTGTACCAGTCGTTTCCCGCCGTCGGTCGCGACCGATGGCGCCGACGGCACGGGTTTCAATTCCAATTGCTCCACCTCGGGCATCCAGCGTTTCCGCGGCGCATTGCCGATGGTCATCGGAACGATGGGCGCCGGCTGAAGCAGATGCAGTTCGACAAATTCATAGTCCCGCTGATTGATGGGAATCGAACCGATGGTCCCGATCAACGCCAAGTGTTTCTTGGGCGTCATCCAAACGAAGACGCTGCCAAACACGTTGCCTTCGGAACTGAAACGAAACAGCGGTGTCTGTTGCCACTGATAGACCTCGCCAGCCTGCGACTGAAATTCTAATTCCTTGGCGGTCTGGTCGAATCGTTGAAACAATCGCTCGCTGCGTTCGGTCGTTTCGTTGCCCGGACCGTTTGCCGGCGGCGTCGGATCTTGCGCCGCAGCGATGGAGCCCCATGCGGCGCCGATCATCAGAACCATTCCCAAGGTGCGAATTATCACCATGTCCTCTCACCGATCGTCTGCTAGATACCGTGGGCCACGAAAGCCGGTCAGGTCGTGGCGATGAATCTCTAGCCTAGACCAAACCAGACACTGTGTCTACACCGGGCGGGGCGGGGGCGTGTCTGATCCTTCGCGTCTCATTCACTTCAGCGGGCCGAAATTAATCTGCCAGGACACACCGAATCGATCGGTCACCCAACCGAATCGCGTGCGGAAACCGTAGTCGTCCAACGGCATGCACCGTAACTCAGCCGCTTGATTTTGGCAAAGCACTCGCCGGACAGCGTCACTTGATCCAAGAAACAAGATGCATCGCGGTTTCAACGTAGCTACCTTCGCCAGAAGGTGGTTCCCCTGCATCCTAAACGCTCGCATCGAGCGTCGCTACGTCGACGTGGCGTTGATCCAGTCCAAAATACTCTGCAGGTATTCTTCACGCTGGATATCTTGGTGCAGGTCGTGCGCCCCGCCAGGCCAAATTTGAACGCTGGCGCGGCCGTGGGAGTTTTCCGAGAATTCGATCGACGCCCGGTGGCAGGTGATCACGTCGGCATCTCCGTGCGGGATCAGGGTCGGCGTTGCAAGTTCCCCCGCGTGCTCGATCAACCATTGTCCTGAGTCGATCAAGTCACGGCCCAGGCGTAAGCTGATCTGCTGTTGCACGAGCGGGTCGTCCAGGAACGCGCGCTGTTTCTGTGGATCGCGAGTGAGATCGGCCGGATCGATCGGTTTGTCCAATAGACGATCGGGCGCCAGGTGCGATAGCAACCGAAGCAGCGTCAGTTGGATCGGTCCGGGCGGGTTGACCGCACGCAACATCGGCGAAGCTGCGACCACCCAATCCATCGGCGAGTAACCGCGCAGCTGATGGTTCAACACAAGGTTGCCGCCCATGCTGACCCCCAAGAATCCGACCGAGGCGTCGGGATGCAGTTCTCTCAGACGTAGCAAAAAGGAATCGATGTCCTGCAACAGCGTTTCGTAACTCGGGATCCGCATCCGCCGACCAGGAGTCTTGCCATGTCCACACTGGTCGTAGGCATAGACGTGGATGCCGCGACCGGCCAACCAGCGTCCGGCCTCGTCGAATCGCCCGGAGTGATCGCCCAGGCCATGAACCACGCCCATGACGATCGGGGGCTGATGCGAGGCAGCTGACGCAGCAGGGGCCAGCCAGGACCTGACGAACCGATCGTGATGGCCCAGCGTCCAGGTTTGCCCGCGATCGTTTGTTTTGCTTGCGTGCATGTCGGCCGGTTCTCTGGGATTTCCATTCAGGCGTCGGGTGAATGGTAGGTGCAGGGCAAAACGATGGGGGCAAAACGATGGGGGCAAAACGATGGGGCAAAACGATGGGGGCAAAACGATGGGAGAGATGGAAGGCAGAATGATGGAAGGCAGAATGATGGAAGGCAGAATGATGATGGAAGCAACTTAATCCGCTTAAGGGATTTCGTTGAGCGTGTAGTACGCGTTGACGTGGACCAGCTTACCACCTTCGGCGGAACGGATCGGGGCGAGGTCGAATTCGTGGACGTGCCCTTGGACCAAGCCGTCGATCTTCAGCCGGACGCTCATGCCATCCTGGGCGACGATCGCCTCGGTGACGACCGGAGTGGTTTGATCGACTTCGGGGCTGCCGTAGCCTTGTTGATAGACGTGGGTAAACGTGGACAGCCGATAGCAATCATTTTTCGATGCGATGGTCGGATCGACGGGTTTGGTGAACGTGACTCGAAAACCATCGGGCAGCGCGTTGATCTGCTTGATTTCAAAGGGGACGATTCCGGTCCAGTCCAGCCGCTGGATCGCGAACTCGCGCGGTCCCCGCACCGGCCAACCGCGATTGGTTCCGCCGACGATCAGATCGCCGCGGGGTGTGAACTGACAGGCCAGCAACCCGGTCGCCAAGCCTTCGCGGAACGGATAACAAGCACCTTGCCAGACCCCGTTGATCTGTTCGGTCGTCGCCCGCATCACCACGCTCAGGCTGAAGTCGCCGACAAAGATCTGGTTTTCAAACGGCCCAAATTTGCCGCCGGTGCGATCCACCATGAAGCCCGAGATCGATCGTCCCATCTTGATGTAAGGGAACACGACGGCGTACGGCACCAATTCCTTGACGCGTTTCCGTTCGGTCAACAGCCGCGACCGGGTGTTTGGCTGGACGGTTGGCTTGTCCAGATTCTCTGCCAAGTCGTACCAACGGAAACTTGCCGGATGCCCCATGAAGCCGCCTGGCTGAAGGACTTTCAGGCTGCAGGATCCGTTCCACGGTCCTTGGCTTTCGGCGTAAAACATCACGCCATGTTCGTTGGGGCCGATCCCACCGGGGCTGCGGATGCCGCTGCAAACGGGGATCGTTTTTCCATCCGGGGTGACCTTCACGCACCAACCGCGAAACGGTTCATCGGACTGATAGGATTTGGACAGGCACAGCGCGACCCAGATGTTGCCTTCGGGATCAAGCTTTGATCCGAAGGCAAATTCGTGATAGTTGCGAAAGCCCCAGGCATCGCTGAGCGTTCGGAAGTGGTCCGCCAGCCCATCGCCGTCTTCGTCGGTGACCTTCGTGACTTCGGTTTGCTGGGTGATGTAAAACGCTCCGTCTTTGAAGGACATGCCCATGACTTCGTCCAGCCCACTGGCAAAGCGTTTGTACGTCGGTTGAGGGAATTGATCGAACGCCCCCTCGACCAACAAGATGTCGCCGCGTCGGGTGCCGATGGCCAGCCGATCGTCGGGCAGGACTTCAAAGCTGCCCGCTTCGATCGCGGCGTCCTCGGGGATCGGGATTTCGACGATCTTGTAGTACTTCGCTTCCTCCTCGGCCGTGTCCCAGTATTCGCCCAGGGTTTGGGCGCGGAGGGCTGGTGCCATCGTAATGGTGAAGGTCAGGACGAGGAGGAAATTGGTGTTCAGACGCATTGGGCTTCAGGTTCCACATGTTGCTGGTTGACGAATTTGTTCGTAGCGGAAGTCGCCAAGACTTTCGTTTTCAGAGGGCGGAAACAACTCTTCGAGCACAGGCCCTCTCCATCATTCTGCCCCGGATCATTCTGCCATCCCTCTCCTCATTCTCACCGGCTTGACAGGACGACCAGACGGGGTGGGAAAGGTAGGACGATTTTGCAGGTAGGAAAATTGGCTGAATCGAATCGGTGGTGCATCTCATCGTTTTCGTCCGTCCCCTCCACTCCCTTACCATCGGTACTCGACCTCCAGCGTGGTGCGGCCGGGCGGGAGTGATAGCGGCACGACCAATTGCTTATCCGATCCGTCGTCGACGATCTGGGATTGGTGTTGCGGATCGATTCGAACCTTCAGGGAATCCCCGACCAGAAAGGAATGCTCGGCGATCGCTCGGATACGTTTGCCCGATGCGACGCGAAAGACCAGGTTGTCGCGTCGGCGTTCGGCCTTCAACGTGACCGTCCGTTTCAACACCGGTTGATCGGCGTCAATCCCATCGATCGCGTAGTCTTCGATTTCGATCTCGCCGAATCGATACGTCCACGTGGGACGGCCGACCTCGTCCAGGTGATAACCGGTGAATCGGTGATGTGGTGGACGGCCCTCGTCGACGATCCACGGCTGTCGGGCATCGTCCAGGTCTGGCCCGGCGGAGAAACGGATCAGGTCGGTTCCCAGCGGCCGCACGGTCCCGTGTCCCTGACTGCGCCAGACGCCACCCGGATCGGCAAACTTGCCCTTCCAAATCATCGCCAGCCGCATCTGTTCGGCGTCAAAGGCCAAGTTGACTCCGCCGGGATACCCGACTCCGATCCCGCGTTTGCCGATGTCGCGATAACTTCGCCGGAGCATCACCGCGCGGCCCTGATCGGCCAGCAATTCGATCGGTTCCAATTGCAATCCCTGCGGTGTTCTGGCTTGCCGGCCTTCGCGCAGGTATTCCCAGATCGCTCCGACTTGAAGATTCGGATCCCCGTCCAAGATCTCTTTTCGGATCGCCTTCCCACCGGGCCAAAACGATGGCATCACCGTCCCGGGGCTGATGAGTTGCGGCGAGACCATGTATTGGAAGAACCATTCCTTGTGAAGCCGCTCGGCCATTTCCGTCAGGTCGACCGCGGGCATGGTTTGAGCCGGTTTGTGCTGGAAGGTGTGACATGCGATGCAGTTCAATCCGCCGCGACCGACCAGTTGGTGCCCGGTTTTACGCGTCTCCTTGGGATCCGACGTCTCGGAGATTTCGACCATCGGCTTGGGGTCGACCGACGCAAAAAGTTCGACCAGGTGAGCGACGTTGTCGGCACCGTATTGGGGCATTCGGGTTTTGACGTAAGGGCGAATGGACCGTCCCGCGACCAACACCTCACGCATCCATTTCGGACGCAGTTTCCCACCAACCCCGGTCAACGACGGCGGGATGCGTCCTTGGGGGCCCAGGTTTTCATTGGTGGTGTGAAAGAACGAATCACGCTGGTCCGACACGCCTCCTAAATCATCGCGCCGGTGGCAGCGGTAACAGCGAAACGTTTTCATCGTCAACACGATCTGGTCTCGGTCGTCCAACGTTGTGCCGACATCTGCAAGTGCAGCTCGGATCGCATCACGTTCACTGTCGTCCAAGTCATAGCGTGGCCAATTGCCGGAGCCATCCGAGAGACATCCTCGGTCGGTGTCCAGTTGCGACAGAGCGGGCAAGTGCATGGCAAGCTCCCGATGTTGGTCCAATGTCGCGGCGTTGTCGACAACGTGACATTCGGCGCAGCCGAGTTTCGCGAACCACTTGCGGCCCTGTTCGATCCACGAGGGATCGGCCCGGATCGGCGACGATTCGATCTGGGACGCCGCGCCGCCGGCCAAGTAGTTGGCCAGATCGATCGCCTCCCAGTGTGTCAGTTTCATGTCGGGCATTCGTCCCGAGGGTCGCACCGAGTGCGGGTGTTCGAGGAATGTCGACAGTCCGGCGACGCTATACTTTTGGCTCAGATCGCCCAGTGTGACCGAGCTTTCCGACATCGTTTCGGCCCCCTGATCGTCGCGTGGTGAATGGCAAGCGACGCATCCGACCGAATGAAACAGTTCGCGTCCGCGCGCCGCCGATTCCGCATCAACATCGTCGCGGTGAAACGGTTCCGCAGCCAGCGACACCAGGTAGCGGGTGATCGCCGTCGACGCCGCCTCGCGATCGTCGTCGGAGAGATGCCCCATCATTTCGGGCATGCTGGTTCCGGGTTTGACATGCTGCGGATCGGCGATGAAGCGACGGAGGTAACCGGGATCGATCCGCGACGCGGCGGAAGTCAGCCGCGGTGCTTGTTTGGCGGGAACCAGATTCTGGGCCGCCGTTGCTTCAGCATCATCATGATGGCAATTAACGCAACCGAATCGGTCCAACAAGACTCTGCCATAAAGTCGCGGCTCCAGCGTCTCCGTTGCGACCTTGGTGGTTCCCTCGATCTCCGGCATCGCGCCGGCTTGGGCGATGTCCATCAGGTACTTCACCAGATCCAGGAACTGTTGCCGGTCGGCCAGTTGGTCGGCCAACTTGGTCGGCATCGCAGAAACCGTGTCTTTGGCGAGCCGCTGGATGTCGTCGGTCGCGATCTCGATCAATCGGTTGGCGTCGGACAGTTCGCGCAACGCGATCGTTTCGTCATCCTGGCGAACGATCCTTCCGGTCACGACGCGACCGCCCAGCGTCAGGATCTTGACCGATTCGAATCCTTTGGAGATCACTTTGGAGGGCTGCAAGATCGCCTCGACGATCTCCTTGTCTTTCAATTTCGCCAAGGCTTGATTCAGGTCCGGCCCGAGCAAGTCCTCGGCGGCTTGGGCGTGGCACTTGGTACACGCCAGCGACTGCGTGGAAAACAAGATGGCCCCGCGGACCCCATCACCCCGTTGGCGTGCTTGGGCCGCCAGCGAGTCGCTGCTTTCGGCCAGCAACCGTTCGGTCAAGGAGGGTTGCGATGGGGACTGGGCGAGTCCCCGCCGGACGAATTCCCGCTGGGCGATGCAGGTGGTCAGCACCAGTAATGCGACGATGAAGATTCGATTCACGTCAGTGACTCTCGTTGTCGTGACGGAGCAAGAATGTTGATTGCCGACAGTGTAGCCGCAATGCGAATCACGATAAGGCAGAAGTGTGTCCGCGGTCACCAGTGGGATCGATCTCCCTCAATCGATTCAGCGATCGACCAGCTATGATCTTGGGGCGGTTGTGCTGGAAAGCATCACTGACATCAACCGGTGCGCACAATCGGCTCCGCTCTTGCGGGAATTTGGTAAGAAGATTTTTGGGGTAAGAAAATGGTGAATTCCTGCTTCTCTTCGATGGACCCAATCTTCCGACCGCTAAAACCTTCCTGCCCCTCGACGCGGCAAGGGTACCCTGTCACGTCGGTCGCAGTCAGGAGAGGGATGGCAGAATGATGACAGGCAGGAAGCCTCGCCAACTCTCACCTACTCGGACGAGCTGGCGGCGATCCCGGCGGCTCGACCGGTGCTGAAGGCGGCTTGAAAGTTGTAGCCGCCGATCCAGCCGTCGACGTCCAAGACTTCTCCGGCGATGTACAACCCCGACGCCTTTCGACTGGCCATCGTCCGCGGATCGACTTCGGACAACTTCACCCCGCCAGCGGTCACCTCGGCTTTGGCAAATCCTCGCGTGCCTTGGATCGGAAACGTGGCGGTCTTGAGTGCAGCGACCAGCGTTTGGAGTTTAACGCGGGAGAGTTCGGCGATCGGATCGTCGGCATGGTTGCTGCGGGTGATCGATTCGGCCAGTCGAGCGGGTAACCAATCGGCGATCACCGCGGCGGTCGTCCGCCGTCCACCACTGCTGCGATCGGTGAGAGCTTGCTCGATCTGTTGAATCGACAACGAGGGCACCAGATCAACCGTCAAGGTGACGTCATCAAAGGAGTCGGCACCGGTGATCGTGCCACTGACATCCATCGCCGCCGGACCGGAGAATCCCAGATGGGTGAACAGCCAGCTGCTGCGGCGGCTGACCAGCGGTTTGCGTTTGGACGGCGGCTTGGATTCCCAATCGCTGCGTCGATAGACCGACGCGACGCAATCCTCGAGCGTCAGCCCGGACAGGGCGTGAGTCCAGTGGTAACCGCCGACCAGGGGGACCAGTGCGGGGCGGGTGCGTACGATCGTGTGACCGAGCCGGTGCAACCAGGCATAGGCATCACCGGTCGTGCCGCAACCCGGCCAGCTTTTTCCGCCGGCGGTGACGATCAGTCGGTCGCAAGGGATCGCTTGGCAATCGGTTTGCACCGTCCAACCGTTGGGAGTCTGTTCGATTCCGCTGACGGCACAGCGGAGGTGCAGTTTCACGCCGGCCTGGATCGCACGTTGCTGGAGTGCGTCGCGGACGTGGACGGCCCGATCGGATTTGGGAAAGATCTTCCCGGTCGATTCCACCTTGGTGTCGACACCTTGCTGACGAAACATCGCCACCACATCGGCGGGACCGAACGCGCCGACGGACTTTTGCAAAAAGCGACCGGCTTTGCCAAAGGCGCTGACGATTCCCCGCGCGTCGGTGTCTTGGGTGATGTTGCAGCGTGTTCCGCCGGACATCAAGATTTTGACGCCGGCCTTGCTGTTCTTCTCCAACAGGTAGACCGTCGCCCCCCGCATCGAGGCCTCCGCGGCGGCGACCAATCCGGCGGCCCCGGCCCCGATCACCACGATGCGGCGCGCGTTATTGTCACGGTGGGATGGATCTGTCATGGACTCTCGGGCTGCGACAATGGCGACATGGACAACTTTGGGGAATTTGCGGGCGAGGCTGTAAGGTCGTATTTAAACTGAAGGTTTACGAGGGCGGTCCACCAAATTTTGCCGCCATCCAAGGACGATAGAAACAACACGAGGATTCTGTCCAGTAGCGCCGTGGTGCCCGACGATGTGCCCGACGATGTGCCCCATGGCTTGCCGGACCACCACCGCGACCCACTTCCACGATCACAGCAGCGATGTCCGTTAATAGCCCAGCCAAGCTTGCCCGCGACACCCACCCCGACCCCAAACGCGCTGGCCAATCCGGGCCGCAGAAACCCGGCGGCGACGGCCAGTTTTCGTTTGCCGAGGCGCGCAGCTTGATCGGAGATCTGGCGAAGCCGAATCCGCGGATCTACTGGACGGACTTTCTGTTGTCGATCATTGGCGGGTTCATCGCCTTGCACGCCACGCTGCACGTGCCGCGATTGTTCTGGTCGGAACCGTGGGTGGTTCCCGCCGTGATCGTGTCATACCTGGCGACCGTGCTGTTGTTCATGCGCTCGGTCATGTTCATCCACGAATTGGTGCATCTGCCCAAAGAAGGGTTCAACGGATTTCGATTCGTATGGAATCTGCTGTGCGGGATTCCGTTGTTCGTCCCCTCGTTCCTGTATTACCCGCACATGGACCACCATCGCCGCAAACACTACGGCACCGAGCATGACGGGGAATACCTGTCGCTCAGCCATCACAGCCCGTGGATGATCGTGGGTTTCATCGGCCAAGCGTTGGTCATTCCGTTCTTGGGGCTGTTTCGGTTTGTGGTGTTGAGCCCGGTTTGTTGGTTGATTCCCGGGGCGCGCAAACTGGTCCATCGTCACGCATCCACGATGGTGGTGGATCCGTTTTACGAGCGTGAGGACGCGTCGAAGTCCGAGATGCGTGTCGTCGTGGTGCAAGAGTTCTTTTGTTTCCTGGTCGGAGCCGGATTGATCTTTCGTCACAAAATCGTCACCGGCGAGTGGTTCGATCCGTTGTGGATCGTCGCCTACAGCGTCGCGATCGGGTTGTTGACGCTGAACGAAATTCGGACCTTGGGGGCGCACCGCTGGACCGGTGACGGGGCGGAGATGACGTTTGAGGAACAGTTGCTCGATTCGGTCAACTATCCGCATGCCCCGTGGATCAGCGAATTGTGGGGACCGATCGGGACGCGTTACCATGCGTTGCATCACCTGTTCCCGCGTTTGCCGTACCACAACTTGGGCAAAGCCCACCGCCGATTGATCGAAGGCTTGCCGGCCGACTCGCCGTATCACAAGACGGTCGCCAACAGTTTGACCGCCGAGATCAAGGCGCTGTGGCGGCGCTCGCGCGATCGGGGCAAGACGGCCGAGAGCCAACCGGCAAAGATCGCGGCCTGACCCCCTTTTCGCGCACTTGACGACGCGTTCGGAGAGTCGCCGTGTTCTCTGAACTCGGCGGCCCCCAAAGTCGCCGTGTTCTCCGAACTCGGCGGGCGCGAAAAAGCAAAGCTTGGGCCCCCGCCGACCTCGGAGAGGCATAGGCATCAAGTGAAGGACTTCACCCTCCCTGGAAGGGAGGGTCGAGCGCAGCGAGGGGAGGGTCGAGCGGCGGTGTGCGAGTGCATCCGAGCCACAGGCAACCCTCCCCGCGTCGTCGTATACTCCTCCGCGACCTTCCCAAGAGGGAGGGTGAATTCGGCTCAGCGATGAATCGCCCGCTTAACTTGATGCCGATGCCCCGCCGGCCGTCGCATCTTGCGTGATCACTACCGCTTGCGTGATACTGCACGCGAAGAACGGAGGAAGGGAGTGGTCCAAGATGAAAAGTGTCGACGCGGAGCCCTGGCTTGAACAAGAGTGAGATTCATGCCGGCTATGAATTCGAATCGGGGATGTTTTCTCGGATGCGTTCCTGGGTGGACGTGGCATCCTGGGTCCGCTTGGCCCGCGTCCCCCGAATCATGGCCTCTCCCAGTCACGTCGCTCTGGTGCTTGTCGCCTGTCTGGTGACACGTGTTCTGGTCTCGTCTGCTGTCGCCGTACGCGTCGCGCCAGCGCCGTTTTGGGAATTGCAATCGCACTTGGAGCCGATTGCGGCGATGTGGAATGCGGCCGGCCCATTGCTGGGAACCACACTGGTCGTGGCGATGTGGGTGCTCTGGACACCGGTGATCCAATTTGTTTGCCGTGGCGGCGCGGTGCTGGCCGCCGGCAAGTCGATGCCGCGTGCCGGAGGAGTCATGCGGCTGGTGCGATCGCGGCTGTGGAAATCGTTCTTGGTTCCGATCATCCCGTTGTTGTGCGTGCTGGCGTTGGCTGCTGCCGTGTTCGTGATCCGTGTGCCGAGTTTATTGGCCGACATTGCGTGGCTTTCTCAGGCGACGGGTTGGGCGATCGGCATCGCGGTCATCCCGGTCGGCATTCTGGGATTCGGGGCATTGTTCGCGATACCGCTGGCGCTTGCCGCGATGGTTTGTGAACCGGATCCGGACCCGATCGATTCACTCAGCCGAGGCTATGAGGCATTCGTTCGTCGGCCGTTGTCGTTGGTCTGGTACCTGTTCGTTTCCGGTGCGATGGTATTCGTCGCCGGGGGGCTACTGGGCGGCGTCGGCTGGGCAGCGTCGTTGGCGACCTGGGGACTCAATTCGCTGATCGCGCCGGACCGGTTGCAATTGAACGCCGCCCTGGAAATCATCGCGACCCTCATGATTGCCTGGCAACTCACGCTGGCGTTTGGTCTACTCGGGGGAGTCTATTTGTTGCTTCGCAGCGACGCCGGTGGCCAAGAGCCGGAGGACCTTTGGACGCCTCGGCAGGCTGCCAAAGAGCCGCTGCCCGAATTGCCCAAGGAGGCACTTGAGTGATGAATCCCGCCGATAGGCCGCCGAGTACTTCACCATCATCCGCATCGAGGGCGGGGACCGCATCGGGGGCAGGGACGCCTGAATCGCAGGCGGTGAAGGTGAAGCACGGCCCCAAGATTCAAATCAGCCTGTCGCTGATGTTGTTGATGATGGTCGTGTTCGCCTTCCTCTCGGCGGCCTTGTTCTACGCCTCGCGGGTCCCCGCGATC
Organism: Stieleria mannarensis; assembly: GCF_014154935.1. Lineage (GTDB taxonomy): Bacteria > Planctomycetota > Planctomycetia > Pirellulales > Pirellulaceae > Stieleria > Stieleria mannarensis. Next base: position 25,218 of record NZ_JACEHH010000050.1, read on the forward strand.
CGCGAAGAACTGAGTGTGCTGTTCTATGGCGAAGCGGGTGAGGGCGGTGAAGACGTCGGCCGCCTGGCACATCGGGCGTTCATCATGTTCACGTTCACCTCGCCGTTGCTGTTGGCTTGTGTTCTCTCGCTGACGGTTTCGGCATTGAAGTATTTGGGGCGTAAGTCGCCGTGAACGTGCCATCCATCGGTGCATGCGTGTCTGCGCAAGTCGTCAGTTTATTTAAGACACCTTCCCTCGCAGAGGTCGTGCGGTTTTTAACCTCTGATTTGACAGGCGTTTACGACTTCACCCTCCCTGGCAGGGAGGGTCGCGGAGGAGTGAGCGACGACGCGGGGAGGGTTTCGTGACTGATTTAGACAGCCATGCCTCCGGTGCAACGAATGCGTCCGATGAAGCTGGCGCGGACCTCCGCCGTTCACTTGCCGCGGCGCTCGGCACGGTCGCGATTTCCGACGAAGAGTTGGCGGCGTTTTCGGCGGCGTTGCTGACGCGTCATCGCAATGCGTTGCGTTGCCGCAGCGAGATCGATCAAGCCGACCTCTCGTTTCCCGTCCGCCCGGTCGACTGGTATTCACTCGGCTATCACTGCACTGATTCGGAGGCCCGCCCCAGCCGGACGTTGGACTACGCCGCCGGGGACTTTTTCATTCAGGATGCCGGTTCGATGTTGGCCCTCGCCGCGTGCGAAGCGGATGTGCCTCCCCAACGGGACCGATTAATCTGTGACCTGTGTGCCGCACCGGGCGGCAAGTCGAGCGCGCTGCTGGAATCGATCGGCGACGGTTTCCTGTTGGCCAACGAACCGATCAAGTCTCGGATCGCACCGCTGGCGTACAACTTGGCTCGAACCGGAAACGATCGATACGCGATTTCCAGCCTGGATCCCGAAGTCCTGCAGACGCGACTCGGCGGCGTCTTCGATTTGGTCTTGGCCGATGTCCCGTGCAGCGGGCAAGCACTCTTGGGCCGCGGCAAGCAAAGCCTGGCTGCGGTCTCGCCGACCCAAATTGAACACAGCGCGCTGCGGGCCCGCCGCATCCTGTCGTCCGCGATCGGGCTGCTGCGTCCGGGCGGTCGGCTGGTGCTCAGCACCTGCACGTTCGCCGACGCGGAGAACGAATCGCAAGTGCGTTGGTTGCTGGAAAAGGATGGCGTGGCGGCCGAGCCGATCGATCGATTGGCCGACTATGCGAGTGATGATTCCGGATGTAGCTATCGACTGTGGCCGCACCGCCATCGCTGTGCGGGCAGCTTTGCGGCCTCGTTGCGATCCGACATCGGCGCAGCAGCCGCAGTCGAGCCAGCGTCGAGAAAGAAACGAAAGCGTCGTGAGAAACCGGAGCGGTTGCCCGATGAACTGGGGGAATGGTTCGGCGTCACGCCGCAGCGTTATCAAGTCGCCGGGGCGGTCATCTGGGCTTGGCCCGAGGACGCTCCGTCGTGGGCCGAATCGATTTCCGCCGCCGGCCCGGAACTCACCTATCGTACCGGTCAAACCTGGAAGCCGTCGCACGAGGCGTCGCTGCGTCGAACCGGGGCGCTGCGAGGATTGCAATCGGTCGATGTCGATGATTCGACGGCGCAGCAGTTCCTAAGCGGACAACCGATCGCGTGCGCGTTGACGGGCTGGTGCGTGGTGCGTCACCGAGGCCGACCGTTGGGCTGGATCAAGGCGTCGCGTGGGACCGGCAAGAACCACCTGCCCGCCGCGGCCAGGATGGAAGTGGGGGTGGGATAGGTGGACCGTGTTTTTCGCAATAGCGAGAACGAGATTCGTGTCGTAGCGGAAGCCGCCAAGGCTTTCGGACCTCCTGCTGCGGCGCCGCACCGGTGCGAAACTCTTGGCGAGTTCCGCTACCCTAACGCCTTGCGGAATCGACAGGCTGGAAGCCTATCCCACAGGCGGCACTAGCGTCCGCTTTGCAATTTCGCCGCGGCCAGGGTGTTGTGCAGCAGCATGGCGATCGTCAGCGGTCCGACGCCGCCGGGGACGGGCGTGATTGCCGACGCGACCTCCTTGGCTTGATCAAACGCGACATCGCCGACCAGTTTGTCGCCGACGCGATTGATGCCGACATCGATCACGATTGCGCCGGGTTTGATCATGTCGCCGGTGATCATTTCGGGGCGGCCGACGGCGGCGATCAAGCAATCGGCGTCGCGACAAACGGCCGCCAGGTCTGCCGTGCGGCTGTGGGCCAGCGTGACCGTGGCGTTGGCGACCTCGGGACCACAGGAACCGGTTTTCTGGGCCAACATCATCGCCATCGGTTTGCCGACGATGTCGCTGCGGCCGACGACGCAAACCTTTTTTCCGGACACCGACAGGTTGGAACGACCGAGCAGTTGGACGATGCCGTGGGGGGTGCAGGGCAAGAAACGCGGGCGACCTTGCATCATCAGGCCGACGTTGACCGGGGAAAAGGCGTCGACGTCCTTCAGCGGATCGATGGCGTCCAGGATTTCTCGTTCGTCGTACCGGACGTCGTCGGTCGACGGCAACGGGAGCTGCACCAAAATACCGTTGACGTTGGTGTCGGTATTGAGTTCGGCGATCAGCGCCATCAGCTCGTCTTGGCCGGCGTCGGCGGGCAAGCGGTGGGTGCGGCCGTCGATCCCGGCTTTTTCACAGGCCCGGGCCTTGTTTCGCACGTAAACCTGGCTGGCGGGGTCCTCGCCCACCAACACGGCGGTCAGGCAGGGGGGCGGGGCACCGCCGGCGACAAAGTCCGCGACTTCCTTGGCCGTCTCGGCGCGAATTTCCGCCGCCACCTGCTTTCCATCCAAAATCACTGCCGTCATGTTCGCCTCGTCTTGCGTCAGCTCGTCGCACCCCTGTTCTGTCAGGCGCCGATAGCCGATGGGTTTACCATAGTGGGAAACGCGATTGATCGTTATAGTTCGCGTAGATTCACAGTTCATCTGTCGCCCGGTTCCGGACCGGCGAAACGATATCACACAGGATTTTTGACTCGATGTCTACCGAAGCGCCGAAGCTTAGCCCGGTCGAAAAAATCAAAGAGGCGAGCGAGTATCTCAAAGGCACCATCGACACGGAGATGGCTGCCGACACCGACCATTTCGGCAAATCGGACATCCAGTTGCTGAAATTCCACGGCACCTACCAGCAAGACGATCGCGACAAGCGGGCGGAATTGAAAAAAGCCGGCGGCGGGAAGGCGTTCGCGATGATGGTCCGCTGCCGGATTCCCGCCGGGCGAATCACCAGCGAGCAGATGCTGGCCCAGCTGGATCTGTGTGAGGAACTCGGTGATTCGACGATGAAAATCACCTCGCGACAGACGCTGCAGTTGCACGGTGTGCTCAAGAAAGATCTCCGCAAGACGATCCATCGGATCAACGAGATCGAATTGTCGACGTTGGCCGCCTGTGGCGACGTCAATCGAAACATCATGTGCTGCCCGGCCAAACGGGCCGACGGCGTTCATCAGGAAATGTTGGCGCTGACCGACGAATTGGTCGCCGCCCTGGCGCCGCAAACGCCGGCCTACCACGAGTTGTGGCTGACCGATCCGGAAACCGGCGAAAAAACGCTCGAAGGCGGCGGCCCGATCGTCGAACCGCTGTACGGGCCGACCTACCTGCCGCGGAAGTTCAAGGTCGGAATCGCCCTGCCCGAAGACAACTGCATCGACATCTACACGCAAGACCTGGGTTTCTTGGCGATCGTCCGCGATGGCAAAATCATCGGCTACAACGTACTGGTCGGCGGCGGCATGGGGGCCACCCCCGCACTCAAGCGGACCTATCCCGCGCTGGCCAAACGGATGGCGTTCTGCACGCCCGAACAAGCGGTCGAAGTCAGCAAGGCGGTCATCAAGGTCCAACGGGATCACGGCAACCGCGCAGACCGCAAGGTTGCCCGGATGAAGTATCTGGTCGACAATTGGGGCGTCGAAAAATTCCGCCGCGCGGTCGAAGAACAATTCGGTGGCCCGCTTGCCGATTGCGAGCCCGATGACGTCACCGGTTTTGACGACCACATGGGCTGGCAAGACCAGGGCGATGGGAAATGGTCCTATGGGCTGAACATCGAAAACGGTCGACTGTACGACAACGAACACCGTCAGCTCAAAGCGATGATGCGTGAAGTGTGTCGCACCTTCGGCACCGAATTGCGGATGACCGGGCACCAGAGCATCATCGTGACCGACATCGATCCGGCCGATAAAGACAAGTTGATCGAGATCATCCGCCGGCACAACGTCCGCACGACCGAAGAAACCAGCACCGTCCGCCGCTGGTCGATGGCCTGTGTCGCCCTGCCGACCTGTGGCCTGGCGATCACCGAAAGCGAACGTCGGCTGCCCAGTTTGATCGACGACCTGGAACCACCGCTGGCCAAACTCGGCCTGGACAAAGAACGTTTTACGATCCGAGTGACCGGGTGCCCGAACGGATGTGCCCGACCCTACAACGCCGACCTGGCTCTGGTCGGCAAGGCCAAAGACCGCTACACCCTGTTCGCAGGTGGCGGCTGGTTGGGCAATCGACTGGCGTACCTGTACAAAGACTTGGTCCCGTCGGACCAGATCGTTGATGAGATCGTCGCCATCGCATCGGCCTACAAGGCCAACCGCGAGGAAGGTGAATCGCTGGGCGATTTTTGTGCCCGCGTCGGTCAAGAAGACCTGACCGTGATGGCCGCCGCGGCGCCCAAGCCGTAGCGGTTATTCGGGAATGCCGCGCGGTCTGACGATTGGGTAGGAGGCGGTCAGTGGAAGAGCTGTACGACGTCCTTTCTAGGTCGTCGTGCCAAGCCCCACGGGCGACGGCCCGGAAGGGCCAGCGTACATCAGAAAAGTGATCGCCTACCGCACGAACAAATTCTTCAGTGCCGCCGAGGCGGCGCTCTGCGAATCCTTGGGCCCCTTGGGACGCAGGTGCGGGGGAAGCTTCTTGGTGTCGGTTGATGGTTCGTCTTCGGATTCCTTCGCCCGCTTCCCGTCCGCCCGCGACACGCTGGTCGACTCGTCAGATTCATCGGCTTCGCCCGACTGAGTGGAAGCGTCGTCGCTGTCCTCGCCGGCCGGCGAATTCGTGGCGACACGGTCGGGCTCCTTCGACGCAGCTTTTCCGCTCGCCTTGACCACCGGCTCAGTCTTGTCGTCGCTGGGTTGATCGAGCCGGGCGGCGAGTTCATCCAGTTCGCTCAGCAGCTGCGCCGCCCCTTTGACGTCATCCTGCGGTACGATGCCCGGCCCGGAAAGTGTCGAAAGATCGATCAGCTCGGGGCGATGGGGTTCCCTGGTCTCCCGGTCGCGGATCGAGATTCGAAAGGTGTACTTGCCGATCCGAAGCTTATCGTGATGCGACAATTGTCGTGGGACGTCGGGTGCGACCGCATCGCCATCGACGACCGTTCCGTTGCGACTTTGCAAATCTCGAATCAAGACGTTGTCGTCATCAAACACGATCGTGCAGTGTTTTCGGCTGACCGATCGCGACGTAAACGCCAAGTCGCAATCATCACCACGGCCGATCAAGAATGGTGATGATTCGATGTGGTATCGAGTGCCCTTTCGCGAACCATTTGTCTGAAGCAGGGTGATGGTAAACAAGAGTCTGCTGCTGAATCCGTTACGACGATTCCCTCACGAGTCACGAGTTAGAAAGCATAGGGATGGGACATGAAGATTCGGCAAAGCAACGCAGCGCGTTTGATGTGGATTGAATGAACTATGCCACGACACTGGTGGGCAGCCACTTGCCTTGCGGAGGGTCGCCGCACTTATCTTGCCGCGGGGGCCAGGGCGGGCTGAACGTTATTCAGTTCGTCGCTGGGCGTCGCGTCGGCGGGTAAATCGCCGAGCGCGTATTGAATACCGTCAAGCATGTGCTGGACGATCACGGGATTGGCGAAGGTGTCTTCGCGATGGCCAAAATTGGTGTAAAACACGCGGCCGTCACCGGCCTTGCGGACCCAGGAGACGGGAACCTCGCGCGGCCCGTCGTTGATCCGGCTGGAAACGGCTTCCTTGCTCATGTCCAGGCTGACCAACACGCGCAGCACCTTTGTGCCGACATACGATTCAGGCTTGTACTGGTAGATCTCATCGCTGTGCCAGAACCCTGATCCATCGAAGGCGGCATTGAGCACGTGGCCGGGGTCATCCAATTTGAAGGCCCACTTTCCTCCGGCCCCCCAGGGGTGGCCGGCAAACGTGCCGCCGACGATCGCCAAACAATCCGGGTGTCGGTTGAAGTTGTCGCTGGCCGCGTGGAAACCGATCAGCCCTTTGCCGCCGATGATGAAGTCCATGAAGGCATCGCGTTGGGACGGTTCGGGGAACTGCATGTGGGTCGTGTTGTTCAGCAAGATGGCATCGTACTTCGCCAAGTTTTCGGCCTGGAACACGTCGTAGGTGTCGGCAAAATCGACCTCGAATGCTTTCGATTTTTCCGCCATCACGCGGACACATTCGTTGGCGTGCGGGATCGAAGTATGAATAAAACCTTCGCACCGATAGAAGGCCAGGACACGACGTTTGGTCGCCGGTTTGGCCGTCGGCTGGGCGGGGACGGCGGCCGCGATCTGGTGCTTGTCGTTCTCGGTCAGCGGTTTGAATCGCTCGGCTTTCTTCTGTTCCCACGGATCGGGATCTTGGGCAGACAGTGCGTCGGCATGGAGCGAGACGAGGCTGAATGAACCGGCCGCGATCACGGCGATCAGAAGCGAGACAAATCGGGGACGAGATTCGGTGGGCATCGATGGACTCGGTGGGCGTAGGGGGCTGTTGGGGGGATCCGCTATTGTAGTCTCCTTTACACGGGATCGGTAAGAGTTCACCCTTGGGGCGATGAGTAACACGGTGAATGAACGATCGCACGGGCCGGGTTATCGGTTGCTGGATTTTGGCCAAGGTCGCAAGCTGGAATCATTCGGCGGTCGGCTAGTGGACCGTCCCTGTCCGGCAGCCGACGGAAACCGAAAACAGCGGTCGGATCTGTGGCAGGACGCCGATTCCAGGTTTGACCCGCAGCGGCGTCGCTGGACACATCGCACGGTGTGGAGCGACCAGCTGCAAGTCGATTTTGCCGGGATCCGAATGCCGATCGCGCCGACACCGTTTGGTCACGTCGGTGTGTTCCCCGAACAGCTGCCCAATTGGCGCTGGCTGCGCCAGACCGCTCCGAAAGCCGGCGGCGACGCGAGCGGGTTGAATCTGTTCGCCTACACCGGCGCGAGCTCGATCGCGATGGCGCTGGCGGGGATGAAGGTCGCCCACGTGGACGCCGCAAAACCCAACGTCACGTCGGCTCGAACGGTCGCCGGTTTGAACGGATTGGCCGAGCATCCGATCCGCTACCTGGTCGACGATGCGGCCAAGTTCGTCGCCCGCGAAGTCCGCCGCGGCAACCGCTACCACACGATTGTGATGGATCCCCCCGCCTACGGGCACGGACCGTCGGGAAAAGCGTGGCGGCTTGAACGTGACCTGTGGCCGCTGGTCGACGATTGTTTAACGCTGCTGTCGCCGAACGGATTTCGTCTGCTGATCACCGGCCATTCACCGCAGGTCAGCGGCGGCGACGTGGTAGACTATTTAAGGGCAACACTGCCGGAAAAGCTCGCCGTTCCGGTCCGCCAGTTCGATGCGTTTGTCGACAGCGGACGTTTGTCGCTGAACGATTCGGGGAACCGGAAACTCGATGCGGGCTTTTTCGTTCGCGTCGCCTTTGATTCCAACACTGTCTGAGCTACACCGTCTGAGCAACACTGCATGACGATCGATTCCTCCACTTCCCCGGCCCCCGACCTTCCTCTCGCCTCTGCGCCGAGTCCCCGTTCGTCTGCGCAGGCGGCGGTCGAATCTCGGACTGTTCAATCGCGTGCAGAGGAGTTGGTGGAATGGTTCCATGGCCGTGGCGCGATCGCCGTGGCGTTCTCCGGTGGCGTGGACAGCAGCGTGGTCTTGGCCGCTGCGCTCGCCAGTGCCGCCGATTCAGTCACGGCGGTCACGGCGGTCTCGCCCAGTGTGGCCCGCTGGCAAATCGAATTGGCCAAATCGATCGCCGCTCACTTGGCCGCCGACCATCGATTGATCGAGACCGACGAGGTGTCGTTGCCGCAGTACCGCGTCAATGACGCGTCGCGTTGCTTTCACTGCAAAAGCACGCTTTACCAGACGCTTGATCGATTGTGTCAAAGTCCTGAATTGGATGCCGCAACGATCGTGTCGGGCACCAACGCCGATGACCTGGGGGATTATCGACCGGGCATCGCAGCCGGCGACCGAGCGGGGGTGTTGAAACCGTTGGCGGAATTGGGGATCGATAAATCCGGTGTACGCGAGTTGGCGCGTCACTTCGGTTTACCCAACGCATCCTTGCCCGCTTCGCCATGCTTGGCCAGCCGGATCGCGTATGGTGTCCCGGTTACGCCGGAGCGATTGGCACAGGTGGAACAGGCTGAGGATCTGCTGCGCGGGATGGGATTGGCAAACGTACGCGTCCGCTTTCACGAAGGCGACTTGGCACGCATTGAAGTGCCGGCCGACCAGATCAGCAAACTCGCCGACGCCCCGCTGCGTACCGAGTTGACGCAGCGATTGACCGAAATCGGTTTCCGCTACGTCACCTTGGACCTGCAAGGCTTTTCCAGCGGCAGCATGAATCGGCAACTCGTCTCCCTCGGCGGTCCGACCGACTCGGGAACGTAAATCAGGACTTAACCATCTGGAATCAACGCGATCCCAACGAGCGGACCACTCCAACCGAGACTTCGAGAGACTTCATGAATAAGACGGCGCCCGGTGATTCTCCAGACGGTGATTCTCCCGACGAAAACTCCCGTGACGCATCGTCATCTCAGATGGCAGGTGAGACATCGGATCAGTCTGGCGAACAGGCGTCTGGCGAACAGGCGTCTGGCGAACAGGCGTCTGGCGAACAGGCGTCTGGCGAACAGGTGTCTGGCGGATCGCGGATCGGGGCAACGGCCGATGATTCCCGTGCCGATCCTCCAAGTGCAAACGGCGGGGTGAACCCTGCATCACCGGCTGGCATCGACACCCCGACGATCCCGCTGTCGACGGCCAGTCTGGTCGGATCGCGTTTGGCCGGCTATCTGATCCTCAGCCGCCTCGGCCGCGGCGGCATGGCGGACGTCTACGCCGCGCGTGACATGGCGCTCGACCGCGATGTGGCCGTCAAAGTCTTGCGGCCCGATCTGGCTCGCGACCGTGACTACATCACGCGGTTTCGTCGCGAAGCCAAGGCGGCGGCCAAGCTGAATCATTCCAACATCGTCCAGATCTATGAAGTCGGCGAAGACGCATCGCGGCACTACATCGCCCAAGAACTGATCTCGGGACAAAACCTCCGCGAGTACATCGAACGCAACGGTGCGGTCGATCCCGAACAGGCGATCGAGATTCTCTATGGCGTCGCCTCGGCCCTCGATGCGGCGGCGATCGAAGGCATCACGCACCGGGACATCAAACCCGAAAACATCATGTGGTCCAAGTCGGGCTCGGTGAAAGTCGCCGACTTTGGACTGGCCCGCTTGGGCAACGATGCCGATGGCAGCCGCGCCGATCTGACCCAGGCGGGGCTGACCTTGGGGACGCCGCGTTACATGAGCCCGGAGCAAGTCCAGGGGCTGCCGGTGGATCCGCGCAGTGACTTGTATTCGTTGGGCGTGACGATGTATCACCTGTTGGCCGGGCGTCCGCCGTTCGAGGCCGATGATCCGTTGGCACTGGCGTTTTCCCACGTCAACGAAACACCCAAACCGCTGGACCGGGTTCGCGGCGACAAGGATGTTCCGGAATGGTTGATCGCGATCATTGCCAAACTGTTGCGCAAGGATCCGGGGGAGCGTTTTCAGTCGCCCGGCGAGCTGCTTGATGCGTTAACCGGGGACGACGCCACCCAGCAGAGCAACACGCGTCGTCTGGCCGGTGCGGCGACCGCGACGGCGCGTCTGCAGCGTGTCGCCGACGAAGAAAAACGTGCCCGTGCCCGCCGCCGCAAACGAGTCCTCGTGCTCAGCCTGGTCCCCCTGTTGGCGATCGGTTTAGGAGTCGCCGCGGCCTCGCAGGTGCAACACCCCTCCGTCGCGGATCTGTTGCGTCCCGACCAAGTCCCCCGCCGGGGATCGGTCGAAGAACAGTACTTGGAAGCCGCCGAGCGTGACGACGTCCAGGGCTGGAAAGCGATTGAAACCTACTTTCCGCCCGGCGAAAGTGCCGTCATGCAGGCCTATGTCAGCAAGGCCAAACTGCAATTGGCACGGCTGTATCTGGAACAGAATCGCACGGCTGAAGCCGACGCCACACTGGTCGAAATCCTGAACGACACGACCACGGATCGAAAGTACCGGCTGATCGCGTTGGCCCGCCGGGTCCAGACCGCTCAACGGATCGGGGACAAGCTCCGCGTCGACGAAGCGAAACGGCAACTCAAAGCCGCCTACGCGGACATCAAGTCCTCCAACGCCGAGGCGATCAGCCTGTTTGAAGCCGTGTTTTCCGGCCGCGATCGGCTGGATCTGGGAATCGATCCCGAGCCGACCGAATAAATTTTCATCCGTCGCCGGTTCGAGCTAAACTAGAGCTTCGTCCGACAATCGTTGGTGTTCAGGCTTTAGCCGCCCACTGTCTTTAGCCGCCCACTGTCGCTGTGAAACGGCGACCGGGAATCGCCTAAAGGCTAGACACCAGCGATAAGAGAACGAAAAAGAGGCCTGACCCCTTTTCCTCAAACCACCGCTCCACCCCGTTTATTCCAGTCATGCTGTACTTCAGTTTTTGGGCCGTCCTGATGGTGGCCGTGATCGTCGCCGTTCCGGTCGCCGCGAAAATGTCGCCCGGCGGCCGAGTCGCCAAAGCGGACGAGGGCGAGGAGGTCGACGAAGCGTTCGAAGGGGACGGCGGCGAAGAAGCGGTGCTGGAGGATGACTTCGGCGGCGGAGAAGTCGAAGCACTCGGCGACGACGCGTTCGAAGAGTTGAAGTGACCTACAGGCGACAATCTCACGCCTCGACGATCTGTTCCACCGCGGCGAGCGTCTCGGGCGGCATCACGCGTGCCCCGGCCAGTTCCCGAATCTGTTCTTCACGACGCGCCCCGACCAGGGCCGCGGTCACTCCGGGTTGTGAGATCGCCCAGCCGATGGAGAGCTGCGCGACGCTCTGATCGACCTGCCGCCCCAACTCGCTTAGCCGATCGATCGCGTCGTGAATCCGTCGCCGCGTTTCGCCTTGGAAGATCGCATACCCCGGACGACTATCCCCCTCGGGGAACACGTGATCGCGGGTGATCTTTCCCGCCAACAATCCCTTCATCAACGTCCAGAAAACGTACACCTCGCGTCCGGCAGCCATTGCCGGCTGAATCAATGTGGACTGGTTTTCGCGTTGCACCAGATTCAGCGGGCACTGGATCGCATCGGTGGCGACATGTCCGGCGAACTGATCGATTTGCTCGGCCGTCGCGTTGCAGATCCCGATGCGTTTGCACAGCCCGCGGGCTTGCAAACGCTGCATCGCACCGGCGGATTCTTCCAGCGGGACGTTGGGATCGGGCGAATGCAGGAACAGCGTGTCCATCGCATCGATCCCCATCCGCCGCAACGACTCTTCGGCGTCCGAGGTCAACTGTCGCGGTGAACCATCGACGATGCGTTTGCGGTCTTCGGTCCAACGCTGGCCGACCTTGCCCATCACGGTGAATCGATCGCGGTCATCGCGGACGAACTCGCCGAGCAAACGATCACTTTCTCCGTCATACCCGTAGCTGTAGGCGGTGTCGAAGGTCGTGATGCCGGCATCGATCGCAGCTCGTAGGGTCGCCCGCGCATCTTGATCGGTCACGCCGATCGTGGTGATGCCGGCAATCGGCCACAGACCTAAAACAATCTTCGGGGAGTGCATGGTGGAATGTGCTCGCTTGAAAGGATCGGTCAATTGATGGAGTTCAAATCTCCGGATGCATCACGGGGGAGTCCTCAAACGCCGGATGCCGCCATCATTCTGCCCCGAATCATTCTGCCATCCCTGCCCAGATTCGCGTCGATGTGGCAGGGCTTGGAGAAGAAGGTAAGAAGATTTCGGAGGTAGGAAAATTGGCCAAACGAGGTCGCAACAAAAAAACGCGTGGCCGTTTTGACCACGCGTTTTCGTTTGACGGTTCAATCGGTTCGGTTTACGAAGATTCGTCTGTGATCCCGGATGACGCGAAAAGCTTCCAACCGGCCGATGAAAATTCCTACGACCCTTAGTAGTCGACTGACGCACCCAGGCTGATGCCTTGGACCCAGTGGCTGCCTTCGACGATGTCGTACGACACCGGTGTCACGTTGGCACCGATGTTGCCGGTGTCGCGATTGCGATTGATCTGGTCACCCGCCATCGCCACGTTGTCAAAGTACAAGAAGGTGTACCCGACGGTGAACGAGACATGGTCGCGGAAGCGATAGCCGATCGTGAAGTCCATTTCGGGAATGAACGTGAACACATCTTGGCTGACCGTCCCCTGTTCGTCGTTGATCAGGATGCTGGAGTTCTGTGTCGAAACCACGTTGTTGAGCAGATAGTCGGTCGTTGTGCCGATCTTGCGAACCGTTTGTTCCATGTTCCCCAGGTGCACCTTGGTCAACGCCCGCGCCGTCCAACGGCCACGAGACACCGTCGATTCGAAACCGAGTTGTCCGCCGTTGAAACGGTTTTCGGTGTCAAACAAACTGGAGAACTCGGTGGCGGCAAGGTTCGGGTTGCGGCCGGCATCGGTGTCCTGTCGATAACTGGTGATCGAGATCATGTCGTCCAGTTCGGCATAGGTGTAACCGGCGATGAATTCCAGTCGCGATGCCTTGTTGTGGCAGAACGTCATGCGGGCGTAGCCGTCGGCCATGAAGAAGTCCGTGGCGTATTCCGCTTGGACATTCCCCGAGAACAGGTTCTGTTGGCTGATGATGACCGAGTCTTCTTGCGCCGTGCCGGGATTGAACCGGGGCACGAAGTAGTAGGGGCGACCGAGCGAGCGGGCGCCCGGATCGGTCTGGTCACCGCTGGCGGAGTAGTCGTCGCCGTTCTCGCTGACCCACAGGAAACGACCGCCGACGCCGAAGCTGTCGGTCAGGTAGCGTCCGATGTCCGTGCGAACACCGCCGGACAAACCGCCATCCAGGTCGTCGCCGAATTCAACCGTTGCGGCCGGCAAGACGGGAAAGATCCCGGGGGCGGCCGAGGTCACTAACGGCGGCGCTTGACGCTCGGCGTGGAACATCAACATCCCTTCGGCACGCATCCAACCGTCTTTGCCACACAGGTTCAACAGACTGCCCAGCCCGCGGGATTTGCCTCCGCACATGCTGTCGCAACCGACGCCGTCACAACCGGGGCTGTCACAGCTATCGCAACCGCTGTTTGAACCCCGAAATCCGCCTTCAAAAAATCCGGCCGGTTGCAGGTCGCCGACGGTCACCGGAGCATAGTTGCTGATCGGTGCGACGGGCGAAGGGTATTGGGAGCCAACGTGGACCGGCGCGTCCGAGGCGACATCGCCGACGAATGCTTGTGGTGAATCATTGGCGGGTACATACTGATTGGTGTCAGCCTGGGCCGACGCTGAGGCGGACAGCAACAGTGCTGCCAGGGTCATGCCTCGGAAGTTTTTCTTCATTTTGGTAGTCTCGCGCAGTCCGGGATTACTGGAATGACTGGTATAAGACGATCGACGAAAACGAGCGTTAGATCGAGAACGTCCCTTACGCTGCTTAAAGTCGGCGCATCCCTCCCAACTTCAACACTCAAACTGCCTGCACTTTCCAAAGTGTGGGAAAAACAGCCTTTTGAGCGGTAGAATGGCGTTCCCGAGGTTCCCTCGCACGCTGCTTTTGCCAGAAACTTTTCGCAAATTGGTCCCCCAAACAGCTTGATGACCGACCAAGACACCGGCCGAAACGACGCGCGATCCGGACGACACCCCGATGCGATCGATGCCGCGGACCCGCCCATCGTGCCGCCGGCGAATCACGGCGAGACGGCCAATCACGGCGAGACAATCGTCCAGCCCCGCGCCGCTGAGCAGCCCGACGCCGATACCGCGGTCGATCATCCCCGCAATGCAGACGCCGACACGACCGCCGGCGGCCCCCCCGCAGCGACGCCGCCTGCGGATCCAACTCCCGCATCTGAGGCAACTGAGCGCAAGACCGTCAAACCGGCCGAGATCATTCCCGCCGACACCTCGCCCAATCCCACCGGCGGGGCACCAGCGGCCACGATCGCCCCCGAGCGGTTTCAAACGGTCGGCACCAAGTCGATGTCGATCTTCTCCGGCGGCGGCTTTCACCCCAAAATGGTGCGTTGGAAGCGGATGCTGGCCGAAATCGGTGAACTGGAACCGACGCTCAAACCGGAATCCGACAGCGACCTTCGCAAACGCTCCCTGGCATTGCGCTATCGCGCGATGGCCGGCGAAAAACTGGCCAAGCTGCTTCCCGAGGCCTACGCGCTTGTCCGCGAAGCCGGCCGCCGCGCCCTTGGCATGCGGCACTATGACGTGCAAATGATCGGCGGCATCTCGCTGTTTGAAAGCCACATTGCCGAGATGCAGACCGGGGAGGGGAAAACCCTGACCGCGACGCTGCCGCTGTACCTGCATTCCCTGGTCGGCAAAGGAGCCCACTTGGCCACCGTCAACGATTACTTGGCCAAACGAGACGCCGAGTGGATGACGCCGATCTACACCATGCTGGGTGTCAGCGTGGGAATCATCCAGACGCCCGACGATCAAGGATCTCGGCGGAAATCCTATGGTTCGGCGGTGACCTACGGAACGGCCAAAGAATTCGGCTTCGATTTCCTGCGAGATCGTTTGCTACTGCGAGCCCAAAACCGCATCCAGACCGAAATGCTGGGCGACGGCGGCGGCGGCTTTTCCGACTCCGGCGACAAACCGGTGATGCGCGGCATGCATTTCTGTCTGGTCGACGAAGCCGACAGTATCCTGATCGACGAAGCCCGGACGCCGTTGATCATCGGCAGCATCGAAGACACCGTCCGCGATCAAATCGTCGAAACCTATCGTTGGGCCAGCGAGCACGCGCCCGAATACGAACTCGATGAACACTTCACAATCGACGACGACACCAAACAATACGAACTGACCGCACGCGGCCGGCAAAAGGTCCGTGCACTGCCCAAGAGCAACTTGGTGCGGACGATGGGGCTGGTCGATTTGTACGAGTACACCGAACGCGCAGTAAAAGTCTTTCGCGAATTCCTGCTCGACCGCCAATACGTCGTTCGCCCCGGCGATAAAGGCGTCGACGAAATCGTGATCGTCGACGAATTCACCGGCCGATTGGCCGAAGGCCGCAAATGGCGCGATGGGATTCACCAAGCGATCGAGGCCAAAGAGAACCTGGAAATCAGCGTTCCGACCGGACAGGCCGCCCGCATCACCGTCCAAGACCTGTTCCTCCGGTACAACCATCTGGCAGGAATGACCGGGACCGCCGCGACCAGCGCACGCGAGCTGCGGCGGATCTATCGCACGCCCGTGTTGCGCGTGCCGACCAACCGGCCGCCCCAGCGAAAACGGCTGCCCGACCGCGTGTTCGGCTCCATCGACGCAAAATTCCAGGCGATCGTCAATGAAGTCAAAACGATCCACGAGACCGGACGGCCGGTGTTGATCGGAACACGCTCGATCGACAAAAGCGAAATCCTGTCGCGGATGCTTCAAGCGATCGGCATCGAGCATCAAGTGCTCAATGCCAACAACGTCGCCATGGAGGCCGAAATCGTTGCCGACGCCGGCCAATACGGCCGAGTCACCGTCGCGACCAACATGGCCGGACGCGGTACCGACATCAAACTCAGCGACGAGATCGTCGACCTGGGCGGGATGCACGTGATTTGCACCGAATTACACGACGCGGCGCGAATCGACCGCCAGTTGATCGGTCGTTGTGGACGCCAGGGCGACCCGGGATCGTACCGCCAGTACCTGTCGCTGGACGACGACATCCTGAAAGGCGGCTTGGGACCGGACAAGGCCGAAAAGCTGAAGGCCCGCGGCGAAAACTTGACCGGTTCGGTCGACTCCTACGCCAAACTTTTCGGCCGCGCCCAACGCAAGGTGGAAAAGAAACACTTTCGCGACCGGATGGTGTTGTTGCATCACGAGAAGGAACGCAAGAAGATGCAGCGTGAAATCGGCCAGGATCCTTATCTAGATACCCCAGATTGACGCAAAAAAGCGATCTTTTTGTCGGCTTTGGCTCAAGTCTGGCATTTCCTGTGCCGAGGCGGGTTTCAATTCGAAAAAAAGCCAAAAACCGGGCTCGGCCGAGCTTGACAGGGCACTCGAAAACAGCGTATCCCCGGCTCCGAGTCCATTAGCTCCCGGCACTTCCGCCCACTTCGGTCGGTCAAGGGTCGGGCCCGGATCAAGGCGGCCAGACGCGGTCCGCTGTCGAATCGGGACTCGCGATAGGTCGGTCCGCATTGGTTGGACAGACGTGCCGTGGGGCTAAAAAGCGACAATGGGTTTTCGTGAACGTAGGCGGAAATTCCATGTGTATCCAACGAAGTCTCACCGCGAAGAAGGAGTGTCGCGTTGAAACGCCACGAAAAACTTTTCGGCCTCAATCGCAATCGATGGGGCGGCGCCGTAATGGCGTGGCTTGTGGGGGCGTCCAGCGTCTCTGCCCAGCTACCGATGCCAGGCATGAGCCTGCCATCCAACGACAAATCGGGTGCGGCAACCGCTGCCGCTCCTTCCTACGCACAAGGTAACACCGCGGCCCTACCGGCCGGTTACAAGGTGCCAGAGGCGGCTGCAGGACGCAACGCAACGGGCGCGAAACAGCTCGTCCAACAAGCGCGTGCGGCCCTGGCCGGCGGTCAATTCGAAATGGCCGTCAATGCCTTCCGCCAAGCTTCGGCGGCTCCCAAATCCGATTCGAAGGTCGCCGCCGATCTGGCACGACTGCGAGTCGATTTGCAGATCGCCGGCATCGACGCCGAACTGCTGAGCGTGCCCGCGACCGCGCCGACGCCGCTGGCATCGGGAAACCCGGCGGCACCGTTGACCGCGATGCCGATGCCGAACGCGTCCGCGGCGACCAACTCCAAACAGGAAGCGTTGCGGTTGATCGCTCTCGGACGGGCCACGCTGGATCGCGGCGATACCGCTGCGGCATTGCGACTGGCACGCCAGGCCCAAGCGCTCAATGATGCCGAGACCGCACCCCAGGTGTGGCAATTCGTCTTGGATGCCGAATCGGCCGCCAAGCGAGCCGGCACGCTGGAGTCGCAAATCGCCTTGGCCGGCGGACAACAAGAACTCGGCGGCGACGAAGCCGGCTTCATCCAACAGATGCTGTTCAACGCCGGCCCCGATGCCGGACCGAACAACATGGGCGGCGGTGCCGTCGCCCAGGTCCAAGCGCTCGGCGCACCGATCCCACCGCTGCCCCAGGGCCAAGTGGGAGTGCCCGGTGCCGACCCCAACCAGCTTTACCAGGCCGGGTTGCAAGCGCTTCAAGCCGGCGACCAGGAAACCGCCCGCAAGCACTTTGTCGAAGCCTGGAAATACGAAGATCAATTGGACTTGGCGACCCGACGTGGGCTCAAGGACAAGCTGACGTTGCTGCAGCCGGCTCGACTGCCGCGAACCCAAGCCGATCCCCAACTTTCGGCGATCGATCAAGCCGACGCCGAAACCCGCGACATGACTCAGCGACTGTATCGTGAGATCACCGCGGAAATCGCAAACGCGGCCGAACTCCGAGAATCGGCTCCGTTGGACGCACTGGATAACTTGAATCGATTGCGACGCCGCGTCGACGGATCCAACGTCGACGAAACCAGTAAACGCACGCTGGCCCGTCTGGTCGATCGTGAATTGGAAAAGCAAAAACAATACGTCGAAGCCAATCGCGCATCGATCGAATTGGAACTGCAAAACGATGCCGTCCGAACCGAACTGGCCACCGACGCCGCTCGCGAAGCCCAAATCGACGAAGAGATTTCCGAGTTGGTCAACACGTTCAACGACTTGATCCGCGAACGACGGTTTTCCGAAGCCGAAGTGGTCGCCAAACAGGTCGGCGAGCTGAAACCCGGCTCGACCATCGCGACGACCATGTTCCACAAGAGCCGGTTCGCCACCCGCGATCAGATCATGCGGGACATCCAAGCCGGCAAAGAGGAATTGGTCTACAAAGGGTTGGAAGACGTTGAATATTCCGCTTCGATCACCGACGGATTGGATCCCAATCAGCCGATGACGTTCGGACGTGATCCGCAATCCTGGCACGAATTGACGCTGCGTCGATCCCGTGACACCGGTTCGCTGTACGGCACCGTCCAAGAGCAAAAGCTGAAACAGCAGTTGAGCACTCCGGTCAACGTCCAGTATCGCAACCGACCGTTGGTCGAGGTCATCGAAGACCTGAAGACGATCACCGGGATGCCGATCGTGATGAACCAACGGGCGATGGAAGCCGTTCGCGTTCAGATCGATACGCCGGTCACGCTGGAACTGCAAAACCAGATCGAACTCAAAAGCGCCCTGAATCTGATTCTCGAGCCGCTGGACTTGGGTTACGAAATCAAAAACGAGGTGCTGCAAATCACCAGTGCCGAAGCCAAACGGGCCAACGTGATCACGCGGGTTTACAAAGTTGCCGACCTGGTGACCCCGATCCCGAACTTCACGTCCAGCTACGAAGACGGTTTGGCCGGGGCACTGCGTGCCGCCTATCAAATGACCAACCCGCGGATGGACGTGCAAATGATGCCCGTCCGGATGACCGACCTTGCCTCGCGCCAGGCCAACGCCCTGCAGCCGAGCAAGATGTCGCCGAACATGTTGGGCCAGTACGCCCCCGGCGGGGCTCAAGGCGGCTTCGGTCCCCAGAACCCGCCCAACGGCGCGGGCGGTGGCGGCTCCTTTGCGGACTTTGATTCGCTGATGAACCTGATCGAAACGACCGTCGTTCCGGATACGTGGGAAGCTCTCGGTGGCAACAGCACCATGGCTCCCTATCCCCAGAACCTCAGCCTGATCATCAGCACGACCAGCGATGTTCACGACCAGATCGTCGACTTGATCGAATCGCTGCGGTCGCTGCAAAACCTGCAGATCACGATCGAAGTTCGATTCATCACGCTGTCCGACACGTTCTTCGAACAGATCGGCGTCGACTTCAACGTCCAGTTTGATGACAACGTTTCGACGCTGCCCGATGACGACAGCGGCCCGAGCGTGACCGTCGGGTGGGACGGAATCACCGGCCTGCCGACCGCTGACTTGGATATCCAGTTCAACAACGGTTCCTTCGGTGTCGTCCCGGCCTTCGGTGCACCCGACCCCGGAGCCCTCTCGTCGATCGGTTTCGCCATCCTCAGCGACATCGAAGCGTTCTTCTTCCTGCAAGCCGCCCAAGGCGACGAGCGGACGAACGTGATGCAGGCTCCCAAGGTCACGCTGTTCGACGGCCAGATCGCAACGATCTCTGACCAAAGTCAACGGCCCTTCGTGACCAGTATCACGCCGGTTGTCGGTGACTTCGCCGTCGCCCAACAGCCCGTGATCGTGGTCCTGAACGAAGGCACCCAGTTGAACGTGCAAGGGATCGTCAGCGACGACAAACGGTTTGTGCGTCTGACCCTGGTGCCCTTCTTCAGCCAAATCGGGGACGTCGACACCTTCACCTTCGAAGGTTCACGAACCACCCGACGCAGCAGTCGCGAAGAAGAGGACACCAACGGTGACGGCGTCGTCAACGACGATGACGCGGTGGATAGCGAAGAGGAAGAAGACATCATCTCCGGTTCGACCGTCCAATTGCCGACCTTTGCATTCACGCAAGTCAGCACCACGGTCAGCGTGCCCGATGGTGGAACGATTCTGCTCGGTGGGATCAAACGACTCAGCGAAGGACGCACTGAACGCGGTGTTCCGATGCTCAGCAAGATCCCCTACATCAGCCGACTGTTCCGAAACGTCGCCGTCGGCCGCGATGCGTCGAGCCTGATGCTGATGGTCACCCCACGGATCATCATCCAAGAGGAAGAAGAGTTCGCACAAACCGGATTCGATCCGAACCGGTAACGGCGAGCGAGCGAGAGAATTGAATTGCGAAAGCGGCGTGGCCTGAAGGGTCACGCCGCTTTTTTTGTTTCAGGTTTCAAGTTGGGTCGTAGCGGAAGCCGCCAAGGCTTTCGTCCCCCGCGGGGCGGCGTCACCGCGGCGCTGCGAAACTCTTGGCGAGTTCCGCTACCCTGCGGGACCTTGCTGGTCCAGCCCGATCATCAAGCTTGCTATATTGCTTGCCTGCGTTTTCCCGTTTTCCCCTCTCTGCTTCACTGAATCCAACACCGTGCCCTCCTTTTTCGACACGCCCCCCGATCCCGATTCGCTTGTCACCCACGCTGATGGGCCTGCCGGAACACTGCCGCTGACCGACGACATCCTGCGGACCTGGTCCTCGGGCGACCTGTTCGGGTTGACGCAAAGCGTCGGGATGGGATTTGACCCTCGCCGTGTGCTGGGCGACCAGTACTTGATCCTCAGCACACAAGGCGGACTGAGAGAGAACGACGGAACGCCACTGGCACTGGGCTACCACACCGGGCACTGGGAGATCGGCTTGCTGGTGCGGGCCGCGGCCGAACAGTTGACCGCGCGGGGGGCCGTTCCCTTTTCGGCCTACTGCAGCGATCCCTGTGACGGTCGCAGCCAGGGCACGCGGGGAATGTTCGACTCGTTGCCGTACCGTAACGACGCGGCGATCGTGTTTCGCCGGCTGATCCGTTCATTACCGCAACGCAAAGCGGTGATCGGGATCGCGACCTGTGACAAGGGTCTGCCGGCGATGATGATGGCCTTGGCCGGTGCCCGGACGCTGCCCAGCGTGCTGGTCCCCGGCGGTGTCACATTGCCGGCGACCGTGGGCGAGGATGCGGGAAAGGTCCAGTCGATCGGGGCGCGTTATTCCAAAGGCGAAATCTCTTTGGAACAGGCGTCGTTGGAAGGCTGTCGCGCGTGCGGCACGCCCGGCGGTGGCTGCCAGTTCCTAGGGACCGCGGCGACCAGCCAGGTCGTGGCCGAAGCGTTGGGGATGACCGTTCCGCATGCCGCGCTCGGCCCCAGCGGCGGTCCGATCTGGACCCAAATGGCGCGTGATTCGGCCGACGTCGCGATGGAGTTGGTCGCCGCCGGAGCCACATTGGGCGATGTTCTGACCGATGACGCACTCTACAACGCGATGTTGATTCACGCGGCCGTCGGCGGCAGCACAAACCTGTTGTTGCACATCCCGGCGATCGCCGCCGCGGCCGGGTTGAGACGGCCCGACGCGGAAACGTTCCGCCAGATCAATCGCTCCGTACCCCGCTTTGTCGATTGCTTGCCCAACGGTCCGATGGGCCACCCGACGATTCGATTTTTCTTGGCCGGTGGCGTCCCCGAAGTCGCCTGGCACCTGCGCGAATTGGGGTTGCTGAAATCGTCTGCGCGGACGGTTGCCGGAATGACCTGGGATGAAATCTTGGATCAATGGCGAACCAGCGATCGCCGGGCGTTCTGTCGCGATCGGCTGGCCGAGTCCGACGGGGTGGATCCCGACGATGTGATCGTACCGCCAAGCAAGGCGGCCGCCAAAGGTCTGACGCCGACGGTCAGTTTCCCCGTCGGCAATCTCTGTCCGGAAGGCTCGGTGATCAAAGCGACCTCGATCGATCCCAGCGTGATCGACGACGACGGCGTCTATCGCAAACGCGGTCCGGCCCGGGTCTTCACCAGCGAGCGACAGGCGATCGCGGCGGTCAAGGGCCAACAGGGCGAACCGATCGTCGCCGGTGACATCATGGTGCTGATCGGACGCGGCCCACTCGGTTGCGGCATGGAAGAAACCTATCAGATCACATCGGCGCTGAAGTACCTGTCATTCGGCAAAGACGTCGCCTTGGTCACCGACGCCCGATTCTCCGGCGTCAGCACGGGCGCGTGCGTCGGCCACGTCGGCCCCGAAGCACTCGCCGGCGGCCCGATCGCCAAGGTCCGCGACGGGGATGTGATCGAAATCGAAATCGACCGCAACACGTTGGACGGTCGCGTCGAACTGATCGAATCGGCCGACGGGACGCCCGCAGCGACGCTTTTGGCGGAACGGCCGCCGCATCCCGAATTGGCGGTCGAATCGGACATGCCCGACGACACCCGGTTGTGGGCGGCACTGCAACAGGTCGGCGGTGGAGCCTGGGGCGGCTGCGTCTATGACGTCGACGAGATCGTCGAGACACTCAAGGCGGGCATGAAGGCGCGGGGACGGTAACAAAAGACATCGCATCAGGTTAAGAATTAACCCTCCCTGGCAGGGAGGGTCGAGCGCAGCGAGGGGAGGGTCGACTCGTGGTGTTCGAGCGCACTTGAGCCACAGCGAATCCTTCCCGCCCCGAGCGCAAACTCCTCCGCGACCCTCCCGCAGGGCATTGGTCTCTACACAAGCCGGCTCCCAATCGAGGACATGGCTCCCCTCTCCCTAAAACAGATCGCGCAAACGACTTTGATCGCCCAGTGATGATGACCGCGATCTGTTTGGGGGAGAGGGGTTGGGGGTGGCCTGATGAAAATCAACGGAACTTGGAAGGTTGGGTAGGTTCGGGGACGTTCAACGATTCTGCTGGATCCCTCGATTGCAAATTGCAAATTGCAAATTGTTCATTGCAAAATTTAAATTTGCCGGGAATCGTCGCTCAAATCATTTTGCAATTTGCAGTGTTCATTTTGCAATTTGCAATCATTGTCGGTTCACCAGTATCAGACGCCACTCAATCTTCATTAGGCCAGGTTGGGGGTGAGGGGCCGCACACCCGATCCGTCTGCGCTTCATCTTTGTGGCTTTTGACAGGCCGCTGGGCCCCTCATCCCCAGCCCTTCTCTGTGCGCAAAGCCGGGGGAGAAGGGAGCCATTTTTAGTTGTGTCGACACCAATGCCGGAAAAGAAGGTGACTTGCTGGATTGAAGGTGCCACCTCTCAACTTGCTGCCGACGGGCAAAAAAAAGGGGCACCCGGCTTTGCCCCAAAGCCGGATGCCCTTGTGTCAATTGTCCCATCGCCTCGGTCGCTTAGACGTCTGCTTCGGCTTCCTCAAGCTCGTCTTGCTCCGATGCGTCGATCGCGGCAACTTCGTCGTCGTTGTCCCCCAGACCCAGTTGATCGATTTGTTGATCGGTCAACCGAAAGTAGCCGAGGTCGCGGACCACTTCCAGAACCTCGCTGCAGGTCGGGAACATGCGACCGCTCTTTCGTTTGTAGTCGTCCATCGCACGCATGAATTCGATCTCGGGATCCGAGTAGTCGCGTTCGCAAGTGGTCGGATCGATGTGACGGCGACGTTGTTTCTTGCGTCGCGGGTTTTTCATCACGCCGACATCTAAAGCGGCGGGATCACCGCCGCGGCGTTCCCCACCCGGGCGTCGGCGATCAAGCGTGACGATCTGCTCGTTAGCATCACCCGCGGTCTCATTGGTTTTGCTTTTCGAAGATGCGTTGCGGCTGTCGGTGTTTCGAGACGTGTCGGCTTTCGAAGAAGGCATGCGTTGAATTCCTTGGGATACAGTCGAACCATCCGGCCCCGTGCGATGCGTTGCGACCGCCACGTCCGGCGACCCAAGTCGCGGGAGAGGTGACGGTTAGCTTGACGATGGTTCTCGCTGGAAGTGTGCTGAACGCTGGGCCAAAAAAACCTAGCACGCCGATTAGGCAAAGGCGTCGGTTTAGGGAGCAAGAACGGGCAAGAGAAACTGTGCGGGCTCGCGAATCTGGCCGGTCGTAGCGGTTGTGCCGGATCAGACCCGCAAACGCGCGCTCGCATCGGCGGCCGAGACGCCGTGGACCTGGATCGATTTCACTCGAGAGGTCTGGCCGGAGACGATTTCGACGCTGCTTTTGCTGATCGAGAGTCGTTTGGCGATGGCTTTGACCACTGCCTGATTCGCTTTGCCATTCTCGGGGGCTTCGGTGACGGAGACCTTCAGCGCACCGTCGTGCGTGCCGCCCACGGCAGCCTGTTTGGCTTTCGGCGTCACCCGGACGCGAAACCGAATCGTTTGCTCGTCGACTTGTTTGCAGTCCCAAGGCTCGTTCAACGGCCCGCTCCGTCCATCGGGGTGGGCATCAGCCCGCGATAGCGTGCCGCGGCGTAGGAACGATACCAGTCCGCAGCGGCGACCAAGAAACTCGCCACATCACTGCGTTCGCCCGCGGCGGCTTCCACCCGGGCGGCGAATTGGTGCAAGGTTTCGGTCGGCCCGCGGACCAACGCGTGTCGGCGGACCTTGCGGTCGACGTGATGCAGCATCTGTCGGCTCTGGAATTCCAGCGGGTCACTGCCGGCGCGTTGTTTTTGTCGCTGGCGAATCCACAACAACGCCACCAGGATGCAGAACAGGGGCAACTGTGCGATTCGAAACACGACGGTCAACGAGTCGGTCGCGCGAAAGGACAATAGCCGTCCGATGATCATCCCCAACAGCGATTGGTCCTCCTCCAGATCCAGCGAACCATCGCCGGCCCCACCGACGGTGTTGACCAGGTCCGCTTCGGTCATCAACGTCCGATATGTCCGTCCCACCGTCGCTTCGACCGGGAACCAACGCTCGCTGATCTCATCGTAGGCTTCGACCCAAGCGTGGGCGTCGCGATTTCGGGCCAACCAATAGTCATCGCCTTCGCTGCGTTCGGTGACGACGTAACCGGTCACATACCGTGTCGGGACGCCCTGGGCACGCAGCATGACGGCGGCGGCACTGGCAAAGAACTCACAATGCGCCGGGTGCCGGGCACTCAAGAAGTGTTCGATGGGATCGGTATTGGGCGGCGTCTCCACGTCCTTCAACGAGTAGCGGTAGTTGTCCTGGAAGAAGTCCTCGATCGCTCGCGCTTTGGTCTGTGCCGTCAAGCGACCGTCACAAACCGATTGTGCCAGTGGTGCGACGAAGGATCGCAATCGGTTCGGCAGGTACAGCAGGATCTCGCGTCGGATCGGGTCCAAAACCTCGCGCGGCGTTTGGGAACCGAGCCCCAGCACATAGGGCTCGCGCGAGTCCACGCCGCTGAGCACCATGTCATGGTGCGACAGCATCGCGCCGGTCGTCGCGGCCTCGATCCAGTCGGTCGACAACGCGGTAAAAACGATGCGTCCTTTCAGCGGAACATTGTGAACCTCGATCGTCCCGACGAAGCCGTCGTCCGGGTTCTTGCGAACCTGGAATCGGTCCAAGCTGGCATTGCTGCTGAGTTCCAGCGGCGTTTCCCCCGGCGATTCGATCCGGACGGGTCGCGGCAGAATCGGTGTCATATCCACACCACGATTAAAGTTGCGCGGCGTCGCGGCGGTCCAAGAGCCGTCGCGGTACAGGTCAAATGCGGTGCCGCGGAGGTATCCCGGGGCGGTGATCGAAAACGCACGCACCGCCGTTTGCCCGGGGTCGCCGATCATGTGTTTTCGGACCGACCCCAACTTGCTGCCGCGGACGTAGCGCGAACCGCCGATGATCGTGTTGGCCGTCACCGCTTCGAGCGATTGCGACAATCGATCAAAAAAGTCCAACTGCAATCCCGGCACGATTCGGTTGGCCAAGTGCCCCGCGGCACTGGTCGACATCAACAGGACCGAAAGCGCCAACACCGAATAGATCAACGCACTGCGTCCCGCCCCGGTCGGGTCGGCATCGCCGGAAATCGAAACGGTCGACCGGGGCAGCGGTGCCGGTTGTTGCACCAATTTTCGCTTGGCCGATCGCTTCTCCAACCGCTGGCGTTCCTTGCGCCAGGAATGCGTCTGCCAACGTCGCAAGATATGGTCGGCCGCGAATGCAAATCCGATCACGGTCGCCAAGGCCGCGACCAATTGACCGGTGATCGTTTGGCTGACACCGCCACCGGTGACCGTCGTCAACACCAACAACAATCCGCAAACGAGCATCGCCGGATGGCCCCGACGCGGATGAAACACCCACAGCGTTGCCGTCACCAGAAACGCCATGTGGGAAACGCAGTCGACGACCATCGCGATCGGGTTCAAGTTTCCCGACATGTGGTGAACGATCCGCAGCGACACGCCCAAACCGCTGACGATCAACAACGTCGGCAACAGCAACACCTTGCGCAACAACCGATAGCGGTCGGGAAGGTCGGCGGCGTCGGCCGGGCGAGTGACCTGCGGCGGGGCACCGGCGGTGACCGCCCGGATGGTTGACGAATCACGCATACCTTTCGGCATCGGCTGCTTCGACGTTGACCGTTTCGACGAGGGCTGAATCGCTGCAGCGTGCCTGCGTTTTCCGAACCCTTGCAAAAAGATTCCCACCACCAGCAAGCTGAACAAGAACGCCCCCAGTGTCGTCGCCATCGTGTCAAAGGCCGATCCGACGAACACGGCTTGGACCAGCAACAGCGCCGGCAGCAACCAAAACCGGGCCGCCGAGTCGTTCACCCGGTCGGCCTCGATCAACGCACTTCGTCGATGGATCGGTTTATCGTTCATCGGTTTCCCCGTCAGATTGCCACCGATCGCCCGGCCGCGGTGCCCGGATCGTCATGTAGGTCACGTGCGCGGGCAACGTGTTCGCCAAACTGGTGCGATCGTGGCCGCCCAGATCCAACATCGAGAAGACCAGTGTCGGTTGTGATCGGCTGGACTGGATCGCTTCCAGGATGCGTGCTTCGCCGACGACCGGGTCGACCGGTTGGGCGGCGGCCAAACGGACCAACATGCTCTCGGCACCTTCGCTGGACCTCGCGCCAGCTCGCGTCGGACGGTCGACGATCGGCTGGTCGGTCACGCAGAGGTTCAATTGCACACGCCGGTGGGTGATCTCCGCAATCGCCGTGGCGGAAATCGACATCAGCCGTTCAAACCACGCGTCGGCGTGTTGCCGCTGCTGTCGGGCCGCACCGCGAGAAGTGGAACGTTCGCCTGCCTCTGGTTGCGACGTGTCGACGATCAACGTCACCGTTTGAATCGACGGTGACTGGTACTCGCGCACGATCGGCCGCCCCAGTCGCGCCCAGGAGGCAAAGTCCCAACGACGCACCGGCACACCGACCTCGTACTCGCGGTTGCCGACGTATTCCACCGGCGCACCGGCGACCAGTTTCTGTGACCAATCCCCGATCGCGGCCAGCATCGCTCGCGAGGTCGGGTCGTCATCGTCGCGGGCCGGCGCCGGAGTGATCGCGATCTGGGCCTCGGTCGACACGGCCTTGCGACAATAGAACAAATGAAACGGGAACGTCGATGCGATCTGAAAGTCCGGCAAGTCGTGGATGCCGCGGGCGTGAAAACGCATCGCCCCGTGCCACTGCATTTGATCCCCGCTGCGCAGCATGTCGACCGACACCGGTTCGGACGCCTCCCACGACAACGCGCTGCGCCGGGGATAGATGTCGCGCACGCCTTCACGGTGCCAGCCCACGCGCAGGTTCAGCGCCGGAAGTTTGCGGACGTTGGCCAGATGGACGTTGACCGTAAACGGCTGGCCCGCGACGGCCGATCGAGGCAGCGAGACGCTCAGCTTTAACCGCGGGCACATGATTCGATTGATCGCAAGCCCGACGACCAACAACGCCACACACGCTCCCATCATGCCGTTCCAGGGAAACCCCCAGATCACATTGAGCGTCATGAACGCGGCCAACAACACCGAGACCGAAGCGACGGTCATGCTGCGTCGAAGCGACAGATAGCTGCGAATCGGAGCGGTCAAGACGCGGCCCACAACATAGACCCCGCGTCGAATCCAGCGTCTCCCAAAGCCGACCGCCGCCTCGCCGCGATCCTCCACGCCGTTGCCCGGTCGCGATGACATTCCGCCGGCGATCTCAGGAGCTGATCGGCTCTCGCCGGCAGGGATCGACGGCTTGGCCGACACGTCCGCACTCAAACCACCACCTCCGTCTGTCGAATCAGTTCGTCGATCACCGCCGCGGCGTCACTCCACGACGTGGAAACCGATCGCATCGAGACTCGGTGGGCGAGCACGGCGACGGCGACTTCCTGGATGTCATCGGGCAACACATAGTCGCGTTGATCCAGCACCGCGCGGGCTTGCGCGGCACGCAACAACATCTTCGATCCGCGCGGGCTGCACCCGACCCGCAATCGACTGTCGTGCCGCGTCGCACCGACCAACGCGACCAGATAACGGACGACCTTGCGATCCACCGTGACCTCACGTACCAATCGCTGCAGTGTCGCCAGATCGTCGCGGTGCATCACCGGCGTCAACTCGCTGGACGGATCATGAGACGCCTGGTCGAGCAGCAATTCGATCTCGCTTTCCTGGTCCGGGTAATCCATCGACAAACGGAACAGGAATCGGTCGAGCTGCGATTCGGGCAGCGGATAGGTCCCCTCGAAACCCGTCGGGTTCTGTGTGGCGATGACGATAAACGGTTTGGCCAAGCGGTACTGCGTCGAATCAATCGTGACCTGCGATTCGGCCATCGCCTCCAGCAGCGCGCTTTGCGTCCGCGGTGAGGCGCGGTTGATTTCATCGGCGATCAGCAAGTTGCAAAAGATCGGCCCGCGACGAAAGTGAAACTCGCCGCTGGTGGGTTGGAAAATGGCACTGCCCAAGATGTCCGACGGCAACAGGTCGGGCGTGCATTGGATCCGCTGGAATTCCAAGTCGATCAGGGCGGCGATCGATTTGGCCAGCGTCGTTTTGCCGACCCCCGGAACATCCTCGACCAACACCGAACCCTCGGCCAAGATGCACGTCAGCACCGAATCGATGACGTCGGACTTTCCGCGGATCACACTTTGCAGCTTCGATCGCACCGTTTCGATTTTTCCCAGCAGATCGCGGGCGACATCCGGATGCACGGTGTGGGGATGGCTCGCTGCAGCCGCTGCATGCCGATCCGATGCGTCGGCGACCGAGGCCGGGGAAGCCGACTCGGCGTCGTTGTCGGACTGTCGCGACTGGTTTTCGTGGGTGAACATGGGGCCTCCGGCAAGCGTCAAAATCATCGATGAGCGTCGTCGGCATCCATCGGGGCAAACCTGCGGTGGTGGTTTCGTCCCATGTTGCATCCACGACGAGGGCGTTGGCTTTCCCTAACCCCTAATGTACCCGGCCACGCCTCGGTCCGCCGCATCGACCGCCAAGATTGAAACGCAATCGGCTGATCCGTGTCCCCCCGGCAGTACGAGAACGCGCGTTGGTGTCCTGGCTTGAACCGCACTCGCTCGCTGCTTGGGACGTCGATTTCGTTCCTGCAGGATTTGCCAACCGATTGAAATTCTCTCCCCCTGGGAGAGACGGCGTTTGCGCAGCACGCAAACGCCAGAGAGGGCCGGCGGATTGCGAAAGTCTTGGCGACTTCCGCTACGATCAAATCCGTCACCTAAACAATCGACGTCCCTCGCAGCGCTGGGAGTCGCCTGAAGGCTAAACACCAACGTGCGCTGCCTGCGCGATCAATAGCGGGGCACGCCGGCGTCGATCTGCAGGCTCCAGGCGTCGATTCCGCCGGCCATGTTTTGGACGTTGTCGTAGCCGCGTGACCGCAACGCTTCGGTCACCTGCATGCTGCGTCCGCCGTGGTGACAGTGCACCACAATCCGCCCGTCCTTGTGCGGTTCCAATTCGTCCAGCCGTTGCCCGAGTTCGCCCATCGGGATCAGCATGCTGCCGTCAATCTTGGCGGTCGCATATTCTTCGGGTTGACGCACATCGAGCAACAAAAAGGATTCGTCGGAATCCTGGAGTTGCTTGACGGATTGAACATCGATCTCGATCGGATAGTCGCTGGACATGGTTGGCGTTTACAGTCTGCAGTTGGAGATGGTGGTTTGGAAAATTGCCGATGCGCCGAGACGTTCCAGCTTTTCCATCACGTCGATCACTTCGCTGCTTCGCACCATCACTCGCACGCTGCGCCAGGCGTCGTCTTCGAGCGTGCCGATGGTCGGCGAATTGAATCCCGGCGTGATCTTTTCGGCTTCATCCAATTTGGCCGTCGGGATGTTGTATTCCAGCAACGAGTAATCCCGGGCGATCACCACGCCCTCAAGCCGCCGGACGACCCGGTCGGCCATCTCCACGTCGCGGCAGGCTTCGTTGTTCTGGATCAGAATCGTTTCATAGGATCCGATCTCTTCCAGGATTCGCAATCGGTTGGCCGCCAACGTGCTGCCGGTTTCGACCAGATCGACGATCGCATCGGCCACGCCCAGTTGGATCATCACTTCGACGCTGCCGGAGAGTGACACCATGTGAGCCAGGGCGTTGTGTTGGCCCAAGTAGGCTTTGGTGATGTGCGGAAAGCTGGTGGCGATGCGTTTTCCGTCCAACTCGTTTGCCGATCGGATCTCGCTGTCATCGGGAACACAGATCGCCAACCGGCAACGTCCGACGCCCAACCGCATCCGCGTGGTCACGTTGGCGTTGGCTTCTTCGACCAAATCGCTGCCGGTGAACCCCATGTCGATGGCGCCCTCGGCGACCAAGGTCGGGATGTCATCGGTTCGCAAAAAGACCAGGTCGATCGGCAACCCCTTGACCTTGGCGAACAGGCCGCGGTTTTGACGGCGGAAATTCAGCCCCGCTTGCAGCAGCAGCTCGCCGGACAACTCACTCAGCCGCCCCTTGCTCGGAAGCCCGATTCTTAGATTCTTGTTCAGTTGTCCCATCGTCGTTCGCTTGGGGCTATTGGTCCGTATTCGTTTGACTTCGGTTTGCTTTTTCGACCAAGCCGGACGTCCCCTCGCGCCGCGCCAGTTCGGCCGCGACCTCGTCCAGGTCGACACCGCGATAGGCCAACAGGACCAGGGTGTGGTAAATCAGATCCCCGGCTTCATAAATGAAGTGCTCCCGGCCGGCATCCCCCGGCTCGTCGGCCGCTTCGATCAACTCCCGGGCCTCTTCCAAAATCTTCTCGCCGATCTTGCCCGTCCCGGCGGCCATCAACTTGGTCGTGTACGATCCCTGCGGACGCGTCTGCGCTCGCTCGGCCAAGGTTTCCATCAGTCGCCGCAGCGGGAGGAGCGAATCAGACATCGAATACTAAGGGCTGGTTGGGCCAAGGGCGTGTGACAAATTGCCGACGGAGCGGAGCGGGGATCGTAGATCAGACGTTTGCCGACGTCCACTCCGCCACCGATGGCTAGGCCGAATCGCCCCCTTGTGATGGGCCTGGGCGACGACCGGCGCCCCAAGTTTGCGGCGGCGAAACAGGGGGATTTGCCAGCGAACTCGTTTCCCAGTAGTGTGTCGATGAAACTGCTGTCCCACGCATTCCGCCCCACCCGCGAATCACACGCCATGATCACGATCGTCGACTACCAGATGGGCAATTTGCGGAGCGTCCAAAAAGCCATCGAGCGAATCGGTGGCCAAGCCCGGTTCTCGTCCGATCCGCACGAAATCGCAGCGGCCGAACAACTGGTCTTGCCAGGGGTCGGCGCGTTCGGGGACGCGATGGCCGAAATCAATCGCCGCGACCTGGCGCCGGCGATTCGCGATTTTGTCCAAACCGGACGCCCCTTCCTGGGGATCTGCCTGGGGTTGCAGCTGCTGTTCGAACAGAGCTACGAACACGGCACGCATCGCGGGCTGGGGATCCTGCCCGGTGACGTCGTCCGATTCGATTTGCCCGACACGTTCAAAGTCCCGCACATGGGCTGGAACACCGTTCGGAAAACCGCCCCCTCGCCGCTGTTGGAGGATCTGGCCGACGAAACCCATTTCTATTTCGTCCACTCCTACTACGTCCGCCCCGCCGACCCCTCGGTGATGTCCCTGGCCTGTGATTACGGCCACGAATTTTGCGCGATGGTTTCCCGCGACAACCTGTTTGCGACCCAGTTTCACCCCGAAAAAAGCCAAGCCAACGGGCTCAACCTGCTCCGCGCCTTCAACACCCTGGACCTGCAAAACGCTCCCGGATCGTGAGGGGCATCGGCATCAAATTAAGACGAAACCCTCCCTGGAAGGGTCGTGCGGCTTTAACCTCTGAAATATCGGGCGCGTAACCCCTTCACCCTCCCTCTGGGAGGGTCGCGGAGGAGTGAGCGCCCGGAGCGGGGAGGGTTCGCTGTGGCTCGGACACACTCAAACACCACCAATCGACCCTCCCCTCGCTTCGCTCGACCCTCCCTGCCAGGGAGGGTGAATTGCCAAAAACCGGACGACCTCTGGCATTGAGGGTGTTTTCATCGAATCGCTGAAACTACCGCTTCCTTACGTAAGCCCCGTTCCTAATGCCAAACTTGTCGACCTCTGCCTCGCCCTTGTCACTTCAGCACCCCGATCACCTCGGTCGCGTCCACTTTGAGTGGACCGCGGATCGATTTCAGCACGCCATCGAATTTGGGGCCGAGCGGATCGCGTGCCGAATCGGGGCCGATGGAGCTGCCTGGCCGGATTCGCCCCCGATCCAACAGCTGTCCATCGAATCGATCGAGGGCCGCGAGGTGGCGTTGGGCGTCGGATGCGCGGGAACGAGTCACTGGAGCCTGAGCGTGGAACCGACAGCGGACGGCTTTCGCTTTGATTGGGCCTGCCGCGTCAAGGAAACGCCCCAGCAACTGGGCACCCGCTACGACGGGGCCGCGGCGATCGAGATCGTGCCGGACGACCAATCCACCGTTGTCGTGGATGACGGATCCAAGCGGATCCAGCCGAGCGGTCCGATCGCCTCGGTCGGGACGTTTCGCTGGTGCTACACCGTTCGCGCGGCGTCGTGATCTCCGCCAAACGAACCTTGCCTGCTCGGCGCATTTAGCCCAGGTTTCCACTCGTGCAAATTTTTTTGCCAGAACGCCCCGTCGCCGCAAGCCGTTGATGTGTTTTGATTAGGGGCGTGCCAATGCGATCGAAGCCTTAAAACTTTCGCAATCGTCCCACTCTGCCCCTTCCGCAAACTTGACCGATCGAGATGCTTTGCGGCCAATTGACCCGCGACGGCCACAAGTCGGTCGCCGCGACTGGCAGAGACCGCCCCTCGGCGACGCGAGCGTCGTTGATCGACACGGATGGGCTGCCAGCAAAGTACCTCCAGTGGGAGAAAACGAACGTGCGTTTGACCGCAATTTCGCAATTCAGCCTTCATGCCGTCCTGTCGTTGCTATGCCCGGCCCTGCTGATGATTGTGTCTGGAGACCAGGCGGCGGCCCAATCGACCGTGGTTCAATCAACGGCCCCCATAGCGACCGCTCCGGTGGCGACGGTTTCGGGGCAAGTTTGCCCGAAATGCGGCCGAGTCCATGGCGCGGCACGACCGGTGGCGACGGCAAGCCCGGCCCAATCGGTCGCCGCGGCCCCGGTTCGAACCGTGGCGCAAGTCGCGTACCAGAAAGCCAGCAATGGGGTTCAAAACGTTTTGGGCATGTTGAACAACCAGCGCTCTCGACAAGGACTGCGAACCCTGCGATATGACCCTGCATTGCAATCGGTTGCCGAGCGACGTGCGCGTCAGATGGCCAGCATGGGCTTGAAGTCGCATCCACCGGGATCGTTTGCCCCCGGCCGCTATGAGGGTGTCGGCTGGTCCAGCTCCTATTCGCCCAGCGGAGTCTCGGCGTGTTACACCAGCGATCCACGAATGACCGCCGCCGGCGCCGCGATGGTGGCCGGCCGCGACGGCGTCTACTTTGCGGTGGTCTACCGATAAACGCGTCAGGCCGACACCGGCTGGGCGGTGCAACGCTGTTTCTGGCCGCGGCAACCTTCGTGTTGGCCGCGGCGCCCGTTGGGCTGGCGGACCCCGCGGCAACGTCGACGATTGCGCGCGATCTCCCCGGCAATGAATCCGGCCAGCTCGGTTCGGTGATGAGTTCCGATCAAGCCCGGGCGACGGTTCAGTCGCTCGTGGACTTGGCGGTCGCTCAACTGCCGCACGCCTACGATGGCGAAAAGAACTGGAAGCGGACCAAGAAGATCTGGGCCGGCGTGCGGATCCGCCGCGACGGGGTGCAGCTCAAAACCCATCGTCGCTGGCGAGACGTGCGTCAGGGACTGCAGACGCGCTACCACATCCAGTTTCCCGGCGAGCGGTCGGCGCCACGGCCGGTCAACGCGACCGTCCGCAGCGTGACTCCGACCGAGGGCGGCCCCGAGCAGCACGCCGGCTGGATGATCGAGTGCGATCTGGCGACCCCGCTGGATTTTTCGGCCCGCATCGAGCGCTGGAACCTGGGCGTCCAGTGGTACAGTGTCGAAGTCCGTGGGCACGCCAAGATTCGGCTGACCCTCAGCGGCCGGCTGAGCAGTTACCCCGATTACTCGGTGCTCCCCCCGGCGATCGTGATCGACCCCAACGTGACTTCGGCGTCGCTGCACCTGGATGAATTGCACGTCGACCGGATCAGCAAGGTCGGTGGCGAGGTGGCAGAGAAGTGGGGCGAGATGGCCGAAAAGATCGTCAACGAGGTGTTGATCGACGACATCAACGAAAAACTGCACGCCAAGCTGAACAAGGCGATCGACAAGAAACGCGACGACCTGCGGTTCTCCGCCAGCGATTGGATGTCCGCATTGACGGCGATGGACCAATAGCCGGCCCGATCTCAGCACAACTGCCCAAGCGTGTGGTCGAGGTAGCGTTTGGTGTGGTCGAGCAAATGATCGTAGCTGATCGATTCGACGTCTTCACCAATCACTTCCACTTCCCACGAGCCGCAGTAACCGTTCTCGTGCAACAGCTCGATCAGTTCGGGCAGCGGAACACATCCGTCACCGAGCAGACATCGATTCATTTCGCCGTGCGGGCAATGCCGTCCGTCACCGAGTTGGACCAGATGGATGTGCCGGGCGACGTCGGGCAACCAACGCAGGGCATCGCGGTCCATGCCGACGTGGTACGTGTCCAGGGCCAAACCCAACGATGGATTGTCGACACGTTCGATGATGTCCAGCGTCGATTGCAGGTCATGCACGAACGACCATTCATCACCACAACCGGGGTGAAACGGTTCGAGCGCGAGTTTGATTCCGTGTTCCGAGGCGACGGCGGCAACCCGAACGAGCGCTTGGCAAAGTGTTCGACGAAGGTGGGTTTTAATGTGATTGTTTTTTCCACCGGCCAACACGATCAATGTGCCGGCACGCAGCCGCGCGGCTTGGATCACCGCGTTGACGGCATCGGAAACCGCATCCTCGAATGGACGCCCGTCGCTGCCGGTGAACCCTCCGCCCCAGGACAACGATGTCGCCACCATCGAATGCTCGCTCAACAACTCGATCGTTCGTTCCACCCCATAATCGTCCAGCTTGGGGCGGTAAAGCCCGATGCCTCCAAACCCACGTTGCGAGTAAGCGTGAATGTCCGACTCCAGATCCCAACGAAGTGTTGATAGCTGGCTAACAGAAAGCGTGTTCATCCGTGCTTCGGCCATGAAGAGAAGTCCAATCGGGTTGCCCCAAGCGTCACCGTGGCGCCGCGGTGATTGTAACCCATCGCGTGAATCAACGATGCGCGAACTGTTTGATGGCAAAACGTTTTTGGGTAAAAGGTTTTGCAGGATCGTCAGTCGCGCTGGTGTCCAGGCTTTAGCCGCACACGGTCGCTGCTCGGGACGTCGATTGTGTTACTGAAGGATTTGGTAGTTGTCGTTCCGTGCATGATCAAAGTTACGTGCGTGATCAAAGACCACTCCGCTCGGTTCGCCAACGGCGATGGACAACTTAGCCTGGGGTGAGACCGGATGAGCCCCAGCGAATCCGGGCGTAACCCCAGGTCCACTGACCCCAGGCTAAGGATGTGCATGCCCTTTGGGCAAGCGCTGCGGAATGAATTCCGCAGCATAGTGAAACAGCCTTCTGCGCTAACAAAGTCGCTCAGCAAGACAACCGACGTCCCACGCAGCGACCTGTCAAAACACTCCAAGCAAGTCGGCTTACAGCCCGGCGAAGGCGGCTTCGATCAGTTCCTTTTGCTCCAACAGGTGCGCCGCCATGCTTCCCGTGCTGGGGCTGGCAGACTCGGCGCGCGTGATCGGGGTCAGCGTCCAACCGGCGGCTTGGAAATCGTCGCCGAAGTTCAACTTCAGATAAGGCCACGTGCCCATGTTGCGCGGTTCGTCTTGAACAAAGAAGATCTCCGCGTCGCGGGGAACGCCATCCAGGGCGGCGATCAGTTCGTCGCTTTCGAGCGGATAGAGTTGCTCCACACGGATCAATGCGACGTCATCGCGTTCGAGTTCCTGCCGACGCTTTTTCAGATCGTAATAGATCTTGCCCGTGCACATCATCACGCGGCGAACCTTTGACAGATCGACGTCTTTATCGCGCAGGATTCGCTCGAACGATCCTTCGGCCAGCTCCTTGCGATCGCTGACCACTTCGGGGTGTCGCAGCAAGCTCTTGGGCGTCAACACGATCAAGGGTTTTCGCCACTTGCGAATCACTTGTCGGCGCAACAGGTGAAAGTATTGCGCCGGCGTGGTCGGCTGGCAGACCTGGATGTTGTGTTCGGCGGTCATCGCCAAGAACCGTTCGACGCGGGCGCTGCAGTGCTCGGGGCCTTGGCCTTCGAAACCATGCGGCAGCAACATCACCAATCCGCTCAAGCGATTCCACTTGTCTTCGGCACTGGCGATGAACTGGTCGACGATGACCTGGGCACAGTTCCAGAAATCACCGAACTGAGCTTCCCACAGCACCAGGCTGTCGGGGGCGTCGAGCGAATACCCCCATTCGAAGCCCAACACGCCGGCTTCGCTGAGCGGGCTGTTGTGCAATTCGACGCGGGCTTGGTTGGACTCCAGGTGCTCCAGCGGCATGTAGGTTTCGCCCGTCTTGACGTCGTGCTGGACGGCGTGACGTTGGCTGAACGTTCCACGCTGGCAATCTTGGCCGGTCAGCCGGACCGAATGGCCGTCGGACAACAGCGTTGCAAATGCGGCCAGTTCGGCGGTGGCCCAGTCGAACGGTTTTTCGCCGGCGGCCATACCGCGACGATTGGCGATCAACCGTTTCAGTTTTTTGTGCTGGGAAAAGCCTTCCGGCAATCGCGTCGCCGCATCGACCAGTTCGCCCAGGCGGGTTTCGTCAAACGTCGTGTCGGTCGGCTCGATCGGTTCGACCCCGCCGAAGTAGTCGCTCCAGTTGGCGGCCAGGGTTTGCGTGTCGGGAACGAACTGGTGGTTCTTGCTGGCGTCGAATTCCGATTCCAGTTTTTCGGTGCGTTCCTTTTGGATCTCCTCGGCTTCCTCCTCGGTAATTTTCCCGAGAGCTTTGAGCCGATTGAGATACTGCTCGCGGACACCGGCTCGTCGATCGATTTCGGAGTACATCCGTGGCTGGGTGAACCGGGGCTCGTCGCCTTCGTTGTGTCCCCAGCGACGAAACGCATACAAATCGATCACGACGTCGCGTTGGAATTCGTTGCGGAAATCCATCGCCAGCGAGACGACCTGGGCGACCGCTTCGGGGTCTTCACCGTTGACGTGAAAGATCGGGATCTGCAGCATCTTGGCGACGTCGGTCGCGTAGGTCGTGCTGCGTCCCTGAGCCGGCAGGGTGGTGAACCCGACCTGGTTGTTGATGATGATGTGCAGCGTCCCGCCGACGCGGTAACCGTTCAATTCGCTCAGGTTCAACGTCTCTTGGACCACGCCTTCCCCGGCGAACGCGGCGTCACCGTGAATCAACACGTTCATCACCTGGCGCCGCTCGGTATCGCCGCGGTGATCCTGTTTGCAACGGGTGCGCCCCATCGCGACGGTGTTGACGTATTCCAAGTGGCTGGGGTTAAAGCACAACGAGATGTGCAGGTGGTCCCCGCGTGCGGTTTTCCAGTCGCTGCTGTATCCCAAGTGATAGCGGACATCACCGCCGCCGCGACTCATCTCCGGGTTCGGGTCGTCGAAGGACCAGAAGATGTTCATCGCGCGTTTTTTCAGGATGTTCGCCATCACGTTCAGGCGACCGCGGTGGGCCATCCCCATGACGACTTCCTGGACCCCGTGCTCGCCGGCCTTTTCCAGCGCCAGGTCGATCATCGGGATCAGCGTCTCGGCACCTTCCAGCGAGAACGTTTTGGCGCCGACGAACTTGCGGCGGACGAATTCTTCAAAGATCGATGCGTCGGCCAACCGCGCATAAATCCGTCGCTGGGTTTCGTGGGGCAGGTCCAGCCGATTCTCGGTGCTCTCCATCCGCTGCTGCAACCAATCGCGAATGTTGCGATTGTCGATGTGCATGAACTGCGCGCCGATGGAACGGCAGTAGGTATTGCGGAGCTTGGTCAAAATGACGTCCAGCGTGTCACCTTTGACGTGTTCGACGGCCGACGAATCCAGCCGCCGCTGCATGTCGGTTTCGCTCAGCCCGTAGCGTTGGGGGCTCAGTTCCGGCCGATCGCCGCGATCGATGCCCAGCGGGTCGAGCTGTGCTTTGAGGTGTCCGCGGACGCGATACTCGCGGACCAGTTGGTTGACACGATCCTGCATCCGCGACATCCACAACGCCTGATCGGTCGCTTCGTCGCCGGTGGATCCCCTGCGCTCGGCCAGGGCCACGGCGGCGCCGTTCCCGCCGGGTTTGGATGCCCCGGCCGATTGTGCGACCGACGCGCGGGGGCTTTGCGAAACGCTCGCGCCGCGTTTCTTGGCCGTCGCGGGAGAGCTCACCAAGAACTGCTCAAAATACTGTCGCCAGGTCTCCGAGACGCTCTCGGGATCCTGGACATATTGGACGTACAAATCGTCGATGTAGTCCAAGCTAAAGCTATTCATATCAACCGATGCCGATCACGGGCCTGGTCTGTTGTAAGCGTTCAAGCGTTTAATGGCGGGCGGCCGAAGCGAGGTTCGCAGCAATGCTGAACCGTCCGCCGGATTCCACCTCCATCCTCAACACAGTCTAGATTTTGGACGATCAACCGCCACCCTCGCGACGTCAAAGCCCGAACGATTTTTGAAAAAACATTGGCTCGCATCGACAGGTTTTCCCCAGGCCAAAATCGTTGTTGGCCTGAAACCGCGACACACGCTATTCTGCCCGGCCGCATCCCCTGTCTTCCCTGTTCAGTTGGATTGACCCATGGCCGCCTTGCGAGCTCGACCTGCGATCTGGTCCTCCGCCACCGGTGGGATTCTGGTACACGCCTGCCTGCTTGTGGCATCGCTTGCTGCGACGCCGACTGCATCGCTGTCTGCGCCGCCGCCCACCGACGTGTTGTTGCTGCCCGATGTTCCGCTGCCGGCCGACCACCCGCCCAAGGACAACCCGGCCGCCCGGCGGGCGATTTCACGCCTGCTGCAGGGCGGTCGCGAGGACGCCGATTCCGCACCGGATGACAGGGTGCTGCCGGAGGAATTCAAGGAACTGTTGCGCAGCACGCCCAGCGTCCTGGACGGATCGACCCTCGATCCCAAGCGTCAGCCCCAACTGCCGAGCACAAACCGGTCCCGAGACGCCGCCGACACGCCGGCGGCCCGCCGAAGTCGACGCGCCGCGGAAATGCTTCTGAAATCCGCGCGGTTGCTCGACAAAATCGAACCCAAAAGCGAAAATCGCACGTACTTGATCCATCAAATGCGAAGCGAAGCGGTTCGGTTGCTGCAACAATCTGCGGTTTCGATGCAAGGGAACGCGCCGCGTTCCCCCGGCGAGGCGTCACTGCCCCCCGACGAGACGTCGCCTCCATCCCGCAGCGACACGCCCCACCCCCCTCCTCAACAGACCCCCTGACGCCATCTTGTCCGACCGCCGAAGCAAATCATCCAGCCGCCCCAACTCGGCCGGGCAAGCGACACGCGACGCCGAATCTGGTGCCCCCGCCCCGCGTGATGGTTCCAATCCGCCATCGGATCCCAGTCCCGCTGAAAAGAACGCCGCTCGTCCGCCGCGGCGTTGGCTGATCGCCGCTGCCGCCCTGGGCACACTGATCGCCGGCGGCGTGTTTGCCGATTACTGGTCGGCCGAACCGGTCGGGGCGCCTCGCCATTATGTCGGCCGCAACGCCTGCATCGATTGCCACCGAGAACAAACCGAGTCCTTCCTGGGATCGGACCACGACAAAGCGATGGACTTGGCCACCGACGAAACCGTACTCGGCGATTTTAACAACGTCACGTTCGAACACGACGGCTTGGTCAACCGGCTGTTCCGCGACGGCAAACGCTTTATGGTCCACACCGAAGGCGAAGACGGCACGATGCAGGACTTCGAAGTCAAATACGTCTTCGGCGTCTACCCGTTGCAACAGTACATGGTCGAATTCGATCGCAGCGACGACATGCCCGAATGTGACGTCGCACGTCTACAAGTACTCCGCATCAGTTGGGACTCCCGCGACCACCGCTGGTTCTACTTGCGACCGCCGGACGTCGCCGACAAGCTTGCCGCCGACGATCCGTTGCACTGGACCGGTATCGCACAACGCTGGCAAACGATGTGTGCCGATTGCCACTCGACCAACCTGAAACAAAACTTCGATCCCGCCTCGGCCACCTACCACACCACGTTTTCCGAAATCGATGTCAGCTGCGAAGCCTGCCACGGCCCGGCCTCGCTGCACGTCGAACTGGCCAACAAGAAGTCGCTGTTTTGGGACCGACGCCACGGTTATGGACTGGCCAAATTAAAAGGCGCCGATCCCGAGCCCCAGCTGCAAACCTGTGCCCCCTGTCACAGCCGTCGCGGCGTGATGGATCCGCACTTTGCCGCCGGCCCCGATTACTTTGACCACTACCGTTTGGAAACACTCGGCGAAGCGACCTATCACGGCGACGGCCAAATCAAAGACGAAGTCTACGTCTATGGATCGTTCATCCAAAGCAAGATGTACCACAAAGACATCCGCTGCACCGATTGCCACGATCCGCATTCGCTGAAGCTGAAATTCCCGGGCAACGAAACCTGCACCAACTGTCACCAACACGCCGCCGGCAAGTACGACGTCCCGGCGCACCATCACCACGCACCGGACAGCGAAGGCGCCAAGTGCGTCAACTGTCACATGCCGCACACGACCTACATGGACGTCGACCCGCGGAGAGACCACAGCTTGCGAATCCCGCGACCGGATCTGTCGGTCAGCCTGGGAACCCCCAACGCGTGCAGCCATTGCCACGTCAAAGATCGCTTGCCGCAAATCGCCACCGAGCACCGCGACGAATTCCAGTCCAAGGAATACTCGCAATGGTTACTGGCGGCCGAACAAGACGGCACCGCCGCGATCGGTACCGACGGCGAAACGGTCACCGAATTGATTCGCCAGACCGACCAGTGGTGTGACGACGCCTGCGAGAAATGGTACGGCCCGACCCGCAAGAAACCGCTGCATTTTGCCGAAGCCCTGGTGCCGCTGCGCCGCGGCGATCCCCAGGCCGCCAAACGGGCGATCGAAATGCTGACGCTCGGCGACGAAAGCGTTCCGGCGAT
The DNA here is from genome assembly GCF_014154935.1 of Stieleria mannarensis. Classification (GTDB taxonomy): domain Bacteria; phylum Planctomycetota; class Planctomycetia; order Pirellulales; family Pirellulaceae; genus Stieleria; species Stieleria mannarensis. The sequence continues at coordinate 66,614 of NZ_JACEHH010000050.1, forward strand.
CGCCAAAGCCACCTTGCTTGACGAACTCGCGCGACAGGGAAGCCGCGCCGCACCACGCGTTGCCGCCGAACTGGCCGACCAGTCCGGCCAACATCCGCTGGTCCGCTCGACCGCCGCCTCGGTGTTGGCGATGGCCAGCCCGTCGACCGGCAAGAGCAAGTTGATGAAACTGCTGGACGACGATTCCCGTCTGGTTCGCACCTCGGCCGCACGTGCCTTGCTGAACTCGCCTGCCTTCGGTCAGCTTTCGCCCTCCGAGCGAAGTCAGTTGGAAGCCGTGCTGAACGAAGTCCGCGAAGAATTCATGGCCGCCTCCGACCGCGCCGGCGCGCACATGGGCTGGGCCGGCATCTGTGAACAACTGGGACGCTATGGCGAAGCGATCGAGGCCTATCAAACCGCGATCCGCGTCGAGCCCAAGGCGGTCGGTGCACGCACCAATTTTGCGGCCTTGCTCGAACAGATCGCCCCCGGCGTCCCCGAATCCGAACGCGACGCACTGCTGCGTCGCGTCAAAACGCTCCGCAAACAGGAGCTGCCGCTGCTGGCACGCGACGCCGCACTCGCCCCCGAGATCGCCGGCATCCAGTACCGCTATGGGTTACTACTGTACCTGGATGGCCAATTGGACGCGGCGCTCGAGCAGCTCAAAAAAGCCGCCCGGCTGGAGCCGGAGAACCAAGATTTCCAGACCGCGGTCAAGCTGCTCAACGAAAAGATGGACAGCCCGCAATAGTACTCCTAAGTGCGACGTCCTTTCCAGGCCGTCGGCGTCAGTAGAATGAT
>NZ_JACEHH010000051.1 GCF_014154935.1 Stieleria mannarensis
TTCAATCGTTTCCGATCGATCGGCAGATTACTGATGCCAATTACCAAACAACCAAATTGTCAAAAATCAGTGCTCCGATCCTCGCGACCGAGTCGCTGGGACCGAAGGACGCCGCGTGTGCAGCCGTCCGCCGCAGAACTTTGCGGCGGGCGGTCACTCACGAGCGAGGCGGGAAGATAGAGCCGACAGCCGTGGGCGTCAACCGTTCTTCATCGGAAAACCAAGAAAACTTTTTCTTCGTTTTCCGCCGCGGCCTACCGCGGCCCCACAACGAGGTTTTTCCCGTGCGGGAGCGAAAAAAGGAAGGGGGTTGGAGTGCTCGATGTGCTCTAGCAAATTGCCGATGCCGGTCAATCACGGCTCGCGAGGCCATCTGTCGGCCGGTGCGGTACATGATTTGCTCGCAATGGCAAGCTCATTCCCTTGTGATCGGCGTGCCGGCGGCATTTTGCCGTGACTGCTGATCCCTTTCTTCTGTTTCACCGAAGTGGAGGTAGACGGACTTGAACCGACGACCTCCTGCGTGCAAAGCAGGCGCTCTCCCAACTGAGCTATACCCCCTTCGGGTCGCATCTCGGGTGAGATGCACCTCAATGCTGATTTTTCAGCGTTGAGGGTTTCGGCCAAGGGCCGAGTGGGCGTGCCAGAATTCGAATCTGGGACCTCGTCGTTATCAGCGACGCGCTCTAACCAACTGAGCTACACGCCCGTGTTTTGCTCGCCAATCGCTTGCGTTGACAGGGTCGTGCCTGTCAAACAAGTGTTCAGCCAGAGCCGTCCCTGACGGCAAGTTCCGTCGAGCGAGGGAGAAGTTTACGCGAACCAATTGGGCTGTCAAAGCCAAGTTGGCATTCTGAGCGAAAAAAGCTTCTCCACGATCGACACCTTCCACCGCATCGATCGTCGCCAAAGGGCTTGCTTTGGCGTGGTTTCGCTGGCGGTGGACCAGTTTTATTCGGCACAAGTGCCTTTTCACTTAAATCGACATTCCAACAAATGCCGAGGTTCGGTCAAAATACTCGGCGTATCAACCCTCCCACTCTATTGGACACCCGTGAAGATGATGGATCGTTCCACTCGGCGACCAGCCCTGGTAGACCCCCAAACGCGACGTCGATCGCGGCGCTGCGAGAAGTCTGTCGCGACGCCCGCGAGGCGGCGGAATTGGCCATGCAACTGGCTGTGGCTCGGTGTTTTTGCGGTGACGACGGCGCTGTTTGCCGGGGCGCACCGCGCGGCTCGGGCGCAGAGCCCGACCGCCGCCCAGGCACTCGCGCTCAAGCCGCTTCAACCCGACGCAACCTATGAAATCGTGCCTGCCGAAAAGGTCGCAAAGTGCACGGTCAACGACATCACCGTGGCCGGCCAAAACGGCTGGGAAGTGGTGGCCCCGGACGGCCAAATGCTGCGCCGGTTTGTCGATACCAACGGCGACAAGAAAATTGATTTGTGGTCGTATTTCAATTATGGCGTGGAGGCCTATCGCGATATCGACGCCGATTTCAATGGAAAGGCCGACCAGTATCGCTGGCTGGGCAACAGCGGCACCCGCTGGGGACTGGACCAGGATGAAGACGGCCGGATCGATTCCTGGCGACGGATTTCCGCCGAAGAGGTTTCCGCCGAAGTCGTCGCCGCACTGCGTGAGAAGGACCCGCGGCGGTTCGCCCGACTGCTCGCCACGCCGTCCGAGCTGGAAGCGTTGGGGCTGGGCGAAGCCAAACTGGCCGAGCTGGAGATGAAAGCGAAACTGGCCGCCCGCAATTTTGCAGAATTGGCCAAGGATCAAACCGCGATCGGCCCCGAAACCGAATGGTTGCAATTCGCCGCCCCCGCGCCCGGGTTGGTTCCCGAGGGGACGGGCGGTTCGACCAAAGACGTTGTGGTCTATGAAAACGTCGTCGCGATGTACGAAAACGGCGGCCAGAGCGGCCAATTGATGGTCGGCACGCTGGTTCAGGTCGACGACCGCTGGCGGATGGTGACCCTGCCCAACGTCGGCGGCCAAGACGGCGCGTTGACGCAAACCGGCGGGCTGTTCTTCACGCCCGGTGGAGTGGCCATGGCGGCCATGCCGAGCACCGATTCGGGGCTCCAGGACCTGGTCACCCAGCTCGAGTCACTGGACCAAAAACTGGCGTCGGCCGGGGAAGCCGGACTGCCCGCGTTGCACGCCGCCCGCGCCGAATTGGTCGAAAAGCTGATCACCGCCAGCGGCAACGACGAAGACCGGGCGACCTGGACACGCCAATTGGTCGACACCGTCAGCGTCGCGGTGCAAAGCGGGCAATACCCCAAGGGGCTGGATCGCTTGAAAAGCGTTTCGGATAAATTCGCCCGCTCCAACGAGGCGCTGGCCGCCTATGCCGATTACCAGGCGATCCAGGCCGAGTACTTCCTGAAACAGACTCCGGATGCGGATTTCGAAAAGGTCCAAACATGGTACCTGCAGTCGCTGGCCGATTTTGTCGATTCGCATCCCCGCACGCTCGAAGCCGCCCAGGCGATGTTGCAGCTGGCGCTGGCCAAAGAGTTTGAGGACAAGGAGAAAGACGCGTTGGCGTACTACCGCAAGGTGCGCGACGGTTACAAGGGCACCGAAGCGGGCGAGAAGGCGGCCGGTGCGGTGCGGCGGCTGGAGTCGGTGGGCCGCAAGATCGAACTCGAAGGCGCCACGCTGGACGGAAAGACGTTCAAGCTGTCGGCGCTCCGCGGCCGACCGGTGGTCATCCATTACTGGGCCACCTGGTGCGAACCGTGCAAGCAGGACATGAAGCTGCTGAGCCGATTGCAGGGCCGCTACAAGCGGCAAGGGTTGACGCTGGTCGGAATCAACGTCGATGCGCGTCGCGCCGATGCGGAAGGCTTTGTCCGCGAAAACCGGTTGCCGTGGATTCAGCTGTTCGAAGAAGGCGGCTTGGAATCGAGCCGGCTGTCAAAGGCCTTCGGCGTCCAGACGTTGCCGACGATGATGCTGGTCGACAAAGACGGCACCGTCGTCCGGCACAACGTCCGTGCCGCCGAACTGGACGCCGCGATCGAAGAGATGGTGAAGTAGGGAGGTTTCCCTGTGGCCGGGAGGTGCTCAGACACCACGGTTCAACCCTCCCCTCGCTACGCTCGACCCTCCCTGTCAGGGAGGGTGAAGTCTTAACTTGATGCTTATGCCCCTCGCTGCGCTCGACCCTCCCTGTCAGGGAGGGTTGATTCGTCGATTGCGCCCTAGCTCCGGTCCTCGTACGGTCGCGGCCGGAGCTGTTGGAATAGGGCTCGTTTCTGGTCGGGAAGCGAGTAGTGGAAGCCGCAGTTCTCCAGGAACCGATCGGAGGAGCTAATGGCCATGATTTCCATGATGCCCAGGTCCCTGGCGCGGTCGACACACATCTGGACCAGGCGACGGCCGACGCCGAAACGCTGGAAATCGGGGTGCACGGCCAGGCATTGCAGTTCGGCCAGCTTGGGGCTGTAGACTTCGACCGCGGAAAACCCGACGCAGCGTGGGGCGGGTTCCTCGGCCGCCGCGACGTCGCCGGACGCTTCGGCTGGCGGTGCTTCGTCGCCCCACAGACCATCCGGTGAAACATCCCGTGGGGGTTCGTTGATCATGGCGACGAAGCCGTGCCGGGTGAGTTCGATCAGTTCGGCATGGGTTCGCGAAAGCAACAGTCGCTGCATCACGTAGGGACGCAACAGTGCGTGGATCGCCGGGGCGTCGCCGGGCAGTGCCTGGCGCAACTGGGGCGACGCCAGCGGCGGCTGGGATTCTGGCTGGGATTCTGGCTGGGATTCAGATTGGTTGTCGTTCAATGCAGTGACCTAACCCTTGGATCGTCAGTGCAGCTGGACCGGGTTGGTCGCTTGCTTGATCGTTTTTCGCAACAGCATCGCCGGTGCGTCTTTGCCGGTGAACAATTTGAACTGATAGGCCGCCTGGCGGACGAACATGTCGATGCCCGTGATGATCCGGCACTGCGCTCGTTTGGCGTACTTCACTAGCAAGGTGTTTTCGGGGTTGTACACGGTGTCAAAGACGACCATGAATTGGTTGAGCGCCGACCCGTTGAAGGGGGATTTGTCGACGTCGGGGTGCATGCCGACGGGGGTGCCGTTGATCAGCAACTGGACCTTTTGATTGTGTCGGTCTTCCCAGGGCACGAAGCGACAACCGACTTCGGAAGCCAGCAGCCGGGCGCGTTCTTCGGTCCGCGAGGCGATCACGACGTCGGCTTGGCGTTGTCGCAAACCCCAAGCGATCGCGCGGGACACGCCGCCGGCGCCCAGCACCAACGCGGTGACGCCCTGCAATGCGTTCTCCCGCGGCACATCCTTTCGTTCCAGGACTTCGACGATGCAGTCCATCGCGGCGCGGTAATCGGTGTTGTACCCCAGTCGTTCGCCTTCGTGAAAAACCATGGTGTTGATCGCACCGATCCCGTTGGCACTCGCTTCGGCTTGGGTGCAGTAGTCCAGCGAGCGTTCTTTGTGGGGGATGGTGATGCTGATCCCGCGGAGTCCGACTTTGTCGACGCTGTCCATGAAGTGGTGCAGGTCATCGTGGGGGACACGCAGCGGCAGATAGCGTGCGTTCATTTTCTCGGCCTGGAAGGCCGTGTTGTGCACCAGCGGGCTGTAGCTGTGGGCGACCGGGTCGGCGATCACGCCGAACAGTTCGGTGTCCGCGTTGATGTTTTTGACGTCATACAGGCTGTTCATCTCCTTCCAATTCAGCTGTCCCGGCGCCATCTTTTTGTCGGTGCTGTAGGTGGCGTAGGTGAACGGGGCGCCGAATCGGTTGGCCAGGATGCGGGTGATCGTTCCGATTTCGCCCATGCAGATCCCGATCGTGGGGATCTTGGCGTTGCGAATCAGGTCGAACATGCGGACGTTGTCGGCAAAGGAATTGGCCATCGTCGCGATCTTGACGATGTCGGCGTCTTCCTCGGCCATCGCCGCGTGCAGGTCTTCCAGATTGTCCGGGGTGCCGGAGAAATCGTGGTAGCTGATGATGCGTTTGGTGTTGCCGTAGCGTGGGATTTGGGCCGCCACGTCGGCTTCGATGTCGACGTATTCAGCCCCGGCAACGATCGCCGATCGCAGCAGCATCAATCGATCTTGCTCGCTTTTCGTCCAACGCCCCCCGTCCTGACGCCGCCGGACGGTCATCACGACCGGCCCGGGGCGGTTGTCCATCAGACGTTTTAAATTGACGGCTCGGCCGACATAGTCCAGCCGCAATTCCACAAGTTCGGCGCCTTGTTCAACCAAATGCTTGTGTTCGCCAATCATCCGGGTGTGGCGACTGCGACCGAGACTGACACAAATCATAGGGTATCGAAATCAGAGGAAGGGAGGTGGTGAAGTGATGCCTGCGGCGGTCGCCGGCGGGGGGGCTCATCGAAGAGTTTACTGTCTGGCGTGCCGCCCGCGTATAATAGGTCGCGGCGGATGCAACGGTCAGGGGTGCATTTTAATTCATCGGGGGGCAACGTCTCGGTGCGCCCCATCGGCGTGACCGCAACATCGACGCGATCGCAAGTCCGGAGGCTCGCGCGAATTGTCCTTCCAATGCGAATAAAAATCACGGATCGGTCCGCCTGCCCGGCGTGCTTAGGCGGTCCTGAACTTGCGTTTACCCCATCGCCCTGGCGTTTTGTGCGTCGAACTCGCGACTTTGTCTCAATTTCCCCGCCGCCCCCGCCGCCCCTGCCCCGATTGATGTGTAACACGATGCGAAGAAAACTGTTCCTGAACAAATCCACGACTGCATGCGGCAACTCGACTCGTCGGCGTTGTATTCGCAGATTCGAAAGCTTGCTTGTTGCGGGAATCGGACTGGCCGTTCTGGGAAGCGCCTGCTCGGCCGCAGACTGGAGTTTTCCGCGTGGCGACGCGGCGGCATCGGGAGCGACGACGGCCCAGTTGCCCGATGAGTTGGCGGTCGCATGGGAATTCAATGCCGATGACGCGGTCGAAGCGACTCCGATCGTCGTCGGTGATCGCGTCTACGTCGCCGACGTGATGGGCAAAATCTATTGTTTGGCTCGCAGCGACGGACAGGAGCGATGGCGCAAGGACTTTGGGACCGGGTTTCTGGCATCGCCGGTGATCGCGGGGGACCGGTTGGTCATCGGTGATTACGACGGTAACGTCTACGCGATCTCCGCTTCGGACGGCGAGGAACTTTGGACGGCGACGACCGATGGCGAAATCAGCGGTTCGGCGGCGATATACGGCGACAAGGTCTTGGTCGCCTGTCAGGATGGAAAGCTGTACTGTTTCGAATTGGCGACGGGAAATCCGGTTTGGACCTATGCCGCCGAAGACCAGATCCAATGTTCGCCCACGATCGCGGGCGACCGAACCTTTCTCGGCGGCTGCGATGCGAAATTGCATGTGGTCGATCTGAAGACGGGCAAGGCCGACGGGGACGCGCTGCCGCTGGAAGGGCCCACGGGGAGCACGCCGGCGGTCCGCGGTGATCTGGCGATCCTGCCCACCCACGACGGTTCCGTGTTCGCGTTTGATTGGAAGAACAAGCAACAACTTTGGCGCTACGAAGATCCCCTGCAGGCTCAGGAGTATCGCAACAGTGCCGCGATCTCGGCGGACGTCGCGGTCGTCAGCAGCCAGCGGAAACAGGTCGATGCGCTCGATCTGAAAACGGGAAAGCGTCTTTGGAGACATACGCTGCGGCGTTTTGCCGACGCGTCCCCGGTGATCGCCGGTGCAGATGTTTGGATCCCCGCGACCGACGGCCGATTGTTGCGATTGGCCTTGGCCGACGGGACCGTGAAGTGGACCTACGAAATTCGCGGCAGCTTCGTCGCCGGCGTTGCGGTCACCGACAGCGAGTTGTTCGTCGCCGACGATGAAGGCGTGGTGCGGTGCTTCCGGGGCAAGTGATTGTGATCTTTGGATAGGCTTCCAGCCTGTCAAACCGGCATCGACAGGCTGGAAGCGTATCCCACTACTTGCCATAAACGTCTTTGGGGTCGACCAACCGCGGGTCGACGACTCTCAGCGAGGCGTCTTGGGGGGCGACCGAGCGAAAGAAGCAACTCTCGTAGCCTTCGTGGCAGGCGGCGCCGGTTTGATTGACCCGCAGCAGGATCGTGTCGCGATCACAATCCACGCGAATCTCTTGAACACGTTGGCGGTGTCCGCTGGTTTCGCCCTTGCGCCAAAGCGATTTGCGGCTGCGGCTGTAGTAAACCGCCTGGCCGGTCGCCAGCGTTTCCCGGAACGCGTCTTCGTTCATCCACGCCATCATCAAAACGCGATCGTTGTCGGCGTCTTGTGCGATCACCGGCAACAGTCCGTCGGTGCCACGAGAGAAATCAACAGCGGTGGAGACATCGATCACGGTGAGTTTTCCGGGGAGGGTTGAAGACGGGAGGGGAAGATTATAAGCAGATTCGTCATAAACGGAACGACTGTCACGGGGCTTGCCGACGAAAGGCCCGCCCCGAAGTGGTCGCTGAAGGCACCGCCGTGCGGCGGACGATAACCCGGGCAGCGATGTTTGTTCAGCGTTTGCGAGGCAGCGTTTGCCGAGCAGGTGTTTCCTTCATAGGGGTTTTCCTTCATGTCGCCGACAAGATTGTCCATCGTTCTGCCGGTCCGTGATCGGCAGGATGAAATCGCGCAGCGGGTGGAAAGCGTCCTGGAGGGGCTGGTCGATCTGACCAGTGAATTGGCCGAGGTGATCGTTGTCGATGACGGCAGCCGTGACGACACACGCGACATTCTGGAGATGCTGCATGTGAAGTACCCCCAGGTGCGGATCGCGCGTCACGACCGGCCGCGCGGGATGGAAGCGGCCGGGCAAACGGGCTTGGAACGGGCCACCGGCGAACTCGTGTTTATCCAGGAGAGCGACTCCGAGATGCGGATGGAGGACGTGCGGCGGTTGTTGTTGATGAGCGAAGATGAATCGGTGGTCGCCGCGCGGGCGGAAAGCCGCCAGGAGCCGATCGCCCCGGCACTGCTGCGGCGGCTTCGGCAATGGGGCACCGACAAGCACACCCAAGTCGAACTCCGCGCCGATCAATGCCCGCCCTGTTCGGTGCAGATGATTCGCAAACCGCATCTGCAGCGTCTCTCGGCTCCCCGGGGCAAACGCTATTGGTTGCAAGGCCAGACCGATCGCATCCATGCCGTCGAGCGTGCCGAGGATGGTCCGCGGGAGAAGGTTGGTGTGCGGGCGAGGCTAAAGCAGCCGGCGCGATGAACGGCTTGTTGCCGTGAGCATGCTCGCGTGACCGAGCGGTCTGAATCAGAACGAGCGTTGGATGGAGAATTCGGCGATTTCGGTCAAGCAATTCTTGGCGGCGCCGGTGGGCAATTCGGTGATCGCGTCGAGGGCGCGTTGTTTGAAGTCGGCCGCCGTGCGTGCCGTGAATTCCCTGGCGTCGGACCGATCCAGCCAGCCTCGGATCTGGGCGTGGCGGTCGGCGGCCGGGCCTCGCAGCACCTCTAAGATCGCTTGTCGGTTCGTCGGCGTGGCGGTTTCCAACAGCCGGATCACCGGCAGCGTGATCTTGCCCTGGTCCAGATCCGTTCCCAACGTCTTGCCGACGGTGTGGTCGTCGCCCCACAGGTCCAGGAAATCGTCGGCGATCTGGAACGCGATCCCCAGGCTGTTGCCGTATTCGGCCAGTCGCGCGATCGTGTCGGCATCGCAACCCGCCTCCGCGGCGGCCAGGGAGCAGGCCACGCGACACAGTTCGGCGGTTTTTCCCTGGATGATTTCGAAATAGGTGTCGCGGTCGATTTCGACGTCGTCACGGCCGAGCACCTGGCGCAATTCCCCTTCGCAAACCAACCGCGCGGCTTGTCCGACCCACTGGCACGTGCGGGTGTTTTCAAGCGTTGCGGCCAACTGAAAACTTTGGGCGAACAGATAATCGCCCAGCAAGATACTGGTGTGATTGTTCCACTGGGCGTTGATCGTCGGGACGTGGCGGCGCGTCGCGGCTTCGTCCAATACGTCGTCGTGCACCAATGTCGCCGTGTGAACCATTTCCAGCACCGCTCCGATCACAACGTTGCTGGAGCGGACCCCACCCAGGGCTTCGGCCATCAGCAGGTGAATGGCCGGCCGGAGCCGTTTGCCGCCCAAGGCGACTCCGTGACGCAGCAGCGCCGAGACCTCTTCGAGCGGGCTCTGCAATTCCGACCGCAAGCGCGCTTCGACTTCCGCCAGCGGGCTGAGGATCGGGGCGTAAAGCCGTTGCAGCAAAGCGGCGGCCGGCGGGGCTGGGGGGGAACCAGCTCGCGAGCCGCCAGGACGTGAGCCACCCGAAACCGAGCCACCCGAAACCGAGCCACCTGAGCGGGAGCCGCCAGAACGGGTGTCGCCGGCCCGGTAGTGGGCGTCGACTTGAACCGTGTCGGATCGGTCTCGAAATGTCTCAGAAGCGTCCATGGTCTTGCGCGTCGTTGCGGGGATTGGGTCTGGCCGTCAAGTCATACCCTGAAAAACCGCATTTAGAAACCAGAGACAACCAAAACAATGGGGGCCGAGGTACCGGGGGGCGACGATCGGTCGCATCAGCCCTGGGGTTGGGGCTGGCGCACGAAGGAGCCCGACTGGCCGCCGGATTTCTCTTCCAGCTGTGTGGGGCCGATCTGCATGGCCCGGTCGACGGATTTCAGCATGTCGTAAACCGTCAGCGATGCGACGCTGGCGGCAGTCAACGCTTCCATTTCGATGCCGGTTTTTCCCGAGGTGGTGCAGGTGACCCGGCAGATCAGCTGGTCGGCCGGCCGGGGTAGAGAGGTGTCCGACGTTGACGGATGTTCGGCCCACTGAAATTGCACGTCGACCGATTCGATCGGGATCGCATGACAGAGCGGGATCAGGTGGGGTGTCCACTTGGTTGCCGCGATGGCCGCCAGCCGGGCGACGGCCAGCACATCGCCCTTGCGGCTGGTTCCCTGACGCACCAGTTCGGCCGCCTGGGCGTTCATCGCGATCTGTGACGACGCCGTGGCCATGCGTTTGGTGACGCGTTTGTCGGAGACATCGACCATGTGGACGTTGCCGTCGGCGTCAAAGTGGTTGGAAGGCATTGAGTGAAGTCTCCTGTTTTTCGACTTCAATCAATCGAAAAACCTCTTGAATCGCTGCTTGCGGCGTCGGTCAGGCCACCGAGCGATACAGCAATTCGGCATTGGTTTTGTCCAGCGGGACCGGGTTGAAGGTGCCGGTCCATTGTTTGAGTGCTTCTTCGACAAAGCTTTCGATCCCGCTGGCCGGAATCGACAACGCGTTCAAGCTGGTCGCCAAATCGGCTTGCTCGAGCCAGCCGGTGACCATCTCGGCCAAGCGATCCGGGGCCTCCGATTCGCCGACCGTCGGGTCGACGTCGCGGAGCAATTCCGCGTACCAGTCGCCATGGAATTGACCGTTCAGGCGAATCACGGCGGGCAACATCAATCCGACCGCCTGGCCGTGGGTGATGTCGTGCCGGGCGGTCAGCGGGTTGGCGGTGGCGTGGGCGGCACCGAGCATGGAGGTTTCGATCGCCATGCCGGCAAAGCAGGCGCCGAGCTGCATCCGGCTGCGGGCGTCGATGTCGTCGGGGGATTGCAGCACCCGCGAGAATCCTTCGGCCAACAGTCCAAAGGCGCGGCGCGAGTAGGTGATCGACATCGGGTTACGTCGATTGGTCACGTAGGTTTCGATCGCGTGTGAGATCGCATCGATGCCCGTCAGTGCGGTCACGCTGCGGGGCTGGGTCAGCGTCAGCTCGGGATCCAACAGCGCGATTCGGCAGGCCGCTTTGGGGTCACCGCAGGCCATTTTGACGTGGGTTTCGGCGTCACTGATCAACGCGAACGATTGGGCTTCGCTGCCGGTGCCGCTGGTCGTCGGGACGGCGATCATCGGCAACATGTCCGCGGTCGCTTTGCCCACCCCGTGGTAGTCGTGAATCGTTCCGCCGCCGGAATAAACAAAATTGATTCCCTTGCAACAATCCATGCTGCTGCCGCCGCCGAGACCGATCAGCAGGTCCGGTTTGACCTGGGCGGCTTTGGCGACCCCGGCGTCGACCATCGCCGAGGTGGGGTTTTCGGCGAAGTCGTGGAACGATTCGACGTGCAATCCGGCCGCGCGTAGATTGTCGACGCCGTGTTGAAAGTGGCCGGCGTCGACGATCCCCGCGTCGCTGACGACCAGCACGCACTGGGGGCGAAACCCTGCGGCCAGCTCACCGAGCCGAGAGAAAACGCCCTGCCCAAAGACAATCCTGGTGCGGGTGATGGCATCAAACGGTGTCAATTCGGTCATCGAACTCGCGGGAATCGGCGAAGGGGGCGGTGTGAATCAGTCCGGCGGCGAGATTTTACTTGATCAGCCAACCCTGGCCCAAGGGAACATGGCTTTTTCCCGGATCGGTCCGCCGCCAGATCGCTGTGCCGTCGTGCCGCTCGCCCGAGCGTGGGAATCCGCGGGTCTCCACCTTCCGGCGAAGCTAGCTACGCATGCTCTGCAATTCACGCGAATTCTTGGACGATGTGGCGCAGTCCAGCTAAATCTGGTAATTGACGTGTTCGTCGACCGCGTCGGCCGCCGCCGAGCCGCGGACCTTCAACGAGGGCTGTTCCAACACCACGGTGGTTTTGGGCGAGACGCTGCGGGTGATCCAGACACTCGATCCGATCACCGAATCACGGCCCACCACGGTTCGGCCACCCAGGATGGTCGCGTTGGCGTAAACGACCACTCCATCCTCGATCGTCGGGTGCCGCTTTTGGCCCCGGATCAATGTGCCACTCTCATCCGTTTTGAAGCTCAGGGCGCCCAACGTCACCCCCTGGTACAACTTGACGTGTTCGCCGATCTCACAGGTCTCGCCGACGACCACACCGGTCCCGTGATCGATGAAGAAGTACGCGCCGATCGTCGCACCGGGATGAATGTCGATGCCGGTCTGTTTGTGGGCCCATTCGGTCATCATTCGCGGGATGAACGGAACGTCCAAGCGGACCAGTTCGTGGGCGATGCGATAGACCGTGATCGCTTCGATGCCGGGGTAGCAAAACACGACTTCATCGGTCGTTTGACAGGCCGGATCGCCGTCGAAGGCCGCTTGGACGTCCGTGGCCAACGTCTTCCGCAGATCCGGGATGCGTTCCAACAGCTCGATCGCCATCGCCTGGCCCTTGGCCTCGAAATCCGTCTCGCTTTCGCAGTCGTTGTGCTTGTTGCGGACGCGGTCCTCGTGACGCAGCGCACGAGCGATTTGCGTCGTCAGCTGGTCGTGCAGGGCATCGATCGTGCTGCCGACGTGGTAGGAAATGTTGCCGGCGTGCAGCCCCACCTTGCGACGATAGCCGGGGTACAAAATGTCCTTGATGTTCAACAGGATTTCGATGACCGCTTCGTAGTTGGGAAGCGGGCAGTGGCCGAGGTGATTGATCGCATCGTCGGGCGTGTAAGTCGCCACGATGCGCTCGGTCAAACGCGGCAGCTGTTCTTTCAATCGGACGTCGGATGCCACAACAACCTCACGCGTGTGCTTGGAAACAGAGGGGGCCACGCAAAAAAAGATAGAGCGTCCAGGGCGACACCTGGTTCACGATCGATCATGCAACGATCGCGGCGATTACGGTAGCGGAACTCAAGTCGACTTTCGAGCGGGCAGGATTTCCGCTGTGAAAAACGTGACGTCTGCCGAATCCATCCTCCGACCGTCCGACCGCCAACCGAGGGAGCCCCCCTGGGAGAACTCCGTCTGTGTGGCGTCATTATACGTCGCGATCCGCCGATGTGTCGTTCGGACTCGCGTCCGTGTCCCTGGCACTTACCGCATCCCTGGACTTACCGTCCGATGGTCGGCGGATCGTTCAGCAGGAAGTCACGCGGACCACGCACGGTGTAGTACGGGTAGGCGACCTGGCCGGTCGGCGGTCCGGGAGTGAAATTCTGGCTGGTCGTTGTGTTGCCGCGATGCCCCATCGTCCCCGGCCCCAGATGCGAGCTGTAGTTCAGCCCCCCCTGCTGCCAGCCGATGTTGCCGGGGACACACCCCGTTCGGCAACCGCTGCCACACGAATTGCAGCTGCCGCCGCCAAGTTTGCCCAGCAGACCGGTGCCGCTGGAGCAAGCGCCCGAGGAGCAGTTGTTGCGGGTGTGATTATGTAAACATCCGGTGCTGACAACGAGCAAACCGGCCAACGATCCAATCCATAACCAACGGTTCATCGCCGAGTCCTTTTGGGCATCTTGCTTGTGTGGCTGCGCCAAAATCACGAAACGTGATTCGAGATCTGACGACGCCCTCTGATATGTCCGGCCAGAGTCGCGGGCGGCGCTCGCTGATGCCTCGGTCGATCCTTCAACCTGGCGTCCACGTCGCCGCCCACAGCGGGATTCTCTGGCACACGTTTTCCATCGACGTTGTGATCGGCTCGGTACACACAATCCGTGCGACCGATACCAGGGATTCCAAATCGCAAACGAACAAAACCCGCAGATTACCCAGGTGTTGCTAGCAAGGGGGCGGGTTGGCGATGCGGGGGCACCGATTGTCTGTCACGCGTCGCGACCTTTGTCAGACGGTGGTTCTCAGACGCTTTCCACACTCTGGCGAGCGTGGCCATGTCAAAACCGGGTCCGCCTTGAATCGGCCGACGCGGATTTGGTAGCAGTCCACTCTCGCGTGCATTCCGCATCTTTCGAACGCTTCCTCGAACCCACCACACACCTGATGAAACTGTCTGCATGGATGACCGCTGTCGCATTGGCGCTACCGCTGGCAGCCGCCGGGTTTGTCGGCAGCGCCGCCGCCCAAACCGGCATCACGAACTCCACCGTCGTGGTTCCGACGCAAGGGGCGGCCCTGGACGACTATTTGATCAGCCGACTGCGCGCGACGACCGACGATCAGCGCCAGTATGTCCGCGAGATCGTCAAACTGGTCGACCAGAACAAGCTGGAAAAACGGGTGGTGTTGGCGCTGGAACGCTACGCCCGTCGCAAGAGTCCGTATTTTCCGCTGCCGGTCTACGAGCGTGCCCTGCGTGTCGAAGGGTTCAAGCGGGGCGTGACCGTTCCAACGCTGAAAGAGATTGTCGCCCGCAATGGGGCATCGGCGGCCCGCACGGTGCGAGATTCGCGATTCCGCTAGTGTGATCCAAGGTCTGCCAAAAAACTCATTTTTTGGCCGATCCAAAGGAGAAGGGCTTTCGGTGGCTCGAGTGCACTCTAACGCTACGGATCAACCCTGCCTTCCGAGGTCATGCGGTTTTTCAAATTAACCCTCCCTGGCAGGGAGGGTCGAGCGTAGCGAGGGGAGGGTTGATTCGTGGTGGTTGAGTTCTTCTGCGCCACAACGAACCCTCCCCGCGTCGTCGCACACTCCTCCGCGACCCTCCCAGGGGGAGGGTGAAGGCGTCAACTCCTGTAACTTCAGAGGTTAAAAACCGCACCCTCCCTTCCAGGGAGGGTGTTGTCCTCACTCGATGCGTCTAGCGCCGAGGCGGCTACAGTTCCCAGCCGCTGCGGTATTCGCGTGCGACGAACTGGTTGACCTCGGGCACGTTGGTGCTCTTCAGGTTCTTCGCATCCCACTCGATCCGCTTGCCTTCGCCGGCTCGCAGGGCCAGGTTGCCGACCAGGATCGTTTCGGTCAGGCGTCCGGCGTAGCCGAAGTTGGACATCGTGCCGGGTTCGTATTCACCCTTGATGGTGCTGACGAACTCCCATTTCTGGCGTTGGTCGTTACCGGCCTTGAACGGGATCCGCGGCAACCATGGGTCGGGGTACTTGTAGTCCGCGAAATCGTCTTCGGGCAGGATGTCGAACTGGGCACCATAGTCGTTTGCCGAGAACACCATGCCTTTGCTGCCGACGACCAACGCGCCGCTGGTCTTGCGACCGCCTTCGCGTTGCTTGGCGATGCGTTCTTGGAAGCGTTTGGGAAGCTTGTTGATCAGATCTTCGCGGGGCAATTCGCCGCCGTCATACCAATAGAATTGGCAGGCCGGCAGACCTTCGCGTTCGGGGAATTCGAACAACAACGCGCTACTGGCCGGATAGGTTTCGCCTTCGAAGATCCCGGGGTTTTTGACCGCGGTGACGGCGACGGGGTCCCACAATTTCAGCGCCATGACGGGCATGTTGGTGGTGTGACAGGCCATGTCTCCCAGGGCGCCGGTTCCGAAATCGACCCAGCCGCGCCAGTTAAAGGAGTGGTAGACGCCCTTTTTGAACGGACGCATCGGCGCCGGGCCGATCCAGGCGTCCCAGTTCAGGTTTTCCGGGATCGGGTCTTCGCCTTCAGGGCGTCCCTGGCCTTGCGGCCAAACCGGACGGTTGGACCACACGTGGACTTCGCTGACATCGCCGATCGCGCCGCTTTGGATCACTTCGACGGCCGTCCGCAGTCCGTCTTCGCTGGTGCCTTGGTTGCCCATTTGCGTGACCACGCCCATCTGCTCGGCGGTTTCGCGCATCAGACGGGCTTCGCCGATCGACCAGGTCAGCGGTTTTTGGCAATAGACGTGCTTCTTCATCCGCATCGCCCGGACGGCCGCCGCGGCGTGGGTGTGGTCGGGCGTGCTGACGGTCACGATATCGATCTTGTCGCCGACCTTGTCCAGCATTTCACGAAAGTCGCTGAACTTTTCCGCATCGGGAAACTCACGCGCCTTCTTGTTGACGGTGTCGCCGTCGATGTCGCACAGGGCGGCGATGTTGACGCCGTTTTCGGCGATGTGGCTGGTGTCGCTGCCACCTTTCCCGCCGACACCGATGCACGCCGCACTAAGCCCCTGGAGGGCTGATTCTTGAGCTTTCAGAACAGGCGAGGTTCCCGTCCAGTAGCCGACTCCTACCGCGCCGGCGGCGGCGGTACGGCCGAGGAAATCACGGCGATTGGTCCGTTTGGTCATGCAAAAATTCCTTGAGTTGGAAATGACTTGGTTGCAAGGCGTCAAAGCGAGCGGCGCTGAAGGTGGGGGTGGGGTGGGAGCCGTCCTTGCCTGCCAACGCTGCCGAATGCGCAGTTAGTAAGACGTAACAGCCCCGCAAGGATAACCCGAAGCCCGCTAATAAACAACGTTCCCCCCGCAGAGTTCGTTGTCAATCGACGCCCGATTTGTCACATTGGAGCGTCCACGACGGAACATTCACTTTGCCCCGCTCGCCCCCCCAACCAAATCCCTTGATCGCAATGAAACGCTGCCTCCCCTTCCGATTGACCCACTCGCTCGGCCTTGCCGCAGTAGGCCTGACGCTCGTCGGATGTGCCCCCGACAAGATGCCGCCCCAAGAATCGGACACTGCTCAAGCAGCGGCAGAACAGGACGCGGCGGCTGCCGAAAGCGCCGAAAAACCCGTGGTGGAAAAGGACGATCCCCAGGCCGTTGCCGAGCTGGAAGCGGCCGGTTACCTGATGGAGACCAATAGCGACGGACAAGTCGTGTCCGTTTCGGTGGCCAGCGATTCCGATGTCAGCGACACCTTCGCCAACCTGGCCGGATTGCCGCACGTCAAAACGGCTCGCTTCAGCGGCCCCGGCATCACCGACAAAGGCTTGGACGTGCTGGCCGAAATGCAGCGGCTGGAGCGGTTGGATTTCACCGATTCGGCGATCACCGATGACTCGCTGGATGTGGTTGCGAAACTGCCCCGGCTGCAGGTGCTTTCTCTGCGTCGCGTCGGCGTCTCGGACGAAGGCCTGCAAAAGCTGGCGCCGCTGCAAAAACTGCGGATGATCGATCTGCGAAACACCAACATCAGCGACGCCGGCATGAACGCCCTGGCCAAGTTGAAATCGCTGCAGGACGTGCAGCTGGAAAAATCAAAGGTGACCGACACCGGCGTCAAAGAACTCGCCGGACTGCCACTGAAATCCTTTAACGCGAACTACTGCACGTCGTTGACCAATGAAACCTTGCACGTGTTCGCCAAGATCCCGACGCTTGAGCAGATCCAACTGGATTACACCAAGATCAACGACGAAGGCATGGCATCGCTGGCGGGGCTGAAAAAGCTGCGGCGGCTGCGGATCCGCGGCTGCGACGTGACCGGCGAAGGCATTCGGCAAATCGCCGACGCGAAAGAAATGGGACGCTTGGAACTCCGGGACACCTCGATCGATGACGAGGGGCTGGGGATCATCGCGAAGTATCCCAAGCTGACGTACCTGGACCTCGGTGAGTGCCGGTTGATCACGCCCGACGGCATCAAACAGCTCGGTGCGGCCACCGGGCTGACCTACCTGGGGTTTTGGGAAACGAAACTCAACGACGAAGCCTTCGCCGCCCTGGACGGCTTGGTCCAACTGGAGACGCTGGACCTGAAAGCGACCGACCTGAGCGATGCGGCCGTCGACACGATCTTGAAGTTCAAAAAGCTGAAGGATCTGAACCTGGCCGGCGTCCAACAGATGACCGACGAAGGGTTCGCCAAGCTGGCTGAGTTGCCGAATCTGAAAACGATCAACGTGGCCAATACCCAAATCGGCTACGACGCACTCGATGCGCTCGAAGAAGCCGACGAGTCGCTGCAAATCATCGAGTACTAAGCTACGGGAAGGTGTAGGTTTCGTTGGTGACGTCAAAGTCCTGGTCGGTCAGTCCGACGTTGGTTTGAAGATCCCGGTACTCATAGGACTCGACCAAGGGCAACTGGCCGTCGGGGGAATCGGGATCGGGCCAACCGAAGCTACGGTAGCTGGTGATCAACAACCGCTCGGGGTCGTACACGATCTCGGCCAACGAAAAATCGTCTTCGCCGCCGCCGGGTTGACTGCGAGTGGCTTTGATCAATTCGCAGTTGCGTCCGTCGAATTCGTAATCGCGGGTGATCGTCACCGTGACGTCGGGATTGTTCAAGTCTTTCTTGCCACGCTCGATCAGTTTTTCGACCAGGCCGGTGATGCCGATTTCATAGATCGGGTAGCGTTGGCCGGCCATGGCGAGCATCCCGGTGGGATCCAGCCACAGGGTTTTCCAGTTGAGCAACACGGTGACTTCGTGCACGGCCATCTTGCCGTCGTACAGATCCTTGCCCCAGATCACCTCGCGGCCCGCGGTGGCTTCGGGGGCGTGGAATTTCAAGTAAATCCGTATCGGCGCGTCGTTGGTTTCGTTGCGGTGACGGGTTTGGATTTTGACATCCATTTCGCTGCGCTCGTTCAACGCGCCCGATTCACTGCGGTCCTGTTTGATGAACCGCGCCGTGTAATCCTGCAACGAGTCATCCATCGACGCCAGCGCCTGGTCGGCCAGTTGCAACACCTCCGCGATCGACGATTGCCGCGTCCGCGGAGTCGCTTCGGCGGCATCGGCCGGCAACTCTTCCATGATGGTCGGCGCCAGATCTTGGCGGACATCGTTTTTGTTGCGCATCACCGATGCGAGTGCCACCGAGCCGACAAGGAGCGCCGGGACGACAAGGACCCAGCCGCGCCGAGATTTAGAGGGTGCCATAGTTTTCGATCGAAAGTGATTGGATGAACGCGTGCTTGATCGCCGCGGAAATATAGCTGCCTTCGCCAGAAGGTGGTCTCACTACGTCACAGTGCCACCACGCTCTGGCGAGCGTAGCGACGTCGCAGCAACGCTGACCACTCTTTGCGAATCCGAGGGGGTGGTGGCAATCACTGTAACGCCAATGCCGTGCCGGCACCAAGGCCCAAAATACCAAGGCCCAAAATACCAAGGCCCAAAATGACGGGGGACTCCGGCCCGTTGCCGGAGCGCTGTGGCATCGGCGACCCTGGAATGGCGTTATCGCGTCAACGCGTCCAGCCCGCAGCGGCGGACATGGTCGTTGGCGGCGATCCACTGGTCCCGGTTCATCTTCTTGGCCATGATCTGCCAATGCTGGCGATCGGTCGACAGCAGGCAGGCCAGCGAGGACGGGGTGTCTTCGTCGATTCGCGGGCAGCGAGAGATTAGCATCCGAATTCTTGCCCTCTGTTCGACATCCAGGTCCCCCCGCTCAAGTGCCGTGCAGAGGTAGGGAATCGCGCTGGTCCCGATTCCGGCCAGCGCGGTCGTTGCCGCCCGCCGCTGGGAACTCTTTCCCGCCTGCAATTGGTCGATCAACGCGTTCACCTCGGCGGCCGAAACGATCGCCAGCCGAGACGCATTCTGCTGGAGGAACGTTTCGGTTCGATGTGCCAGTTCGATCACACTGCGACCGAGCAGCATGCGCGAAATCAACATGTCCAGATGGATCTGGAATCCGGGTTCGTCCTGACCCACGATGTGCAACAATGTCGGACCGCTGACGCGACGATCCAGTTCGCTTTCACCGTTGGGATTGCGACGGACGTTCCACTCGATCGCCCCGGTTGCCCGTTGGTCCAACACGGCTTGTTCGCCGGTGGCGATGATCGTCGATTCCATCCGCAGACTTTTTCCGTGCTCGGCAACCAGTTGGACGCGTTGATAGTCGTCCGCATACCGGTAGTAAACCGAAGGCACGCCGGAGGACGATGACACCGTGATCGATTCGTGGAATCCGTCGGCGGAGTGTTCCTGCGATCCCTTGCGATAACGCATCGGGTCGACAACGAGACGGCCGGAACGAAGACGGAATCGAGCCAGTCCGGATTCGGAAAAGACGCCGGCGACCTGACGCCGTGCGGCCCGCTTCTTGGAACACTGTGGCGGTCTGCCTGCCGCCTTGAGACGTTGATCGGCGGTCGGCTCGTCTGCAGGAGTCGACACGGTCGGCATCGCCATCATCATGGCCAATGCAATCAGGTAAGGGTACCTCATCGCTTCACCGATCCTTTTCACGCGACTGATCACGTGAAGATCTGCACGTACGGAAGATCGAAAGGAAACGTTTTTCGATCTCTGTTAAGTGCTCGATAATGGAATATCGGCAAGCTCGGAAGGCCAGTTCATGCAATCTTCTTCGATTGGCGTGTTTAACACCTGTTGATGGCAGTTGGGGGCAGACTGGAAGCCTATTCCACGCGCCGATAAACCAAACGCACATCGTTGGCGAAACGGTCGACGCGATGGAGTGTCAGCTTGGTTGCCAGCTCGATGGGGCCAAGCCCCTCTCCGGCAATGGGGCCCGGCGCCGAAACGCCGCCGAACAGTTTTGCGCCGATGTAGACGTGGAATTCATCGACCAGGCAATCGCCACTCGGTGGGTCCCAGAACCCGCCCAGTAACTCCGCTCCGCCTTCGATCATCACGTTGGTCATGCCCTGATCGCCCAGCAGTGCAAGCATTTGGCGAACCATCGCCTGGGATTCATCGCAATCCAATTCAAACACCACTGCACCGAGTTGTCGCAGTGCCGCGAGTTCCGCCCGATCGACCCGCGGCGATGCAATCAACCACGTCGGGATGACCGTGCCCGTCTGGATCAACTTGGACTGGCGCGATGGCAAGCGTCTGCGACACAGCACGACGCGTTTGGCGATCCGCGGTGGTGTCACGTCGGTTCCATCGTCGGCGGTGGGCCGCGCGTTGAGCATCGGATCGTCGGCCTGGACGGTTCCCATGCCGGCAACGATGGCGTCGACGCGACCGCGCAAGCGATGCACCCGGCGTCTTGATTCGGGCCCCGAGATCCACTGGCTTTGCCGTGACACCGTGGCGATGCGGCCGTCGGCGGTCATCGCCCATTTGGCGATCACCCAGGGGATCCCGGTTTGCACGCGTTTCAGATACGGTGCCAACAGCGTCTCGGCGTCTTCCTTCAGGACGTCTAAGGTAACATCGATCCCCGCAGCGCGCAGTTGCCGGATCCCGCCGCCATCGACTTTGGGAAAGGGGTCGCGCATGGCGACGACGACGCGGGCCACGCCGGATTGAATCAGGGCTTCGCTGCAGGGAGGCGTTTTGCCGTGATGGCAACAGGGTTCCAGGGTGACGTAGGCCGTCGCACCGGCGGCGTCGGAGGAGCCGTCCAGCGATCGGAGGGCGTTGACTTCCGCGTGCGGCCCGCCAAAGGATTGATGGTAACCGCGGCCGATGCAGGTGTCGTCTTTGACTAAGACACAGCCGACCATCGGGTTGGGTTCGACGCGGCCTTGCCCTTGGGCGGCCAATTCCAGGGCAAGCCGCATCCAGCGTTCATCGTCGTCTTGATGGGGCGGCGTCATCCGGCCGTTCAATCCATTCCCGGGACCCACAGCTTGCTGCCTTCACCGCCGGCGGCCGGCTTGGGGGGCTCGGGCGAATCGGGGGTCCACACTCCGCCGGAACGTTCTTCCGGTGGTGCGGCGGGAGTGAATTCGGTCGGTGCGGCAGCCGCTGTGCCGGGGGCGGCTGTGCCGGGGGCTTCCCGCAGCGAACCGTCGGGGCGGATGATCCCCAGTTGCATCAACAGCTGTTGCACGCGGGCCATGACTGCCGGGTCGTTGCCGTAATTTTTTTCGATGTCCATGATCGTTTGACGAAATCCGTCTTGGTCGGACAGTGTCAAACAAAGCTCCAGTCGGGCGAGCAAGATCGACGCGAAGGGCAACTGATGTGCCTTGGCGAATTCGATCCCCTTGTCGCCGATCGCGATCGATTCACTGGGTTCTTGCGTCGACATCATTTGCAAGAGGTAGCCTTCCATCGCCATGCGGGCTTCATTTTCGTCGCCTCCCGCAGCCGCCTTTTCGACCAATTTGGCCGCGAATCGGTTGCAGGCGGTCATGCCGCCGGTGGCGCGTGCATTGCTGGCCAGCACATACAGCGGCATGGCGGAGAGTTGGTCGGGATTGACGCGGAAGAAATCGCTGGCCTCCAAGTCCTCCAAGGTTTCGTCGGTCGGTTGCAATTCCGGCAACGGATCGACTTTGGCGATTCGGTAAAGGTCCGCCAGGGCGCCGGGCAGGCTGACCATCCGTTCGCGGCCTTCGAGCACGCGGACGACGACCGCCCGTTCAAAGTCCAGCGTGTCGTCATCGGCGACTTCGGCCAGCGACTTGCCGCCCAGCATCGGCAAGGGCAACTCGCACGCCCGTTTGCCATCGTGGCTGGCGGCGAACTCGCGATTGAAACGCGCAAATTCCGCCATCGATTTGGGTTGAGCCTGACGGATCGGACGGTCGTCGAGTGCAAAAAACAGCGGGATCGGGTGGGGTTCGTCCATGACCACTTTGCCGTCGGGGATCGCCGCCAGCAGGATTCCCTTGACCGCTTCGCCGCGATCTTCGGTTACCTGATGGACGATCACCTGGGCGCTGCGATCGGTCTGTCGCCCGTAGACGGCGGCCAGTGCGATCGAGGTCGGGCAATCCGCCGCCGGCACGTCTTCGTCGTTGGATTCCAGCGGGCGATCGGAAACGAAAAACGCGCTCCGCGGTCGGACTTCACCTTCGGGAACTTGGATCTGGGAAAGCCGCTGGGCGGTCAATTGCTCGGTGCGGTCACTCGCGATCAACGCCATCTCGGCTTGCTCGACGTCGTCAAATTCGACATGGATCGATTGGGCATTGACCGACAGGGTTCCGATCGGGGACAGCAGGCAGCTGATCGCACGGTAGCGCTGTCGCGTCAGCGTATCCAACGACTCGACTTGCGAGATCTGGGTGGCGATGTCGCTCTGGCGTTCCAGGTCCCCACGCCAGACCGCACAGTGGAACAAGCCCGACAGGATGGCCGGCTGCCCGGGGGCGGTTCGGCGCAGCGATTCGAATTTGTCCTGGGCCAAAAGCACTCGGTTGTTGTGCAA
Source organism: Stieleria mannarensis (assembly GCF_014154935.1). GTDB lineage: Bacteria > Planctomycetota > Planctomycetia > Pirellulales > Pirellulaceae > Stieleria > Stieleria mannarensis. The sequence continues at coordinate 22,655 of NZ_JACEHH010000051.1, forward strand.
CAAGGCGACCGCTTCGTCATAACGCTCGCCCCAATCCGCATCGGGGGCACGCTGGATCAATGCCGGCAGACTTTTCAGCAGATGATTGACGCCGGCCGAGGTGTCCAGTTCAGCCAGAAACGCGTTGGCTTGGTCGTTGTCATAGCCCTGCGAACTGATGGCCAACAGGGCATAGACGCGGGCCGACAGGATCACACCACTTTGGGCCAGTCCCATCGCGACGATCAGGGCCACGTCCATCAGGAACGCATCGATTTCTTGTCCGCTTTCGTTGAGGGCTTCCAACAGCGAATCGGTCGCGCCCTGGACGTCCTGGCGGAACACCTGGGCCGCCGCCCGCTGCGTCAGCGCGAGCGGATTGGAGGGCTGGAGGCGGATGAAACGTTCGGCGTTCTCGTTCAGCGATTCGTATTCGCGCAGATCCAGCAGCAATCGACCGCGGATCGCCAGCGCCCAGGCCGCGTCGGGGTGCTCGTCCAGAATCGATTTCAACCGATCCATGCCGGGGACGATTTGGCCGCCCTCGATCATCTTGAGCACTTGGTCCATCTGGCCGACGGAGTCCTTGCACTTGCAGAACTTGATTTTTTTGCCATTGCCGCAGGGGCAGGTGGCGTACAGATCGACAGACATAAAACCGGCCGGGATCGAAGGGGTACGGGGGCGAAGGGGAGGATGTTACCACGATCGGTGCGTCTGACCAAAGCCCCGCTGGACGAGGCGATGGCGGATTTTCACGCGTCCCCCTGGTCTACGCAGCCCGGCTCGGTCCCTCGCAGTCCGCCCGAGCTGCGCGACTTCTCCCCTGATCCACACCGACTTGACCGGACACGGTGGCTGAGTGGAGAGGGAGGAAGATTAAGCTGAGCCCCGAACACTCGCGCGCCCGCAAATGCCCGTTGTGTTTTCGTGCCCCAACGCCGATCTAGCGCGACACCTCCGTGGAGCGGTCGGCGAATGCCTCCAGCAAGAACGCCAGGGCGCGGTCGCCGATTCCCGGAAAACTGCTCTCCCTCGGCCCGGCGATGTTCAAGGTTTCCGGTCGCAGCTGATCCAACCACTGTCGCACCACGCCGGGCGACGTGGAGTCCATGGCGACCGCCAGGTAGGGTTTGTTCCACCGCGCCGCGTAACGACGCGTCAACAACGTGCCGCCTTTGAGCCGTTGTTCGTACAGGATCAACGTCGCGTCACTGTCGATCACGTTTTGCTCCGTCCGGGGCGGGTACTCGGCCGTGTCCATTTCGACCAACTCGTAACGGCTGGGGATCGAGCCGTCTTCGGAAAGTCGTCCCTTGGGACACCAGCCGCCGTGCTGGATCTGATGAGCGATCGCCAGTTCCAACCCGGCACGATCGACCCCCGTCTGCCCGCCCGAGACGATGCGACGGGGTAGAAACGGCTGCTGATCAGCAGGGTTGGACGATCGTTTGGTCACTCGTTTCCCTCACCGTTGTACCAGTCAGCCGTCGCGTCCAGAATCGACCGGATCAACGCTTCAGCGGGGACCGAATACGGAGCTTTCCGCCAGATGCTTGGGACCGGTGCACGAAACCATTGCATCTCCGAACGGGTCGGATGCTCTATTAAAAGTTGCCAGCTGTGCAGGGCAACCCCACGCGGAAAATCGACGCGTGAGCCGTACTTGGAGTCGCCCAGAATCGGGTGGCCGCGATCGGCGAATTGCACTCGGATTTGATGCTTGCGGCCGGTCAACAAGCGGACCGCCACCAGCGTCCGTGATTCCGAGCGGTCGATCACGCAGTAATTCAGTCGCGCTTCTTGGGAGTCAGATCGGCCGCGACGGTCGACCCGCATGCGATGCGCCGCGTCGTCTTTGAACACCGCATCGATCAGCGTGCCCGAGGGGGGCAGCCCGGAATCGTTTTCCAAATCCCCGGCGACCATCGCGAGGTAGATTTTTTCGGCCCGGGTAGACACTTTCTTGCTTTTGCCGGGGCCGCCGAATTGGATCGTCAGCCGCGAGGCCGCTTTGCTGGTGCGGGCCAACACCAGCACGCCGGTGGTCAGTTTGTCGAGCCGGCTGACCACACCGACGAACACGTTGCCCGGTTTTTGATAGCGTCGTTTCAGGTAGTCCGACGCCCAGCCGTGGGCGGTTTGGATCCCCGACTGGGCCCCCATCGTCGGCATCCCGGCCGGCTTGTCGACGACCAGCAAATGATTGTCTTCATACAGGACGTTCATGACTCGGCCGTGCGACTCGCTGGCGGTGGCGAGGGATGTTCGGCAAGGGTGTGCCGCAGCCATGCCAGGGCCGCTTTGCCGATCCGCTGGTAGATGATCGACGGATGGCCGCCCAGCCGACTGGTCGTCGAAAACACCTGGCCGGTCGGACCGATCGCGATCAACGTGACCTCCGCCGCCGGCAGCGGAGAATCGGCGGAGCTATCCAGCGGAGGATACGCGTCGACACCGACCAGCCACTGTGCCCGCGAACGTCGTCGAAGTGTCTCCAGCGCCGCCGCGGACTCCACTTCCAAAACCGCCGCCAGTTCGTCCAGGTTGGCAAAGCAGTATCCGCCGCGATAGGCCGACGACTGGCCCAGCGATGCGAACCAGTCGGCCAACACCGCCGATCGTCCAAGTTCCACACTGACCAGGCTTTCGCCGCGCTCGGTCAGCACCCTCTCCACCGCATGGTATTGCTCAAACTCCTCGCCGTCGCCGAAGTGCAGGTCGCCGACGCGCTCAAGGATCTCCGCACGTGTCGATTCGATCTGCTGACGACACTCCTGGGGCGATTGTCCGATCGCACTGATGCGCAGCGAGATCGTCGCGGCGCTGACCGTGATGCCGACCCTCGGCACGTGATCGCGGTCAATCATCTCGCCCAACCGTTGCTCCATGTCGCTTTCGCCGACGCCGAAGAACTTCATCACTTCGTGTTCGATGTGCGAGCGCGAGCCGCCGCTGAGTTCCAGGATCCGCGCCGCGACCGTCTCGTCGAACATGCGTTTCATTTCCGCCGGCACGCCGGGCAAGGCAAAGATCCGGCTGGTGGCGCCGTCGTCGCGGCAGACCGCCACGTCGACGCCGGGCGCGGTGCCCTGGGGATTAAAGATCTCCAAGCTGCCCACCGGGAACATCGCTTGAATTTCATTCCTCGCTGGCATCTCACGATTCCGCCGGGCGAACAAACCCTGGATATGGTCCAGCGCCGATTGACGCAGTTCCAGCGGTTGATCGACGACCGCGGCCAATGCCTGACGTGTCAAATCGTCACGCGTCGGCCCCAGCCCGCCCGTGCAAACCACCACGTCGGCCCGAGCGGCGGCGATGCGAAAGACGTCGATGTTGTGCTGCAGCGTGTCGCCGACCGTGCTGTGAAACGTGACTTCGACCCCCAGTTCGCCGAGGCGTCGGCTGATCCATTGTGCGTTGGTGTCCAAGCGAGCGCCGCTGGTCATTTCGTCGCCGATCGAGACGACTTCGGCGGTCAGCGTTTTGGATTGCATGGGGAAGAGCATGAAAGGCGTTTATGTCATTGATTGCCGGCATTCTAGAGGATTATTGATGCAAGACGTATGTGGGGCAATTCGTGCCGGGACGCGCGATCGGGCGGTCGCGGAACTCGCCAAGAGTTTCGCCCCCCACGGCGAAGCCGCCTGCAGAACCGAAAGCCTTGGCGGCTTCCGCTACGGATTCGGCTCACGCGAACCCCACCTACTCTGCGGCAACCAACTTCAGTCGCGCCTTTGGCTTCTGCTCGGTCAGCACGATCGAAACCTGTTTGCCGTTCTCGCCCGCCGGTTTGCCGAGCACGACGATGTGGTGCCGGTAATTGCGGTCGCGGTCAAACAGCAGCCGCGACAGGATCGACGTCGGCGGCACGCCGTCTTCGCACAGAACTTCGAAGAACCACCAAGCGTGTCCGCCATCAGGTTTACGCCCCAACCACTTGATCGGACGGCCGCCCAGATCGGGCCGGTCGAATGTGCCTGAGGCAGATTTGCCCGAAGCAGGTTTGCCCGTGATTGGGTCAAAGAACACCCGCGAGCGTAAGTAGTCGCCTCGCCACTGATCGTCGCGCTCGGCTCCGATCGATCGGGCCATCCACTGTTCATCCAGCACATCGATTCGCAGCGCGACTTCGACGCGTTTGGTTTCCGCGTTCCATTCGACTTCGCAAACCGTCTCGTGAACCGGGTGCATCAGGAGTGCGGAAGACAGAACGGCGGCGATCGACAGCGTTTGAATCATTTCCCTTGTTCCGGCCCCGGTTCGGTTGGTTGGTCCGTCGTTTTGTCCGGCGACGCTTGTTCGGTATCGTCCTGCCCGTTGGCCGCCGCTTTTTGCATCGGGTTCTTTTTCTTTTCGTCCTTGAACAGCTTGAATCGGCTGGGCACCATCTTCTCCGGCCAATGGTTGTTACCTTCATCGACGTCGGCGGTCTGGCGTTTGGGGTCCAGTTCCAAGCGAACGATTTCTTTGTCGGTGACGATCAGTTTGCTGACGCGTTTGCTGTTGTGACGCCAGATCTGCGCCGGGAACGTCATCATTTCGCTGGTGTTGTCGGCATAGTGAACGCGCAACAAGATCGGCATCACCAATCCGCCCAGGTTGCGGAAATCGACGACGTAAAAGTTGGTGGTCCTGCGCAGGATCGCTCGTTCCTCGCTGCTTAATCCATCCAAGAACTTTTGGAACGACTTGCGGTCCTCCTCTTCGACTTTGAATTCGTCGTACTGGGGGCTGTTGTAGAAATCCTTGAGCCCGGGTTGCCAATCGATCCGCCGTCGCAGGTCCTGGTTGCGGTCCTCAGTGACGGTCGCTTCTTTGCGGTCCCGTTCCTGCCGCGTGCGTTCGGCTTTTTCATCGGGATCTCCCGCATCGATCTTGTACAACTGGATCCCATCGATGGCGATGTCGACGTGATCGGTGCTGTAGAACCAGCCCCGCCAGAACCAATCCAGGTCGACCCCGGAGGCGTCTTCCATGGTGCGGAAAAAATCACTGGGCGTGGGGCGTTTGAATTTCCAGCGCCGGGAGTATTCACGAAAGGCAAAGTCGAAGGAGTCACGTCCCAGGATCGTTTCACGCAAGATGTTCAGCGCGGTGGCGGGTTTGCCATAGGCGTTGTTGCCGAACTGCAGAATCTCTTCGCTGCCGGTCATGATCGGCCGCTGGTTGTTGCCACGCATGTATCCGGTGATCTTTTCCGGATCCCCGCGTCGCGACGGATAATCTTCTTCCCATTCCTGTTCGGCCAGGTATTGCAAGAACGTGTTCAGCCCTTCGTCCATCCACGTCCATTGCCGTTCGTCGCTGTTGACGATCATCGGAAAAAAGTTGTGACCGACCTCGTGGATGACGACGGAGATCAATCCGTATTTCGTTTCTTTGCTGTACGTCCCGTCGTCTTCGGGACGAGGGCCGTTGAAACAGATCATCGGGTATTCCATCCCGTAGACCGGTCCGTTGACGCTGATCGCCACCGGGTACGGGTACTCGAACGCATAGCGGCCGTAAACCTCCAACGTGTGCGCGATCGACTCGGTGGAATACTTGCTCCACAACGGCTCGGCTTCGTTGGGGTAATACGACATCGCCATCACGGTTTGCGATCCGACTTTGACGCCCAACGCGTCCCAGATAAATTTGCGGCTGGCGGCAAAGGCGAAATCGCGGACATTCTTGGCGTCGAATTCCCAGGTCTTTGTCCGCTGCGTTCGCACGCTTTCGTTCGTTTCGGCTTCTTCCGGCGTGATGATGAACACCGGCTTCTCGGCTGACTCGGCTTCGGTCAGCCGTTGTTTCCAACGCTCGGTCAGAACTTCGTCCGGGTTCTCAAGCGTACCGGTCGATGCGACCACCATCTCTGCGGGGGCGGTGATGCGGACTCGGTAGTTGCCCAATTCCAACGTGAACTCGCCGCGTCCCAGGAACGACTTGTGTTGCCAGGCGCCGAAATCGGTGTATGCCGCGACACGGGGAAACCACTGCGCGATCTCGTAGATGTAATTCTTGTCGTCTTCAAAGAACTCCTTGCCGCCCCGGGCACGAATGACTTTTGCGTCGACGATGTTGTAGGAGTAGTCGATGGCAACGTCCGTCTTTTCACCCGGTGCGAGCGCGGTCGGCAGATCGATCCGCATCATCGTGCCGATGTCCGTGTGCGGCAACGACTCGCCGGCCGCATCGGTCACCGAGGTGATCCGGTAGCCGCCGTCGAATTGACGGCTGGCCAGGATGGATTTCATCGCACCGAACGAAATCTTCGGCGACAGTGACGGCGCCGTAACGGTCTCCAAGGCGTCGGATCCCTGCCGGAATCGGTTTTGGTCCAGTTGAATCCAGAGGTAGGGCAGTGTGTGTGGTGATTGATTGTGATAGCGAATCTTGACCACGCCCTTGAGCTGCTGTTGATCGTCGTCCAGCGTGATGTCGATTTCATAGTCCGCGCGTTGCTGCCAATAAGCCGGCCCCGGCGCACCCGAGGCGATCCGCGTCGCCCCCGGCGTCGGCCACCAAGGGTCCAGCTGGGCGAACGGATCATGCGGATCGGAATGTTTGCGGTTGGCCGATTCCGGTGATTGGGCCCCGGCAGAATGGACGCCGGCAGGATCGGTCCCGATGACCAATGCGATCGCCAGCAGTGCGGTGACCAGTGACGCCGGGTTCAGTGATGCCATGTAGCGAGTTGACAGGTGGGACAAAGCAGGGGGATGCATGTGGCGAGGGTCAAATGAGGGCGCAGGTGTCAATTGAAGTGGTGATTTCACCAATCGTCACCCATCGACCCTCCCCTCGCTGCGCTCGACCCTCCCTGCCAGGGAGGGTTTCGTTGGTGGAGACAACCGGTGCGATAATTTTTGTGCAGGGGACGGCTGTGACGACGGGACAATCTTAGTTCGACCGGTCGCGGCGTGTCGGCACTACAACTGTTGTGCGATGTCCTCCGCCCATAGTTCGGGTTTTTCGCGAATAAATCGCTCCATCAGCGCGATGCAACCGGGGTCATTGGCGATCACGACTTGGACGCCACGCTCGCGCAGGAAGTCTTCGTTGCCGCCGAAGTTCTGGTTCTCGCCGATCACGACCCGGGGGATACCGAATTGGACGATCGTTCCGCTGCACATCATGCAGGGGCTGAGCGAGGTGTACAGGGTGGTGTCGCGGTAGGTCGTCTGGCGTCCGGCTCGCCGCAGGGCATCCATTTCGCCGTGAGCAATCGGGTCGCCTTGCTGGACGCGGCGGTTCCGTCCGCTGGCCAAGACCACGTCGCCTCGGGCCAGCAGCGATCCGATCGGGCACCCCCCTTCGTCGAATCCGATCACCGCTTCGTCATAGGCCCTGCGCAAATGAAATTGGTCGGTTGGACTGAGCATCAATGAGTCGGGGGTTGCACCGTTCATTCCGTGGCGGGTTGCCGTTATCCTGGTGAAGATCGCCGTGAAGGTCACCGTGCAGGTCGCGGCCCCTGGCGGGACCAATGGTTGCACGACCATTTGTTGCACGACCATTTGTTGCACGACCGTTTCTTCCTCCGTCATGTTAGCACATTGAACATCAACGATTCAGACCCACAAGACACTGCATCACGCCAGATCGGTTATTGCACGAATGTCCATGCCGGAATCGATTTGCAGGCGATCCGCGACAATCTGCTGAAGTATGCCGTCGCGGTCGGCGAGCAACTTTCCCAGACGCACGGTTGGGATTCGCTCGGGGTCGGATTGTGGATTCCCGATCAGGCGTCTCGCGAACTGGTCGGGGGCCAGCTGGACGCGTTCGCGGAATTTTTGAATGAACATCGGCTCAACGCGTTCACGATCAATGGGTTTCCGTTTGCCAATTTTCATGGCGATCACGTCAAGCAACGCGTGTACTTGCCGACGTGGGGCCAACGCGAACGGCTGGAGTACACGCAGCGGTTGGCGACCATCCTGGCGAAGTTGCTTCCCGACGACCAAACCGTCGGATCGATCAGCACGCTGCCGATCGGGTGGCCGGACAACCCGTTTTCGACCGAACCGACCGATCGCGATGACGTCGCTGCCGCGGGGACACACTTGCGTGAATTGGCGGCGTCATTAAATCAGCTGTTCCAAGCAACCGGCAAGCGGATCGTGGTGGCGATCGAACCGGAACCCGGTTGCGTGATCGACACCGTCGATGACCTGGTCCGGTTCTTTGACACGCAGTTGCCCGAGGCGATCCACCGGCGTTACATCACCGTCTGTCATGACATCTGCCACAGCGCCGTGATGAACGAACCACAACGCTCGGTCGTGACGGCGTATCGCGATGCCGGGATCACGATCGGCAAGGTCCAGGTCAGCAGCGCCATCGTGGCGGATTGGGAATCGATTCCCGCCGGCGATGTTATCGCGGCACTTGAGCAGCTCGGGCAATTCGCCGAAGACCGCTACTTGCACCAAACCGGCCAAGTCGCACGGGACGGCGGATTTCAATTGGCCGAGGACTTGCCCCAGTTGCTTCAGCAGACCTCGCCGGCTGATTTGGAAACGCTCCGTCGCTGGGTGATCCATTTCCACGTGCCGATCTTTTTGCAGCGGTTCGGCCATTTGACGACCAGCCGCGACGCGGTGGTGGAGTGCTTAAAGACGCTCGACGATGATCAGATCGGTGCGGAGTTTACCGGGCACTTGGAAGTCGAAACGTATGCTTGGACCGTGTTGCCCGAATCGATGCGCAGCCGAGGCCTGGCCGAAGACATCGCCAGCGAACTGCAGTGGCTGGCCGATCAGCTCGTGTAAATCTGTTCATTGGTGTGCCGTGCGATTTCCTGTGGCTGAGTATAGTTGGGGGCGTTGATCCCGTTTCGGGGGAGATTGTTCAAAAGTCTAGCAGGTCAATAGAGCGAGAAGTGCAAATGAAGCCATCCGACTTTTATTTGAGCGGCCGTCAATTTTTTGCGTACGCGGTACCCGGTTTCATTTGGCTCGCCGCATTCTGCTTTTTCGCCGGGCATCATCCGATCGCGTACATCGAGGCAAGCCAAGATACGGTTGGTGTGATTGCTCGATTTGTGATTTTTTTGACCGGTGCTTATGCGATTGGATTTTGCGCCCAGGAAATACTTTTCGGAGTAGCCACCTGCTGCTACGAACCGTCTTCAGCTTGCAAGGTCGGAAGTGAACGGTATTCTGCTACGTTCTGCAAGTTTTATGTCTTGGAGCACTCGCGGCAGCTCAACACCTGGATCCTCGAAAAAGAAGTCTGGATCAATCTTCGTGTCAGCATACCGCCTTCGTTAGTGGCTTTGTCGCTTGGGCTGCTGACTTACAACATCGCGTGGGAGCCTGAATCAGATTACTTGCTTTTAAGTTCACTTGGTCTCGTCGCTGGCATCGTGTCATGGGGCGTACTTTGGGTTTACCCGCGACCCGACATGCAGCAATTCAAAGATGGCATGCCGTTTCTCGGATTGTCTCAGATCCGCCAACGAGAAAGCGAAGAGTGGTGTCTGATGTACAAAGTTCTGAAGCAGTCGGCTCCGATGGCTGTTGAGGAAGTGGACGAACCGTCAACAGCTGATGCTCCTGAGTAGGTTGGTCGCGTCTATCGCAACAGCCGCCCAGCGGTCGGCCTCAGCTGTCGGTGCAGGTTTCCAGGAAACGAGCCAGGCGATGGAAGTCGCTGCCCCGTTCGATGAATCGCACCTTGGTGACGAGCGTTTTGGGATCGACCAGTTTTTCAAAGGGCACGTAATGCAGGTCCAGTTGGCCGGACACCGAAACCATCACGCCGTTGAGTTTTTCTTCGACCAAGGCGCGGTAGGCACCGACGCCCAATTGTGACCCCAGCATCACGTCGTAGGCGTGCGGCGGCGCACATCGCGACTCGTAACCGAGTTGCAGGCCGTTGACTTTGCGCTGGTTGCCGGTTCGCGCGGTGTAGGCGTCCGCCAGCAAGCCGCTCAACAGTGCGGCCAGGTTGATTGCGGAAATGTTGATGTGGCCGTGATCGTCGCGCGAGACTCCTTTCAGGTATTCCGCCGGCAAGAACTCGGCCAAGCCTTCGGCGACGACGATCGTGCCGTACTGGCGGCCTTCGCGTTCGCGGGCGACCATCATGTCGACCATTTTGTCGATCACCTTGTCCAGCACCATGATCTTTCGCGGCTTGCCGGTTTCCGGGTCGACTTCTTCGGCGGCCAAATCGTCTGCGATGTCCTCGACGCTCATCACCATACTGCCTTCACCAGCGATCGCGGCGCCATAGGCCAACCATCCGGCGCTGCGTCCCATCGCTTCGCACAGGAAATAGGCTCTGCCGGCCGCGGCGTCGTAGTTCAAGTTGCGAATCTCTTCGGCCAGCGTTTCCACGGCGGTGAAGAATCCGAACGTGAAATCGATGCCGCTGTAGTCGTTGTCGATCGTCTTGGGCAAGTGGATCACCGGGAACCGACGTGCGTCACCGGGCAGGTTGTCCTGAAACATCTTCAGCTTGTTGGCGGTCTTCAGCGTGTCGTCGCCGCCGATCGAAATCAACGCGTCGATTTCCAGCGAGCACAGGCCTTCGTAGACCCGTCGCAGCGGGGCGACCAGCTCGGGGTCTTTCAGGTGTTCGGGGCTGCTGACATGTTTTCCAGGATTGGTCCGCGCCGTCCCGATCATGATCCCGCGGCTGCTGCGGGCGTGCGTCAGCGTTTCGTGAGTGAATCGCAGGTAATCGGTGCCTTCTTGCAGCGGGCCGGCGGCGGTGTAGTCGGCCAGGCGGCTGTAGCCGTGTTTGATCCCAAACACTTGCGAGCCTTCTTCGAGAAACGAGAACGCAGCCGTCGAGATCACCGCGTTGGCAGCCGGCGCGGGGCCTCCGGCAAACAAAATGGCAACGCGTTTGATGTCCAGGGTGTGATGGTCGGGCATGGTGTTCATTTCTCGACAGGGGGATGTAGGGGAGGTTGATTTATCGGTTCGGGCCGTCAATTCAGGCCGTCGGTTCGGTGCAGGTGAACGCGGGTCGTCCGGGGAAGATTTTAGAGATGCCGCGTTGACCGCCAAGCCGTTTACACGTTTCGGTGGCTTTGGGCACGACAATCAGGGGGCTGAGGGGCGGAAAAGTCACCCAGATTACCGCGTCGGCCGCGCCGATTTTCTGGTCTTTTGCCAAAATCAACACGATTGCCGCGTAAAAACGCAAAGAATGGGCAATCCGAAACAGCCCTGTGCTAGCCGATTCGCCACTGTTGGATGCCCGCCGCCGTGAAAAGCTTGCAGTCGGCCGTCCGATCAATCAAGATCTCCCCAGCGTCGATTTCATCCGGCCTGCCTGGCGGTTCCGTCGGGCAAGTGATGCGGCGTTCTTCTCTTTCGCACGGTTGGTAAGCTCCGGAACCTGACGATGACTTGGCACACTCCATCTGGCGACCGCTACCTGGTTGGTGAGGAGGCGGAGTTGGTGCGTGATTCGCTCGCCATCATGGTGCAGGAATTGGCCAGCTGTCGTGAGACCGAGGAGGAGCCCTGGTCCTACGGCGTCACGTTGTTCGACGAATTGACTTGGCAGCAACAGCTCGCGGTGTTGGGCTTGTTGGCGACCAATCTGTTGCAGGAAACCGAGCAGACGTTGGAGTTGAGCGGGGTCAACGAAGCGGCCGTCGCGGCGGTGTATGAAAACGTGGCCCAGCAGATCGAACTCGAGATCGAATTGCAGCCCGTTTCGCCAGCGGAATTTCGTTACCGATGGCGACAAGCGGCCCTGGATGCGTATCGCGAAAACGAAGAAGACGACGTCGTGCAGCAGGAATCGTCGGCGCAGGACGAGGACGAGGCGTCGGTTTTTGACATCGATGTGGAATCGGTGGAAGTCGATCGTTGGCGTTGGTTGGTCGAACTGTTGGCCGACCGCGTGCTCTGGGATCGCGATTTCGAAATGGTCAACGAGATGATCGATGCGCCGCCCGAACACGCCGCCGCGATGCGCGCCGCACTGGGAATCACCCCCGGCTACTACACCGCCATCGCCCCCGATCCGACCGACCGTCAAGTCGATTCGCTGTTCAAGTCGCTCGAGCAACTGACCCGCGCCAAACCTCGCTGAGGGGCCGGCGGTAGCCGAAGCCGCCAAAGCTTTCGGCGGCGTGTCCCTCTCTGGCGTTTGTTGGCTGCGCAAACGCCCTCTTTCTCAGGGGGTGAGGATCCGAATTGATTGCCAAGAGCCGCTTTCGATCACAAGCTGAGCCGTAGGCGCTAGCCATGGGCCTTGCGACAAGGGCAATCCAAGGCCCGCGGCTAGTGCCGTCGGCTCATCGTGTAGGTGGCATTGACCGCACGCCCCCGGCGAAGCGGCGACAGCTACTTGATCGCCACGATGTAGCAGATCCAACTGGGGTCGCTGTCGGCACAACCACAGCGATACCAACCGCCATCGAGTTCTGGGTCTTCTTCGTTCTCGCGTTCCCAGTACACGTGGCTTTCGCGGAAGCCGGCTTCGGCCAACATCTCGCGGACTTCGGGGATCGTCCAGAACCGCCAGTGGTATTCAAAGGCCCGTTTCAGCTTGCTGCCGTCGGGGAATTTGAAGGAGATCGAAAAGCTGGCGTCGGCGGTGATCGGGTTGAACGATTCCTGTTTCCAGTGATAGTCGAACCCCTTCTTGCCCTTCTTGATCGTCCGCTTGTCGGTGTGATCTTCGTTGAAGCATTCACCGCCGCCCATCATGTCCATGACCATGATGCCTTGTTCGTTCAGGTGCGAGCGAGCGACCTTGAAGTACTCGACGACTTCGGGGCGGGTTTTGAAGATCCAGAAGGAAAAGTTCTGCGCGGCCAGGACGTCGGCGGGCGGGGTGTTGCCGTCGCGGACGTCCTGCTCCAGCAGTGTGACGCGTTTTTGCTGGGCCGGTTTCAGCTTGGCCAGGTTGTGATCGCGTCCCCATTGCAGTGTTTCGTCGCACAGGTCCACGCCGAAGGCGGTCCGGCGGGGGCTCGACGCGACCCACTTGCAACACACGGCAAAGGTCCCACAAAAGTCTTCTCGCAGCGTCAGCGGTTTCCGCTTGTACGCCTCGCGGTAGGCTTGTTCGAAAAACTCGACCTCATGTTCCGGGGTTTGAACCGATTTTTCGTACAGGTCGAACTTGTCCGCCGTCGCCGCCATGGAAAGCGACGACTTGGATTTCCGTTTTGCCATGTTGTGGATTCAAGCGTGGTGTTAGCGCCGCGCCAGCCGACGGGCGATGGCCTTGGTCGGCAGCGGCATGATTTCGGCGGGACCGCTGGGGTTGAACAGCGCGTCGTCGCGGGTCTGTTCGTCTTCGGGTTGCTCGTAGGTGACCAGGTAGGCGCCGATGATGTCACCGCCTTTTTCGTACACCGGCGGCCAGAACTCTTCGCCGCGGATGGCAAGTGTTTTGGCCAGCAAACGTGTGGCACGACCGGAGAACCCGCTGAGCACCATGTCCAGACGACCGAGTGCTTCACGGTAAATGTAGAACACCATTGCGGTGTCCTTGTTTTTTCCGCCGGCAAATTCCCAGGTTCCGTCGTCTTTTTCGTAATAGAACCCCGGCTCGGGCGCGTCTTCGTTTTTGCTCAGCCGCGTGCCGGCCGACGCGCTGTCGGGCTTGGGGTCGGAGTCTCGATAACGCAGGAAGAACGGACAGGAGCGTGCCGAGACGTCATCGACGTCGTCTTCGGTCACAAACGGCGTGCAGCCGAACACGTCAGAAAACAACAGCTCGACCACCGGGTTGCTCTTGATGCTGCCGATACAGATCATGCCGCGGTCACCGGTGGCGTCGACGAACCCGTCGAACACCTCGTCGGCCCGCTGGCGAACGTCGGCCGGATCGACTTGGCCGGGACTCCACACCAGCGTCTGCTGGAATCGATCGGGCATCGGAACCTCACGCCCGGCACCTTCCCCGTTGTCCTGGTCCTTGTGCTTGGCGACTCCGCCCAATGTGGAAACGCCGCTCAGGACCTCTCCGACCAACACCGAGTCACTGGCGACGACCGAGGCGCCTTCGGGTGTGGCGGCCGAATCGGTCGCACGGACCCCTACGATGATCTCAATCTCGCTTCGACGTGCGATCAGCTCCCAGAAATTCTCGGGGTTAACGGCAAACAACGCACCGGGCAATTGGTCCGCCGTCGCGTGACCCTGGTCGATCAAGTAATCGCACAGACGCGACAGGGCGTCCAGCGGAATGTACTTCGCCTCGTTCTTCAGTAGCGACGCAACTTGATGGCGATCCAGTCCGGTGTGTTCAACGATTGACTTGATGGTCCCCGGACGTTTGCGGCGATCGGGAGTGTGCCCCAAGAGTTCAGCCAAGCGAAATGCGTATCTCATAGTCGCGTCTATTTCGAAAGGTTTCGGTGAAAAGGTGTCGGGCAGGATGCACGACGCGTGAATTCATTATGGGGGCTTTCTTTCCGCAGGTGGTCCGCCTTTACCTCCGGTTTTCCGCCTCCAGGCCCGGCATGCCAAGACCAGTGTTCCGGTCGTGACCGACCGGGGCCACAGTTTCACCGATCGCCGAAGGCCCGACTACCCCACACAAATCGGGATCCCAGGTACGCCACGATTCCGACGCCCAGCGTGCCCAATCCCACTGCCGCTTGCATGGGAACGCGGATCGCCGTCAGTGTCGCGATGCCCAGGGTGCCCAGAACATAGATTGCGGGAACGAGCGGATAACCCCGCACGCGAACCGGATAGACCCCGTGATTGCGGAAGAAAAAGACCAACGATCCACACAGGGCCGCACAGATCGACAGCGTAAATCCCAGGTAATCGAGTTGTTCACGGAGCGTGCTGATGCAAATCACGACGATCGCCAGGATCGCCTGGATCCAAATCGTCGGCAGCGACTCGTGCGGCCCACCTACCATCTGCCCATCGCCTGTTCGGCCGGCCAGCCAGCGCGGCAACAGCCGATCGGCCGCCATTTTCTGATACACCCGCGGGCCGGTCTGCATCAACGCCAAGACGGACGTGCCCAGCCCCGACAGGATCGCGATTCGGACCAAAGGCCCGACCAATGTCCCCCAATCCGATCCGCGCGACTGGATTTGTCGCCCGACTGCTTCGGCGGCCGAGGTCGCCACATCCGGCCGACCGACCACCTCGGACGCCGGCGGTGCATAGACGAACACGATGTTTAGCATCAGATACAGCGCCGCCACGGCGACGGTGCCCCCAACCATCGCACGCGGCACGTTGCGGGTCGGTTGCTCGATCTCATCGGTCAAATAAACCGCGGCGTTGAACCCGCTGTAGCTGAGCGAAATCCACGTCAACGCGTTGGCAAACACCAATGCAAACGCCCAGCCAGTTTCCCCCGGCGATGTCGCCGCATCGCCGGGCTGTGAATCGACCGATGCCGGCATTGCCCCCTGCCACGTCGAAAACGTGCTCAGGGCGATCAACAGGAACAATCCGATCAGCACCAGTTTGACCAGGACCACCCCGTTTTGAATCCGGGTCCCCCGTTTCAGCCCCAGACTGTGGACCACCGCGGCGAGCACGACCAAGCCGATCGCGATCGACCGATCCGGCAATCCATCCAACAATTCCATCCCGACGCCCCGGACGTACGATTCAAACGTCGTCGCGGCAAAGGCCATCGCGCCGGTGAACCCGGCCAGCAGCGAAACCCAACCGGCCATCATCCCGGCAGCCGGGTGAATCGCACGGGCCAGAAACAAGTACTCACCGCCCGATTCGGTGAACTGCTGGGCGAGCGCCCCGTAACACAACGCCCCGCAAATCGCGATCACACCGCCGATTCCCCAGGCGGCGATCACCAAATGCGGCTGGCCCAGGTCGCCGAGCGTGAAGCCGCTGGTCGTATACACACCGGCGCCGATCATGCTGGCGGCGACAACCGCCGCCGCCGAGGACGCGTTCATTTTCGGATGCGACAAAGCTGTCTCCAAGTACGACGGCCCTTCCGGGCGGTCGCGGGCATTGTTTCTCGACGACCTGGAAAGGACGCCGTACATCAGTAGGGACGTCGACAGGCTGGAAGCCTATCCCACCCCACTACGCCAACACCTCACGCACCACTTCGCCGCCCTCAACTCCCGTCAATCGTTGATCGAGTCCCTTGAAGGCATAGGTGAATCGGTCCGAATCGATGCCCATCAAGTGCAAGATCGTGGCATTCAGATCGCGGATGTGGACGGGATTCTCGGTCACGTTGTAACTGAATTCATCGGTCGCGCCGTGGACCACGCCGCCCTGGATTCCTGCCCCCGCCAACCACACGCTGAAGCACTTGGGGTGGTGGTCTCGGCCGTAATTGGTTTTCGTCAAGCTGCCCTGGCAATAAATCGTGCGGCCGAATTCACCGCCCCAGACGACCAGCGTGTCATCGATCATCCCGCGTTGACGGAGATCCTTTAGCAGTGCCGAACAGGGGCGGTCGATGTCCTTGCACTGGTTCGGCAAGTCCTTGGGCAGGTTGCCGTGCTGGTCCCAGCCGCGATGAAAAATCTGGGTGAACCGCACGCCGCGTTCGGCCATCCGTCGCGCCATCAAGCAACAATTGGCAAACGTGCCCGGCGTGGTCACGTCGTCACCGTACATGTCCAAAATGTATTGCGGTTCATCACTGATGTTGGCCAAGTCGGGCACACTGGTCTGCATCCGAAACGCCATCTCGTACTGCGCGATCCGGGCTTCGGTTTCTGGATCGCCGATCGATTCCGCGGTGACCCGATTCAGCCGCGACAGCGAATCGAGCATTTCGCGACGCAGTTTCGAATCGATGCCCTTGGGATTGGATAGGTACAAAACGGGATCACCCGCACTGCGCAGCGCGACGCCCTGGTACTTGCTGGGCAAGAAGCCGCTGCCCCACAGCCGGTTGTAAAGTGCCTGGGCCTCCTTTCGGCCGGTCCAGGACGCCGTCATCACCAAGAAGTCGGGCAGGTTTTCGTTTTCGGTGCCCAAGCCGTAGCTGAGCCACGACCCCAAGCTGGCTTTCCCCGGCAACTGGTCGCCGGTGCAGATGTAGGTGATCGCGGGGTCATGGTTGATCGCTTCGGTGTGCATCGATTTGATCAACGCGATCTCGTCGACATGGTTCGCCGTGTGCGGCAGCAATTCGCTGACCATCGTCCCGTTGTCGCCGTGTGGTGAGAACGAATAGATGCTCGGTGCGATCGGAAACCGCGCCTGGCCGCTGGTCATCGTCGTCAACCGCTGGCCCTGGCGGATCGAATCGGGCAGGTCCTTGTCGAACCAGTCGGTCATGGTCGGTTTGTGGTCCCACAGATCCATCTGGCTGGGCGCGCCGGACATGAACAAATAAATCGCGCGTTTGGCTTGGGGCGGGTGGTGCGGCAGTCCCGGCAGACCGCCCTTGGCTGCCGATCCGCGGTCATCGCTGTTCGCCGGTGCGGCGTTGGATCGTCCGTCCAGCGACGCCAGTGCCGCGGCGCCCAGACCCGCGGCGGACTGTGAAAACAGCGAACGTCGGTTCAGGCGGATCAATCGTTCATTCAAATTCATCGTTTCCGTTTCCTACTTATTGACCACTTCGTCCAAGTTCAACAGCGTGCTGGCGATCATCATCCAGGCGGCATGTTCACTCGGCGACAGAGCGTCAAACGTGATGTCGTCGACTGACAAAAGATCCTTCGCGGCGGCGGGATCGTCGGCATAGTGTCTTCGGACTTTCTCTAGCAGCGAACCCAGTTCGTCGATTTCCGCGTCGACCGGTCGGCGGGCGGTCACCGTTTCGAATAACCACGCCAACTTGTCCGACGCATCGTCCGAATCACATTCTTCGTGGGGCCGAATTGCTAGATGTTTGGCTGCCTGCAAGTACTGGTGTTCGTTCATCAGCAACAACGCTTGCAGCGGCGTGTTGGTGCGCTCGCGCCGCGCCGTGCACGATTCACGACTGGGGGCATCAAACGTCGACATCTGTGGTGGCGCACTGGTGCGTTTCCAAAAGATATAGACGCTGCGGCGAAGTTGTTTTTCCAGTTCCGCGTCGGCTTTGAAGTTGGCCGTGTTGCTGCGCGTGTAACCCACCGCGTACCAGAGCCCCGAGGGCTGTGGCGGCTTGACGCTCGGCCCGCCGGACCGTGGGTTCAGCAAGCCCGCCAACGCCAAGGCTTGGTCACGAAGCACTTCGGCATCCAGTCGATGTCGCGGTCCGCGAGCCAGAAACCTGTTCTCCGGATCGATCGCCAGGTCCTGCGGATCGACCGCGGCGTCGCGTCGATAGGCTTCACTGGTCACCATGAACTTGACCAAACGTTTGACGTCCCAGCCGTGCTGGATGAAATCGACGGCCAGCCAATCCAGCAATTCGGGATGGCTGGGCGGTTGTCCCTGGCTGCCGAAGTCTTCGCTGGATTTGACCAAACCGCTGCCGAAGATCGATTGCCAGAAACGGTTCACCGCTACGCGTGCGGTCAACGGATGCTCCGGCGCAGCCAGCCACCGGGCCAATCCCAATCGATCACGCGGCAGGTCGTCGGCCATCGGCGGCAAGAACTCCGGGACCTGTCGCTGGACGGTTTCCCCAGGCTGGTCGTACTGTCCCCGGACCAGAATCTTGGCCTCGCGCGGCTGATCCAGTTCCTTCCAAACCAGGGTCGTCGCGATCTCACCGGCCAGTTTCTCCTTCGCCGCTTCGGCGCCCTTGACCATGTCTTGCAGCACCGTCCAATCCGGGTGCGTGCATTGGACTTCGCGATAGTAAGTGCGAAGCGATGCCGCTTGCTGGTCGGTGCGATCACTCGGCTGCTGCGCCGCCAGAGAGGCAATCGAATCGGGCAACGGAATCGCCCGCGAGCGATAGGCGTAAGCGAACTGGGGATTGCGACCGAGCGAAACGGTTTTGATGTACAGGTCGTTGTGCCCTTTCTTCAGTTCCAACGTGTACGTCTTGCCGAGCGGGTTGATCGGACCGGTGCGATCGGACAGGGCGATTCGCTTTTTGTTCAAGAACACGACGTGGCTGTCGCTGGTCCCCAGCAGCAAGTCGACCGATTGCTTCTTCGGCGAAGTCAGCGATTGATGAATCAGATTCACCGCGACACTTTCCCCGGCGACGGGCAGCGAGTGGATCGCGACCGGCGCCCAGTCGTCTTGCTTTTCCCAGCGGTACGTTTTGTCTTCGTACTTGAACGTTTCACCGGCCTTGAACGCGCCCTGCTGCGATCCGAAACTGCGATAGATCCCCGGGTTGGAACTCTCCACGGGGAACGGCCCGACCGCATGCAGGTCACCAACGGTGATTTGATCCGCAACCGGAACCGCGACGGGGCCTTCGGAGAGCGAAAGGCGGACGGCATAGAACTGGTGCTTGGCGAACTGCGATAAAAACTTCAATCGAACGCGAATCTGGTCGTGGCCGAGGTCGATTCGCTCAACCAATCCCGCAACGGCAAAGGATGCGTTCCGACCGCCGGTTTGTTGATGCCCGGCGATCGCCCAGCCCTCGTTGGACATCTGTTTCCCGTCGATCGCAAATGAGATCGCAAAGCTGCCGTCGGGCTGTTCGATATCGGCCACGGCCGATCGGATCGGCAGCGATTCCCAGCCCTTTTCCGCGACCGGCGAACTCGCGCGTGTTTCCACTTCGATTTCCGACAGCACCGCATTGCCGTTGTCGGCGACCCCGGCGCGGTCGGTTTTGGGGTCCGGTAACACCTCCAGTTGCAGCGATTGCCAATCACCGCCGGCCAACTCCTGCGGCAACGTGGCAGTGATGGTTTGTACTTCGCGATCGGCAATCGTCTCGCCGACGCGGACAAAACCGTCGGATTCAATGATCAAATCGGTGCCGAACTTGGCGTGCACTTCACTCGGGACCAGGACTTCGGTGCGGTCGGATCTGTCAGAATCTTCGTTGTCCCTTCTGACGGTCAAACTCGCTTCCCAAGCACGCTGGGCCTGGTCGACCGACTCGATCGGCCCGCGCATCTCACGACGCAATTCCTGGATCTGTTCATCCAGCGCCGCGATCTCCTCCGACTGCTCTTGGTTCGGCACGCGGACGACCGGCGCCGGGTCCTTTTTGTTCTCGTCCAGCGCCCGGCCGTCCAAGCTGTTGAAGAACGCGAACAACGAGTAGTACTCGCGTTGTGAAATCGGATCAAACTTGTGATCGTGACAGACCGCACATTGCGTCGTCATCCCCAAGAAAACGGTTCCGAACGCGTCGGTTCGATCGATCACGTTGCGGGCGAACACTTCGTCATAAATCGATCCGCCTTCGTTGGTCGTGACGTTCAATCGATTGAATCCGCTGGCGATCTTTTGGGACAGCGTCGCGTCGGGCAACAAGTCACCGGCTAATTGCTCGGTGATGAACTGATCAAACGGCATGTTTTGGTTAAAGGCATCGATCACCCAATCGCGATACGGCCACATTTCGCGGTAATTGTCCAGGTGCAACCCGTGGGTATCGGCATAGCGGACCAGGTCCAACCAATAACGACCGAAGTGTTGACCGAAGGCCGGCGAGGCGAGTAGTTCGTCGATCAGTCGATCGACATCCAGTTTGCCTTCGGCGAGCTGTTCGATTTGCATGCGTGATGGCGGCAAACCGGTGAGATCCAAACACAGCCGTCGCAAGAGCGCCGCGTCGTCGGCGACACCACCCAGCGTCAGGCCTTTGTCGATCGCTTTGGTGTCGATGAAATGATCGATCGGGTGAGTTGCCGATGGAGGCACATCCGCTTTGACGGGCGGCTCGAACGCCCAGTGCCCGCGAAACTCCGCACCGGCGGCGACCCAGGCTTCCAACGTCTTCTTTTGCGATTCGCTGAGTGGTTTGTTGTACTCCGGCGGCGGCATCAGCATGTCGGCGTCATCGCTCCGCAGCCGCGCGATCAACTCACTCTCGTCGACCGACCCGGGTTCGATCACCGCCGCGACACCCTCGGCGGTGTCCAGCCGCAGGTCGGCTTGACGCTCGTGCTGGTCCGGTCCGTGACAGGCGAAACAATGGTCCGAAAGAATCGGACGTACGTCGCGGGCGAAATCCGGCCCCGACGCGGCCGGCGATTCAGCTCGCAAAGCAGACGATGCGACCAACATCAGCAACACGTTGGCAAAAAAGATTCGAATCAGCATCGGCAGGACGCAAGGCGGGAAGGGGGGAGGGCCAGTGGCACTTTAATGTACCTACGCTCGCCAGAGCGTGGTAAACGCCGGGAATCCACTCTCATTATAGTCGATCGACCGGAATTTGACTCCGCCTTCTCATCCCCCTCGCAGAGCCGTCGTCAGCTCGATCAAGTTGCGGGGGTTTTGCCCCAAATCACCTTTTCCGATCCTCGATTGACTGGTTGCCGTGACCAGCACACTGTCTCGCTCGGGGGTTGGGGAGAGTTCCACCTGGATGTCGTCGACGAACCGCATCAGCGGGGTCGTGCGTGTCAGCTTGATTCGCCGCTGATCACTGTCGCTCTCGGCCCCCGTCGGCGTTTCGGAGATCCAGGCCCATTTGGAATCTGTTTCCGTCCAGCGGCGGATTTGATCGGCGACCTCTTGGACACTGCCGTCAAGTTCCACCGGCCGTAGCCCTGGACGCTCGGCCGCGGGATCCAACGAGGCCCGGTTCTGTGTCCAGTCGCGACTCCAATCGTCGACCCGCAACAGCACCGCGGCGACGATCGCCAGTGTGATGCCGACCGCGATCGCGAGTGTGATCCATCCGATCATCTTGCTTTTCCCTTTGGGGGTTCCATCGGCGACGGTTCGCTCGGACAATTCGCTTCACGCCCCCAATCAAACTCGCACCGATCAATTTCGTTATGGCCGAGACGCCTTCGATGTTCCAGGCCCAAGAAGATGACTTCTTGGATGACGCCAAACCGCTGGCCGCGCGGATGCGCCCCGCGACGCTGAAAGAGTACGTCGGCCAGCAGCATATTCTAGGGGCGGGGAAACTACTGCGTCGGATGGTCGACGCGGGGCGTTTGGGTTCGGTCATTTTGTCCGGGCCGCCGGGGACCGGAAAGACGACGCTGGCGTATTTGTTGGCCAGCGAAACCGGCAGCCGCTTTCGCCCCTTGAGTGCGGTCACCGGTGGTGTCAAGGAAGTCCGCGAAGCGTTGGCCTGGGCGACCGACCTGGTGGCCACCGGCGAGCCCCGGCCGGTGTTGTTCATCGACGAAATCCATCGTTTCAGCAAAAGCCAACAAGACGCGTTGTTGCCCGACGTGGAAGCCGGCATCGTGTCGCTGATCGGGGCCACGACCAGCAATCCGCATTTCGCCGTCAACGGGGCGTTGATCAGCCGCAGCCAGGTGTTTCAATTGCAAACGCTCTCGCCGGCAGAAATCACCGAGTTGTTGCGGCGGGCGCTCAGCGACCGCGACCGTGGTTTGGCCGCCACCGGGGCGACGATCGACGACGATGCGATCGAGTTGCTGTCGCAGGTTTGCGAGGGCGACGCGCGGCGGGCACTGACGGCACTGGAGATCGCCGTGTCCAGTTCCGGTGACACTCCCCCACACGTGACCCGAGACGCGGCGGCCGAGTCGATCGGGACCCGCATCGCAGGTTACGACGGGACCGGCGACGACCACTACGACCTGATCAGCGCGATGATCAAAAGCATCCGCGGCAGCGACGCCGACGCGGCCGTCTACTGGCTCGCACGCATGCTCGAGGGCGGTGAGGACCTGCGGTTCCTCTGTCGGCGTCTGGTGATTCTGGCCAGCGAAGATGTCGGCAACGCCGATCCCGCCGCACTGCCGATGGCCGTCGCATGCATGCAAGCGTGTGAATGGGTCGGGTTGCCCGAAAGCGAATTCATGTTGTCACAGACGGTGACCTATTTGGCATTGGCCCCCAAAAGCAACGCGGCGACCGTGGCGATCGGAACGGCGCGCAAGGATGTGCGCGAGCAAAAGGTCGTTCCCGTCCCCCAACACTTGCGCGATTCCCATTCCGCATCGGCCGAACGCGAGGGGCGCGGCGAAGGGTACCTTTACAGCCATGACAGTCCCCATGGAATTGCGGCCCAAGACTACTTGGGCGTCGACCGTCGTTATTACAACCCGGTCGATCGAGGGTTCGAACGCGAACTCCGCGAACGCAAGGACTGGATCGCCAAGCGGCTAAAGCCGTAGATGCCCCATTCATCCGCGGTGCGCTCGTAGCGGAACTCGCCAAGAGTTTCGCCCTCCGCGGCGAAGCCGTCGGGTGGGGGGAAACCGAAAGCCTTGGCGGCTTCCGCTACGAGGCGAAATCGAAAGCCTTGGCGGCTTCCGCTACGGGGGGAAATCGAAAGCCTTGGCGGCTTCCGCTACCGGGGGAAATCGAAAGCCTTGGCGGCTTCCGCTACGGGGAGGACGCTTCGTAGCGGTCATTCGCATTGCGCCATGTAAACGTTCTACAGCACCCTCGGCCGCGCCGGATTGAGGTCGAATTTCCGCGGGGCAGTGGGCATCTGGCACCTATGTTTTGGGACTTCGTTGTCCCTCGTTGCGCGCAAATGGTGAATCGGCCGGGACAGCCGAGCGTCAAACGCCCGCTTCACTCGTGTGTCCGATGAACTTACTGGCCCTCCTGTTCGCACTCGCCGCCGTCGTTTGGCTGGTCCCGATCGTCAAAGACGGGCGTCTTGCCAGCATGTTGACGTTGCTGTTCTTGACCGGCACCGTGTTCGGGCCTCCCTTCATGGCCATTGACGGGCCGATCCAAATCAGCCTGGATCGCATGTTGTGGGCGTTCCTGATCGGGTTGGCCGCCATCCAATGGCGGCTCGGCAAACTGAAGCTCTCGCCGATCAACCGGATCGATGTCTGTTTGCTGGTGTTTGTGGTCTACCTGTTCCAACGCAGTCGCGGGGGAGATCTGGTCGAAACGCTGGTCGATCCGACCGCGCGTTGGTTGTTCTATATCTTCATGCCGACCGCCGTCTACTTTGTCGCCCGCGTCGCACCCTTTCGTCGACGCGACCTGCGGTGGTTGATGCACGCACTGATCGGTTTGGGCGTTTACCTTTCCTTCACCGCGGTTTGTGAGGTCAAGGGCTTTCACGCGTTTGTGTTCCCCAAGCACATCCTGGATCCCGAGGTCTGGATGTTTCTAGGCCGTGGGCGTGGACCGTTGTTGAACCCCGCCGGCAATGGATTCATCATCGGCGTGGCGATGGCCGCGGTCGCCGCCTGTTTCGTCGGCAGCGACCGTCGGCACAAAGCGATCTATGCCGCGATCGGCGTGATCCTGTTGGTCGGCGGATATGCGACGCTGACACGCAGCTGCTGGTTGGGGATTGCCGGTGCGGTCGCCATCGTCGGATTGGTGCACAGTCCCCGCTGGGTCCGCGTGATCGGGCTGGCCGCCACCGTGTTGCTCGCCGGTGCGATGGCGATGGGGTTGAAGGAAGAACTGATGGCGTTCAAACGTGACAAAGCCCTGTCCGCCGCCGACGCTGCCAAGTCCGTCGAACTTCGGCCCCTGTTGGCAACCGTCGCGTGGGAAATGTTCAAAGACAGACCACTGACCGGGCACGGATACGGCCAGTATTTTCAACGTCACGATGCCTACCACACCATCCGAGATTATGGGCTGCCGCTGGAACGCGTTCGGGCGTACAGCCACCACAACGTGTTCTTGGCCTTTCTGGTCGATTCGGGATTGATCGGGCTGGGGCTGTTCCTGGCGGCGATCCTCACGCTGGCCGGCTACGGTTGGCGGATGGCAACCGACGGCAGCTTGCCTTTGGACCGACGTCGCATCGGATTGCTGACGATTGGGATCTTGGCGTGTTACTTCCCCAACGCCATGTTCCACAACATGACGATCATCCCGATGGTGCAGATCTTTTTACTGGGCATCGGCGGCGTGGTCGTGGCGGTCTATGAAAACGGGTTCGCCAAAGACGAAGCCCAGGCCAAGCCGGCTCTGGCTCACCGCGGCGACCGTCGCGAAACGATCGCCTCGGGCGTGAGCTGATTCGAGCCCACTTGTCCAGTAGCGGAAGCCGCGCAGGCTTTCGGCGTCTATGCGGGTTCGCCGTGGAGGACGAAACTCTTGGCGAGTTCCGCTACGGGGGGATGACGCCAGATCAGCCGCCCTCGGCTTCGCTCAACACGGCCATGAACGCTTTTTGGCTGATTTCGACGTTGCCGACCGCCTTCATGCGTTTCTTGCCTTCCTTTTGCTTTTGCAACAGCTTACGTTTCCGCGTGATGTCGCCGCCGTAACACTTGGCCGTCACGTTCTTTCGCATCGCCGGAACGGTTTCCCGCGCGATCACGCGACTGCCGACAGCGGCCTGGACCGCGACTTCGAACATGTGTCGGTCGATCTCGCTCTTGAGTTTCTTTGCGACCGCGCGTCCACGCCGATCGGCATCGGCACGGTTGCAAACGATGCTCAATGCATCGACGCGGTTGCCGTTGACCAGGAAGTCCAACCGGCACAGGTCCGCCGCTTCGTACCCGACCATCTCATAGTCCAACGTGCCGTAGCCGCGGGTGCAGCTTTTGATCTTGTCGTGCAGGTCATAAACGACTTCGGCGAGCGGGATGTCATAAGTCAACATCGCCCGCTGCGCGCCCAGGTACTCTTGTGATTTCTGGATGCCGCGTCGTTCCTGGCACAGCTTCATCACCGCGCCGATGTAATCGGTCGGGACGATGATGTTGCAGCGGACGATCGGCTGGCGGAACTCTTCGATATCGCCGGGATCGGGAACGTCCTGGGGTTTGTGCACCGTGATCGTTTCGCCACGCTTGTTGACGATCTCATACGTCACGTTGGGGGCGGTTTGGACCAGGTCGATGTCGGATTCGTTTTCCAGCCGCTGTTGGATGATCTCCATGTGCAGCAAGCCCAGGAATCCGCAGCGGAACCCAAATCCCAGTGCGTCGCTGGTTTCGGGTTCGAATTCGAAACTGGGGTCGTTGACTGCCAGTCGTTCCAACGCGTCGCGCAGGTCGCTAAAGTTCTGTCCGTCGCTGGGGAACAGCCCGCAGTAAACCATTCGTTTGGGACGCGAGTATCCCGGCAGCGCGGGGGCGGCGTTGTCGCCGGCGATGCTGACGGTGTCGCCGATGTGCACATCGCCGATGCTTTTGATGTTACAGATCAGATAGCCGACCTGGCCGGCGACCAGTTCTTCGGCGGGGACGCGTTGGGGTGCGAACTGGCCCAGTTCGACCACATCGTGCGTCGTGCCGGCGCGCAGGAAGCGGATCTTTTGCCCCTTGCGGACCGTGCCTTGCATGACGCGGACGTAGGTGATCGCGCCGCGGTAGTCGTCGTAGTTGGAATCAAAGACCATCGCTTGCAACACGGCATCGGGGTCACCGGTCGGAGCGGGGATGCGATCGATGATGGCATCCACCAGAGAATCGACGCCTTGCCCCGTCTTGGCGCTGACGCGGACACAGTCGTCCGGGTCGGTCCCCAAGGAGTGCATCATCTCCTCGGCCACCTCGTCCGGGCGGGCGTGCGTCAGGTCGATCTTGTTGATGACCGGGACGATGTGCAAGTCATGCTCCATCGCGGCGTAGGCGTTGGCGACCGTCTGTGCCTCGACACCCTGAAAGGCGTCGACCAACAACAATGCACCTTCGCAACAGGCCAGCGATCGCGACACTTCGTATTGAAAATCGACGTGACCGGGGGTGTCGATCAGGTTCAACTCGTATTCTACGTTGCCGCGTTTAAAACGCATCACCACCGCGCGCGCCTTGATCGTGATGCCGCGTTGGCGTTCCAATTCCAAATCGTCCAGCAACTGCTCTTTCATCTGCCGCACGCTGACCGTGCCGGTTTCCTCCAGCAGTCGGTCGGCGAGCGTGCTTTTGCCGTGATCGATGTGGGCGATGATGCAGAAGTTTCGAATCTGTTTGATCATGATTGTTTCATTGCCTGTTTCCGCGCGTACCCGGCCAAACCAAGGTACCCCGCGTCGGCCCCCAAACTCGCAAACGCGATCGAGGTGCCTTCGAATACGTTTTCAAACGTCCGGCTCTTGAACTCGTCGCGAATGCCGGACAAAAACCGCTGGCCGATCGGGCAGCCGCTGCCGCCGAAGTTCATCGCTCCGCCCAGGGTCACCACGCCCGGATCGAGGGCATGGACCAGCGACGTGATCCCGATTCCCAACCAGGCGGCGGTTTCGTCAATGATCCTCAGCGCCAACGCGTCTCCTTCGGCGGCCGCCTGGTAAACCTTCTTGGCCGTCAATTCGCTGTTGCTACCGCCCAGCAAACCGCTCAGCGAGCTTTCCGCTCCCTCGGTCAAGGCGTCGCGGGTGCGGTCGACCACGGCGCTGGCACTGGCATACGCCTCCAACTGGCCGCGACCCCCGCCCCAGACACATAACCGTGCCGTCGGCGAGGGATCCACCAGAATGTGCCCGCATTCGCTGCCAAAACTGTTCACCCCGTTGACCAGTTCGCCGTCGACAATGATGCCTCCGCCGACCCCCGTGCCGAGTGTCAACAGGATCATCGATTGGGAACCCCGTCCGGTGCCGATCCAGAATTCTCCGAACGCGGCCGCGTTGGCGTCGTTGAGGAATGAGATCGGACGCCCGAGCAGTTTGGTCAACGCGTCGACGATGTTAAAGCCCCACCAGGACGGCAATTGCGGCGGTGCGACCAACAACCCACGCGGCAAATCCATCGGCCCGGGGGCGCCCAAGCCGATGTGTGGCACCTTGCCAACCACGCCCAGACCGCTTTCAACCGTGGTGACGACGTCCGCGATCCGCTGCATCGCCGCCGGAGCCCCCTCGCCCTCGCGGGTCGGGATCTTCTCATAAGCGACCGTGTCGCCCTGCTGGTCCACCAAGCCGAGTTTGATGCCGGTGCCGCCGATGTCGATACCCCAATAGTACGGCGCGGTCGACTGCTCGATCGGGTGGATCTGGGGCGAATTCCCGGGGGTTGGGGCAGAACGAAGACTCATGGTCAGTTATTTTCTTGCGAGGTACTTTTCCGGTGCGACACCCCGGAACGTCGAGTGGGCCGTGTCGGTGGCCTGTTGATTTCGTCGGCTTTTCAAGCCTAATGGTCAGCCGACGGACGCTAGCCCCGATTAGCGGTAGCGGAGACCACGGCGGGGGCCATCGGGCGGATAAAATCAGCGGGCACGTCCGCGGCCGGTGCACTGCAGTTGGCAATTCACCGCGATCGGCAGTCCATCACGACTGCCAGGGCGGAGTATAGAAACGTGCCGCTAGAGTCACAACGAGCGTTTTGCCACAGATTCTTCCCAATTCCGACGGCCCCGAGTTGATGAAAGTTGTTTACCTGACTGCCGGTGCCGCCGGAATGTTCTGCGGCAGTTGCATGCATGACAACGCCATCGCCCGCGCGATGGCCGCCATCGGCGTCGATTGTGTCCTGCAACCGGTCTACACACCGATCCGGACGGACGAGGAAAGCATTGCCGACTCGCGGGTCTTTCTGGGCGGCATCCATGTCTATTTATTGCAACAGATGCCCTGGTTACGGTTCCTGCCCCGCCCGCTTCGCGGCCTGTTGGATTTCCCGCCGTTGATCCGTTGGGCGACCCGGCGTGCCGGCGGCGTTGATCCGGCCAAGCTCGGCGCATTGTCCATTTCCATGCTACGTGGGGCCGGCGGAAACCAAGCCCAGGAGTTCAAGCGTTTGACCGATTGGATCGCCGACGAATTGAAACCCGAGGCCGTGATCCTGACGAATCTTTTGATCGGCGGCGGATTGCCATCGCTACGCGAGCGGTTGCCCGATGCCAAGCTGATGGTGATGCTGCAAGGCGACGATATCTTCTTGGACCATCTGCCGCAATCAGCTCGCAGTGCGGCGATCGAGCTTTGCACGGACTTGGTCCGGCACGTCGATCACTTCTGCGTCCACAGCCAGTTTTACGCCCAGAAAATGGGGGCGTTGTTTGAGATCCCGGACGAAAAAATCGTCGTCACGCCACTCTCGATCGATCTTTCACCGTTTTCCACCAACGATCGCCCACCACGCCCAAGCGACTCCGAATTCCGACTCGGCTACCTGGCTCGCATCGCCCCCGAGAAAGGTTTGCATCGGCTGGTCGAAGCCTTTGAACGGATCGCCGCGGTCGACCCCGGCGTCACCTTGCACGCGGCCGGTTGGCTCGGCAACGGAAACGAACCCTACTTGCGCTCCATCGAAAAACGACTGCGTGACGCAGGGTTGGCCGATCGATTCACCTATCACGGCAGCCCCGATCTGGCCGGCAAGGCTCGCTTCCTTCGTGACATCGATCTATTGAGCGTGCCGACCGAGTACGAAGACCCCAAGGGATTGTTCGTGCTCGAATCGCTGGCCGCCGGCACTCCGGTCGTGATGCCCGACCACGGAGCATTCGGCGAACTGGTGCGTTCGACCGGCGGTGGCGTGTTGGTCCCGCCGGACAGCATCGATGCCCTGTCCGCCGCAATCGAAGAACTCAAAGCCGATCCGAATCGCCGTCGCGAACTGGCCGAAGCGGGGCGGCGCGGTGTCGAGCAGAAGCACTCGATCGCCGCCGCCGCTCAAGGTTTGGTGGATCTGATCGGACGTTAGAGGGGCCTCGCCCCGTAGCAGAATTCGCCAAGAATTTCGCTCTCCCGCGGGCAAACCGCGTCGGGTGCCGAAAGCCTTGGCGGCTTCCGCTACCTGCGACGCCCCACTAAGCCGCGCGATGCAACGTCGCCGCGGCGGCTCGTTGAAAATCGTCCCGCAACAAGGACCGTCGACGGCGGAACGGATCCAACACGCGGCTGGCTTTGTCTCGCAAGATCTGCTTGACCCAGAACGGATTGATTTTCGTCTTGCTGAAAACATGCATCCCGCGATGCGAGACGAGTTGCCGGCCGTAATGCGCCGCCACCGTCTGCAGCGCCCGTTTCGACCACAGGCTGATGTGCTGGCCGCCGTCCAACACGTAGTACCACCACTGGTCCGGTTGCGGTGCGGGGTCGGGGACCAGTTCGGTGGAAACGAACCAATGATCGGCGGTCGCATCGAGCACTTGCAATTCCCGGTGCGGGTTGTCGAAGTGTTCAAAGACCTCCAATGCCGTCAAGAAATCGAACCCGCCCGCCGACGGTTCGCCCTCCAACCCCGGTGCGAACAGGTTTGGGCAGTACGGATCGCGATGCAAAAAATGGTGTCCGCGGTCACGCATCATTCGCGTGAACATCCCGTACCCCCCGCCATAGTCCAAGCAGTAGAACGCTTGCGGGTACACGTATCGCAGCAATCGGTCGATGACCCGCGACAGGCGTTCGTTCCGCGCGATCAACCCGACGTCCGACGGGATGATCGCCTGGCGGTATGCTTCTTCCAACCAATAGGGTTCTTCGGTCTGAATGAACTGGCAATCGCGACAGCGAAAGTATTCGATCTGGTACTTGCCGATGATCGTCGCACTGGCGAACGAGTCCGAGGTGTTGCGACAAATCAAACAGTCCATTGTCATTGATCAGTTGAAGGAGGAGGAGAAGCGAAACGCGTGAGGAGAGAATCGAATCGGGAGTCGAAATGTCGTGAATCACCGGCCAAACGCAACTGCCTTCGCAAGCAGGCGTTTTCTGATCCCGTTTCCGACCGAACGAGCGACCCTAATCTTTGATCGTGGCATTACTCTAGTTGTCTAAAGCAACTCAATTTGCGTCCTTGACGATACGTTCGAAGAGTCGCCGTGTTCTCCGAACTCGGCGTGCGTGAAAAAGCGAAGCTTCGCTCCACGCCGACCTCGGAGAGGACGGCGACTGTCCAGCCCAATCGAAAAAGAAGGCTGCGGTAGATTTCTAGGCGACACACAACCGATTGTCACTCGACGTCTTTGTTTGCTCGGACACCGCCCGATAAACCGCGGCGGTGCGTTGTGCGGTGGATTGCCATGTAAACGACGCGGCGCGGCGACGCCCCGCTTGAATGATCGCCTGTTTGTTTGGCAACGTGTCGGTCAATGCCGAACGGATCATCTGGGCGACCATCTCCACATCGTCCGGATCGAAGTAGTAGCCGCAATCACCGGCCACTTCACGCATCACCGGCAGGTCGGAAACCATCACGGGCGCTCCTGCCGCCATCGCCTCCAGTGACGGCAATCCGAAACCTTCCGCTTTGGACGGAAACAGAAACGCCTGGGCGCGTTCATACAGCGTGCGCAACAACGCGTCCGATGCGTTGGGAATCAAGATGGCCGATCCGTCGTCACGCCATTGCAACTGAGTCGCTTCACGCCGCTTCATCGGCGGTCCGACCATCACCAACTTGGCCTCCTTGGGCAGTGCCCCGCCGAGCCGATTCCAAGCCTTCCATACGACCTCGAAATTCTTGTAACTGTTGCGGCGGCCGACAAACAGAACGTAGGGCGTGTCCGACAACGCTTCGGGCAACGCGGCGGGGGTGACGTCTGAAAGCGACGTCCCCAATGGAATCACGGACGCCTTGCCGCGACTGTCGGGGAAACGTTCACAAAGTTCGTCGTGGGTCGATTGAGAGATACAGATCAGGTGATCAGCCGTTCGAATCGCGGCGTGTTTGAGCGCGATGTGCTTGCCGGAGGGATCGAGCGACGGAACGGCCTCGTGAACAAAATCCAACACCGTTGCGATCAGCGGGCGGTCGCCCCGCCGGATCGATCGGCGACACAATCCGCTGTAATACGTCCAGTGTTCGATCTCCGCATCAATCGCGTCGAATTGTTTGCCGATCCGGCGCTGCATTCGCTCACGCGTCAGTTTTCTCAGCCACGACACCGGCGGGTCGGTTTGTACCCCGCGATAGCTGACTCGCCGATTGCAAAACTCCGGGGCTTCATCGACCGGGCCGACGACCGTCGGTTGACAATCGTGCGGCAAATGATGGATCAGTTCGGTGAAATAGCGTGCCACACCGCCGCAACGCAAAATCTGGAAAATCGCGCCCTCGTACAAGACTCTCATTTTGGATGCTGCCCGCAAACTTTTCGCCGAAAGAAACCTTCATCGAGTGCCTGTACCAAAATCAGGCTGGGCGTGAAAGAGAGTTTCGGGGATGCGTTCGCAGTTTGCTAGCATCAACGCAAGGCGTCTGTTCCAAGCCCATCGGACGATCGGAACCGAACGCCAGCACGACCTGCCGCCCCAACATTCAGCCCCGAATCATTCTGCCATCCCGCCCCCGATTCCCACCGATTGGATCGGCAGCGGTCGCAACCGGGAGAGGGAGAAAGATCTTGGAGGTATGAAGACTTGCTCAATCGAATTGATGTTGTCGTTCATCATTTTCTTACCTCCGAAATCTTCTTACCCGCTTCCACAACCGCTGAACAGACAGACGTCCGGTTCGACGAGGCTCGAAGTCTCTCTCGCGGGGCGCTTCTAATCGCAAAGCTGAGCCAGGGCCGCCGCATTCGCTTCGTCCTCAAAGACCGCAGCGACGGGAATCGCGAATCCATCGACCACCCGCGACTCGATCGATCCGCCGGCCAGTTTTTGGGCCAGATGGTAACCACTTTTGCCTTCCCGCAGAACGTACTGCTCGATCGTCTTTTCGTCGCAATCGATGATCCTGTACTCGGCGATGCCGTGCCGGGCGTAGTCCTGGAACTTGACACCCCGGTCGCGCGACACGGTGCTCTCGGATAACACCTCGACGACAAAATCCGGCGCCGGAAATTGCATGTGGTCGGGGCCGAAGGTCGCGGCTTTGTCTTTGCCAAAGAAAACGAGGTCGGGTTCGTAATCGTTGCGGGTCAGGCAGATCAACGTTTTTTCGGAAAAGACTTCGCCGAGAACCTTCTGGTGCGCGTAGAAACGCAACAAAGTGAACAGTCGCCCTGTCACTCTCAGGTGCTTTACCTTGGCCGGTGAATGCATCACCACTTCTGCGGCGATAAACTCTGCCTTCACGCTGGGCGTCAACTCGCGCCGGAACGCATCGCGCGCCTTTCGCTCGGCGGCCAATTTCGAATTGAGCACTTCGGCGATTTTCGGCAGCTCGGGGCTCGCAAAAATTGATTCGAGATTGGATTCGTCAAGCATTTTCGTGGTACTCTCCTCGCCCACAGTTTATCACGCGACCCGCCAAATTTGCCAATCGAATGAATCGCATTGCCGCAGTTTTGCTCTTCCTGTTCACCTTCCCTCTGCCCCTGCCTGGCGAAGACGCGGTTCAATTGAAGTGGGAGGAACTGCCGGCCATTCCGGACGCCCTGGGGTTTGCCGGCCCGTTCGTCGGCGTCCACTCGATCGCCGCCGCGGACCCGCAAGCGAGCGACGAAGTGTTGATCATTGCAGGTGGAGCCAACTTTCCCACGCCGGTCTGGGAGAACGAAAAAGTCTGGCACGACCGCGTGTTTGTGGCCACCAAGGACAAGGGAACGTTGCACTGGACCGAAGCCGGAACGTTGCCCCGGCCGCTCGCCTACGGGGCCGCCGTTTCGACGCCCGACGGCGTGCTGTGCCTGGGCGGCAGCGATTCCGAGCAAACGTTTCGCGACTGTTTTTTGCTGCGCTACAATCCACGATCCAAACAGATCGAAACGATCGACTATCCCCCGTTGCCGACACCGTTCGCCTTTGGTGCGGCGACGATCATCGGCAGCGTGGTCTACGTCGCCGGCGGGCAAAGTGATTCGGCACTGTCGTCGGCCATGAACCAGCTTTGGTCGCTCGATCTGTCACAAAAGGATTCCCCTGAATCTTTTCAGTGGCGATCGCTTCCCGATTGCCCGGGGAAGACACGGGCACTGAACCTGACCGTCAGTCAGCACAACGGGTTCGAAAACTGTGTGTATGTCATCAGTGGTCGTCGCCAGGAGGGTGATCAGACCGAGTTTTTGAAAGACACGTGGGAGTATTCGCCATCGACTCAATCGTGGCGAAAACGCAGCGACGCACCGCGCAGCGTGATGGCCGGGACGGCAATCGGGTATGGCCAAAGTCACCTGTTTGTACTCGGCGGCGACGACGGCGAACTGTTCGGCCGCGCCGACGAACTCCAGGACGAACATCCAGGTTTTATCCGCCAGGCTCTGGCCTACCACACCATCACCGACACGTGGACCAGCGCCGGGCCGACGCCGATCAACCAGGTCACAACGATCGCGGTCACGTTTGACGATTCGATCGTCGTCGCCAGTGGCGAAGTCCGCCCGCGGGTCCGGACACCGGGCGTGTATCGCGTGACGCCGGTCACGTCCACGCATGGCTTCGGCGGTTTGAACTATGTCGTGTTGTTCGGTTACCTGATCGCGATGGTCGGCGTGGGCGTCTACTTTGCCAACAAGAACAAGAACACCGACGACTACTTTCGCGGCGGAAAGAAGATCCCCTGGTGGGCCGCCGGGTGCAGCATCTTTGCGACGATGCTCAGCTCGCTGACCTTTACCGGAGTCCCCTCCAAAGCCTTCGCCCAGGATTGTGTGTACGCGATCGGCAACTTCATGATCCCGGTGGTCGCGGTGGTGGCCGTTTTCGTGGCCCTGCCGTTCTTTCGGCGCATCGATGCGACGAGCGCGTACGAGTACTTGGAAAAGCGTTTCAGCCGCCGGGTGCGGATGTTCGGCAGCGCCAGCTTTGCACTGTTCCATTTGTTTCGCATGGCCGTCGTGATGTCGCTGACGGGGCTGGCGCTGGCGGTCGCCACGCCGCTGACCCCCTCTCAATCCGTGCTGCTGATGGGCATCCTGAGCATCCTGTACTGCACGATGGGGGGCGTCGAAGCGGTGATCTGGACCGACACGATCCAAACCGTGGTCTTGCTCGGCGGGGCCGTGGTCGCAATCGTGTTGTTGGTGTCGGGATGCGAAGGCGGATTCGGAGGGTTCGTCGAGTCGGTGACCCAGGCGGACAAGGTCAATGTCGCCAACTTGCATTTCGACGCGACGTCGGGTCGCACCGCGTTGTGGGTGGTCATCATCGGTGCGATCGGGCAAAACCTGTCTTCCTACACCGCCGACCAAGCGGTCGTGCAACGATACATGACGACCGAGACGCAGCGATTGGCGGCACGATCGATCTGGACCAATGCGGTGTTGACGATTCCCGCGACGATTTTGTTTTTTGGGATCGGCGTTGCGTTGTTTGCGTTCTACCAATCGCATCCCGAAAAACTGGATCCGACGATCACCACCGACCAAGTTTTTCCGCTGTTCATCGCCCGTGAGATGCCGATCGGGTTGGCCGGGTTGATCGTCGCCGGCGTCTTCGCCGCCGCACAGTCCACCGTATCGACCAGCATGAATTCGACCGCCACGGCGATCGTCACCGACTTCCTGAGACCGCAACAGGTTTGCAGCAGCGAAGCCGGTTACCTGACCGCCGCCCGCGTGTTGACGTTTCTGATGGGCGTTGCCGGCACGCTGCTGGGGCTGATCTTTGTCGACCCGAACATCAAATCGTTGTTCGACACCTTCATCGCCGTGATCGGGTTGTTCATGGGCGTGCTCGGCGGACTGTTCATCTTAGGCGCGTTGACGACGCGGGCCAACGGTAGCGGTGCGATGATCGGCGCCCTGCTGGGCGCGTCGGTCATGTTCTGCCTGTGGCGATTCACGCCGCTCAGCGGATACCTGTACACGGCAACCGGGATCAGCACCTGTGTCGTCGCCGGCTACGGCGCCAGCCTGCTCCTGCCACAAAGTAAAAACGATCTGGCCGGGCTGACGATCCACACCTTGAATCGATCCGTGGGATAGGCTTCCAGCCTGTCATTCCATACGCTGCCCTCCAACTCCTCGTTCCAAGGCCCCGCCACGGAGCCCACTGATCAGTTTGGCTCCCGCCACACAACGCTTCTGCCGCGTGACGCACCAGCCCACGCGCACCCCATCATTCTGCCCCGAATCATTCTGCCGTCCCTGCCGTGACTTCCATCGACTCGAAAGAACACCATGGATTGGTGGAGAGGTAGGAAAATTTTGGAGGTGGGGAAATTGCCCCTCTCCAAGGCAGGCTGCATCTCAATATTTTCTTACCCCAAAAATCTTCTTACCCGATTTCCGCAACGGCCCCCAAATGTGACCTGCGTGTTTGCGCAGCCCAAGGAAGGGAGGCGGATACGTCAGGCCGTAAAAGCCTGCCCGACACGCGTCACCTCACGCGATCAGCTCCGGAATCACTTCGCCGCCGAATTGGCTGAGCTGTTTGAAGCGGCCGCCGTGGAAGTAGGTCAGCTTGTTGTCGTCCAGTCCCAACAGATGCAACAGCGTCACGTGGAAATCGCGAATCGGGTGCACGCACTCGACCGCCGACGAACCCAGTTCGTCCGTCCCGCCGACGACGCCCGGTTTCACGCCGCCGCCGGCCATCAGCATCGTCATCGCCATATTGTTGTGACCGCGTCCGAGCGAGTACACGCCGCCACGCTTGTTGTTGTCCGGCGTGCGGCCGAACTCTCCCGTCCAGATCACCAACGTGTCTTCCAGCATGCCGCGCTGCTTCAGGTCGCGAATCAACGCCGCCATCGGCTTGTCGACACTCTTGATCCGAGACGAGTGGCCGCGTTCCAGGTAATCGTGGCTGTCCCATCCGCCGCTGAAGATCTGGACGAATCGAACACCGCTTTCGACCAACCGTCGGGCCATCAGGCACTGGCGTCCAAAGGTCTCGGTTTCCGGTTCATCCATCCCGTACATCGAGATCGTGTCCTGCGACTCCTTGCTCAAATCGATCACGCCGGGAACTTCAGTCTGCATGCGGAACGCCAGCTCATAGCTTTGCATCCGGGCACTCAGTTTCTGATCCGCCGCACCGAGCGAATCCAAATGCGCCTTGTTCAGCCGCGCCAGTTCATCGAGTGCCCGTCGCTGGTGATCGCGCGATTTGAAATCTTGGGGTGCGAGATCCAGGATCGGCGATCCTTCCGGACGCAGACGCGTGCCTTGGTAGTACGGCGGCAAAAAACCGTTGCTCCAGTTCGTCGGACCGCCCTGCGGCAACGCCAGTTCGGTCATCACGACGTAGCCCGGCAGATTCTGATTCTCCGTCCCCAAGCCGTACGTCGCCCAGGCACCGACCGCCGGGTCGCCGCCCAAGCGGCTGCCGGTGTTCATGTGGAACAACGCTTCGGGGTGGTTGAGCGATTCGGCTTGGCACCCGCGATAGTTGCACAGTTCGTTCGCGACGTAAGGATCTGACAAGTACTTCCACTGGTCACACATCTCGATGCCGGTGTCACCGACCTTGTTGAACCCGAACGGGCTGCCGACGAAGAACTTGAACCCCTGTTCCTGGCCCGCCTTCAGCTTTGACTCGCTCTTGTGCAGTCGCGTCAATTCCGGCTTGGGGTCAAACGTGTCCATCTGCCCCGGTCCGCCTTCCATGAACAACATGATGACGTTCTTGGCCTTGGCCGGCATCATCGGCGGCTTGGGCGACAGCGGTGAAGTGCCGGCGGAAGCTTGCGCGGCGTCTTCGCCTTGTAGCATCGCCGAAAAGGCAACCGACCCCAGGGAGGCACCGAGTCCGAACAACGCGTCGCGACGATTAAGGTTGGCAGTCATCTGAGTTTGTCCCTGTGAATAAAGTTCGATCGTGATTGGGGTGTGTTTCAAAACTCACGCTCCCTGGCAGGGAGGGGCGAGCGAAGCGAGGGGAGGGGCGGTTGGGAATCAAATTCGCTCCCGGGCAGAGCCTGGGAGAACAATTGCGATGCCAGCGGGACGCGTCACGGCCTGTTGATCTAATCAGCCGCACGGCGCTAGCCGCGGTTCTCGCCGCCGCAAAACCGGGGCTAGCGCCCATCGGCTAATCGTTAGCTGTTTCATTTCGACTAAATCAACAGGCCGGTCAGCGACCGGCCCGTGATGCCGCAAACTCCACGAGCCACTGGCTCACGCTACGTGCTGGCATTTTTACTCGACATACATAAACTCGTTCGTGTTCCATAACAGCAGACACATGTCCGCCAGCGCCCGCGTCTCGGGAGACACATCGGCGGCTTTTTGATCGTACTGGTAGTGTTCAAACACCGGCAAAATCTCTTCGTATTCGAACACCTTGCCCGAAAACTCTTCCACCAGCGAACGCGTGATGCTGCTCGGATACTCGACCGGAGCCGGGTCGACCGACCGGTGATAGGCCTGCATCTCGTTCACGTAACGCGTCAGTTGTTGTTGCTCATCTTCCGATACGCCGCGTCCAAACGTCAATCGAAACGCCCGATCGATCTGCTCGGAAAGCTCATCGCGTTCCTTTTCCAGCCGCAGTGCGAAGGCGATCGAACGGTCGGTCATCGTCGCACTGTTCATCAATGTGAACACTTGCGGCGTCACCGAGGCGGATTCTCGCAACTCACACGACTCGTTCGGGTTCGGTTGGTTGAACAGTTCGGTGAACGGATCAGCCATCCCGCGGACGTGATAGGCATAGATCGTTCGTCGGTTCCGCTGGTCGGCCTCAGGCGACGGTTGGTAGGACGGGGCCAGCGAGAACTGAATCATTCTCGGTTGCAACGCCACCTCCATGTTGATTTCCGGCTTGATCGGAACACCACCTTCGCAATGACGCAATTCACCGGTGATCGCCAGCACGCAGTCGCGTAGTTCCTCCGCACTCAACCGACGGCGTGGGAAATGCGACAGCAATCGGTTGTTCGGGTCGACTTCTTCCAGACGATCGCCGGCGGTCGGGACCGTGGATCGGCGGTAGGCGTCCGACAGCATGATCATGCGATGCATGCGTTTGATCGTCCAACCGTTCTCGATGAAGTCCGAGGCCAGGAAATCCAGCAGTTCGGGGTGCGAAGGCTTGTCGCCCTTGGCACCAAAGTTGTTCCCGTTGGCGGCCAAACCGACGCCGAAATGGTACTGCCAGATTCGATTGACGATCGAACGCTGTGCCAAGGCGTTGTCCGGATGCGCGATCCACTGGGCCAATCCCAACCGACGTCCGTCGACGTCCTGGGTCAACAGGAACGGGTCCTCGCGGTCAGCGGAATCGGTTGATGTCGGAGCCGGCAATGCGACCGCGCTCAACACGCCCGGCAAAACCTTGTCGCCGAGTGCCGTCAACGCACCGCCGACCAGGATATGGTTGACGACCGTCTTGGTGTCCTTCTTCGGTTTCCCGATCCGCAGCTTGCGAGCCCCGTTCCACGCCATTTCGGCGTAGGCAGCGTTGTAAACGCTCTGAGCCATCGGTTTGTAGCGTTCCAGACGGCGATTCCAAATCCACTCGTCTTGCTCGCGGACCTTCAATTGGCCTTGCTCGACATAATCCAAACCGACGTGTCGTTCAGGCTTCTCTTCGTCCGGCAGGTTCTTGCGTTCGTTTTCGTTCTTGTAGGGCAAGCCGTGTTCGTCGAACCATTTTTTGGCCGCGGCTTCGCGTTTATCAACCAGCTTCTTTTTTTCCGAGACGGCAAAGTCCAACATCTTTTGGACGTGCTCGCGTCCGCTTTCGAAGCCTTCGGTCGATTCCTCCGGCAACAACGGCACGTTCCGTTCGGCCATGTGCGTGGTCGAAAACGCCGCGTACATGCGGTAGTAGTCGCGGGTCGGAATCGGATCGAATTTGTGGTCGTGGCACTTGCAGCAACGCATCGTCGTCGACAGGAATGTTTGGCCGGTGATGTTGACCAGGTCGTCCAAGTAGATTTGTCGCGCCTCGTCGGCGTCGATCATCGCGTTGTCCCACGGGCCCAGTCGCAGGAAGCCGGTCGCGACCAGCCACTCGGCTTCTTCAGCCGTGTAGTCGCCGTTTAATCGCGTTTCCTGGACGACGTTTTCGTCCCCGCCGCTGCGGGCTCGAACCGATTGATCGGCCAATTCATCTCCGGCCAGCTGTTCGACGATGAACTCGTTGTACGGTTTGTCCTCGTTGAAGGACCGGATCACGTAATCACGATAACGCCACATGTTGGAACGCTCGAAATCGTTCGACATCCCACCGGTGTCGGCATAGCGGGTGACGTCCAACCAGTGGCGTCCCCAGCGTTCACCGTAACGCTCGCTGGCCAGCAACCGATCGATCGTCGCGGCCCATGCCGCGTCGGCGTCTTCGTCCCATGCTTTGACGAAGGCGTCGACTTCGGCGGGCGTCGGCGGCAATCCAGTCAAATCCAATGTCGCGCGACGCAACAGGTCTCGCGGTTCGGCTTGCGGGGCGGGTTCCAACTCTGCCTGCTGCAGTTTTTGATCCACGAAGTAGTCGATCGCTTCATCGGTCGATGTGCCTTCGGGCAACAACTGCGACTTGGACTTCAACGGCTGCCATGCCCAGAGGTCTTCTTTCTGGTAGCGGCGATCGGTCCATTGTTGGCTCGTTCCACCGCTGGTGGTGAACAGCACGCCGTCCTTGGTTTCTTTCTTGGTTCGTTCTTCGTCGCGGTAACGTTGTTGCGTTTCTTCGTCCGGCCAGGGGGCACCGCTCTTGATCCAACGTCGGAACAGATCGACTTGTTCCTCCGTCAAGCGATCGTTTTCCTTGGGCGGCATCTCCAGGCCTTCCCAGGCGATCGCTTCGATCAGCGTGCCCTGGTCGGGGTGCCCCGGAACGATGGACGGTTCTTCCGACTCGCCGCCGCGCAGCAAGTCGTCACGGCTAACGACGCTGAAGTCGCCCTTGATGTCGTCTTCTTCTCCGCCGTGACATCCCAAGCATTTGTCCGTCAGCAGCGGCAGGACCTTGAGCGTGAATTCGCGTTCGGCCGCGATCTCCGGATCCGCGTCCCATTCCGCCGCGGCCGGTTCATCCGCCCGAACCATCCCCGCCATCAACAATACCATCCCTGCCAGCGGCAAGCGTAAGCGAGCGGCCCCTACCACCAGCAAGCGTAAGCGAGCGGCCCCAGCACCCATCCCCGCCGCCCGTGACAGAAAACCGCCACCACCGACCCCGTTGCGGCGATCACTCGTTCGTCCCCAATAAAGATTCAATTTCATTCCGGTGTCCCTATCGCTCATTCGGGTTTCCAACGTGATACAGGTTTAAAATTTCGGTAGCAGAAAGCGCGCCGGAGAAAAGCGCGAACTCGTCCACACTGCCGTTCAAGTTGCGGACGACAAACGTCGCATCGCTGCGATACATCGGCTGGCTCCAATTGCAGATCGACGCGGAGCCGATCTTGATCGAATCGACAAGCAACGCTTCGGGGACCGATTGGCGGCTGATCGGTTCTCCGTTGACATAGTGCGTCACCAGTTTCTGATCGACGTCGTAAACCGTTGCCAGCATCGTCCACTGGCCGCTCATCGAAGGGTCCCAGAACGGCGGCGAGTAAAACACTTGGCGCTCGCGTTCTTCTTGCGTCCAATCGTCCATGTTCGGTGGTTTGACCGAGAAGAACATTCGGCCGTCATTCATGATCTGCCAATGCGGCTCGCGTTCTTCGTGACCGTCGGTCAGGAACAGCGAGTTGTACCAGCGGTCCAGGCTGTTGATTTTGACCCAGCACATCAGCGTCAACCCGCGATGTTCACCGGGGACGACGACGCGGACCCGGCTGCCCATGCGGCTGAAATCCAGCGCACCGCCGTCGCGGCCCCAGCGGTCTTGGGTGCGAGTCGCTGCGACCACCGCGCCGTCACCGGCGATCGCGGTGCCGTTGACTCGGCTCGCGGCCGAGGCCCGATTGACCAGTTGTCGCGACCAGCCTTGGTTGGGATCGACCAAGTAGTGCGCCATCAGCCGCGGATCGTTGCGAAGCATTTCGGTGGCCAGCTGCCACTGGCGAAAGTGGCCCGATTGACGCCGGGCCAACGCGTCTTGAAACGCGGCCGGTCCGACCAACGCGATGTCGTCGACCGACTCTCGGGTCACCGTGCCATCGGCAGCCAGCTCGACGCCTTCGCCGACACGCAGCCGCCGGGTGCCGGAATCACTCGGCCGCAACTCCACTTCACCGTCGACCACTTTCACGCTCGAACGCATCTCGTCGACTTCGACCGCGAACTCGGTGCCCAGATCGATGACTTCGCCGGCGCCGGTTT
The DNA here is from genome assembly GCF_014154935.1 of Stieleria mannarensis. GTDB lineage: Bacteria > Planctomycetota > Planctomycetia > Pirellulales > Pirellulaceae > Stieleria > Stieleria mannarensis. Next base: position 64,459 of record NZ_JACEHH010000051.1, read on the forward strand.
TCAAACGGAACCCTTGAGCGGGCTCGGGCACGTGCGCCCGTGCGCTGCCTCGCTGCATACTGACTTGCATCGGCGAATCGATTGAAAACACCGCATCGCCGCGGATCACCATTTGCACGCCGCTGAACAATTCGACGTGAACCAGACCGGAAACGAGGTGCAGTTCACCTTGCGGCAACAGTCCGCCGTTGTCGATCGGGGCACCATCCCAGACCGCATCGGTCTGGCCGCTCAAGACCGCAAATCCCGTTGCCGAAGGTTCGTTTTCCGAGCGGATTTGCGCGGGCGAGTTTTCATTGTCCCGCTCCGCGGTCTCGCGATCTGCGGCGCTAGGAAGCATCGCGACGATGAAGACCAACGCGGCCGCGATCGCGACCAGGACACCGGCCCAGCGGCGCAGGCGACCAGACTGTCGATCCGTCGCGGCAGCGGAGCGATCGGGCGATGGACGTTGTTCTTCCGACGCCAGTTCGGCCAGCAACAGATCCATTTCCAGACGCCGGTAGTACGCCTTGCGGACCTCCGGATCGACGATCAACTCGGCTTCCAGTCTCAGGAAATCGGCTTCGCTGATGTCACCGTCCAGCAGTGCATCCAACAATGTGGCTTGTTCATTCGGAGTCATTGGCGATCTCCCGTAGCGGCCAGTCGCCGCTGGATACAATCGCCCAGCGAGGTGCGCAGCCGGTGAAGGGTCACTTTGATGCCGCCGACCGAGCGGCCGAGTTGGTCGGCAAATTCGGCCAGGGATTGCTGTGAGGCGTAGCGGCGCATCAGCAGGTCGCGGCTGGCCGGCTTGAGCGACTGCATGCACTCGCGGAGGGCCGCTTGCCGCTCTTCGAAGTCGTCGTCGACCTCGGCCAATTCCGTCGCGATCGTCTCTTCCAATTCGTCCGAGAACCGCAGTCGACTGTCGCGGGCTTGGCGTTTGCGATGATTCAGGACCTCGAACCGTGCGACGGCCATCGCCCAGGCTTTGAAATTGGTCCCGGCTTCGAAATCACCGCGTTTTTCCCAGATTTTCGCGTTCGCCTGCTGGATCACATCGCCGGCGGCCGGGTCGCCAGGCAGCAGCGCACTGATGTACAGCCGCAAAGGCAGCTGGCATTCGGTCAGCAGTGCCACGAAAGCGGAATCGCCCAGCGGGTTGGGATCGGCGGAATCGTCGGCGGGAGGCAAGTTCACGGGGTCCATGGTAGCTAAATGCCGCCAAATCCCCACAGGTTAACAAGAATCGAAACAATTCTTCCCTAAAACCACGTCCCCGCATTGTAGAACCGCTGTCCCCAGCTGTTCCCCTGGCCGCCCCGCGGCCACCCGATCCCCTGGCCGAACGATCCCCAAAAACCGCTCTCCCCACAAGCATCAAGTAAAAAATCGACGCCTACAAACAGCCTACACACAAGCGCATTGCCTCCTCCTTCCGGCGGGCGAGCATTTTTTCAGTCGTTGATCACCACGGAGCTTCGCCATTCTCTTCTCGCCGCGCTGAATCTTAGGAAGGTGATTCCCTACGGATAGCAGCGCGAACCCACGGATCCCAGCCCGCATCAAATCCGTGGGATCGCGCTGCCATCGGTGGGCCTATTCAATTCCCACAGCCCCCCGCCCCAACACCAACCACCCCATCATCCCCGGTCGCCAGCCCCATCGTTCTGCCCGGAATCATTCTGCCCACCCTCTCACCATCGCCTGCCGCACCCACCACGCCTCGCACGCCGACGATCACGTCAATGCTTGACAAGCCGCGCGAAGAATCCATGACCCCGGGGCCGGTGAAGCATCCTGCGCAAGGACGCCCGGATCGCTCCGACCATCGCTCGTGCCCCACTTGAAACATTCCCCGTTCGCTTACCGGGCGGCTCATTTTCAGGTAGAAACAATGACGCAACGTTTCCCACCGAGCCTCCATCATGCGTCTCGCAGCCCACCGAATCGTCCAGCCTTGAGGGCTCCACATCGCCGGCCCGAGGCGGCTCAGCGGTCGGAGGATCGATTGCTTCCATCTTCGCCGTACCGCTGCCCGTTTCTTCCCTCTCCTGCAGCCGATCGAGCGGGCTAACGACCTCCTTTTCCGCATCATTCAGGCAATGCAGATAGATCATCGTCGTTGAGACGTCTTTGTGCCCCAGCAGTTCTTGCACGACCCGTATGTCCGTGTTGTCTTTCAACAGATGAGTCGCGAAACTGTGACGAAACGCGTGCGACGTGATGCGTTTCAGT
>NZ_JACEHH010000052.1 GCF_014154935.1 Stieleria mannarensis
GACTGGGCGTTGATTTGGCACAAAAACCTTGCCAAGTTTCATGGTGCGGGAGCCAATGCGGGTTGGCAATTTCGCCAATCCGGTGTGATCGAGTTTCTCCTGGACCGGAAAAAGAAGGGGACGCCGACTTGGAAGAGGCTGAAGATCGCCGAGGCGCTCTGGGACTATCAGAAACGTTTTCATCGGGATGGCGGTGAGCGACTGGACCGGATCGGGGCGTCCGTGCTTGCCATGCTGCGCCGGCCTCGCGGTCATGGGTTCTTCAGACGTTTAATCCATCAGTAGTGTGGACGATGACGCTGGAGGCAACGGCGGTGAGCCGCCGGGCTTGTTGGACGGGGCTTGTTGGACGGGGCTTGTTGGCCGGTGGGCAAAACGATGGGGGCAAGACGATGGTGAGAAGAATGGCAGAATGATACGGGGCAGGATGATTCGACTACTTCATCATTCTGCCATTTCATGATTCTGCCTTCCCAGACTCGGCCGGGGCGGCGTTTGGCGTGTCAGGAGACAGTCGGTGCTGGCCCGTCGTTAAACTGTGTCTTCTGGCGGGCATCTTCGTTGGGTGCGTGGCCGAAATCTTCACCGTTCGGGGTAACCTGCCCCGTTCTGCTGCCATAAACCATCTGAAATGGCAATTGATCCCCCCTTCGACGATTCGCAGACCGAATCTGCACTCCGGCGCGTTCGCAGCGGTGAAACCGCGGCGTTTGAGACCGTGGTGCGCGGCTACGAACGGCCGCTGCGGGCTTGGTTGGCCGCCCACGCGCCCCCGGGCGTGGATGTCGACGAGATCGCTCAACGCAGTTTTTTGGCCGCGTTCACCCGGCTGGAGGAATACCAACCGGGGACCGATTTCGCCGCTTGGTTGTTCACCATCGCCCGGTTTCAGCTGCGGACCGAGACGACCCGGCTGCGGCGGATCGCCGACTATCACGCCCGCTACGGCCCCGATCTGTTGCAGCGTGAACTGGACCGACGCAGCGACGAGACGCCGGAGATGTGGACGATGCGGCTGGAAAGTCTGCAGATGTGCCTGGACTCGCTGGGCGATTCGCTACGCCGGTTTGTCACCTGGCGCTACGACGAGGAAATCCCCTTGGAAGAAATGGCCGCCCGTTGCGATCGCTCGGTCCCGGCCGTCAAAAAACAGCTTTGGAAAGTCAGACAGAAGCTGCAATCGTGTATCGAGACTCGAATGGCAACGGCGAAGGGAGGTTCGTTATGAATCCGGAAGATCGTTTCGCCGAGCTTTGGACCGACTACCTGGAAGGCGAGTTGGATGATCAGTCGCTGGCGGAGCTTCGAGAGCTGTTGGAGGCTGACGAGAGCCGCGTGACGTTGGCCGCGGATCTGTTTCAGACGCATCGGCTGTTGGGCTTGGTGGTCGAAGAGGAACCGTCACGCCAGGATGATTTCGTTCGCGAGACGATGGCCAAGCTGCCGAGTGATCCGGACGACTTCGTCGGCCGCGTGATGAGCAAGGTGCGGAAGACAAAGTCGGTGGATGCCGGTGGGGCGGATGACAACTCACATCGGCCGAACCGGCCGCGTGTCGCGGCCCTCGGGCTGTGGGTCGCCGCGGCGGTGTTGTTGCTGGCCGCCGTGTCGTTTTATCTGCTGCCGGGCGGACCGAACGAAATCGAAATCGGATCGGCCGGAAAACCATCCACGGGAAACGCATCGGTCGGCGGCGAAGTGCGGCTGGCCAGCAGCGCGCGGGCGACGTTCTTCGGCGAGCTGTCGCCGCCGGTCGGGACGGTGCTGGTGCCGCAACGCGAGTATGTGCTGATGACCGGGATGGTGGAGGTCGCGTTTCCGGCCGGGGCGTCGGCGATTTTGGAAGGCCCGGCGGTATTCCGCGTGACCAGCGGTGAGAGCTTGGCGTTGGACGTCGGTCGTTGCAGCGTACATGCACCCGATGGTGCCGAAGGATTCCGTGTCGACACGCCGGCCAGTCGCGTCGTCGATCGTGGGACGCGGTTTGCCGTCAGCGTTTCCGAAACCAGTGTCACCGAAGTGCATGTGACCGAAGGGGCCGCGGATGTGTATGAGAACGCCGATCCGGTCGCGGCCGAAACGAATATTCCGACACCATTGGTTGGGCAAACACGATTGGTCGGGGGCGAAGCGAAGGCGTTCTCCACCGCCCGCGGCATCAACGTCGATGCGGTGCCCTTTGACGCCGGTGTGTACCGGGGCGGATTGCCCGATCGCGTGGTGTCGTATGAAGCAAGCGAAGCCGACGGCGGCGGTGCCGAACTGCTTCAAAGCGTGACGATCCAACGTGGCGGACGCGTGATGAAGATCGCGGTAAGCGACTTGATCCCCGCACGGTTGACGTGGTTCCGTGCCACCGAGCCGCGCGCGTTCTTGTGCGGCAGCCAGGAGTTGCCCGTTCCATCGACCGACGTCGTCTTTGATCGCAGTTTGGTCACCGGCGTGATCAACCCCGACGGCAGCGAACAACCGCTGACGAGCGATCCGATCATGGAAGGCGATTCGGGGACGCCCGGCATGGCGTTTCGATTCGATCGACCGATTTTCAACGGGCCGGGAGCCGACGTGGTATTCTTTGATTTGCAAACGTTCGGCAACCCGATCGACGGAGACGCGTTTCACGTCAGCCCGTTGGTGTTTCGCGAGGGATTGCACTCGCACACGATCCGACACTACGACCTGACGATGGAATCCCCCGAGACGCAGGTGCTGGCGAACTTTTACGTTCATCTGTTCGCCCAACCGGCCGACTCGGTCACACAGTTGCAGACGCTCGGTGCGGTCCAGCAACGCCAGGCGATGCGGTTCCGCGGGTTGGCCGTCGGGATCGATTTGTCCGATCTGGGTTACGCCCCAGGGGAGAGCGTCGACGGATTGTTCCTTCAAGACGCGCTGGATGACAAACACATGGTTGACCCGGTCTTCATCGCCGGCCTACCGGAGCTGAAATGAATATGGCAAGAGTGTCAACAATCGCATGCGTGCTCTGCTTCAGCCTGCTGACCACGCCGCTGGTCGCCGCCGACGCCACGCCGGCCCAGCGTGATCTATTTGAGATTCATGTTCGCCCGATGCTGGTCAAGCACTGCATCAAGTGTCACGGCGAATCCAAACAGGAGGGCGGCTTGCGGCTCGATTCATTCGACGCCCTGACCAAGGGCGGCGATTCCGGGCCGGCGATCGTGGCGGGCAAACCGGACGAAAGTCTGTTGATCGAGGCGCTGCGCTACGAATCGTTCGAGATGCCGCCGAGTGGTCAATTGGAAGATTCGGTGACCGCGGGAATCGAACAGTGGATTCAGGCAGATTCGCCCTGGCCGACCGGGCTGGTGCTCAAGCCGATGGCGAAGATCACCGACCAGGACCGCGACTGGTGGTGTTATCAACCGATCGCCGATCCCGATGTGCCGGAGGTGGATGATCAAGGTTGGTGCCGCAACGAGATCGATCACTTTGTGTTTCGGCGACTCGATCAAGAAGGCCTGCGCCCGGCGAGCGAGCCCGACGCTCGAACGCTCCTAAGGCGTGTCCACTTTGCCGTGACCGGTTTGCCGCCTGACGATCAAGCCGCCCAGTCGATCACGAGTGACGGCAACTGGTACGAAACGCTGGTCGATCAATTGCTCGACGATCCCGCGTACGGCGAGAACCAAGCGAGGTATTGGTTGGACTTGGTCCGCTACGCCGATTCGGATGGTTACAACGCCGATCACGGACGTCCCGAAGCGCACCACTATCGCGAGTATGCGATTCGATCGTTCAACGAAGACAAGCCGTATGATCGATTTGTCACCGAACAACTGGCCGGCGATGAAGTCGATCCCGGCAACCGTGACGCGTTGATCGGGACGATGTATCTGCGCCATTGGATCTACGAATGGAACCAACGCGATGTGGAAGGCCAGTGGGATCAGATCCTCAGCGACGTCACCGAGACAACCGCCGACGTGTTTCTAGCTCAGGGATTGAAGTGTGCCCGCTGTCACGATCACAAGTTCGATCCGCTGTTGCAGAAGGACTACTACGCGATGAAGGCGTTTTTCGCGCCGCTGCAACCGCGCGAGGACCAGCCGATCGCGGATGTCGAAACACGCGCCAAGCATTTACAGCAACAACAAGCTTGGGAGGCGGCCACCGAAGAGATTCGCCAGCGGTTGCACGAGATCGAAACGCCGGTGTTGCTGAAGCATGCCACCCGCGAGGGCTTTGACAAGTTCACCAAGGAGATCCGGTCGATGATCTCCAGCCGTCGTTGCGACCGCAGCCCCTATGAACATCAAATCGCATCGTTGGCGTCCAACCAGTTTGACGTTCATCCGGACAAGCTGGCCGAGTGGCTGGACGAGGAAACTGAAGCGGAACGTCAACGCTTGCGAAAACAGCTGGCCGAGTTCGATCATTTGAAACCCGAGTCGCTGCCGACGCTGAAGTTTGTCGCCAGCGATGTCGGGCCTGTTGCGCCGCCGACGACGATTCCCGATTCGGCCGATGCGTCGCCGATTGCTCCGGGATACCCGACGATTCTGGATGACAAGCCGGCCGAGGTTCAGCCGCCGCCGGCCGCGCTGCAATCGACCGGACGCCGGACGACACTGGCACGCTGGATCACCGACGAAAACAACCCGCTGACGGCGCGGGTGATCGTCAATCGCATCTGGCAACAACACTTTGGTCGCGGGCTGGTGGAAACGACCAGCGATTTCGGCCACCTGGGCACGCCGCCGTCTCACCCCGAGTTGCTCGACTGGTTGGCCCGCCGGTTCATGCGGGACGGCTGGAGTCTGAAAAAACTGCATCGGCTGATTTTGACTTCGGCGACCTACCGGCAATCTTCCCAGCGACCGATGGATGAGCAGTTGGCGAAGATCGATCCGCAGAATGTGCTGCTGTGGCGGATGACGCCGCGACGGCTGTCCGGTGAAGAGATTCACGATTGCGTGCTTTCGGCCAGCGGCGAAATGGGGAAAGGGAAACGGGCGATCTACAAAACGGTCAAACGCAATAAGCTGGATCCGCTGTTGGCAGCGTTCGACTTTCCCGATCGAGTGGAAAGTCAGTGCAAACGACACCGCACGACCACTTCGCCCCAAGCGTTGTTGTTGATGAATGATCCCTGGTTGCATGATCGGGCCAAACACTTGGCGGCCCAGATGGAATCGGAAAGCTTCGACACGCTGCTCCGGTCGGCCTATCAACGGTTCTTTTTTCGTGCACCGACCGACGATGAACTTCGCCAAGCCCGGCAGTTCGTCGATTCCTATCAATCGATCACGCCGCAGCCCGAACCGCCGAAGTTGCTGGCGTCGTTTCCGGGCGGGCGTTCGGCGATCGCGTTGAAATCCGACCCGCCGACAAAGATTCAAATCCCGCCGGTCAAACCGCTGCAGCCGATGTCGGACGAAGGCGACTTTACCATCGAAGCGACCGTGATGTTGGATTCGCTGTATCCGGATGCGTCGGTGCGAACGATCGTCGCCAACTGGTCGGGCAATCAGTCACACCGCGGATGGTCGCTGGGCGTGACGTCCACCAAGAGTGCGTTCAAGCCGCGCAACTTGATCCTGCAACTTGTCGGGTCCCGCGAAGAACAGGGCGGCAAACCGGAATACGAAGTCGTCGCGTCGAACTTGCGGCTGGAATTGAACCGACCGTATTACGTTGCCGTTTCGATCGACTTGGATGACCCATCGAAGGATGGCATCACGTTCTATTTACGAGACCTGTCGAAACCGGATTCGAAACTGCAGGTTGCCGGTGTTGCACACCAGGCCCGCTGGGACGTGCAAGCCGATCGTCCGATCGAACTGGGCGGCCGCTCCGGTTCACATCGTTGGGACGGATTGATCCAGAACGTCCGACTGCATCAGACGGCACTCGGCGGCGACCAAGTGGCGCGACAATTGTCCGGCGAGGGATCGATGTCGCATTTGGTTTTCGATGTTCAGTTTGACGATGCCGATGAATTGGGCCGTGACGTGTCCGGCAACAATCTGCATGCCATCGTCAACTCGGGTGACGACACGATGGCGTCACCCCAACAACGCGCCCGCGAGGCGCTGATTCACGCGCTGTTATGCTCCAATGAGGCGATCTATGTCGATTGAAAAAACGAATCGCGAAACGATGTCACGTCGCCGGATGTTGCTGCACAGCGGCAGCGGATTTGGTGCGATGGCATTGGCGGGGATGTTGCCGCAGGACAACGCTGCGGCGGCCAAACGGTCGGCCCCCTCGCCGCTGGCTGCGAAATTGACGAACCATCCGGCGAAAGCCAAAAGCGTGATCTTTCTGTTCATGGATGGCGGGCCGAGCCACCTGGACACGTTTGATCCCAAACCGGCGCTTGAGAAACTGGCTGGCAAGCCGATCCCCGAAAGCTTCGGCCGGGTGATCACCGCGATGGGCGAATACGATTCGCCGATCCTGCCGTCGCCGCGAAAGTGGAAACAGCACGGCGAAAGCGGATTGTGGGTTTCCGACTGGCTGCCGCACACCGCGGAAATGGCCGACGAGTTGGCCGTGATCCGGTCGTGTTGGACCAACGGCATTAATCACTCCGGCGGCATCTGTCAGATGAACACCGGCAGCCAGTTCGCCGGGCGGCCGTCGCTGGGCAGTTGGGTGACGTACGGGTTGGGGACGGAAAACGAAAACCTGCCCGCCTTTGTCGTCATGCAAGAGGGCAAGGGGCGCGTGATCAACGGTGCGCGAAACTGGGGCGCCGGGTTCATGCCGGCGATCTATCAGGGTACGACGATGCAGAAGACTGGCCAGCCCTTTGAAAACCTGAGCCCTCCCGACCACGTGGCGTCCGACCAGCAGCGACGGGAGCTGGATTTCTTGGCCCGGCTGAATCAACGTCATGCGGCCGAGCGTCAAGACAACACGGATTTGGAAGCGCGGATCCGCAGCTTTGAACTCGCCTTCCAAATGCAATCCCACGCACCCGAAGCGGTCGACTTGTCACAGGAGTCGGCCGACACGCATCGCTTGTACGGACTGGACGATGACGCGACCGCACCCTACGGGCGCAATCTGTTGATGGCACGTCGGCTGGTCGAACGCGGCGTGCGGTTCGTGCAGTGTTACCACGGCGCGGGCAGCAAGTGGGATGCTCACGACAACATCGAAGCCAATCACACCCGGATGTGTCGCGGCATGGATCTGCCGGTTGCGGGATTGCTGAAGGATTTGAAACAGCGAGGGTTGTTAGAGCAAACGCTGGTGGTGTGGGGCGGCGAGTTTGGGCGCACGCCGATGAGCGAAAAGGGCGACGGCCGCGACCACAACCCGACCGGATTTACGATGTGGATGGCCGGCGGGGGCGTGCAAGGCGGACAGGCGTATGGGACGACCGACGAAGTCGGATTGCACGCCGTGGAAGATCGTTTGCACGTCCACGACATCCACTCGACGGTGCTGCATCTGATGGGCGTCGATCACCGCAAGTTGGTCTACATGCACAAGGGACGCCCGGAGCGGATCGATCAAAACGAAGGCCGCGCGTACACGGAGGTCGTGGCGTCATGAGGTTGGGTCAGTGTTTATTCTTCTGTCTGGCGTTGTTTGTCGGTCTGGCATTGTTCGTCGGGGGCAGCGCGTTGGTTGCCCAGGACCAGGACAACGCCAACTCGGGTCCGGTCGCACGCTGGGACTTCGGCGGCGACGATGTGATTCCCGCAGCCGTTCGGGGCGGCGTTCAGCAGAATCTGCCGGGACCGCGCCCTCCGGAGTTCCCCGACTTTGCCGCCGACAACACCGCCGTGCGCTTCGATGGCGGGTACCTGGCCATCACTGACACCGGGGCGGACAGCGAGTTCGACTTCACCGACGGGGATGCCGTCACGCTGGAGGCCTGGGTGAACCCGATCGGAATCCGGCCCGGGGATCTGTGGTATGTGATCGGCAAGGGAAGAACCGGTTCGCCGGGTTTCGCACGCGACAACCAGAACTGGTCGCTGCGATTGACCGGCGACAAGGGCGAAGCGCGCGTGAACTTTTTATTCGCGACCGAGCCGTCCGGCGGCGACAAACATTGGCACCGCTGGACGTCGAAGCTAGGGTTTCCGCTCAGCACCGGGTGGCATCACATCGCGATCACGTATCGATTCGGCGACCCCAACTCGATTCGCGGTTTCGTCAACGGTCAGCCGACCGATGGCACGTGGGACATGGGCGGTGCGACCAGCGAACCTCCGGTGGTTGACGACGACCAAGTTCGTATCGGCAGCCGTTTCAAGGGCATGATCGATGCGGTCGCCATCCACCGCGAAGTGCTGGATGACGAAACGATCGCGACAAAGTTTCGACGCGTCGGCGGGCCTCGTGTGGTCAAGCTGCAACCGGAAGTCATGCCCGAGCTGGGTGATGTCCCCGAAGGCCGCGTCGTGATGCAGCTGTGCAGCGGTTTTCCGACACACGACCGCTGGTTGTACGACGGTGAAACGCAGCCGGACGAATCGGCACGTTGGATCGGCGATGATTTTTTGATTCCGCGGATCCCGCTCGAGTTCGATGACTGGGGGGTTCGCACGGGCTGGAATGCGCCGGTGTTGTTGCGGATGGCCGGCGATGTCGAGTTGCCGGTCGGAACCCATTCGTTCTTGATGCGTGCCCGTGGGTTGGGGCGGCTGTGGATCGACGGCCAGCTGGTGTTGCGAACCGAGGCCCACAACAAGGCTCCGCCCAACGGCGAAGAACCGATGACACCGCTCGCCGTACCGCCGTTGCCCGGAGTGCGGGTGCACGGGTACCGGCAACAAGAAGTCATCGCCGATGCGACGATCGAGCCCGAAGGCGAAGGCACCACGCGGCGGTGCCGTGTAGTGATGGAGCTTGTTGTCGGCGGCAGCAGTCGACGCACGGAAACCGGCGAAGTCTGTGTGGCGATGTTGACCGAAGACGGAACGTCCTACGAGGTGTTGGGGGCGGGAACGAAACGCTTGCCGTTGACCGATGCCGCCGTCGAGCCCGCGCTGGACCGCATTGAAAACTCGCTCGCGCGATTTGACGATGCCCGGCGCCGCGACGCCGCGGCCTCACAGGATTCGTTTTGGCGTCACCGTCACGAGCTGGCCCGACGATGGGCGGAGCAACATCCGGCGCCGGAAATCCCCACGCCGGAGACTCATCCGGTCGACGCGTTTGTCGAGCAAAAGATTGAAACCGCGTTGGCCGCATCGGCTGCCGTCGATGATTCCCAGGCCGAACATTTTCATGGCAACGTCCTACCGCTGCTCCGCGAACAGTGTTTCCGTTGTCACGGTGAAAAGTCCAAGGGCGGTTTGAAGTTGGATTCGCGCGACGCGGCCCTGGCCGGCGGTGAATCCGAGAATCCCGCGGTGGTTCCCGGAGATTTGGAATCGAGCGAGTTGATCAGTCAAATTCGCAGCGGGGCGATGCCGCCGACGGATGAAGGATTGTCCGAGCAGCAGATCGAATTGTTGGAGCAATGGGTCCGCGACGGCGCGGCTTGGCCGGCGCCGCCGCTGGAGGCCGAACGCGTCGCATTGGCGCCGATCGTCGACGACGAAGCGTTCTTGCGCCGCGTTTATCTGGATACCGTGGGCGTTCCGCCGAGTGCGAAAGAAGCCAGGGCGTTTCTTGACGACCAGCGCGATGACAAACGACAACGCTTGATCGACGATCTGGTGGCCGACGGACGGTTTGCCGATCACTGGATGAGTTTCTGGCAGGACCTGTTGGCGGAGAATCCCTCGCTGTTGAACGCGTCGTTGAACAGCACCGGACCGTTTCGTTGGTTCCTGTATGATTCGATGCGAGACCACAAACCGGTCGATCGCATGTTGACCGAATTGTTGTTGTTGCGTGGCGGCGCGTCCGAAGGCGGCAGCGCCGGATTTGGTGTGGCTGCGGAGAATGATTCGCCGATGGCGGCCAAGGGGCACATCATCGCTTCGGCTTTCTTGGGCATCGAACTGCAGTGTGCCCGGTGTCACGATTCGCCCTACCACAGCACGACGCAGCACGACCTTTATTCGTTGGCCGCGATGATGGCTCGCAAATCAATGAAGGTCCCCGCGACCAGTCGTGTCCCGGCCGGGTTCTTTGAGAACCAGCAAAACCGAGAGTCGTTGATTCAAGTGACGCTTGCCGCCGACGAATCGGTCTCGCCCCGGTGGCCGTTTGCTCAACAAACCGGTGCAGTCGACAACACGGACATCGATGCGTTGATGATGAAGCCGTCCGATACCCGCGAAAGACTCGCCGCACTGGTCACCGCGCCCCAGAACACACGGTTTTCAAGCGTCATCGTCAATCGAGTCTGGAAACAGTTGATCGGAGCGGGGATCGTCGAACCGGTGCACGACTGGGAAGGCCGCGGTGCGAGTCACCCGGAGTTGCTGGATTGGTTGGCCCATGATTTCGTCGCGCATGGTTACGACCTGCGGCACACGGTCCGCCGCATCGTGTCCTCGGATCTGTACCAGCGTGATGCGCTCGGGGCGAACCAGCAAGCGTCGCCGGAGCTGCGTTTCTTTAACGCGCCGGAGCGTCGTCGATTGACGGCCGAGCAGATCGTCGATTCGCTGCATCAATCCACCGGAAATGCGATCGACGTCGAAGAGCTGACGTTTGTGCATGACGGTCGGCGTCCACTGAGCAACCGTCAAACGCTGGGACACCCCCACCGCGCGTGGATGTTCGCCGACATCAAGAACGAACGCGATAGGCCCAGTCTGTCGCTGCCGAAAGCGCGGTCGGTCCTGGATGTCTTGGAAGCGTTCGGCTGGACGGGATCGCGTCAAATGCCGATTGTAGAACGTGAAACCGATCCGAACGTGTTGCAACCGGGAATCCTGGCCAACGGCACGTTGTCGATGACCCTGACGCGGGCCTCGCGGGAGAGCGATTTGGCGCTTCTGGCGATCGATGCGGCATCGCCGGAGGACTTGGTCGAGACCTTGTTTTTGCGCATGTTGTGCCGGATGCCGAATCGGCAAGAGCGAGCGGAGTTCACTGCGGCATTGGCCGAGGGTTTTGACCGGCGGATCGTTCCCGACGCGGACGTGATGGGCTACCAGCCGCCGGCGCCGTTGCCGCTGGTGACCTGGTTCAACCATCTGCGTCCCCGAGCCAACGAGATTCAAGTGGAATTGGAACGTCGTGTTGCCGCCGGACCGCCGCCCGACCCGCGGCTGGAAACCTCGTGGCGGGAGGTCTATGAGGATGTCATCTGGAGCCTGGTCAACCATCGCGAATTTGTTTGGATCCCGTAATCGAGTCATGAACATGAGAGCTATTACAAGACGCGACCTGTTGGCCGCCGGTGCAGCAACCGCGGGCGGAATGGCCCTCGCGTCACAAGCACGCGCGAACCCGTCCAGTCATGCAGCGCCAGGCAATCCGATCCAAGGCAAAACCGAGCACGTGATTTCGATCTGGCTGGGCGGCGGCATGGGGCAAATCGATACCTTCGATCCCAAACGCAAGGGCGATCCGAAGAAGAAGCAGGCGGGATCTTATTACGAGTCGATCGACACCGCGGTCGATGGGGTGCAAGTCTGTGAACACTTGTCGAAGTTGGCGCCGTTGATGGATCGTGTCACGGCGGTCCGCAGCGTGCATCACGAAATGATCGACGAGCATGCCGCGGCGACCAATCGCATGCACACCGGCCGGCCGATCAGCGGAACGGTGACGTACCCTTCGCTGGGATCGATCATCGCACACGAACGTGGTGCCGCCGGCGATGCAGCCCCGCCGTACGTTTTGATCGGCTATCCGAACGTGACCCGTGGGCCGGGGTTCCTGGGCGCCCGCGACAGTTACCTGTATCTGACCGACACCAGCCAAGGCCCGGCGGGGTTGAGTCGCCCCGACGGGATCACGGCGAAGCGTCAATCGCGGCGTGAGCGGTTTCTGGCGACGTTGCAGCGTAGCGGCGATTCGACCGCCGAGCAGCGTTTGCTGGATTACGACGCTGCGATCCGTCAGAGTTTGGAACTGAGCGGCCCGAGCTTCAGTCGGGTGTTCCAGCTGGATCGTGAACCGGCCGATCTGCGCTCGCGCTACGGCGGCGAGTTCGGCCAGCGTTGTTTGCTCAGCCGCCGATTGGTGGAGCGTGGTGTGCGGTTTATTGAAGTGTCGCACAACCTGAACTTTCTCAATGGTGCCGGTTGGGATGTGCACAACGCGGGGATCGAGCAACAGCACAAATTGATCCAGGAGATGGACACGGCGGTGTCGGCGTTGATTTTGGATCTGGAGCAGAAGAAGCTGCTCGATAAAACGTTGATCGTGATCACCAGTGAATTCGGACGTCCACCGGAGTTTGACAGCGGTGGTGGTCGGGGGCACCAAGGCACGGCGTTCAGTTGCATCCTGGCCGGCGGCGGGTTGGCCCACCGCGGTGCCTGGGGCGAAACCGATGAACTGTCAAAAAGAATCGTGTCCAATCCGGTCAGCGTGCCCGACTTCTTCGCGACGATCTTTGCCGCCGCCCAAGTCGATTACGGCAAGAACCTGTACGCCGGCGACCGCCCCGTCCCGATCACCGACCGCGGCAAGCCGATCGCGGAGTTGCTGGTGTAGTGTGACATGGGGTGGCGGCGCGGAGCTTGTCCCAACCGCTGTGGTGTAGAGGACCTCGGTCGATAGGACCAATGGGACAGACGGGACCTATAAGTCCGATGTGTCCCATTGGTCTCATTGCACGATCATCACCCTTGCAAGCAGCGTGCAACCGAAACGCAAAGCGTCTCATCGACCGAGTCAGCGTTTTGTAGATCTGCGCGGCAATGATGTGCGTAGCGGTTGGACACCAATAAAACGTCGTGGAACAAGGAATTGTGCAGTTCGGTAATGCGGGAGCCTTGCTAAACTAACGGAGCATCCAAATGTTACGCAATTTGGGTAACGTGGGGAGCAGTCTCCGGTGCCAGCCATTAACTCGTGGGGGATTTCGTGACCAACAAGGACAAGGCAATCTCGGTGATCCAATCACTTGACGATGACGTCTCGCTTGATGACGTCATCGATCGACTCTACCTACTTCGAAAAATTGAATTGGGAATTGCTCAGGCCGATGCGGACGACGTGATGGAGCACGACGATTTCATGAACGAACTCGAGTCAGAAGATGCCGCAGGGTAAGGTTTTCTGGACGCGTCAGGCGCGAGAGGATCTGCGAGCGATTCGCGATCACATCGCGCGTGATGCGCCTGCCACCGCTTCGGCCTACCTTCGTAATCTGAGATCTTCCGTGGGACGCTTGAAACAGTTTCCTTTCTCTGGTGAGGTCGTTCCCGAGATTGGTCGAGAAGAGTTACGTGAGGTGCTGCAAGGGAGCTACCGGATCATCTACCGCGTGTCTGAACGTCGCGTTGATATTCTGGCGGTTTTCCATAGTGCCCGAATTCTCGGTGAACATGACATAGGTAACACCGACTGAAGCCAGTCACTGTGAGCCACAACCCCTACCGAGCGCCGGCCAACCATTCAGCCACCGAGGCTCGCGTTGGTCCGTCAGACTATCCCGCGATTCGGTTCTGGTTATACATGCACGTCGCATCGGTGATCCTGTCCAGCATCTTTTCTCTCGTTGACACTCGTATCATTCTGGTTCCGCCGGCTGCGCGAGAGGTTGTTCAATGGATTGTTCCAATTTTCCTCTCCGCACTCCTGATTTGCCCCCTCGCCGTGTTGCGTTTAAGGAAATAGAAATGATTGAAACACTTTGTCGCTGCTCATCACTCTTGCTCCTGTTGCTACCGGCGACGATTGTGGTGGCGGACGATTCGCGGATCCAGTTTTATGTATCTCCGGCGGGATTGGATTCGCAATCCGGGACGTCGAAGCAACCATTTGCCTCGATCGCACGGGCTCAGCAAGCGGTCCGTGCCGCTCGGGCTGGCGGTGGCGATCAGGCCGTGACCGTTCACTTGGCGGCCGGTCACTATTCCTTGGGGCAGACCATCGTCTTTACTCCGGCCGAATCGGGGGCGTCACCGGAGCGTCCGGTGCGCTATCTTGGCGATCCCGCCGGCGAAGTCGTCTTGTCCGGCGGGCGGCGGATCGATGGCTGGCAAGTGGATCCCGAACATCCCGGCTTGTGGAAGACGCGCGTCGCGGTGCCGGAATCGGCAGACAAAGACGCCTGGCGGTTTGAACAATTGTGGGTCAACGGGCGTCGCGCAACGCGAGCGAGAACGCCCAATGACGGCGACTTCTTCACCTTGTTGGGTGTTGGTGAAACGCCCGTGGAATCATCGCCGTCAAGGATGAAACACACGTTCGCCGCCCGCCCAAGCGACTTGGTTTCGCTGGGTAACACCGATCCGGATTCACTCCGCGATGTCCAAGCCGTCGTCTATCACAAATGGGACACCACACGGGAATTCTTGAGGTCTTGTTCGCCAAGTGAAGGTTATTTCACGACGCATGGAACACCGATGAAGTCTCACAATCCGATGAATCGCGATTGTTTGTTCTTTGTCGAAAACTATCGCGATGCACTCGATTCCGCCGGCGAATGGTTCTTGGATCGACAGGGATGGTTGTTCTATCGTCCGCGTGAAGGCGAGACGATTGCCGAGGTCGAAGCGTTCTCGGCAGAGCTGCCGCGATTGTTTGAATTCCGAGGAGAAGTCGATGATCCCCAGCGGCGCGTCCAACACATTCACTTTGAAGGGCTGGCACTGCGGCACACCGAGTTTCGCATTCCCGAACAAGGTATCCCGCCGAATCAGGCGGCGATGAACGTCGACGCCACCGCGATCCAGCTCGACGGTGCGCGGAACATACGCTTTACCGATTGCGCGGTCGAACACATCGGCGGCACCGGATTTTGGTTTCGCCAGGCGTGCCGCGATTGTCGTGTCCGGCGCACTCGCGTCTTTGATACCGGTGCCAGCGCCGTGCGAATCGGCGAGACACGTTTGGTGCCTGAACCGGTCCGCACGTCGGCGATTACGGTCGACAACTGCATCTTGCACAGCGGTGGACGAATCTTGCCCTGTGCCGTGGGGGTCTGGATCGGACACAGCAGCGACAACGCGGTCACGCACTGTGACATTGCCGACTATTATTACACCGCGGTTTCAGTCGGTTGGCGTTGGGGATACGCGGACAGCGGAGCGAAACGCAATCGCATCGAGTTCAACCACCTGCATCACATCGGGTACCGCATTCTTAGCGACATGGGCGGCGTCTATACCTTGGGGCCATCGGAGGGCACGCGAGTCGCCGGGAACGTGATCCATGACGTCTACGCAACCCGGTATGGAGGATGGGGGCTGTATCCCGACGAAGGCAGTTCGCACATCGTGTTTGAAAACAACTTGGTGTACGACGTCCGTGACGGCGGGTTTCACCAGCACTACGGTCGCGAAAACATTGTTCGCAACAACATCCTGGCGTTCAGCGAAGAAGGCCAGGTCGCGGTGACACGCGCCGAACCACACCTCTCGTTCACGTTCGAGCGGAATCTGGTTTACTTTGACGATGGCCGATTGCTCGGGTATTCCGGGTGGAACAACGGTTCCAAAGTCGCGATGAACCACAACCTGTATTGGCGTGCCGGTGGTGAACCGATCGACTTTGCCGGCAAGAGTTGGCAGCAATGGCGCGACGCGGGTCACGATCAGGATTCGATCATCGCGGACCCGATGTTCGTCGACGCGGAAAATCGCGACTTCCGACTGCGACCGGGATCACCCGCGTCCGAGATCGGGTTCGTCCCGTTTGACGTCACATTGGCTGGTGTACAAGGCGATCGGCATTGGAAAGACCTGGCCGCGTCGACGCGTTTCCGCAAACCGTATCAGGTTCCTCCGCCACAGCCGGTCGACCGTGTGCGGGAGGGTGATTTACTTGAGTCACTGCCGGGTTCTTCGATGCTGGAATGACAGGCTGGAAGCCTATCCCACGAAGCCTTACTCCGATTTCAGGAAGTCGTACTCCGGGTTCACACACCGGCCCGCTGACGATTTGTAGACCAGTCGCAATGACTCGCGGCTTTCGGGATAACGTCCCTTGTCATCGGTCGCGTCCTGCCACTGTTTCAGTTGCTGACGATGTTCCTGGAGCACGGATTGGTAGTCCGGATTGTCGGCCAGGTTGATCGTTTGGTGGGGATCGGTGGTCAGGTCGTACAGTTCTTCTTCGGGGCGATGTTCGGCGTCGTAGTAAGAGGCTTGGAGCTTGCTCAGCTTTTCGGCGGCGAGCAGATTGCGTAGCGTGACGAAGGTCGGGTAGTTTTCGCGGTATTGCGGCTGGTACAACGCTCGATCGGTTTTGTAGTTTCGGATGTATCGAAACCGCGGTGAGCGGACGGTGCGGATGCGGTCGATCGCGTTGCCCATCCTGTCGCGTGCCGAGATCACGTATTGGCGGGGTGTAAAATCAGCGGCGAACAGGTCACGGCCCTCCATGAATTCCGGGATCTCGATCCCTGCCAGCCCCAGTGAACTGGTCGTGATGTCGATCCCGCTGACCAGATCCGATCGTGATTTTCCACGACGCGTGATTTGGTCGGTTCCGGCCGGCCAGTGGACGACCAGCGGGATCTTGGTGCCGTCTTCGTAGAGGAACTGTTTGGCACGCGGCAGAGGGCTGCCGTGGTCGGTGAAGAAGAACACGGCGGTGTTGTCCCACAGACCGTACTCTTTCAATGCCGCGATGATGGCGCCGACCTGCGCATCGGTTTCAGCGATCTGTTCGTAGTGACGTGCGATGGCGTTGCGGAACACGGGATGATCGGGGTACTGCGGCGGCACATTCACTTGGGCTTCCGCGACGCGGCTGGCGGCCGGATACTTGGATCCCGTTTCGCCTTCGAACTTTCCGCCCTTGAGTTGGATTTGGCCGAAGAACCGTTTGCCTTGCAATTGTTTCAACCAGGAAACGTCACGGCCGACCATGTGGCTGCTGACTTGTTTTCGCGTGGGCCGTTTGAACTCTGGCGAGTACATCCTGTCGCGATCGCGCTGGAAGTTGTAATCGTCCTTGGCCTCGTTGAAGGTCAGGTAGCCGGCGTCACGAAACAATTCGGGGACCGTCACCACAGCGTCGGGCAACGGTTTTTTGATCATGGTGCGATGCTGATGCAGACCGTGCGTCGTTTGCATCGTGCCGGTGATCAACGCCGAACGGGTGGTCGAACAAACCGGCGCCGGCATGTAGGCGCGAGTGAACAGCACACCGCCCTCGGCCAGACTGTCGATGTGGGGCGTTTCGGCCAGCGGGTCGCCGTAGCAGCCCATCCAGTCGCTCATGTCATCGACATAGATCCATAGAACATTCGGACGATCCGCTCGGGCGTTGTCGGCAGGCAGCAAGTGCAGCGTCGCAGCCAACAGGATCATCAAGGGAGAAAGTCGCCGGGGGCACGGGAAACGAAGTTGGATCATGCGGTGGACGTGGGGAAGTGATCGAAGCGGAGACGATGGTTGGCCGGTGAGGCCGCCAGCTATTTTAGCCACGCTCGCCCCAAGGTGGGAAACCGCCATCGAGTGACGGCAGCTAGCCGGACAGCGCCACTTTGCACGAGAAACATCGTAAATCGTCGGTCAGACGTAGCTGCCTTCGCCAGAAGGTGGGGCGCCGGGGGGGCCACGCTCTGGCGAGCGTAGCTACGTCAAAGCGGCGCCGTGCGGCTAGGAGCAATCGCTGGCCGGATCGCAGCCGGCTTCGACTTTCGTCCAGTCAAACGACTGGAGCGGTGGCAGATTCATCGGGATGATTTCTGTTTTGGGGGGGCCGAACAGTGGGCGGGCGTAGTCTTTCACGTCTGACGTCAATTGATAGGCGATGAAGACGCCGCCTGGGCGAAGCACTTCGTGGACCGATTGGATGATTCGCTTGGCAGACATCGACGGCAGATGACTGAACGGGATTCCCGAAATCGCAACGTCGACTTTGCCGAAGTCGTGCTTGGTGACCAGATCGATCAAATCACAAGCATCGGCGAATTCCAACGTCAGCCGCGGGTCGGTGATGGCGCCGAGCGATTCCGCAAACGCATCTGTTTTTTCGATCGCCAGCAATCGAGCATCGGTCCGCATCGATGCCAGCAGGGCTTGAGTCGTCCCGCCGGCTCCGGGCCCGAGTTCGACGATCCGGCTGGCCTTGCGCACGCAATCACGTTCCGCCAGATGCTTGGTCAAAAACGGCGAACTCGGGCAGACGGTGGCGACTTCCGTCGGGTTTCGAACCCAGGCCTTCAGGACGCACCAAATCCGTTCGGCAAAACCGGGCTGTTTCGATCGACGGATGGGGGAAAGGGTGGTGGTGGGCATGGGGATTCCGCTGACAGGCATGTTGACCACGTGCTGGATGATTGATGGCGTGGTCAACGGAGCAACTGATGTACCGGTTGCCGGTTGTGACGGACGTCAACGGAGAATGTCGGTGCGTTTGATCTCTGGGCGATCACGTTGGTTGTTGAGGGAGCAGCGACACGTGCTCGACAGTCGCCGTGTCGTCCGAACTCGGCGGGCGCGAAAAAGCGAAACTTTGCCCGAAGCCGACCTCGGAGAGGACGGCGACTGTTGGGGCCAATCGAAAACCATGCAGGAGTAGACTACAAGAAGCCTCTGCCACGTACTATTAACCAGCCCAGAACGACAGGGCGACCAAATAGGCGAGCAGACCGATCGGGTAGACGAAACCGACGTTGGCCATATTGGAACCGGTCAGGTTGTCGAGGGCTTCTTGGGTGTCGTTCAACTGGCCCAATTGGCCGTCGCGTTTGGAGGCCGCGTAAACGGCGAAGAAGCTGACCATTTCCGGGATGCTGGTGACGACACCCAGAATCCAGCCGGCGATGGCCGGATGCACCTTTAATTCGTCGACCACCGTTTTGGTCGCATCGCCTAAAAACATCCCGGCAACCCCGATCGCGATCAGCGTGGTCACGCCGATCGTGATCCCCAGGTGAAGGTTACCGACCGCCTCGGTGGCCACTTCTTCGTGATGGACGCCGCGATTGACTCGCATGTCCACGACTCGGTAGACGACGAAGAAACCCAGCAGAATCGGGATCAGGTACCACTGGCTGTCCATACCGAATCGCATCAACACGATCGGGACGGCGACCGCGAGTCCGGCGAAGACGATTTCATCGAGAAACCGAATGTTGAACAGTTTGCCGAATTGTCGATAAAACGTCACCGCCAGCAGCATCAGGACGACGTTGATGATGTTGGAACTGGCGATGTTCCACAGCCCCGCTTCCCAGACCCCGGCCAGCCCCGCGGCGACCAGGCAAACAAATTCGGGAACCGAGGTCGCGTACCCGGTCAGCTGTCCCCGCGCCTTGGCGCTCCAGTTCATCGCACCGGCAATGTGGTCGATGCCACGCAACAGCCCGTACTTGACGAGCAAAATGATCGCCGCGGCAGAGACGATCATGATCAGCGCAGCCATTTCGAAAACTCTCGGGGGCAAGGGACCAACTATCAATCCATCAATATAGGGTGATTCGAAATCGGTGCCAGATGCGGTCAGCGGATCGCTGCACGACGTCCTTTCGAATAGCGTTGCACCGAGTCCAACGGACGGCAGCCCCGGACGGGCCAACGATTATGCACATCCGGCGTCAACCGTGAGCGCGGTCCATGGGCGTCGGCCAACGAGAACCCGCGAAGTCGGCTCAAGCCTCGACACCGGCGCGCGGATGGTTGCACGGGGGGGCTCGCGATGTTCTGATTTCTCTTCTCCCACTTTTTCGCCTGTTTGAGAACGATCATGAATTCGTCCGCTTCGGCGTCCGGCAAGAAACGGTCCCTGATGCCCATGCTCCGCTTTGCCGTCATTTCCATCGCCGTGTTGGCCTTGGTTGTCTGGATGATTCTCCCCCCGATGGAGACACTTCGATTCCAAAAATACAACCTGGAATCCACACGGGCATTGACGCTGCCGTTGATCTCGCTGCCCGACGTCGGTCCACGTCCCGTCCTGGCGTTCTCGGCCGATGGACAGTCCGCCGCGTTCATCTCAACCAGGGCCGCGGTGGACGATGAAGACCCGCAAACACAGATCACGGTCATCGATGTCCCGACGGGAACCGCCAAGGCGGGCCCCTTGGTCATTTCTAATTCACGCACACCTCCGACTCTTGAATTCAGCCGCGACGGCAACTCCCTGGCCGCCGCCGGTGCAACGGAAGTCCGCGTTTGGGATCTGCGTGATTCACGTGAGGTCGCGACGATCACACTGCCCGACGTGCGGCTGCAGTCGCGGCGGTACGTCGCGATCAGTCCCGACGGAACCCGCGTCGCAACCTCCATCCAGGAACCCGATCAAGACCCCGGGCTATGGGTGTTTGAATGTGAAACGGGACAACCGCTGATCAAAATGGAACGCACCGCGGGAACAGCCAACGACGATCGGTTCGTCTTCCATCCGACGGAGAATCAGTTGATCGGGACGGCTGACTCGGACAGCGCTCAAATGCATCTCTGTGTTTGGGACATCGGGTCGGGCAAGGTCGTTCAAGAGGTCATCACGAACGAAGATTGTCAGACACTCGCGTACACGTTCAGTCTGAGTGGCAACCGGGTGGCGGTGGCGATGTACCACGGGTCACGCGAATACTATCCGTATGTGACCACGGTCTTTGAGTTGGCCAATTGGACGCCGGTCACAAAAATCGACAACGGCAACTACGTGTTTTGGATGGCACTCCGTCCCGATGGAACTCACCTTTCGCTCGTCGACGGCAGCGGCGAAGTGGCGCTATGGTCAGCCGACAGTGGGAATCGATTGCAGAACTTTCAACTCGGCTTGCCCAGTGCCACGGCCTTTACCGGTGGCGGTGCCTTGTTGCTGGTTACCAATACGGACGAGCAGCCCGATTCGGCCTCGATCGTCAATCTCCGCACGGCGGAGTAAACAAGTGGGATAGGCTTCCAGGGTGTCGCGAAGGGAGCGCGATGACAGCCTGGAAGCCTATCCCACACCGGCCCGCATCTGGTTGTCCATCGCAAAAAACCTCTGACCGATCAATGTTTCCAGGTCGCCCACCACGATCGGAACCGGCACGATGCTCGGGTCGACGTCTTGGGCGAGCGTGTAGACGCGGATGTCGCTGCCGACCGGGCCTTGTCCGGGGAGCGATGCGGTCAAGTCCTGTGCACTCGTCGATTGATAGGTCCGTTCAATTCCATCGGTTCCGCGGAAAGTCACTTCGGGGGTGTGAACGTGCGCGGCGGACACATAGTGACGCGGGGTGATCAACACGGCCCGTTTTAGCGCCACGCCGGAGAGCCGGGATTCGTCCATCAGGAACGTCGGATTTGGTGTGCCGTCGCCCGAGAACCGATCGTGCCACATCGGATCGAGTCCGTTGATGATCGCCGCGGTGCCGGACGATTGGTGGGACAACAGTGCGATCCCGAGAACAGTAAGCAAGCGGAGTGGAATCACGGAAAAGGTCTCGATAAACGCTAGCGTACGTGACGAAAAGGCGGCACCTACGGTACTCCATTGCCGTCGCCTCATCAAACGCTGGCCCCGGAGGAGCGGTCTGCCGGTACGACATCTATTTTAGGTCGTCGCGGTGAGTTCGAGGGGCGACGGCCGGAAGAGCGAGTGCACTCAGAAAAGCGGTCGCCTGTAGGCGAGACACCAACGCCTATTCCAGATCCTCCAAAAACCGTTCTGCATTCTCGAGGTGCTGAGTTCGCTTCTGCTCATCCATCTTCTTCGCCATGCTGCACATCATCGCCCAGCGGGGATTTTTGCCCAGTTCTTCGGTATGGTTCCAGATCCATCGCCAGTAAAGTCCGTCCCAGGTGTCGCACCAGGGGGCCGACTTGTAATGGCTCATTTTCTTGATGTAGGACGAACCGGAAAAGTACGGTTTGGTCGTGATCAATCCTCCGTCGGCGTTTTGGCTCATCGCATAGGCGTTGGGCACCATCACCCAGTCGTAGCTGTCGACGAACATTTCCATGAACCAGCGGTAGATGTCATCGGGGTCGATTTCGCACAGAAACATGAATCCACCCAACACCATCAGCCGTTCGATGTGGTGGCAGTATCCGGTTTGTAGAACACGTTTAATGGTGTCGTCGATCGGCTCGATACCGGTCGTCGCGTCATAGAAGCAATCCGGCATCGGGCGATGATGGTTCCAGTGGTTCGTCGTCCGCATCTTGACGCCCAGATCTTGATAGGTCGCGCGGATGAACTCGCGCCAGCCGATGATCTGACGCACGAATCCTTCCAGTGAATTCAGCGGCACGTCATGATCCTCGGCGTATGACAACGTCTTTCGCAGCACTTCGTCCGGCGCCAGCAATCCGATGTTCAGCGAAGGCGTCAGCACGCTGTGCCAGAGCCATGATTCGCCCTGGACGATTGCGTCTTCATAGTCGCCAAAGTTGCCCAGTCGATGCTCTAAGAATTGACTCAGCCAGTAACGTGCCGAGGCGAGGGACGTCGGGTAGTAGAGTGTTTCGAGGTTGCCGGGGTGATCGCCGAAATGATCTTCAACATAACGGACCGCTTCTTCATCAATCGCGTCACGTTTGGGATTCGGGATCGGCGGAAGCGACGAAAGCAATTTCTTGGGGACCTTCTTACGATTGTCCTCGTCGAAACTCCACTGATCACCGACCGGATCGTCTCCGTCCATCAGGACTTCCAATCGTTTCCGCTGCCATTTGTAGAAATCTGCCATGAACCAGCGGCTTTTGTCCGATCGGTACTCACAGTTCTGCTCGGGCGTGTTTAGGAAACCGGGGTTGGGAAGGAGCTTCAATTCCATCTGCAACTCGTCACAAGCTTCCCGCAACCGCTTTTCAAAGATGAAGTCGGTGGGGTGCGCGATCGCCAGGGTTTCTCCCTCGCGTTCTTTCGACGAAGTCGCCTTTTTGAGTTGAGCAAGTAGCTTGGGGCTGTCTTTGTCATAGTCGACGTAACGGGTGGCGAACCCTTTCTCCTTCAGTTCGCATTCATAGCGTTTCATCGACGCGCGATGCAGCCAAAGTTTTTGTTTGTGAAACTTGGCCGGGTAGCGCCAGTCGCGGAAGAACAACGAGTCTTCGAGCAGAATGACCTTCGAGGGTTTCTCCCGCAGCCCCGGATGATCGGAAAACAATTGATTGGGAAGGATGGCCAGGATCAAGGTCGTTACCTCGGGGCAGAAAAGCGAGCGGTGCGAAGGGTCTTGGTGCGTTGTTGGACTGTAGCGGATGGAGAATCGCTCCGGCGTCGGGTCGCCTGGGCGAGTCATTGAGCAGTCCATCAGGCGAGTTGGCAAGTCGCCGGAGGGCGAAGGCGTTTGGCGAGTTCCGCGACCGCAAAATCGAGAGTTGACTAACCGCTAAAGTTTCGCCGGTTGAAGAAAACTTCCTTTACATTTGATCCTCACACACGGAGCAATGACCATGGCTGAAGCAAACGAAACGAAGAATTGGCCGGAATTGGCGATCGGCTTGTATGACAAGCTGACCGGCCGCAACGCCGAAATCAGTTATTCGTTTGACAATTTTGAACTGAACGTCCCCAGTTCGACTGCACCGGATGCACCGAGTGCCCACTGGAAGATGAACGGAACCCTCCGCATTTCCACCCGCGATGGCGTCAACGGCCAAGCGAGCTGAACGTGAATCATCGACTCGCTTTGGACTTGATGGGCTCGATCGAGTGCGAAGTCGACGGGCGTTGCTTTTCGGTTTCGGCCGCGCCTGATTTAATCGTCGTCGATTTTCCGGACTTGCAGACACTCTTGGGCGCGGCTCGGAAGACAGGCCCCGGCGTCTCGCTTCGGTCGCGACTCCGGCATGCCGGCGAGGTCTTGACTCGAACGGAAAACCGGCTCGATCTTCGGATCAAGGGCCGGTCGGTCGGTTCGCTGGGCTTCGGCGTCCGCTCGGGCATTTACTCGCTGTTGGGGTTGGGGCATTTCCGCCTTACGTTGGCCGCCTTCCTTCGTTCGCTAACATGAAGGTGGGATCGGCTTCCAGCCTGGTATCGATCCGCCGCATCCCATCGGCGCCCCGATTGAAACGCACTCCGACGTGAATCGTCCCCCATCAACCCACGAAACTCCCGACCACGGCACTTCGGCGCCGTCCTGGTCACCCTTGCTCCGGCCAACTTCCGCAGGGTTTTACTGCGACGCGGGTGACTTTTACATCGATCCGACCCGGCCGGTCGATCGTGCCGTCGTCACGCACGCTCACAGCGATCACGCCCGCTGGGGGTGCCGTCGCTATCTCGCCGCCGCGCCGAGCGAGCAACTGCTACGAACTCGACTCGACCACCAAGACGAACGAGAAGATCGCGGCGATGGTCCGCTACTTCGCCGACGCCGACCCGGCCGATGCCGCCTGGGCGACTTATTTCTTGTCCGGCAATAAACTTCGACGTTTGGTCCCGAACGCTTTATTGCGAGTCTGGGCCGCCCAGCGGGCCGGGATCCCGCAGTGGTTGTTCGAGGAGTCCTATCATGCCGTGGGTGATCTGGCAGAAACGTTCTCGCTGATTGTCCCGGCAGGGGAATCAACGACGGACGAATCCTTGACGCACTGGGTCGAGTCTCGATTGAAACCACTGCGTACGATGAGCGAAGCGGAGCAGCGTGAGGCGATGCTGCGGATTTGGGCCGAAACGCCGGCACGGATGCGGCTGGTGGTGATGAAGCTGATCACCGGCTCGTTTCGCGTCGGTGTCAGCAAGCGACTGGTCACCCGCGCGATTGCCGGCCATGCGGGGCTGGCCATTGATTTGGTCGCGCATCGGCTGATGGGAGACTTCGTCCCGACGGCCGAGGCATTTGCATCGCTGATTGACCCGGCGACTGGGGACGCGATTCCCAGCAAGCCCTATCCGTTTTGCCTGGCACACCCGATCGACATCGATAAAGGTCCCGAGGTTCTCGGTGACGTGTCGCAGTATGTGGCCGAGTGGAAATGGGACGGAATTCGGGGACAGGTCATCCGCCGATCGGGCGAGAGTTTCCTTTGGTCCCGTGGTGAGGAGTTGATGGAGAATCGTTGGCCGGAGGTCGAGTCGGCGGCTGAACTGCTGCCCGATGGGACCGTGTTGGACGGTGAGATTTTGGCGGCGATTCCCGGCGGCGCGGTCCTGCCTTTCTCTCAACTGCAGCGGCGGATCGGTCGCAAGCAGGTCGGCAAAAAGCTGCTCGCCGAAGTGCCGGTCGTCTTCCACGCCTTCGACATCATGGAGCATCACGGCCAGGACATTCGGTCGCGTGGCTTTTTAGAGCGTCGCAATCGCTTGGATGAAATTCTGGAATCGATCGAGCATCCGCATCTTACGGCGACCGAATTGATCGCCGGAGAAAGCTGGGACGCGTGGGCGGAAGTGCGAGCGACCAGTCGCCAGCGAAACGCCGAAGGATTGATGCTGAAAATGAAGGACGCACCCTACGACGTCGGTCGCGTTCGCGGCACGTGGTGGAAATGGAAAGTCGCCCCGTTTACGATCGACGCCGTGCTGATCTATGCACAAAAAGGGCACGGCCGTCGATCGGGGTTGTTCACCGATTACACGTTCGCACTTTGGAAAGACGACCAGTTGGTCCCCATCGCCAAAGCGTACAGTGGGCTGACCGATCAGGAGATCCGTCAAGTCGATCAATTTGTGCGACAGAACACCAACGATTCCTTCGGTCCCGTTCGCAGCGTCACCCCGGCGTTGGTGATGGAGTTGGCGTTCGAGGGGCTGCAGCGGAGCAGTCGTCACAAGAGCGGCGTCGCGACGCGATTCCCACGAATCCTCCGTTGGCGTCACGATAAACGCGTTGAGGATGCAAATACCTTGGCCGAACTACTCGCACTGTTGCCCGAATCGTGACACAGAACGCGCAAAGCGAAACGCCTGCCCAGGCCGTTGACCGCTACTTCAAGTCGCTAGGCTGGAAACCATTTCGATTTCAGCGAAGTGTTTGGCGGGCTTACCAGCAGGGGTTCAGTGGCTTGGTTCATTCCGCGACGGGGACGGGCAAAACGCTGGCCGTTTGGTTGGGACCGATCACCAAATGGATGCGAGAGAACCGTGATCGATCCAAATGGAACCCGAAGCGACCACCGCCGCTGAAGGTGATTTGGATCACGCCGCTGCGTGCTTTGGCCGGTGACACCGAGAGTTCGCTTCGATCGCCGCTCGATGCGTTGCAGATTCCGTGGCGGCTGGAGTCGCGAACCGGTGATAGCAAGGCCAGCCTGAAAGCGCGGCAGTTGAAGCGTTTGCCGACGGCGCTGATCACCACGCCGGAAAGTCTGTCGTTGATGTTGACGCACGAAGCCTTGTTGGAGCAGCTTGCCGGTGTCGAAGCGGTCATCGTCGACGAGTGGCATGAATTGCTCGGCACCAAACGTGGAATCCAGACCGAACTGGCTCTCGCAAGGTTGCGGCGACTTCGTCCCGAAGTACGCATTTGGGGTGTTTCGGCGACGCTCGGAAATTTGGACCAGGCACGAGACTCGCTGCTCGGTATCGATCACGATCGCCAGACGCGATTGATTCAGGGCTACAAACGAAAGCGTTTGAAATTGGAGTCGGTGATCCCGGATCGCATCGATCGATTCCCCTGGACCGGCCACATCGGCACGAAAATGGTCCCCCAGGTGGCCGAGTTGGTCGAGCAGGTCAACAGCGTCTTGATCTTTGCCAACACCCGCTCGCAGACAGAGATCTGGTACCAACAGTTGCTGGCACAGCGGCCGGATTGGGCCGGACGGATCGCACTTCACCACGGTTCGCTAGACCGTTCGGTGCGCCGTTGGGTGGAAAGCGGTTTGCGCGAGGGTTCGCTGCGGGCGGTGGTTTGTACGAGCAGTCTGGATTTGGGCGTCGACTTCACGGCGGTGGATCTGGTCGTCCAAATCGGCAGCCCCAAAGGTGCGGCGCGTTTGATGCAACGTGCCGGCCGCAGTGGACATCAGCCGGGTGCTGAAAGTCGTCTGGCGTTTGTGCCGACCAACGCGATCGAACTGATTGAACTGGCGGCCGCGCAAGACGCGATTCGATCCGGCCACTTGGAAGCTCGCCCCCTGATCAACAAGCCGCTCGATGTGCTTGCTCAACATGTCGTCACGATCGCGATCGGGGGTGGTTTTCGTTCCGAAGAACTGCTTGACGAGATCCGGTCCAGCTACGCCTATCAATCGTTAAGCGATCAAGAATGGCAGTGGGTTTTGGACTTCGTCGTTCGCGGTGGCGACTCGTTGACGGCCTACCCCGACTTTCACCGCGTCGAAATTGACGGAGACCGCTACCATGTCAGTGACCGACGCACGATCACGACGCACCGTATGAATATCGGGACGATCGTTTCGGATGCTTCGATGGCGGTGAAGTATCTGAAAGGGACCACACTCGGAAGCGTCGAGGAAAGCTTTTTGTCGAAGCTTGAACCCGGGGATCGGTTCCTATTCGCCGGAAGGTTGCTTTCGCTGGTGCGGATCAAAGACAACGCTGCGTACGTCAAACGGGCGACGGGGTCTCCCGATACCGTGCCTCGCTGGATGGGCGGTCGAATTTCGCTTTCCAGCGAACTGAGTGCGGCACTGCGACGGAAGATTGCCGAGGCGGCAGCGGGTAAGCTGGTCGGCCGCGAAATGAAGTCGTTGCGAAACTTGCTGGAGCTTCAGCAGCGTTGGAGCATTCTGCCGAAGCAGGACGAGTTGCTGATCGAGAGGATCAAATCGCGCGGGCGGTACCAGGTCTTCCTGTTTCCCTTTGAAGGTCGACTCGTTCACGAAGGGCTGGCTGCTTTATTCGCGTACCGGATTTCTCGCAACCAGAAGACGACCTTAACGATGGCGTGCAACGATTACGGGCTTGTGCTGGAATCGCCGCACCAAATCAATTTCGTCGAAGCGATTGAGCGCGGACTTTTTTCGACCGAGGATTTGATCGGCGATCTATCCGAAAGCATGAACGCGACCGAAATGGCAAAACGCCAGTTCCGCCAGATCGCTCGTGTCGCGGGACTGATCCACCCGGGGTTTCCGGGACGGCAAAAAAAGGCCAGTCACCTGCAAGCGAGCAGCAATCTGTTCTTTGACGTTTTCTGCCAGTACGATCCCGACAATCTGTTGCTGCATCAGAGTCGTCGAGAGGTGTTGGAGTTGCAACTGGAGGCGAATCGAATGCTCACGGCGCTGGATCGGATCGGTGAAAGTCAAGTCCGGATCCAAGAACCCCGCAAGGTCACGCCGCTTGCCTTTCCGTTATTGGTCGACAAGCTGCGGGAGCGAGTCAGCAGCGAAACATTGCGAGACCGCGTCGCGCGGATGCAGGCGGAACTGGAAAAAGCGGCGGATCGACCGTCGACCGGCGTTGAAAAACAAGGTTGATCTTGGATTTGCGAACTCGTCTTCACCCCGCCATTTTGCTCAAGGAACATCGCGGATCACAATTCAATGCCTGACACCATCGACATCGACCTTGCCGGACACTCGTTTCGGTTGTTCGCCGAGTGCTGTGTGTATTGGCCTGCCCAGGACATGTTGTTGGTCGCCGACGCGCACTTGGGCAAAGAAGCGACGTTTCGTCGTCAGGGAATCCCGGTTCCGGTCGGCAGCACGCAAAGCACCCTGTCGTCCATCGCGAGTGTGCTGGGTCGAACCGGTGCAAGCCGTTTGTGTATTCTGGGCGACCTGTTTCACTCGCGGTCGTCGTTATCGACCGAGGTGCGGGAACGTGTCGATGGATTTTTTGACGACTTCGCCCATGTGGAGTGTTCACTGATTGTGGGGAACCATGATGTTCAGGTCGGCCGGCTACCCGCTGCGTGGCCGCTCCAGGTTTTCAAGCAGGGGCATCGTATCGGTTCGGTCGCGCTTGGACACCACCCTGCGGATCCTGCCGAGGGTGCGGAATTGTACCTGTGTGGGCATCTGCATCCGGCGGTACAATTTCGCAGCGGCCGCGAGTCTGCGGGTGTGTTTCCCTGTTTCTGGCACTCGGCGGGATGCCTGGTATTGCCGGCGATCGGAGCGTTTACCGGAACACATCTCATTCGCCCGCGTCAAAACGACGCGACCTGGTTCATTGCCGGTGACGAAGTGCATCGATTGTGATCTGGTCGCTGTGTGCGGGTCGCTGTGTGCGGGTGTGACACGGGTGACAATCGAAGTGAAAAGTTTCAATTTCACCGGGACTAGGAATTTCCGTGGGCGCAATCCCGCTATGATGCGTCTCCGTTTCTTGCTTCTGATTCTTAATCACCACGACAATCGGACATGTTTGCGACACCTGTGTTTGCGACGACACCCCTGTCGGTCTTGGGATACCTTTTGGCACTTGACGAGATCGCGGTGCGGGGGATCTCGATCGCGGTGGCGGGGATGTTGATTGTGATGCTGGCGTTGATCTTTATCAGCCTGTTTATCGCCGCGTCGCCGCGCATTCTCGCTGCGGTGGCCAAAGTCTATCCGGAGCCCGTCGAGCGGCATCGGAAGCGAACCGAAACGCAAGACCGGGACGTCAATGACGAAGCCGTTCTGGCGGCGATCGGGTTTGTGTTGCACACCGAGTTTCAGAAGCAATGTGCGGGTGACGACGTTCGGTAAGGACAGAGAAGATTCGTGGGTGACAGGCGACAACGGTTGGCTGGGTCGTTGGTGAAGGAAAGCGATGGATATCCTGCTTGAGTTTGTAAAAACGACCGGCTTCTGGTCGATCGGCTTCGGTAACATCCTGATGATCGTGATCGGGATTGTGTTCATCGCGTTGGCGATCACGAAGGATTATGAACCGCTGTTGCTGGTGCCGATCGGGATGGGGGCGATCGTCGGCAATATCCCGCTGATCGAAGGCATGTCGCTGAGCGTTTACGACATGCACCGCTGGGTGTTGGAGGATGGTCAGGTCGTCTATCAGCCGGGCAGCGTGTTGAGCTACCTCTATTTCGGTGTCAGCTGGGGGATCTATCCGCCGCTGGTGTTTTTGGGCATCGGCGCGATGACGGATTTTTCGACGATGCTGTCCAATCCCAAGCTGGTGCTGTTGGGGGCGGCGGCCCAAGTCGGTGTGTTTTTGACGTTTCTGGGGGCGATCTGGCTGGGATTTGATCTCAAACAGGCCGGTGCGATCGGAATCATCGGTGGAGCGGACGGGCCGACCGCGATCTTTCTGTCCTCCAAGCTGGCCCCCGAGTTACTCGGCGCGATCGCCATCGCCGCGTATTCCTACATGGCGCTTGTTCCGGTGATTCAGCCACCGATCATGCGGATGTTGACCACGCGTCAGGAGCGTTTGATCCGCATGAAGCCGCCTCGCAAGGTGTCGCGCCGTGAAAAGATGATCTTTCCCGTCGCGGCGTTTTTGATCTGCACCCTGGTCGCGCCCGGCGCGATGGTGCTGTTGGGCATGTTGTTCTTCGGTAATTTGCTGAAGGAGAGTATGGTCACCGAGCGTCTGGCCAACACGGCGCGGACCGCGATGATCGACATCGTCACTGTCCTGCTGGGTTTTTCCGTGGGCGCGAGCACCGAAGCGAGCACGTTTCTGACGCGACAATCACTGCTGATTTTCGGACTTGGCGCATTGGCGTTCGCGATCGCGACTGCCGGCGGAGTCTTGTTCGCCAAGTTCATGAATCTGTTTTTGAAAGAAAAGATCAATCCGTTGGTCGGCGCAGCCGGCGTGTCTGCGGTTCCCGATTCGGCACGCGTGGTTCAGATGGTGGGCCAGCAAGAAGACTCGCACAATTTTTTGTTGATGCACGCGATGGCACCCAACGTGGCGGGTGTGATCGGTTCGGCGATCGCCGCGGGTGTGTTGTGGGCGGTGCTCACGTAATGGTTTGTCGAGCAGGTTTTGAGAACGAGGAAAAACGACGTGTCGAAGAAGAAAGTCAATTTCATGTGCACCGCGTTTCGTGACGGATTTCAATCCGTCTACGGCGCTCGCGTGTTCACCAACGATTTTCTGCCGGCCGTGGAAGCGGCGCGCGACGCGGGGATCACTTGGTTCGAAGCCGGCGGGGGCGCGCGATTTCAATCGCTGTACTTTTATTGCAACGAAGACGCGTTCGACATGATGGACGCCTTCCGCGAAACCGCCGGGCCCGACGCGAACTTGCAAACACTCGCCCGCGGCGTCAACGTCGTCGGACTCGATTCACAATCCAGCGACATCGTCAAACTGCATGCCGACCTGTTCAAAAAACACGGCATGACGACAATCCGTAACTTCGACGCGCTCAATGATGTCAACAACCTGATCTACAGCGGCAAGTGCATCGTCCAGGCCGGATTGAAGCACCAGGTTTGCGTGACGCTGATGGAATTGCCGCCGGGATGCGTCGGTGCCCACGACGCCGATTTCTACGCCCGCACGTTGCAACAGATTTTGGACGCGGATATTCCCTTTGACGCGGTTTGCTTTAAAGACGCGTCGGGGACCGCCGTGCCGTCGAAGGTGTACGAGACGATCAAGCGGGCGCGGGGCATGTTGCCCGAGGGAACGTTCATCCACTTCCACACGCACGAGACGGCTGGCGTTAGCGTGCTGGCCAACAAGGCCGCACTCGACGCCGGTGCCGACGCCATCGATTTGTCCATGGCGCCCTGTTCCGGAGGAACCTGCCAACCGGACATCCTGGTGATGTGGCACGCGCTCCGCGGCAGTGACTATGAACTGGATGTCGATGTGGAGAAAGTGCGGCAGGCCGAAGAGGTCTTTAAAGATTGCATGAGCGACTACTTTCTGCCGCCCGAGGCGACTGCGGTCGAGCCGCTGATTCCCTGGAGTCCGATGCCCGGCGGGGCGTTGACCGCGAACACGCAAATGCTGCGTGACAACGGCATCATGGAGAAGTACCCGGAAATCATTCTGGCGATGAGCGACGTCGTTCGCAAAGGCGGTTACGGGACGTCGGTGACACCGGTGTCCCAGTTCTATTTCCAACAGGCGTTCAACAACGTGATGTTCGGGCCATGGGAAAAGATCGCCGAACCGTACGGAAAGATGGTGCTCGGCTACTTCGGGAAAACGCCCGTCGAGCCGGATCCCGAGGTGGTGCGATTGGCTGCGGAGCAACTCAAATTAAAGCCGACGACCCAGCCGGTGCTTGAGATCAACGACGCCGATCCGTCCAAGGGAATCGCCGCGGCGACAGGGGTCTTGGAAAAAGAAGGCTTGCCGGTGACCGACGAGAACATCTTTATCGCGGCCGCCTGCAAGGAAAAGGGCATTCAATTCCTCAAGGGTGAAGCTGAAGTGGGCGTGCGAAAGGTCGACCCATCGGCCGAAGCCGGCACGGAACCCAAGGCAACCAAGGTGGCTGCGAAGCGGCAAACCGGGCCGGCCGAGTACACGGTCACCGTCGACGGCGAAGACATCCGTATGGCCTTTGAAGGCGACGTCGTCACCGTGGGAAATCGCGTGTATCGCGTCGCGATTCGCCCCGAGACCGCCACGACGATTCAAGAGCAATCCGCCGATGTTTCCAGTGCAGTGACTGAGGTCAAGTCGCAAATGCCCGGCGCCGTTTTCAAACAGCTGGTGCAACCGGGCGATCACGTCCACGCCGGCGAACCGATCCTGATCCTGGAAGCGATGAAGATGGAAATGGAGATCCAGTCCACCGTCGACGGAACGGTCGACGAAGTCCGCGTCGCCGTCGGCGACCACGTCACGACCGGCCAAGTCCTGGTCACGATCAAAGCCTGAGATGCCTCAAGTGCAGACGGCCATTCCATCGCCGGAGATGCTGCTTCAGACCCGTTGACCTTCCAAGTTAGCGTTATTGATCGGCGGCGACGATTCTCTGGAACAGCCTCGTTGCGGTTTCTTGACACAGAGAGCAACGGGCAGCCGGTTTTCTTAGTGAATAGCTCTGCTTGTGTTCGCACACGCCTCGGCCGTGACCGCCCAGGGGGTCTGCCGGGTCTTCGGGAGGGGGCTTGGTCCTGTCAAAGTTGCTGCTGGTATTTCGTACAGATACATTGGTCGCTCCCCTTGATCAGCAGGAATGTCTCCTCGCGGGTGCGGTGGGTCGAGCGAGAGCGACCGACGCTCCCATTTCTTGTTGAAATTGATTCTCCCATTTTTCACCGGAAGCAAGATGTTCAACTCAGGTTTGGTGCGACGGTTCGCGAGTGTTGTAGATGCAATCGGTGACCGGCGCCGATCACGGTTCCGTCGACGGGTCACGAGTCAATCGAGCAAGCAACGTCGTCGTCGCTCGCTTAGCGAGAGGTTGGAACGACGCGATCTACTGGCTGGAGAGCTTGATCCGAGTTTTGGGTCGGCAGGGATCGTGTCAACAGAGTTTGCTTCAGGAGAAGGACGATTCGAGGAGTTGGTCGATTCGACGATCGACAGCAGCGGGCGAACGGTTGCCGTGTCAAGCGGCGGGGCGTTAGTTCGTTATGACGTTGATGGATCAATTGACACCACGTTCGGTGATCAGGGTGTTGCGCGACTTCCGATCTTTGGTCGAGCGGTGGACTTGCAGTCTGACGGCAAGGTCGTTGTCAGTGGTGATCGGTTTGATGGTGCGATCCTTCGCGTGGCGGTGACGAGGTTCCTGGGCGACGGGACGTTGGATTCAACATTCGGTGATTCGGGTGTGGCGACGGCCCAATTTGATACCAACAGCGTCGCGGCATCAGAAATGGCAATCCAAAGCAACGATCGTATCGTCGTTGTTGGTTCGCTACGCGACACGTCCAATACCATTCGGGACATTGCCGTCGCTCGCTTTCTGCCCGACGGCGATCTTGACACATCGTTCAGCGGTGACGGAAAAGTCACAACAGACGTCGCCGGAGTCGATTTTGCGCAGGACGTCGCGTTGGCCCCATCGGGCAAGATTGTGGTCGGCGGATACTCGGGACCATTTGACGCTGAAGACTTCACCGTCGTGCGGTACAACACGGACGGATCGCTTGACACAAGTTTCAGCGTTGACGGAAAACAAACGATCGACATTGCATCGTTTGGAGATCGTTCCGGGGGCGTTGCGGTTCAGGGCGATGAAAAAATTGTGGTCGCCGGAGAGGCTCGCACGAGTAGTTTTGGCGATGCACTTGAATTTGCAGTGGTCCGATTAAACACGGACGGTTCGCTCGACAGCAGTTTCGACAGCGACGGAATCGTGACGACTGACTTTTTGTTCGACAATGATTCGGCGGACGATGTCACCATCGATGACGCCGGACGCATCATTGCCGTCGGGACGGCCAGAACGGCTGGGTCGTTTAGTCAAACCCAGGTCGCGGTCGCACGGTACTTAAGCAACGGGGTTCTCGATACGACCTTTGATGGCGATGGTAAGGCGACGTTTGATTTCGAAGGTAATGATGAAAATGCGAACCGAGTCACGCTTCAGGGCGATGGCAAGATCGTGATTGCCGGAAGCGCTGTCCCCGACTTCGCCAGTTTCAATGCGCATGATCTGGCATTGATGCGAGTGAATCCGAGTGGCTCGCTGGATTCGACCTTTGATACCGATGGCTGGGTCACGACCTCGCTCGACTATTCTCAGGACGAAGGTCAAGCCGTGGCCGTAGGCGACGATGGGAAAATTGTCGTGGCCGGTCGCAGTCAGGGCGAGACTTGGGATTTTGCGGTCTCGCGGCATCTGCCTGATGGGTCACTGGACCCCAGCTTTGGCGGTGATGGAACGGTCACCACTGCAGTGAGTTCAGGCGGAATCGATGAAGCCCAAAGTGTGGCCATCGCCGCAGACGGGCGCATCACGGTAGGTGGCAGGAGTGGATCGTTCTCGGACTGGGACTTTTCGCTGGTCCGATACAACGTGGACGGGACGCTGGACACGAGTTTCAACGGGACCGGTAAGCGGATCATCGAGTTCGGGACCAGTGACGACAGCGGCTTTGATCTAGCGTTACAAGCCGACGGCAAGGCGATTTTGGTTGGCGGTGTGCGTCCGGGGGGCGGCTACGATTTTGGGCTCACGCGAATCAACGCTGATGGATCGCCCGACTTTTCATTTGACGGCGACAGTTTGCTGACAACTGATTTTGCAGGCGGTGATGATATCGCTTATGCGGTACAAGTTCTGGATGACGGGAAGATCTTGACGGCGGGATACGCCACCGTCAGCGGCAACGTTGATTTTGCCCTCGTTCGTTACAACGCGGACGGTTCGCTGGACACCACCTTCGGAAGCGGTGGTCAAGTGGCGGTGGATTTTGGCCTTTCGTCAGATTTCGGCCAAGAGCTGACACTGCAACCCGATGGCAAGATTCTCGTGGCCGGCGGAATCGCTGACGCGTCGGGTTTTGACTTCGGACTCGCGAGGTTTCATGCCGACGGATCGCTCGACACCAGCTTTGGTTCCGGTGGATGGGTGCGAACCGATTTCGACGGATTCAACGATGTGGCACAAGGAGTGGCCGTCCAGAGCGACGGTAAGATCGTCGTCGCAGGTTATGTGAACAACGGTGTCAACTTCGATTTCGGCCTCGCCCGCTACAACGCCGACGGAACCTTGGATGGTTCCTTCGGAGACGGGGGACTTCAGCGAACGGCGGTCGGCGCCAGCGATGACATTCTCGGAGATCTGGTGCTGCAGTCGAACGACGATATCCTTGTCGCCGGACGTGCGCTCACGCCCGGAGGTGACGCCATTGTTGCTCGCTACCAGGCCGGTGTGGAAGCGGCAAACGTGACGGTTGATGGAGACAGCAATCTCCTGATCACCGGAAACGAACAAGACGACCGTCGACGCATCGAATCCGTCGGCACCGACATCGTGATCACCGATCAGGATCGCGTCCTGACCACCAACATCCCGGGCGCTAGCGGCAGCGGGACGAATACCGTTGCTGTGCCGAAGGCATCGTTCACCGCGGGGATTGTCATCGATGCGGGTGGCGGCGCCGACACGCTCGTTGTGGATCTGGATGCTGGAAATTTCGATCGAGAAATACGATTCAACGGTGATGCTGGGAACGACGATCTGGTGCTTCAGGGCGGTAGTTTTTCTGACGCGACCTATAACTTTGCCAGTGCCAGTGATGGCTCAATTTCGATTGCGGGTAATGAAACGATCACGTACACGGGACTCGAGCCGATCGTCTCCACCATTTCCGCGGCGAATGTCAACCTAAACTATTTGGGCGGATCGGAAACGATCGAACTGAGCGATTCGGGCAGCGGCGACAATTTGGTGACATCCAGTGCCGGCGAGTCCCTTCGGTTTGTCAGTCCCGGCACACGTCTGACGATCGATTCGGGTGATGGAGATGACGTGATCCGTGTCCTAGGGACAGAGGCCGGGTTTCGTGCCGGATTGTCGATCGTTGGCGGGACGGGCGTCGACACGGTGAGTGTGATGTCGCCGGTCACGACTTCCGGCGATTCGGTTTCGATTGATGCCGATGGCATTTCCCTGTCCGCCGCAATCACGACTTCGGGCGGTGACGTGTCGTTGCAGTCCAGCGGGGATATCTCGATCGCCGATCGCATCGCTACCGGCGGTGGACGGTTTGAGGCACACGCTGACAGCGACGCCGACGGCGTGGGCGAGTTCAGGCTTCTTCAAGGTTCCCAAGCGGTCTTCGGAGGCGGCCAATCGCTTCTGCCACCCCCGACACTCGGTTTTAACGACCAGTTCGGACTTTCAGTCGCGATGGACGAAAACACCGCGGTCGTCGGTGCCCCGTTTGACGATGACGGGGGAGGTGATTCGGGTGCGGTTTATGTCTATACGCGTGCTTCGAGCGGTTGGGCTTTTCAACAAAAGCTGATCGCAAGTGATTCATCCAACGGTGATCAACTTGGTCGAGAGGTGGCCATTGACGGCGACACGATCGTTGTCAGCGCATTTAAGAATGATGCTGCGGGAATCGATGCCGGTGCCTTGTATGTGTTTACGCGACAGTCGGGAATCTGGACCGAGCAACAAAAACTGA
Source organism: Stieleria mannarensis (assembly GCF_014154935.1). Classification (GTDB taxonomy): domain Bacteria; phylum Planctomycetota; class Planctomycetia; order Pirellulales; family Pirellulaceae; genus Stieleria; species Stieleria mannarensis. The sequence goes on from NZ_JACEHH010000052.1 coordinate 36,837, forward strand.
CGGTTTCAAACGCTGTGGCCGGAGACCATTTCCCCGCCTCGGTCGCGATCAGTGGCGACCGACTGATCGCCGGAGTGGGCAGCAAAGACGACAACGGGACGGATACCGGAATGGCGTACCTGTTCACCCGAACAAGCGGTGTCTGGAGTGAATCCCGTGTGTTTGTCGCACCGGCCCCTGACCCTTCAGACGGTTTCGGCAACGAGGTGGACATCGATGGGAACACGCTCGCGATTTCGGCTGCCGGTGATGATGATTTGGCAACCAACTCCGGTGCCGTTTACGTTTATGTTCACGACGGAACGGATTGGGGCCTGCAGCAAAAGCTGACAGCGGCCGATCCGTCCGCGACGCCCAATTTCGGTCGTGCGATTTCGATCGATGGCGATCGTCTCGCGATCGGAGCTGCGACGGACGATACACCGTCGAGCAATTCCGGGTCCGCCTATGTCTTCTCGCGATCTGGAACGACCTGGACGCAGGATCAAAAGCTCGTTCCGTCAGACTCGAGTCTGAATGCCGAATTCGGACGATCTGTCGCTTTGAGCGGCACAACTCTGGTCGTTGGGGCGCATTATGATCGCGAAATCGACTACCGGGCAGGTGCGGCGTACGTGTTCACTTCGTCGCAGGGAATTTGGAGCGAACAGGAAAAGCTGCTTGCCGAAGATGGCGCGAGCGAGGATCAGTTTGGACGTGATGTCGCGTTCAGCGGAGATGCACTCATGGTCGGTGCGTTCGGAAATGACGACCACGGCACGGATTCTGGTTCGGTCTATCTGTTCCAGCAATCGGCGCCGGTCGAGGGCGGGCAGATCGCCTCGGAAACTGGTGATGTTGCCATCACGGCGGCTTCGGTCGTACTTGAGGGGGCGGTGTCGGGGACTGCGACGCTCTCGATCAGTCCTAGCACACCGGGCGCGAATGTCGGCCTGGGGGGAGCCGCGGGGGATTTCAATCTGGATGATGCCGAGCTGGGGAATTTGATCGATGGTTTTAATTCGATTCAGATTGGTGCAGCGGATTCGGGAGTCATCAATCTGCAATCCGTGACGGTCAACGACCATTTGACCATTACCGGTTCGACGGTCAATGACGCGCCCATTGGAACGGATGTCGACGCGCCCTCGCTGACGCTACAAGCGTCGGTTCAGCCCGGCCAGTCACCCGGTGTGCTGACAGTCAATGGGGATGTTTCCGTCGAAAATGATCGTTCCGTTGTGCTGGAGTTTGGAGGTTCAAGCCCAGCGGCGACGAGTAGCGGCCACGATCAAATCGATGCATCCGGCCGCGTCGATCTCGGTAACAACATTGGGCTTTCCCTTGCCGCAGTGAATGGATATGTCCCCAGTGGATTCCACGAGTTTGTAATCATTCGCCGCAGCGGAGGCGCGGGAACATTTGCCGGGCTCCCGGAAGGCTCCACGATCAATGATTTCCTTGGGGCTCCCGGCGTCGATGCGACGATCTCGTACCTCGGCGGAGATGGCGATGACATCGTTCTGACAATTGGCACGCCGACAATCGCGCTTTCGGTGGAACCTGCCGCGTTTGCCGAAACCGCAGGTGCGAATGCGGCTGTTTTGACCATTTCACGCAATACAGACACGACCGATGCACTGACGGTCAATTTGTCCAGTAGTGATACCAGTGAGGCAGCGGTTCCGGCGACGGTCACAATTCCCGCCGGTCAGATTTCGCAAACCGTCTCGATCACCGCCATCGACGATCAAATCGTTGACGGGACCCAATCGGTGACGATTACCGCTGATGCCCCCGGATTTGCTTCCGCAAACATTGGTGTTTCCGTTACGGATAACGAGCAAGCAGCAGTGCTCGTCTCACCGTTTGCAGGGCTGGCCACGTCCGAAGGTGGAGGCACGGCGGAGTTCTCCGTCGTTCTCAGTTCGGCGCCGTCAGCAGATGTTTCTTTTCGGTTGGTCAGCAGCGATTCAACGGAAGGCACCATTTCAACGGGGCTGATCACGTTCACGCCCGAAAACTGGAATATTGCTCAGTTCGTTGAAATCGTTGGGCAAGATGATGCCATCGTCGACGGAGATGTTGACTACACCATCATCACTGGCAATACCGTGAGCGATGACCCAAACTACAGTGGCATCAACCCGACGGATGTTTTAGTCACCAATGTCGACAACGATGTTCTCGCTCTTTCACTTGAGGTTGACTCCCCGATCATCTCCGAAGATGGCGGAACGACGACCGGCACGGTGACCCGCAACGACGGTGACCTCTCGAACCCACTGGTGGTCACACTGGCATCGAATGACACGACCGAAGCGACGGTCCCGGCGACGATCACGATCGATGCTAATGCGACTTCGGCGACCTTCACGATCACAGGCGTGGACGACGCGATCGTTGACGGAACCCAAACCGCGACGATCACCGCGACAGCCGGTGGTTACACCGCCGCCGACGCTTCCGTTGACGTGACCGATGATGACGCGCTGAGTTTGACGCTGACGATCGACCCAGCAAGCATCTCCGAAGACGGCGGAACGGCGACCGGCACGGTGACCCGCAACGACGCCGACCTCTCGAACCCGCTGGTGGTCACCCTGGCATCGAATGACACCTCTGAAGCGACGGTGCCGGCGACGATCACGATCGATGCCAATGCGACGTCGGCGACCTTCACCATCGCAGGCGTAGACGACACGATCGTTGATGGAACCCAAGTCGCGACGATCACCGCGACGGCCACTGGCTATACAGCCGCTGATGCTTCCATTGACGTGACCGATGACGACGCCCTTGCATTGACGCTGACGATCGACCCGTCGAGCATCTCCGAAGATGGCGGAACGGCGACCGGCACGGTGACCCGCAACGACGGTGATCTCTCGAACCCGCTGGTGGTCACCCTGGCATCGAATGACACGACCGAAGCGACGGCGCCGGCAACGATTACGATCGATGCCAATGCGACTTCGGCGACCTTCACGATCACAGGCGTGGACGATGCGATCGTTGACGGAACCCAAACCGCGACGATCACCGCGACGGCCGGTGGTTACACCGCCGCCGACGCTTCCGTTGACGTGACCGATGATGACGCGCTGAGTTTGACATTGACGATCAACCCGTCGAGCATCTCCGAAGATGGCGGAACGGCGACCGGCACGGCGACCCGCAACGACGATGACCTCTCGTCTCCGCTGACGGTCACACTGGCGTCGAATGACACCTCTGAAGCGACGGTGCCGGCGACGATCACGATCGATGCCAATGCGACGTCGGCGACCTTCACCATCGCAGGCGTGGACGACACGATCGTTGATGGAACCCAAGTCGCGACGATCACCGCGACGGCCACTGGCTATACAGCCGCTGATGCTTCCGTTGACGTGACCGATGATGACGCGCTGAGTTTGACGCTGACGATCGACCCAGCAAGCATCTCCGAAGATGGGGGGACGGCGACCGGCACGGTCACCCGCAACGACGGTGACCTCTCGAACCCGCTGGTGGTCACCCTGGCATCGAATGACACGACCGAAGCGACGGCGCCGGCAACGATTACGATCGATGCCAATGCGACTTCGGCAACCTTCACGATCATAGGCGTGGACGATGCGATCGTTGATGGAACCCAAACCGCGACGATCACCGCGACGGCTGGTGGCTACACTGCCGCCGACGCTTCCGTTGACGTGACCGATGACGACGCGCTGAGTTTGACGCTGACGATCGACCCGTCGAGCATCTCCGAAGACGGCGGAACGGCGACCGGCACGGTGACCCGCAACGACGGTGATCTCTCGAACCCGCTGGTGGTCACCCTGGCATCGAATAACACGACCGAAGCGACGGCGCCGGCAACGATCACGATCGACGCCAATACAACTTCCGCAACCTTCACGATCACAGGCGTGGACGATGCGATCGTTGACGGAACCCAAACCGCAACGATCACCGCGACGGCTGGTGGTTACACCTCCGCTGACGCTTCCGTTGACGTGACCGATGATGACGCGCTGAGCTTGACGCTGACGATCGACCCAGCAAGCATCTCCGAAGATGGCGGAACGGCGACCGGCACGGTGACCCGCAACGACGGTGATCTCTCGAACCCGCTGGTGGTCACCCTGGCATCGAATGACACGACCGAAGCGACGGCGCCGGCAACGATCACGATCGACGCCAATACAACTTCCGCAACCTTCACGATCACAGGCGTGGACGATGCGATCGTTGACGGAACCCAAACCGCAACGATCACCGCGACGGCTGGTGGCTACACCGCCGCCGACGCTTCCGTTGACGTGACCGATGATGACGCGCTGAGTTTGACGCTGACGATCGACCCAGCAAGCATCTCCGAAGAAGGCGGAACGGCGACCGGTACGGTCACCCGCAACGACGGTGACCTCTCGAACCCGCTGGTGGTCACCCTGGCATCGAATGATACGACCGAAGCGACGGCGCCGGCAACGATTACGATCGATGCCAATGCGACTTCGGCAACCTTCACGATCACAGGCGTGGACGACGCGATCGTTGACGGAACCCAAACCGCGACGATCACCGCGACGGCTGGTGGTTACACCTCCGCTGACGCTTCCGTCGACGTGACCGATGATGAGGAAGACGCGAATTCCGCACCGGAGATTCTTACGATCGGGGTTTCAAACGGAGCGGATGGGCAAGCCGCGTTCGGTGAGATCACGCTGGCTGGTTTGTATCAGGACCGCGATGTCGATGATACGCACAGTGTTCTCGTCGACTGGGGTGATGGTCAATCGGGAGCATTGCCTGATGAATCCGTTGATCAGGACGCCGACTCGTTTGAAACGGTGCATGTCTACGATCGTAGCGGGGTGTTCGTCGTAACTGTTTCAGTTGTCGATCTGTCGGGGGCAGCGGACACGGAGTCAATTACATCATACGTCGCCGGCGTTCGCGTTACCGATGAAGGAATCTTGGAGATCATTGGGACCGATGGCAACGACCGCGTGAATTTGACACAGAACAACGGTCGTCGGTCGTCAGGTAGCTACCAATTACGGGCAAAACTGGACCTGGGGAATGATCAATTACGGTACGACATGGAGTTGGTTGACCTTCAAGGGGTATTCGTTGTGCTTCTGGCGGGAGACGATCGTGTCAAGATAGGTACGCATGTCGAATTGGATACGACTGTCTATGCTGGCGACGGCAAGGACGTGATTCACACCGGCGCAGGAAACGATTCTGTCTTTGGCGACGCAGGAGATGACGTACTGCACACCAATCGTGGAAACGACGTTGTGGTTGGTGGTCTCGGGGACGACCTGCTTGATGGAGGGCTTGATCACAACTTGCTGATCGGCGGGCAAGGGGCCGACATGCTGCATGTTCGCAATGATCGACTCTCTGATCTGTTGATCGCGGGGGCGACGGTCCACGACACTGACCTTGCATCTCTACGACAGATCCTCGATCAATCGTGGACTGCACGGATCGACGATGGGGATCCCCTGGAGGAGATTGTCGAGGATTTGGCCGGATCGCTTCTCCGTCCAGGCGTTGATGTTGTCGGTGATGAATCGATTGATCACGTCAACACCAGAAACAAGTCTTCAGACGCGATCTTCGCGACCATCGCGGCCAATGAGTCCGAGCCGGATGACGTAGAGCACGGTAAAGACGACCTTCTGATCGACATTGGGCCCACGAGATAACGGAATCTTGGGTTTAGATTCGATTCGATACTAGTGCGGAGTGCTATTCATCGGAAACCGACTGACGCGTCCATCGTATTCGACCGGCCAGGCAGATGATCGCGCCGGCGAGAGTCAGGATTGGTCCGGTCGGAAAGGCCATGGGGGGCATCTCAACGACGGTGGCCAGCAGCAGCAGCGTTAACATGACGACGCAGCCCGCGAGAAAGAGTTGCACTCCGGCCTTGGCGGTTTCGTTGATGTCTTGCCTATTGGCCAACTCGCGCGCCAAGAGGATGCTCATCATGCCCAGCACGATGCTGTAGCTGTGCGCCATGCGGGTCAGTCGCCGCGGCAGTTGGTTGTAGCTGCCCATGAACTCCGGTGTCGGAAAGGGGCCTTCAAAGGCATACAGTCCGATCAACATGCCGACCGATGTCGATGCGGCGATCAACAGCCACCCCCACCGTTCCAGCATGTCGCCATGCTTAAGCGAAAAAAACAATCCCAGATACACGCCGATCACGACCGCGGTCGACGGGATCGCCAACAAGTACTTTGCGTGGATCGTGGTGAAACAGGCGAGGGCCAAAATCAACGGCATCCCGACTGCTCCGGTCGCCAGGCTGATTCCGCCCAGACGCGCCTTGCCGCGATCGGTGCCGCCGCGGCGGGCGATTCCGTAGTACAGCAGCGTCAATACCGACAACGCAATCGCTGCGACGCGTGCCAGACGCAACATCCGCAACCGAACACCGTCTTCGCTGCCGAGCTGTTCCTGGATCCAATCTGCGGGCAAGATTGGCCGCAGGCCGGCCATGAAGTCCAGCAGCATTCCGAAGCAAGCCACGGGAAGAATCATCCGGATCTGGCGGGCGTAGGTGCCCGTCGGGCCGATCCAGCACAAGAACGCGAAGCCGCTGAAGTTGACCAGGCTGCCGAGCAGGACGAGCCCGTGCAGTGCCGGTTGCCACAATGCCAACGCATACCCGGTGCTGTAGCAGGCAGCGCCGACCGCAGTCAACAGCGCGGCGATCGTTCTTGCGGGTCGCTCGAACGCGGACGTCGACAACAGATGCGCCATCGCCAACTGCAAGAACGCCATCGCGATCACGACGCCGTGGGCATGGCGGACGGCCAGGCCGCCCCCGACGTCCGAATTGACGGCACTCAACAACCAGGGGTCCAGAGCCGCCGACAACGCCAAACCGATCAGCAGCGTAGTCCACCCCTGCAGTCGGTTCAGCTTGCCCGTCGAGACAAAGCCGACGTCATTGGCAGGTGTCATGGTCTCCATGCCCCGGTTTTATCGGCATCTCGGAGAACCTGGCACGCGTCGTCTCCATCCCCAGCCAACACAAACCACCGATCTGACGTAGCTACATTCGCCAGAAGGTGGTTTCCCTGCGTCTGCCATGCTCTGGCGAGCGTCGCGACGGCGGTTCGACGAAGCTCGATCAAGAAACCGGTAGTTGGTCGTTGCGTTTGTGACGGCGAGAATACAAGTAATACTGTGCGAATTGATTTCGCCGCCATTGGGTAAAGTCCTCGGAGTAAAGTCGTTCGGCGAGCCCATGGAACCCCTGCCGGAGATCCTCGACGGACATCGGTGTCGGCTGATAGTTTAAATCGAACAACGTGCATCGTTCCCAGGCGCCGGGATACAACAAGCGATTGTCTTTTTCCAGCCGGTGATAAAGTGGTGTCCCGGGAAACGGCGTCTGGTACGTGATCTGGACGTCGTACAGTTTTGCTTGTTCGGCGAAGTCGTACACGGCGTCAAAAATGTCCGGACCGTGACCGTCCAGGCCGAGGATGAAACAGCCATTGACGCGGATGCCGTTGCTTTGGATCCGCTCGATCGCCTCGATGTAATTCGGCCATTGTCGACGTTTCCAATCGTTCTTTAGTTCGATGCCTTTTAACCCCGGCAGGATCGGACTTTCCAGACCGATCAGCACCTCGGCACACCCGCTGTCACGCATCATCCGCAATAGTTCTTGGTCTTCGTGCACCGAAAGGTCTGTTTCGGCGAACCATTTCACGCGGCGCTGTTTCAATTGTGGCAGCAGTTCTTTCCAATACGCCCGATGGATGAATGAATTGTCGTCGGCAAACTCGATGAATGGCCGTGGCCAAAGGTCGCAGATGCGATCGATTTCGGCGAGGACGTTTTTGATCGGTTTCTGTTTGTAGCGCCGCGTCAGCAAGATGCTCGACGCGCAGAACTCGCAACTCCGCGGGCAGCCGCGGCTGGTTTGCACGGTCAGCCGGTTGTACTTGGAGATGTCCAACAATTCATAGGCCGGCATCGGTGCGTCGGCCAGATTGAACTCTGCAACGCCAAAGGAACTGTAACGGCGTTGCAGCTGTTCCGACCGTGCGTCGCGAAGTACGTCCCGCCAGACCACTTCGCCTTCACCGACGACCACGGCGTCGCAGTACCCGATGGCTTCGTCGGGCAACGAGGTCACGTGCAGTCCGCCGAGCACGACCGGGATCCCCAGAGCCCGGTATTGATCGGCCAGCGTGTAGGCTTCCTTGATCTGGGCGCTGAAACTGGAGATGGCCACCAGGTCAAAGTTTTGCGGCAGCGGATCGAGCTGTTTCAGGTCTTGGACTTCGAAGTACTCGATCGAGTCCTCGGTCGGAGTCATGCCGGCCAGCGTTAGCAGTCCCAGGCTGGGCAGCGACGCGATCGTTTCGCTGCGTTCGACAAACCCCGGCAGTGTCAGCCCTTTGCGGAGCAGTTCCTGGTCGCAGCAGCGAATGCCGCTCATCGCGATCAAACCGATTCTCATGGTGTTGCTCCTGGTAACATTGCCCAAACGCGGAAGTTATTGTTTTTGCCGCCCCGAGTCAGGTTGTTTCGCCGTTTGAACGCAACTACCTTCGCCAGAAGGTGGTTCGCCGGCGCTTTCCACGCTCTGGCGGGCGTAGCGACGTCATCTTCACGCTATCCTGCTAATTTTGTTCCAACAGTGACTTCAGTTTTTCCAGCGATTGCTGGCCGCGTTCTTTGGCGCCGGCCAACAGCTGGTCCAAGCCGTCATGGCCGGCGAGTTCAGCGGGGATTTCCGCTTCAACGTCGACGGTCAGCTTGGTGCCGCTGCCATCGGGTTCGGCGTTGTAGTTGAATTGGCTCTTGATGCCGCCCTCGGTGACGAACGAATAACGGCGTCCGGGGGCATAGTGGACGGTTCTGGCAGATCCCGTGAATTCCTGACCGAGGAGATCCCATTTCCAATCCCAGCTCTTGGTGACTTGGCCTGGTTCGCCCTGGATGTTGGAAGCGCCCTTGAGCGATTGCAGGTACATCATGCGGTTGCGCAGATCGGCGATGAAACGGATCACATCCTCGGGGTCACGGTCGATCGCAACCGAGACCTGTAGATTTTGTTTGGACATTTCCGGTGCTCCTTGGAATAGGGGAGTTCGTCCGAACGAGTGTTTCGCCGTAAGGGAAGACGACGGGCAAACCTGATTCTAACGCGCCCCGGTGACAGAGAGCCCGCCGGCGGATCGGTGCTGCGCCGTGATCAGCCAAATTTGGTCAGCGGGTCGGATGCGTTGCCGGCGTACCCACTGATACGAAGTGCGGTAGCAGAATGCTAGGCTTTGTCCCTAAACCCGTAGCGGAAGCCGCCAAGGATTTCGTCTCGCAGCGGTTCACACGGGAAAAGCCGAAATTCTTGGCGAATTCCGCTACCACATACGACCCTTGCCGGGTTTAGGGACAAAGCCTAGAACTGCAGCACTTTGTCGTCCGAGCCGGGGGCGAAGTTGCTGCGGTAGACGGTCGTCCCCATCGCCCTGTTGCCACCCCAGTCGACCTCGACGCGGTTGTCGCCGAGCACGATGTTGAGCAATTTTTCTTTCATCGCCTGGGCTACGCGTTGGTGCTCCGGATGATGCGCCAGATTGTTCACTTCCTTGGGATCGGTCGGCATGTGGTAGAGCGCCGGGTCGAGATCGCGGTACGATGCGTTCCGCGCCCATTGCATGTTCTTCCCGCGGTTCTCATCCGGGCGCGTCCGCATGGAGAAGACGTAGTCTTTGGTGCGGATAAACGCACGGGGCCCGATCACCGCGTGGCTTTCGCCGATCACGTAGTCACGTGCTGGGACGTTTCCCGCACCGGTGTCCGCCATGTCCCGCCCGTCCAGGTAGTCGTACTTTGCGTCACCGAGATCGGCACCGGCGATCGAAAGCACCGTCGGGGCGATGTCCACAAACTCGGTGAAGTCGGTGACGACCGTGTCGGAGGGAAAACGTTTCTTGTCCGATGAAACGACAATGATCGGATTGTGGCTGTCGACATCCCAGGGCGTGAACTTGGAAACCGAGCCGTGATCGTTCAGTTTCCAACCGTGGTCACCGCACACATAGACGATCGTCCAGGGCTGTTGCTGCGTCTCGCTATACTCGATGAATGCGTCGGCGGCCTGCCCCACCAAGACATCGCCGTAGGCACAGAAGGCATAGTAGTCCTGGATCATCGCCTGTTTTTCCGCATCGGTCAAATGGTCCGAAAAACCATGTGCGACCTGTTTCTTTAGTTGCGCCGGCATCGTTTCCATTTCCTGCTCGTCAAAGGCGGGGACCTTGTAGGTGTGCTGTTGGAAACGCTTGCGAAAATCCGCGGGGGGCAGCACGGGTGTGTGCGGAAAGTCGAATCCGATGTGACAGAACAAGGGTTTTGACGTGTCCACACCGTCATAGTGTCGCGAGCCAACCTTGAATGCGCGATTCTTGTTCTTTAGATAGTCCACGAAGATCGACGCATAATAACCGTCACGCGTTTTTCCGGCTTCACGTGAACTGACGCCGGCCAGGATCATGCCGCTGTCGAGATGCTTTCCCTTTTTCTTGTTGTAATGCCTCAGCAGGTCGTACTTTTCCATCGTTTCGGCGCAAGTGCCCGCCAACTCAGGCATCAATTCCTCAAGTTCCAGCGAGCAGTATTCGAACTTTCCTTCGGGCGTGACGAAGAACTCCAGGCTTTGAAACGGCTTGTCGAACTTCACTCCGTTGATGTCCGTGATCCAGTCCTTGCCCCAGCCACACAACCCGTCGCGGGCGAGGTCTTTAAAATAAAAGCTTTGCTGATAGATCGGATGCGACGCAGCCCAATTGCCTTTGATGGTTTTGATGCGAACGCCCAGTTTTCCGACGTGGGTCGTTTGATAGCCCAGGTCCGCCATCGTTTCGGAAAGTGTCGGCCGACAGTGTTCGGCGTTGTTGTTGTGGTATTCGAACTCGTAGATTCCCGATCGAAACGGGTAACGACCGTAGTGCATGGCTGCACGCGACGGCGCGCAGCCCTGTGCCTGGCAATAGGTGTTGATGAACGTTGTTCCCATTTTTGCCAAACGATCCGTGTTCGGCGATTCGACGTACCCCAGTTCGCTCATTTCGCGACCGTGCAGCATTTTGTTAAATGCGCGGATCGAGTCGTAGCGATGGTCGTCTGTCAGAATCCACAACACGTTCGGCTGATCGGCGATGAGGTTTCGGTCGATGACGATCGAAAGGAAGATCAACGTTGCGATCGACAAGGTTTTGAGTTGGAACATTGGATGTTTCCTTGGTGCGAAGTTGCTCGGATTGGATGGCACGGGCGTAGGAAAAATGGGGACACAGCAACCGCTGGTGTGCGGGTTTTAGCCGCCCATGATCGCTGCGAAGCAGCGACCGGGAGTCGCCTAAAGGCTAGACACCAACACGTATGCCCGTGCTTTCTACGCTTAGATCTGTTTGACCCGAATTCCAGGTGTCAGGTGCCTGGGCGATGGGTAATCAACTGCACCGAGGTGATGGTGGTTCCCTGTGGCGATTGGATCGCAATCTGATTCGTGTTGCGTAGAATCGCTGCAGGGAGGCTGGCATCCAGCGGTGCAAAGAACTCGGTAAATTCGCTCGCGTCGCCGGACTGGACGGTGATCGGCGTCCCGTTCAAATCAGCCGTCAACGGCCCGCTCAATCCGCCGCGACGGTGAACGCCGATGATTAGTTTGGCGGAAGTCGTCGCGTCGGGTTGATCAACATCGACATCAAACGAAACCGGACTGCCGTCGCTTTTGACGGCGGTTTTGGTCGCGTACCAACGATCCAGCCGCAAGGTGCCCTTCGGGGCGAGCGGCTTTTGGGGAAACAGACGCACCACGGTTGTCTCATTGACGTCCACCGGGATTGCGGCGGCATCGACGTCATGCTCGGGCTCGAAGACGACGTTCCCCTTGTGGTAATTCAATCGTGTTTGAGTTGCCCTGCCGGCCCCCAGACGGTTTGCGACCCCGGAGAGGTCGACGGCGATCTGTCGTCCACCCATGTTGGTGATCGCGATCGAAATCCGCATTCCATCGTGCACTGCGACCACATCCAACCAGTCACGATCAAATTGAACGGGCAAGCGTCGGCCGTCGAAGTCCCGCCACAGTTCGAAGTAGTTGGCGATCGTCGTCGGCTCAAAATCGTCGATCGTTCGATGCCGCTTTCGATCATCCTTTGGCGTGAACGCAGCGTCACCGCTGTAGGGGTTCCACGACATGTGCAAAAAGATGAAGGGTACGAACAAATCGATCTGGTCGGGACGCTGCATCGATTTGGTCAGATAGGCGTTCCAGGCGAGTAGCCGCAACCAATTGTCCGAAGGCTGGCGACCGTTTTGAAGCGACCCGCACTCGGTGATCAGGATCGGCAGGACATTGCCAGCCTTGTGCATGTGGGCGCGCAGCATGTCCAGGATCGCTTCATACCGGCCGAGCAAGTAATTCGAATAGCCTTGGGAGCGACGCTCGTGGGCGCCCAGCATCAACGCGTTTTCGTAAAAGTGGTGTGAAAAGAAATCGATGTGCCCGCGAGTTTCCTCGATGAAACGCGCCTGGTTTCGATAGAGCTCAAAGTCTTTCACTTGAAGCTGCATGTAAGCGGACGACGGACCGCCGACCTTGACGTCCGAGGCACGTTGATGCACCGCGTCGGCGACACGATTGTGGAATTCCGCCAGCACCCCCCAACCGTCGATCCCCTGGCTCTCTTTCCAGTGATGCGCCCACTCGGATTGAACGCTGCTCTCGTTTTTCACCTCCCACCACTCGGCGGTAAATCCACCGTCTTTGATTTGATCCTCGACGTACGCGGCGGCGAGTTCCGCGGCGTCGTCAAAATGCTCGGGTTTAGGTGTCCCTCGACCGACCAGCGGCACCGACATGAAATCGGGCCAATCATTGAAGCAATACGCGAAGGGGATTTTCTTGAACTCGGGAATCGTGTTTCGGTGTCGGATTCCGGCGTCGTAATGATCAAAGAAGGACAGGTCGGCGGCCCCCGGCTTGTCCGCTCGTTCTTGGAGAGGCTGCCAATTGCCCCAGGCCCGCGTGATACCCGGGTTGAATTTGAACGCCCCCCGCCCGGGCAGGAAATTGCGTTCCGCTGCCCATCGTTCGAACGACTGGTCCACCAGACCCGGCGTTTCGTGCATCCGGAACCAACGCTCACGCTGCAGCCCCGAAGTTCCGGCGATCGACAATTCATGCTCGGTGTCGATGTCGACTTCGACTCGTTCGCGGGGGAACTCCGACCCGAGATCGCGATAGGGAATCGTGTCAAACTGCGGCGGGATCTGCTTTTGGGCGATGAAGACCAGGTCATCGATTCGGCAGGTCGCGTTCTCGTCTTTCATCAAGAAGCGGATTTTCATTCGCTCCGGCGGCTGGTCGGACAGCGGGATCGACGGCATCTGGACTCGATAAAACTCTTGGACCTGCTGGCTGCGAGGCGGAGCTTTGTCCGGCGAATAGGGAAAGACGTGGACTTCCTTGATGCGATCCAGGTTTTCGCCATGAAACGCGAAGTGACGAAACAGCCCGGCAATCCGCTCTGCGCCTTCGGGCAGCAGCAGGTGGTCTCCATGGCGAATCGTTTTCGTCTCCGTCAGGATCGTGATCTCTTTCAATCCGTGGTCGCGACCGCTTCCGACGAATTTGCTCGCGCGGCCTTCGGCGAAGGTGTCAAACAGGTAGTCGTGTACGGCCTTCTGGGCTTGCCCTTCTTGACTGAGATTCTGAGCAAAACCTTGATCGCTCAGGGGACACACGATGAAGACGAAGGCGAAGAATGAGATGCGGTGAAACATGTTGGAGATAGATGAGAATTGGTACTTGCGGACCCTTTGGGATCTATTTAAAGAGACCTTTGACTTTGGGGGCATAGCCGGCATCCTTGGCCGTCTCTGGAACCGCGCCGGAGAAAAAGGTATCGCGTTTTTTGTGATAGTCGATGTACCCCATCAAGCGGCACGGCACGTTTTCTTCGTCCCAACGCTGGAATGATTCACGCAGTTGGCGGGCACGTTCTGGCCTGGCGGCGATCAAGTCGTTCGATTCCGAAACATCGTCGGGCAGGAAAAACAACTGCGCTGACTTGCTGTCGGCTTCTTGGACGTGTTTGGTCCCATCGGCGGCGAGCACCGACCACCTTGGCCCGCTGCGCCAGTACAAATTGTCATGAGGATCGCCGGTTTTCTCGCCGGTGACAAACGGGATCAGGTCGACGCCCTCCATCGCGTGTTTGTCTCCAGGAGTTGCTCCTGCCGCGGCGACCGCGGTGCGCGAGATGTCGATCGAGATGACGGGCGAGTCAAAGGTGGTTCCGGCGGGGATTTTGGCCGGCCAGGAAGCGATGAAGGGGACGTGAACGCCGCCTTCATAGACGTCGCCTTTGCCGCCACGAAACGGTTCGTTCGACGACCCGTTCCACTTGCCCGGTTTCTGCTTGGACGCCTGTGGACCGCCGTTGTCGCTGAGGAAGAAGATCAGGGTGTTGTCGCGCAGGCCGTTTTCTTCCAACGCTGAAATCACTTCACCGATCCCGCGGTCCATCACGTCAACCATCGCTGCGTAGACTCGCCGTTTCTGATTCGCGATGTGGTTGTAACGTTCAATGTCTTCGTCGGGGGCCTGCAACGGACCGTGCGGCGCGTTGTAGGCGAGGTACAAGAAAAACGGTTTGTCCTTGTTGCTCTCGACAAAACCGGCCGCATCGCGGCTGAGTGCGGTGGTCAGGTAGCCGTCAAACGTTGCGGGTTTGTCGTTGCGGGTCAGGCTTTGCAGATAAGCCTCCTTGACAGGCTTCGTCAAATCGATCCGAAAGTAGTCGTGTCCGCCGCCGAGAAAACCGTAGAAGTAATCGAATCCCCGATTGTTGGGATGAAAGGGTGCGGCCGCACCCAAGTGCCATTTACCGACACAACCGGTGACGTAGCCGGCTTGTTGCAATCGTTTTGGGAACAGCGTCACGTCGGGATCGATGCCCATGATCGGGTTGGCCGGGTCGTAGGCCGGATTGGTTTCGAAACCGAATCGATGCTGATAGCGGCCCGACAGCAGTGCGGCACGCGTCGGCCCGCAGAAGGGATGGTTGGCGTAGCCTTGGCGAAAGACCACGCCGGACGCGGCCAGCTTGTCCAGGTTGGGCGTTTGGATGTCTCGCGCGCCCGTGAAGCCGGCGTCGGCATAGCCCATGTCATCCGCCATGATGACGATGAGGTTGGGCCGATCGTCGGCGAGGGCATGGACAGATCCCAGCAGGACGACGAAGGAGAGGAGTGCGAGGGGCTTCATAATGGAGTTCTCCAGAGTCAGTTTCAGGGAATCAGGTTTTCGGGGATAATCGCAGACTTGTCATCACGGTCAGACGGTTGTTTCCTTGGGCATCGGTGCTCGGGGCGTCGATCAGGATAGCGGCAATGCCAATGATCGTTCGATTCGCGACACGCAAAACTTCTCGTTCAGCGGCTTGTTACTGTGACGGTAACTCGGACGCGTCAACTTTGCCGACAAACTCGACGAACCCAAAGTATTCGGGATGGTGGAAACGCGGGAAATTGCGATCGCCTTGCGACCATTGGCTCTTGATCGCCATTTCGTCTTCCAGCCGGCTAAGGTTGAGCCGCCATCGGTCGCCGATCAACGGGCGGCCGTTGGGTAGGACTTTTTCGAACAGCTTGAACGGAATGGCGGCTTCGAGTGTCCAGCCCCTGTCCGAATCGTTCGAATCATTCAGCGTTCCATCGATCGTGACCGCGATCTGGATCCCGTCAGGGTTCCAGTTGTCCTGCATCTCGCCTCCCGGGCGGTACTGGTCGAGTTGTTCACCGAGCGCGTTCATTTCGATGTTGAAATAATTTTCGGGATGCTCTCGCTCGGGCGATGCGAAGATTTCAACGCAGTCATCGCGATAAACCTTGCTGTCGCGACCTCGCCGGGTCGCGCGGACGTCTCGGTCCACGCAGGCGTATGAGACGTAAAGGAACTGGTCGTCCCACAACAACTTGGCATCGGTTTGTTGTTTCGGCGGATCGCCGTCTTTCCACCAGGTGAACACGAAATCGCCCAGCGATGGAGCGGTGGCCCAATCTGTTTCGTTGCGTATTCCATCGATCGTCAGCTTCGCTGATGTTCGATGAATCTTTGCCTGTTTGTGTTGCAGCGGCCCGATCTTGCGCTGTGACGAAAGATAGGCGAGCAAGTCGGCGGCGTTCTGTAGTGTCATGCCGGAGAGCAGCTGGTCGGGCATCGCCGACTTGGAGGCGAAACGCAGGAGTTCGATGTCGTCGGCCGCAATTTGGTGTACCTTGCCCGACGCATCGGCGATTCGGATCAACTCGCTTGTTTCCTCCAATACAATTCCAGAGATCGCCTCTCCATCCACCGTCAGGATTTGTTTCGCGCGATACTTCGGATCGATTTTTTCAGACGGCCGGACGATGCTGGCGAGCAGCTCGGCCGGCGTCTGCTGTGTCCCGATCCCGCTCAAGTCGGGCCCGATGCTTTGTCCGACCGCACCGATTCGGTGGCAATTGCGACAGTTGACATCGGTGGCCGTTTCAAACAGATTCTTTCCGGATTCGACCGATCCCTCGATGGCCAGCAGTGCTTCCTCATCGATACTGGGGCCAAGACGCTTGGTGCGTTGATCTTCTGGCAAGTAGTGTTCAAACAGGTCGCGAATCGGAGCGTGCGTCTGCCTGGCTCCCATCCCGACGATTTTTTCCTTTCGTTCATCGTCCAGAGAATCGCTGCCGCAGGCCATCGAGAGAATCATCGCACCTTCGACGGTGGAAAGCATCGACTGAATCGTCGAGTTCGAAACATTGTTCAATTCCATCAGCTCGGCACTCGGCGGGACCGGTTGTGTTTTTTCGGATTCAGCTTCCATGGATGCGATCCAGTCATGGATCAATCGGATGCCATCTCGGTCAATCACGTTGGACCCGAATTGTGGCATGTGTCCCCGTCCCGACTTGAGCATTCGGTACAAGAGCACGCTGCGGGACGGTTCGCCTGGTGCAATCACCCGCCCGTCTTCGATGCCGAAGGAGCCTTGAGACGGAACCGCGTCAAGGTACTTGCTGTCTTCGAGCGGAACGGTGATGTCGAAGGTGAAAATCGAAGTTCCGCCTCCCAAATTGCGATGACAGGTCGAACAGTTCATCGCCAGGTACGATCGCGCTCGATCCTCGAGGGACGCCGCGGCATCACTTGGAGAGACGACGGGTTTCGGTCGCGGGACGGGTTCGGAGAACAGTCCGAGGGCAGCGAGTTGATCGAGCTGGTTTTCGTCCCCGAGCTTCAAGTCCAGTTGCGGTGGCCAGAATCCTTGCACCGTGCCGGCCGACCAGACGTGACACAACAGACATTCGCTGCGGCTCGCGTGACGCCAGATTTGCGTCCGCTGTCCACCGTCGGCGTTCAGATCGCGGATGATCAAATTGCGTTCGGTGGCCTTGTCGTCCTGAAGGATCGCATCGGTTTGCTGGTCATTCCAGATGTAGTTGTACGCTCGCCATTCGTCTCCGTTTTTGTGCAACAGCTGTGTTTCGAGATGCCGTTCGGACTGTGGATTCTGGGCGTCGGCGAAATAGCTGACGGTTTTCACGGCGACCGTGTCCGTCGGAAAATTGAACCTGCCGGCGGACTCGCCGGTCATCCAGTTGAACTTTTTAAAGAGTTGTAATTGGGTCGAATCCGGAAGCGCGATCCATTGTCGCGAGTGGGTTCCGTCGGCCCACCGACAAGCATTGATGTTGTACGGGACCACTCCTTGGGCTGGTTGTTGCAAGGGAGTGTCGGCGAAGATCCCCGTTTCGCTGAGCTTGGTCGGAAACGGTTCGTCGGAGGGCAAGACCTTGTTGGGTTGGAGCTGCAAGATGGTTCCGTCGTAGCCGACAATGAACACCTCTCCTGATGGGTCCTGCATGAAGCAAATGACGCGATGCGGTGTGTCCACCAGTTCTTGTTGCCACGTCACCTTGTCGTCCTTGAACCGAAGCCCCCAGACCTTTCCAGTCATCCAGTCGCCGTAGATATAGGCTCCCTTCAATTCCGGAATGCGATCGCTTTGCCAGAAATAGCCACCGGTGATCGAACGCGAATCCAGGTGCGTGTGTTCAAACAGTGGTGGTGTGATGGGGATCGCAGGTTGTTGCTCCGGTTTCACCGGCTGGCTTCCTTCCATGATGCTCCAGCCGTGATTGCGGCCGCGGCGAACCCGATGAATCATTTCACGCATTTCCCAACCCACATCGGCCACCAGCAGCTCATCGGTCTTCGGGGCGAAGGCCATTTTCCAAGGGTTGCGAAACCCGTAGGCCCAGATTTCTCCGCGGGCACCTTCCTGCCGAACGAACGGGTTGTCCTCGGGAATGCGGTAGGGCTTGTCGGCCGTCGGGTTGTCGACGTCAATCCGCAGGATCGATGCGCGCAGGTCGCTGAGATCCTGGCCGGTTCCATCACCATCCGGCGGGTAAGGCGGTTGGCCATCGCCGACGGAGACGTAAAGCATTCCGTCGGGGCCGAATTGCATGCTCGACCCCACATGACCATGGCTTTTCCAACGCGCCAATTCCGTCAGACTCTCCAAGTCGAACGTCGGAACGCTGGGGTCCAAAACCTTCAATCTTGCCAAACAATGCCCGTCCGGCAGCTGTCGCTTGGTAGTGAAGGTCAAGAAGCACCACGGCTGATTCTTGAGATCGAAATGGAATTTCGTTGCGTACCCGGTCTGGACCGGTTCGTCGGACAACGCGCTCAGATTCAACAGCGGCTGTGCGACCGCGGTCTCGAAGTCGTTGGTGAACGTGACGATCTTGTTGCCCGCATGGTTTGCCACCCATCTTTGTGCGCTCGGCAACCAGGTGATGTCGGTCGGACGATCCAATTCGACGCCAGTGAAAATCGGATGCGTCGTGTAAGGCAGTGGCAGGTCCGGGCTGCCCTTGACGCGCGAGTCTGTCCAAGGGTGAACCCTTGAACGTGTGGTCTCCTCCGCTGTGGTCCCGGCGTTGTCGGGACGTTCGGCAGCACGGCATGGCGTGACCACTGCGAGAACACCAATGCTCAGGAAAACGAAGAATTTGCACATCATCGATTGGGCCTCCGGCAAGTCCGGCATGATCCGAAGGTTGGCGGAAAAGAATGGGATTGGCATGGTTTGGGGAAAACGAGACCTTTTAGTTGTAGCCGATCCGCTGTCAGGCTGGACGAATTCCCATTGCGCGTCGGGCTTCTCAAATGCGCATCCTTGCGACGCCGGTTGGTCGGCGAATCAATCCCCCACGGCATTGGGCGATGTCGTCAGTCGCCATGGAGCCGCCCTTCGAGCCTTGCTTGGGTAAGATCCTGGGCGTTCGGCTAGCGTTCTCCATAGCCAAATCCGAACTGTTCATGGCTTTTATTAACCTGCGCAGCCGACAGCGGACATGCACGCGCCGCCGGGGCGGCCGGGGGAACAGTTGAGGACAACGGTTCTACAATGATGGGGGCGTGAGCTGTTGGAGTGAGAGATCGATTTTTTTCAGCTCGACTCCGTGCTCACTGATCAACCGGAACGTCACCCGCGGTTGCTCGCGATGAACGTCGAAGGTGAATTCGCCGAACGCGACGAAGTCGTTGCCGTTGCGGTCGTGCCCGCTGTAGCCGAACAATTGCTCCGGGCAGTTGTCGACGATTCCCTTGGGTCCGGAAACACCCCCCAGCGTCGCGGGCTCGAATTCGTAGAAGTTGTACCCCGACGGCCGCGGGATCCGAAACGCTCGCGCCCCATGCCGATCACCACTGACCAGCAACACCCCGCCGATCCGTGACTCCTCGACCAGGCCGAAGATCTCCTCCCGCGCCTGCGTGTCCCAACTGCCCCAGCTATCCTTCGCATTGGAAACGTAGTCGCTCCACATCGTGCCGCTGCTGATGACTTTGAAGGGGGCTGTGGAACGGCGTAACGTGTCTTTCAGCCATTGCAACTGCGGCCCGCCAAGATAGGAGTTGTATTCTCGACGCCGGCTTCCATCGCGACACGACCGCGTGTCCAACATGATGATCTCGACGGGGCCGACGTGCGTGTTGAAATAGATGCCTTCGCGAGAATCCGTGGCCGGGGGATTGTTCCAGTTCTCACGCCAAACGTTGCGGACCTTGGCACGATCGGCCGCCGTGAATTGACGTGGAATACCGCTCAGGTCGTTGTCGAAGTAATCGTGATCATCCCAGGCCGCGTACAACGGAACCTGTGACGCCAGATCTCTCCACGCCTGGGAAACGTCGCGCAGCTGATAGTCGGCACGGTGCATGTTGACTTGATTGTTGCGGTCGTCGACGGCAATGTCGCCCAGCAACATCATGGCGTGAGGATGACGCGCAAGGATCGCTTCAACCAGGTTTTGATTATGGATCCCGATCTTGTGGAAACAGGATCCGAAGGTCAGCCGGAATGGTTGGCCGGACCGTTCGTCCGGTGCCGTGGTAAATCTGCCCTCGGCAACGACGTCACGATTGCATCGGACTTGGTAGGTGCACGACGTTCCCGGTGACAGGTCATCAACGACGACACGAGCGACTTGCCCGGGGCGTGCCGAGTCGACCGGATAGGTTTTTTGATCAACGACAACGGTGATCGGATCCGTCGTGGCCGGGCGGAGCCAGAGGGTCACGCCGCGACCGGTCAAATCACCCAGCAGCGGCCCGCCCATCAACACCAGATGATGCCGCGCCGCGGCATCCAAGATGGCTGGACTGGTAAACGCGGCGGCGGCGTCCGATTCAAAGACTTGGCGGGCGTCAAGGTAAAACTGACGCAGGTCTTCTGGAAGCCGCCCGTAGCTGTCGAGCAATTGTGTGTCGATTTCAAGCGTTCCTTTGTGGGCCTGGGGCAAGGTCACGCGGATTCTGCGTTCCACGCCTCGTGCACAGGCCTCGCGAACCCAGCCCCCGCGAACCGCTGCGAGCAGACTTCCAAGGGTAAACAGAAAGGGGCGGCGTTTCATCTTTGGGGTTCTCGATTGTCCGTTCTGGGATCCTGATTTCACCGCTCGTTTCGGAGGGGCGCGGGTGAGGCGAGGAGGCGTCATTCTAGTCGATCGCGATGCAAGCATTGACAAGGCAACGTGTAGCTGTATATTACAGACATTGGGCCCGCCGGTGATCCGCTGGCCTCGTTCTCCGCGTCGGTGGGGCGGTCGTTGGCAGATTCGATTTTCAGATTCACAAGGCGATGCACATGAACGCCGACTCAGAGTCCGTGCCGGATTCCGCGCTGGGAGGCAACACGCGCGGGAGGTTTCGTTCGCTGCTGAAGCGATTCGGAACTCGGTTGTTGTTTGTCCCACCCTTGGTGCTGGGGGTGGCGGTGGCTGTGTGGGTCGTCGGCAACCGCCCGCAACCGGCGCTCGAGACGACCGACGAAGCGATGCGGACGCTGCGTGTGATCGAGGTTCCCGTGGTGGACGTGCTGCCGCAGGTGGTCGGTTACGGAACGGCGACACCGGGACAAACCTGGCAGGCCGTTGCGCAGGTCGAAGGCCGGATTGTCGAGGTTCATCCGGAACTGGAATCGGGATCGTTTGTCGATAAAGGCCAATTGCTGTTGAAGATCGATCCGACGGAATACGAGTACGCGGTCGCTCAGCTGGAAGCGGAGATCCGGCAGGCCGAGGCTTTGATCGAAGAGCTGACGCGGACCGAGGAAAACTTGCAGGCGTCGTTGAAGATCGAGCGTGAAGCGTTGGACGTGACACGACGGGAGATGAATCGGATCGAACAGCTTGTCACTCGGGATGCGATTTCACAAGCCGACGTCGACGCTCAGCAGCGTTCCCTGTTGACGCAACAGCAGCGGCTTCAGGAACAAACCAGTGCGTTGAACCTGTTGCCGTCTCGGAAGCAAAGCCAGCAAGCCAACCTCGCACTCAAACAAGCCCAGCTGGCTCAGGCCCAATTGGACCTGAAACACACGGAGATTCGCGCACCGTTCGATTGCCGGTTGGGGACGGTCACGCTGGACGTCGATCAGTTTGTTGCCAGCGGTCAGTCGCTGTTTGAGGCCTACAACAATGCGCTGGTCGAAGTCGAAGCGCAGACGCCGATGCGCGAAGTGCGGCGGTTGATCCACAACCCCGGCGGAACGGCCACGCTCGGGGAAATCTCGATGCAGCGCGTCCGCGACGTGTTCGATGTGCGGGCGATCGTCGAGATGGCTTCCGCGGATCTACCGGCACGTTGGCCGGCGAGATTCATGCGCGTGCGTGAATCGCTGGATCCACAAACGCGCAGCCTGACCATGGTGGTGGGTGTCGACAAACCGTATCAGCAAGTGGTCCCCGGGATCCGCCCGCCACTACTGCAGGGCACGTATTGCCGAGTGACGTTCATCGGTCGCGTCCGGCCGGGGCAGGTGATCGTTCCCCGCCATGCACTTCACGGGGGGCATGTCTACGTACTGGACGACCAGCGGCGATTGCGCCGACGGGCGGTGGAAGTCGCGTTTGAGCAGGGCGAATTCGCCGTGATCGGCCGCGGTCTTGCCGGCGGTGAGACGTTGATTGTGTCCGATCCCACGCCGGTGATCGAAGGCATGTTGGTCGAACCGATGAAGGATGATTCGCTGCGAGAGCGACTGATCGCGGACGCCCGCGGTGTGGACACCGATTCGCCACCGCCAGCTTCGGACACGCGGGCTGTGGAGGTCGGAGGACGCGATGATTGATCGATTCGCGCGGCACCCGACGCTGGCCAACCTGATCATGCTGCTGTTCATCATCGCGGGGCTGTTCGCCCTGCCGAAGCTGGAGCGTGAGACGTTTCCGGAATTTTCGGCGACGGAGATTCAGATTCGCATCCTTTATCGTGGTGCGACCGCCGAGGAGGTCGAGGAGGCCGTTTGCCAACGGGTCGAAGATGCGATCGACGGGGTGGAGAACGTCAAGGAAGTCCGTTCGGACGCGCAGGAAGGCGTCGCGGTGATCACGGTCGAGATGCGTGACGGGGCGGACATCTCCGTGTTCCAGGACGACATTGAATCGGAGGTCGAAGCGATCACGGAGTTTCCTGCCGATGTGGAAGACCCCGTGATCACACAACTCGGTCGGACGGAAGCCGTCATGGTCTTGCTGGTCTCCGGCCCGATGCCGACGGGTGATTTGAAAATCTACTGCGAGGAATTGAAGGACCGGCTTCAGCAGGTGCCTCAAGTCTCGCTGGTCAAACTGGATGGATTCTCCGACCGTCAGCTTCGCGTCGAACTTTCTGACGAAGCGTTGCGGCGGTTCGGATTGACCGCCGCAGACGTCGCCCGCGTGATCGCACGGCAGGGAATCGACGTTCCGGCCGGATCGTTGGAAACACGCGACAGCGAAGTCTTGCTGCGTTTTGTGGAACAACGCCGCACGCCGGAAGAGCTGGAGGAGTTGATCATCAAGGGTACCCGCGGCGGAGCGGAAATCCGCCTCGGGGACCTCGGTCGGGTCGTCGACGTGTTTGAGGATGAAGAGGTCAAGAGTCTGCTGGGAAACGAGCGGGCCGGCGTGTTGCGGATTGAAAAGACAAAGGCCCAGGACGCCATCCGGGTGACCACTGCGGTGCGAGAGTTTCTTACGCTCGAACGCCAACGTCAGCCGCTGTTGGATCTGGTCGTCGTCAACGACATGTCGACCTTGATCCGAGATCGGCTGCAGTTGGTCCTCAAGAACGCCGTGCAGGGAATCATCCTGGTGTTCTGCACGCTGTGGATGTTCTTCAATTTGCGGATGTCGTTCTGGGTGGTGATGAGTTTGCCGGTGTCGTTTTTGGGCGCGTTGTTTGTGATGCCGATGCTGGGGCTGACCATCAACATGATCACCCTGGTGGCGATGTTGTTGGCAACGGGGATTCTGATGGACGACGGGATCGTGATTTCGGAGAACATCGCGCGGCATTTGAGCCTGGGAAAGCCGGCGATGCAGGCCGCGATTGATGGCGTCAAGGAGGTGTCCGGCGGCGTGATTTCCTCGTTCCTGACGACGATTTGTGTGCTCGGCCCGCTGGCGTCGCTGTCCGGTTTTATCGGCAAAGTGTTGGAAGTCATCCCGATGGTGCTGATTCTGGTGTTGGCCGTCAGCCTGATCGAAGCGTTCATCATCTTGCCGGCCCACCTCGGTCACTCGCTCACGCACACGGGGTTGGATCGTCCGGGTCGTCTGCGTCGCGGAATCGATGGCATGCTTGAGTGGCTGCGTGAATCCGTCACGGGCACCTGCGTCGACGCGGCGATTCGTTGGCGGTACCTGTTTCTGGGCAGTCTTGCAGGCTTGTTCATCGTGTCGCTTTCACTGGTCGCCAGCGGCATTGTTCCTTTTCAAGGGTTCCCGACCACAGAAGGCGAGATCGTCGAAGCACGCCTGTTGCTGCCGCAGGGCACGCCGGTGGAACGGACCGAACAGGTCGTGCGTCGGATCACGGACGGTCTGGAGGAAGTGAATCAACGATTTACGCCCGACCAGCCGTCGGGAAGGGAGTTGGTTGAAACCGTGCACGTCCAGTTCGGGACGAACACCGACGCGTTTGAATCCGGCCCACACGTGGCGACAGTGACGGCGGATCTGTTGAGTCCCGAGAACCGGGCGACGCGCATCGATGCCGTGGTTCAGGCTTGGCGGGAAGCGGTCGGGCGTCTTCCGGACGTGATCAGCGTGACGTACGGCGAAGCGAGTTTCGGTCCGGCCGGCCGGCCGATCGAGATTCGCTTTCAGAGTGAAAAACTCAGTGACGCCAAACAAGCAGCGCAGCAGGCACTGGCGTTTTTTGACCAGTACGATGGTGTGTACAACCTGACCGATGACCTGCGGCCGGGGAAACAGGAGTTTCGGATCCGGTTGGACGAAGGCGCGGTCGGATTGGGATTGGATGTGACGACGATCGCCGATCAAGTCCGCGCGGCGTTTCAGGGCACGATCGCCGATGAGATCCAAGTCGGGTCGGAAGCGTATGAAATCGTTGCTCGGCTGAAGTCATCCGATCGAGACAGCTTGGCGGACTTCGGCGACTTCCACGTCGTGTTGACCGACGGCAGTCGCGTCCCACTTTCGGCGGTCGCCAAAATCGAGGTGGCCACCGGCTGGTCACGCATCGCCCGGCTGGACGGTCGACGCACGGTGACGTTAATCGGGGAAGTCGACACGCGTGTTGCCAACACGGCTAGTTTGATGCGGCTGTTTCGCCGCGACGCGGTCGAGGAGATTCGAGAGCAACACCCGGGCGTTGACATTCAGATCGAAGGCGAGTCGCAGGAATCCGCCGAGACGGGAAACTCGATGATGCAGGCGTTTGTGTTGGGGTTGATCGGCGTGTTCGTCATCCTCAGCTACCAGTTCGAGAGCTGGACCGAGCCGCTGATCGTGATGACGGCCATTCCGTTGGCATTGATCGGGGTCATTTGGGGGCACCTGCTGACGGGCAATTCGCTGTCCATTCCCAGTGTACTTGGCTTTGTTTCCTTGGCCGGTGTGGTGGTGAACGATTCGATCCTGTTGGTGCTGTTTCTGAAGCAGGAACACCGCGGCGGAGCCGACGTCATCGACTCGGCACGCCATGCGAGCCGTCTGCGCTTTCGCGCCATCCTGCTCACCTCTGCCACCACGATCGCCGGATTGACTCCGTTGTTATTTGAGACCAGTCGCCAGGCACAGGTGCTGATCCCGCTTGCCGTCAGCGTTTGCTTTGGTCTGCTCAGTTCGACGGTGCTCGTCCTGGTCGCAATCCCCGCCGCCTACGTCGTGCTGGCCGATTTCGGGTTCGTCAAGAATCGAAACACCATCAGCAACTCCCAGCCGCCAGTGTAGAACCGCTGTCCCAGCTGTTCCACTGGCCGCGTAGCGGACAGAGGGTTAACACGCGCCGCCGGGGCGGCCGGGGAGCAATTGAGACAATGGCTCTACAATCCGCCGGGGGAGCAATTGAGACAATGGCTCTACAATCCGCCGGGAGAGCAGTTGGGGAAATGGTTCGACTTTTCTGCCTGGAAGCAGCGGAGAAGGCGCAATTGCTCTACACTCATTGCATGGGCGACCAAAAGAAACCGGTGATCTTTCGCAGCTTTGACCCACGTGCGGAATTTATAGTCACAGCGGGAAACCTGCCGCATTGGTTTCAGGTCGGTGCTGCCATGTTCATCACCTTCCGGACCGCGGATTCGTTGCCCAAGGACGTATTGCTACGATGGCAGCGGGAACTGGAACATTGGCTGGCTACGAATCATCTTCCGGTCGAACTGGCAGCGTCGACGACCGCTCAAAAATCACCTCGGCACGACGAGTTCCTCAACGCGTTGAACGCAGCCCAGCGTCATGAGTTTAAAAAGCTCAGCGACCGCATCTTCCACCGTTCGCTTGATGAGTGTCATGGTGAGTGTTTGTTGAAACAGGTTGAACTGGCTGAGATCGCCGCCAACGCGCTGCTGTTTTATGACGATGCCAAATACGATCTGGATCGATTGGTCGTGATGCCGAACCATGTTCACGCGATCGTGCAGTTTCGCGAAGGCGCAAGCTTGGACGTCGTCGGACAAAGCTGGATGCGCTACACGGCACGGCAGATCAACGCATCGATCAACCGCAGCGGTGTTTTTTGGCAACCGGAGCCGTTCGACCACCTCATCCGCAGCCCCGAGCAGTTCGAGTACTTGCAGCGCTACGTTTTCGACAACCCCAAGAAAGCGAATTTGAGAAAGGGCGAGTTTCTTTATTGGGAGCGCGAGATGTAGCAACGTTGTCTCCGCTGTTCTCGCTGGCAGCGACGCGGACAGAGGATCGATACGCGCCGCCAGTGTAGACCGCTGTCCCAGCTGTTCGCACTGGCCGCGCAGCGGACAGAGGATTAACACGCGCCGCCGGGGCGGCCGGGGAGCAATTGAGACAATGGCTCTACAGACG